>DATAGZ010000011.1:0-131906 GCA_036263455.1 Dongiaceae bacterium
TCCTCACCCGTCCGCCACTCTCACCAGACCGAAGCCTGGATCCCGTTCGACTTGCATGTGTTAGGCATGCCGCCAGCGTTCGTTCTGAGCCAGGATCAAACTCTCAGGTTAACCGCGCCAAACCTTCCGGGAAAACCCAGATAGCCCAGCGCTAACCAGAGAAACTTCCACCAGGCCAAAGCCCAGCGAAAGGTCCTGCACAAACACGTAACACCCGCTCCTAAGAGCGGGCCCACCACGTCCAGTCAAAGGCCCCGCTCGCGCAAGACCCCCATACCAAACATGGCAGTCAAGATACGCGTCAGCTTCCGCCACCCGCGTATCCCTTCCATCTTACCTACTTGTCAAACAGCATCGCAAAAAAGTGCCGCCCCGCACCGATTCGGTGGAGGCGGAGAGCAAATATAGACAGGGAGTTCCCCAATAGCAAGAGTATTTTTGATAAAAAAAAGAGCCTCGCGGTATTATCCTGAACGATCAAAAGGAGTGTCCATGATCCGTCACCGTCCCTCCGTCAAGCGCGGCCGCACGCGCCTCGACTGGCTCGATTCCTATCACAGCTTTTCCTTCGGCGATTTCTTCGATCCCCACGCCATGGGTTTTCGTTCCCTCAGGGTCATCAACGAGGATCGCATCGCCCCCGGCAGCGGCTTTCCGACTCACGGCCATAAGGATATGGAAATCCTCACCTACGTCATCGAAGGGTCGCTATCCCATAAGGATTCACTCGGCAATGGCTCGACAATCCGGCCAGGCGAAGTCCAGATCATGAGCGCGGGCACAGGTATTCTTCACAGCGAATTCAGCGCACCCGATGTCATGACCCACCTTCTGCAGATCTGGCTGCTTCCCGAACGAGCCGGCCTGACGCCACGCTACGCGCAAGAAGCCTATAGCGCCACACCTAATGCCTTGGTGCCGCTGTGCGCGCGCGATCCCGGTGCGGCCCCGGTCATGATTTTACAAGACGCGACAATCAGCCTGGGCGAATGGATGCCAGACCATGTGGAGGCCTTCTCTTTCCCCGCGAGCAGGCATGCCTATGTCCAGCTGATTGCCGGCGTGCTGGAAGTCAACGGCATACGTCTTGAGCCGGGCGATGCCGCCGAGATATCGAGTGAGTCTCAACTCAAGCTGGCGACACGAGACATGGCGGCCAAGTTCCTGTTCTTCGATCTCGCTTGATCATTCGCAGAAAACAAACTGACGATAAGTGATAGAAATCGTTGCGAGACTACCCTTTCTGACGCAATATGCAGCCAATCGACAAGGCAGCTTATGGCGCGGAAAGAACCGAAAATCGACGACCGGGATCGTGACATCCTCGCCCTACTTGAGGTGAACAGTCGTATGCCGATCTCAAAGATTGCGATCCGGCTTGGCGTTGCGCGCTCCACCGTTCATCGCCGTCTCAAAGTATTGCGTCAATATCGCGCCATCGAAAGTTTCACCATTCGCAAGCGCCCCGAAATGAAGAATCCCGGTGTCGGCGCGTATTTCTTCGTGTACTTGACCGGACCGTTTTGTTCGCGGGTCGCGCAAGCGCTGAGCCATATCGAGGAAATCCGCCGCTCGCAATCGCTCGGCGGGGAAATCGACATGCTGCTTTATGTGCAAGCATCCTCGATCGAGGAACTAAGCCGAGTGCGTGAAGCGGTGGAGCGCATTGCCGGCGTCCATAAAGTGACAACCGGGATCGTGCTCAATAACCGCTTCGATCGCTGATCTCGATTATTCGGCAGCGGCGGATTTGCCGCGATGGCCGCGGACGGCGTTCAGGTAATCCTCGCGCAGGAGACGTGTGATCGGTCCTACCTTGAATGAATAATCGCCAATCGCGCCAACCGGCGTCACTTCGGCCGCGGTTCCCACGATGAAGACCTCATCGGTGCGCGAAAGCTCCTCCGGCATAATCGCGCGCTCCACTACTTTAATCTGACGGTTGCGCGCCAGCTCCATCACGGTCTGACGAGTGATGCCATTCAGAAAGCAGTCGGGACGGGGCGTATGCAACTCCTCATTCTGAACGAGAAAGACATTTGCGCCGGTCGCCTCGGCAAGCTGGCCGCGATAGTCGAGCATCATCGCATCTTGATAGCCTTCCTTTTCCGCCTCATGCTTGCTAATGGTACAGATCATATAGAGACCCGAAGCCTTGGCGGCCGTAGGGGCCGTATCCGGCGAGGGTCGCCGATATTTTGCCCACTTCGTCCGGATACCTTTTTCAAGCAATTCCGGCGAGTAATAGGTCGGCCATTCCCACATGGCTATCGCAAGATGGATGCGGCTCTGCTGGGCGGAGACACCCATCATCTCGCTGCCACGCCAAGCAATCGGGCGCACGTAGCAATTTTGGAAACCCGAACGGCGGAGGAGTTCGGCTTTCGCCGTCTCGATATCCTCAACGCTATAAGGAATGCTGAAACCGAGAATGGCCGCAGATTGATGCAGTCTCTCTGTGTGAGCACGTGATTTGAATAAGGCTCCGTCATACGCACGTTCACCCTCGAAAACGGACGAGGCATAATGCAATCCATGGGTAAGGACATGGAGCTTGGCGTCGCGCCAGCCGACAAATTTTCCGTCTAGCCAGATATAGCCATCTCTGTCGTCGAAAGGTATCATGGTCGCTCCTTTTATGGCATGATATCGACTGTTTGAGGCTGCGTCAGCAATAAATCCATGAGCGAGGAAGAACCGAAACATCATATTCTTGTGGTCGATGACGACCGGCGGATTCGTGAACTCATCGCCAAATATCTCGACGACAATGGCTTTCGGGTAAATACCGCCGCGGATGCCGCCGCCGCGCGGGAACAGATGCGCGCCATTGCCTTCGATCTTGTCATTCTGGATGTGATGATGCCCGGCATGAACGGGCTGGATTTTACACGTGAGCTCCGCTCTCAGAGCAACGTACCGGTCATTCTCTTGACCGCGCGCGGCGAAGCCGAACACCGCATCGATGGACTTGAACGTGGGGCGGATGATTACCTGCCTAAGCCTTTCGAGCCGCGCGAGCTGATCCTTAGGATCAATGCCGTATTGCGACGGGTCACGCTTGCCGAGCAGGCAGAGCCCATCGTCCAGTTCGGCCCCTTCGTCTTCGATATCGGCCAGCGTCGGCTGATGCGCGAGGGTAACATTGTGGAATTGACGCCCGCAGAGGCGGCTATTCTCGCTCTGCTCGCCCGGCACGCAAACCGCGTGGTAGGGCGGGACGTCTTCGGCCAGGATAGTCGGTCCCTCGACATGCATGTCACGCGGATCAGGCGCAAGATCGAACCCGATCCCCACCAGCCTCTTTATCTGCAGACGGTCCGTAACCAGGGGTACGTCCTCCAGAATGGCTGAGCTCACACGAAAGATAGGCGTCGCCCTCGGTGACATTGTCCAGGATGCCCTGCCCCATTCCCTGCTCGGCAGATCGGTTCTGATCATCGTGACCCCGATCGTCTGTATTCAAATAATTCTGGCGTGGTTCTTCTATGACAGCCATTGGGCAAGCGTGTCCTCGCGCCTGGGCCAGAGTGTCGCAGGCGAAATCGGCATGGTGCTTTCGCTGCTGCCTCCGTCGATCGACCCCGTTCATGCGCAACAGATTTTCACCATCGGCGAATATAAGACAGGGATCCATTTTCAATATTCGCCAGGGGAGATTCTGCCCAATGATCCGACGGTCACTCGCCAAAATCTTGTCGACCGCCGCCTTTCGGCAGCGCTCGCGGACAAGGTGGAGCGGCCCTTCATTCTCGATAGCCGGTCTTTGAAAAGCGAGATCGAAATTCATATCCAGCTACCCGACGGCGTCATTCATGCCTCGGTCAGCCGCCGGCGTCTTTTCACCTCGACGACGTATATCTTTTTCCTTTGGATGGTCGGAGTCTCCGTGGCCCTTCTCGTCGCTGCGACGCTTTTTATGCGGGGCCAGGTCCATCCTATTCGGCGTCTCGCCCAAGCGGCCGATGATTTCGGCAAGGGCATCGATACCGGCGCCTTCGAACCGCGCGGTGCGCACGAAGTTGCCTTGGCAGGTCACGCCTTCAACCAAATGCGCGAACGTATCCGTCGCCAGATCGCCCAGCGCACCGAAATGCTGGCCGGCGTTAGCCATGACCTCAGAACACCCCTCACCCGGATGCGCCTGGAGTTAGCCATGCTGGGCGACGGACCAGCCATCGAGAGTCTGAAAAGAGATGTGGGCGAGATGGGCCGGATGATCGATGAATATCTCTCCTTCGCGCGTGGCGAGGGTACGGGACAGGGCGAGGAATGCGACATGGCAATGCTGATCGATGAGGCGGTCGACGATGCACGCCGGCACGGTTTGAACGTATCGCGAGGAAAAATCCCCACAGCCGCGCGCCTCTCGATCAGGCGCGATGCGGTCAAACGCTGCCTCGGCAATCTTCTCGGCAATGCCCAACGCTATGCCCAAAAAGCGCGCGTCAGCGCAGGCTGGACGGAGGATGGCTTTGTCATTCATGTCGACGATGATGGACCTGGTATTGCCGAGGAGGCGCGCGAACATGTCTTTCGTCCTTTTTTCAGGTTGGATTCGTCGCGTAACAGCGAAACGGGCGGCACCGGGCTCGGCCTCACCATCGCACGGGATATCATGCACAGCCATGGTGGCGATATTGCATTGGATCAATCCCCCCTAGGGGGACTGCGCGCCAGCCTGCTCTTCCCGAGTTGACGTTAGACCGTCAAGCGCCGCAGTTTATCGATCAGATAGTCGCTATCCTCGGCGTTCAAGACATTAGCTTGGGTCAGCAGCCGCTCGATGACCCGCCGGCGGTGCCGTTCGAGGTCGAAGGCCTGACCATCGAGTTCGATCTCATCGACCGCAGCGATGGCTGCCCGGATCGCGGGAATAAATCGCGGGGGAATATCGGCCTTCTTGCAGATCGATTCCAACCCCAGCCGACCCCTGTCATGGATCAGCGCCCGCGTATTGATGATGGTCAGGCCGGAACGGATCGCCAATGCCTGCTCGAACAGGGCCAGATCGCCCACCAGCAGCGCGCGCATGAGCAACGTGGTGGTCAATCTGTTCTCGCGGTGCATCGCTTCAAGCATCGGCGTTATATCTTCGTCAGCGGTAACCGCCATGCGAATGGTCGCGCGTTCTCGTGCTTCTATGAGCAGATCGCTCGCTATCGCCGGTGCAATATCGTAATGAGCCACGATGTGATTGCGCAATTGGTTAGAGACGAGAAAGACAAGTTTCTCAGCGATCGGCAAAGGCAAAAGCGTCCGCTTGGCCAGCGAGTCCGCGACCTCGGTACTGCCCGGGAAGCGGGTCAAGGCGCGCTCCATCTGCGCCTCGGTCATCGTGGCATCGTTATTTCCGCCAAGCGTGCTCATCACCCGTTCGGAACGCGCGTGTTCGATCAAGTGGTCGATCACACCGGCACTCAGCCCGCTGCGCCGAGCGATCGCCTGCTGCTTTTTCTCATTCTGCATGAGGATGATATTTTTGAGATCCTCGTCGGTGAAAACCTGGGAATATTGGAGGATTGGCAGTGCGACGCTGTCGATATCGCGCGCCAATTGCAAGGCAATGTCGCGCGGCAGCAGAGGTGACGCAGCAAGACTGAGCGATAGCGCTTCCCGCACGCGCATCTCGACGTCCTTCGCCAGCGAACGGATAATTTCAACGGCGGTCGCCATCTCCACCCCCGTGAATCCGCTTGCAGCGAACTGGGCGGCGAGCTTCTCCACCGTCGCCTTGCGCGTTTCGGCGCTGGGGTCGCGCAACAATTCCTCGACATCGCGCGCGCTCAGCGGCGATCTGCGGGACGTATCCATCGTCCCTGTTTACTGGAGAGGGATTAAGAGTGGCTTAATTGCTCGACTTTGCTTTTGTCGCCCACGTCGGCTATAAGCCAATTTTTTGAGACTGCGAGGGAAAATGGGTGCAATCGTGGATTTGAAGAAACATATCCGTCATGTGCCGGATTTTCCGAAACCAGGCGTCCTTTTTTACGATGTCTCGACCTTGCTGGCCAATGGTCCCGCCTGGCGGAGCTGCGTCGACCAACTGACGGCCGCGCTCGCGCCGCTGGAACCCGATCTCCTTGTCGGCATCGAATCGCGCGGTTTCCTCGTGGCCGCGCCCCTCGCTTATATTATGAACAAAGGGTTCATCATGGTGAGGAAGCGCGGCAAATTGCCCGGCGAGGTCATTCGCCATACCTATGATTTGGAATACGGTAACGATATCGTTGAAATTCAAAGCGACGCCATTCGACCCGGCCAGAGAGTTATCGTACTCGACGATCTGCTCGCCACCGGCGGAACCATGGCCGCGGCCGTCGCGCTTTTGCGCAAGGTCGGCGCGGAAGTCGCTGGCGCTGCCTGCATTATCGAATTATCCTTCCTGGCAGGCCGGGAACGACTCGACGTCCCGGTCACGTCGATCCTGACCTATGACTCGTGAACGGAGAAACTATGCGCGATATTTTCCACTTCATCGGGGGCGCTGAGCGAGCGGGAACTTCGGGCCGCTTCGGCGACGTCTTCAATCCGGCGACCGGCGAGATCCAGGCGCGAGTGCCACTGGCCAACAAGGAAGAAATGGACGCCGCCATCGCGGCGGCGCAGGCGGCCTTCCCCGCATGGGCGGCGACGCCAGCCCTACAGCGGGCGCGAGTGATGTTCCGCTTCAAGCAGCTCATCGAGGATAATATCTCGGCGCTGGCGGCAATCGTGACCTCAGAACATGGCAAGGTACTGAGCGATGCCAAAGGGTCGATCATTCGCGGCCTGGAGGTTGTCGAATTCGCGAGCGGCATCCCTCATCTGCTCAAAGGCGATTTCTGCGAAAACGTCGGGACGAATGTCGATTCATGGGCGATGCGCCAACCGCTCGGCGTGGTGGCAGGCATCACGCCTTTCAATTTCCCGGCGATGGTGCCGCTTTGGATGTTCCCCATCGCCATCGCATGCGGCAATTGCTTTATCCTTAAGCCATCCGAGCGCGACCCGAGCGCCGCCAATTTCTTAGCCGGGCTGGCAAAAAAAGCCGGCTTGCCGGATGGCGTGCTCAACGTGGTGCACGGCGATAAGGAAGCCGTCGATGCGATACTCCATAATCCAATGGTCCAGGCGGTGAGCTTTGTCGGATCGACCCCCATCGCCGAATATATCTATGCGACGGGTACCGCCCATAATAAGCGGGTCCAGGCTCTGGGTGGCGCCAAGAATCATATGGTGGTCATGCCTGACGCGGATATGGATCAGGCGGCAGACGCACTCATGGGCGCGGGGTACGGCTCGGCCGGCGAGCGCTGCATGGCAATTTCCGTTGCCGTTGCGGTGGGCGACAAGGTGGGCGATACCCTGATCGAAAAGCTCGCCCCCCGGGTGCGCGGCCTGAAGGTCGCGCCCGGCACCGATCCCGAGGCGGAAATGGGTCCCTTGGTGACCCGGCAGCATTTCGAGAAGGTCAAATCCTACGTGGATCTGGGCGTCGCCGAGGGCGCGAACCTGGTGGTAGATGGGCGCGACCTCAAATTGCAGGGATATGAGAAGGGCTTTTTCCTCGGGGGATGTCTCTTCGACCGCGTCACCCCGGAGATGCGAATTTATAAGGAAGAAATCTTCGGCCCGGTCCTGTCGGTTGTGCGCGTCCCGGACTATCGCGAGGCCCTCAGGCTGGTCAATGAACACGAATACGGCAACGGTGCCGCGATATTCACCCGCGACGGCGACGCCGCCAGGGATTTCTCGAGCAAGGTGCAGATTGGCATGGTCGGCATCAACGTACCGATCCCTGTCCCCATGGCGTTCAATAGCTTTGGTGGATGGAAGCGGTCACTCTTCGGCGATCACCATATGCACGGCCCCGAAGGCGTTCGGTTCTATACGAGATTGAAAACGATCACCACGCGCTGGCCGACGGGCATCCGCGCGGGGGCAGAATTTGTTATGCCGACGATGCGCTAGAATAACTCAATCAAGGGAGGAAAGCAGCTCAAGAATCGCTGTTCTCTCGGAGGAGGACGTTGCCTGTTCGGCAATCCGCCCTAGATCCTTTTTACCCAATCATGTTGCCGGGCATTGGCAGAGGTCGACCACTTCGCCGTCGCCTGCAGTACCAGGAATGGCACGTCGTTAATATCGGATAGAACCAGGAGACCGGTCAAAATCTTGAGATAGCGTACATTCCCCGCTAACGAGATAGGCCCCCCACAATAGATCCATATCATCCGGGCTGCGCACGTGCAGATCCGCGAGTGAAGCTGGAGAATTCCTTATGGAATCCACGACAAAGTCGCGCAGTTTGTTCGGCCAGCCGGATGACTCCATTTCTGCGGCTTTCGCGGCTCCCGCGGGATCGGCAAAACGTATACCGAGAATCCCCGCAGCCGCGAGATAAGGAAGCGCATGATCGCCTATGAGGAACCGCGCATTCGGCTGGCCCCTTCTCTCTTCTATTCCCGCGATAATCCCCGAAACCCCGGCAACATTTGTTTCATCGATCTTATCCCCCATCCGCTGCAGCAATTGAATGATTTCATCGGCGCCGGTGCCGTGCTCGCGATATATATCGATGGCTCGATCCAACTCTTCGTTAGCCACTTGGCGTTGCGTCGAGGTTGCTCCGCGATCTGGCTCGATAACGCTTTTCTTCTCTTTTTCCTTCATTGCACACGAGGATGCAGAAGCCACGATGCAAAGTAAGACTATCAAACTTCCGATGCGCATCCGTCCCCTGAGGCGATCTTCCGCATAATGAAATCGGCCTGGGCCGCCCTAGCTCGATGCCATGGCTGCGCAGACCGATCATAAAAATAAACCCGGCATCTAAGGCCGGGTTTTTTCTTTGGAGAACCTAGCGCCGCACGGCCTGGGCGACCGTGTCCTTGGGACCGCTGTCCTTGGAGACGGTCTCTTTATTCACGTCCTTGCGAGACATGAAAGCGGCCTTCATTTCGTCGAACTGCGCAGCGAGCCGGTTCGACAGCAGACTAACCGCATCGTCGCCGGTTTTGCGGGCCATTTCGAAAACTTCGCGGGCATTATTCAAACCCGTCTCAAAGCTCTGCTTGGCGAACTCAGCCTGACGCGCAAGCTTTTCCTCGGGGGTGCCGACCGCGCTCAATTCCTTGGCGGCGCGTCCGAAATCTTCCACTGCTTGGCGGGCAAGCTCAGCCTGACGTTGCGCGACCGTCTTGAATCCTTCGAAGGCGACCTGGTTGGCCGCGGTAAAGGCTTCCATATTTTTGCGCTGTGTGCTGGCAAGCGATTCCATGTCCATGGTCGGCGCCTTGCCGTTTACGAAAAGCTTCGCCATATCGCCGAAAGCGCGCGTAAATTCGTTTTGCATCGCCGTCACATCCGGCATCTTGAAATAATCGGTATCGAATACCGTATTGGTCTTAGCCATAATATCTCCTTACTGTCGCGGCGCTTCCACCGCTGCAAGACCTAATATGGCGCAGCGCAACATAAAAAGCAAGAGATTTTTTGCATTGCAGCAAAATTATTTTCTATCGTAGATACAAGCAGTTATGCCTGTATCTTCGTGATACTGACAAAAAATCAAGTCTCTCGTGAAATTTCCTGGGCCCGGCGAGCGGAAGCGGCGATTGCGCGCCCCATTAGCTGAGCCAAGCCATTACCGGGCTCCTGCAGGACAGCCAGCGCGGCTTCCGTCGTTCCTTTCGGGCTTGCGACCGCCATTCGTAGATCCTGGCAAGATAATGGGGAACGCCGCATCAATTCGGCGGCGCCTTCAATGGTTTTTCGTGCCAAGACACGCGCCATCTGGCCAGGCAAACCCAGAGCGATACCCGCTTCCTCCAGACATTCGGTCAAAAGGAAAAGATAGGCAGGCCCGCTACCCGACAGCGCTGTCACACCATGGAAAAGCTCCTCATCCTCTATCCAGAGAACGTCGCCCACCGTTTCCATGAGTCGAGCGAGGAGATTGCGCGCGGACTCCGTTATGTCCGGCGGAGCATAAAGCACCGTGATTCCCTGCCCGACCGAGGCTGGCAAATTGGGCATCGCGCGCACGATCCTCGCTTGGGATCCCAGATGCTCCCGAAAAAAAGCGATGGTTTTTCCCGCCGCGATGGAAAGGAAAAGAGCTTCGGAATATTGTCGGTATCTGGGAAGCACGTCTTTTAAGATCTGAGGCTTGACCGCCATTATAACGAGCGATGGCGTTTGCGTGACTTGCTCAGGATCGTCGACGATACGTACGCCTGCCTGGCGGCATTCCGCGCTTGGGCGAGGTTCAACGATGGTGACGACATCGGGATTTACGCCCTGGGCCAGCCACCCATTGAGGAGAGCCATGCCCATCTTTCCCCCGCCCACCAGCAGGGTCTGTTGGTCAAGCAGGCCTGTCACGCTTCCCCTACCGTTTCGAGAAGGGAGGCCATCAAGGCCTCTTCTACCGGCTTTCCATCGATAATCAGCTGAAAAGCCGGGTAAGCCCGGTCCTGCTCGGAAATGGCAGTCTCGACGATATCGACAAGCTGTTCGGCTGTAATCCCATCGGTGCCGCTCAGGACCAAGGTATGGTGGAAGGTCGGCGTTCCATCCTCGTGAGAAAGAAAGAAATGCCCGAGCCAGAGATGTTCATTGATATGCATGGCCATTTCGGCAAAGGCCGAACGCCGATACCCAGGCACGCGGCGCGGTGCGCCGCAATAAAACCGCAAGGCCGACCGCTCGGCATCCCAATGAAACCGTAATCGATAGACCTGCCACGGACCTTGGCAGGCGATCCGCACATCGTCACCAGTCGATTCCTCGATTTTCCAATGGTTTGCCGCTGCCATGGCTTCGATCATCTCGAGAGGATGACCCGCGTCGCCGAAATCGGTGCCGCTTTTGCTCATTCCGCCCTCCTTCCGCCATATATGGCAAGAAATACCGCGTTTGCAACTAGCTGTAGTATGTCAAAGGAATCGGTATATGGCAACTCTTTCAAAGAGCGCCCGCCCCGGCTCAAGGCCCGGCATGACGGATGGCACCCTCCCCTTGAATGGGGGGATCGCCGTGCAGCGGGGCCAGATGAGATGGCCTCTGGCTTGAATAGCTCTCCCAGCTTTTAAAGAGGAAGGTTTAGTTAACCGCCGGAAGGGATAGCCGTCTATCCGTGAGCCAAAACGACGAAATGCTGAGCTTGGGTCGCGATGTCTTGCTGGATTGCGCCCAGCTGGATCGCGCTCAAGTTCTGGAAGGTCGCCAGGATCTCGGTATGGCCGGTAGGCGTGGTAATCGAGAGAACGCCATGATCGTCGAGATGCACCATATGCGCATTCTCGGCCAGGCTGGTACGGCGGCCAAACGCCTGATCGATATCCGAGAATACGCTGGCGAAATCGATCTTGTCGGCTCCCGCACCGGTTGAGAACCCGGCAATCAAATCGCCGCGCGGCGTCAACGGGCTTGGGCTCGTACCATCGGTCAAATGCTCATAGACGATGAGACAATTCCCATTTCCTGCATCGTTGAGGATGATGGTATCGCGCCCGGCGCCGCCATCGATTCGATCATTGCCTCCGCCGCTGCGGATGATATCCGCGCCGTCATTGCCAATGAGCACATTGGCACCGGCATCGCCGGTGATGGTATCGCCATAGGACGAGCCGACGATATTCTGGATATGGAAGAGGCGATCGCCTTCCGCCGCTCCGCCGTGATTGATGCCCGTCGCCAAATTGACTGTAACGCCTTCGCTGGATAAGTAATAGTTCACCGTATTGGTTCCGCCGCGCCCGTCGTAAACATCGGCACCATTATCGGCATAAAAGGTGTTGTCGTCGCTATTTCCCAGCATGACATCTTTACCCGACGTGCCGTGCGCATCGCTGAAATGGCGAATAGTCACGGCACCCCCGCTAAACGTCGGCTTTCCAACGCTGCCATCGGAATAAAACGAGGCGGTGTAATGGATATATGCCTGACTGGCGGCGAGATCGACATACACGCCCGTCGCGCCGGCTCGCTGTAATGAAAATGTGCTGGGACCAGCAAAACTCACGCTATTGTGCCCCGTGCCCCCATCTAGAACATCCTGGCAATTACCGAAAAAATCGCATACCGCCGTGATGTCGTCATCGCCACCGCCGCCAAAGATCGTATTGGTGGCTATGCTCCCCACCAAGTAATCATTTCCATCTGAACCGTCGATATTTTCGACACCCGCCACGCCATCAAACCGATTGCCGTGACTAATATATCCTGCGGCGAGGGATCCGAAGACCGCGTAGCCGTAATTCAGCCAAAGCGGCGTTGTGGCGACGCCGGCATAGCTCACCGTATCGCTCGCGCTCGTCCCTTTGAATTCTCCTCCGATAGAATCGCTACTTAGAAACACGCGACCATCGCCTAGCTTATAGTGAATGACCGTATTATCCTTTGCCTGAAACTCCTCGATATTGGTGGCCCGGCTTATGACGCTGCCATAAGCGTCAAAGAGAAACCCTGTGTTTTTATCGACGATGGCATCTCCCCAGCCGCGCAGCACGACGGTATCGTATCCTTGTCCGCCATCCAGGTAATCATTGCGGCCTATGACAAGAATGTCATTTCCGTCGCCCCCGATAAGGGTATTGCTGCCGCTACCCCCGTCGAGATAATCGTCGCCAGTTCCGCCCACCAGATAATCATTGCCCGCGCCACCTTCGATATGGTCATTTCCCGCACCACCCGTAAGCGTGTTATGCGCGGCGTTACCGACAAGGTAATCATCGCCACTGCCCATCGTGACATTTTCGAAACTTGCAATCTTTCCTCGAAAGCCTCCCGTGGCGTCTCCGGTTTCCATATTGAACTGCACGGCCGCGGCAGACGTAAAGGTAACCAAATCATGCACGCTTATTCCGCCGATGATGTTTTCGATACCTAGAAGCGTGTCGGTTTCATCGTAAAAACCATTATGCGCGATCTTCACCGTGCTGCCAGCGCCTTGGATAAGGAGAGAGACGGAGTCGATGAGCCTGGCTTCGACCGAATAATCGACCGTGTCGATACCGCCGCCGCCGTCCAGAATGTCGTTGCCACGCCCGCCCGCCAACCAATCATCGCCTGCCCCGCCGGAAAGGCGATTATCCGCGCCATCGCCGAAGAGAGTGTCGTTTCCCCTGCCGGTGGCGACAATTTCAAAACCGGCGAGACGGCCTTCGAGATAAAGTCCGGGGCCATCGAACGTGCCATAAATCCCCTTGGCGAGATCGAGATGCACAATCGAGGTGTCACCCCAACTGATCGTATCGGATTTACCGTTGCCGCCGATGATATATTCAACATTTGCCAAACGATCGGTTTCGATCGCTCCGTTGCTGCGCGTTATAACGGCAGTGGCGCCCGAACTCCGGAAAGACACCGCAACCGATTCTCCCGCAGAAAGATCGACGGAATAATCGACGGTATCGAAACCCGCCCCGCCATCCAGCGTGTCCGCGCCGCCGCCGCCGATCAAAATGTCATTGCCGCCGCCGCCTGAGATTCTATCTTCACCCCTGCCGCCGCGCAGAATGTTCGCGATACTATCGCCGGTGAGCGTATCGTTGAAGTCCGACCCCTGAAGATTGGCGATGCTGCTCAGGAAATCGCCTTCCGCATCTCCGCCACGATTATTGGCGCTATTGCTGAGATCGACCGTGACAGCAGACCGCGAAGAGGCATAGCTTGCAATGTCGTTGCCGCCACCGCCAAAAATCTTATCCGCGCCACTGCCGCCGATGAAGACCTCGTCCCGGCTGCTTCCGATAAAATAATCCGCCTGGGCGCTTCCTTCAAAACCTTCGATATTGGTGAAAGAGGTATACAAAGCTGGCTGCGCGAGGGCATAGGCTTTACCGGCGCTGCAATCGATGCTGAGACCTCCCGTGAAGTTGTTGCTCCTGTCATCGGCGAAAAACCGCATCGTATCGAAGCCCGTTCCGCCATCGAGCGTATCATTGAGCCGAGAGAATTTATCGGCCACGCTGACGAGGATGTCATCTCCGCCACCACCCACCAGCCGGTTGGCATTGCCGTCGCCGATCAGCGTATCCCCGAAACCCGAACCGATAAGATTGATGATGCCCACATATCGATCACCTTGGGCGTATCCATCGCGCATGAGACCCGTGAGTAAGCTCGCATTGACCCCCGGACCTAGCGGCTGGAGCTCGAAAGAGACCGTTCCGCTCCCCGATAGGTCGGTAAACTGATCTATGGCTGCCGTCGCGTAGAAGACACCATTTCCAACTGCATTGCCTGGACTGATCGGGGATGTTTTTGCCAGATGGTATTGTTGGATCTCGATGTCTGCCGGTGCATTTCGCCCTGTGGATCCGTTGACCATGGCTTTCTCCCCTAGCTCGTACTGATCGATCCTTTGTTAATAAAGGTTAACGAAATGTTAATTCAGCCAAAAGCCATTAATGATTGGGTGTAAGCTATGTATTTTCATATTAATTCAATGGGTTAAGAAAAAGATTTGCGCGAGCGCGACGCACCTAGCCACAGGGCGACCCCCGAAACATGATATCTTAGCTATAATATGGCGATTTGAACGCAATCTGATTTTCAAATGCCGCTGGGAAGAAATTAATGATCGGTGTTTTTCTCCGTGCCAGCGGGAATTTGCGCCTCGAGAGCCGCGATTTGAGCCTTGAGTCGGTCCTGCTCTTCACGGCAAACGACGATCATCGATCGCACTGCGTCGAATTCCTCGCGTGTGACGAGGTTCATCCGACCCAGGAAACGCTCGAGCTGCGCCTGGACACGCTGCTCCATATCCTGCTTGAGCCCACCCAGAGAGCCCACCGCGCCATTGGCGATCTTGGCCAGATCGTCCCACAAGCGATTGTTCTGCTGCATTGTCCACCTTGCCCATTTATTTCTTCTACTATAAGCATCTTTTGCGATCCCTCCAATGCCTGTCTTTCTTTTTCCCAATTTCGACCCGGTTGCGCTTCAGCTAGGCCCTCTGTCCATCCGCTGGTATGCGCTTGCTTACGTTGTCGCTTTTCTGCTGGGATGGCGCTATTGCCTTCATTGGGCACGCCAGGCTGGATCGGACCTCAGCGCGCGACTTCTCGACGATTTCTTCAGCTATGCCGTTTTGGGGGTCATCCTGGGAGGGCGGATCGGCTATATTCTCTTTTATAACGCTGCCTATTACCGCGTTCATCCTTTTGCCGCCCTTGCCGTCTGGCAAGGCGGCATGTCTTTTCACGGCGGGTTGGCCGGCATGGTAGCGGCGGTGGGTCTATTTTCCTGGCGTAGAGCTGTGCCATTTTTTGCCTTGAGCGATATCACCGCGGCTGCGGGCCCTATCGGCCTGTTCATGGGACGCTTGGCCAATTTCGTGAACGCCGAATTGTGGGGTCGGCCCAGCGACGTCCCCTGGGCGGTGATCTTCCCCGATGCCGGGCCCGAACCCAGACATCCGAGCCAACTCTATGAGGCTGGGCTCGAAGGGGTTCTTCTCTTCATCTTCCTCTATGCCCTGATGCGGCGCCCGGAAATACGGATGCGCCACGGCATCGTCTCCGGAGCCTTTTTGATCGGTTACGCTCTCTGCCGCATCTGCGCGGAGTTTTTTCGCGAACCAGACCGGCAGATCGGCTTCATCGGTGGAATCACCACCATGGGACAAGTCCTGAGCTTGCCCATGCTGCTGGTCGGTCTGGGCTGTTTTTGGTATGCATGGCGCGGCGTCCAACGCTAGGTCGGCCGGCCCGGCCGTTACCATCGCGGAATATATGCGCGCGGCGTTGCTGGGCACGCAGGGCTATTATCGCACAGACCCCAATATCGGGCAGGATTTCACAACCGCGCCGGAAATCAGCCAGATGTTCGGCGAATTGCTCGGCTTGTGGTGCGTCGATAGCTGGGAACGGTTGGGGCGGCCATCTCCTTTTCTGTTGGTCGAGCTGGGGCCGGGGCGCGGCACCCTCCTAAGCGACGCTTTGCGCGCCGCTCGAAAATACCCGGGCTTTCTTCAAGCCCTCAGGCTCCACCTCGTGGAGATAAGCCCTGCCCTGCGTGCCCAGCAACAGCGCGTCTTAGATAAGTTTCCCATAGAATGGCATGCGGAGTATGGAACGCTTCCGGCGGGACCGATGATCCTCCTCGCCAATGAGTTCTTCGACTGCCTCCCTATCCATCAGTTCATGCGAACCGATACTGAATGGCAGGAAATCGGCATTGTGGAGGATGGGAGGCCGACGCCCGTGCGCCTGCCGCCCGGCCCGCAGCTGGCCCTCGCCCGGCACAAGCATGAGCGGCGCTTCGTTGAAATATCGCCTGCGGCGCTGTCCCTCGCCCATGAGCTGGGCCAGAGGGTAAAACAAGTGCCGAGCGTCGCACTGATCATCGATTACGGCTACGGCGAGGAGGATCACGGCAACACCTTGCAGGCCATGAAAGGCGGGCAGCGCTATAAACCCTGGGATGCGCCCCCAGGATGCGATCTTACCGCTCACGTGGATTTCCCAGCCCTGCGTCAAGCCGCCATCGAGGCCGGGGCGAACTGTTTCGGCCCGCTTCCCCAGGGCGCGTTCCTCAGGCGCCTGGGAATCGAGGAGCGGGCGCGTCAGCTCGGTCAAGAACATGAACGGCGGCGCTTGTGCGATCCCACCGAGATGGGGGTCCTGTTCAAGGTCATGGCGATCACCTCGCCCTCCCTTTCCTCTCTGGCCGGTTTCGACAATGCATAGATCTCCCGCCCTTTCGGCGCTTCCTACGGTTGCGCATGGCTTTTTCGGCCGCGATGGCGGCGTGAGCCAGGGCCGTTACGCCTCGCTGAATTGCGGACCGGGCTCGGCCGACGACCCCGTGGCGGTCGCGGAAAACCGCCGACGGGCCTTGGCTAGCTTGGAGGTGGCGAATAGCGTCCTGCTCACTTGCTACCAGGTACATTCCCCACTTGCCGTTTACGTGGACGCCGCATGGGAGATGCCGCCACGAGCCGACGCGATGGTGACCGACCGGCCCCGCGTGGCGCTAGGCATTCTCACGGCGGATTGCCTGCCGATCCTGTTTGCCGACCGGAGCCGGAGCATTGTCGGCGCCGCGCATGCCGGCTGGCGCGGGGCGCTCCATGGCGTAGCGGAAGCGACCCTCTCTCTCATGCGCGCGCGTGGCGCGCGCGACATTGTCGCGGCCATCGGCCCGGCCATTCAACAGGAATCCTACGAGGTCGGGCCGGAATTTCCCGCGCCCTTCCTCGCACAGCATCAAGAAAATGCGCGATTTTTTCGCACAGCCCCTCGCGAGGGACATTTCCTGTTCGACCTTCCCGGCTATATGGCTCACAGGCTTCGCGACCAATGCACTGTCGAATGCCTAGAGGAGGATACCGTCCGCCTGGAAGACCGGTTTTTTTCCTACCGACGCACTTGCCTGCGAGGCGGTGGCGACTACGGGCGCCATATATCGATTATCGCCCTGAGATAGAGCATTTACAGCATCCCGGTCCGCTGATACATTCCGCGCCGCTCGGCCGGGGGGTCGGACATGGGGCGCAGGCATTTATGAAAATCATCACAGGTAATGCAAACCGGCCACTGGCCGAGGCGATCTCCGCCTATCTCAACCTGCCTCTGGTCAGTGCGAACATTAAACGGTTCGCCGATATGGAGGTCTTCGTCGAGATCCTGGAAAATGTCCGGGGCGAAGACGTATTCGTCGTGCAATCGACGTCGTTTCCCGCCAACGACAATCTCATGGAATTGCTGGTCACGCTCGATGCCCTGAAAAGAGGATCAGCGCGTCGCGTGACGGCGGTTATCCCCTATTATGGTTATGCGCGCCAGGACCGCAAATCGGGGCCGCGCACGCCGATCTCGGCTAAGCTCGTGGCAAACTTGATTACGGCCGCTGGCGCGAACCGCGTCTTGACGCTCGATCTCCATGCGGGACAGATTCAGGGTTTCTTCGATATTCCCACCGATAACCTCTTCTCGGCACCCGTTTTGACCAAGGATATCCAAGCACGCTTCGGCAGCAACGGTACCGAGCTCGTGATCGTCTCCCCAGACGTCGGTGGCGTGGTGCGCGCCCGCGCAATCGCCAAGCGGATCGAAGCCGACCTCGCCATCATCGATAAACGCCGCGAGCGGGCGGGCGTCTCCGAGGTCATGAACATCATTGGCGATGTTGCGGGCAAGACCTGTATTCTGGTAGATGACATCGTGGATTCCGCCGGCACCCTTTGTAATGCAGCTGTCGCGCTCAAGGATGCCGGTGCCCATGCCGTTGCGGCCTACGTCACCCATGGGGTGCTCTCGGGCGGCGCGGTGGCGCGTGTTTCGTCTTCGCCGTTGGAAAGTCTGGTGATTACCGATTCCATTCTGGCGACCGAGGCGATGCGGGTGTCTAAGAATATTCGGCAATTGACGATTGCCCCGCTGCTCGCCGAAGCCATGGCGCGGATCAGCGAAGAAAAATCTGTTTCCAGCCTCTTCGATTGAGGTGAAGGAAAATCCGCTTTGGCACCCCTGGAGGCCGGGCGGTCGATAGGACATGGGGTCCTATCGAGGGTGGGAAAGGAGTATCATGTCCACCATTCAATCCATCAGCGCGGTCTCTCGCAGCCGCGCCGGGAAGGGGGCCGCTCGCGAAACTCGTCGCAATGGCCATGTCCCTGCCGTCATTTATGGCGAGAAAAAGGAGCCGACGCTGATTGCGATCGATCCCAAGGCACTGGGGAAGCTCATCCAGCGCAAGAGCTTCTATACCAACTTGCTCGATATCGACATCGCTGGAACCAAGTATCGGGTCCTACCTCGCGACGTACAGCTCGATCCGGTAACCGACCGGCCGCTGCATGCCGACTTCCAGCGCGTAAGCAAGGATTCGCGTATTCACGTCTCGGTTCCCGTCGTGATTCGCAACGAATCCGCCTCGCCGGGGATCAAGCGTGGCGGCGTGGTGAATATCGTGCGCCACGAGATCGACTTCATCTGCTCGCCTGAGAGCATTCCGCATGAGATCGTTGTCGACCTCACCGGCATGGAGATTGGCGATTCCGTCCATATCGGCTCGATCGGCCTCCCCGAAAACGTCACGCCGACTATCCGGGAGCGGGACTTCACCATCGTCACCATCGGCGCACCGACGACGCTGAAGGCGGAAGAGGATAAGCCTGCCGCTGCTGCCACCGCGACCGCCGCAGCTCCAGCGGGTGGTGCGGCGCCCGCCGCCCAGCCGGCCGCCGGCGCGAAACCCGCGGAGAAAAAGAAGTAGGATGTATCTCATCGTCGGGCTCGGAAATCCCGGACCCCAATATGAGCATACCCGGCATAATGCCGGTTTCCTGGCGGCGGGCGAAATTGCCCGCCGCTATTCTTTTGGCAAACCGCGCGCGCGGTTTCATGGTGCTTTCGCCGAAGGCGTGATCGGGACCGAGAAGGCAGGCATTCTATGGCCTCAGACTTATATGAATGAATCAGGACGGGCCGTCGCGGCCGCGCAGATCTTTTACAAAACGCCGTTGCGGCATATCTGCGTCCTCCACGATGAAATCGATCTCGCTTTGGGCCGC
This sequence comes from Dongiaceae bacterium, assembly GCA_036263455.1. Classification (GTDB taxonomy): domain Bacteria; phylum Pseudomonadota; class Alphaproteobacteria; order Dongiales; family Dongiaceae; genus DATAGZ01. The sequence goes on from DATAGZ010000011.1 coordinate 19,511, forward strand.
GTGAAGGCCAAGCAGGGCGGATCATCGGCTGGCCATAATGGGCTGCGCTCGATCGATCGTACCATCGGCGCCGATTATTGGCGTATCCGCTTAGGTATCGCGCATCCCGGCGCGCGTACGGTCGTCAAGCACTATGTCCTGAACGAGTTCACCTCGGCCGAGCGGCCCATCGCCGCGCAGATGTTTACAGCCGTGGCCTCCGCGCTGCCGACCCTGCTCGCGGGGGATTCTAATCGTTTCATGACCGACGTCTCGCGCGCCGTTACTCCTTTTCTCCAGGAAGATTCCCATGGGATTTAATTGTGGCATCGTTGGATTGCCGAATGTCGGAAAATCCACCCTGTTCAATGCCTTGACCCAGACCGCTGCCGCACAGGCCGCCAATTATCCGTTCTGCACCATCGAACCCAATGTGGGACGCGTTGCTGTTCCCGATCCACGCCTCGACAAGCTGGCCGCCCTGGCGCACTCGGCGAAGATCATCCCCACGCAGCTCGAATTCGTCGATATCGCGGGCCTGGTGAAAGGCGCTTCCAAGGGCGAGGGTCTCGGTAACCAATTCCTGGGCAATATTCGCCAAGTGGACGCCATCGCCCATGTGTTGCGCTGCTTCGAGGGCGAGGTCACCCATGTGGAAGGCACGGTCGACCCGATCCGCGATGCCGACATCGTTGATACCGAGCTCATGCTCGCCGATCTCGATAGTCTCGAGAAACGCGCGGACTCGCTCGGAAAAAAAGCCAAGGGCGGCGACCGGGACGCAAAGGCGCTCCTGGATATCATCCATCCTGCCCTCGTCCTGCTGCGAGATGGCAAACCGGCGCGTTCGCTCATCGCTGCGCTTTCTCCCGAGCAAACGCCGCTTTTCCGCCAGCTTCAGCTCTTGACGGGTAAGCCCGTGCTCTATGTGTGCAATGTCGAGGAGAGTGCCGCGGCGACGGGCAATGCGATCTCGGCACAGGTCGAGAAGCGGGCGGCCGATGAAGGCGCCCGCGCCGTCGTGATATCGGCCGCAATCGAGGCGGAAATTGCCGCCTTGCCGGGAGAGGACGAGAAAAAGGAGTTCCTCGAGACGTTGGGTTTGCAGGAAACTGGCCTCGCACGTGTCATTCGTGCCGGTTACGCGCTGCTCGATCTCGTGACGTTCTTCACCGTGGGTCCCAAGGAGGCGCGCGCCTGGACCCTGCCCAAGGGCGGCCAGGCACCGGCGGCAGCCGGGGTCATTCACACGGATTTCGAGCGCGGCTTCATCCGCGCCGAAACCATCGCCTACGACGACTTCATCGCTTATGGCGGCGAGCAAGGGGCGCGCGACGCGGGCAAGCTCCGCCAAGAAGGAAAAGAATATACCGTGAAGGACGGGGATGTCCTTCATTTCAAATTCAATGTCTGACCTTTCCCGCCGCACGACGATACACCCTTCCCGGGGCGGCTTAATCCAAGAAGAATCCTATCGTTCAAGGTTGCAAGCTGTTGAGGATTGCGCTAGATCCTCGCAGGCTGATTCTTCGATCGGAAGATAGGCCGTGGAGCGACGCCCCGGGGGGCGTCACGAGGAAGGCGTGGCGGTGCAAGCTGTAATATTAGCGGGAGGATTGGGAACCAGACTCGCGGAGGAAACGTCCGTGCGGCCTAAGCCCATGGTCGAGATTGGCACCAAGCCCATCCTGTGGCACATCATGAAAATCTACGCTTCATATGGCATCTCGGATTTTATCGTCTGCGCGGGCTTCAAAGCCGATGTGATCAAGGAGTATTTCGCCAATTATTATCTGCACTCTTCCAGCATTACCGTGGATCTCGGATCCGGGGCTATTTCCTATCATCGTAATAGTGCGGAGCCGTGGCGCGTAACGGTGGCAGACACGGGTGAAAACACGCAGACCGGCGGTCGCTTGAAACGGGTCGAATCTTATATAACCGCAGACACTTTTTGCATGACCTACGGCGATGCGGTAACCGATCTCGATATTTCGGCGGTGCTCGACTTCCACCGCCGTCATGGAAAGTTGGCCACGGTTACGGGCGTCCGGCCACCGGGGCGATTTGGCTCGCTCAAGGTGGATGGATCGTTCGTCGAGGAATTCGTCGAAAAGCCCGACGGCGATGGCGGCTGGATCAATGGTGGCTTTTTCGTACTTTCGAAAAAAGCGATCGATTATATTGATGGCGATCAATCGGTCTGGGAATACGAACCAATGAAGCAATTGGCCGCCGACCGCCAGCTGGCCTTTTATCCTCACGGCGGCTTCTGGCAATGCATGGATACCTTGCGCGATAAGCGCGTGCTCGACGAGATGTGGGACACCAACCGCGCACCCTGGCGCCGCTGGTGATGACGTCGCTCGCCTCCTCCAGCCTGCGCGATTGGCGCGATGTCCGGGTAATGATCACGGGACATACCGGCTTCAAGGGTGGATGGCTCGCCTTGTGGTTGGCTCAGCTCGGCGCCAAGGTTGCCGGCTATGCGCTCGCGCCTAATACCGAGCCGTCCTTTCATCGCGCCGTCGATCTCGCCGCCGCGTTGGCCGAAGACGAATATAATGATGTGCAGGATGCCGTGGCGGTCAAAGCCGCGATGATGCGGTTCAGGCCTGAAATGGTTTTTCATCTGGCGGCCCAGCCGCTGGTGCGCGAGTCCTACAAGAACCCGCTCGAGACCTTTGCCACAAATGTGATGGGAACCGCGCACATTCTCGAGGCCGCGCGCGAATGCCCATCGGTTCGAGCGGTGCTGATCGTCACGACAGATAAATGCTACCTCAATGAAGAGACGGTGTGGGGGTATCGCGAGCGTGACGCCCTGGGCGGGAACGATCCATATAGCGCCAGCAAGGCTTGTGCGGAGATCGTCGCCCATGCCTACCGCCACTCATTTTTCTCCGGCTCATCGAGCGCCTTGGTGGCAAGCGCGCGAGCGGGGAACGTTATCGGGGGGGGCGATTGGGCCCAGGACCGCCTGATTCCCGACATTGTTCGCGCCCAGGCCAGTTCTGGCACAGTCGTCCTGCGTTATCCCCATGCTATCCGGCCATGGCAGCATATCCTTGAACCGCTCGATGGATATATTCAGATCGCCTCGCGTCTACTCGGCGGCGAGCGTAAGGTGGCCGATGCTTTCAACCTCGGCCCGAGCGACATATCGGTAGCGACGGTAGGCGAAGTTGCCCAGCGGTTCGCTGCCCAGCTCGATCCCGCCATTCGCATCGATGTCACAGAGGCGAGGCAGCCGCACGAGGCAGTTCTTCTTTCCTTGGACAGCACCAAGGCGCACCGTCTTCTCGGGTGGCGCGCGCCGCTCACTTTGGTACAGCGCATAGAAGCGACCGCGAATTGGTACCGCGCGTATCGGGATGGTCGCGATATGCGGCAATTCTCCTTGGATCAGCTCGCCTGGTATCAAACAATCCGAAGCGAAGATGATTCGATGTCGCGTTTTCAATCCATGAGGCACTTACACTGAAAGGGTATTTATGATTTCTCATGAAAATTTCCGTATGATCATGATCTCGGCCATGTACGAAAATGGGGGAAACACCACCCATCGTTTCTTGGATGGGCATCCAGAACTGTTTGTTTATCCTTTTGAATCACAAATTGGCAATTCGCGGATCAACGATTTCATCTCTTCACTTTATCCTTTCAAGTATCGCTACCCGGATTTTCCAGTCAGCGGTACGCCCGCGGAGGATTACGAGCTTTTCTTCGACGAGGAAATGAAGACCTTTTTGCGTGCCCGCAAAGTCAGTAAATTCCGCGACGCTGATCTCGTCATGGAAGAGAGCGAGCGGAAGCAGAAATTCTGCGCGATGCTGGAAAAAGCGCCTCGCACGCGCGGCAATATTGTCGCAGCGTTCTTCGCCGCCACGTTCGATGCCTGGAAAAACGTGCAGCGCACCGGAAAGGAAGCCGCCTATGTCGGTTACAGCCCGGTGATCGGCTTTGACGGCGAACAAATTCTCACCGACTTCCCGAAGGGGCACGTCATCCATGTCGTCCGGAATCCCTGGTCGGGTTATGCCGATACGATCAAGCGGCCCTTCCCGCTGTCGCTGTCTCGTTACGGCTGGACCTGGTCCCTGATGCAGCACTTCGCCCTGACTTTGCAGGGCCGCTACCCCGACCGCTTCCATATCCTTCGTTTCGAGGATCTGGTCGCCGATCCAAAGAAGGCGATGTCAGATCTTGCCCGCAAACTGGGCATCGGTTTCGCCGATACGCTGCTCTATCCATCCTGGAATGGTCAGAAAATGACATCGGTCTATCCCTGGGGTACCATTCGCACCCCGACCACCGAGGCGAACATTGCAACCATGAACGAATTGTCCGCGGAGCAGAAAGCAGAAATGAAGAGCATCTGCCGCGTCATCCTGCCGCATTTCGGCTATGAGAGCTTTGTTTGATCGAGAGGAATCAGAAGCGAGCGGTCCGGCATTTCCGGACCGCTCGTTTTACCGTAAGGCCGATATCGCGGCGCCCGACGAGAAACTGAGACGGCTGAGGGAAACCAATATAAACGAAGCTTCGGCACGCACGCCTCATATAGCTGCGCTCGTCGAGAAGGTCCTTGGCCGCCGCGTAGCCAGCGTGCAGCCCCTCTCCTCCCAAGGCACATTTCATCTCGTCCACGAGGTTCGGCTATCCGACGGGGCCCAACTCATTTTTCGAAGCTCCCTTCCCGAGCTGATCCCCGCGGATTCCGCCTTCGAAGTGGAACAAGCCGTGGTGAAGAAGCTGACTGCCACGGGTCTGCCTGTCGTACCGATTCTCGCAACGGCGGATGGAGCGGCCGCGCCCTTTTCCTACCAGATCATGTCACAAGCGCCAGGGTCGGCCCTCTCGAGCCGCGACCGTGACGCAGTGGATTCAGACCCCCCGCTCTTGGCCTGCCTCGGCGGAGCCGTCGCATCCCTCGGCCGGATCCCGGGGACCGGCTTCGGTCCCCTCCAAGTGACGCAAGGATACGGCCGATTGCAGGGCTCCTTCAGCTCATGGCGGGATTACGCGATGTGCCGCTGGGAAGATCACCTCGCTCAGGGCGAACGTCTCTCGTTATGGGAAGTGGCGCAAACGGCGGAGATCGACAATCATGGTCGCGGCATCCTGCCTTTGCTACCGGAGACGCCCGGTTCGCTGATCCATGGGGACCTCGGCAATCATAATATCTTCGTGGAGGGCCAGACCGTCTTTCTGATAGATTGGGAAGACGCAATGCTGGGCGATCCCACTTTCGACGCCGCCATGTGGGCGTCGTTTCACCTCCCTAGGGCCTTCGGCCCCTTTTTGGATTCGTTTCGACCCGGTTGGCGTGACGACGAAATTTTTCGCGCGCGCTTCGCTTTTTATTTTTTTCGCATCGTTCTCGCAAAGGCCATTCATCGGCACCGCTTCGGCTATGCCGATGTTCCTGGCCGCCCGACGATGCGGCAGCGAATGGCCGAGGCACGCGAGATGCTCGCCTGTGCCGGCGCGAGCCATTCCGGCTTCTTGGTGGCCTAGCATGCGCTGCCTCGTCACGGGCGCCACTGGCTTCCTCGGCTCCTACGTCGTCCGCGAAGCTTTAGCCCGCGGTCACAAAGTGGCGGCGTTTATCCGCCCGGATGGCGACCGGTCCCGGCTAGCCGACTGCCTCGATCGAATCGAGATCATTACGGGAGACCTCCTGGCAATCGAAAAGGCGGAGACAGGGCTGGCGAACTTCGCTCCCGAACTCGCCTTGCACTTGGGTTGGCATGGCGTAGCCGGCGGCGACCGCAATGCCATCACGCAAGCCGATAATATCGTCGCGACGGTGAAGCTCTGCGCCTTTCTTGGGCAGATACAGACGCGGGCCTTCGTAGGCGCGGGCTCGCAGGCCGAATACGGTCCGGCCAACCGCATCATTGACGAATCTGCACTTACCCGGCCAACGACTCTTTATGGCATCGCCAAGCTTTCGGCGGCGCTCATGGCGGAACGGATGTGCGCCGAGCGTCACATGCGCTTTGCCTGGCTGCGCGTATTCTCGACCTACGGGCCGGGCGATAATCCGCACTGGATGATTCCTTCGCTAATTTCAGCACTGCGCCGCGGCGAGACGCCAAAACTGACCGCGTGCGAACAGAAGTGGGACTTCCTGCATGCCGAAGACGCGGCGCGGGCCTTTCTCGCCGTCGCCGAAACCGACGAAGCCCAAGGGATATTCAATCTCGGCTCCGGCGAAGCGCCCCCGCTTGTTGAAACCGTCATGATGCTCCGTGATGCGGTTGCTCCGCTGGCGAAACTCGATATCGGGGCCGTTCCATACCGACCGGATCAGGTCATGCATCTACAGGCCGATATATCCCGTTTGCGGAGAACGACCGGCTGGCAGCCACGCCGGTCACTGCGCGAAGGATTGAAGGAGATTGCGAAACACCCATGACCGCCACCATTGAACCTATCCAGACCTTTGCGCGCGCGATCCGCGCCCATGCCCTGCGCATGGTTGCCGCGGCGCATGCCTCGCACATTGGGAGCTGCCTCTCGATTGCCGACATTCTCGCGGTGCTGTATGGCTCCATTCTGAATGTCGATCCCTCCCGTCCCCGCTGGGAGGGACGCGACCGCCTCATCGTGAGCAAGGGGCATGCCGCGGCCATCGTCTATGCAGCCCTGGCCGAGCGCGGTTTTTTTCCGATTTCCCTCCTCGATAGCTATTGCCGCGAAGGTTCCCCGCTGGCCGGTCACGTGACCCATGTGCATGTACCCGGCGTGGAAGTTTCCACCGGGTCTCTCGGCCATGGCCTCTCGATTGGGTGCGGCATGGCCTTGGCTGCGAAACGGACCGGGCAGTCTTATGCCGTGCATGTACTGCTGAGCGATGGAGAATGCGACGAGGGTTCCATCTGGGAGGCGGCCCTGTTCGCGCCTCACCACCGCCTGGATAATTTGGTGGTGACGGTCGATTATAACGGCATTCAAAGTTTCGGCTCGGTCAAGGAAGTGCTCGATCTGGATCCGTTCATCGACAAATGGCGGGCCTTCGGCTGGCAGGCCTGCGAGATTGACGGCCATGACGTCACGGCGCTCCTTGAGGCTTATCGTCAAAGGCCCGACGGAAAGCCACGGGTCATCATCGCGCGCACGATCAAGGGCAAGGGAGTGAGCTTCATGGAGAATCAGCTGGCATGGCATTATAAATCCCCCAAGGCTGAGGAACTTGCCCAGGCGCTCGCGGAAGTCGCCGAAAGCGTACGAGGTGCGGCATGAGGGACGCTTTTATCAGAGGCCTGGTCGCCGCGGCCGAGAAACATCCCAATCTTTGGCTGCTCTGCGGCGATCTCGGCTATTCGGTGCTCGACGATTTCAAGGCGCGATTTCCCGAGCGATATGTGAATGTGGGCGTGGCCGAACAGAACATGGCCGGCATCGCCGCCGGCATTGCACTGAGCGGTGGCATGGTTTTCTGCTATTCGATCGGGAATTTTCCGACTTTGCGCTGCATCGAGCAGATCCGGAACGACATCTGCTACCATGGCGCCAATGTCAAAATCGTCGCCGTAGGCGGAGGACTGGCCTATGGGCAGCAAGGATATACCCATCACGCCATCGAGGATCTTGCCGTCATGGCATCGCTTCCCGGCATGAAAGTGGCGGCGCCGGGCGATCCGCTCGAGGTCGAGCAGATATTGCAGACTTTTCTCGAGGACGACGGTCCCTGCTATCTTCGGCTCGGCAAGGCGGGAGAACCCCGTATCCATGCCAAGCCGCCGCGCATCCTTAAGGGACATCCGGTCCCGGTCGTGGCGGGAAAGGACGCTCTCCTCCTTTCGACCGGCGGCATGCTGGCGACGGCACGCCAAGCAATCGACTTGCTCCGCGACCGCGGGATCATGGCAGGCCTTGCAAGCATGCCATTTCTCAAACCAGTGGATAATCCAGCGCTCCTCCATGTGATAGGCGATATCCCTCTTCTCTGCACGCTCGAGGAACATGGCCCCTATGGCGGCCTGCGCGACGCAGTGGCGCGCATTTTAATCGGTGAGACCAGACTCCGTCCGCAATTGCTCCCTTTCCATATCCGGGAACACAGCATTAAGGGGATGGTCGGTACCCAGGATCAACTCCGTGCCGCGGCGGGGCTGGATGCCGCGACTATCGCCGCCGCCATAGAGAACAATCTGCGCCACTCTCATGCCGCCGAGCATGCATAATGCTCGAGCCATGAAACCGGCCGGCATGTCCGATAATGGCGGCCGCTGGCGCACCCGGCTCCGCCGCATCCTATGGGATCAGCGCACCCGCGCCCAGTTTATGCGCTTCCTCTTCACCGGCGTCATAAACACGCTTTTCAGTTATCTGGTTTTTTCTGCGCTTATTTGGGTGGGATTGCAGGATATCTCCGCCCTGGCGATTGCCACCATCGCAGGAATTCTTTTCAATTTCCAGACCATCGGACGCGTCGTTTTCCGCGAGATGCAAGCTCGGTTGTTTTTTCGGTTTCTGCTGGTCTACGCGCTTGTCTTTGTCGTGAATGCCTGTGCGCTCAGATATCTTCACACGCATGGCTTCGGTTCCAGGGCCAGCCAGGCGATGCTGCTCCCCTTGATCGTTCTCCTCTCCTTTTCCCTCAATAAACTCTTGGTCTTCGGGAGATCGCGATGAAACGTCTCAGCATCATAACGCCTTGCTATAACGAAGAAGCCAATGTCGAAGCTTGCTATCAGGCAGTGCGCGAAATTTTTGCAAGAACCCTGCCGGGTTACGAGTACGAGCATATCTTCGCCGATAACGCCTCGATCGATGGAACGGTCGAGATCCTCCTGCGGCTCGCCAAGCAGGACCCGCGCGTGAAGATCATTGTCAACTCGCATAATGTCGGGCCATTTCGCAATACCTTCAATGCCCTGAAAAGCACCACCGGCGATGGTATCCTCCTGCTGCTCGCCGCCGATTTGCAGGACCCGCCGGAACTGATCCCCGCCTTCGTACGGGAATGGGAAAAGGGCTACAAAATCGTCTATGGCGTGCGCACCAACCGCCAGGAAAAAAACTGGCTGCGCCTGGCGCGCTGGGCCTATTATCGCCTCGTCCGCAAGTTTTCCCATATCGACATTCCCGTGGATACGGGTGAATTTCAATTCATCGATCGCTCGGTGCGAGACAGTCTATGTGCAACCGACGATTATTATCCCTATCTGCGCGGCATGATCGCGCAGACTGGCCTGGCCTCGATCGGCATCCCGTATCAGTGGGGCAAGCGCCTCCACGGCAAATCCCGAAATAATCTCTATAATCTGATCGACCAGGCTCTGAATGGCATCATCTCCACCACGAATGTGCCGATGCGGATCTGCACCCTTATCGGCCTTATCCTGGCTTTATGCAGCGTGACATATTCCTTGATTCAGTTTGCCATCAATCTGATCGAATGGGGCGCGGCCCCCCCAGGCATTGCGACCCTGGTCACCGCTTTGTTCTTTTTTGGCGGCGTCCAGCTCTTCTTCATCGGAATCCTTGGGGAATACATCACCGCAATTCACAGCCAGTTGCGCCGCGGTCCCAAGCTGATCGAGACGCTCCGCGTCAATTTCGATAAAGACGCTGCGAACCCATAACCATTCGTGGGACGCATGCGCAAAATATCGGTACATGGTCGCCCGCCAAGCGGGAATCCATATTCCACAATCTCCGCATTATAGTTGTCCCCTCGCGGCCGTTATAATAGGTTGGCCTTATTCAAAAACGAGAATATGGCTCGGATTGCGGGGAGGTTGTCGCGTGAAATCGGAATTGGTCATGGTGGGGCCGCTGCTTCCTCGTGTCATGAATGCTCTGGATGCGGACTATATTGTTCACCGGCTCTGGGAAGCCGCCGACCGGCACGCTTTCCTTGCCTCGAAAAGTGCCGCGCGCGGCATCGTCACGGATGGCGCGCGCGGTGCGCCGCGTGACCTCATGGCGGCCTTGCCGCGCCTGGAAATCGTCGCTGTCTATGGCGTCGGCACCGACGCCATAGATCTCGGCTATGCCCGCGATCACGGGATCACGGTGACGAATACGCCCGATGTGCTGACTGAAGATGTCGCCGATCTCGGCCTCGGCCTGTGCCTAGCCGTCCTGCGCGGCATCGCCCGCGCCGACCGCTTCGTCCGCCTCGGCGCGTGGGGCACGTCATCCTTTCCCCTTCAGCGCAAATTCAGTGGCAAGCGTGCGGGCATCGTCGGCCTCGGCCGGGTTGGCCAGGCGCTGGCACACCGGCTGACGGCATTCGATGTCGCGGTGAGCTATCACGGCCGGCGCGCGCGGCCGGAATTGCCCTACCGATTCTACGCGGATGTGCGCGAACTGGCCGAACATGTGGATATCCTAATCATTGCCGCCTCGGGCGGATCCGAGACCCGGAATTTGATCGGCAAGGACGTGCTCGAAGCGCTCGGACCTGAAGGTATCCTCGTCAACATTTCACGGGGATCCGTAGTGGATGAGACGGCGCTGGTCGCGGCCCTGGAACAGGGAAAGATCGCGGGCGCCGGGCTCGATGTCTTTGCCGACGAACCGTGCGTTCCCCAGGCGCTGCTTACCATGGAGAATGTCGTCCTCCAGCCTCACCACGCCAGTGGCACGGTCGAAACCCGCACCGCCATGGGCGAGCTTGTCATGGATAATCTCCGGGCCCATTTTGCCGGACGGCCGGTGATCACCCGGGTGGTTTGAGGAGCGGACCGTTGAGACCACGCATCGCCTTTCTGGGAACCGGCCTGATGGGTCGGCCCATGGCCGGACAATTGCTCAAAGCAGGATATGACGTAAAGGTCTGGAACCGAACGCGAGAGAAGGCCGATGCGCTCGCCGCATTAGGCGCCCGCGTCGCGAGCGAGGCCAGCGCAGCGGTGCAGGATGTCGACATCGTCATTCTCATGCTGGAAAACGCGGCCGCCGTCCGTTCCGTCCTGTCCGCGGCGGGAGTCAGTACCTGTACTTCTGGCACTCTCTTCGTCGATATGGGCTCGAATTTCCCGAAATTCGCACAAGAGTGCGAGGCCGCGCTGGCGCGCCATCACCTGCGCCATTTGGACGCGCCGGTATCGGGCGGTGTCACAGGGGCGGAAACCGCCTCGCTCGCGATCATGGCCGGCGGTGCGCCCGAGGATTTCCTCCGCGCCCATGACGTGCTTTGCGCGATGGGGCGGCCGACCCATGTCGGCCCCTCTGGCTCGGGCCAACTGGCCAAGCTCTGCAATCAAAGCATTGTCGCGGTCACCATTGGCGCCGTGGCCGAAGCGATGTTTCTGGCCCAAGCGGGCGGTGCCGACCCCGCCCAGGTTCGCGCGGCGATCAGCGGCGGTTTTGCGGACAGCCGCGTCCTGCAACAACATGGCGCGCGCATGATTTCCCGCAATTTCACGCCAGGCGGAACGGCGCGGAACCAGCTCAAGGATCTTGATGCCATTCTCGAACTCGCCGCCGCAAACTCGCTGCGCCTCCCGCTCACCGAGCGTGTCCGGGACGAGTTCCGCGCCTTGGTGAATGAACATCAAGCGGGAGAACTCGATCATAGCGCGCTACTTCTGCACATCGAAGACCTTAACGCGCATCCTCGTCCGGAGAAAATCCCATGACCATCGAATGTATCGATAGCCGCTTTGCGCGCTACACGCTTTTCAACGCGACCCTGGAAAAACTGCATACCGGCATGCGCTGGGTGGAGGGGCCGGTGTTCTTCGGCGATCACGAGACGCTGCTGTGGAGCGACATCCCGAATAACCGCATTCTCCGCTGGACCGAGGGGGCAGGTGTATCGGTATTCCGCGCGCCTTCTCACTATGCCAATGGGAATACGCGGGACCGTCAAGGTCGACTGGTGACCTGCGAACACGGCAACCGGCGTGTCACCCGCACCGAACATGACGGCTCGATTACCGTCCTTGCCGATCGATACCAGGGTAAACGGCTCAATTCGCCCAATGACGTGGTGGTAAAATCGGACGATTCCATCTGGTTCACCGATCCCATCTACGGTATTGCCACCGATTACGAGGGCGAGCGGGCCGAAAGCGAGATTGGGGCCTGTCATGTCTATCGGATCGACCCCTTGAATGGCGCCCTTTCCATCGTCGCCGACGATTTCGAATGTCCCAACGGCCTGTGTTTTTCCCCCGACGAAAAGCTGCTCTATATCTCTGATACCGGCGCCTTTCAGGCGAAGTTCCCCACCCAGCATATCCGCATCTTCTCGGTGCGCGGCGCGACGCTCGGCGCGGGCCGGGTATTTGCCAAAGTCAGGCCGGGCGTTTCAGACGGCTTTCGCTGCGACGAGCACGGCAATCTCTGGACCAGCGCAGGCGATGGCGTCCATTGCTACGCACCGGACGGGACTCTCCTTGGCAAGATTTTGGTTCCCGAGATCGTGTCCAATCTCACCTTCGGCGGCAGGCGAAGAAACCGGCTCTTCATCACCGCGACGACCAGCCTCTATTCCATCTATCTCAATACGCGCGGCGCGCGATAGGCCGATCCAAGACCGAAAGCACCATGCCGATATTTTCCAGGATGACATGCGCGCCCGCGGCATGCAGTTCATCCTTCGTGCTTACTCCGGTCAATACGCCAATGGCGAGTCCGGCGCCCGCCGCGTGCGCCATGTGGATATCGTGAGGAGAATCGCCCAGAACCGCGATGGCGTTGGGGTGGACCGCCGCTGCCGCGCAGAATGCCTTGACCATCCCGGCCCCGGGTTTGACGCCGTGACCGCTATCGAAGCCGCAGACGAAATCGAAGGAGACGCCAAGTCGCGCCAGCGAGGCGTGCGCGGACCGCTCGCTGTCCATGGTGGCAAGACCCAGCCGCAACCCCCGCTGGCGGAGCGTCGTTACATAAGCCGGCATGTCGGCGATGACCGGTGCGGCTTCGTGCATCTGGGAATCAAAAAAGCGCCGCTCGATGGTTGCATAGACGTGGTCCACGTCGGCGCGCCCGAGGAGACGCGCCCATAATTCCGCGATCTGCCGGTTGCTCCCCGCGGCCAGCGGCGAGCCAGGAAGGAAGCGCCGGGCGCTCGGTTCCATTCCGGATTCCCGCAACAGATGTTCGGCGTCCAACTGGTTTCCCTGGGCAACGAGCAGGGCCGCTTCCTCGGTTGCCCGGCCCCAGCTCGCATAAAAATCGAATAAGGTACCGTCCTTGTCAAAAAGTAGCGCCTTGATTGTCATCGTGCCGGTTCTAGCCGCGCCGCTGCCCCTCCCGTGCCGGACCGCAGCAGGCCCCGGTAAAGCTCGGCTTCCGTGATGACGCCTTGCAGCGCTCCATCGGGACCGCAGATGAGGATCGGCTCCCCGTTGTGCTCATAATGCTGGACCGCCTGGCGCATCGGTATTTCGGGCGGCGCCATCAGGAACTGCGTGGTTCGCTCGCCGATATAGCAGGCAACCGGCTTGCCGCTCGGATCGAGCGTGCAGCGGGCGCCCCTGCCGTCGAGCTCGATATCCCCGCCGCGCCGGGGCAATTCCATGACCGGGCGCATCAACATGGCGCCGCGCAGCACTGTCAAGGGGTTCATCGACGCCACGAATTGACGGACATAATCGTTGGTCGGCCGCAGCACGATCTCGGCGGGGGGAGCGAACTGGACCACCCTGCCCGCTTCCATGATCGCAATTCGGGTGCCGAGCTTGAGCGCCTCGTTCAAATCATGGCTGACGAAAATGATCGTTTTCTTGAGCCGCGCCTGCAGATCGAGCATCTCGTCCTGAAGATGCTCCCGGATCAATGGATCGAGGGCAGAAAACGGCTCGTCCATCAGCAGAATTTCCGCTTCTGTCGCCAACGCGCGAGCCAAGCCCACGCGCTGCTGCATTCCACCCGACAGCTCGTGCGGGAACTTGTCGGCCCAGCGCTCGAGCCGCACCTGCGCGAGCTTTTCCTCGACGAGGCGCCCGCGTGCATGCTTGTCCATGCCACGCGCCGCCAGGCCGAATGCAACATTCTCGCGCACGTTCAGCCACGGCATCAGCGCGAATTGCTGGAACACCATGGCGATACGCGCGCGCCGCAGCCGTAGTAAATCGGTTTCCGTGCAATCGGCGAGGTCGACCGACCTCTCCTCTTCGCGCAGGTAAAGATGGCCGCGACTGATCCGGTTCAGCCCGTTGACACACCGCAGAAGCGAAGACTTACCGGAGCCGGACAGGCCCATCAACACCAGCGTATCGCCTTGATCGGCAAACAGGCTCGCCGCGTGGACCGCCACGATCGCTCCGGTGCGGTCGAAGATCTCGTCCCGCCCTAACCCCTGATCGAGCAGCGCCAGTGCCTCTTTGCTCTTCCTCCCGAAAATGACATCGACCCGGTCGAATTCCAGCACCGCCATTATTGATGGCCTTCGATGGCAGCGGACCGGCGGCTTAAAATACGATCCAGGATGATCGCGACGACCACGATGACAATTCCTGCCTCGATCCCGCTCTGGGCATCGACATTGCCCAAAGCCCGTACCACCAGAGCGCCCAATCCTTGGGCGCCGACCAGTGCAGCAATCACCACCATGGACAGCGACAGCATGATCGTCTGGTTGACTCCTGCCATGAGCGTTGGCAGTGCGGCAGGCAGCTTCACCTTCCAGAGCAATTGCCGGCGCGTATATCCGAACGCCTCGCCCGCCTCGATCAACGGCTTGGGAACGCGCGAAATGCCGAGATAGGTCAGCCGAATGGGGGCAGGAACGACATAGATGACGGTCGCCACCAATCCGGGGACGAAGCCCAGGCCGAAAAAAATCAAGGTAGGGACGAGATAAACGAAGGTCGGAATGGTCTGCATCATATCCAGTACCGGCGTGATCGCCGCATACAGGCGCGGCCGGCGCGCGCACAAGATGCCGATCGGCATCCCGATAATCAGGGACACAAAGGTAGCATAGATGACGAGGACCAGCGTCTCCACCATGGGTTGCCACAATCCCTGATTGAGAATGTACAGCAGGCCGAGTGCGACCAACAATAGTAGCCGCCAGGACCGATGCAGCGCGAAGGCGATGGCGGCCAATGTGAGGATCAGCAGCGGCGGCGGCACCGCGAGCAGAAGCCTGACGCTGCCCTCCAGCGGCCATCGGGTCGCCGCCGTAATCGCATCAAAGGTTTTTTCGAGGTGATTGGTCAGAAATTCGACGCATAGGGCGCCCCAGGCCCCGATGGGTACCTTATATCTGGTGATGAGACCGGTTACCGGATCCATGTCACCCTTTCAGCCACGGCAGTGCCGGGAAAAACGCTCCCGGCACGCACCAAGGTATAGGCTAGAGGCCGAGGCTCTTTTTCACCGCCGCCTCGCCGTCTTCGCCGGACACCGTCGTGACGCCGGCGAGCCAGCTATCGAGCACCGCCGGATTGGCCTTCAGCCAGGCGGTGGCGGCATCCTTGGGCTTGGTCTTCTTGTCGAGAATGTCGGCCATGATCTGACCTTCCATGTCCACGGTAAACTTCAAGTTGGCGAGCAGCTTACCGATATTGGGGCACTCCTTCACATAGCCCGCGCGCGTATTGGTGAAAACCGTCGCGGAGCCAAAGCCCGAATCCCCCATGCCCGACAGATAGACGAGGTTCATCTTGCCCATGACGGGGTGCGGCGTCCAACCGAGGAACACGATCCACTTGTTGTTCTTTATGTCTTTCTTGGCCTCGGTCAACATGCCGGCCTCGCTGGATTCGACCAGTTGGAAGCCATCGAGATTATTGGCTTTATCCGCGATGAAGCCCTGCACGATCTTGTTGCCGTCGTTCCCGGGTTCAATCCCATAGATCTTCTTATTGAACTTATCGCCGTGCTTACCGATATCCTTGAGATCCTTCACCCCACCATCGGCCACATACTGGGGAACGACGAGGCCATATCCCGCCCCTTCGAGATTGGCCGTCACGGTATCGATGGACCCTTCCTTCGTATAAGGTTCGATCTGAGAAGTCTGCGACGGCATCCAATTGCCCAGGAAAACGTCGAGATCCTTGTTTTTTAGGCCCTGAAACGCCACCGCGAGTTCAAGATCGGTGATCTTGGGCTCGTAGCCGAGCCCTTCCAGCACCGTGGTCGCAAGGCCCGTGGTCGATTGCAGATCGGTCCAGGCAATCTGACCGAACCGCACCGTCTTGCACGATTCCGGATCGGCGAAGGCCGCTTGCATGGCGATAATGGAAAAAGCCACGGCGGCTAAAGATAAGCGTAGTTTCATTGTTATTCCTCCCACGGCGGCAGCACCGCCATCGAAAAGACTAAGGAATTCCATCGCACCTGGCAAAGGAAATTACGAGCAGGCCGAGATTGCTATTTAACGGCAAATCGGGAATCTATGGCGGCAAGGGGAATATGCTCGGACATTATATACATGGCGCCTATTTCTTCGCTGGGGGCGAGACGCATTTCATGACCCAGAACCCGGCCACCAATCTGCCGATCGAGGAAGTGGCCTGCGCCGGACAAGATACGATCGATCACGCCATCCGCTCCGCCCGGGCGGGCTTTGCTTCCTGGTCGGCCAAGACGGGCGCAGAACGCGGCAGAATCCTGGCCAAGGCCGCCCGCCTCCTGCGCGAGCGCACCGACTCCCTCGCTCGCCTGGAAGTCGAGGATACCGGCAAGCCTATATCGGAGGCCTTGGCCGTCGACATCGCGTCCGGCGCCGACTGCCTCGAATATTTCGCGGGCCTCGCGCAGAGCCTGCATGGCCAGCATTTCGATCTCGGCCAGAGCTTCGCCTATACGCGCCGGGAACCCCTGGGCATTTGTCTCGGTATCGGTGCCTGGAATTATCCGCTGCAGATCGCCTGCTGGAAATCGGCGCCTGCCCTCGCCGCGGGCAATGCCATGATTTTCAAGCCTTCCGAACTCACTCCGCTCACCGCGGCGAAGCTCGCCGAAATTTATACCGAGGCTGGATTGCCCGATGGCGTTTTCAATGTCGTGCAGGGCGATGGCCAGACCGGCCAAGCGCTCGTGGAAAGGCCCGAGATCGCCAAGGTCTCGCTGACGGGCTCGGTGCCGACCGGCCGCAGGATCATGGCGGCGGCGGCGGCCACGCTGAAAAAAGTGACGCTGGAGCTCGGCGGGAAATCGCCCCTCATCATTTTTGAGGATGCCGCGCTCGACAATGCCGTTTCTGGCGCCATTCTCGGGAATTTCTATACGCAAGGGGAAATCTGTTCCAATGGCACCCGGGTATTCGTCCATGAATCCCGCCATGATGAATTTCTCGACCGGTTGGTCACGCGCGTGAAGAAGATGGTCGTGGGCAATCCCATGGACCCGCAGACCCATGTCGGAGCCCTGATCAGCCCGGCCCATCTCGAGAAAGTCGAACGCTACATCGCCCTTGGCGTGCAAGGCGGCGCGCGTCTCGTTCTGGGCGGATCGCGCCCCCAGGATCCCGGGCTCCTGCGGGGAAACTTCATCGAACCCACCATCTTTACCGACTGCGCCGACGACATGGTCATCTGCCGCGAGGAGATTTTCGGCCCGGTCATGACTATCCTGACATTCCGCGAGGAGGACGAGGTCGTCGCGCGCGCCAATGCCAGCGAGTATGGCCTGTCCGCGGGGATCTTCACCCGCGATGT
This sequence comes from Dongiaceae bacterium, assembly GCA_036263455.1. Taxonomy (GTDB): domain Bacteria; phylum Pseudomonadota; class Alphaproteobacteria; order Dongiales; family Dongiaceae; genus DATAGZ01. Next base: position 37,075 of record DATAGZ010000011.1, read on the forward strand.
CCAGCGCGCCCATCGCGTGATATCCCGGCTCGAGGCGGGCACCTGCTGGATCAACACCTATAACATCACCCCCGTGGAGGTGCCCTTCGGGGGCAACAAGCAATCGGGGATCGGCCGCGAAAACTCGCTCGCCGCGCTCGAACATTATACGCAGCTCAAATCCGTCTATGTCGAAGGGGGCGATGTCGCCGCTCCCTACTGAGGTCTCATGAAATTTGACGCCATCTATGATTACGTCATTATCGGCGCAGGTTCTGCCGGATGCGTTCTGGCCAACCGATTGAGCGAGGATAGCGGGTCCAGAATCCTGCTCCTCGAAGCGGGACCGCGCGACCGTGGCTGGAAGATCCACATGCCCGCCGCCCTGACCTACAACCTGTGCGACGACCGCTACAATTGGTACTACCATACCGAGAAGCAGCCCTTCCTCAACGACCGGGTCATGTATTGGCCGCGCGGGCGCGTGCTGGGCGGCTCTTCTTCCCTCAACGCCATGGTCTATGTGCGCGGCCACGCGCTCGATTACGACCGCTGGGCGGAACAGGGGGCGGCCGGCTGGTCCTATGCCGAGATCCTCCCCTATTTCAAGAAGGCACAGCGCCATGAATTAGGTGGAAACGCCTATCGCGGCGATAGCGGACCCTTGTGGGTGCATCGCGGCGATCAGCCCAATCCGCTCTTCGATGCCTTTATCGAGGCCGGGCTCCAGGCGGGCTACCCTTACACCGAGGATATGAACGGGTATCAGCAGGAAGGCTTCGGCCGGATGGACATGACGATTCATAATGGGCGGCGCTGGTCGGCGGCGGCGGCCTATCTGCGGCCGGCGGAGCGGCGTCCCCACCTGGCGATCCACACCGGCGCCTTCGTCACCCGCATCCTGTTCGAGGAAAATATCGCCGTGGGCGTCGAATACCTCCGGAATGGCCAGATACGCAAGGTGCGCGCCGAGCGCGAGACCATCCTGAGCGGCGGAGCGATCAATTCGCCCCAGCTTCTGCAGCTTTCGGGTATTGGGCCTGCCGATCTGCTGCGCCGGCATAACATACCGGTGGTCCATGACCTGCCAGGCGTCGGCGAGAACCTGCAGGAACATCTGGAGATGTATATCCAGCACCGCTGCACCCAGCCCCTTTCCCTCTATGGCGTGCAGAAGATGCCGCGCATGGCCCTGGCGGGGGCGCGGTGGTTCTTGACCCGGCGGGGGGTCTGCGCGAGCGCCCATCTCGAAGCTGGTGGATTCATCCGAACGCAAGCGGGGATCGAACACCCCAATCTGCAGTACCATTTCTTGCCGTCTCAAGTGATCGATCATGGCCGGCAGCCCGTCGAATGCGAAGCTTTCCAAGTCCATGCCGGCACCATGCGGGCGACCTCGAAGGGCTGGATCCGCATTCGGTCGAGCGATCCCCGGCAACATCCGGAAATCCAGCCGAACTATTTGGCGACCGAGCAGGACCGCCGCGAAATGCGCGACGCCGTGAAACTGACCCGGGAAATCTTCGCTCAAAAGGCCTTCGCCTCCTATCGCGGCGCAGAATTGCAACCGGGACCAGATGTCCGGAGTGATACGGACATCGACGCCTTTGTTCGCGCCAAGGCCGACAGCGCTTATCATCCGTGCGCCAGCTGTAAAATGGGGACGGATTCCTTGGCCGTCGTCGATCCCGAGGCCCGCGTGCATGGCGTCGCCAGCCTGCGGGTGGTGGATGCCTCGATCATGCCTTCGGTTGTCAGCGGCAATCTCAACGCACCGACCATCATGATGGCGGAGAAATGCGCCGACATGATTCGAGGATTCCCCGCTTTGCCGCGAAGCAATGCCCCTGTCTATTCATCGCCCCGCTGGCAGACCGACCAGAGATAAATCTTGACCCAGCTGCAAGGAAAATGCTCCCTTGCGCCCTTCATGACCAGCGAACAACGAGAACTGAGCGAGAACGAGCAGCTCGAATGGCTGCAGCTCTGGCGCACGGAGAATGTTGGCCCGGTGGCTTTTCGTCAGCTCCTGGCGCGCTTCGGTTCTGCGCGAGAGGCATTGCGCGCCCTGCCTGACTTCGCCCGGCGTGGCGGACGCGCCCAGCCGTTCACCCCTTACAAGCGTGAGGATGCCGAGCGCGAATATGCTGCCCTGCGCCGCATCGGCGGGGTCCTGCTTCCCTTTTGCTCGGCCTCCTTCCCAATGGGGCTGCGAGTCCTCTCCGACTCTCCGCCGCTTCTCAATGTCCTCGGGCGACTGGACCTCCTGGCCCAGCCGATGATCGCCCTGGTAGGGGCGCGCAACGCGTCTGCGAATGGCAGGCGGCTCGCGGAAACCATGGCCGCGGATCTCATTAAGGCAGGCTATGCCGTCGTCTCGGGTCTGGCGCGCGGGATCGACACGGCCGCCCACCGCGGCGCTCTGTCTGCTCAGGATGATGCGCGTCCTGAAGGAACGGTCGCCGTCGTCGCGGGTGGCATCGACATCATCTATCCTCCTGAAAATGAACAATTATACCAGGAAATCTCCCAACGCGGCCTGATCGTCGCCGAGATGGGCGTGGGCACCCAGCCAACCGCCCGCAATTTCCCACGCCGCAACCGCATCATCTCCGGCCTGTCCCTGGGCGTGGTGGTGATCGAGGCGGCGCTTAAATCGGGTTCGCTCATCACGGCGCGCTTTGCCCTGGAACAGGGTCGCGAAGTGATGGCCGTGCCCGGCTCACCGCTCGATCCGCGCTGTCGTGGTGCCAACAAGCTCATCCGCGAGAAGGCCACGCTTGTCGAAGATGCCGAGCAGATCATCGCCGAAATCGAGCCGATGCGCGACCGCACGCGGTTTCTGGAACCCGACGAACAGATTCGCTGGGAGGATATCGTTCCACCCTCGGACAGCGAGCTCGATAGCTGGCGCCGCAATATCTTGATGCAGCTCTCTCCCTCGCCCGTAGCGGTTGACGAATTGCTCCGGCAATGCCAATGCTCCTCCATGATTCTAGGGACAATCCTCCTGGAACTCGAACTGGCCGGCAGGCTGGAGCGGCACCCTGGCAATCGTGTCTCCATGATCGTTGATAAGATACTGTAATTTAATGAAACTCGTAATCGTTGAATCTCCGGCCAAAGCCAAAACCATCAATAAATATTTGGGCAGCGACTATCGCGTGCTGGCCAGTTTCGGCCATGTGCGGGACCTCCCCGCCAAGGACGGCTCGGTGCGGCCCGAGGAAAACTTCGCGATGAGCTGGATCCAGGAGGGCCGCGGCGCCGAGCGAGTCCAGGAAATCGCCAAGGCAGCCAGGCAGGCCGACAGTTTGATCCTGGCGACCGACCCCGACCGCGAGGGAGAGGCCATTTCCTGGCACCTGGTCGAGGCCCTGCGCGAAAAGAAGGCCCTGGGCAAGCTCAAGATCGAGCGGGTCGCGTTCAACGAGATCACCAAGCGCGCGGTGCTGGCGGCCATCAACAATCCCCGCCAGATCGACCAGGAGCTGGTCGACGCCTATCTGGCGCGCCGGGCACTCGATTATCTGGTGGGCTTTACCTTATCGCCGCTACTCTGGCGCAAAATGCCCGGCTCCCGGTCGGCGGGACGGGTGCAGTCGGTGGCGCTGCGCATCGTCTGCGAGCGCGAGGCGGAGATCGAAGCCTTCCGGCCACAGGAATATTGGACAGTCGCCATCGACGGCCAAGCGCCGAACGGCCAAATCTTCCAGGCCCGCCTGACCCATCTCGACGGGAAGAAGCTCGACAAATTCGATCTCGCGACACAAGCCCAGGCCGAGGATGCCGTCGCGCGCGTTACGGCAGCACCCCCTCTGATCGTACGGGAGGTCGAGCGCAAGGCCACCAAGCGGCACCCTTTTGCGCCCTTCACGACCTCGACCCTGCAACAGGAAGCGTCGCGCAAGCTCGGCCTTGGGGCAGGCCAGACCATGCGCATCGCCCAGCGTCTCTATGAAGGCGTCGAAATAGGTGGCGAGACGGTCGGCCTGATTACCTATATGCGGACGGATGGCGTCTCGCTCTCCCGCGACGCCATCGAGGGCGTCCGCTATCTGATCGAGCGTCAATATGGACATTCCTACCTCCCATCCGCGCCACGGGAATATAAAAGTGTCGCAAAGAACGCCCAGGAAGCGCACGAAGCCATTCGGCCCACCGATGTTTCCCGTACTCCGGAGCAGGTGCGCTCCTTTCTCGACGACCTCGATTATCGCTTCTATGAGCTGATCTGGAAGCGGACGGTCGCCTCGCAGATGCAGAGCGCCGCGCTCGACCAGGTGGCTATCGACATTGCGGGCCGGGATGTCGTGCTGCGCACCAGCGGCACGATCGTGACCTTCGACGGCTTCCTGGCACTCTACCAGGAGGACCGCGACGAGCCGAGCGAAGATGACGAAAATGCGCGCCTGCCGCAATTGGCCAAGGGCGATACGGTCGTCCTCAAGACGGTGATGCCCGCCCAGCATTTCACCCAGCCTCCGCCCCGCTATAGCGAAGCAAGCCTGATTAAAAAGCTGGAGGAGTTGGGGATCGGGCGGCCCTCGACCTACGCCTCGACGCTCCAGACCTTGGTCGACCGCGAGTACGTGCGGATCGAGAAGAAGCGCCTGGTGCCCGAGGATCGCGGCCGGCTGGTCACGAGCTTCCTCACCGGCTTCTTCGACCGCTACGTCCAATATGGGTTTACCGCCGATCTCGAGGAGAAGCTCGATGACATTTCTGGTGGCCGCGCGGACTGGAAGAAAGTACTGAGCGATTTCTGGTTGGACTTCGCCCTCCATCATAGCGACAGCCAGGGGCGGTCGTCCGTCCTGCCTTCGATGAAGGAGGCGGTCGCCATCCTCGACAAGGATATCGGCACGCGCTCGGCCGTGATTGATCGCCTGAACGAGACTCTCGCGCCGCATTTCTTTCCGCCCCGCGCCGATGGCGTGGATCCGCGCGCCTGTCCAGCCTGCAAGACGGGCACACTTGGCATCAAACTGGCGCGCAACGGCGCCTTTATCGGCTGCAGCCGGTACCCCGAGTGCACCTATACCCGCCCCCTCACCGTGGATGGCGGCGAGGGCGACGTCCTAGCCCAGGGACCTGTCACGCTCGGAAGCGAAAACGGCGAAGATATTACGCTGCGCAAAGGTCCTTACGGGTATTATGTCCAACGAGGCAATGGCGACAAACCCAAGCGCGCTTCGCTCACCAAGGAGATGAAACCCGAGGATGTCACCCTCGATATCGCACGTGGCCTGCTCAGCCTGCCGCGCGAGGTCGGCGCACACCCCGAGACTGGCAAAAAGATCACGGCGGCAATCGGCCGCTTCGGCCCTTATCTCAAGCACGGCGAGGAGTTTCGCTCGATCCCAAAGGGGGACGATGTGCTAACGATCGGCCTCAACCGCGCCGTGGTCATTCTCGCCGAGCCCAAGCGCGGCCGCGGAGGAGGAGCGCCGGCGGGCAAGGTGCTCGGCACACATCCCGAGGACGGCCAGCCGGTCACGCTGCATAAGGGTCGGTACGGCCCCTATGTCAAACATGGCAAGATCAACGCAACGCTTCCCAGGAATATGGGCGACCCCGACAATATTTCGGTCGAGGAGGCACTCAAGCTCCTCGCGCAGAAAGAGGATAAACCCAAGGCCGCGACCAGAAAGAGGACCAACAGTGGTAAAACGAACGCAGGCAAGCGGCGAACCTCAAATAGAAAATGACGCAATAATCGTCACGCGATGGGACTTCGCGGCCGGCGCCGAGACCGGCCATCATTTCCACGCCTATCCTAATATTGTTGTTCCGCTCACCGACGGCAAGGTGATGATCGAAGATGCCACGGGAAACCACCAAGGTGAAATGCGCAGAGGGCGATCCTATGCTCGGCCCGCCGGAATCGAACATAACGTCATCAATGCCGGGACCGAACCTTTGTCTTTCGTCGAGATCGAACTGAAACAGCAGCGCTGAGGACCTGGTCCCGGCTGAGTCCTTCTCGCTATACCCTGCTCGCCTTCACGAAGGCGGGGACACGCAGCACCACCAGGCATAATCCGCCCATCACCAGCATCGTGCCAATCAACCGCGCCTGGCTGAAAGTCTCACCCGTCACCAGGAAGGATATTACGATACCCACCACCGGAACGAGCAAGGCAAAGGGCGTAACTGTGGCGGTCGGATAGTGCTTCAGCAAAGTGCCCCAGAGCCCAAAACCCGCAAGGGTCGAGATCGCCGCGATATAGAGGAGGCTTACGATAGCCAATGGATGGGCAGTGGTGAGCGCGTGCAGGATTGCCGTGCCGCCTTCCGTCTCCCAGGACAGAGCGAACAACGGGAGCGGAGGAATGAGGCTCAGCCATGCCACCAGGGCAAGGATCGGGACGCCACCTCCCCCGCTCCGGCGCAGCAGGATGTTGCCGAGTCCGAACGTCAAGGCGCTGGCCAGGGTCAAAGACAGGCCCCGCCAAGTGACGTCGCCGCCCACCGTAGTGGCCATGAGCGCGATGCCGCCGAGCGCCACGGCCATGCCGATACCTTGTCGCAGGGTCGGTTTTTCGCCCAGGAAGGGAATCGCGAGCAAGATCGAGAAGAATACCTGCGTCTGAAGCAGCATCGAAGCCAGCCCAGGCGGCATGCCGCTGCGCATGCCTGAGAAAAGCAGCGCATATTGGGCCACGAATAGGAACAGCGCGATCACGGCCATTTCGCGAAAAGCGAGCTTGGGTCGCGGCAGAAACAAGAATGGCACCGCGGAGAGAGTGAAGCGGAGGGCCGTCAGGAGAATGGGCGGGAAATCCACGAGGGCGAATTTTATGAAGATGAAATTGATTCCCCAGATGACGGCGACGCCGAGGGCCATAAGGATATGAGGAAGGCGCATGCTGGGCATTCTATCCTTTCAACGTCCAGGGTGTTATGCTGATTTTGTATGGCTCCGATGCGTCGACCAAAAAGAAGGCCCCCCACAAAAAAGGCACGTGGCGCAAAAGCGGTCCTTCCCGAGGTCGGTATTGTGCGTATCAGCGGCGTCGATGATGACGGCGCGTTCATCGCCGAGCCGACCAAATGGCCCGAAGGGCAGGATGTCCCGATAATTTCCGTTACTCCGAGCGCACGCACGCACGCACTGCAGATTGGCGACCGCATGCTTGCGCATATCGACGCCCTCGAGAACGAGAGCTTTGTCGCGCGTCCAATCCGAATCCTGGAGAATCGCGTGGGCCGTGTGGTTGGCTTACTCGAAAAAGACGGGCGACTTCTGCCGGCCGACCGTAAGATCAAGACCGTTTTCATGGTCGCCCCCAAGGAACGCCGCGGCGCCCAGCCGGGAGAGATCGTGCTCGCCGAAACCGAGGCCCGACACGCGCGGGTCGTGGAGCGTATCGGCAAATTCGGCGAAGCACGCACTATCAGCCTGATGTCCGCGGCGGCGCATGGATTGCCGCTGGCCTTTCCATCCGCCGTCACGGCGGCCGCCGATAGCGCCAAGGCCGCCGCCCTCGGGGAGCGTGTCGATCTCCGCCAGGTCCCCCTGGTCACGATCGATGACGAGGATGCCCGCGACTTCGACGATGCGGTCTTCGCCGAGCCGCACGAGCAAGGCTGGCGCTTGATCGTCGCGATTGCCGACGTGGCCCATTATGTCCGGCCCCATGACGCCCTCGATCGCGAGGCGCAGCGGCGTGGCAATTCCGTGTATTTTCCGGATCGCGTCATCCCCATGCTGCCCGAAGCCCTTTCCAACGGCTGGTGCTCATTGAAACCGGGCGAAGACCGCCCTTGCCTGGCAGTCGAGATGTTCATCAATCGCTCCGGCAAAAAGATCCGGCATCGTTTCATGCGCGGCATGATGCGTTCTGCCGCGCGCCTGACCTATCGCACGGTCGAGGCGCACCGCAGCAATCGTGTTCCGGGGGGCCATCTCGAGAATATCGATCACCTTTATGGTGCATTCGGTGCGCTGATTAAAGCGCGGCATAAACGAGGGACGCTCGATCTCGACCTGCCCGAGCGACGCGTTTTCTTTGGCGCGGATGGACACATCAGCCGGATCACGCTGCGCGAGCGGCTCGACTCCCATCGGTTGATCGAGGAATTCATGATCCTCGCCAATGTCTGCGCCGCCGAGACACTGGAGGCGCACCACGCACCCTGCCTGTACCGCGTCCATGACCGCCCCGACGAGGCCAAGATTGCGCTGTTGCGAGAATTTCTTGCCGGACTCGGCTTTCACCTTCCCGCCGGACGCCATATCCGGCCGGCCAATTTCTCCGAACTGCTGAAAAAGGTGGCGCATGGTCCCTATGTCGGGATGGTCAACCAGCTCATCCTGCGCAGCCAGTCCCAGGCGGTGTATTCGCCCGAGAATATCGGCCATTTCGGCCTGGCGCTCGCGCGATATGCCCATTTCACCTCCCCGATCCGCCGCTATGCCGACCTGCTCGTGCATCGCTCCCTGATTGACGCCCTCAGCCTTGGTCGAGACGGGTTGGCGGGCAATGAGAATTTCCAAAAGCTTGGCGAACATATTTCCGGAACGGAACGTCGTGCCGCTACAGCCGAGCGAGAAGCGCTCGATCGTTTCGTCTGCGCCTTCATGGCCGAGCGCATCGATCAAACGTTTCCGGCTCGCGTCTCGGGCGTGACACCCTTCGGACTGTTCGTCGCCCTCGAGGAAAACGGCGCCGATGGACTGATTCCGATTGCGAGCCTGACCGATGATTTTTATATGCTGGATCGCACCGGGCACATACTCAAGGGCCGCCGCCATGGCCAAGAATTTCGACTCGGGGATAAAGTGACCGCCCTGCTCCGGGCGGCCGATCCGCTGACGGGCCAGCTGAACTTCCAACTTGTCGGTAAACCTGTGGGAAAACCACCTCTCAGCCGCGGGAAGCCATCCCGGTCGAGACCGCGTGAAAAGCGGCCTAGGCGCAGATAAGGATTTACATTATGGTCGCCGAGGCGAGAGTGGGAATATGAGCGAGGCGCGTTCATCTCAGACAAGACGATATTGGGCGCGACGGAATGCGATAACAGGGTTACCAGTGGCATTCGTCCGCCAGAGATTTCCTCTTCCATGTCTCCTCGCGCTTATCCTGCTCGCTGCGTGCGCGTCGCCGCCAAGCGATGGAGACTTCGCCAGTCGCACCGCGGAGATGATGACGCGCGGAATGTCTTATATCGGCGAGCTTTACGTCGATGATCCCGATATTTCCGAGCTGACCCTGGCGGGACTGCAAAACCTGTCAATGATCGAGCACGGCTTAACCGCTCAGCGCTCGGAACCGGCAACTTTGACCTTGCTGATCGATGGACGTGTCATCAAGCACGCCGATCTCGACGATGGAGCGGAACCGGCCGATTGGGGCATGGCCGCGAGTCAGTTGATCCAAGCAGCGCGTGAACATTCGACTGCCCTGAGCGGGGCCAATCCCGAAGATATCTACCAGGCTTTTTTTACCGGTGTCATGAGCAAGCTCGACCATTACTCCCGATATCATTCCGCAGCCGACACCAATGAGATACGCGCGCGCCGCGAGGGTTTCGGCGGGATCGGGGTGACCTTCACTTTTCAGGACGGCAAGGCATTCGTCCAGGCGGTGCGTCATTATACGCCCGCGGAACGCACAGGAATTCGCAGCGGCGATGAAATCGTCGCCATCCAGGGCACACCCACCGAGAAGCTCTCGCAGAAGGAGTTGATCGACAGGCTGCGCGGCCCGATTGATAGCATGGTGGAGATTACCTACCGCCATCCCAACCAGCCACCTCGGACCATCGTCCTGACCCGGGCCCTAGTGGTGCCCGAAACCGTCACCTATCATCGCGAAGGGGATATTGCTTATTTCCGGATCTACAGCTTCAACAGGACGACCGGCCAGAATCTGGAAGAGAAGCTGCTGGAAGCCTATACGGATATCGGAAAGCGGCGCCTGCGCGGGATCATCCTCGATCTCAGAGGTAATCCGGGAGGATTGGTCGACCAGGCCGTCGCGGCCGCCAATCTCTTCCTCAAAAAAGGGACCATCGTGACCACCGAAGGGCGCCACCCCGATAGCCACCAGAACTATGAAGCAACGGACGAGGACGCCGCGAGCGGCAAGCCGATTACCATTCTCGTCGATGGCAATTCCGCTTCGGCGGCGGAAATCGTCGCGGCGGCCTTGCAGGACAATGGCAGAGCGGTATTGATCGGCACGAGCTCCTTCGGAAAGGGCACCGTCCAGGCGATAGAGCACATGCCCAACGGCGGAGAGCTGGATATCACCTGGGCGCGCTATCATGCACCCAGCGGCTATTCCCTTCACGGGCTGGGCGTCCTCCCCAACCTCTGCACAAGTGGCCGAACCAGTGCCGAGGATATTCTCGCAATGCTTCGGGCGGGAAAAATTCCTCCCCTCCCTATCGCCGAACGAAACAGGACGGCGCCCAATGATGAAAGTGGCCATGATCGCCTGCGCGCATCATGCCCGCCGCGCAACGAGGAAAACGCCGTCGATCTGGACCTAGCCGTCAAGCTTCTCCAGGAAATGGCGCTTATTCCCTCCGCACTTCGGCTCGCGGCCACGCCGCTCACCTCTCTTCACGACAGTTCCATCGATAAAAGCACCAGGCTCCTCGCGGGAAGCCAGTAATTCTTATCTGACTTCAGAACAATTCCATCGCCGGTTCCGTCAAAGGGAAGCATTTCAAGTCATGCGGAACAAATCCGTACGCCGGCAGTTTGCCGACAATATAGGAGCATAGGTGTCTTATGATGAAAAGAAATGGCCAAGCAATGCCGGGAACGGGTTCCGCAACGGAGCTACACAATCCTGCCAGCAGCGAGGCAGCAATTGTTGGGCATCCGCTTCACCCCAGTCTGATCCCCTTTCCGGTGGTGTATCTCTTCAGCGCGGCTCTGACAGACATCGCCTTTAATTACACCCAAGATCAATTCTGGCTGCATGCTTCGTTATGGTTGATCGGGGCGGGTGTCATCATGGCGGCCGTAGCCGGAATCTTTGGTGCCGCTGATTTTCTATCCCGAAGGGCGATCCGCGAAGAGAACTACTCCTGGTATCACGGGCTAGGTAATGGAGTGATCCTGATCCTCGCTTTGATCAACTGGATCATGCGGCTCTCCGACCGCCAGCCTGGTCAACCGTTAACCCTGGGTAATGGCGAGATGACTCTGTCCATCGTCTGCGCTCTTGGCGTGCTGGTTACGGCCTGGATCGGCGGAGAGATGGTATACAAACGGCTTATGGGAACGCATCCGCAGGCCAAGCGATACTGACCTAGGCCACGGGATAGCCGCGGCTTGCCTCATACAGGATGAACCAGTCCTGGCGCGAGAGCGATAAATCCCCGGCGCGGCAATAGGTCCGCAATCTGTCCAGCCGTCCACTTCCCAGAATGGGAAGCGGGCGGCTCGGCATGGCCAACAGCCAGGCTAGAGCTATCACGCTTGGCTGTTCGTCATAACGCTGCCCCAGTTGATGGAGCACCTCGGTAACGCGCCTTCCGCGTTCCTCCTCAGGCGCGAATAATTGACCTCCGCCGAGGGGCGACCAGATCATAGGCCGGAATCCTATATTCTGCGCCTGATCCAGCGTTCCGTCTTCAAGCGGATCCAGATGCATCAGGGAACATTCGATCTGGTTGGTAGCAAGGGGGATAAAGCGTTCGAGCAGGGCAAATTGGCTCGGGGAGAAATTGGATACGCCCACTGCCCGCACCTTACCCGCCTGCATCGACCTTTCCAGCGCCCGCGCGGTCTCTTCGGCCTGCATGAGGGGATCCGGCCGGTGAAGCAGGAGAAGATCCAGGTATTCTGTACCCAGTGCCTTGAGCGAGCGATCGATGCTGCGCACTATGTGTGCGGGGCTGGAATCATAATGTTTCACGCGATTGCCCGGATAATTTTCTCCCATCGGCTGAATGCCGCACTTGCTGATAAGCTGGATCTCGTCCCGCGCGAGACCCGAGGCATGCAACGCCGCGCCGAAATGCGTTTCCGCTTCACCGCCGCCATAGATATCGGCATGGTCGAAGCTGGTAATGCCCAGGGCACAGCAGCCCTCGATGATCTTGGCAAGCTTATCGGGCGTGTCCGTCTCCAAATGATCGAGACACCGCCACGCTCCCCACACCAGATCGGATAGAGCTAGCCCATGGTTGCGGAGAGGGCCGCGGCGAATTACCGATTCTCCCGCATGCGCGCGAGCATCCATCCTGGATATTCCCTCGGGAGCGCACTCACCTCGTCGAGACGCCGCAGCTCCTCGGCGGAGAGTGAGATCTCCACACAAGCCAAGTTATCGTCAAGCTGGCGCTCGTTCTTGGCGCCGATAATAATGCTGCTGACCTCTTTTTGATGCAAAAGCCAGGCGAGCGCGATGCGTGCAACGCTTACCCCCCGTGCCTCGGCAATATCCTTGATGACACGGACACAGGCATCCGCGCGCGCAATATCCAAAGGCGGAAAGTCGAAGGTGCTACGCCTCGCGCCAGCTGGCGCCGCCGCATCCGTGAATTTTCCGCTAAGATAGCCGCCGGCGAGAGGGCTCCATACCATCAAGCCGAGTCTGCATTCCGTGAGCAGCGGCACAATCTCCCGTTCGATGTCCCGCCCCGCGATCGAGTAATAGGCCTGCACGGACTGGAACCGGGCCCACCCTTCCCGCTCCGACAGACCGATGGCCTTCATGATTTGCCAGGCCATCATATTCGAGCAGCCGATATAGCGGATCTTGCCCGTCCGGACGAGGTCATCGAGCGCCCGAAGCGTTTCCTCGATAGGCGTATGCTCATCGACCGCATGGATCTGGTAAAGATCGATATAGTCCGTATTCAGCCTCTTCAGGCTATCCTCAACCTGGCGCATGATATGAAGGCGCGACAGGCCGACATCATTGGTGCCCGGCCCCATTCGTCCGCGCACTTTGGTGGCTAGCACGACATCCTTGCGTTTCGAGCCAAGCGCCTTGCCAAGAATCCTCTCGGACTCTCCTTCGGAATAAACGTTAGCCGTGTCGAAAAAGTTGATCCCTGCTTGGAGGGCCTTACCGATCAGCCGATCGGCTTCGTCCTGCTGGGTCCGGCCGATATCACCCCACCAGTCGCGCCCGCCGAATGTCATGGCGCCAAAGCAAAGCGGCGATACCTTTATTCCGGTTGTGCCAAAAAATCGATATTCCATATGCGCTCCCTAGCTGTTTCTTGCGATTCTAGAGTGTAATCGTCACTTTGTAAGCGACAGGAGGTTTCTTGTCATTGTCGCCATTCTTTCCTATACTGCCCAAAAAACGGGGAGGAAACATGAACGATCATCATTGGAGAAGGAGAATGCTGGCGGTTCTCCGCCTCATGTTCGCTCTCCTCTTCTTACAGCACGGCCTGACAAAACTCATCGGCTTCCCCGCTCCACAACCCGAAGGTTTTCAGTTAGTTTCGCTCTACGGCCTCGCCGCACTGATCGAGACGGCAGGCGGTATCCTGGTCTTTCTAGGTCTGTTCACCAGAGCCGCGGCATTCATCATGGCGGGAGAAATGGCGGTCGCCTATTTCATGGCCCACGCCGGAAGCGGCGCGGCCTTTTACCCTATCAACAACCATGGCGAACTCGCCATCGCCTACTGTTTCGTATTCCTTTACCTGAGTGTTGCTGGACCGGGCGCCTGGGCCATCGACTCTCTGCGCCGCCGCAAAAGATAGCCTCGCTAGCGCCCGGCGACGGTCATGCCTTCTACAAGGAGAGTGGGCGCGTTAGTGCGATAGCGAAATTTCAAATCGTTGGCGGGAATCGTGTGCATAAACATATCGCGCAGATTTCCCGCGATGGTGATTTCGGCCACGGCTGGACCGATCTGACCATTCTCTATCAGATGGCCCGAGGCGCCCCTCGAATAATCTCCCGTGACCGCATTCACGCCAAAGCCTATCAGATCCGTGACAAACAGCCCTTCGCGTATGCCGCTCAACAGGTCCTCGGGGCCGCGCTCGCCAGCTTGCATATAAAGATTCGTGGCGCCGGGCAGGGGAGCCGAACCCATGCCGCGATGGGCGCGGCCATTGGAATAAAGGCCAAGCTGGCGAGCGGAGCGGCAATCCAGCAGCCAGTGTTGCAGTACCCCATTCTCGACCAGGACCAATGGACGCATCGGCAAACCCTCGCCATCGAAGGTCGCAGAGCCGAGGCCGCGGCGGCGCAGGGGATCATCGACGATGGTCACGGCCGGGGCGAAGACCTCGCTTTTCATCCGGTCCTTCAGAAAGGAAGCGCCGCGGGCCACGGCACTCCCATTGATGGCTCCCGCAAAGTGACCGAGGAGCGAGGAAGCAACCCGCGCGTCGAAAACGACCGGCATGCGTCCCGAAGAAATTTTGCGGGGGTTGAGTTTGCGGAGCGCACGCCGCGCTGCGCTCTTGCCTAAAGTCACCGGGTCCTCGAGGTCGGTCGCGTAAACCGCGGAGGCATAATCGCCATCCACCTCCATGGCGGTGCCCTCGCCGGCGATCACGCTGACCGACAGGCCATACCGCGTCGTCCGGCTCTCTCCCCAGAAGCCGGCGGAATTCGCCAGGCTGGTGACAAGCGACGTCCAGCCGCATTCGGCGCCTTCGGAATTTGTAATGCCCGATTCGGCCAGGGCGCTTTCTTCGGCATCTTTAGCCCAGCGACCCAAGGTTTCCTGAGCCGGCTCTATGGGATCGGCACTCTCGATCTCGGGAAATTCCCGCGCCAGGTCCCGCGGATCGGCCAGCCCGCAATAAGGGTCTTCCGGCACTGCCCGGGCCATCTCGACCGCACGCGCGGCGACAAGATCCAACGCGTCCCGGCTGACATCACTGGTCGATACGATAGCCTGGCGCTGGCCCACGAAAGCCCGTACGGACAAGGCGCTGGCCTCCGCGCGTTGAGACTTTTCCACCTTACCCAGGCGCTGGGCGACCGTGAGCTGGGTCTGCTGGACGAAGACGAGATCGGCGCTATCCGCTCCCAGGGCGGTGACTTTTCTCAAGACATGTTCCGCTATTTCCTGCGCCATGTTCCCTCTCGTTTTTCTCGGTTGCTCCGCTAGAATAGCTTCTGTCTATGAAGGAAACCACGCTCTTCTTACTCGGTGCCGCTTTTGCCGTGATCGGCATGGGTGGACTCTTCTGGGCGGCCATGGCTCGGTTCGGCATGCTCTATTGGCTCGGCCTGGGTCTATTTATATTTTGCGTCATCTTGGAATTTGGGCTGATAGGCGCGCTCGCGGCCCTCAAGCCTGGCGGGCGTCGATAATCCCGCGCCGGATGGCCCGCGTGCGGGTAAAAAGCTCCTCGAGCTTGTCCCCTTCGCCAAACCGGATCGCTTTTTGCAGCGCGGCCAGGTCTTCGGTGAACCGGCCCAGCATTTCCAGCACTGCCTCACGGTTGTTCAGAAAAATGTCGCGCCACATGATCGGGTCGGACGCGGCGATGCGGGTAAAATCCCGAAAGCCGGATGCCGAAAATTTAATAACTTCGCGCTTAGCCGAATCCTCCAAGCCAACGGCGGTGCCCACGATCGTATATGCGATCAGGTGCGGAAGGTGCGAGACGATGGCGAGGATCTGATCATGGTGATGGCGATCCATCACCTCGACTTGACTGCCGAGACGCTCCCAGAGCTGGGTCACCGTAGCCATGGCGCTGGCCGGTGCGCCAGCGATCAGAATGGTCCAGCGGCCTTGGAATAAATCGGCAAAGCCTGCCTCGGGGCCGGAATGTTCCGTCCCGGCGAGGGGATGGGCGGGAACGAAGGCTACCCCCGGGCGGATGTACGGCGCAAGCGCGTCCATGATGGCGCCCTTTACGGAACCCACGTCGGTCAACACCGCCCCGTCCTTCATATGCGGTCCTATCGCCGCGCCGATCTCGCCATACGTCCCCACCGGGGTGCAGAGAATCACGAGATCCGCCTGTGCGACGGCCTGCGCCGCTTCGGAATGGTAGTGATCGCCTAGGTTCAGTTCGCGCGCGACCTGGAGCGTTTGCGGGTCCTTGTCCGCGATATGGATAATGTCGGCCAGGGTGCCCTTGCGGATCCCTCTGGCCAGGGACGAGCCGATCAATCCGATACCAATGATCGCAACCTGACGGCAGAGCGGATTCATTGCGTGGCGGCTTGCTTCACAAAATCGGCGAGCGCTTCCGCGGCGGCCTCGACGCATTCCTGTTCGGCGATGGTGATGCGCAAGCAATGCGGAAGATCATAAGCCCCCATCTTGCGGACAAGAATGCGCCTCTCCTTGAGAAAGGCCGCCGCGCTGTCTGCATTAAGTTCAGGACTCTTAGGAAATTGCACGAGCAGGAAGTTCCCGAAACTGGGGTCGGCGCGCAGGCCGCATTCCAGCACACGCGTGCGCAGCCAAGGCAGGTAGATATCGTTGTGCGCGCGGGCGCGGGCGATATGCGCGGTATCCGAGAGCGCGGCACATGCTGCGGCCTGGGCACCCGCCCCGACATTGAAAGGTCCACGGATACGATTGAGAATCTCCACGACCGGTGGAGAACCGAATGCCCATCCGACGCGTAAACCCGCCAACCCATAAATCTTGGAGAAGGTGCGCAGCATCACGACATTGTCGTGCTCATGCGCCAGGCGATGGCCATCCTCATAGGATGGTGCGCCCACGGCATATTCGGCGTAGGCCGCATCGATACCGAGCAGGACATGCTCCGGCAGCCGCAGGCGCAATTCCTTGAGCTCTTCATAGGTCAGGTAGGAACCGGTAGGATTGTTGGGATTGGCGAGCAGGACTATCTTGGTCGCGGGCGTCACCGCCTCGAGAAGGGCTGCGCAATCGGTCTTCAGACCTGTCTCGGGCGCGGCGATTGGCGTCGCGCCGGCGATCTGCGCTGCGATTCGATAGACCAAAAACCCATGTTGAGAATAAAGCACCTGATCGCCCGGTCCAGCGTAGGCCAGGACCATCAGATGGATGAGCTCGTCGGAGCCTGCCCCGCATACGACGCGCTGTGGATCGAGACCGTGAGCCGCGCCGATTGCCTCCCGAAGGGCGCGGGCATGGCCATCGGGGTAACGGTGGATCTGGCTGCTTGCCTCGCGCGCCGCCTCGATCGCAAGCGAGGAAGCGCCCAGCGCTCCTTCGTTGGAAGCCATGCGAAAAACCGGCCCCCGGCCCGGCAGGGCGCGCTCGCCCCCGATATAAGGAGCGATGGAAAGTATGGAAGAACGAGGGTTCATGCAGCGATCTGCGCCGCTATCGCACCGAGCCAGCTCCATTCCGTGGAAATACCTTCCAGGCGCGCGTCCTGGGGCTCTATATAGCCATCGACGGCAAACAAGTAATGATGCACGCCCTCGGAAAACCGGGCATCCCATAATTCAGCGGCAAAGCCTGCTTGAGTGATCTCCGCGAGGAGCGCGGCCCGGCTGCGTTCCTGGGAAAGGCGCAGGGCAAATAAGGTTTTATCGATTCCACTCGCCTCGAAGCCCGCCTGCCCCACAATCAACCCTTCGAGCCCCGCCGTTCGCCGGCCAAAGAGATCGGGCGTTCGGCCATTGGAGCCGTTTCTCGCATCGATGACAGCAGGTAAGCGGCCAAGAATGTAAAAAGGCGCGCGCAGGGATGGCCACCAGGCTTGCTTCAGCTCGGGGCCCGGGATCGGCAGCAGTGCCAGCTCGGCCGCACCGCTGGTCAATGCGTTCAAGGCTTGCATTTCGCTGCGATGGGCGATGAGCGGCGTAGTCGCACCAAAGTGATTTTCGGCGAGCTCCCCCAGGCCCTTTCCCGTCACGTAGGTAATGCGGAAGGGACATTGAAGCTGAAGCCCCGCGGCGATGATCTGGCGCCATAGCCGCACTAACGCGAGCCGAGGCAACGGTCCTTGATTGATACCATCCAGTTCGCGGATAATCGCCATTTCCCGGGCAGGACGGTAAAAATGGGCGATCTGCTGGACCGTTCCCTTCTTGCGCCGCCCGATTTCAAGGGCCAGTTCCATGCGGCGATTGACCAGCGCAAGAATCTGTCGGTCGGCCGCGTCGATATCGCGGCGAAGTGTCTGGATATCGTCGGTCAAGTTTCCCTCAGCCCGCACTCTCTCTTGCACCCGCCCACCTGTCAAGGACAGGCATCAGGCTTGCGTATCGATATGCGGAGCTTGGGTATTGCTCCCCGCGCCACCGTCGGCGGCCTTGGAAACCGCAACCATGGCCGGCCGTAGCAGGCGATCATGGATCAGATAGCCCGCGGCCAGAACCTGGGCCACGTGGCCGGCGGGCTGACCCGAATTCTCCACCTCGAACATTGCCTGGTGGAGATTGCTGTCGAACTTCTCCCCCAAGGGGACGATTTTCTTGATATGCTGTTTGGCGAGGCTGCCTTCGAGCTGACGCTCGGTTGCCTGGACCCCCTCATACAGACCCTTGAGCAAGGCGTCATCGGCCAAGGCGTCGGTGGGAATGGCACCTAGCGCGCGCTCCAAATTATCCGCGACTTGAAGAATATCGCGGGCAAAAGCGGTCACGGCAAATTTCTGAAGATCCTCGCGTTCGCGCTGCGCGCGCCGCCGCGTATTCTCGGCTTCGGCCAGCGCGCGCAAGAGCTGATCCTTCATATTGGCGAGTTCCTCGCGGAGAGCCGCCTCGGTCTGTACTCCCGCTTCGGGCGTGTCTTCGGCCACAACCGGGTTCTCCAACGGAGGCGTTTCTGGATGAGGTGCCGCCATGTCCTCCTTGCCGCTTTTGTCTTTTTCTTCCTGCATAGCCTATCCTAAGAGACGCCCAATGATCTGGGCAGTGTAGTCCACCATCGGAATGATTCGCGAATAGTTGATCCTGCTCGGACCGATGATACCGATCGCGCCGATCAACTGGCGGTCACGGTTGCGGTAGGGCGCGATGATCGCCGAACAGCCCGCCATGGAGAATAGTTCATTCTGCGCACCGATAAATATCTGCACCCCCTGCGCACTGTCGGCAAGCTCGAGAAGCTTTACCAAATTCTCCTTGGTTTCGAGCGCACCGAACAGCAGACGCAGACGCTCGAGATCGGCGACATGGGTTACATCGTCGAGAAGGTGCGCCTGCCCGCGTACGATCAAGGCGGATTGCCCTGGTTTTTCCGCCCAGCTCGCCAGGCCGTTCGCGACTACCCTGCGCGTAAGCTCATCGAGGACCGCGCGGTCTTCCTTGAGCTCGCGCAAAATGTCCGCATGCGCGGCCGGAAGTGAACGCCCCGCCAGCCGCGCATTGAGATAATTGGTCGCCTCGATGAGCGCCGAGCTCGGCAGGCCGAGGGGAATATCGAGCAGGCGATTCTCGACCAGGCCACCTTCCGTCACCAGAACCACCAGGGCCCGCCCCGGCGCAAGCGGCACGAGCTCTATGTGCTTCAGCGGCAGCTCGCTCTTGGGGGCGAGCACGAGACCGGCACAATGCGCCAGGCCGGACAGCGCCGTCGTCGCCTGGGTCAGCATTTCTTCGGTGGACTTCCCTTCCGTGGCGCATTGACTTTCGATGTTCGTCCGCTCCTCCTCGGTCAGACCGCCCACTTCCATCAAGCCATCGACGAAAAGGCGCAGACCGAGATCGGTTGGCAGGCGCCCCGCAGAGACGTGCGGCGCATAGAGAAGCCCGATATCCTCTAGATCCGCCATGACGTTCCGTATCGTGGCGGGGGACAGTTCCGTTCCTAAAAGCTTGGCAAGCGCGCGGGAGCCGACCGGTTCCCCGGTCGCCAGGTAGGCGTCGACGACCATGCGGAACACTTCGCGGGAGCGTGCCGATAGCTCGCTCAGCCCAGGTCGCGTCGGCGAGAGCTTTACCGGTAACATCATTGCCGAAATGTAGGGAGGAAGGGCGCTATCGTCAATCCAGCGCGGATCGTGTATGCAACGCGCACGCTCAAGGAGGAATTATGCGCCCATCCGGCCGGAAGTCCGATCAACTACGCCCGATAACTCTCGAAGTGGGGGTTAACAAATACGCGGAAGGTTCTTGTCTCGCCAAATTTGGCGACACGCATGTGCTGTGTACGGCCAGTCTCGAAGAAAAGGTCCCGCCTTTCCTGCGGAATACCGGGAAGGGATGGATCACGGCGGAATACGGCATGTTGCCACGTTCCACCCATGACCGCATTGATCGCGAAGCGGCGCGCGGCCGCCAGTCAGGGCGCACGCAGGAAATCCAGCGCCTGGTTGGGCGAGCGCTGCGCGCGTCGGTGGATCTCGGCAAACTGGGTGAACGGCAGATCAAGATCGACTGCGACGTCATCCAGGCCGATGGCGGGACGCGAACGGCGGCGATCACCGGCGCCTTCGTGGCACTGCATCTCTGCCTCGAGCATATGCGATCTTTGGGAATGCTGCTCGCACTACCGATCACCGGTGCCGTTGCCGCTATTTCATGCGGCTTGCGCCAAGGCGAGGCAATTCTCGATCTCGATTACGATGAGGACAGCACGGCCGACGCAGATGCCAATTTCGTCATGATGGCCGATGGACGGCTCATCGAAGTACAGGGAACCGCCGAGCGCGCGCCGTTCACGGAGGCGGAATTCTTGGCTCTACTACGGCTGGCCCATCAGGGAACGCAGGAGCTGGTGGCCCACCAGCGTCGCGTGCTTGCGTCCTGATGGCGCTTGTCGTCGCCTCGCATAACCGCGGCAAAGCCCAGGAATTGATCGATCTCCTCGCACCGCTCGGATTTAGGCTGGCCCTGGCGGGCGATCTTGGCTTGCCCGAACCCGAGGAAACTGGGAACACCTTCGCGGAGAATGCCCTCCTCAAAGCCCGCGCCGCTGCCAGTCTCGCGCGTGTGCCCGCTATCGGCGACGATTCCGGCCTAGCCGTGGAGGCTCTGGCCGGGGCACCTGGCATCTATTCAGCGCGTTGGGCGGGAGCGGAGCGCGACTTCTCGCACGCGATCCAACGGGTTCTGGATGAAGTCGCCCAATCAGGGCATCCGTCACGTTCGTGCGCCTTCGTGTGCGCGCTGGCGCTGGTCACGCCCGAGGGAGAGGAAGTCTGTGTCGAGGCCCATGCCCCAGGCTCTCTCTCGCTCCAACCCAGAGGTGTTCTAGGTTTCGGCTACGACCCCATCTTTGTTCCAGATGGATTTACGGCCACGTTCGGTGAGATGCAGCCCGAGGAAAAGCATGAACTGAGCCACCGCACCGCGGCTTTTCGCAAGCTCCTCCCCCGCCTCCAAAAGCTCGCAGGGGCGCAATCATGACGGGCCTCACCGATCCGCAGCTCGAACGCTATGCGCGCCAGGCGATCCTGGAGGAAGTCGGGGAAGAGGGCCAGGCTCGGCTGCTCGGCGCGCGCGTTCTCATCGTCGGGCTGGGAGGATTGGGCGCCCCGCTTGCGCTCTACCTCGCGGGCGCCGGTATTGGCCATCTCGGCCTGCTCGACGATGGCACGGTCGAGCTCAGCAATCTGCACCGGCAGCCCCTCTACGATGCGGGGGCGGTAGGGGCACGCAAGGTCGATGCCACAATGGCCCGCCTGCGCGCCCTCGATGCGGATCTCTCGCTTACCGCTCACGCTGAGCGGTTGACGGACGCCAACGCCCGCGATCTCATCGCTCGCTACGATATCGTCGCGGAGGCCAGCGACACGATGGCGACACGCTATGCGGTGAACAAAGCCTGCCTTGAACTCGGAAAGAGCTGGGTCAGCGCGGGCGTCGTCCGCTTCGAGGGGCAGATCACCACCTTTCGCCCTGACGGGCCCTGCTACGCCTGCCTATTTCCGCATGCGACGGCCGAGCGGGCGATGCCCCGCTGCGAGCAGGCCGGCATCCTCGGCCCGACGGCGGGCTTGATCGGCACCTGGCAGGGTGCGGAAATCCTCAAGGAATTGCTCGGCATTGGCGAGACGCTCGCGGGCAGGCTCATGCTCTGGGACGGGCTCGCCGGCACGCTGACGGCAATCCGCTATGAAAAGCGGAGCGACTGTCGCGCCTGCTCCGGAAAAGCCGCCATTTCTCCAATTCCCTAGCGATAGGGAGCCAAATAGGCCAAAACGTCGGGCGTAAGCGGCTGCGGCGTAATGCCGAGCGCTTCGCTTCCCGGATGCGTGCCCGAGAGCACATTGTCCCGCCGTAGCAGCCGCACCTGGTCGAGCGTCAGTGGCGCCCCTGGGATAAACTGGGTAAAAGCCGCCAGCAGGACGGCCACGCCGAAAGGTATCGGAATGAGCGCGCGCCTCTTGTCTAAGACACGCAACATCAACACCATCAAGTTCCGGAAACTGTAATGATCGGGACCAGCGATCTCATAGATTGTGCCAGGAGCTTCCTGGGCCTCGAGCGCGCGAACGACCGCTTGGGCGGCGTCGGTCACCAGCACGGGCTGGAAACGCGTCCGGCCACCTCCAATTAAAGGCAGGAAGGGCGAAAAACGCGTCATGCGGGCAAAGCGGTTGAAAAAGTCATCTTCCGGGCCAATCAGCAGGCCGAGGCGCATCACCGTTGCCGCAGGAAGATGGTCGCGGACCAAGCTCTCTCCCTCGTATTTGGAGCGCGCATAGACGGAGCGTGAATTTTCATCCACACCGAGCGCCGAGACTTGAATGAAGCGAGAAATACCGGCGCGCTGCGCCTGCTCGGCGATCCTTCCCGGCGCATCGCGATGGATCCGCCTGAAGCTCTGCCGGCCGCGGCTGGTCAGGACACCCACGCAATTGATCACCGCCTGGGCGCCTTCTAGGGCGCTCGCTATATCCGCATCCCGGGTGATATCGGTGCGGTGGAGGTCGACCTGGCCGGTCGGTCCATTCATACGCAGAAAGAGCGCCTGGTCGGGATAGCGCTGCGCCACCCGCACCACCCAGCCCGCCTGCACCAGTAACGGAACGATGTGGCGGCCCAGAAAGCCGCCGCCGCCGAAGATCGTGACCAGTTTCCCGTTCATCCGATCTCTTCCTTTCGCCGGACATCGATGCCGGCTTTTGCAAGGTAATCCTTCGCCTCTTCCACCGAAAAAATCCCGAAATGGAAAATAGAAGCGGCGAGGATCGCGTCGGCGCCGCCAATCTTTGCGGCCTGAACGAGGTGGTCGAGCGTCCCCGCACCGCCCGAGGCTATCAGGGGGATATTAACCCGGCGGCCGATGGCGCGCAGCAGATCCGTGTCGAATCCCTCGCCTGTGCCGTCCCGGTCGATGGCGGTGACGAGCAGTTCCCCCGCACCCAGTTCGGCAGCCTGCTGCGCGAAAGCCACGGCATCCTGCCCTGTCGCGCGCGTCCCGCCATGCGTGAAGATCTCATAACGAGACTCGCCTGTTTTCTTGGCGTCGATGGCGACAATTACCGCCTGGCTTCCCACCGCGCGGGCGGCCTCGGCGATAAAAGCCGGGCGGGCAACGGCCGCGCTGTTGATTCCGACCTTGTCCGCGCCAGCGCGCAGAAGCGCCGTGACGTCTTCCAGGGTCCGCACGCCTCCGCCCACCGTAAGCGGAATAAAACAGGCCGCGGCAGTGCGCCGGACGATATCGAGGAGCGGTGCACGCCCTTCGATGGTCGCGCTGATATCGAGGAAGCATAATTCATCGGCGCCCGCGCGATCATAGAGCCGCGCCTGCTCGACCGGATCGCCTGCATCGCGCAGATTGCCGAATTGCACGCCCTTGACCACGCGGGCATCCTTGACGTCCAGGCACGGGATCAGTCTAACCCTGGCCATCGAGCAACCTCAAGGCCGCGCCGAGGTCGAGCGAGCCGTCATAGAGTGCGCGCCCGACGACGGCACCCGCCAGCCCGCTCTTTTTCAGTGCGGTAATGTCTTCCAGCGAATGGCATCCACCCGAGACGATCACCGGAATTGCCGTGCGGCGCGCCAAGTCCACGCTGGCTTCAAGGTTGAAGCCCGCACCCGCGCCATCCCGTTCGATATCTGTGTGAATAAAAGCGCCCAGCGGCTCATCGGCAAAGAGCGCCGCGACATCTTCAACCGTCATGGCGGTGGTTTCCACCCAGCCTTCGGCCGCCAGGAAGCCCTGGCGGGCATCGAGTGCCACGGCGATACGGCCCGGATGGCGACGGGCGGCTTCGCTCACGAGGTGCGGCGTCCGGAGGGCCGCGGAACCGACGATCACGCGGGCGACGCCGCGATCCAGCCAATAATCGATATCCGCGTGCGTACGGATTCCACCGCCGAGCTGTACGGGAATAGAGAGACGGGAAAGAATCGCCTCGATGGCCGCGCCATTCACCGACCGGCCCGCCACGGCGCCGTTCAAATCGACGAGGTGTAGGTAGCGCGCCCCAGCCTCCTGGAATGCCAGGGCCTGCGCGGGGGGGTCCTGCGAGAAAACCGTCGCCCGCGCCATGTCCCCGCGCAGCAGGCGCACGCAGACGCCGTCCTTCAGATCGATGGCGGGATAGAGGATCATGCCAGATCCTTCCAAAAATAAATGCCGGAGACATAACTGCCGCGCACGCGGGCGTAATGAGGATGCGTACCCAGCTCGGTATATCCTAGCGAGCGGTAGAGCTGCACCGCCGCCTGCTGGGTGGCGCGGACATCGAGATTGATGACGCTCGCGCCCAGTTCCTTAGCCCATTCCTCGGCGGCAAGCGTCAGTTGGCGGGCGAGCCCATGCCCGCGCGCCCAAGGTGCGACGAAACTAGTAGTCAGCTGAATCGTATGCGCCTGCGCCTCGTTATTCTTCCCCGGGCGTTGCAATTGACATGATCCCGCGATGATATGATCGAGCCGCGCCACGATCAGGTGGCGGTCGGGAATAAGCAGAACGCCTTTCCAATAAGCTTCCATGACATCGCGGTATGGCGGATCGATCCAGCCGAATCCGCCACCCGCCTCGATGGCCGCCACCGCCGCATCGATCAGATCCGCGAGATCCGCCCGGGAAAGCGCGGTCGCCCGCTCGATCCTGGTCAGGCTCGGCGCGATATCGCTCACGGCCGCCACGCGAGGAAGGCAGAAAGAAACTGCAGGCCGGCCGCGCCGCTTTTTTCGGGGTGGAACTGCACGCCCATCATATTATCGCGGCGCACCGCCGCGACGATCGTTCCGCCATAAGCCGATTCTCCGATGACATCCTTCGGTTCATATCCGGTCAAGTGATAGGAATGGACGAAATAGAAGCTGCGCCCCTGGATTACCGGCAAGCCGTCACTCTCTTGCCATGTCACGTCCGCCCATCCGATATGGGGAATCTTGCCGCGGCTGGGTTCGAGCGCGGTGATCTCCCCCGCGATCCAGCCCAAGCCGGGTGTTTCGCCGAATTCTCTTCCCCGCTCGGCCATGAGCTGCATGCCAACGCAAATACCCAGGAAAGGCTTGCCCTTGTCCGCGACTTCGGCGTGCAGGGCTTCTATCAGCCCTTTCCGCGCCGCAAGCTGGCGGCGGCATTCCCGAAAAGCGCCAACGCCGGGAAGGACAATATGACTCGCCGCCGCGAGCGCGGCAGGATCGGCACTCAGCGTGATCTCGGCACCACAGGCCGCTAGAGCATTCGAAGCTGACTGGATGTTACCGGCGCCATAATCGATCAGAGCGACCTTCACAGGACTCCCTTGGTGGAGGGAACCCCACTGCGGCGCGGGTCGATTTCCCACGCCATGCGCAGCGCGCGCGCGAGCGCTTTGAAGCAGGCTTCGATCATGTGATGATTGTTCACGCCATAGAGGCATTCCACATGGAGCGTCAGGCCGGCCTTCTGGGCGAGTGCCTGAAAAAATTCCCTGAACAGCTCGGTATCCATCTTGCCCAATCGCGGCTGGCTGAATTTGACTTTCCATACCAGATAGGGCCGATTTGAAATATCGACAATCACACGCGCCAGCGCCTCGTCGAGCGGGACATGGGCCTCGCCCCATCGCCGGATGCCGGCACGGTTGCCCAGCGCCTTGGCGATAGCCTCTCCCAGGACCAAGCCGGTATCCTCGACCGTGTGATGGCCGTCGATGTGCAGATCTCCCCGTGTGGAAAGATCGATATCCATGATGCCATGGCGCGCCAGCTGCTCGAGCATGTGATCGAAGAAGCCGATACCCGTTGCGATGGCGGCCTGTCCCGAGCCGTCGAGATCCACCGCCGCGCGAATCTCGGTTTCCTTGGTGTTGCGGGTTACCGTCGCCCTGCGCAGGGAAACCTCCGCTTCATATCCCATGCTGTCTCTCGCTCTCGGATGGTCAGGCGACGCGGGCCGTGCTTCCGACGCATTCCGCGAGCGAGCGCTCGAGAATATCCATGCCTTCTGCGACAAGCTTGTCGGAGGTGGTCAGGGGCATCAGGAAGCGCAGCACGTTGCCGTTGATTCCGCAGGAAAGCAGGATAAGGCCGTTCTGCTGCGCCTGCAGCACGACCGCTTTGGTCAGATCCGCATCGGGCGCGCCGCCCTCCTTGACGATTTCCACGGCGATCATGGCGCCCAGGCCGCGGATGTCGCCGAGATGAGCACCGACCCGGTTATGGCCCTTCATCTGCTGCAACCGAGTAATCAGGAATTTCCCCAATTGGTTGGCGCGCTCGACCAAGCCTTCTTCTTCGATGACATCGAGAACGGCATTGGCCGCGGCGCAGGCTACCGGATTACCGGCATAGGTGCCGCCCAGCCCGCCTGGCCCCGGCGCATCCATGATCTCCGCACGTCCCACCACGGCGGATAAGGGGAAGCCACCCGCGAGCGATTTGGCCACCGCCATCAGATCCGGGATGACGCCGCTATGCTCGATCGCAAACATTCTCCCCGTGCGGGCAAATCCTGTCTGGATCTCATCCACAATGAACACGATGCCGTGCTTGGTGCAGATCTCACGAAGGGCGCGCATCAGCTCGAAGGGAACGATATTGAACCCGCCTTCGCCCTGCACCGGCTCGATGACGATCGCCGCGACATGCTCGGGCGCGATATCGGCGCGGAACAATGTCTCAAGCGCCTCGAGCGCGGCAGGAACCTGCTCGGCGCGATGAGGAAAGGCGACGTGATAAATGTCGGCGGGAAAAGGGCCGAAACCCACCTTGTAAGGTACGGTCTTCCCAGTGAGAGCCATGCCCAGAAGCGTGCGGCCATGGAAGGCTCCGGAAAAAGCGATGACTCCCGGGCGCTTGGTGTGGGCGCGGGCGATCTTGACGGCATTTTCGATAGCCTCCGCGCCCGTGGTCAGAAAAATAGTTTTCTTCGCATGCATGCCGGGCGTGAGCTTATTCAGCCGCTCGGCGAGCCTGACATAGGTTTCATAGGGCGTTACCTGGAAACAGGTATGGGTGACAGCATCGAGCTGGCGACGTGCCGCTTCTATCACTTTCGGGTGGCAATGGCCGACATTGAGAACGGCGATGCCTCCGCCAAAATCGATCAACCTGCGGCCGTCTTCATCGAAGATTTCGGCGTTTTTCGCGCTTTTGGCATAGACCGCGCTCGCCGCGACAGCCCTGGGGATCGCGTTCATGCGGCGCTTGTTCAGCTCGGCGTTCCTACTCATGATCATTTTCTCCCGGAATGCTTTCCAAAACGGCCGCGCAAGCATAGAGCAAAGCGGCAATCCTGACTACTGCCTGAATCTGGGCGACACTGGCGCCATGCTCGCGCGCTTCGGGTTCGTGCGCCTGCAGGCAATAGCCGCACCCATTCAGTGCCGATACCGCGACAATCCACAGCTCGTTGTCGAGCGGCGCCGTGGTCAGTTTGGATAATCCGCTGAGCCTGAGCTTCAGCGGCATGTCGCGATATTCCTCGGTTCCCACCAATCCGGCGAAGCGGTAGTAGAGGTTATAGACCGGCATGATCGAGGCGATCGTCTTAACCGATGCCAGGGCGTCCGCGGACAAGGTGGCGGCAAACTCCTCCGCCAGCCAAAGGCTGATCCGCGGCGCGCGAAGGGCGAAGGCACAGACCAGAAACGCACCCGCCTTCTGCTGATCGGTGAGGAGGGATTCCCGGCGGACAAGGTCGAGGCTTTTTGCGAGATCGGCGGCTTCGGGCGGAAGCGCATCCATGAGCGTGCGTAAGGTCATGGCCGCAAACTACACGAGCCAGCTTGCCTTAACAACGGCCAAGCGGATATAGCTGTTGCCCATGAAAGTTGCGCTGCAAATGGACCCGGTGGAGACCATCGATATCGATGGAGATTCGAGTTTCGTCCTCGGCCTGGAGGCGCAGCGGCGCGGATACGACCTCTACCATTATCATCCGAGCAAGCTTCTCTTCGGCCAGGGCCAGGTGCTGGCGCGCGGCCGCAGGCTCACGCTGAGGAGAGAAGCTGGGAATCATTATGAATTTGGCGAATGGCAGATGCTGGAGCTCGCCGATTTCGATGTGATCCTCATGCGCCAGGATCCGCCTTTCGACATGGCCTATATCACCGCCACGCATATTCTCGAGCATGTTCAACCGCGCACCCGTGTGGTTAACGATCCGGTGCACGTCCGCAATGCGCCGGAAAAGCTCTATGTCACGCATTTCGCGCAATTCATGCCGCCCACTTTGATCACGTCCGATCCGGCGGCCATCATGGAATTCCGTGCCGAACACAAGGATATCATCGTCAAGCCGCTCTTTGGCAATGCCGGCGCCGGCGTGTTTCACATCCGCCCCGATGACGAGAATCTGAATGCGCTGCTCGAGCTATTCACCCGCCTCTATCGCGAACCGATCATCGTCCAGCGCTACCTTCCCGAGGTACGCCAGGGCGATAAGCGCATTATCCTCATCGACGGAATCGCCAAAGGCGCCATTAATCGTATCCCCCCCCCTGGCGAAGCGCGTTCCAATATGCATGCGGGCGGAAAGCCGCAAGCCGCGCGCCTGACCCGGCGCGAGGAAGAGATTTGCGAGGCGCTCGGGCCCGAACTGCGCAAGCGCGGTCTTCTGTTTACCGGCATCGACGTGATTGGCGATTATTTGACGGAAATCAATGTCACCTCCCCCACCGGTATCCAGCAAATCAATCGCTTCGATGGGACGCATCTGGAGGCGGACCTCTGGGATGCGATCGAACGCCTGCCCTGAACCAATCGACCTTCTTGCCTTGCCCAGACAGCCTCGCTAGGGTGCGCGCCGCGAGGAGAAGACCATGGCAGATTCCGGACATATCGCCGAAGCGCGTTTGAAGAGTTTCATCGAGCGGGTAGAAAAGCTCGAAGAAGAACGGGCGGCAATCGCCCAGGATATCAAAGAAGTTTATTCGGAAGCCAAAGGCGCGGGTTTCGACTCGAAAATCATGCGCCAGATCATACGGTTGCGGCGTCTAGACCCCCAGGTGCGCGCCGAACAAGAACAGCTCCTCGACGTTTATAAACGCGCCATCGGCATGGAGTAACCGCGCAATCCCTGCGCTTGGCGTGCAAATGCAAACTTGACAATTGCGTAAGTAGGCGGCAGATTTTGCGGCATGAAGACAAGTGCGCTTTATGTTCGTGTCGTTATTTTTCTCCTTATGGTTGTATCTTCCGCCACCCTGGCCCAGGATGACACCATCGATTGCTCTTCCATCCTGATCAAGTTCAGCGCACCTGGTTTCACGCAGAGATGCCAGCAGCGCCTGCCCACCGGCGTCTTGAGCGCCAAGGTCCAAACGTTGGACGCCCAGGCGGAGGACAATCAGAGTTTTCTCTTCGCCTTGACCGAGGCTGTGCGCCAGGGCGTCATCCTCAACGTTCCGGGCTTCAAGGCGGCCTTTGCCGAGTATTTCCCGAACTACGACACCAAAACCTGGCAGGACGGGCCCAAAGTCGGCGACCTCATCACCGCGGAATTCACCGCGCCCATCAGCAAGATCGATTCCTTTTGCGTCGCATTCGCCCGGCCGGGACACCATTACGAGAGCGGCTATTCCCGCTATTCGATCGGGCTTGCCTGCGACACCCAGGACCGCAAGCACGTCTACACCCTTCTCGAAAACCTTCATCTGCCAGAATAGGAGAACTTATGAATTTGGCGAAACTCATCCCTGTCATCCCCATGCTGCTGCTCCTTTCCGCAGTCGGCCATACCCAGGAAGCCGAAACCATGGATTGCAGCGACATGCTCATGGGGCTTGGCGATTCCGCAAATTTCACGATGGAGTGTAAGAAAGACCACAGCACCGAGGGGCAGGCAAGGGCGACACATGAGTTCTTGAATGCCTCCTCTACCGACGGCAGCACGACGATCTTCGCTGTCACAGCGACCGCCGGGCGGCGCACCTACGAAGAACCGCCGACGATGGGCCAACTGGTCGACGGCCTCCTGCGCAATCACGGCGATGTCAAAGACGGCCAAGATGTTGCCGGCATGCAAACAATTGAAACCACGGATACTTTCGCCTCGGGGACGGTGCCCTGCGTCGTATTTCTCAAGAAGGGCCGCCGCGAGGACGTCGGTTTCAAGCGTGTCGATTACGGCGTCGTCTGCACCCGCGACGGTGCGTCGCACGCTTACGAGATTTTAGCGAAAATGAAATTGCCGAGTTGAGCACGCGGTTCTATCCTGGGCCTCATGGCCCTCGTTATAGAATCGCCGCGCAGCGTCGGTGATCGAAAGCGTTTGGCGCAGCAATGCGCCGAAGCCGGGGAACTCAAGCCGATACTCGCGGAATTTCGCCATTCGGGCGAGAGCGGGATCACACGGCGGTTCCTAGCGGCGCATACCTTGTTGGCCGGAAAGCGCGCGGCCGCGGAGCGGGCTTATCTGATCGATCAACTGATCCGCACGCTTTACGATACCGCGATCCTCACCCGCTTTCCTCTCAATAATCCCACCCAGGGCGAACACCTCGCCATCTTCGCCACGGGCGGCTATGGGCGCGGCGAACTAGCGCCTTTTTCAGATATCGATCTGCTATTTCTTCAGGGATATCGTCACAATGCCTGGGTCGAGCGGGTCGTCGAATTCATCCTTTATGCCCTGTGGGATGTCGGGCTCAAGCCGGGTTACGCCATTCATACGGTCAAGGATGCCTTGACGGCGGGCACGCGTGACCATGTGGTAAGAACCGCCCAGCTCGATGCGCGGTTCTTATGTGGCGACGCACCTCTGCGTGCGCATTTTCAAGAGAGCTGGCACGCCCGTTTTCAAGGCAAAAGCAGCCGCGCATTTCGTTTGGCCAAGATCGCGGAAGCGGAAGCGCGTCACGCCCGGTTCGGCGAATCGCGCTATTTGCTCGAGCCGCATCTCAAGGAAGGCAAAGGCGGGCTGCGCGACATTCAGCTTCTTCGATGGCTGGAAGCGGCGTCGCCAACGTCCGAGGGCGCGCAGACGCTTGCGCTACTCACGCGCGCCGAAGCACTTCTGTGGACACTGCGATGGCATCTGCACCTTCTCGCCCGCCGCGCCGAGGAGCGCATCGCCTTCGAATATCAGCCGGAGCTGGCGAGAAAGTTCGGCATCGTCGAACGCCATGGTCAAAAGGACGTCGAACGCATGATGCGGCTTTATTTCCGCAACGCCCGATGGATCGGACAAGTGAGCCAGGGTCTTCTACCCTTGCATCGCGACGCCAAGCCGGCCAGGGGAATTATCGGAGATGACCAGGCAGGCAAGAGTGCCGAATCCCTGCTGTGCTTCTTTGAACGCGCCCAATCGGAGGGGGTCGAATTCGAAGGCGCGACCCAGGCCCGGCTGCGCCAGGCGGCGAGGCGGCTCAGCACGGAATTGCGGCTCAATCCTCGCGCCCTTCCTGTCCTGCTGCGCATCATGCGCATGCCTCGTCGCAGCGAATACTGGCTCACGCAGCTGAGCGAGGCCGGCATTCTCGGCCGGCTGTTGCCGGATTTCGGGCGGGTGGTTGGCCACATGCAATTCGACATGTACCATCATTTTACTGTCGACGATCATTCCATCGGCGCGATAGGTCAGCTGCACGATCTGCTTCGAGGCGAATTCCTGAAAGATATGGACGCCATCCGCGAGATATCTGCTGAATTTCCTCTCCTGCTCGCCGATCCCCCCGAAGCGCTTTTCATTGCTACGCTGTTCCACGATATCGCCAAAGGCCGTGAAGGCGACCATTCCGTCCTGGGCGCCGACATCGTGAAGAATGTCGGCCCCTTGTTTGGCCTCTCGCCGGAGGCGACAGAGATCGCAGCCTGGCTGGTGCGGCATCATCTTCTCATGAGCACTACTGCGTTCCGGCGCAATCTGGACGATCCCAAAACCATCGCCGATTTTCGTGAAAAGATTCCAAGCCGCCTTCACCTACAACTTCTCCTACTGCTGACGATTGCCGATATCAGGGCGGTCGGGCCCCGCACCTGGAATTCCTGGAAGGCGCAATTGCTCGGGCTGCTCTATAAACGCGCGACCGAGGAAGCAGAAAAAAG
Source organism: Dongiaceae bacterium (assembly GCA_036263455.1). Lineage (GTDB taxonomy): Bacteria > Pseudomonadota > Alphaproteobacteria > Dongiales > Dongiaceae > DATAGZ01. The sequence goes on from DATAGZ010000011.1 coordinate 69,296, forward strand.
CGGCGGCAGCGCGAGCATCGAGGCGGTTTTGGGCGCGCTCGAGGGCACCCTGCAGAAGGCCGGCTGGACGGGCGAGGAGTTGGAGATCCATCGCCGGAGCCTGCCAGCCGATTATCTTCATTCCGCCGTACCGGTCGCCACGCTCGCTCGGCAAGCGGAACTGGTGCGCCAGGTGCGCCACGGCAGAAATCACGCAATTATCCTCACGCAAGAAAATGCCGCGACCATCCTGGAAATCGCCACGGGCGACCGGCCGGGCCTGGTCGAACAGCTCGCCGGTGCGTTGGCTTTAGCGGGAATGAGCATTTGGGAGGCGCGGATCGCGACCCTGCGCGACAGCATCGCCATCGATACGTTTGCCATTGTCGATGCCGCCGGCTCTCCCATCATCGACGAATCGCGCCGACGTCGGATGCTGAACGAGATCGAGGCCGTTCTTCACGCGCCAGAAGCGACACTCGACAAGCTTAGGGGGCTTGGCCGATCCATCGACCGGACCCGTGCCGCTTTTCCAGCAGGCGTACGCATCGCGATCGAGAACAATGCAAGCGCCCAAGCAACCCTGATCGAAGTTGCCGGCCGCGACCGGCGCGGATTAGTTTTCGATCTCGCCCGAGTCTTAGGAAAATGGGGATGCTCGATCGCAGCGGCAAAAATCGCGACGTTCGGTCACCGAGCGATTGACAGCTTCTATATCACGCGCAACGATGGCAAACTTACCGACCCCGATCTCATGGAAAAGCTGCGCGAAGATCTGCGGCAGGTGCTGGAAGGAACGGAACAATCAAGATCATGAAGAACATCGAAAAGATTTCCCTTGGCAGCATGAGCCCGGGCAGCGAACGCTATCTCAAGGTCCATCGATATGGAGCGAAAGGTGGCCGGCCCAAGGCCTACTTCCAGGCCTCTCTTCATGCCGATGAAATTCCTGGAATGATGGTCGCCCACCATTTGATCGCCCTGCTCGACCGTGCCGCCGAACGCGGCGAGATTATCGGAGAAATCGTCGTCGTCCCCGTGGCCAACCCGATCGGGCTCGGCCAGGTTGTCAACATGCACCATATCGGCCGGTACGAATTGCGCGGCGGGGGTAATTTCAACCGGCGCTGGCCCAATCTTTTCGAGGGTATCCACGATCAGATCGCAAACCGCTTGACGGCAGATCCTGAGAAAAACGTCGCGCTGGTACGAAAAGCAATTGGAGAGAAGCTCGCCGCTATGTCGGCCGACAGCGAATTTTCCAAGCTGCGGATCGTCCTCTCGCGACTGGCGCACGACGCCGATTTCGTCTTCGACATGCATTGCGACGATGAATCGCTCTTCCATATCTTCGCCCTTCCAGAACATTGGCCCGACCTTACCGATATTGCCGCTCTCACCGGGGCGCGCGCCGTCCTGCTTGCGGAGGAAGCCGGAGGGCAAAGCTTCGATGAAACCTTTTCCACGCCTTGGATCAAACTCGCCCGGGCGGTAGGTTCCGAAACGCCTATTCCTCCTGCCTGCCGTGCCATGACGCTCGAGTTTCGTGGGCAAGGCGATGTCTCTGACGGGCTTGCCCAGCAAGATGCCACGGCCCTGTTTCGTTTTCTTCAATTGCGCGGATTGGTCGCGGGCGATGCCGGGCCGCTGCCCGCGCTCCAATGCCAGGGGACGGCACTTGAGGCCTGCGATATTCCAAGGACGCCAGTGGCGGGGATCGTTGCCTATCGAGTCGAGATCGGCCAGCATGTCGAAAAAGGCACAACGGTCGCCGATATCATCGATCCGCTTGCCGACGATCCCCGCCAGGGTCGCACACCTATCGTCTGCGCCACTTCCGGCTTGATCCTGTCGCGTCGCAGCCACAAGCTGGTGGCGCCAGGGGATACGATCACCAAGGTAGTCGGCACCGAGAAGCTCTCCTATCGCAGTGGCCTCTTGCTCGAGGATTGAAATTCTAGCCTTCCTCTTCGCTCTGATCGGGATCATCTGCACGGTCTTTTCCTCGACCGTGCATGCGGAAGATCGGCTCGTCCCGGTGAATTGCTGGTTCAGCCGCCAGCCTGGCCTGACCGTTGGGTGTTTTCATTTCAGTGTCGCGGAGGATCGCGGCGCGCCTGGCTCTAAAATGCTGATCCTTCCCGTCGTCATCGTTTATGCCCCCCAGCCTGACGGCGAGGAGCCCATCCTTTATGTGCCCGGCGGTCCTGGGGATAGCGGCTGGATCGACGAGGCTCACATCAACTTCTGGTGGAATTTCATCCGAGAAAGCGCCTGGCTGCGCGCACGCGACGTCATCCTGATGGATCCGCGCGGCACCGGCATGGCCGCGCCGCTGATGGATTGCTCTTCCCTTCACATCGGTGACGGCGAGCTTCTCGGGCTTGGCAATGATTTTACCGCCATCAATCGTTCCGTGGCGGCGACGAATCAATCCTGTCTCAAGGAGCTGACCCACCAGGGCTTTGCAATCACGCAATACCGCTCCCGCGTGATGGTCGAGGATCTCCATGAGCTGCTGGCGGCACTCCATCGGCCAAAATGGAATCTCTACGGCCTTTCCTACGGCACCCGGGTGGCGCTCACCTATATGCGGCGCTACCCCGAGGACCTCCGCAGCGTTATTCTCGATTCCGTCCTGCCGCCCGAGGTCAAATTTTCGGAGGATTCAGCCTGGGTACTCAATCGTGCGCTCGAGACATTTTTTTCGGGATGCGCCCGCTCGGCGCGCTGTCGGAAGCATGGCGATATGCGTGCCCTCGTGACCATGCTGTTCCGGGAATGGAACGCCCACCCCTTCCAACGCATGATGAAGGACCCCTATTACGACCATGACTTCATGCTCAAGCTGACTGGCAACGACATCATCAATTATATCATCGGGCGATTATATAATCGCAGCGATATCGAGGAATTACCCAAAGACCTGGCGGATATCGCTGGCGGCGCTCCCAAGGCCCACGAACGCCTGGCTGAGACCCTCCTCAACGATACCGTGCGCTCCCCTGCCTTCGGCGATGCGGCCGGACAGAGCGTCTTTTGCCTCGAAGAATGGCCCAGCAACGATTCTGCGCGCGCCCGCGCCAATTTCGAGAAATATCCGCTCCTCGCGGACGCCAGTAAATTCGAGGATGGTTGCAAGAGCTGGGTTATTGGCCAAAACGACCCGGAAGAAAGCCAGGCCGTGGAGAGCGATATTCCCGCCCTGGTGCTCGCCGGCCATTATGACCCGGTGACGCCTCCCGAATACGCGCGCCTCGCGGTAGCACGCCTCCACCATGCGTATTATTTTGAATTTCCAGGGGCGGGACACGATGTGCTGTCCAACGAGCCATGCGGCGATGTACTTGCCGAAAAATTCCTCCATGATCTGGAGACGCCACCCACGGATGCCTGCCTCGGAAAAGTTAAGGAGCCTGATTTTCAATGATATCGCGCCGTCTCTTTGTCGTGACAGGAGCCGCCATCATGACCGCCTCCCGCTTGGCATTTGGCCAAGAAAAAACTGGCATCGCCGCCGCTTCGGACCTTGCCTTCGCACTCGATCCCATTCTGGATTCGTGGAACAGAACCACCAGGCATGCGTTACGCGCCACCTATGGCGCGAGCGGAAATTTCGCCCGCCAGATCGATACCGGCGCACCCTTCGGGCTGTTTTTTTCCGCCGACGAATCCCTGGTCCTTGAGCTGGCCAAGCGTGGCAAATTAGAAAATGCGGGGATCGTCTATGGCATCGGGCGCTTGGTCCTTTTCATTCCCCGCGGTTCGTCTCTTATGGGTAATAGCTGGGAAGATATCGGCGAGGCGCTGGCGGCAGGCCGGTTCACCCATCTCGCCATCGCCAATCCCGACCATGCGCCCTATGGCCGCGCGGCGCGCGAAGCGCTTATGCACGAGAAGCTATGGGAGAATCCAGCCTTCCACGCGAAACTCGTGCTGGGCGATAGCGCCATTCAAACCATGCAATATACCCTGCGCGGACAGGTCGATGCCGCGCTCGTGCCACTGGCCTTGGCCCAAGCCCCTCAAACCAAGGACGCCGGAAGATACATTATGATTCCGGCCGGCTGGCATGCGCCGCTCCGGCAACGCGTTGCTCTCGTCAAGGGGGCTGGCCCCGACGTCCGCGCCTTCTATGCCTATATCAGCGAGCCCGCCATCTTGCGGGATCTACAGGCTGGCGGGTTCGATCCGCCTGGGCAGTAGCAGCGCGCGTGAAAAGAGGAATCGAAGTTCCTCTTCGAGAGAAAAATTGCCCTGAGACTGCGCCGCGGCCACTGCATTTTGAAGCATTTCGCCGCGCTGAAGAGCGGTTAGGAAGGCATATTGGCTCTTATCCAGGATCCGCGCGCGGCGTTCGTTCCCGCCGCGATAGATCATGGTCCTGTTGGGCTCGGGCGCGACAGAGAGACCCTCGAGCCGGCTGCGGTCGATCCGGTGCGCTTCCCAGATCGCCAGGCAGGGATAGACATTGTCAAGCAGGCTCACCGAGGCAGCAAACCGCCAGCGGCTTTCCGACCAGTTCATCGCGGCGTCGATCTCTTCCGCTTTTTCCTCAGGCGCGTGCAGCGCGCGGTTGAAGGCTAATTCGAGCCGCGCCATCTCGGCGACATAGGGATAATCCGCGAGGGACGGCTTCCGCGCGAGATAATCCGGAAAGCCTTCGCCGTAGGCAAACAGGCTGGGCTCTACCGGCGGGGAAGAAAGAACATAGGCGCGCGCGATCGGCTCGAAAAAACGCAGATCGACAAGCTCAACCACCGTTGGAAAATTAGCCGCCAGCGCGTCCACAAGCGACAGCAAGAAATTGTTGCGATAGATCGCGAGACGCTCGGCAATGCTGAAACCATCCTCTCGAATGGGGAGATCGAGCGGCACGTCTTCGGTCCTCAGGGCGGCCGCGAATTTCTCCTGAAGCGTGCCGAGCTTCACAGGGCGAGGGCCTGGTCCGCACGTGCGGCCTCGGCGAGCAATTCCGCGAGAGGCGGGATGTTGCTGTCGCGCTCGATCAAGGTGGGCTGCGCACCGATCTCCGCCACGGCATGGGCATAGAGGCGCCACACTTCCTCGCCGACCGCCGAGCCGTGATCGTCGATCTTGAGCCCGCGATTGCCGAGCATGCGCGTGTGGTGTCCCGCGAGGTGATATTCTCCGACCGGCACACCGACGAATTCCGCGAGATAGCGGTCGGCGGGATAACCGTGATTAAATCCACATACGATGATGTTGTTGATATCGAGAAGGATGGCGCACCCCGTGCGCCGGCAGAGCTGGCGTAGAAATTCCGGTTCGCTATAATCGCGCTCGTCATATTCAAGATAGGTCGAGGGGTTCTCGACGAGAAGACGGCGCCCCAATCGATCTTGGACCCGGGCGACATTGTCCGCCACCACGGCAAGCGCCTCCTCGGTATAAGGCAGCGGCAAAAGATCGTTATAGTAATTGCCGCCAGTCACGCTCCAAGAAAGATGATCGGAGATTTCGGCCGGCGCGATTCTCTCTACAAGCAGGGCGAGCCGTTCGAGATGGGTCGCCGACACGCCTTCGGCCGAACCTAGCGACAGGCCGACCCCGTGCAGGCTGATAGGATAATCAGCACGCAATTTTTCGAGTAGGTCCAAAGTCGGGCCACCACCCATGAAATTCTCGCTATGGACTTCTATCCAGGCGACGGCCGGTTTGACCGCCAGGAATTCCGCATGATGCGGCTGCCGCAATCCGATTCCCGCGGCGCAGGGAAGAGACGACATGCATCCTTATAGCATGGCGCGCGGCTATCCTTCCACGTCAATTATCGCTGACCGCTCAGGGTAAAAAAATAATCAGGCATGCGCATGACCTCCGCCTGCTCCTCGAGACGGGTCATCGCCGCACTCAAGAGGTCCGTACCCGCATCGCTGCGCACGCGCCGCAGGGCCGAGCTGAACAGGGCGCTCCAGCGCGCCCGGCTGCTCGGGTAATCCACCAGGGCAATCCGCTGTTCCGGCGGCAAGCCGATCATCTGTTTGACATGGTCGACCGCACTCTGGAGACCGCCCACGCCATCGATGAGGCCGAGATGCTGGGCGCGCTGCCCCGAAAAGACCTGCCCGCCAGCAAGCTTGTCGACATCCGCGGGGGCGAGCCGGCGCTGTGCAGCCACATGGCCGGTGAAATCGGCATAGATGCGGTCAAGACTCTGCTCGAAAGCCTGCCATTCCTCAGGACTGTAGCGCCGGTTGGGGCTTTCCATGAGCGCCCGGGCACCGGCGCCCACGCCTTCCACGGTCAGGCCGACCTTGTCCCATAATCCCGCAAGTACGATCTTGCCGCCGAATACGCCGATCGAACCGACCAGTGCGCCCGGATCGGCAAAAATATAATCCGCCGGCAGCGCCAGGAAATATCCGCCCGAGGCGGCGACATCGCCCATGGAAATCACGACCGGCACACCCTGCTCGCGCGCATGTTCCAACGCGCGCCGCATCGTATCGGCGGCAATATAGGATCCGCCCGGAGAATCGACCCGGACGATTAGGGCCTTGACATGGTCCCGCACCGCCTCGTCGATGGCGACGACGATTGTATCGGAACCCGCCTTGCGTGCCCCGCTGGGATCGCTTTCGCCCGAAGAGATGGCGCCGTCGATGGTCAGCAGCCCGACTCGCGGCGCATTTCCTTCCTGCTGCGCCTGATCTTGATAGTCGGACAGGGCAACCTGGTCGCGTCGATTGAGATGCAGCGTGCCAAGAAAATCCGCCAACGCCTGATCGCGATAGGCGAGGCTGTCCACCAGACCGAAATCCTTGGCCTGACCGGCGGACAGCGGCGCCTGGCGAAGGGATTCCTCCCAATGATCTTTCACACCCGGCCGCTGGGCGATGATCCCGTCGCGCGTCTGACCGAGCCAATCCTGGACAAGCTGGGTCAGGTTGTCGCGCACCGCTTGGGGCATGGCATTCGCCGTCAGGGAGAAGAGCGCGCCCTTGAAATTCTTGCGACCATCCATCTGCGGTTCGATGCCGAGCTTATCCAAGAGGTTCCGCAAGAACGGCTGCTCGACCGCGAAGCCCGTCAAGCCGAGCGATCCCGATGGGGCGAGGAAGACCTTGTCGAAAGCGCTGGCCACATAATATTGGACATGGCCGTTATTGCCCGGCGCGATATCCTCGGCAAAGGCATAGGCCGGCTTGTGGGCCGCGCGGAACTGTAGAACAGCGTCGCGTATCTCCTGCGCCTGCCCCATGCCGATATGGCCTGAACCCACGCGTACGAAAAGACCGTGAATGCGGGGATCCTGCGCCGCCCGCCGCAGGCCGAAAACGAAATCCGCGAGGGAGGCTTGGCGAGAGAAATAAGCCTGCCAGGGACCGGCGGTGCCGACTTCGGTCACGCCCTCGGAAAGATCGGCAGTCAGCCACGCCTGCTTGGGCACCTCGACAGGCCCGTGCAAATCGGCGACATTATGCAGGACAGCCACCGTTCCCGATACTAGCAGCACGAAGAGAAGACCGACCAGGGCGAAAATGCCTACGAAGAAATATCCGATAAAGCGCAAAACCCGCCGCATTGACCATCCTCCTCTTCGGCATACCCTATCCATCGCCGCACTGGGAAAAGATGGCGATGGCCTCGCTTCCCAGGGGGAAGACAGGTTGTATATCAAAGGTGCATTGCCTGGTGAACAGGTTATTGCGGAATTTCATTCCCGGCAGCATGGCACCGTCCTCGAAATTCTGGTGCCCTCGCCCGACCGAATTCCCCCGCCCTGCCCCCTTTATTCCGCCTGCGGAGGGTGCGCGCTGCAGCATCTGCGCGAGGACGCCTACCGCACATGGAAGATCAGTGCTATCCGAGACCTTCTCGCGCGCGAGGGCCTTGCCGCTCCTCCTCTGGCCTTTCATGCGGTGCCGCCTTCTTCGCGGCGGCGCGCAACCTTTGCCGCACGAAAGACGGGGCGAGAGCTGATACTCGGCTATCACGGATCGCGGTCGCACCGCATCGTAGATATTCCTACCTGCCTCATCCTCGCACCTGCTTTGAACCAGCACATCTCCGCCCTGCGCCCGTTGCTGGCGGCACTGCTCGAGGACGGCCAACAGGTTTCGCTGCTCGCGACCCTCTGCGACAATGGGCTCGACATCAATATCGACGCCGCATCCGCTCCCGAACGCGATCAGCGACTGCGAGTCGGCACTCCGCCTCCTTTCCTGAGGCGGATCACCTGGCGCAGCCCGGGCGAGGTACCCGACCTGCTCTATCTCGATCAGGCGCCGCGTCTGACGTTTGGAAAAATTTCCCTGTTTCCGCCTCCGCATTGCTTCCTGCAGCCCAGCCGGCCGGGCGAGAAATTCTTGCAGGATTTCGTCGCCAATTCCCTGGCGGCCAGCCGCCGCATCGTCGATCTTTATTCCGGCGTCGGGACGTTATCCCTGCCGCTCGCGCCCGAAAGGCGGATCTTCGCCTACGATCAATCCGCACCCGCAATCGAGGCGCTCTCCGCGGCGCTAGCCCACGAAGCACCTGGCTCTTCGGCGCGGCAGCGCGATCTCGTCCGTTCTCCCTTAACCGAAGCGGAACTGGCACCCTTCGATGCCGCGATTATCGATCCGCCGCGGGCGGGCGCCCTGGAACAATGCAGGATAATAGCCGCTAGCCGGCTTTCTCAAGTCGCTATGGTATCCTGCAATGCCCGCACCTTCGCTCGCGACGCCGCCTGCCTGACGGCGAGCGGTTATCGCCTGGAGAAAGTCGCGATTCTCGACCAGTTCGCCTATTCATCCCATAGTGAGATCGCGGCGCTTTTCACGCACTGATCGAGGCTTTTTCTCTAGTATGAGTGGGAGATTTTGCCTATACTCGGCCACCGTTTCCCCCAAGACGATTCGGCACCCGAAGAAAAAGAGAAAACGATGAAACTCACGATTGATCGCGGCGCTCTATTGAAGTCGCTTTCCCATGTTCAGAACGTTGTCGAACGGCGGAATACCATCCCCATTCTCTCCAATGTCCTTATCAATGCCACGGGCAACCATATGGGCCTGACCGCGACCGATCTCGACCTCACCGTCGAGGAACAAGTGGCGGCCCAAGTCTCAGCGCCTGGCGCGCTGACCGTTGGAGCGCATACGCTTTACGATATCGTCCGCAAACTGCCCGATGGCGCCGAGACCGAGCTGCAGGCGAGCGCGGATGGCGCGCAGCTCGTCTTGCGGGCGGGCCGTTCGCGCTTCAGCCTGTCGACGCTTCCCAAGGATGACTTCCCTCAGGTGGGTGCCGGCGAGCTTCCTCATCACTTCACCCTGGCCTCCGAGGATTTGAAAAACCTCATCGATCGGACGCGCTTTGCCATATCGACGGAAGAAACGCGCTATTACCTGAATGGCATTTATCTGCATGCCTATAAGACCGGCAAGCAACCGGTTCTACGCGCCGTCGCTACCGATGGCCACCGGCTCGCGCGCTTCGAAATGCCCTTGCCCGACGGAGCAGTCGAGATGCCCGGCGTGATCGTGCCGCGCAAGCTGGTCGCGGAATTACGCAAGCTGCTCGACGAAGCCGAAGGAGACGTGGCTATTTCGGTATCCGACACTCGCATCCGCCTGGGCTTTAACGGTATCGTGCTCACCTCGAAGCTGATCGATGGCAATTTTCCCGATTACCAGCGTGTCATTCCGACCGCCAACGACAAGATCGTGGAAATCGACCGCAAGGAATTCCGAGACGCGGTCGACCGCGTCTCGACCATTTCCAATGAGAAGTCGCGCGCGATCAAGCTCAACCTCAAGAGCGGCGCCATTGCCCTCTCGGCCACCAGCATCGACCAGGGCAGCGCGCTCGAGGAAATGGAAATCAAATATGAGGGGCCGGATATCGAGGTCGGCTTCAATTCCAAATATCTGCTCGATATTGCCGAGCAGATCGACGGCGAAGGCATGCAGATGGTGCTGGCCGATGCCGTGGCCCCCGCGTTGATTCGCGACCTTGCCGATGCCTCCGCGCTGTATGTGCTGATGCCAATGCGCGTCTAGGCATGGCGATAGCCTCCATCGCAGCTTCGCAGTCGGCACCTCGGGTCGAAACCGGTCTTTGCTCGCTCGCGCTACAGCAATTCCGCAATTTCTGGGACCAATCCGTAGAGACAGCGCTCTCACCATTGGTCATCACGGGACCCAATGGCGCCGGCAAAAGCAACTTGCTGGAAGCCGTGTCATATTTCGGCCCTGGATCGGGCCTGTTCCAAGCGCGCCTCTCAGAAGTGCAGCGCGCCGTGCGGGGTAATCGTCCAGATATGCAACCCTGGACCGTGTTTGCCCGCTATCGCGGCGGATCAGGCGAGCACGCGCTCGGCACGGGGCGCGATCCCAACGGCATCGGAACCGAGCGCGAGCGGCGCGTCAATCGCATCGACGGCACCCCTCTGCGCAGCCAGGCCGATTTTGCCGAGCTGCTCTCGTATCAATGCGTGACGGCGAAAACGGCGCGCCTATTTGCGGACCAGCCCGCCACGCGGCGGCGTTTCCTGGATCGCATCGCGGGCGGGATCGATCCCGCCCACATCGCGCGCGTGAGCGATTGCGAGCAGGCGCTCAGCGAACGCAACCGCGTGCTGGAACGCGCCGACTTCCTGGGGGAAGAGACGCGCGCCTGGCTCGACGGGATCGAAGGCGAAATCGCCTCGCTCAGCGTCGCCATCGCCGCGCACCGCGCCGAGACCATCGCGGCGCTCAACGCGCACCGCGAAGATTTCGGCGGGTCTTTTCCGCGGGCGGATCTCTTCCTGCGCGGCACGGTCGACGCCATGCTGGAAAGCCAGCCGGCCTTGGCCGTGGAGGATTGGCTGCGGAGCAAATTGCAGGATTCACGCGCTCAAGATAAAATCTCTGGAACGACGCCGCATGGCGCCCATCGCAGCGATCTCGGCGCCCATTACCGCGGCCGCCGCCACGGCGAGGTGCCCCTCGAAGCGCAGGATTGCTCGAGCGGCGAGCAGAAGGCCCTGGTGATTTCGATCGTGCTCTCGGCAGCCTCGCTCATCCGGCACCGGCGCGGCGAGTCTCCCTTGCTGCTGCTGGATGATATCATGGCCGGCCTCGATGAAAAGCGCCGCCTGGCGCTGGCGGAAGCGGTCGCTTCCTTAGGGTGCCAGGCCTGGGTCACCGGACTGGAGGAAGACGAGTTCCGCGGCTTCCGCGGCTGGGCGCAGTTTTATGCCGTCACGGACGGCCGGATCACGACCAAGGGTTAGGGAATGCAACAGAAGACAATCGAAGACGTGAGCGGCTACGGCGCCGATTCCATCAAAGTCCTCAAGGGCCTGGATGCCGTGCGCAAGCGGCCCGGCATGTATATCGGGGATACCGATGACGGGTCGGGCCTGCATCACATGGTCTATGAGGTCGTGGACAACGCCATCGATGAATCCCTTGCCGGCTATTGTACCCGCATCGATGTCGTCCTGAATGGCGATGGGTCGGTGACTGTGCGAGACAATGGGCGCGGCATCCCCGTCGACCTCCACAAGGAAGAAGGCGTGTCGGCGGCCGAGGTGATCATGACCCAGCTGCATGCCGGGGGCAAGTTCGACCAGAATTCCTACAAGGTGTCGGGCGGCCTGCACGGCGTAGGCGTCTCAGTCGTCAATGCCCTGTCCGAATGGCTCGAACTCAGGATCTGGCGCGACGGGAGAGAACATGCGATGCGGTTCGCCCATGGCAATGCCACGGCCCCGCTTGCCGTGATCGGCGAAGCGCCCGAACGGCGCGGCACCGAGGTAACCTTTTTGCCCTCCCCCACCATTTTCACCAAAACCGAATTCGACTTCGCCACGCTCGAACATCGCCTGCGCGAACTCGCCTTCCTCAATTCGGGCGTTCGCCTGATCCTGGCCGACCAGCGCGGGGTGGACGATAAGGAAGTCGAACTCCATTACGAAGGCGGACTGGAAGCGTTCGTGCGATATATCGATCGCAACAAGACCGCCCTCCACCAGCCCATTATCCAGGTGACGGCCGAGCGAGAGGGCATCACAGTCGAAGTCGCCATGGAATGGACCGATTCCTATCACGAGACGATGCTGTGTTTCACCAATAACATTCCGCAGCGCGACGGCGGCACGCATTTGGCCGGATTTCGCGGAGCGCTCACGCGACAGATCAATAAATATGCGGAGGAGAGCGGCCTCGCCAAGAAGGAGAAAGTCGCGCTGAGTGGCGACGATGCCCGCGAGGGGCTGACTTGCGTCCTGTCGGTGAAGGTTCCCGATCCAAAATTTTCATCACAGACCAAGGACAAGCTGGTCTCCTCGGAGGTGCGTCCGGTGGTAGAGAATATCGTGAATGAGCGGCTCGGCCTCTGGCTGGAAGAGCATCCCACGGAAGCGCGCAAGATCGTCGCCAAGGTCGTGGAGGCCGCCGCGGCGCGCGAGGCGGCGCGCAAGGCGCGCGACCTGACCCGCCGCAAGGGCGCCCTCGACATTTCGTCTCTGCCCGGCAAGCTCGCCGATTGCCAGGAACGCGACCCGGCGCTTTCGGAATTGTTCATTGTCGAGGGCGATTCGGCGGGCGGCTCCGCCAAGCAGGGGCGCAACCGCAAGAACCAGGCGATCCTTCCGCTGCGAGGCAAGATTCTCAATGTCGAGCGGGCGCGCTTCGACAAGATGCTCTCCTCCGATAGTATCGGCACGCTCATTACCGCGCTCGGCACGGGTATCGGGCCGGAGGAATTCGATATCAGCAAGCTGCGCTATCACAAGATCATCATCATGACCGACGCCGATGTCGACGGGTCGCACATCCGCACACTGCTTTTGACCTTCTTTTATCGGCAAATGCCTCAGATCGTCGAGGGCGGGTATCTTTATATCGCCCAGCCGCCCCTCTACCGCGCCAAGCGCGGACAATCGGAGCGCTATCTGAAGGATGACCGCACGCTCGAAGACTTCCTGTTCGGCATCGGACTGGAAAACGCGGTCCTCGCCCTGAACAACGGCGAGCGGGTCGCCCAGGCCGATCTTCGCCGGCTGGTTGAACGCGCCGCGCTCGCACGCCAGCTGATGCAACCGCTGATCCGCAAGGTCGGCTCGGCCGCGCTCATCGAGCAGGCCGCCATCGCCGGCGCCTTGAACGTACAGCGCGCCGCCGAACCTGAAACCGCCCAGGTCATAGCCCGCAGGCTCGACGCGCTAAGCGGCATCCAGGAGAATGGCTGGAGCGCCGTCTCGGATCAGGACGGCAATCTGGCCTTCAGCCGGAGGATGCGCGGCGTCAACCATCGCTATATCCTGGACATCCAATCTATCCGTTCCGCGGAAGCGCATCGGCTCGACCAGATGCAGGCGGAACTCGGCGAATATTTTTCGACGGCGAGCACCCTATCGATCAAGGACAGGGAATATCCCGTCACCGGTCCCCTCTCTTTGGTCGAGGCGGTCGCCGATGCCGGCCGGAAGGGCGTGGCAGTACAGCGTTACAAAGGGCTAGGCGAGATGAATCCCGAACAGCTCTGGGAGACGACGCTCGACCCCGAAATTCGCACGCTGCTGCAGGTGCGAGTCAGCCATGCCGACGAGGCCGAGCAGATCTTCACCACGCTAATGGGCGACGTGGTCGAGCCGCGGCGGGAATTCATCCAGGCCAATGCGCTCAACGTTGCCAATTTGGATATCTAGGTTAAGGCCCGTCGGGGTCACAAGCGGACACGAGTCCCTTTGGGGTCGTAGAGCGGTTCGAGGTGAATCTGGACCGGTCGTCGCTCCGTGGCAATCTCGAGCTCGTAGGTTCCCGACAGGAGATAGTCCCAGTCGATTCCATCCGGATTGCGGACGTAGCCGATGCCGATATTCCGGCCGACCGTATAGCCATATCCGCCAGATGCCAGCCAGCCGGCCTGAACGCCGTTGCGGTAGATAGTCTCGCGCCCCAGCAACACCGTATCCTGGTCCGGCAGGCTGAAACAGGCCAGCATCTTCGCGACTTTACCGCCTCTCTGCGCGAGAAGGGCCTCCCTGCCGAGAAAATCCACATTCTGCTTGAACTTGACCGCCCAGCCGAGGCCGGCCTCGATCGGAGTATGGTCGGGAGAGATATCGCTGCCCCAGGCGCGATAGAATTTTTCCAGCCGCAGGCTTTCGATCGCGCGGTATCCCGCGTCATGCAGCCCCACCCCACCCGCGTGCTTGAGCGCGTCGTATACCGTCACGGCGCCATCGGTCGGGATGTGCAGTTCCCAGCCGAGCTCGCCGACATAGGTGATGCGCAGCGCCCGCACTGGAACGCCGGCGATACATATCTCCCGCCACGTCGCGAACGGAAAGGCATCGTTGCCGAGATCGGCATCGATGAGGCGGGACAGGATCATGCGGGCGTCGGGCCCCATCAAGGACAGCACCGCGAAAGCCGACGTCACGTCGATCAGGCGTGCATCGCATGCGGCAGGGATATGCGTGTCGATCCAATGGAAGTCATGGGTGGCAAAGCCCGTGCCGGTGACGATGTAATATGCATCCTCGGCGAGGCGAGCAACCGTCAGATCGCATTCTATTCCGCCGCGTGCGTTGAGCATCTGCGTATAGATGATGCTGCCCGGTTTCTTCGCCACGTCGTTAGCCGCGATATAGGTCAAGGCGCGCTCGGCATCGCGTCCCACTAGGAGAAACTTGGCAAACGAGCTCTGGTCGAACAGCACGGCCTGCTCCCGGCATGCGCGATGCTCCCGTCCGACGGCGCCAAACCAGTTCTGCCGACCGTAGGAATAGAGATCGCGCGGCTCCTCGCCGGGTGCGGCAAACCAGTTCGGCCGTTCCCAGCCGAGCTTCGCGCCGAAACAGGCGTTTGCTTCTTTTAAGCGCTCGTAGAGCGGGGAGCGGCGCACAGGGCGGCCTGAGACGGATTCCTCGTGCGGCCAGGCCATTGCGTAATGGTGGGCATAGGCCTCGAGCGTCCGCGTAAGGACCCAGCGCGGGTCGCGCTGGACGGCGCCGAAACGGCGGATATCCACCGGCCACAAATCCGCAGGCTGCTCGCCGGCCGCGACCCACTCGGCCAGAGCCTTTCCGGCTCCGCCGGCACTAGCGATGCCAAAGGCGTTGAACCCCGCGCCCACGAAAAAATTCCGCACTTCCGGTGCTTCTCCCAGCAGAAAATTCCCATCGGGGGTAAAGGATTCGGGACCGTTAATCATCTGCTTGATCCCTGCCTTCTCCAGCGCCGGGACCCTTCCCAGCGCCTGTTCCATCAACGGCTCGAAATGATCCCAGTTTTCTGGTAGCAGCTGAAAGGCGAAATCCCCGGGAAGATGATCCTGCTTCCAGGGGATGGGGTTATGCTCATAGCCGCCCATGACCAGGCCGCCCACCTCCTCCTTGAAATAGATCAGCCGATCCGGGTCGCGCAGGGTGGGCAGGTTGCGCGGCATGCCGGGGATGGACTCGGTGATCAGATATTGGTGCTGAATGGGCGCGAGGGGCACCGCCACTCCCGCCAAGGCGCCTATTTCCCGGGCCCACAGCCCCGCGCAATTGACGATCTTCTCGCATCGGATCATGCCCTGATCGGTGCGGATTCCGGCAACCCGTCCCGCCACGATATCGATGCCGGTGACCGCGCAATTCTCGATGATCGTAACGCCGAGCGCGCGTGCCCCCTTAGCGAGCGCCGTGGCGATATCGCCAGGATTGGCCTGGCCGTCCGTGGGCAAATAGGCCGCGCCGACCAGGTCGCTATGATCCATGATGGGCCAAAGCTCGGCAGCTTCCCGCGGGCTCAGCAATGCCATCTCCAGGCCGAAGGACCGGGCCATGGTTGCCTGGCGCTTGATCTCGCTGAGCCGCTCCGCATTGCAGGCAAGCCGCAACCCGCCATTCATGCGCCAGCCGGTGGCCTGGCCGGTCTCGGCCTCGAGGGTGCGGTACAGCTCCACCGAATATTTGAGCAATTGGGTGATGTTGGCCGAGCTGCGCAGCTGGCCCACCAGCCCTGCCGCGTGCCAGGTCGAACCGCTGGTCAGGCGGTTGCGCTCGAGAAGCACCACATCCCGGATACCCATCTTTCCGAGATGGTAAGCAGTGGAGCAGCCGATGATACCGCCCCCGATAATGACGATCTCAGCCTGGGTCTTCATGCACGTTCCTCAAAATTGCGCGCGGCCAGTTCCAGCCGCGTCAAATAATCGGCGGTATAGGCTGCATAATCGAAATCTATTTGGGAATACTGCTCGGACACCATGCTCCAGAGCGTTTCCCGCAGCAAGGACGCGCAGCGCATGGCCTCGAAGCCGCGCAAGGAATGCGCATTGGGGGGCGAGGCGGCGTAGCTTTCCAGGAGCGCGCCGCCATCCTCGATGCCGTTATTCGAAGCGAGGTTGGCAAGGTCGAAAAGCGGTGTGTTGAAACCCGCATAGTCCCAATCCACCAGCCACAGGCGCGCTCCATCATCGAGGAAATTGCTGGCGAGCAGGTCGTTATGGCCATAGACGATCTCGACCGGGCCGACCGCCTGCTCCCAGCTCTCGGCCATGCGGCGAAACTCGCCGAAGCGCGCGCGATAGGACGAGCCGATCTTCTCGAGTGTATGTAAATAATCGCGGATGACGTGAAAGACCCAAAAGATCAGCGAGGGACCGCGCAGATGCAGCGGTAAATCCCGGTGCACCTTTCTCAGCAACGCCACGATGCGCGCACGATCCTTGACGATATCTGCGGCAGCGAGCGTCCGGCTGGCGATAAAGGCGAAGATTATCGCGCCCTCCTCGCAATGCAGCACCGCGGGCGAAATACCCGCCGCGGCGGCAGCGATACTGGCCTGACGTTCGTTGAACCGAAGTATCCCATGCTCCGGAACGTCGCGACCGGTGCGCACGAAATATTCTTCTCCCCGGCAGCGCACCTTGAAATTGGCGTTCGTAATTCCCCCGGTGACGGGCACGATATCGACGGGTCCCTTCCAATAGGAAAGGCTCCGGATAAAATCGAGCATGGCAGGCCCCCGCTACTTTGTTGCAGATTAGGAACGCCCTGGCAATATCGGGAACAGGCGGGTGACGTGGCCCATTTTCCGCCCCGCCCGCGCCACGGCCTTGCGGTAGAGGTGCAGCTTATTGTGTCCTTCACGCAAAAGCGCCGGCCACTGATTTATATCCTCGCCTAGCAGATTGGTCATTTCGCAAGGACACAGCCGCGTAATCTCGCCAAGCGGCAGGTCGCAGATCGCCCGAACCGTTTGCGCGAACTGGCTGGTTGTGCAGGCATCCATGGTCCAATGGCCGGAATTGTGGGGGCGTGGAGCGATCTCATTGACCAAAACCCGTCGATCCTGGGTCACGAACATCTCAACGGCAAGCAGCCCCTCGAGCGCCAGCGCTTCCGCCAAGGTTTCGGCCATGCCCACGGCACGGCGCGCGATTTCTGCGTCGATCCGCGCGGGGACGATCGTACGGTGAAGAATTTGATCGCGGTGCTGGTTCTCGACCGGTTCATAGGCCTTGATGGCACCCGAAGGCGACCGGGCCACGATCACCGAGATTTCACAGGAAAAGTCGATCCACGCCTCGGCGATGGCGTTGGCGCCGATGGCGTGCCAGGCGGATACGGCCTCGGCGGCACGCTCTATCCTTTTTTGCCCCTTGCCGTCATAGCCCATGCGGACCGACTTGAGCAGTATCGGCGTGCCGAGCGAAGCCGCCGCCTGCGCGGCATCGTGCGCGTCCCGGACGATTGCATATGGCGCGCAATCCAATCCCGCGCCCCGAATGAATTCCTTTTCGCGGGTGCGATCCTGGGCGATGGCCAGGACTGCAGGACTGGGCCGGACCGGTTTTCGCTCGGCGAGAAACACCGCGCTGGCCTCAGGCACATTCTCGAATTCGAAGGTCACGACATCGACGGTGCGAGCGAACCGGTCGAGCGCTGCTTCGTCATCATAAGCGGCAACCGTTCGTAGCGGCGTCACATCTAAGGCGGGACTGTCTTCCTCGGGGGCATAGATATGCGGTCGATACCCAAGGTCGTGAGCGGCGAGGGCCAGCATACGCCCGAGCTGGCCACCGCCCAGGATTCCGATAACGCTCCCCGGTGCGATCATTCCGGGCTCACCGCGACGGCGCGCGCCTGGTCGTCGCGGAATTTTCTGAGTTTTGGCGAAAGCGTGGGATCGGCGAGAGCCAGGATCGCTACCGCAAGAAGCGCCGCATTGACCGCGCCGGCTTCGCCAATCGCCAGGGTTCCCACCGGAATGCCAGCGGGCATCTGCACAATCGAGAGCAGGGAATCGAGACCCTGCAGCGCGCGACCAGGAATCGGAACGCCGAGGACGGGCAGCGTGGTCATGCTCGCGAGCATCCCCGGCAGATGCGCCGCCCCGCCGGCGCCGGCGATAACCACCTTGATCCCCCGTTCGGAGGCTCCTTGCGCGAATGCATATAACCGTTCCGGGGTGCGATGCGCCGAGACGATCTTGGCCTCATGCGGGATGCGAAACTTCGTCAACGTGGCGGCGGCCTTTTTCATGACCTCCCAGTCGGACCGGCTCCCCATGACGATGGCGATAGATGGCTTTTTACTTTTCATTCATGCAACCTTAAATGACCCTCGGCATTATAAGTCTCCTAACCGCGAACTCAACGATCCCGGCATGCGCATTCGGTCTTACACGGGCGCCCACCTTTCTGCGCCACAGGATATTTATACCCAGCAGGCGCAGCGCACGCCTGCGATGGCGCCGCTCGACCGCGTCGGCATCCAGGGCCTGAACCTGCTGGAGCTTCCCGCGGCAGCGCAGGATGCATTCCAAACGCTTCTTGCCGAACTCATTCAGCTCAAACGTGATCTCGATACCAGCCGTAAGCGTATCGCCGAACTCGAAAAACTGGCGGACACGGATATCCTCCTCCCCATCATGAACCGGCGGGCCTTTGTCCGGGAATTGATGCGGTTTCTCTCTTTCGCCGAACGATACGACATGCTGGGCTCGCTGCTTTATTTCGACTTGAATGGCATGAAGCAGGTCAATGATCACTACTCACATGCGGCGGGTGACGCGCTGTTGCGCCACTTCGTCGATCTCATGCTGAGCAATATCCGGGACTCGGATGCGCTCGGTCGGCTGGGTGGGGATGAATTCGGCGTGATCCTTGCGCACCTCGACCGCGAGGGCGCGGAAGAAAAAGCCCAGGATCTCCTACGCCAATGCGGGGCGCGGCCATTGTTTTGGGAAGGGCAGGAAATCCCCCTGTCCTTTGCGATCGGCGTACATCAATTCGTGACCGGTATTCCTCCTCAGGAAGCGCTCAAGGCCGCCGACCAGGCGCTCGCTGCGGCCGATACCGCCATGTATCGGCATAAACGCCACTTTTCCGATTCCGCTTGAGCGAAACAGCTCAAGGTTTGAGACTGGGCTTGCCGGTGTTCAAGTCGACGGGCGTTGCGTTCCGGCCCGTCTCCACTTCGCCCGCCCAGCCATAATCGACTTCGGTGGGGATCGCTTCCGGAGGAAGCGGAATCCCCAGGGTCTGCACCAGCGCCCCTTCGGCGGACAGAACGCGATAAGCGGCAAATTTCGCGGTCGCCTGGGCATCGATCAGACCCTCCCGCGCCAGAAACAGTTCATTGGTCGCATCGAGAAGATCCAAAAGCGAGCGCTGCCCGATATCGAATTGCTGCAGATACACGTTCCTTGTGTTTTGATTCGCCGTGGTCTGCTCGGTCAAGGTCATCACCCGGTTCTTCTGGCTTTGCAGCAACGCCCAGGAAATGCGTAGCTCCTCGGCCACGATGCGCTGCTGTATCTCGAGCCGCTCGATAGCCTCGTTCCGACGTTCCTTGGCCTCGCGCACCCGGGCGGCATCGATACCGCCGCGGTATAGATTATAATGAAGGACGAGTAGCGCTTGCGCGCTCAGCGTCTGTTCGACGTCGCCATTGACGTGTGAGCCCGCCTGGGCCGAGACCTGCAAATGCGCATCGGGGTAAAAAGGCGCCTCTGCCTGGCGGATCACCGCCTGCGCCGCATCAATATCGGCTTGGGCGAGGCGGATGCGCGGGCTGTTGGCAATCGCCTGGGCTACCGCAAGATCGACGGTGGGCGGAAGCTTCCCCGCGATATCCTCGGCGGGAAGAAGGTCGGTCGCCGGAACACCGACCACCCGCTGGAACGTGGCTTCCGAGGTGTGAAGATCGCCCTCGATCTGGCGAAAGACGGTGCGCGCCGTGGCGAGGCGGGCCTCGGTCTGATATACGTCGGCGATATTGCCTCCGCCCAACTCAGCGCGCTTGCGCACAAGATCGAGGGTCATGAGGTGGGCGTCGATATTCTCCTGAGCCACGGCCAGGCGCTGACGGTGGCGGAAGACGTCGATATAGGCCTGCACCGCATCGAGCGCGGAGGTCTGCGTCTGATCTTCCACGCGCCGCGCGGCGGAAACCAGGCGCGCTTTCTGTTCCTCGACCGCGCCGTCGGTCAAAAACCCGTCGAAGAGCAACTGAGATACGGTAAGCCGTCCGTCGCGGCGCAACAGAAGCAGTCCATAATCGAACGCACCGAGCTCGTCGGATGCGTTTTGGCGCACGGTGCCCAGCTCCGTTCCCACCCGGACACGCCGTCCCCTGATGATTTCGTAGCGCGGCGTGGTGTTTGGATTAATCAATACCAGATGATCCTGATCGAGATCGAGCCGCTGGCGCCGCGTGCCAAACAGCACCGTATCGTTACGTGTGAATTCGGGTCCACCTTCCGCCGTCACGTCGATTTGAGGATAATATTGTCCGCGCGCTTGGCGCAGTTGATGTTCGCTGGCGCGCCGATCCTTGGCGGTCAAGCCAATCTCGGGATTGGTGGCGACCGTCAGGTTGACCGCATCGTGCAGCGAAAGCGCCGAGGCCGGCAAGGCATGCATGAGAACAACAAGCGATGACGCCGCCAAACAGTTTCGAAAATTCATGACATGCTCCGTATACCGGAATCGACCATAAAGCATCTTGGCCCATTGCGAAAGTTTACCATTTCCGGCTCTCTAGAAGAGACCTTCGACTTCGCCCTGTGGGTTGAGTTTTATGGAATGCGCCGACGGGATGCGCGGGAGCCCAGGCATGGTCATGATCTCACCGCAGATGACGACAAGAAACTCTGCTCCGGCGGCCAGCCTGATCTCACGAATGGGCACGACATGGTTGGACGGCGCGCCTTTGAGTTCGGGATCGGTCGAAAAGCTGTATTGGGTCTTGGCCATGCAGATAGGATAATGACCGAAACCTGCTTTATCCAATTCATGAAACTGATCGCGGATCTTCTTGTCGGCAATAATCCCCTGTGCTCCATAAAGGCTCTGGGCAATCGTACGCGCCTTGTCCCATAGCGTCATCGTATCCGGATAAAGCGGCGCGAATGTGCCGCCCCGATCGGCGAACTCCACCACCCGGCGAGCCAATTGCTCGGTCCCAGCGCTCCCTTCCGCCCAATGCGAGCAGATCACGGCTTCGGTCCCCAGTTCCGCGCAGAGCTGACGCACCAGCTCCAGCTCCGCCATCGTGTCCGTTGTGAAGCGGTTGATCGCCACGATCGGTTGGACACCGAATTTTTTGACGTTCTCGATATGACGGGCAAGGTTCGCGGCCCCTTTCTTCAGCGCCTCCAGATTCTCCGCGCCTAGGGCATCCTTGGCGATACCCCCATGCATCTTGAGGGCGCGGATCGTGGCGACGATCACAGCCGCCGCCGGTGCCAGGCCGGCCTTGCGGCATTTGATGTCGAAGAATTTCTCGGCACCCAGATCGGCACCGAAACCCGCTTCGGTCACTACGTAGTCCGCGAGCTTGAGCGCGCTGGTGGTGGCAATGACCGAATTGCAGCCGTGGGCGATATTCGCGAACGGACCGCCATGGATGAAGGCCGGATTGTTTTCGAGGGTCTGCACAAGGTTTGGCGCCAATGCGTCCTTGAGCAGGACCGTCATGGGACCGTCCGCTTTCAATTCGTGCGCCCGGATCGGACTCCTGTCGCGCCGATAGCCGATAATGATGTTTCCGAGCCGTTGTGTGAGATCATCGAGATTCCGAGCCAGGCAGAAGATTGCCATGACCTCGGACGCGACCGTGATATCGAACCCGTCCTCGCGCGGGTATCCATTAGCGACTCCACCGAGCGAGCTGACAATCGAGCGCAAGGCGCGGTCATTCATGTCCATGACCCGCCGCCAGGCAATCCGGCGCGTGTCAAACCCAAGCTCATTGCCCCAGTAGATATGGTTATCGATCAAAGCCGCCAGCAGATTGTGGGCGGTCGAAATTGCATGGAAGTCGCCAGTAAAGTGAAGATTGATATCTTCCATCGGAACGACCTGGGCATAGCCGCCGCCCGCCGCGCCGCCTTTGACACCGAAACAGGGACCCAGGCTGGGTTCGCGCAGGCAGATGATCGTTTTCTTGCCGATGCGATTGAGCGCGTCGCCGAGCCCGACTGTAGTGGTTGTCTTGCCCTCGCCCGCCGGCGTGGGATTTATGGCCGTCACCAATATGAGTTTGCCGTCGCGGCGTTCCCCCAGGCTTTGCAGAAAACCGAGGTCGATCTTGGCCTTGTAATGCCCGAAGCGGATCAGATCGCGGTCGGCAATGCCCAGCCTCAGGGCCACCTCGCCAATGGGTTGCATCTTGGCGCGTCGGGCGATGTCGATATCGGTGCCGATATATGTCATTATTCCTCCAGGCCGTCGCATTTGGTTGCAGTTTACTGTAACGCTGCGGCCAAGCGATACCTTCATGCCTGCCTGCATGAGCGTTGCCGATAGCCGATCGCCGCGTGATTTCCCCTTGGGGTGATTTTATTGCACGACTGGGTGAAAACAAAGCGTCAAATCACGGCGTTGATCTTGCGCGATATCGGCAAAGTCGGGAGCGATCAATACGGGCAGTTCGGCTTCCCGCAGGAAGTGCCCTGGCGCATTGCAACATAGGCGCCACAAATTTGGCAGGGCATCATGTCTTGAACCCGCGCCTCGGACCCCTGCATGGGCCTGACCGCGTTCCGGCTACGAAACACCCGCCAGAGGATGAACCCTGCCACAACCAGAATGAGAATATGCGAGAAGCCTAGCGCACCCATGAACCCTTCTATCTAGGGTGCCGGTACCGGGTCAAGCGAGATCGAGCGCCGCACCATCGCGCAGCACTATCTGGGTAGGCGCGGTATAGCTGCCATCGGCATGATGCAGTACCAAGGGCGGACGCATGTCGATCCGACCCGCTTCTCCTAGGAAGCATCGCAGGATCACCCGATGGGGCTCGCGGCCTTGCTTGGCCTGAATAGGCAGAACCAGGCGGCTTCTCTCGCTGCTCGCGGCCAGAAGCTCGGCGCATCTGTCCCAGCGATGGATAAAGGTCACCGTGCCGCTGGCCGCCACGATGGCCAGAGCCGCACGTACCCATTCGGCAAGCGTCCCATCGCTTTCGGACATTGCCTTGGCGCGCAACGGGTAGGGTGAGGGCGAGGACCTGCCTTTTGGAAGGTAGGGAGGGTTCGCCATGACATGATCGAACGCGGCTGCACCGATATCCTGGATACGCGCGTGACGAATATCGACGCGGCCTTCCATACTGTTGGCTGTCACATTGGTTCGAGCAAGTTCAACGAAGGCTGTTTCTTTTTCATACCCCTCAATCGTGACATTGGGAACACGAGCGGCTAGACACAGACTTGCCGCGCCCACGCCGCAGCCGAGATCCGCCACGCGTTCACCCGGTCGCGCCGGGACGGCGGCGGCCAGCAGAACAGGATCGATCGCCACGCGATAGGAATCCCGGCACTGGCGAAGGGTTATTCGGCCGTCGAGCAGATGATCTTCGGTGGTCTCTATGAACATTCCCCCGCGAGGCGGAGCACGGCCATGGCACGCTCTGCGTCCTCATTGGCTACCATGAGCCGCCGAGGCAGCATATCCAGCGAGCCTTGAACGGTGGCCGCATGCGTGTCCAGGATCACCGCCTCGATGCCAGTGTCGGCCAGCAATGCCTGCAACCAGGAAAGGCGTACCCAATCATTGCTGCGCTCGATCTCATGCATTCCGCTTGACCCTAAGGAGCCCGGCCCTATGCTAGACCCATGGCACTCATCGTTAGCATGCCGGAGCGAAATGAAAAAGAGGATGCGCTCGCCGCTCTCGCCCGGCTAGTGGACGCCGATTTGCGTCTCGTGAACACCCTCATCTTGGAACATATGACCAGTCCGGTAGCGCTTATTCCGCAACTAGCCGGTCACATCATCGCCTCGGGCGGCAAGCGGCTGCGTCCAATGCTCACTCTAGCGAGCGCACAAATGTGCGGCTATCGCGGCCAGCGTCACGCCGCGCTCGCCGCCTGCGTGGAATTCATCCACACAGCGACACTGCTTCATGACGATGTAGTCGATGAGTCCGCACTGCGCCGTGGCGAGGCGGCGGCCAACGTCCTATGGGGAAACAAGCCGAGTGTCCTTGTCGGAGATTTTTTGTTTACCAGGGCCTTCCAGTTAATGGTGGCCGATGGGTCGCTCGATGTGCTGCGTATCCTTTCCAGCGCGGCGGCGATCATCGCCGAAGGAGAGGTCCTCCAACTTCTTACCAGCAACGACACCGCCACCAGCGAGCAGGCCTATCTCGACGTCATCAGCGGAAAGACCGCGGCACTCTTCGCTGCTTCCTGTGAGGTAGGAGCGGTGATCGCGGGACGCCCGCGCGCGGAGATGGAGGCGCTGGCGAGCTTCGGTCACAATCTTGGCCTGGCCTTCCAGCTGGTCGATGACGCGCTCGATTATTCGGCCAAGCAGGAAAAACTCGGCAAGACCATCGGCGACGATTTCCGGGAGGGAAAGATCACTCTCCCCGTTATCCTTGCCTTTCACCGGGGCGGCGAGGAGGATCGCGCCTTCTGGACGCGCACGATGGAGCGGCAGGAACAGACGGCCGAGGATCTGCGCCACGCCCAGCTTCTCATGCAGCGTACCGCGGCGCTGAACGACACGATCGCGCGCGCCGCCCATTATGGTGCAATCGCCCGCGACGCCCTCGGCCGGTTTCCCGACAGCGCCGAGAAGCGCGCGCTACTGCAGGTCGTGGATTTCTGCATCGAGCGCGGCTATTGAAGAAGTCCGCGAGAAGGTCTATACAGCGCGTTTCCGGAGTGTAGCTCAGCCTGGTAGAGCACTGTGTTCGGGACGCAGGGGCCGGAGGTTCGAATCCTCTCACTCCGACCATTGTTTTAGGTTAGCAGCAAATTAAGCGGGGCCTCCTTACGCTTAAGGGTCTCTTTATCGCTAACTCTTATGGCGCGGATGGTCGCACTATTTTTGCTGTATCAGATAGCTCTGCTATCACTAAAAGCATGTACCTCGTTTGTCGACTGTGGGGTATAGATGAGAGGGGATCTACTTTACCTTGGGGCTCTCGTTGGATTTGGGAGAATTTTGAGGTTTGCGGCGCCGATTTTTCACGGCAAAATCCGGGGCCTTCCTGGAAGAGATGTACTATCGCGACGCCTCTTTATGTATAACGGTCCGGACAACGTCTTCACCCTCGCCATTTGAGCCCGATCCTATAGCAGTCACGCTTAGTTTTTATGAGCCGGTAGCCTGAGACTTACGGCGTCAAGATCATTCCCTCGCGGGCGACCAGCGTGCCTGGACGCCGCCGGTGCGCTTGAGCAGCGATAGAATCCATTGCCGCGTCGTTATGGCTGGGATCGTGGTGAAAGATCACGAAGGTCTTGACCTCGGCAAGATCGGCCAGCTTGGCGCCTTCCTGCCACGTCGAATGTCCCCACCCCCGATACTTCTCGTACTCGTCCTCGGTAAAGGTCGAATCATAAATGAAGAGATCCGCCCCGCGGATGAGCTCGATAATGGTCTGGTTGGGGGCCGCGGTGTCATGCTCGGTATCG
Organism: Dongiaceae bacterium; assembly: GCA_036263455.1. Taxonomy (GTDB): domain Bacteria; phylum Pseudomonadota; class Alphaproteobacteria; order Dongiales; family Dongiaceae; genus DATAGZ01. The sequence goes on from DATAGZ010000011.1 coordinate 95,148, forward strand.
GTCACATAGCAGATGGACTTGCCCTGATATTCGATCCGATAGCCGGTCGCGCCATTCGGATGATTGAGCGGCGCGGTCTTCACCACTACGCCCGAGCGAGGATAGAGCGTGTCGCCAATATTGAAATCGTGATAATGCGGCTTGGAGCCGAAGAAATCGATCGGAACCGGAAAAAGCGGGTCGATCATCATGCCTGCCAGCACATCGCGGAGCTGATGCGGGGGTGCGAGATGGCCTGCCCACAGGTTCAGATTGGAGTGCTTATCATAGATCGGGCCGAAGAAGGGAATGCCCATGATATGATCCAGATGGGTATGGGTGAGAAAAATATCCGCATCCACTTCGCCGAGATCCGAGAGATATTTGCCGAGCGGCCTGAGCCCCGTGCCGCCATCGAGGATGAGGAGCTGGCGACCGCAGCGCACCTCGATGCAGGGTGTATTGCCGCCATAGCGGATATATTCTGGGCCCGGACAAGGAATCGATCCCCGCACGCCCCAGAATCGGAGAAAGAAATCGCCCTCACGCATCAAGTCACCAGGCGGTAGCCACCATGGTCGGTGACCAGGATCGTCGCTTCGGCGGGATCGCGTTCGATTTTCTGGCGCAGGCGGTAGATATGCGTCTCAAGCGTATGCGTGGAAATACCTGCCTGGTAACCCCATACCTCACCCAGCAATTTCTCGCGGCTGGTCGGTCGGTTGCCGGCGCGGTAGAGAAACTTCAAGATGGCGGTTTCCTTTTCGGTCAAGCGGATGCGTTTGTTCTGCGCCGGATCGACCAAGGTCTTGATGCCCGGTCTGAACACATAAGGACCGATAATCAGCTGGGCGGCGTCGCTCTGATCGTGCTGGCGCAAATGGGCGCGCAAGCGTGCAAGCAGGATGGCGAAACGAAATGGCTTGGTGATGTAATCGTTCGCGCCGGATTCCAGTCCGCGGATCGTGTCGCTTTCGCCATCGATCCCGGTCAGGAGTAGAATCGGCGCCTGGACTTTGGCATCGCGCATCTTGCGGCAAACGGCGCGGCCGTCGTCGTCAGGCAGGCCAACATCGAGGATGATGGCATCCACCGGATTTTGCTGCGCCATGGCGAGCCCTTGCACTCCATTTCCTGCTTCGATGATGGCAAAGTCTCCCTCCGCGGCCAATTGCTCCGCGAGCAATTGACGCAACTGGACATCGTCATCGACCAGCAAGATTATCTTCTTATGCGAAGTACTGTTCATCCGTTCCAATCGTCCCGACTGCCGAGGATCACCCTTTGCCGTTTTCAAGCCGCGATCGATCCTTTAAGCTGGCATAGCAAAGGTGCAGTAGGACGGCAACAGGCGGATCTAGGCCATGATAACCAAATATATGCAGAAAGGGGCGGCGATAACGGCGTTGCGGCAGGGCGGCTGGGTAGAGCTCGGCCATTGGGGACGCATGGCCGCGGTGGAAACCGTGGAGGAGGTTCCCGCGAGCGCAATGCTCCTGATGCCCGCTATTCCGCCTCATGCCGAGGAGGGCCGGCGGATCGCCAACAGCCATATACTCGCGAGCCCATCGCAGCCCCTATCGCTGATTTCCTTGCGCCAATTTCCGGAGACCGTGCCTCCGTTCGAGTTCGTCGATCCGAGCGAATCTGACCGCAAGATACTTTCGGCAGCCGTTGCCTTGCTGAAAGCGAGTGCGCTGCTGCCAGTCGCGCTGATTGAACGGGGCTCCCATCTTCCCGCCACCCTCTCGCTCCCGGAGGCTGTGGTCGACAATCTCATTGAGAGCGGCCCGGGCGTATGGCGGGAAGTCACGCGCGCCCCCATCCCCCTGCCTCAAGGCATGGCGAACATGGTGGCATTCCGTCCCGCCGATGGCGGACTCGAACAGATTCTTCTTATTTTCGGCAATCCTCGACCCGAGGGCGCGCCACTGGTTCGTCTCCATTCGCAATGTTTCACCGGCGATGTCCTGCACAGCCAGCGCTGCGATTGCGGAGAGCAGCTCGAAGGCGCGCTGGAGCGGCTCGCGCAAGAAAAAGAGGGGGGCATTCTTATTTATTTGACCCAGGAAGGCCGCGGCATCGGCCTTACCAACAAGCTGCGCGCTTATCGCCTTCAGGATCAGGGGTTGGATACGCTCGATGCCAATCTGCGCCTCGGTTTCGGCGCGGACGAACGGGAATATGCCGCCGCCGCCGCCCTGCTGAAGGCAATGGGCTTCATGCGCATCACTCTGCTGAGCAATAACCCCGCCAAGGCCGAGGCCTTGCGCGCCCAGGGAATCGAGGTTGTCGGCATGGCGCGTCACGCCTTCCCTGCCAACCGGCATAACCGTTCTTATCTCGCCACCAAGGCGAAGCGGTTTGGCCACCTGTTCTGATCAGGCCGTCTGTTCCGATGAGATGCGGGGACCGAAGATCGCGGAACCCACGCGTACAAAGGTTGCACCCAGCGCGATGGCGTCGGCATAATCGCCGCTCATTCCCATGCTCAGCTCTCTAAGACCATACCCGTCGGCCATCTTGGCAAGCAGTGCAAAATAGGCCCCAGGATGCTTGTCGGCGGGCGGGATCGCCATCAGGCCGGCAATGGAAAGGCCGATCCTCCGACAATGATTCAGCAGTGCCGCGGTCTCCGCAATTGGGACGCCACTCTTCTGCGGCTCCTCGCCGATATTCACCTGAACCAACAGACGCGGCCGGCGATCCTGGCGCTTCATCTCCGCCGCCAATGAATCGGCAAGCTTGGGGCGGTCGATTGTATGGATGACATCCGCTATGGCCACGGCCTCCTTGACCTTGTTGGTCTGCAACGGTCCGATGAGGTGCAGCGTCAGGTCCGGCCAATCCTGGCGCAGGGATGGAAACTTCGCTTGGGCTTCCTGGACGCGGTTTTCGCCGAAATGGCGCTGACCTGCTTCCAGCGCCGCGACGATATCCGGTACTTTCCTGGTTTTGGACACGGCGATTAAGGTAATGTCCTCGGGCAACCGCCCCCAGCGTCTCGCCTCCTGGACGATGGCTGCGCGAACGCGCGCGAGATTTTCGGCGATCATGACGGGAGGCGTGTATTTCCCGTGGAATCAATGGTCCAGAACGGGTTATGCGCCACCTCCCAGACATAGCCGTCGAGGTCGGTGAAACAGCCATGATGGCCGCCCCAGAAAGTATCCCCGGCCGGCTTCACGATTGTGGCGCCACTTCGTTCGGCAAGCGTGAGCACCTCCGCCACATCGGCCCTGTCGGAAACGTTGTAGGATAAGGTAAAACCTGGAAAACCTCGCAGCGTACCCGCGGGCAGCGCAGAATCCTCGGCCAGCGCCTGCCTGCCAAAGAGTGCGAAGACGAAGCCGTTCAACTGGAAAAAGACGACGTCGGGACCACTTCCCTTGCCTGCCTTCCACCCTAGATTTTCATAAAAGGCCCGCGCGCGGCCGATGTCTTCGACACCCAGAGTGATGCAACTCATGCGCTGATCGATCCCATCCATCTCCGCCTCGCTTTTCCTGGGCGGCAATATACCGTATATAGGCCAGGCATCATGAAAAAATCTTCCGCTCTTTCTTCCACTCTCGGCAAGGTTCTTCCTCATATCTGGCCGCGCGGCCATGCTGACATCAAGACGAGAGTCATATTGGCGATGCTCTGCCTGGTGACGGCGAAGATCGCCAACGTCTTCGTACCGATCTTCTTCAAACAGATCGTCAACAGCTTTACCCATCCGGTGGCAACCATCATTGCCGTACCGGTTGGACTATTCTTGGCCTATGGCGCGGCGCGTATTCTCTCGCAAGGTTTCAGCGAACTGCGCGATGCATTGTTTGCGCCTGTCGCGCAGCGGGCGATCCGCAAGGTGGCGCTCGAGACCTTCGAGCACCTCCATAATCTGTCGCTGCGCTTCCACCTCGACCGGCGCACGGGCTCGCTTGCGCGCATCATTGATCGCGGCGCCAAGGGAATAGAATTCCTGAGTTTCTTCCTTTTGTTCAATATCGTTCCGACGATCCTGGAAATCGCCATGGTGGCGGGGATCCTGTGGTGGCTGTTCGGCTGGAGCTTCGCCGGGGTCACGGTCGCGACGATCGGGATCTATATTGTCTTCACCCTCAAGCTGACCGATTGGCGCATCGGCCTTAGGCGCGAGATGAACGAGGCCGACCAGGAGGCCGCCGGCCGCGCGGTCGATGCGCTGCTCAATTACGAAACCGTAAAATATTTCAACAACGAGACTTTCGAGGCGGGGCGCTATGACCGGGCGCTCGGCATCTATGAGCGGGCCTCAGTCAAGAGTCGCGTCTCCCTCTCCTTCCTCAATATCGGCCAGGCAATCATCATCTCCATCGGTACGGTCGCGCTCATGGTCATGGTGGCCTGGAGGATCTCGCACAATGTCGCCACGGTTGGGGATCTGGTCATGGTCACCACTTATCTGACACAGCTCTATCTGCCGTTGAATTTCCTGGGCACGGTTTACCGTGAGATTCGCCAGGCTCTTATCGATATGGAGGCAATGATCGATCTGCTCCAGGTCGATGTCGAGGTCCGCGACACGCCGGGCGCTCCCGCGCTCAGCGTGCCGAAGGGCGATATCCGCTTCGAGAACGTTGTTTTCGGCTATGACAAGGACCGGCCTATCCTCAAAGGCGTGTCCTTCCATGTCGAGCCGGGCAAGACCGTTGCCATCGTCGGGCCGAGCGGTGCGGGAAAGTCGACCATCTCGCGCCTGCTCTTCCGCTTTTTCGAGCCCCAGCAAGGGCGCATTCTCATCGACGACCAGGACATCAACCTGGTGGCACAATCCAGCCTGCGCGGCAGCATCGGTATTGTGCCGCAGGATACGGTGCTGTTCAACGATACGATTGGATACAATATCCGCTATGGGCAACCCGACGCCGCGCCGGAGGAAGTGGTGCGCGCCGCCGAGCTTGCGCATATCGGCGAATTCATCGACACGCTGCCCGAAGGCTACGAAACCCGGGTGGGCGAACGCGGCCTCAAGCTTTCGGGAGGCGAGAAGCAGCGGGTAGCGATCGCCCGCACCATTTTAAAGCGGCCACGCATCCTGCTCTTCGACGAGGCGACCTCGGCGCTCGACAGTCGCACTGAGAAGGAGATTCAGGCCAACCTGCGCGACGTCTCGCGCGGTATATCCACCTTGATCATTGCCCACCGCTTATCCACCATCATCGACGCGCATCAGATTCTGGTGCTCGAGGACGGCAAGATCGTCGAACGGGGAACCCATCAGAATCTGCTGGCCCAGAACGGCCTCTATGCCACCATGTGGCACCGCCAGCTGGAACAGGCGCCTGCGCAATAATCGATGGACGTCTCCAACCTCGCCCATTCGCTTCGTACCGGCAACCGGCGGGCTCTGGCCAAGGCCGTCACCTTGATCGAATCGCAACGCCCCGAGGACCGGGCGCGCGCGGACGCGCTTCTGGAAGAGGTCCTGCCTTATACCGGCAAGGGCAAACGGGTCGGCATTTCCGGTCCCCCGGGCGCCGGAAAATCGACGCTGATCGAGGCGCTCGGTCCGCGTCTTCTAGAAGGCGGCCAGAAGCTGGCCATTCTGGCGATCGATCCAATTTCGCCGATCTCCGGCGGATCTATCCTGGGCGACAAGACGCGCATGGAGCGGCTCGCGCGCCTTCCCAACGTTTTCATCCGCCCGAGCCCCGGCGACCAAGGCGGCCTTGCCGCACGTTCGCGCGAAACGCTGCTCTTATGCGAAGCGGCTGGGTTCGATTGGATCATCGTCGAGACCATCGGCATCGGCCAGTCGGAAATCGCCGTGGCGGGCATGACCGACGCCTTCATTGCCCTGACACCGCCAGGTGCGGGCGACGAATTGCAAGGCATGAAGCGCGGCATCATGGAGTTTGCGGATCTGCTGGTCGTTACTAAGGCCGACGGTATCCTGGCCGACCCCGCCGACCTCCTCTGGAGCCACTGCCAACAGGCGCTGCGGATGGTGCGCCGCCGCCGATCCGAGTGGCAGCCCCGGGCGATCTTGACCTCTGCCGTGAGCGGACGCGGATTGGCCGAACTCGTGGCCAACTTGGATGCCTTCTTCGCTCAGAACGGGGCCGCCATCGCCGCCGAGCGGCGGCGGCAAAATCTGGCCTGGTTTGAAGCGGAGATAAAGGAAGAATTGCGGCGCGCCTTCTGGACCGTACCGAAGGTTCGTCGCGCCCTGCGGGAAATCGAACCCTTGATCGAGCGCATGCGACGCTCTCCGGGCAAGGCCGCGCGCGAACTGGTCCGCCACTTCATCCGCGCGACTTGACATTCCGGCCGGAATTGCTAAAAAAAAGCGTCGCGAGCGGGTATTCCCCTGGCGCGTTTATCTATGGAGGAGAGTATGGCACGCCGCTGCGCGCTCACGGGCAAGGGTGTTCAATCGGGACACTCGGTCAGCCACGCCAACAACAAGACCAAGCGTCGTTTTTTGCCTAATCTACAGCAGATTTCGCTTATCTCGGATATTCTGGGCGAGCGGATCAGCCTGCGCCTCTCCACCAACGCCATTCGCACCGTCGAGCATAATGGCGGTCTGGATGCCTTCCTTCTGTCCCGCTCTAACGCCACGCTGACCGAGGAGGCGCGCCGCCTCAAGAAACGGATCGAGCGGGCTCAAGCGAAGAGAGCCGCCTGATGATCGAGGCCGGCCGACGTCACGTCATTCAAGGATTGGCCGGCCTGTCCATGGCCTCCATTCTTGCCGATAAGCTCTTGGCCCAGGAAGCCGCCGCTTCCCTGGAGACGATCACAATCGCCACGGAACGCGGTAATCCCAGTAAAGGCGCGCTGGCGCGGCCGGCGCAGAAAAATGCTCCTGGCGTGGTGCTAGTTCATGAATTTTGGGGCCTGAACGATCAGATAAAGTCCGTCGCGGCCGAACTAGCGCGCCAAGGCTACCTCGCGCTTGCCGTGGACCTCTACGACGGCCAGGTCGCGAGCGACCCGGGCACGGCGCGCCAGCTCATGGGCAAGGTCGATCCCGCGCGGGCAACCGATATCCTCGTGCATGCCATCGACTGGATGAAGGCGAACGGCAACGGCAAGGTCGCCACGATCGGTTGGTGCTTCGGCGGCGGTTGGTCCCTGCTCGCTTCCCTCGCCCGTCCTGTCGATGCGACGGTGATCTATTACGGTAAGTGCGATTTGCCCGCCGAGAAGCTGGCCAGCCTCAAGGGTCCCGTGCTCGGACATTTCGCCGAGCGCGACCAATGGATCAATCCCGCCATGGTCCAAGGATTCGAGTCCGAGATGAAAAAAGCCAACAAGACCGTGACGGCCTATGAATATCCCGCCGATCACGCCTTCGCCAATCCGACCGGCGCGAATTACGACAAGCCGGATGCGCAGCTCGCCTGGCAGCGCACTTTGGATTTCCTCAAAGCGAATCTCGGGTGAACAGTTTCTTTTTCGTCCTCTCCCTGATCTTTCTGGCGCTAACCCTGGGGATCCTCTTTGCCGGCCTGTTCGGCATGAGCAGCGGCGGTGAATTCAATAAAAAATACGGCAATATGCTGATGCGCGCGCGTATCTATGCCCACGCCGCGACGATCGGCTCTTTTATCCTTTATCTCATCACGCGCTAGGCGCGCGGATGGTACGGCTTACAAAAATCTACACGCGAACTGGCGATGACGGCACTACTGCTCTGGGCGATACGACGCGCGTGGCAAAGGATCATCCGCGCATCGATGTGGTCGGCGAGCTGGACGAGGCCAATGCGGCGCTGAGCCTGGCGCGCACGCTGCAGGCTCCTGTTTCTCCCCTGCTGCCGCTTCTGGTTCGGATCCAAAACGACCTCTTCGATTGCGGGGCGGATCTCTGCCGGCCCGGCGAGGACGGGCTGCGCATGACCGCACGACAGACGGAATGGCTCGAGGAACGTATCGACGAGATCAACGCCACGCTCGCACCGCTGACCTCCTTCATCTTCCCGGGCGCCGGAACCGGCGGCGCGAGCCTGCATCTCGCCCGCGCGGTGGTGCGCCGGGCGGAGCGGCGCGCCATCTCGATGGCGAAAAATGAACCGCTCAATCACCACGCGCTCACCTATCTCAACCGCCTCTCCGACCTGCTGTTCGTCATGGCGCGGGCGGCCGACGCCGTCGGTGAGGAGCTGCTCTGGGTGCCGGGCAAATACCGATTTTGACTTTGCCGGCGCCTTTTCCTATGGTGCCCAGCTCGAGGGGCACATGAAAATATGCGTGGCGGTGAAACGCGTCATCGATGCGAATGTCAAGATCCGCGTCAAGGCGGATCAGACCGGCGTCGAGCTGACCAATGTCAAAATGGCGATGAACCCATTCGACGAGATCGGAGTCGAGGAGGCGGTCAGGCTCAGGGAAGCCGGCACGGCCACCGAGATCGTCGCTATTTCCATCGGCGGCGCGGCCTGCCAGGAAACGCTCCGCACCGCATTGGCCATGGGCGCGGACCGCGCGGTACATGTCGAGACGGACTTATCCCTCGAGCCGCTTGCGGTCGCCAAGGCGCTCAAGCAGGTCGCCGAGCGCGAGCAGCCTACGCTCTTCATCCTGGGCAAGCAGGCCATCGACGATGATGCCAACCAGACCGGCCAAATGCTCGCCGCCTTGCTCGGCTGGGCGCAGGGGACCTTTGCCTCCAAGCTGGAATTTTCCGAACCTGGCCGCATTCGCCTTACCCGCGAGGTCGATGGCGGATCGGAAATTCTCTCGCTCGCTCTGCCGGCGGTCGTCACGACCGATTTGCGGCTCAATGAGCCGCGCTACGCCTCGCTGCCAAACATCATGAAGGCCAAGAAAAAGCCCATCGACAAGATCTCCCTCGCCGACCTCGGTGTCGACGGCGCGCCCCGGCTCAAAATCCTCAAGATCGCCGAACCGCCGAAACGGCAAGGCGGGGTCAAGCTGGGCAATGTCGGCGAATTAGTCGACCGTCTCCGTAACGAAGCCAAGGTGCTGTGATGCGTGCCGCCGTCTTTGTCGAGCAAGAAGCAGGGCAGGTTAAAGAGGCCTCCCTCCATGCCATTTCGGCCGCGCGGGCGCTGGGCGCGCCGGTGGATCTCATCCTGTGCGGGTCAGCGGCGAACGCGGCTGCCCAGCAGGTCAGGAAGGTCGACGGCATCGCCAGGATCCGCGTAGCCGAAGGCGAGACCGCCTCATTGCTACTTGCCGAAAATGCAGCCGCCTTGCTTGAGGGGATCGCGGCCGATTACACCCACATCCTCGCCGCGGCCACCTCGGTCGGCAAGAATATCCTTCCCCGGCTTGCAGCATTGCTGGACGTTCAACAGATCTCGGAGGTTGTCGCCATCGAATCGCCCGAGCGTTTCGTTCGCCCGATCTATGCCGGCAATGCGCTCGCCACGGTCGAAAGCAGCGATCGGATCAAAATCTTGAGCGTGCGCATGACCGCCTTCGAGGCCGTATCGCTGGAAGGCAATGGCGAGGCCGCCATCGAAGCGCTGTCCCCGCCCACCCTGTCCCCCCTGAGCGGATTTATCGGAGAGCAGCTCTCGCGCTCTGAGCGCCCCGATTTGACCTCGGCCCGCATCGTCGTATCGGGTGGCAGGGGCATGGGAAGCGGCGAGAATTTCAAGCTGCTCGAGGAACTCGCCGACAAGCTCGGGGCTGCGGTAGGCGCGAGCCGCGCGGCCGTCGATGCCGGTTTTGTCCCCAACGATTACCAGGTGGGCCAGACCGGCAAGATCGTCGCGCCCGATCTTTATATCGCGGTCGGAATCTCCGGAGCGATCCAGCATCTCGCCGGCATGAAGGACAGCAAGGTCATCGTCGCCATCAACAAGGACGAGGAGGCACCCATCTTCCAAATCGCCGATTACGGATTGGTGGGCGATCTTTTCATGCTGGTACCCGAATTGACCGCGGCCTTGAAATGAGCGATTCGATCAGAAAGGTCGCCGTGATTGGCGCCGGGCAGATGGGTATTGGCATAGCGCATGTGGCGGCGCTGGCTGGCCTCGACGTGGTGCTCAACGATATTAACGAGGGTCAACTTGCCAAAGCGATGACGATTATCGAAGGCAATATGAGCCGCCAGGTAAACAAGGGCGCGCTCACCGCGGAAGAGCAGAAGGCGGCGCTGGGACGGATCCGTATCTCGGCAGCGCTCGATGGCGTGGCGAAGAGCGACTTCGTTATAGAGGCCGCCACCGAAAAAGAAGAGATCAAGAAGAACATCCTGCGCGCGCTCTGCCCGCTGCTCCCGCCTCAGGCAATCGTCGCCACCAACACGTCGTCGATTTCCATCACACGCCTTGCGGCGGTCACCGACCGTCCCACCAAATTTATCGGCATGCATTTCATGAACCCGGTTCCGGTCATGAAACTGGTCGAAGTCATCCGCGGCCTGGTGACCGACGATGCGACGTTCCAGAGCGTGAAGGCGCTCGCCGAGAAAATGGGCAAGAATGTGGCGGTCGCCGAGGATTTTCCGGCCTTTATCGTTAATCGCATCCTCTTGCCCATGATCAATGAAGCGATCTATGCCCTTTACGAGGGCGTGGGAAACGTCACCTCGATCGATACCGCGATGAAACTCGGCGCCAACCACCCGATGGGCCCGCTTGAGCTCGCCGATTTTATCGGTCTCGATACCTGCCTCTCGATCATGCAGGTCCTCTATGAGGGGCTCGCCGACAGCAAGTACCGGCCCTGCCCGCTTCTCGTGAAATATGTCGAAGCGGGCTGGTTCGGACGCAAGGCGGGCCGCGGCTTCTACGATTACAGCCAGACACCGCCGCTCCCCACGCGCTAGCCGGTATAAATAGACCCCAGGCGGCATGCGCTTCCTGGTCATACTTGGGCAGATAAACCTTGAAGCGCCCGGTCCTCCTTGGTAAGGAGCAGCACTGTCGATCCGGGAGAATGAATGGCACGAAAGCCGAGAAGCGAGCCTTCCCTTCCCCACGGCATGGCAAGCCTCGCCCCGACGCGGTGGGATATCGGCGCGGCTCTCCTCGTTTTGGCCCTACTGGCGATCATGGCCCAAGCCGGACGCGGCACCTTCGCTCCGCTGGAAAGCATTACCCAGGTCCCCCTTTCGCTCGATCCCTGGCGGCTACCCTATTACGCGGCGCGTACAGCCTTGCGCATGATGGTAGCGCTCGGCTGTTCGACGCTCTTCACCTTCCTGTATGCCCCGCTCGCGGCCAAATACCGCGGCGCAGGCGCCCTGCTCGTCCCGCTGCTCGACATTCTCCAATCGGTGCCGGTGCTGGGCTTCATTTCGATCACCATCACTTTTTTTCTCGACCTCATTCCGGGCCGCGTGCTCGGCGCGGAGCTTGCCGCGATCTTTGCCATCTTCACCAGCCAGGCCTGGAACATGGCCTTCAGCCTCTATCAATCGCTGCACACCGTGCCGGCCGAATTGGTCGAAGCCAGCCTCTCCTTCCGCCTGTCGGGGTGGATGCGTTTCTGGCGGCTCGAAGTTCCCTTTGCCCTACCCTCCTTGGTCTGGAACATGATGGTGTCGGTGGCCGGCGGATGGTTTTTCGTAGTTGCCTCGGAAGCCGTTACGGTCGGTCACACACGCTTCGCCCTGCCAGGGATCGGCTCCTATATCGCGACCGCCATCGCAGTTAATGACGGCAGGGCCCTGATCTGGGCCATTCTTGCCATGCTTGTCCTCATTCTATTGATCGACCAACTCCTGTTTCGTCCCTTGCTAGCCTGGTCGGAGCGCTTTCGCATCGATGCCGAGCCCGGCGAGCCTGGCTATTCCTCTTTCGTCCTGACCCTGATCCGCCGTTCGCGGATCGGCACCTTCCTGGCCCCGCTTGCCGAGCTCTGGGACAGGATCGGCCGCCATCCCGCCGCGGCCATCGTGACGCACAAGGAAACCGCTTCGCCACGCATGCAGGCCGTCCCCGTTCTGCTTCTCCTCGGCGCGGGCCTGGTGCTCGGCCACTACCTGATCACCCTGCCGCGCGGCGAAATCCTGGCTACGCTGGTCGATGGATTGATCACCCTCGCGCGCGTCTTCGCGCTCGTCGCATTGGCAAGCGTGATCTGGGTGCCCGTCGGCGTCTGGATCGGCCTTCGCCCTCGTTTCGGACGAATCTTTCAGCCGCTGGTGCAATTGCTGGCGGCCTTTCCCGCCAATCTTCTCTATCCCCTGCTGATCGTCCCTATCCTCGTCCATCGCCTCGACGCCAATATTTGGCTTAGCCCGCTTATGATCCTGGGGGCGCAATGGTACCTTCTTTTCAATATCATCGTCGGAACCCAGGCGCTTCCGCACGAGCTGCGCCAGATCGCCACCAATCTGCATGTGACGGGGTGGCTGTGGTGGCGGCGCGTCGGGCTGCCGGCGATTTTTCCTTATTTCCTGACGGGCGCGATTACCGCCTCGGGCGGAGCCTGGAATGCCGCCATCGTCGCGGAATATGTCTCCTGGGGCGACCGCGTGCTGGTCGCGCGCGGCCTGGGCGCCACCATTGCCGAAGCCGCGCGAACCGGCGATAGCACCCGGCTCGCGCTCGGCATCGGGGTGATGTGCCTCCTGGTGATTGTCGTGAACCGTCTGGTCTGGCGCCCCCTCTACGCCTATGCTGAGCGCAAGTTTCGTTGACTTCCATGACCAGCGCGCCGCTCCTCTCCATACGCCATCTCAAGCGTTCCTTCTCCAAGCCGGGTGGAGGCGAATTGGTCGTGCTCGACGACGTCTCGCTCGAACTGCGTCCAGGCGAGATCGTCGGCCTGCTCGGTCGCTCGGGTTCCGGCAAATCGACGCTGTTGCGGGCGATCGCCGGCCTCTCCCGTCCGAGCGCGGGAGAGATCATCTATCGCGAGCAACCCATCCATGGTCCCGCCCCGGGGATCGCTATGGTGTTTCAAAGCTTCGCACTTTTTCCCTGGCTGACCGTTCTCGAAAACGTCCAGCTTGGGCTCGAAGCGCTTGGCCTGCCGCGCGAAGAGATTCGCAGCCGCGCCATCGCCGCCATCGATCTCATCGGTCTCGATGGTTTCGAGAGCGCCTATCCGCGCGAGCTTTCGGGTGGCATGCGCCAGCGGGTCGGCTTCGCGCGCGCGCTCGTGGTCCATCCCGATTTGCTGCTCATGGACGAGCCCTTCTCCGCGCTCGATGTCCTGACCGCAGAGACGTTGCGCACCGACCTGCTCGAACTCTGGGCGGAGAACCAGCTGCCCATCAAATCGATCCTGCTGGTGACGCATAATATCGAGGAGGCGGTCCTGATGTGCGACCGTATCCTCATCTTTTCGACCAATCCTGGACGGATCATCAGCGAGATCGCCGTCGGACTCGCCCAGCCGCGCGACCGGCTCGACCCGATGTTCCGCGATCTGGTGGAGCAGATCTACGTAGCGATGACCGGCGGGCGGGCAGGCCGTCTTGCCACGCAGCCGCAGCAATTTCCCCAGGTCGGCATGGGAACCATCCTGCCACACGCCTCGACCAATGCCCTGGCGGGCTTGATGGAGGAGGTCGCCGACGCGCCTTATTTCGGGAAGGCCGACTTGCCGGAAATCGCGTCGAAGCTGCATATGGAAATCGACGATTTGTTCCCCGTGGCCGAGAGCCTGCACATGCTGCGCTTCGCGGTGCTCGAGGGCGGCGATATGCGGCTGACCCAGGAGGGACGGAATTTCGCCGCAGCCGAACTCGACGAGCGCAAAAGCCTCTTCCTCAAGCACCTCCTCACTTATATTCCGATTGCCGCGCATATCCGCCGCGTGCTGGATGAGCGCCTCACCCATACCGCGCCGCTGAGCCGTTTTCAGGACGAGCTCGAGGACCATATGTCGCCCGAAGCCGCGCGCAGCACCTTACGCGCCGTCATCTCCTGGGGCCGCTATGCCGAAGCCTTCGCCTATAATGAGGATGGGGCGGGTTTCAGCCTGGAAAACCCGGAATAGTCTCAGGCGATGATGTCGGGGAGAAGCCGGCTCTCCAGCTTGATGATCTGGTCCTTGAGCAGCAATTTGCGCTTCTTCAGGCGTTGCACCTGAAGCGTGTCGAAAGGGAGCGTTTCCGAGAGGCGGCCAATCGCATCGTCAAGATCGCGATGCTCCTGACGGAGCTCCTCGAGCTTCGCCCTCATTTCGTCGACCCGGACTGCCACTCTGCCCTCCCGCCAGGGAAACTACGCCAACGAGCCGGGAAAGGCAATCGAAGCGACGCTTCGCCAGGGTTACGTCGAGGCGCGGGTAAGGGGGCGGCGGAACGGCACGTCTTCCCCCGGTGGAGCATCCAATCCCCGCGCGAAGGCGTGCCCGCTATAGACCGCATAGGCAATCGGCCCCGGCGCCAGGCAGTCGCCGATCCGCGTGACGCTCTTCGGTCCGGTCTGTCCGCGCAGCGCTTCGTAGAGGCCGTCCTCCGGCAGGCGCGCCGTGACGCTCACCACCGCGCGGGCCGGCAGGGCGTAGCGGGTGCCGGTATAGACACAGATCACTGTTGCCTGGTCGCCCGCGATGCCGATAAGATTCCGGTTCGCCTCGATGCGCACGCCCCGCCGCAGCAGGCGCGACTGGATGGGAATGAATTCGAGCGTATGCGTGGTCCAGCTCGAAACACCCACCTCGGGCGTGACGATGGTGACGTCGAGGCCGTGGTCCCGCAGCTTTTCCGCGATCACGCCCCCCAGATAATAATGATCGTCGTCATAGACCAGCACCGGCCCCGCGGTGGGGAGCCGGCCTTCCATGATGTCGTCGGGCGTAAAAAGGGCGGCGGCATTGTCCGTGACGGTAATGGGCCGGGCATTCATGCGCCCCACCCCGTCCGCTCGCCATCGCGCGCCGGTCGCGAGCACCACGTGATCTGCGGCAAACTCCAGGATATCCGCCGCCGTGAGCGGGGAGGAGCGATATACCGTCACGTTGGACATTTTTTCGATCATCGTGACGCGATGGTCGCGCACGCGCGCCCATTCGCCAAGACCGGGCAATTGCGCCTCGCGGGTCACGCGTCCGCCGAGGTCCGCGCGGGCCTCGGCAAGATGGACCTCATAGCCGCGCTGGCCGAGCGCGCGCGCCGCTTCCAGTCCGGCCGGACCTCCGCCAACGATCAGGACGCGGGATTCGCTGCCGCGAGGCGCGATGATCTCTGGATGCCAGCCCTTGCGCCATTCCTCGCCCATGGTCGGATTCTGCGTGCAGCGGATCGGCGTGATGGTGAAGTCGCCCGAGACGCAGATGTTGCAGCCGATACATTCGCGTATTTCGTCCTGCCGGCCCTCCGCGATCTTGCGCGGCAGGAAGGGGTCGGCAATCGAGGGACGCGCGGCGCCGATCATGTCGAGGACGCCGCGGCGGATCTGCGACACCATCGTATCGGGCGAGGTAAAGCGTCCCACGCCCACGACCGGCTTGGTGGTGACCTGCTTCATGAAGGCGATGAAGGGCTCCTGGTAGCCTTCCTTGGCGAAGCGCGAGCTTGCCGAATCGTTGCGCCAGCTGCTGACATTCACATCCCACAGATCGGGAAGTTCGGCGAGCATCGCCACGATATCCCGCCCCTCGCTCTCGGCGAGCAATCCCTCCTCGCCCATGAGTTCGTCGGTCGCAAAGCGCAGGGCGATTCCGCATTGGAGCCCCACCTCGTCCCGCGTGTCCTCGAGCACCTCGCGCAGCAGCCGCACGCGGTTTTCGAGCGAGCCGCCATATTCGTCACGCCGGTCGTTGCGGCGGCGCTGCAAAAAATGCATCGGCAGGGAGAGGTCGTGGCCCGCATAGACATAAACGATATCGAACCCCGCTTGGCGCGCGCGCCGCGCCGCCTGACGGTGCCAGCGGCGAAACTCGCGAATATCCTCGCGGTCCATGGCGCGGGCCTGGAAGGGATAGTTGTTGTTGGCGGGTTGATGGGCAGGACCGATCAGCGGCTCGCGGCTATAGAAATTGGATGCGGACGGGCCATTGTGGCACAGCTCGACCGCCGCCAGCGCATCCCATTTGTGTACCGCCTCGCACATCAGGGCAAGCGAGGGAATGTCATGGTCGTCCCACAGGCGCGCCTCGACATAGGGCGTGACGTCGCCGCTCGGATGGATCTCGCATTCTTCCGTGGAGACGACCGCCCAGCCGCCCTCGGCCTTCATGCCGCGCATCGCCGCGTGCGCTGCCGGATATTGATGACCCATGCCGTTGCAATGCGGTACCTGAAAGAAGCGGTTCTTGGCCGTTACCGGGCCGATTTTCACCGGCGTGAACAGAACATCGTATAAGCTGGACATGGCTCCCCCCCCACGTACGCGACCTGAATCCGCTTTCCTGATAAATACCAGCTTTGCGCCTAAAAGCCACGAGGGGATGCGTGTCGCCCTTTTCTCCCGCGCGGCCAATTCTTATGATGAATCATGGCAGACAAAAAGAACCTGGCGGTGGCGCGCTTCTGGTATGAAGGCAATTCCTTTTCGCCGCTCGTCGCTAATGCCTCCGCGTTCCATGATTATGAGTGGGTTGAGGGCGCCGCCGTCCGGCGCTGTTACGAGAATACCGCAAGCGAACTCGGGGGCGTGATCGCCCTGGAAGCGCAATTGCCCGACTGGACGGTAACCTATCTGCATTGCTGCGCCGCGCCTCCTGCGGGACCGATCGACGATGCGACATTCTTGGAAATTGTCGAGCGGATATGCGCGGGCCTCGAACGCCGGCGCTGGGATGCGGTCTATCTCTCGCTCCACGGCGCGGCGATTGCGGAAACCGAGCCTCTGGCCGATCTGCGCCTATTGGAAGGGGTGCGGGGGGTGATCGGCACCGAGACGCCACTCGGCGTCACGTTCGATTTCCACGCCAACCTCGCGCACGCAATGATCGAGCGCGTGGATTATGCGATAGGCTATAAGACCTATCCGCATATCGATATGGCCGAAACGGCGCAGAAATGCCTACGACTGCTGCTTGGCGGCGAGCGGATGCATCGCGCCTTTCGCAAGCTGCCCATAATTCTGCCCAGCTTTAACATGCGGACGGGCGACGGGCCGATGCGAGACCTCTTCGCCACGGCGCGGCAAGAAGAAAATCGCCTCGGCCTGGCGGATATCTCGCTCTTCGGCGGCTTTGCCTATGGCGACAGCCCGGCCTGCGGTCCCTCGGTCCTGGTCACGGGACCAGCCAGCGAGGCAGAGGCGGTCGCCGAGACGCTCGCCAATACCTTCCAGGACCGCCGCGCGGACTTCTTCCTAACCCTGCCGAGCCCGGAAGCCGCCTTGGCCACGGCGCGTCCCGGGCAGCGGCCGATAGCGCTTCTCGATCCTGCCGATAATCCGCTCTCCGGCGGCACCGGCGATACGACTGGGTTACTGCGCGCACTGGTGCAACGGAGGGACAATCCGCCTGCCGTCTTCGCCTTCTTCTTCGATCCCGAACAGGTCGCCATGCTGCACGAGGCGGGCGTGGGCGCGGAGCGCACCTTGTCCCTCGGCGGGAGATTATCGCCGCTATATGGCACACCCTTGCAGATATCGGCGCGCGTAGCTCGTCTCACCGATGGCGTCTTCCGCAACAGAGGACCGATGTGGCAAGGCGCCGAGACGCGCTTGGGCAGAACCGCGCTGGTCGAGGCCGGGTCCCTGCGCATCATCCTGACCGAGACCTGCCAGACCCCCAACGATCCCGGCTATTTCGCTCTGCACGGCATTGATCTCGCCCAGCCGATACTCCTCTGCGTCAAGGCCAAGAACCATTTCCGCGCCGCCTTCCTGCCGCTCTGCGAAGCGATCATCGATGTCGATTGCCCAGGGCCAGCGGCCCTCGATCTTAGCCATTTGCCCTACCGTTTCGCGAAGCTTGATCCCTCTCGCCGGGATCGCTAGGGTCCCGCAGGGGATTTATGGATTTTCGAAAAGATCTTATCGCCGCCATCGGCAATACGCCGCTCATCCGCTTGCGTAAAGCGTCGGAGATGACCGGCTGCATCATCCTGGGCAAAGCAGAATTCCTCAACCCCGGCGGGTCGGTGAAGGACCGCGCCGCTTCGGCGATCATTACCGACGCCGAGCGGCGGGGGCAGATCGAGCCGGGCGGATTGATCGTCGAAGGGACCGCAGGCAATACCGGTATCGGCCTGGCGCTCGTCGGAAATGCGCGCGGCTATCGCACCCTGATCGTGATTCCAGAGACCCAGAGCGCCGAGAAAAAGGACATGCTGCGGCTGGCGGGCGCCCAGCTCAAGGAAGTGCCGGCGCTGCCCTATAAAGATCCCGGCAATTACATTCGGGTTTCCGAACGTCTCGCTCAGGAATTGGCGGGGCAGGAACCTCGGGGAGTCTTATGGGCCAACCAGTTTGACAATATCGCCAACCGCATGGGTCATTTCCAGACCACCGGGCCGGAGATATGGCGTCAAACCGAAGGCCAGGTCGATGGCTTCATCTGCGCGGTGGGAACGGGTGGCACGCTGGCGGGTGTTGGCCAATTCCTCAAGGAGCAAAAGCCCGAGACGGTGATCGGGCTCGCCGATCCGGATGGGGCCGCGCTCTATTCTTACTACACGACGGGCACGCTCAAGGCGGAAGGCTCGTCGATCACAGAGGGAATCGGCCAGGGCCGCATTACCCGCAATCTCGAGAATGCGCGGATCGACCGCCCCTATCGCATCTCCGATGCCGAGGCCTTGCCGGTGCTCTTCGACCTCCTACGCGAGGAAGGGCTATGCCTGGGCGGATCCTCGGCCATCAATGTCGCGGGCGCGATACGGCTTGCCCGCGACATGGGACCTGGCCACGTGATCGTGACCGTCCTGTGCGATTATGGCACGCGCTATCAGAGCAAATTATTCAACCCCGCCTTCCTTCGCAGCAAGGGCTTGCCCACGCCCGGCTGGCTCTGACATTTGCGATCCGATCCTCGCGAGGATGTCACATCTGCGGCACGGTAGCCTTGGCGCTGGGCCGTTCGCTCGCCGCCTTATGCCATTTGCTGAGCTTGGCATGCCTGGGCAAGGTCTTCTGACCTTCGGGCATCTGCGCATAATAGTCGATGATCGGCAGGAGCATCATATCGGCGAGGCTGAATTCCCGGCCCGCAGCGAAGGGGCCCGTCCCGTCCAGCAGGTCCTCGACGGCATTCAATGCCTTTTCGGCTTCCTGTTGTCCCGCCGCGATGGCGGTTTCATCGGGACCCTTTTCCTTGTCGGCGAAATAACGCCCCAGGAACACCTTGAGGATCGCCGGACCATAGAGATAGGTATCGGCTACCTTCTCGATCTGATTGGCGCGGGTCCGCTTCTGCAGATCGGCGGGCAACAGCTTGGCGCCCGGGAAGGCATCATCGATGTAACGCAGAATCGCATCGGTCTCGTATATCGTGGTGCCGTTATGGGCGAAGGCCGGTACCTTTCCGAATGGATGGCGCGTCATGTGGCCTGGTTCCTTATGCTCCCCCTTCATCATATCCACATTGACGAGATCGTATTCCACGCCTTTTTCCGCGAGCGCCATGCGCACCGAGCGCACATACGTCGAATAGTTCGGTCCATAGATGGTTGGCTTTGCCATAATTATCCTCCTCTTGTTTGTCTGGTCGGCTTGACGGAGCCAGTTGCGGGCCTATGATGCCAGAAGAAAGCAGCGTGACCAATGATAGAATTATTGTTCCGCGATGACCCTTACCTGCAGAGATGCCCGGCGCGGGTAATCGCCTCAGGCGACAATGCCGTTCGCCTCGATCGCACGGTCTTTTATCCGATGGGCGGAGGCCAGCCCGGCGATACTGGCCGGCTGCGCCTGGACAGCCGAACCGTCGTGGAGGTCATAGATACCCAGAAAGGCGACGCGCCGGACGATGTCGTACATATCGTCGCGGATGGCGGCGCGCTTCTTCCGGGAATGACGCTCGAGGCCGAAATCGATTGGGACCGCCGCCACCGGCTTATGCGCATGCATACCTTGCTGCATCTGGTCTGCGCGGTCATGAAGGACGCGCAGTTAACGGGCGCGCAGATTGGCGACGGCAAGGGACGCGTGGATTTTCACTTGCCGGAAGCGCCCGACAAGGAGGTCCTTGCCGAGGCCCTCAACCGCCTTGTCCGTGAAGATCATGCCGTTCGCCCGCTCTGGATAACGGATTCGGATTTCGCGGCGCAGCCGGAACTGATCCGCACCATGTCCGTGAAACCGCCAACCGGTTTCGGGCGCGTACAGCTTCTCGAGATCGAGGGTGTCGATCTTCAGCCTTGCGGCGGTACGCATGTGCGCTCGACTGCAGAAATAGGTGCGGTGACGGTCACCAAGATCGAGAACAAAGGCAAGCTCAACCGGCGTATTGCCGTCGCCCTCGGCTAGCATGCTTATTTCGACCGAAGCGCTTGCCAACCGTCTGCAGAGCCTTACCCCCCCGCGCCTGCTCGATGCCACCTACGTCCTGCCTGACCAGGGAAAAACCGCCCTCCAGATTTATGAGGAAGCGCACATACCCGGCGCATTGTTCTTTGACATCGATGCCATCGCCGATCCGGCAAGCGCACTTCCTCATATGCTGCCCACGGCCGAACAGTTCGGCGGCCAGATGGGCATGCTCGGCCTCTCGGAAAAGGACGAGATCGTCGTCTATGACCGTGGGCCGATCCGCAGCGCGGCGCGCGCCTGGTGGAGCCTGACGCGATACGGCGCGCGCCGGGTCGCACTCCTGGACGGCGGATTGGCGAAGTGGCGCGCCGAAGGAAGGACCGTCGAAGGCGGTCCGGCCCAATTTCCTGCCCCGGCAAAGTTTCACGCGCGCCGAGACGAAAATGCCTTCGTCGACAAGCAGGGCCTCGCGCGTATACTCCGGGACGAGGCAGCCACTCTGCTGGATGCGCGTGCGCCGGGCCGCTATTCGGGCGTCGAAGCGGAGCCCCGCCCCGGACTGCGCGCCGGTCATATTCCTGGTGCACTCAACGTCCCTTTCACGGCGCTGTTCGATGGGGATACCCTTCTGTCTCCCCACCGCCTGCGCCATCTCTTCGAAGATAAGGGCGTCGATCCCGGCCGGCATATCGTCGCCTATTGCGGCTCGGGAGTGACCGCTTGCGTTCCCCTCTTTGCGCTCAGTCTCCTCGGCGCACCGCAGCTTTCTCTTTATGATGGGTCCTGGGCCGAATGGGGCGCGGACCCAGACTGCCCCATCGAAGGAAGCGCATGACGACGCGCATTCCTGTCGTGGTCACCTATCTCGAGATGACCGAGCGACCCACCGCACCCGCGCCCGCCTTGCCACGCGGCAACTTCGCCTTGCTTCACGTGGAACGGCCGAGCGTCGCCTTCTACCGCTATCTCTACAATACCGTGGGCGAGCGGTGGTTTTGGGTCGACCGCCGCCGCATGGACGACGAGACCCTGCGCACGGAGATTCAGGATGAATCCGTCGAGATTTCCGTCCTCTACGGAAAGGGCGAGCCGGTCGGTTTTGTTGAGCTCGATGGACGCACCGCACCCACCCAGACCATCGCCTATTTCGGACTGATGCCGGACTGGATCGGCCGAGGGATCGGGCGGTATCTGTTGCGCTGGGCGGTCGATCGCGCCTGGCAGCGCGGCGCATCCCGCATCGCCGTGGAAACCTGTACACTCGACCACCCCGCCGCGCTGGGTCATTACCAGCGCCTGGGTTTTCGTCCCTACCGGCAGAAGAAGAAACATATCCCCGACCCGCGCATCGAGGGCTTCATCCCAGCCTGCCACGAGCCACTCGGCACCGCGCTGGCGGCGCATTTTTCGGTACCCCATGGCGTCGCGTGACTCTAGAGACCGCACCGCGGCCATTCACGGCGGATGCGACCCGGCGGCAAATTTCGGCATCCCCAACCCGCCGGTCTATCGCGCCTCGACGATCCTGTTTCCCTCCCTCGCCGCGCTCGAGGCCTCTGACGCGGACCGTTTCGCGGGCGTCCATTACGGCCTCTATGGGACACCCACCACTTTCGCTTTCGAGAAAGCGGTGGCGGAACTCGAAGGTGCCGATCACGCAGTCGCGGTCCCTTCCGGCCTCGCGGCGATCACCATGGCGCTGCTGGCCTTCACCAAGCCGGGCGATCACGTTCTTATCGTCGATTCCTGCTACGGACCGACGCGAACCTTCTGCGATGCGCAGCTCGCGCGTTTCGGGATCGAGATCGGCTATTATGACCCTCTGATCGGCGAGGGTATCGCGGCACTTTTCCGTCCCAACACGCGGCTAGTTTTCCTGGAAAATCCCGGCTCCAATTCCTTCGAGATCCAGGACGTGCCGGCAATCGCCGCTGCATGCCAGGCCCGAGGAATTATCACGATCCTGGACAATACCTGGGCGACGCCGCTTTTCTTCAAGCCTTTCGCCCACGGCGTCGATGTCTCCCTCCACGCCGTGACCAAATATATTGGTGGCCACGCCGATCTGATGCTGGGGATCATTACGACGCGCGCGGAGCATTACCGCCGGCTCAAGAACCAGGTCCACGGCATGGGCATGAGCGTCAGCCCGGAAGATTGCGCGCTTGCCTTGCGCGGTCTGCGCTCGATGCCGGCTCGCCTGGCAGAACACCAGCAAAACAGCATTGCGCTCGCCCACTGGCTCGAACAAAGGCCAGAAGTGCGTCGCGTTCTGCACCCGGCTTTGCCCAGCCATCCCGGCCACGATCTGTGGCGCCGCGATTTCACCGGCGCAACCGGCCTGTTTGCCATTGAACTGCACCCCACCGACAAGACAGCCATCGCCGCCATGGTCAGCGGCATGCGCTGGTTCGGCCTCGGCTATTCCTGGGGCGGGGTCGAGAGCCTGATCCTGCCGGTTCACGAAACGTCGCGGCGGGTCGTGCGCCGCGACTGGTGCGCGGGCCCGGTCCTGCGCCTGCATGCCGGGCTCGAAGATGTTGAAGATTTGAAAGAAGATCTGGCTGCGGGATTCGCGCGCCTCACCGAGGCCCAAACACCATGATCGCCCTCGAAAGCGTCGCCTTCAATCGGGACGGATTGGTGCCGGCAATTGCCCAGCAACATGACACCGGCGAGGTGCTGATGATGGCCTGGATGAACCGCGAGAGCCTCGAGGAGACGCTGCGCACCAGGCGCGTCTGTTATTGGTCGCGCTCGCGCGGAGCGCTCTGGCGCAAGGGTGAGAGCTCGGGCCATGTCCAGACCCTCATCAAGGCGAGGTTGGATTGCGACGGCGACACCATCCTGCTGCTTGTCGACCAGCACGGCCCGGCCTGTCATACTGGTGCGCGCTCCTGCTTCTTCGAGGCGCTCGACGCATCGACACACTCCGACCCTTAAGCCGCTGGCTTTACGTCAAAATTGATTCCCTGGGCGAGCGGCAGCTTGTCCGAGTAATTGATGGTGTTGGTGGCGCGGCGCATGTAGTTCTTCCAGGCATCCGAGCCTGATTCGCGCCCGCCGCCCGTCTCTTTTTCGCCGCCGAAGGCGCCGCCAATCTCCGCGCCCGACGGGCCGATATTGACATTGGCGATGCCGCAATCGCTCCCCTGGGCGGAGAGGAACAGTTCCGCCTCGCGCACATCATTGGTGAAGATGCAGGAGGAGAGACCCTGGGGCACGGCATTGTGCATCCGAATCGCCTCCGCCAAGTCCGTATAGGTCATGACATACAGAATCGGCGCGAAAGTCTCGCGCTTCACGACGGAACTTTGCGATTTCATCTCGACGATTGCCGGCTGGACATAGAAGCCGCCGCTCTTCCCCGGCACCTTGACGCGCTCGCCGCCGCTGACCTTGCCACCTTCGGCGCGCGCTTCGGCCAGGGCCTGTTGCATGCGGTCATAGGCGCCCTCGTCGATTAGAGGGCCTATGAGCGTTTTCGCCTGCAAAGGGTCTCCTATGGCCAGGCTGGCATAGGCCGCCTGCAGGCGGGGCAAAAGCTTGCCGAGGATAGAGCGGTGGACGATCAGCCGGCGCAGGCTCGTGCATCGCTGGCCCGCGGTTCCGGCCGCCGAGAAGGTAATCGCGCGTACGGCAAGCTCCAGATCGGCGCTCGGGCAGACGATCATCGCATTGTTGCCGCCGAGTTCGAGCAAAGCTCGCCCGAAGCGCGCGGCGACGCGAGGGCCGACTTCACCACCCATCCGGGTCGAGCCGGTGGCGCTGACGAGCGGAACGCGATGGTCATCGACTAGTATCTGGCCGATATCCCTCTCGCCGACGATGACGTCGCTCAGTCCCCTGGGGATGCTCCCGAAACGCTTGGCGGCGCGGGCGAAGATCGCCTGGCAGGCCAACGCTGAGAGCGGCGTCTTTTCCGAGGGCTTCCACAGAACCGCGTTTCCGCAGACAATCGCCAGGGCAAAATTCCATGCCCAGACCGCTACGGGGAAATTGAAGGCGCTGATGATTCCGATAACGCCCAGCGGGTGCCAGCTTTCCATCATGCGGTGGCCGGGACGTTCGGAGGCGATCGTCAAGCCATAGAGCTGGCGCGACAGGCCGCAGGCAAAATCGCAAATATCGATCATTTCCTGGACCTCGCCGCGGCCCTCCTCGAGGATCTTTCCGCATTCGCGGGAAATCAGGGTGGCGAGATCCTCCTTGTGGCTGCGCAATTCCTCGCCGAGCAACCGGATCAATTCACCGCGCTTGGGTGCGGGCACCGCGCGCCAGGCGAGAAAAGCGTCGTGGGCCTGAGCGATCTTGCGTTCGACCGCGGCCCTATTATCGGTCTTGAGCCGGGCAAGTTCGCTGCCATCGATCGGCGAGCGCACCGGAAGCGTCCCCCGGGCGGCCATTGCCGAGGCAATGCCCAATCTGCGGGCGAGCGGAAGAATGGAAGATGTCATGGTTCACCTCATTGGAACAGCCCACCCCTTACGAGCCGGCATATGTCGCGGCCGTGCTATAGCAGAGCGGCGGCGGCCATTCAAATCATGCCTGGCAGGGTATTGCCGGCCCCTCAGGGAGGCCGGATACTATTCCCGGTCGCGATTGACGGCGCTGAGCAGGGCGCGCAGGGAGGCCGCGATGATGTTGCGGTGGATGGCCGCGCCGAATTCCTGCCGCGCCTTAGGCGTGCGCACCTCGACATAGGCAATGGCGGCCGCATCGGCGCCCTTTCCTACCGCGTGCTCCGAATAATCGACGATCTCATAGGTCCCCAGCCCGTGCCGCTTCAGCGCATCGATACAGGCATCGAGCGGGCCATTCCCCTCGCCCGTGACACTCGTCCGTTTGCCGGCTTCGAGGAGCGTGGCAGTGAGCTGGCACCGGTCCTCGCCCTGGGGCGTGATATTGAAATCGATCAGATTGAAGGAAGTATTCCGGTCGACATAGGCCTTTTGGAAAGACTGCCAAATCTCGGGGCCGGTGACCTCCCGCCCGGTATGGTCGGCGATAGCCTGGACCACCTGGCTGAAATGCATCTGGAGCGCGCGGGGAAGCCGGATACCATGATCCTGTTCGAGGAGATAGGCGATCCCGCCCTTGCCCGACTGGCTGTTGATGCGAATAACCGCCTCGTAGTCCCGGCCCACATCCTTGGGATCGATCGGCAGGTAGGGAACCTCCCACAGCCCGGTATTGCTCTTTTTGAGCGCCTCGAATCCCTTCTTGATCGCATCCTGGTGCGAGCCCGAAAACGCCGTAAAAACCAGATCGCCGGCATAGGGATGGCGCGGATGGACCGGGAGCTGGTTGCAATATTCGGCCGTTTCGCGAATGGAAGTGATATCCGAAAAATCTATTTGAGGATCAATACCTTGCGTAAATAAATTCAAGCCAAGCGTCACCAGATCGACGTTGCCGGTCCGCTCGCCATTCCCGAACAGCGTCCCTTCGATCCGATCGGCGCCCGCCATGAGGCCGAGCTCGGCCGCGGCCACGCCTGTGCCACGATCATTGTGGGGGTGCAGGCTGACGATGATGCGATCCCGGCCAGGGATATGACGGCAGAAATACTCGATCTGGTCGGCATAAATATTGGGCGTGGCCATTTCCACCGTCGCGGGCAGATTGAAGATGCACTTCCGCTCCCGGCTGGGCTGCCAGATTTCTGCCACCGCCTCGCACACCTCGAGCGTATAGTCGATCTCCGTTCCGGTGAAGGATTCGGGGGAATATTCGAACTGGAATTCGGTCCCGCCCGATTGGCGTTGGGCATAATCGGCGACCCAGCGTGCCCCTGTCACCGCGATCTGCTTGACTCCCGCCCGATCCTGGCGGAACACCACCCGTCTCTGCAATTCAGAAGTGGAATTATAGACATGGACGATGGCCCGGCGCGCGCCCTGCAGAGCCTCATAGGTCCGGGCAATCAACGCTTCACGCGCCTGGGTCAGTACTTGGATGGTGACATCCTCGGGAACCAGCTCTTCTTCGATCAGCTGGCGGACGAAATCGAAATCGGTCTGGGAAGCGGAGGGAAAGCCAACCTCGATCTCCTTATATCCCATGGCCACAAGCGCGCGGAACATCCGCTTCTTGCGCTCGGGACCCATTGGGTCGATCAAGGCCTGGTTGCCATCGCGAAGATCGACGGAGCACCAAATGGGCGCGGCCTGGATAACCCGGCTGGGCCATTGGCGGGTTTCGAGCCGCAAGGGTTCGAAGGGGCGGTATTTTTTAGAAGGATCGATAGACATTGTTACCTGCGAATTTCACGAAAAAGGAGTGCGGCGCCCATTGGGCCACCGCACCACTAAGTCGCAGGTTATTGCGTAACATATTGAAAATAAAAAACATGGCGGTCAGGATACGATGAGAGCCGCCTTTCGTCAAGCCGTCGGTCAGTTTGGGTCCTGGCCGGCGAAATGGGCGAGTTCCTCCTTGATCTTGAGCTTCTGCTTTTTCAAAGCGGCAATCGCTATGGCATCTGGATGAGGACGCTGCTCTTCGCGGTCGATCCTTATTTCCAAATCGGCATGCTTGCTCTTAAGGGCATTGACATGGGATTCGATATTCATGCATTCCTCCCACCTTGTGACCCGGTGATGCTACGACAAAAACCCTCCCCTGCCAAGGGATTTAAAGGCTGCAATCATGCGTAAAATAAAGAAGAAAAAAAGCAATGACTTGCCCTTGATCGTGGGAATTTCCGGCGCGTCGGGCAGCATCTATGGTTTGCGGCTTATCGACATGCTCGCCGAACTTGGCATTGCCGTCGAGGCGGTGATTACCCGGACGGGCAAGATCACGATCGCCCACGAGACCGACGTCAAGCTGGCGGCGCTCGCCCGCAAGGTGCGGCTTCATGACGAGCTGGATATGACCGCGCCGATCGCGAGCGGCTCCTACCCGACCCGCGGCATGATCGTGGCGCCCTGCTCGGTCAAGAGCCTTGCCGAAATTGCCCACGGGATGCCCCAGACGCTGCTGACGCGCGCAGCGGACGTCACGCTCAAAGAGCAGCGGCGGCTTGTCCTGATGGTACGCGAGACACCCCTGCACATGGGCCACCTGCGCAATATGCTGGCCGCGGCCGAGATGGGCGCGATCATCGCACCACCCGTGCCGGCCTTCTATAACCGCCCGCAGACCCTCGCCGAAATGGTGGAATATGGGCTGGGCCGGGTATTGGACCTCTTTGATATTGAGGTCGAGGGGCTCAAGCGGTGGAAGGCTGCTCCAGCGCGAGCCCTGCGATAAGCGGATCGGCCGCCGCGCGATCGCGCCCGAGAAAATCGCAGAGATAAGCCTCCAGCGCCTGCCGAACGAGCGTTGCACGGGACCCGGATACACGCTGCGCATGGGATGATAGATGCTGGGCCAGCATATATTGGGACCGCTTCTCCGCTTCCATTTCGGCACTGTAGAGGCCGCGATAGATGACGTCCTTCTTGCCGACTTCATCGCGGGCATATTTACGCGCACGCCTCAGCGGGACGATGACACGCTCCCGCCAGTTGCGTATTTGCGCATCGAGGGCGGCGATGCCGGATTTGTCCAGTGCGCGGCCCTGCTCGCCGGCATAACAGCACAGAAGGACGAGGTTGACGTCGGCCCCGAACATGTTCTGAAGCCGAAGGCATAGATCCTGGATCGGTGCCTGACCATAAAAGCGCAGCGAAAAGGCCCAAAAATCCGTGGCGAAGCTCGGTGTACCCATCTTGCCAGCCTCCGCGCCGTGCTTCATATTTTGTCCATGATCCATCTTTCCCACCGTACGATCGTCGCGATTGCCGGAGCAGACCGGCATACTTTCCTGAATGGCCTTATCAGCAATAATAGCATGGGACTCACGTCCGGCCAGCTTCGATACGCCGTCTTTCTCACGCCGCAGGGACGTTTTCTGTTCGACCTCTTCTTCGCCGAGGATGGTGAACGTCTGCTTCTCGATGTCGAAGCCGCGCGGGCCGAGGATTTTATGCGCCGACTGCGCCTGTTCAAGCTCCGCTCGGCAGTCGAAATAAGCGCAGTTGCCAACCTTGCGGTCCATGCGCAATGGGAGGATATACCAATCGAAAAACCCGGCATTTTTCGCGATCCCCGCCTTTCCGCCATGGGGTGGCGGGCCTTTCTTCCGGCCGACGCGCGGACGAGCGATGCGGCCCTGCCCACCTATCACCACCACCGTATCGGCCTGGGCGTCCCCGAAAGCGGCCTCGAACTTGTCCCGCAGAAATCCATTCCGCTGGAAAACGGCCTCGATGAACTCAACGCCATCGACTGGGAGAAGGGATGCTACATGGGTCAGGAACTGACGGCGCGGACGCGCTATCGCGGGCTCGTGCGCAAGCGCCTGCTGCCGTTAAGGATCGAAGGCCAGGCGCCTGCCCCGGGCGAAACGCTGATGCTCGGTACCACAGAAGCGGGAACGCTGATGAGCGTCTCGCCCATGGGTGACATCGGGCTCGGCATGATCCGGCTCGAGCATCTGCCGCCCGCCAGCGTGGAAGGGCTCACCGCCGGTCAGGCACGGCTGTTCCCTTCCATACCCGCGTGGATGCGTCTGCCCGAACCGCAGCCAACCGATTAGATGTCGGCGAAGACATGGGTTTCCGCCCGTGCGCCGGGGTGCGTCACGGCGCCCTTCTCCGCGTCACCCACGAGTTGGGCGTAGCGCCATAGCGCGCCGGACTGGTAATCGTGCGTGCGCGGCCGCCAGCTCTTCCGGCGCTCCGCCAGTTCCGCCTCGCTGAGATCGACGGAGAGCGTTCCCTGCTCGGCATCGAGATGGATCGTGTCGCCGTCCCGAAGAAGCCCGATGGGGCCGCCCACCGCCGCCTCCGGTCCGACATGGCCCACGCAAAAGCCGCGCGTCGCGCCTGAAAAGCGCCCATCCGTAATGAGCGCAACCTTGTCACCCATCCCCTGGCCATAGATCGCCGCCGTGGTCGCGAGCATTTCCCGCATGCCCGGGCCGCCGCGCGGTCCTTCGTAGCGGATCACCAGCACATCGCCCTCCCGATAATCGCGGCGCTGGACCGCGGCGAAGGCATCTTCCTCGCAATCGAAGCAGCGGGCACGTCCCGTGAATTGCACCTTCTGCATGCCCGCGACCTTGACGATGGCGCCTTGCGGCGCGAGATTGCCACGCAGTCCCACCACGCCGCCGGTCGGCGAAAGCGGAGTTTGGGTGGGGCGTACTACGTCCTGGTCCGACGGCACGACGACGTCGCGCAGATTCTCCGCGATGGTCTTTCCGGTCACGGTCAGGCAGTCGCCATGAAGATACCCGCCATCGAGCAGCGCCTTCATCAGCACGGGCACCCCGCCCACCTCATAGAGATCCTTCGCAACATAACGACCGCCTGGCTTGAGGTCCGCGATATAGGGCGTGCGGCGGAATATCGCGCAGACGTCGTGAAGGTCAAACTCGATACCCGCCTCGTGGGCAATCGCGGGCAGATGCAGCCCTGCATTGGTCGATCCCCCCGATGCTGCCACGATTATCGCCGCGTTCTCCAGTGCGGCGCGGGTAACGATATCGCGGGGCCGGATGTTGCGCGCAAGCAGCTCCATGACCGTCTGGCCTGACGCTTCGGCATAGGCGTCGCGCGATTCATACGGCGCGGGTGCACCCGCCGAGCCTGGCAGGGCCAGCCCGATCGCCTCGGAGACGCAGGCCATCGTATTGGCGGTGAATTGCCCTCCGCACGAGCCCGCCGAGGGACAGGCCACGCATTCGAGCGCGTGCAGCTCTTCTTCCGACATGCGCCCCGCCGCGTGCGCGCCCACCGCTTCGAAGACGTCCTGCACGGTGACGTCGCGTCCCCGGTAGCGGCCCGGCAGGATCGACCCGCCGTACATGAATACGGAAGGCACGTTCAGCCGCAGCATGACCATCATCAGGCCCGGCAGGGACTTGTCGCATCCCGCCAGGCCCACCATCGCGTCATAACAATGGCCGCGCATGGTAAGTTCGGCGGAATCGGCGATCACCTCCCGGCTGACCAGCGAGGATTTCATGCCCGCATGGCCCATCGCAATTCCGTCGGTCACCGTGATGGTGGTAAATTCGCGCGGTGTGCCGCCTGCGGCCTTGACCCCCTTCTTGACGGATTGCGCCTGCCGCCCCAGGGAAATATTGCACGGCGCAGCCTCGTTCCAGGTCGTGCAGACACCGACGAATGGCTGCGCGATCTCACGTTCGGTCATGCCCATTGCATGATAATAGGAACGGTGCGGCGCACTCGCCGGACCCACCGAAACGTGACGGCTGGGCAGGCGCGATTTATCGAAACTGGTCATTTTTCCTCTCTGCGAAATGGTGGGGAAATGCTTGCGCGACCGGATCGATCGGGCGCTGAACGATATAGATGCCAGGCTGGGGCACCATGTCGGTCACGACGAAGCGGAACATGGCGCGTCCGCCGGGCGGAATATCTCCCCCGGAATAGGCGATCAGGTCGGTAGGTTCATCCTTCTTTTCCCAGAAGGGAAAAGAACTTGTGAGGTAGGACTGGCCGATCGCGGCGAACTGGCCGAAGCTCAGCCCATCCTCATAGGGCGACGGATGGTCGGGATCGTTGCGTACCTCGACCTGATAACTGTGCCAGGAATGGCCCGTCGCGTTGATGACGATTTTTTGGATCGCGATACCGGTTGCATGTTGGGTACCGATGCGGTTCTCCGTCTCATTCTGAAGGCCATAAATGCCTAAGATCACCTGTTTAATATCCGTAACGCGCTCGACCACGACAAAGGGATCGGCGAGCGTGCCCGATCCGGTCGCACTCTCGAGCATGAAGCCGCCGCGCTCGTCGCTGAAGGTAATGCCCTTGGTCGTGATTTGGCGGGCATCGGCCGGCGCGACGCTCAGCATGATAGCGGTGGAGAAAAGCGACAGGGCGAAGGACGGCCTCATGCGAGACGATCGAGTGCCTGGGTCAATTTGCGCCGGCTCGCTTCGATACTGGCGAGACGTAGCCGCTGCTCCTCGACCACATCCGGGTCCGCTTTGGCGACGAAGTTGGGATTGGCCAGCTTCTTTTGAATCTTCTCATCCTCGCCGAGGAGCCGTGCCAATTCGCCGTGCAGGCGTTCCCGCTCTTTCCGAAGATCGATCAGGCTGGCCAGCGGAATGGAATAAAGCAGCCCGTCCACCACGAACTGAGCCGCCCCGCCCCTTGGTAGAGGAACTGACGTCTCGACCTTCTCGATCCGCGCCAGACGCTGCAACAATGTTGCATAGCGGCGAATCCTTTCATGGCTCGCCGCATCGGGCTCGGCCACAAAAAGCTGGACCATGCTTGCCGGAGGCACATTCATTTCCGCGCGCAGGGAACGGATCTCGCCGATGACGCGGATCACCCAGCCGAGATCGCGGTCGGCCTCCTGGTCGAACAGCGCGTCATCGTAAGCCGGCCAGCTCGCCCCGATGAGCATGCCGTCGCCCTGGAGCTGTCCCCACAATTCCTCGGTGAGGAATGGCATGACCGGATGCAGAAGGTGCAGAAGCTGGCCGAAGATCCAAGCGGCGGCGGCGCGGGATTCCTGCCGCGCCGGCCCCTCCTCGCCTTGGAGAACCGGCTTGATGAATTCGAGGTACCAGTCGCAGAACTCGCCCCAAATCGCTTGATAAAGAAATTGAGCTACATCGTTAAAGCGGTATTCTGCGTAGGCATTTTCAAGCTCCCTGGCCAGGACGACGAGCCGCCCCGCCATCCAGCGATTGACAGGCTCCATCATATGGCGGGGATTGAAATCTGGAACCACGCGACAATTGTTCATTTCGCAGAAGCGCGCGGCGTTCCATAATTTGGTGGCAAAGTTCCGGTACCCTTCCACTCGCTCCTCGTTCATCCGGATATCGCGGCCCTGCGCGGCCAGCGCGGTCAGGGTGAAGCGCAGCGCGTCGGTGCCGTATTTATCCATGAGCACCAGCGGATCGACGACGTTGCCCTTGGACTTGGACATCTTTTGCCCTTCGGCATCGCGCACCAGCGCATGGACATAGACGTCGCGGAACGGCACCTCGCCCATGAACTTGATGCCCATCATCATCATGCGGGCCACCCAGAAAAAGATGATATCGAAACCCGTGACCAGGACGTCTCCGGGATAGTACTTTTTAAGAGCAGCGGTTTCCTCAGGCCATCCCAGCGTCGAGAAGGGCCACAGCGCCGAGGAGAACCACGTATCGAGCACGTCGGGATCGCGGGTCAGCGTCATGCCAGGCCCAGCCATGCGGCGCGCTTCTTCTTCGTCATGAGCGACGAAGACCTGGCCATCTGGCGCGTACCAGGCAGGGATCTGGTGGCCCCACCATAATTGGCGGGAGATGCACCAGGGCTGGATATTGCGCATCCATTCGAAAAAGGTGCTCTCCCATTGTTGGGGAACGAAGCGTGTCTTTCCCTGCTCGACCGCTTCGATCGCAGGCCGAGCCAGACTGGCTGCATCCGCGAACCATTGGTCGGTCAGCCACGGCTCGATGACCGCGCCCGAACGGTCACCATGCGGCACCATGTGGATGATGGGTTCGGTATGCACGATCCGCCCCTCCGCTTCCAGCGCCTGGAGCACCGCCGCGCGCGCTGCCATGCGGTCGAGCCCTTGGAAGGGCGCGGGAACCGTCTCTATCAGACGGGCATCGCGGTCGAAGATATTGACCATCTCCAGCCCGTGGCGTTTACCCACCGCAAAATCATTGAAATCATGGGCGGGCGTCATCTTGACGGCGCCGGTGCCCTTGGTCGGATCGGCATAGGCATCGGCGACGATGGGAAGGCGGCGCCCGACCAGCGGCAGGAGCGCCTGCTTGCCCACCAGGGCTTGGTACCGCTCATCCTCGGGATGAACGGCAATTCCACTGTCACCCAGCATGGTCTCCGGCCTGGTCGTCGCGACCACGATTTTCTCATCGCTGTCCGCGATGTCGTAGGCGATATGCCACAGATTTCCCTTGGTTTCCTTCTGTTGGACTTCCAGATCGGAAATAGCGGTATGCAGGACCGGGTCCCAATTCACCAGGCGCTTATCGCGATAGATCAACCCTTCCCGGTGGAGCTGGACAAACACCTTGGTGACGGCACGGCTCAGCCCTTCGTCCAGAGTGAAGCGCTCGCGCGACCAGTCAGCCGAGGCGCCCAGCCGCCGGAGCTGGCCCAAGATGGTTCCGCCCGATTCTTCCTTCCAGGCCCAGACCCGTTCGAGAAATTTTTCCCGACCTAAAGCGTGCCGGTCGAGCCCCTCGCGCGCCAGATTGCGTTCCACGACCATCTGCGTCGCGATGCCGGCGTGATCAGTGCCCGGCTGCCACAGAACGTCCTTACCGCGCATACGCTGGTAGCGAACGAGCACGTCTTGCAAAGTGAAGGTCAGCGCGTGGCCGATATGCAGCGAGCCCGTCACATTGGGCGGCGGCATCATGATCGCATAGGGTAACCGATTGGAACGCTCGTCGGCGGAGAAAGCCCCTGCCTTCTCCCAGCGCTCGTATTGTCTGCTTTCGACCGCCTCGGGTCGGAAAGTTTTTTCCAGCATCCCTCTCCTCGCTTGTGCGAGGAATTAGCCTAATTCGGCTCTTTTGGCGAGCCGTTCGATTTCTCGGCGAACCATGGTTTCGACAATCGTCTGGAGATTTTCATCCAGCCAGCTTTTCAGCATGGGTTCGAGCGCGAGCCGCACCAGCGCCTCGACCGACAACGAATCGCCGCTGACCGCCATGCCCGGTCCCTGGTGGCGCGCATGCTGGGGAATTTGGGAGAGGGCCGCGACGGAAGCGGCCGCGATTTGAGGGGAAACCAGCCCCTCCTCACCGTCAGGCTCTATCTGCCGGACAAGAGCAGGCTGCATCGAAGGCATGGCTGGCGACGTCGGCTCCGTGGGAGCGGCGGCCGAGGCCATCACGGCAGCAGCCGGCGTTCCCGCGCCGCGCCCCGCTTCCCCGTTCGGCGCGGACTGCACCATCTGCTCGGTGAGCACGAGAACGTCATCCTCGGCAGGCTTAGCCGTGACGGGAGAACCGGAATCGTCTTCCGAAATAATACGACGGATAGAAGCAAGAATTTCCTCCATCGACGGTTCCTGTTGCCCGGCCTTGCTATCGTTCATTAATCCATTCCCATGCGCTAAAGCAGGATAATCTCATCATAGACCAGGCGATATTACAAGGACCGCGTTACCAGTTCGGTAAGACCGTCGCTTCCTTCCTCCTCGCCTGAGTCTGCGCGATGGAGCGTCGCGCCGCATAGCTGTTCCAGGGCCGTTGGCCGATTCGATCGGACACCTGTTCAACCCTGATGCCGTCTTCGGAAAGATAGATCGCAGCGGCGCCCTTGCGCCAAAGGGCGAAGCGATCGAGCATGAGGGCTCGACAGGTAAAACGTATCGGGGCGGAATTGATGACCAGATCGGCATGCAGGCAATCGTCGCGGGCGGCTTCGGTGCCGCGTCCGATTGCGATCAGGTGACGGCCATGGCGATAGAGACACCCCGCCTCGTCGCAGAGCATATTAGGATCGTCCGGGCCAGGATTGCTCTCTTGGGCATTCATTCGCAGCCAAGTTTCGACAGTCCTTTTCTGAGCGCGTCCCTCCGAAAAATGCAGCAGCCCATCGCGGCCGCGGACAGCAAAGAGCGAACCATCTTCGCCGACCAGAATGTCGGGGCGCTGCTCCAGATACATGGAAGCGATCATCATCATGACGCAGGCTGTTCCCATCCATCGCAAGCGTGTAACGGAGAGGCAGAGGCAGAGCAGGCCGAGCGAGCCCAAGAGAACGCCCCAGACCGGCATTTGCGGTAGGGAAAGGGCGGCATAAGGGAGGTCTGCCGCCATATGCGCCACCCGCAGAATCAAACCGCTTCCGAAACCACCGATATCGAGGAAGATCCCGTCCAGGCCAAACGGCATCGTGAGGAGAGCCAGGACGATCGCCGGCATGATGATCGCCGCCGTAATCGGGATGGCGAAGATATTGGCCAGCAAGCCTGCGACGGCCAGCCTGTCGAAATGATAGAGTGAATAGGGCGCGGTGGCCGAGGTGGCAAGCAGGCTCGAACAGACCGTTCCGGCAAGCCAGACCAGCGGCCAGCGCAGCAAGGGATGGGCGCCGCGCCAGTGAAATGGCCAGTATTTGCTTAAGGCTTCATAGCCGGCAATGAGCGCCAGAATGGCGGCGAAAGACATTTCAAAGCTCGGTCCGATCGCGGACTCCGGCCACAACATCAAGACCAGAAAAGCCGCACAGGCAAGCGCACGCTGCGACAGCACGCGGCGCCCCGCGAGGATCGCCACGGAAACAATCGTCACCGAGACGAGCGACCTGACGGCGGGGACCGGCAGGCCGGACAGACATGTGTAAAAAAGAGCGCTGCCCCACGCCGGCAGGACCGCCCATTTCTTGATATCGTGCCGCAGCGCCAAGGCGGGAATCAAGGCGAGGCCCGCTCTCAAGGTAAAAAAGAGAAGACCGAAGGCCAAGCCGATATGCAGGCCCGAAATGGAGAGAAGATGAGCGAGACCGGAATCGCGGATGGCCTTGATGTCGTCTGCGGGAAGAGCCGTTTGGTCGCCAACGATCAAGGCGCTCAGCATGGCGCCCGATGGATGCGCGTTCCGGGTGGAGATGCGCTGGACGATCTGGTCACGAAGTGTGGCGAACATGGTGGTGAATGTTCCGGGACGCTCGATGAGCGTGACGGGACCGAACGCATAGCCGGTCCCGCCCAAACGGAGGAAATAGGCGTCGCGGCGAAAATCATAGGCGCCTGGCGCCGGCGGTCCATCGAGCGGCATGAGCGCCGCCCGGAAGCTGATTCGTGCTCCAGGTAAGGCGTCATCGGGCAGGAGACGGAAATGCAATCGGATCGTTACGGGCGTCCGCGCGGCAGGCAGCCCGTCGATGGCCAGTTGGTCCAGCTTGACGCGCAGCGCATGCGGCAGCTTTTCGATCTCGACGATCCGCCCGCTCACCGCGGCGTTGACGATCTCCCGCTCCAGAACCGGCGCGGCCACGAGCGCGGTTTTGGAAGCCGCCACCGCACCGCCCAGCAACAGGACGGCCACCGCAATCGATATGTTCCGCCCAACGCCATGACCGCGCAGAACGATCGCAAGCGCGCCAGCCGCAACGAATGCTATCCAGCAGATCCAAAGCGGGGGTTCGGTGGGAAGGCCAAAATATCCCAGAATGCCGGCGCAATAAACCACGACCAGCCAGCTGGCCAAATGGCAGACTTCTCGCGCGATCAAGGCTTGCAGTCCGGCGCCCATCCCCTCCTCGTGTCCTTGAGACAATTATGCTATGACAGCCGCCCGGTACTAGAGAGAACATTCAATGAATCAAAAAATGACCGCCATCGACTCTCAAAGCGCCAGGCGTTTCCCGGTATTCTTGGGACTGCTCATGGTTCTTGGCTCGATGAGCAGCGTCCAGCTCGGCGGAGCTCTATCGCCTGCCGCTATGAATTCCTATGGTGCTCTTTCGATAACGTGGCTACGC
>DATAGZ010000012.1:0-7689 GCA_036263455.1 Dongiaceae bacterium
GTCGCAGGTCACCCATTATTTCTTTGCCGATTGCGCCTATTACACGCCCATGTATTCGGATCCATTTTATGGCTCTATCGCCTTCCGGCATCTCAGGGATATTCGTTCGGGAGAAGTTGTAGAAAACTCCTATCTCGGAAAGAAAATACACGAGAGTTTTATAGCTGCCACGCAATATTCGCCCGTCACGCAATAGTTACATGTGGGATTTTCTTCATAGATTCATTGCTCGACGTCATGCTTCTCCGGTTTTGACGCTCCGAGCCAGGATGGCAGGTTCTCCTTAATGCCGGTGAGGGGAAGCCATGGACCCGCTTACCCGGTCCGTAGATTCAAGCGAAGTAGTATAGCGCGGATCCGCCGAAGGGCCGGGAGTATTTGGCGCCCTCCCTTTTTCAGGGCCAGCCAGGGTTTGGAGATTAGGCGGCGCACGCGGGCTACTCGTCGCCGGTATTGTCGCAGTAGATCGGAGTAGCCTCTTTCCAAGAGCCGATGAGTCCTTTGCAACCGGCGGTGGTCTTCACCCAAGCGGTAGGACCGATACTGCACCATGCGAAAGGATCGATCCAAATGATCGATATGAAATTGAGCGCGGTAAAACTTATCGATAAACGTCTCATAAGAACGGAAAAGAGCGGCTAATCTTCTCTCGGCGTGGTCGGCATCGCCTGGCTTAAGAAAATTTTCGAGCATTGCAGACACATCTGTGAAGATTGACCCACAATCTTCTCCGCGTTCCAGGCGCTGGGAAAGTTGTGTCGCCATATCCCCGATCTCGCGCAATGCACCGCCAAGCAAGTTCATCGTTGTTGGTTCCGGCTGGCGTGGGAAAAGATGGGTCTCCATTTGGGCAATTTTTTCTTCGGAAAGAACGGGGATCGGAAGGGAGAGCGCCTCCGCGATCCGTTGGCGGGTCGCTCGCCAATCCTGCAGATGGGCGGTATAGGGCACAAAAATCCGTGGACACCTGCGTGAATGGCGCTCCGCTTCCACCATATACCGTATCCACAGCAAGAGCGAATATTCCTCGATGAAGCCGTCGCGTCGCCCAAGTGAGCGCACTACCTCACTCGGATTGCGAACCGCAATAACAATCCGAGGCTGCGCGCCGAATTCTTCCATGGCTTGCCGCCACAAAGGCAATAGAAGCGATAAGCGAGGATCTTTGATGACGAAAAGAGAGGAGGCTGCGAAGGATTGCTCAAGGCGCGCGATGATCTCCTGCCGGTACCGCCCGGCTTCGGCCGAATGGAAGAATGCCTCGGGAAGAGGTGTCACCCCATACCAGCCAGAACCAAGGCTGCGTAAGATCTGTTCATTAAGATCCGAAAATCCGTGCGATTCCCAATACCCTTGCGGATTGTGCTGATTTCCTTCCATCAAGTCGGTGGAAATGTCACAGCCCCAAATATTTAGGGAGCGGGCAAGCGCGGAGGTGCCGCTGCGGTGCATGCCAGCCAGGAGAACGGCAATTTTGCCTAGATGTTCCATTTGCCTCGAGCTTCCCTAGCCACGCTATATACAGAGGCTAGCATGGTGAGAAAGCGATGATCAAGAGAATGGCACCGAGCGGCTAGACACCGCTTCTTTGCAATGCCTTGAGATTGAAGCCCGTCCACCTTAGCCAATCGGTGAAGCTGTCAGCTGCGGGCCGCCCGGAGAACCCGCTAATCTTATAGAGACTCCGGATTGAAGAAATCGCGTCACTTGGACGAAAGCAACTGGGCTGTCGAATACAACCATGGGGCATACCAGTAAGGGTTAGGGTTTCTGCAAAGGAATGTATAATTCTACCCGATAAGGTCATATGATGATGCTGGAAGCGCCCGAGGAATTTTGTCGAGTTATCACTTACACCCCTCGCATCTTGAGGATTTTACCGTTCATGCAAATATCGCCAAGCCTTTCCATGCTTTTAAGCTTTCGATCTTGACAGTGGGGCCGTTGATCGGATATATGTAAATATAAGCTGCCTATGGTTTGGCGCTCTTTCCTGCTTTTGTTCTTGCAATATTCGTGAGCAAGCCGTGCGCTAAAGTCGAAGCCCAGGCACAAGCGGCAACTTTATAGATAATCTGAAGTGGCACCCAGGGCGGGCAGCCGCTTTTTTGCCGGGTTTCTGCCTGGCTTTGCTTATTCGGACCGCGTCAGATGTCCGAACCTATTTATCCTTTCACATCTCGGGAGTTTCCATGAGGCACCAGAAGAGCCGATGCTCGGTCACGGGCATCGCGTCGCTTGCCATGGGCATGATGCTCATCGCGGGCGGAAGCCAAGCACAAACCACCACCTTTACCTATGACAGCGACGGTCGGCTCGTTCAAGCGAACTATCCCGATGGATCGGGACAAGGCCTCGCCTACAGCTATGATGCGGCGGACAATCGCATCCAGACAGCGCTCGCGCCGCTTCCCGCCATGCTGGGCACCAACATCTCGACCGTATCCGATGGATTTTTTGGCGCCTCCCTTCAGCCTTATCAGGCGGTGACCGATCCTAAAGGGGATGCCCTCAATTTCACTACGATCGGGACACCGCAATATGGCACGGTCCAGACCAATAATGGGGGCCAGACCATCACCTACACGGCAAACCCCAATGCGGGCGGGCTGAAAGACCAGTTCACGTATAGTGCGGGAAATGCGAATGGCAATGTCAGCGGCACGATCAGCGTCGCCGTTCAACCCCACGCACCAGTTCCTGCTTCCTCCGTCGCGACTGCTAATGTCAGCCAGACCATTACCGTGCCGACGGGCGCCTCAGACCCTCAGGGTGCAGCGCTCATGGTCACGGATATTGGCCCGCCGCTTTATGGCACGGCCAAGATCGTGAATGGTGGCATCATTTATACCGCCCCGGCGACCGGCGGAATCATCGATAACTTTTCCTATACCGTCACCAACGCCTTCAACCTGACGGCGACGGGTGCCGTCACCATCATCGTTCCCTAAACACCACCGCATCCACGCCTCCACGGAGCTTTCATGACATCTTTCTTCGCGCGTCTCGGCCATGCCGCGGCGGGGCTTTCGCTCGTCTCGGCTTTCCTCGGCTTGCCCGTTACTCAAGTTCGGGCGGACACGCCGCCCGTTGCCATTCCATCGCCGCGAGCACCCCTACACAAGCAGGTTATTTCGGGCGACCGGACGTCGCCATCCGCCCTTGCGGATAATATCGCCAAATTCACGATAGCGCCGGGGGCGAATGTCCACCTGCTGGCTAATCCGGCGGATAGCAAGCCTTTCTCGCCCTTTCCGGACAGCCGGCCGGCCGGCATGGCACACGGGGACTTGGTTTCTTACGACGTCGCAATGCGGCGGCTTAAAATCCTCGATGCGGCGCGCGGTCCGGCAGTAGCTCCCATCGAGAAGAATGCCGCCACCCAGCCCCAGGAAATCGTCGAGCTGGCCCGTGCGCTCAAGAACGATCCCGATTTGATCTTCGAATATGTTCACAACAATATCGAGACCCTGCCGCAATATGGCAGCCTCAAGGGCGCGCGCGGCGCGCTGATCGAAGGCAAGGGCACAGCCTTCGACCAGGCCGAGCTGATGGTAGCGCTCTTACAGCAGGCCGGTATTTCAGCTCGGATCCAGACTGGTCCCATCCAGCTCTCGACGAGCTATCTCGCCGCATGGCTTGGGACCGATACCAATCGAAACGATTATATTACAGCCCTTATCAATGGCGGCTTTCCTACGCTGACCGTCGTCGATAATAACAGCAATCCCATCGGGGCGCAGATCGGCTGGGCCTGGGTCCAGGCCACGATTGACGGCGGTAATTATGTATTCGATCCCGCTGGGAAATTTCTTGGCTATTCTCGGCAGAACGGCATCGATCTCGGGGCGGCGATGGGATACAACCATGCCGCTTTCGTAGCCGATGCGGAGAATGGCGCGACTGTAGGCATGAGAGCCATAACCAACCTCAACCGCACCCGGATCCGCAACAACCTCGCCGCCTATACGGGCAACCTGGCCCGTGCCATCCGCGCGAATACCGGCGTCGAATCGTTGACCAATATTATCGGCGGCAAGACTATCGTGCCGCTGCGCGGAATCCAGATCCGCTATCCCAGCCTCGGCTATAACGTTCCGGCCCAGACCCAAACCTGGGCAAGCCTGCCCAGTCAGTTTCGCACGACGCTGACCGTGCGGCTCGGCTGGAACAATACTACGACAGGCGCCTTCACAGCTCTCACCAGCCCCTTAACTTTCAATTCCTCCGATATCAATGGCCACCGCCTGACCGTATCGCTCAACGGGTCGTTAGTCCCATCGCTGCTGCTCGATGGCGCGGTGCAGGCGTCGGCTACGGCTGCACCACCGGCCAACACGGCGTTGACGATCCGTACTTCGGTCGTTCACCCCTATGCTGACAATTTCGAAAATTACAGCAATAGCGACCAGCTCCTGGTCGCTCCTTATCCCAACGGCTTATTCTTGATCGGCACGGGCTGGGGTAATGTCGGCCGCGGTCTGATCGAAACGCATCGCAAACTGCTTCAGCAGAATGCCGCGCAGAATCCAGGCAACGATACCGCAGAGTCTGTGCTGGGTGAAAGCTTTGCCGTCTTGAGTGAGAACTGGCTTGTCGAACTTTCTCGCGAGCAGGAGATTGTCGACGCGATCCAAGGTACCAACACAGTTTTTCATCACGCGATCGGCATCACCGCTTTGCGCGCTGTCACCGGTGGTCAAACGGGTCCCTACGTCGATTTGCCGCTAAATGACCTCAGCGTTACTCAACGCAGCGGCCGCGCCGATTTCACCAGCTTTACACCCACGGAAATCAATGCCTTCTACGCCGACGCCCAGTTCCTCAGCATCGCCGAATCGGGCGTGCTGGAACAGACCCAGCCCGGCCTACCCGCTGTCTCGACGGTCAAGCTGATCGACAATGCCATCGCCAGCGGCACGACGATTTATAATATCAACGATTCGCGCGTCAGCGGCGACACCCAGGCCTATTACAACACGACCCAGCGTCCGGCACTCGTGCCGAATTACAATAGCGGCGATCTCGCGCGGATCGATTATCTGGTTTCGCGCGGCGACCGGGTCGTGGCGCCCGCCAATGGAAGGATCAACGTGAATGCCTGGTCCGGCGCCGGCTATTTCGATATCGGCCAGACGGGGACCAATTTTATCGGATCCATTATCACCGGCGGGCTGAGCGGCGGATTTGCCGGCCTTCCCTGGGACGTTCCGACTTTCGATAGGGACTTCCTCAATTTCACCTTTCCTCCTTCCAGTAGCCCTTTTTTGAGTACGCTGGGCGGCTATGGCAATGGCGGGGCACAGCAGGGAAGAGTTCCTTCGAGCCGAGATCCCATCAATCTCGTCACCGGCGATTACCTCAACACCAAGACCGATCTCGCCATCGGCGGCGATTTCCCCTATGGCTTGAGCTTCACGCGCAGCTATGATAGCGGCACGCGCGGGCGCAACGGCCCGCTCGGCTATGGCTGGACGCATAATTTTGCGATCACCGCCCAGAGCGACAGCGATGCGTTCGTGGGGCTGGGCCAGGATTCCGCCGTGAGCGCGGCCGCCGCCATCGTTGCCACCTATGTCGCCCGGGATATCCTGACTCCGAATGCAGCCGGCTATGTCGGCTTCGAGCCGATCGTGACCGGATCGATCGTCAATCGCTGGTTCATGGATCAGCTCACCAATAATGTAGTGGATATCGCACAAGCGGGCAGCATCGATCGCTTCGTCAAGCTGCCCGATGGCACCTATAATCCGCCGCTAGGCTCTGCGGCGAATCTTACGCTCGCTAACGGGACCTACACCTACACGGGCAAGGACGGCACGGTTCTCACCTTCCAGCCCACCACGGACGCCCATCCCGCCAATCTGGCGAGCTGGCGCAACCCGGCCGGCGTGACGGTCACCTTCGGCTACGATACCGCCAATCCGCCGCGCCTCACCAGCGTCAGCAACAATCTCGGGCGGCGACTGAGCCTTTCTTATGATGGATCGAACCGGATCAGCGGCGTTTCCGACGGCACCGGGCGGAGCACGTCCTATTCCTATGACGGGGCGGGCAATTTGACCAGCGCCCGCGATCCCCTCGGCAATGCCACCACCTATGCCTATGACCAGCCGGGGCGGATGACCCAAATCTTCAACCCGAGCAACCCGACGATACCGGTGGTGACCAACACCTACGATTCGCTCGGCCGGGTCGCGACCCAGGCCAACGCCAATAACGGCCCTGGTTTCAACACGACCTGGTCTTATTATTTCGCGGGCTCGCGCAGCGAAGAGGTCAATCCGCTGGGAGTGCGCCACGTGCTCTATAGCAATCCGCGCGGCAAGACCCTCGCCGATATCCAGGATTATGGCGGCCTCACGCTGGAGACCGATTCGAGCTACGACGACGACGACCGGCTCACCCAGGTGGTCCTGCCGGAAGGCAACGAGGTCACTTATACCTACGATGCCAGAGGAAACGTGCTGAGCACGACGCAGCAGACCAAGCCGTTAGCGAGCGATCTGGACGGCAACCTTCTCGAACCGATCACCTCGCGCAGCTATTACGATCCGACCTATAACCAGCCCAGCGCCACCATCGACGGCAACGGCAACGTCACCTGTTACACCTACGACACGGCGACGTCGCTCGCCGGCTCGAGCCACGCTTCGGTGGCGGCCTGTCCGCTGCCGGCAATCGCGGGGCCTGGCACCAATACCGGCGTGCTGCTGGAGCGGACCATTCCCAACCAGCCGGGCGAAGCCGGCGTTTCGGTCAAGCGCATGGCCTTCACCTATCAGCCGCTGGGCCTGCCGGTGAGCGTCACCGACGAGGAAGGGCGCGTGACCCGCTATGCCTATGACGGCAACGGCAACCGGGTGAGCGTGATCCAGGACGCGAACAATCTGGCCCTGTGCACGCTCTATGGCTACACCGCGCGCGGTGACGTTGCGAGCGAGCGCAAGCCGCGCAGCACCCAGGTGACCAACGGCCAGTGCGCGCCGGTCTTCGGCACGCCCTATGTGACGCGCTCCGCCTATGACGACGACCGCCGCCTGGTATCCACCAGCACCGGCCTCTCCGCGACCCCGACGGCCGCGACCAGCATGGTCTATGACGGGGACGGGCAGGTGGTGCGGCTGGGGCAGATGGTCTCGTCCGGTCCCGCGGGCGAGCCGGCGCTGGGCAGGCTCAACCCGGTCAATCCCGGAGCGCAATGGCGGTGGAGCGAGCGGCGCTACAGCCCCTCGGGCCAGCAGGTGAGCGAGACCGATCCCGCCGGCCGGGTCACGCAATGGCGCTACGATCTCCTCGACCGGGTGAGCGAGGTCCAGTCGCCCACGGGCCGGATCGAGCGGCGCGCCTATGACGCGGCGGGCCGCGTCACGAGCGTCACCCAGGACAGTGCGGCGAGCCTCGACCCCTCGCTCACCCGCCTGCCAGCCGCGGTGCGGCGAACCAACGGCTACAATGCCAACGGCACGCTCGCCTGGACCCAGGACGGGGCGGGGCGGCGGATCGCCTTCACCTATGACGGGTTCGACCGCCTGCAGCGCACCACCCAGCCCGACGGCACCTATAGCGGGGCGATCTACGATGCCGACGGCAACGCCACCATCCTGCGCACGCGCAGCGGTCTCAGGATCGCCCAGGCCTTCGACCGCAACGACCGCATGACCAGCCAGGCGCTGCCGGCCCCGGTGG
>DATAGZ010000013.1:0-19392 GCA_036263455.1 Dongiaceae bacterium
GAGGCGGCCACATGGCTGGATAAGGAGCTGGTCGCGGGGCAGCCGACCGTGCTCCATGACAAGGGATTCGGGAAAGACGTATGGATGGCGCTCGCGCAGCGCCGGCAATGGCTGTTGCAACAGGGATTGGCGGA
Organism: Dongiaceae bacterium; assembly: GCA_036263455.1. Lineage (GTDB taxonomy): Bacteria > Pseudomonadota > Alphaproteobacteria > Dongiales > Dongiaceae > DATAGZ01. The sequence continues at coordinate 135 of DATAGZ010000013.1, forward strand.
AGAGCAAGCCGGCAAGACCATCTATCAGCCCAACATGCTCGCGACGTTACGCAGCCGCGAACTGGCCGGCGTGGCGGCACAACTGTCGAAGGAGCTAGGGCTGGCTTATACAGAAGCGCCGAAACAAGGCCGGATCGAGGGCACATACCGCCGTGCCACCGACCTCATTAGCGGCAAGTTTGCCATCATCGAGAAATCCAGGAAGTTTACCCTTATCCCCTGGCGTCCCGTCTTGGAGCGCAATCTCGGCAAGGCGGTTCGCGGCATGGCGCGCGGCGACGATATCCCCTGGACTATCGGCAAGGATCGAGGACGGGGGCTATGACAACTATCGTTTCCAATAGAGCGCCACATTGAGAGCTGACTGAACTGCGGCTTGGCATAAGGTTTGCCGCATATTTCTTTTCAGCTTAGATATTTGACATCAATCGTAAGTTGAATTACTTCATAGGAAGACACTTTTTAGGAGGATGTCATGTCAAACAAAATTAAGGGGAGCATTGGCAACGATCTGCTGGATTATTCCACGACTTTGCAAAGCCTTTCCATCGACGGCGGCTCTGGAGACGATGTCATCCTCGGCGGTAGCGGAAACGACGTGCTCGTCGGCGGCGCTGGCGCCGATCGCCTCTTGGGCGGCGGCGGAGATGATGTTCTCTATGTCGATGCCGCCGATACTTTGGTGGATGGCGGGAGCGGGATTAATACCGTCTTCATTCAGGGAAGCGGAGCGGTGACGCTCGATCTCAATGCTTCCCATATCACGACTGCTTATGGGGGAGCAGGTGATGACGTGCTGGATGGACGTAACGTCGCAAATTATGTCCATCTCGTTGCGGGAACGGGCAATCAGACTCTCTACGGATCGCAGACATACTCTCTGCTCCAAGGCGGGTCAGGTAACGACACGATCTATGGCGGGGTGGGGAACGATACGATCTATAGCGGAACCGGCCGAGCGGTGATCTTCGCGGGGGACGGCAACGATATCATTCATGCCAACGGCAATAGCCGGAGCGTTGATGGCGGTAACGGCTATGATACGCTGTTTATCGATGACAGCCACGGAACGCGTTTCAATCTGAGCAACGGCCATGTTGAAGAAGTTCATGGCGGGAGCGGTGGAGATGTCATCGACAATAGCAACGGCCAGCGCATTGCCCTCTATGGCGGGACGGGTAACGACACTTTCACCGGGGGCCTAGGCAATGATGTCTTGTATGGCGGCGGCGGCAATGACATGATCCAAGGCGGGGCAGGGAACGATCTGATCAATGGCGGAATAGGCAACAACACCGCCGTTTATACAGGCCGTAGTAGCGATTACCGGATCATCGACCACGGCACTTACAGGGAAATCACCGACCTGCGCACCAACGGAGGCGCCAATGAAGGCACTGACCAGCTCTATAACATCCAGAATATCAGTTTCTTGGGGGATATACAGGCGCCGCCGCTCCTACCCCTGACCGGTGGAGCAATTGCGGACATTACATCGAAAGATCCCTTATCTTTTTTCCCCGGCAATTTTCAATCTTTTCTGGCCGACCTGGGCAATGGCCAAATGGAGCTCATACATTTGTCCTCCAGTGCAGACGTAAATGGTAATAACTACATAGATATTCTCGGCACAGGCATATCTTATGATGGTTCAGTTAAGAAAACTGATACCTATTTTGCCTCCGTTTTTTTCGGTAATTATACGAATCCATTTATTAACAATGTTGACAGCTACGGCATCGTGGGGTTGGGAGATAATTTCTATGCAATCGCGGATGTAGTAACTATAAACGCCCTCTACGATAATCGCGAAACAGCATTATATATCACGACCTATGCTTCCCAAGGAGGGTTTCAGCTGAAAATCCCTCTCACCTATTATATAGATACTCATGTAGCCCAGGCTGGGCCGCCACTCCATCATCTGAGTGACGGCAACATCTTATTCCTTGATCGGCAATTTCAAGTAACTGATGAGAGTTCGACTCCGAGTATTTATGAGTATTTGGTTAATTCCCTGACTAGTGCCACTCAATCCATACCTCTTGTTGCACTAGTAAATCCTGATGGGGGGCAGAATGAGACGGTCGTGATGCCAGGAAATACCTTTCTTTTACACTGGACCGATCAGGGAGCCGTGGATCAACAATGGCATGAATATGTCCAGCATTTCGATGAAACAGGCCATGCTCTCTCTTCTCAGGTGGAGATTGCACATTCCGCTGTGCCGTTCCTGGAGAATGCGATCGTTGCGACAAAGGACAACGGATATTTGACTGTTTTCGATGATTTTTCTGGCACGCCGCAAATTTCTCTTTATGATTCTCATGATCAGATCGTTCATAGTGAAGCTGTCACAATTCCCCAAGGCCGCGAAGTTACCATTAGCGACCATGTGGAGATTACCGCCCTGGATCTTGTTGCATTGAAAGACGGAAGCTTCGTTTTCGCGGTACCAACAAGTATTCCCGACGGGAAAGGTGGTTTTTCTGCAGAAGGAATAACTGGAGTCCGAGTGGATGCTTCAGGGCATGAAATCGGAACATTCGCCCTTACTCCTGATTTCGAGCGATCAGGCGCATTTTTGCAAGCTTCTGTAATTGCCTTGGTTGCAACTGACGACGGCGGATTAGATATTTCTTGGGAAATCAGCACTGATTATGGAAGAACAAACTATGCGTATGCCCGTCACTTCTATGTGGGTCAGAGTGGTGCATTGGTGGGCACGGGGTTAGCGCAATCGAATGACCCAAACACTTCCTTCGCTCAGCACATTGTCAACGATCCCAATACCGCTCCAGTGCAAAGCCACTCCGTGCTCGCGGCTTCGGATATGATGGATGGACATGGTCAGATCGATAATCTGTTACCAAGCCCCATAAGTGGAGAGCATCAGACACTATCCGTTCCCGCATTGCCTCCGCGTGTAGATCTGGCGAGCATGGAGATGGCCATCATGCCACACCAAATGCAGCAATGGAATAACTCTTAATTATCGTTTGCAACGCCTCCTTCCGAATGGAGGGAGGCGTTTATTATCCAAATAGCCGAGACAACGAGAGTCCGGCTAAGTAAGAAGCGACTATAGATACCATAATGCTTTAGATCGGCTATCAAGGATTTCGAGATCAATCGCTTTATGGCTAGTCTTTTCTCGCCCATCTGTTGCTCCTCCTGCTGGAACGCAATCTTGGTAAGGCGGTTCGCGGCATGGCGCGTGGCGACGATATCTCCTGGACTATCGGCAAGGATCGAGGACGGGGGCTATGACCGCCATCGTTTGTTGAAGAATCCGGTGGGCTTTGGGCCTTCCAGCAATTTTGCATGAACAAGCCCGTCCGGGTTTTGCTCCATCGGCTCCGGATCGATGAACTCCGCCTCGAAAGTTTTGACCTTTTCCGGCTTCATGCGCCTCGGCCGGTACGTTTCATCGAGCCGGGCGAGGATCATGATCCCGCAGGCCACACCTATCAGGATGGAAATGGCATGCCGAAATATCGGTGACGGCAGAATGTCATGCAGAACGTCCAACGCCCCGGTATAGCCCGCCCACATGACCGGCAGCACGATAATGGCGACAATCGTCCGAAGGGCCTTGCGAGACCGAACATGATCGAAGATGAAGCGGAGCACCAGAAAAGTTGCAATGCCCGTCACGCCGCCCAGGAACAAGCTATCGATGCCGGTCTTATCCGAGTCGATCATCCATTTGAAGACCTGCATGCCCAGCAGAAAGGGGATGATATAGATTCCCCAATAGAAAGCGGCGACGAGAAGAGCCAGTAAAGCGATAGCCGTAAATGCGATCATGGTAGCGCTCCGTGCTCCCAAATTACATTTATGCCGAGACCTATACGTCCCACATACGGTCACTTACGAAAACACACAAAAATACAATTTGATCCAGTTTCGGCGTATTATGCCAAGGACGATGTTGTTTTCAAGTTGACCTATAATCCCGGGCAACGCTATGCCCATGGTAGCTATCCAAGATACGATGGTGCTCCCTCACGTGATAAGAATCCACTCTTCAATGCCTTGAAGGGTAAAATTCAACAACTGAAGGCAGCGCCTGTCGAGGCGCTACGACTGATCGTCGCTTGTGACGGAGATAGCGCGTTGCTACGGCAATCGTCCTTGATGTATTCCCCTGGAACTTATAGCGCTCGTGGCGTGGCTGAGGACTTCCTGCGGCAAAATAGCAGCATCGATGCAATTCTTTTGGTGACAATCGATGAGCAAAAGCAAGTGTTCGATATCAAGACCAGCTATCAACTGAAATGTGACTTAATCGTGGCGCCTTTACGGGCGCGATCTTCGAGAATGACCTCGGATAACATCTCTATGTTGGATTCTTTGCTACGAAACGTCGTGGCTCAGATGCCTTTACCTATTCAATCGGCGTATAATGCCGCACAGCAGTGCCGTGAGTCTGGCCGTGGACCAGATGTGATCGGGGGATATAAAGTGAACAATCACCAAGTAAGTTTATCATCACGCGCTCTCCAGCGTTTATTGGCTGGGGAAATGACCGTTGATGAATTCATTGCCGCTCATGGGTGGAACAAAGAATCGGGTGCTTGGAATCCATTTGCTCGCATGAAGAATCAAGGTCGAATGATCAATGAAATCAAAATCGAAAGTGATGATGGTGAGGATGACGATTGGTTAGTATTTTGTTTCGGCTTACCTGATCCGGCGACCGCCGCTTTCTGTCTCCCTCCTTGAATAGAAGAGGAAATTTCCCTCTTTCATTTCTCACACCCTATGCACCTGCGGTGCTGACGCGCGGGCGGGGCGGCGCTGATAGGTCATTGTCCGTCAATGATTTTTCGAGCGGGATGCCGCTGACATGCGGCCTGAAGAGCGCTGACGCGCTTTTCCCCGGTTCGGCCAACATCGTGCCGCTTCAATAGGTTAGGCATAGCGTGGCTGCTTACAGTGGGTTTCTCAAGTTTGGGCAGGTCCAATTCTCGCTCCGATGATGGAGGTTTCCCGTTTGCTGGCTGCCGTCGAGGCTCTGCGACCCGCAGGGGCGGCGGCTGGCGCCGACCTTGATCGCCGCCATCAAACGGATGGTGGCATGGATCGGATCAAGGGAGGGGATGCCGAAAGCCTAGGCGGAACGGACGATATTGACCAACCGATATGTTCTGGCTATATTACTGGAAATAAGGAGGTCATCCATGAACAGTTCCCAAAAGCGTGCCCTTCGCAACTATCGCTCCCGCCTGGGTGAGCGGGGCATGGCCCGCTTCGAGGTCCTGGGGCTCGACGCCGACCGCGATCTCATCCGCTCGCTCGCGAAGCGCTTGGCAGAAGCAGGGCCGGATGCTTCGCGCCTCCGCACCGTTGTCCGTCAGACCATCAAGGGCGAGCCGCCGCAAAAGGGTGGGATCTTGGCCGCCCTCCGTCGCTCTCCGCTCGTCGAGGCCGATCTCGATCTCAGCCGTCCCCGTGAGGAAGGACGCAAGGTCGAGCTTTGATGCGCTATCTGCTCGACACGAACATCATCAGCAACATCACGAAGCCCACCCCCTCCGATACGCTGATCGCCTGGATGGCGGAGCAGGCCGATCAAGACCTCTTCATCGCCGCGCTTACCGTTGCCGAGATCCGGCGCGGCATCCTGGAGAAGCCGGCCGGCAAGCGGCGCGATCAGCTTGAAGCATGGTTTGCAGGGCCCGAGGGTCCGCAAGCGCTTTTCTCAGGCCGCGTGCTGCCGTTTGATGAGAAGGCGGGCCTCGTCTGGGCCCGGCTGATGGCGGAAGGAAAAGCCAAGGGCCGGCCGCGCAGCGCGCTCGATACCATCATCGCGGCGGTTGCCGAAGCCAATGACTGCATTGTGGTAACCGCCAATGAGAAGGACTTCGCCGGTATCCAAATCTTCAATCCGCTTCGAGAAACGGTTGCCAGATGAAGATGCATCGCCGGATGTCAGCCGGACAATCCGCACGGACTCAATCCCTCGCTCCGATGATGGAGGTTTTCCCGTTCTCTGGCTGCCGTCAAGGTTCTTCGACCCTCAGGGCGGGCGGCTGGCGCCGACCTTGACCGCCGCCGTCAAACGGAAGTTTGGCATTGATCGGATCGAGGGCAGATAAGGATTGCCGGGGAGAGGGTGAGCCTAGCGCTCCCGCTCTTGATCGCGGAGCTTGAGCCGGAGACCGGGCATTCTGGATGGATGGTCCAGGGCGCGCAGGAGATGGCCGAGACGTTGGCCGATCAGTTGCAGGCTGGCGAGAGGCGAGGGGACTGATAGAAGGGAAGGGGACCGCCCGGCCGTTATCGGCTTATCGTGGCGTTCAGCATGGGGGATCTGCCGGAACGTCTGTTGCCGGTCGCGTTTCAGATCGAAACCCAGCGCTTCGGCTTCGGCCTGCCAATCCTTGAACAGATCATCGAGCTTCCGCTCTTTCTTCGGCTGCCGCGTGCGCAACGTGGCGCGCTCCATGCCTTTGGCGGTGCGATAGCCATGTTTACGCGCGGCTTCCTCGATGGCCTGCCGGCGCTTGGAGAAGGCGCGTTCCACCTTGCGGGGAATAGCCGCGACCCGGAAGCTGCCCTTCTGCCAATCGAGATGATGGCCCAGCCGTTCTAGTTCATTGCCGAGGGCGCGACGATAGATTGCGCCGACTTCCTTCTGCGCCTTGTAGAGATCGCGGCTGATAATGGCGCCCCAGCTCCCGTCCCGACGCGGCGCGCAATTGAAGATGAAGCAATGGGTATGGAGCTGCGGGTCGGATTCGCGGCTGGTATGGTGATCGAACTGCGCCATGAGCAGCCCCGCCGTTTGCTCGCGGAGCGCGCCACCCTTGCCGCGCCGCGCCCAGGCGGCGGTGGCTTCGAGATGCCGAGTGGCCGCTAGCACCGCCGCGCGATGGGCTTGCTCGATGGCGGGGCGCTCTTGCGCGGGCGACAGCGCCCACAACACGGAAACAGATTTCGGCGCGCTGAAGGTCATGTCCCAGCCGGCCGCCTGATCATGATTGGCGTGTTGCCCCAAGTGGTCGCCGGTCTTGGGATCGAGGCCGCGCAAGGCGGCCTCGAATTCCTTCTGCGTCACCGGCCCTTGCAGGCTCAATTGTGCGGCGGCGTCGCCAGCCCAGCGGCCGGGCGGCTCGCCGCCGCGCGTGTAATACTCATCGGCGCGCAGGTGGGCATAATAAGCGAGCGCTGCCTTGGCATTGCCGCGCGCCGAGATCGAGGCCACCATGTCAATGTCGCGTCTTGCGGATGTGGTCGGCCATGCCGCTGGTCAGCAGGATAGGCCCTGACCCTAACGGCGTGCCGCCGCCCCTGGGCGGGCAGGGCGGCGTCCGTGTCCAGTCGGCGGGCACGATCCCTTCCCGGAAGCGCGGCAGGCGGATATAGGGCAATTCTAGCTCATAGACGGCATCGCGCATGCCGAGGAAGAGCACGCGCACGCCATGCTCGGTCGGGCCGAGGCGGGAGCCCAGCTCGGAGGCGGTGATGACGCGCCGCGTCTCGTGCTGGACGCTTTCGGTGACGCTGGAATGACCTTGCGACGTGGTGGTGCTGCGCACGCGCCGTTCGATTTCCTGCTCGCCGATCATCCGGCTGATCTCCTCGGCCGTGTCGCTGGCATTAATGCGCGTGATGATCTTGCTGCCGATCATGCCGAGCCAGGATTTGGCCTGTTCGGTACCGTAGAGGGCGCGGATTTGCGCCATGTCCTGGGCGCCGATGACCACAACGATGCCCTTGGAACGGCCCAGCTCCAGGAAGGCCGGGAATTGCCTGATCGGCGGAAGCTGCGGGAACTCATCGAGGAACAGCCAGACCCGGCGTTGGGGATTCTCGGTCAGGGTCGGACTGCCGACGGCGGAAGCGAGCAGGCCCAGCATGCTGCCGATCCAGATGCGGGACAGTTCGGGATAGCCCGGGTCCTGTTGCAGGATCAGGGGTTTCCGTATGGTCGGCATGTGCAGCCAGCCCCGAATCGAAAAACGCCCCGCTTTTCCCGGATCGGACCAGGCTTCGGCCAGCACTGAGACGATGCGCATATGGGTCTGGAAGGTGGTGAGGATGCTGAGCGTGGTCTTGCTGTCGGGCTGGGCCAAGAGGCGCAGGGCATTGGGGTTGTGATCGCGGGCATGTTCGGTGAGCCGCCCGATATCGGCGGTGACTTCCGCCTCGAGATCGGCCCAGCCCCAATCGCGGCCCTTGGTCGCTTGCAGATAGACAATGCAGGCGACGAAGATTTCCTGGGCGGCCTCCGACCACATGGGATCGCTGCTTGGCGGGATGAAGCGGGCGGCAAGCTCGCGTGCATCCTGTTTGACGGTGCAGTCGGCGGCGATGTCCCATACCACCGAACGCTGGTCATGGGGTGCGACCAGCAACGGCCCCTCTTCGAGCGAGGGCAGACCCGCCATCATGTCGCCCTTGGTATCCAGCACCAATACCCCGTCGCCGCGATTGATCGCCTCCAGGATGAGGTTGAGCATGGTCTGGGTCTTGCCGCCACCGACGCTGCCCAGGATCAGGAAGTGCCGGGTCTCGCGTTCGCGGCCGAGCGGAGAGGGCGGCAGCAAGGTGACGCCGGCTCCCTCCGCCTTGGCTTCGCGGTCGCAGGCTTTGGCAAATGCCTTTTCTCCAGCCGGTCCGGTGAAGAGGCGCGGGCCGCGCACCACCTTGGGCGGCGGTTGGTCGAAGCGGACACAGAGGGCGAAGGCGAAGAGGGCAAGCACGCCGATCAGACCGCTGCCGGTGACAAGCCCGCTGCGCAAGGTGAAGCCGCCAAGGGCACCATAGCCATCGAGCACTTCCGCGCAGCGATGCCAAAAAGCACTGGCATAGCCATCGCCGAACAGGGAGAGCATTTGCGCCTTGAAGCAGCCTTGCACATCCGCGGCATTGAAGAACATGGGCCGGCCATCGGCCAGCCGGCCCCAGGGCGGCACGGCGTGGAACCCGAGCTGGTAGAAACCCGCCATGGCCAGGCGTCGTCGCGAAGCGCTGGGCATGAGCGAGAAAGAGCTAGCCCGGCGGACCGGCCTGAGCGTCGCGAAAGTCAGAGCTTGTGAGCAGGGCCGCAGAATTATCCGAGTCAGCCTGCTTGAAGCACTCGTGGAAGCGCTGGATATTCCTGCCGACTATTTCCTGAACGATTTAGGAATTCCCGACGAAGATGAAGAGCGTCCCTGACGGCAAGGCGCTTCAATCCTTGCTCTTGCCTGGCGGCCTCAGCAGGTCGAGATAGGGGACGCCCAGCGCCTTGGACAATTCATAGATGGTCACGACGGTGGGATTGCGCCGGCCGTTTTCCAGCCCGCTGATATATTGCTGGCTGAAGCCGGAGCGCTCCGCGAGCGCCTCCTGCGTGAGCCCCTTATTGCTCCGAACCCGAGCGACGTTCCGCCCGACCATCTTGCGCATATCCATGCGCCATAGGTCGCCTGGAAACGTTGCCTTTGTGTATCAACTATAATATGTATTCGAGCTAACGCTGCTGTCGGAAGGAGACTAATGAATTGCCATTCCGCACTGATCGCATTGGCTCCCGATGAGTCCGCATGGCCGACACCCCATCGCCTAGGACACTCGGTGCACACCTGCGCAGCCTTCGCAAGAAGGCCAAGTTTTCTCTGAAAACCGCCGCGAGAGCACTGGGCGTTTCCGTCATGCAATTGCATGACATCGAAGCCGATAAATCGATCCAAGCGAGGAGCTGTTGATCGAGATCGGGGAACTCTTCGGGGGTATCGCCTTATCAACTTTTCGATCCTTCCCTGTTCGACCTGCCCGTTACCGACGTGCTGGAATGGATGCGGCAGCGGGAACCGGGCCTTTATTCCGAATTGCTGCCCTGGGTCCAGGAGATCGGGCCAAAGGCGCGATTGTTGACCTTCGGCGCGCTCATCAAGGCCTTCGAGGGAAAGCTCGAAGAGGAACGGGAGCTGGGTAAGAAAGATCGGCTCCACTAGATGGTTCGCCCGCTGAACCGCCAATCAGGTCAGAATTAATCACCCATAAGACCAGATTTAGCTGCGACTCGCTTGGAACCGTCCAGATATTGCGGTGTTACGTCATTGAGATACAACTTAGGAGCTTGTCGATGCTCAGGGTCGCAACCGTGAATGCCCACCCCATTTGGGGAGTGGAATTATGGTCGGTGTGTCGGATTGGCAAAATCCTGAAGCTTATACGCACTCGCTGACCTCGGCCGATTGGGCCTGGGAGTTCGCGAGGCGCAATCCGCAATTACGGACATTGGCAAAGTCTTTTCCTCGGACCGAGGCGGAAATGCCCGCCCCGTCCTTTCACCGCATCACACTCAAGGAGGTCTGCCCGGAGATCGGTCGCTTTGGCTTGTTGTTTTTTTGACGATATCGAGAAGCCAGCCCGCGAAGCCCGCGTGTTTTGGCGGCCAGAGCTTTTTTCTTCCGTGATTACAGCCTAATATGAGGCCGATGCGCATGCGCGCATCCGAGGCCAGCCTGCGCCTTCCTCATGAAGGATGCGAAGCCACCATTCTCCGGATCGGGCAGGAAGATCATCTACTCTTACGGCGCACCGGTCACTCCGTGCAACTTATTTGCAAGGGTGCTGCAATTCAGGCAGGCAGGAATTATCGAATTTCTTATGACCTGCCGGGATTCGACGCCGCATGCGATAGCAAGCTCAGATCTCTCAGACGCTTCGAGCAGCTCTATCGCTGTTCGCACCCGCACCTATCGCGAACGCTTTTCTCTCCCGCCCCGCGTAGCCGTCGTTTGCGCCTGATCCTACAGGCGCTCGACGGACACTTGGCGGGAGCGGCCTATCGGGAAATTGCCATTACCCTGTTCGGCCAAAAAAGAGTGCAGGAAGACTGGACTCCAGCGAACCGCTGCCTTTTCGACCAGACATATCGTCTCGTGCAACGCGGTCTCTATCTCATGTGCGAAGGCTATCGCCAATTCCTCCAATAACCTAGGCGACAACACGACCACGCGCTGATTCCCCCTCTCGCGGTCGGTGGGCGGCGCTCCCTTATAGGCCCGCCGCGCCGGCCCGCAACCCTCGCTGCGCTCGGGTCCTCCACTGCGTTGCGGCCCTGCGGGTGCCGGCCGGCTCCGCCGGCGGGCCTGCGGTCGCAAGGGCCGTCCACCCCCCCCGCTTTCGGGGGAATTGTGTGGGTTAGGAGCAAAGGAGAGCGATCATGGATCACAAAGCAATTGGTCAAGGAGAGAGCCGGACCAACCTGTATCGAGAGGTCACGGACCGAATCATTTTGGAACTGGAGCAAGGACGGCTGCCCTGGATGCGGCCCTGGGGAAAGTCAAAGCTCCTCTAGGGTTGCCCAGGAACGCCCTAACCGGCCGGCAATATTCCGGGGTCACCGCCGCCAGCCTCGCCATCAAGGCCGCCGATTACATCCGGGCGTTCGAGGCACCAGCCAAATCCCAGGAGCACACGGCATGAGCGAAGCCTCGTTTTCTTTCATGACCGAACCGACGCCGGAGGGCGAGCAATGCCTCGTTCCTGGCGTCGCGCCGATCACGCAACGGCAGCGGATCGAAGCCTTGATGGCCGCGCCGTTGATGCCGCACCGGCGACAGAAGCCCTTGAATATTGGGCTTTTTGATGAGGACGCACGCAATCAACTCGCGCTGTTCCGAAACCTCTCTCCAAGGAGAAATCCCCATGGGACAATATCATCTCATCGTCAATCCGGATCGACAGGAATTCCTTGATCCACACCAGTTCGGCGTTGACCTCAAGGCCTGGGAGCAGATTACCAACCATCCCGGCATCCTCGCAAGCCCTGTTCGTTTTGCTGCTTTGTTCCAACGGACGCGCTGTACGTGCGACGGTGGTATAAACAATATGTATGGTGCCCGATGTTTACTTCACCGCTAGTTTGATAAAGGCTATCGCCTCGCGTCGCCCGATCATATTAATGCGCTGCTCATAAAGGCAAGAGCTGCCGATATCCAGGCGCCATGATTAAAAAGCCGTCATCCATAACGATGATCATTGAGCTGGATCGCGTTGGAAGGACAATTCAATAACCTTGAGGGAACCAAATACCACGAGCATCGGGTTGTCCAATATTTGGTAAAACATGTCCTTTCTCTAAAGCAGAGAAATCAATATTTTCAATACATTTGATTATCGGAGGAGGACCGTTCTGACCAAAAACACGTTCACATAATAAATAAATTGCATCGTCATAATCGAATGCTGTTACTCCGCACCCCAAATTGAGAGCAGTTGGACGAGGTAACGCCTCAAACTGAAACCAGTATCGCTTTAACATCATCATTTTATCTCGGTATAAATCGAATCGCAGGGCCAATATTCGGATCTCCATACCCAGGAATTAAACCGTGACGGTCTATACCAGGAAGCCGACCTTCGAGCCCCTCAAAATATCGAAGACTTGAAGGCGAAACAACATAGTCAATATCGCTTGTGATTGTCCTTGCTGCTCGCGCAGCTGAACCAACTACCTCGATTGGTCTTCCAGCTTGATTTACCACAGATTGGATTGTTCTTACCTCACCGACTGTCAAATCACCCAGACCAGATGCTCCAAAACCGAATAACCCTCGTAAAATTCCATCCCCAACAAGATAACTACCAACTTCTGCTGCAGTGCGAGAGACAAAACCTCCTATTAGCCCTGTCGACGCTCCAATCCGATAAGCTGTACTCCCGGTTGGGAATTTTCCGAAAAAATCAGTGTCATCGCCAAAAAATCCAGCTCGGAAACCTGCTCCCGTTCCCTCCCCTACTAACCCCGTTGGATCCGTATTGTTGACCGGATCGTTGCCAGCATAGGCATAGAGATTGAGGCCGCCTTGGATGCCGATGGGATCGGGGGAGAGAAAGCGGCCGAGCTGTGGCGAGTAATAGCGGGCGCGGTTGTAATAGAGATTGGTCTCCTGATCCCATCGGCGAGAGGCAAAATAATATCCGTCGCCGGCATTGCCGCCGCCATTGCCATAGGCGTCGTAGCCACCCGTTTCACCGCGCGCGCCAAACAGCACGGAGCCCTGACCATCGAAGCGGTAATAGCCTCGCGCTGTTGGCTGTCCGGTATCTTGGACCACCAGTGCCAGTGGCTCATCGAGCGTAGACCCAGGAATGAAGCGGTTGAGGCGGTTATTCTGATTCAAATCCACAAACTGCTCGGCGATCTCCTGGTCGCCGGCTGAGAGATAATTAACCGTCACCGGTGGATATTGGCCGGTGTAATCGAACCTCACTGTCTTCGCTGCCCGTCGGCCGAGCGGATCGTAGGCAAAGGTCAGGTAATTCAGTCCCTGATATTGGCTTGGCACAGAGGCCAGCCGGTTCTCGCTATCAAACAGATAGACCTGCCCGGTGTAAGGATTGCTCAAAGCATTGCCATTGGCATCATAGCCGGTGCCGGCATATTGATTGAGATTGTTGGCCGTGTAAGTGACTTGCGTGCCAAGAGCGGTATTGTTAGTGCCGCGATAGCCGAGGAAGCTAAAGCTCCCACCACTTTCCTCGCGGATGCGATAGATCTGGCCGTCGGCATTGCGCAGATAGCTCACTGGGAAATCGGCAGAGGATGGCCCAAAGCTACCGTAAGTAATGCGGCTGATGCGGCCGGCCAGATCGTAGCTGTAGGTGTCACTAATGCCGCTAAAGTAAGTGAGCGAAGTCCGCTCCGACAATGGATTGTAGCTGTAATGGCCAAGCCGTAGGCCGGTGGTGCCGATGCCCTCATAGACATCGCTCATGCGGTTCAGCGCATCGAAGGCATAGGTCACATTGTAGCCATCTGGCCAAGTGAGACGTGTACGGTTGCCTGCCGCATCCAACATCCAGGACACCACTTGCCCCGCTTCGTTGGTTTCGGAGGTGCGCCGCCCAGCGGAATCGTAACCGTAGGTGATGCTGTGCTTGTCTTGAACATACCCGCCATCGGGCGGGTAGGTTGTGCGCGTGACAATATTGTCCCGAGCCAGACCAGAATAATCATAGGAATAGCTGTAGTCAGCACCCGAAACTTTGAGCTGATCGAATTGATCATAGATGGCTGGGACACCACGATCGACCAACCGATTGTTGCGGTCGAAATCTTGCCGGATACGGTCATACTGATCCTTGCTGGCCCGGGTGCGCAGAACCGTGGCATTGCCATTGGCATCGTAGATCATGCCTTCGTAGGCGCCATCGGCATAGATGCGCCGCTGGAGGCGGTCGAACCCATCATAGGTGTAGGTGATGGCGTGATTGTTGCCATCGGTGACGCTCGCCAATTGGCCATTGGGCGTATAGGTATTGGTCCGCCGCTGCACCGAGCCGAGATTGACGGTCAGCGAGGGGTCGAGCCCGTTCGGCCCAACCCCCTCGGTGAGGGTCATGACTCGGCTCAGGGCATCGTATGCATTGGTCATGGTGCGGCCGGAAGCGAGCGTGGTGGTGCTCAGCCGGTCCAGCCGGTCATATTGCATCTGGACGGTGCGGCCCGAGGGATCGGTCTGCGAGATAGGCTGGCCGGACGGGCTATAGCTCATGCGCGTATAGCGCCATTGGTTCGGCCCCGCCTGGCGGGCCATCTGCACCACTCGGCCATCGGCATCGTAGCTCATGGCCGTGGCGGTATCGAGGATGGTGCTACGCACCTGCCGCCGGTTGCGGTCATAGGTATAGGTGGTTGTATAAGGGCTATTAGCCTGCGCCACGCAGCTCGTGCCGCTCACGGTCACGCCACGAGCATCGGTGCGGCTCGCCACATCGCCTTGGCCCGTATAGCTCATGCTGGCGCAGAGCTTGAGCCCATTGACATCGACCAGCTCGCTCAGACGGTTGCCAAAGACGTCATAGGCATATTGGGTGATCCGCCCCTCTTCATCGGTGAGCGAGGTCGGCAAGCCAACACTATTATAACCCATGCTCTTGGCCTTCACCGCTGGGCCGTTTTCGCCCGGCTGGTTGGGGGTTACCATTTGCAGCAGATTGCCGGTATTGCGGCCCGAACCGCCGACAAACATCGCCGGGCAAGTCGGGTTGGCCTGGTGGCTGGAGCCGTTCAGCGACGAACCCACATCGTAGATGAAGCAGGTGACATTGCCATTGCCGTCAGTCATCGACGAAATCTGATTGTAGGTTGGATCATAGGTAGCGCTGGTGACGATGGGGGCCAGCAATCTGCCATCGAGATCACGTGCGCCGGACTTGGGCGTCTGTGTCGTGGTCAGAATATTGTTCTTCGAATCGTAAGTGTAGGAAACGCTGTTGCCCTCGGGCATGGTCGCCGAGACCCACCGGTCGAAGGAATCGTAGGTGCTGGCCGTGGCCAGATACTGGCCGCTATAGTCCCGGATCTCCTCCAGGGTCTTGCCGCGCGGATTGTTATAGAGCACGCGGCGCGTGCCATAGGGATTGACCTCCTCCGACCGCGATCCGGCGAAGTAATAGCTCCAGGTCGTGTCGAAACCGCTGGCATTGTTGGCATTGGCCTGGGTGCGTACACGCCCCAATCCGTCATAGGTGTTGGTGACGAGAGCGACGCCTGGATTGCTCGGGCTGAATATCTGCGTCAGCCGTCCCGGCTGATCGTAAGCATAGGTGGTCACCGCGCCAGATGGATCGGTATAGCGATTGAGATTACCGGCCGTATCGTAGCCATAGACCACCATGCGCCCCGTTCCATCCGACACAGTGGAGACGCGATTGCTGGTGTCGTATGTCAGGGTCAGATTGCGGCCGAGATTGTTCGCAACCTTCGTCAACTTCGGCGGCATCGCGCTATCGTAGGTGAAGGTGAGCTGCGACCCGGCAGGGCTACTCCAGCTCGCGATATTGCCGGCTGCATTGAAGGCGAGCTGCGTGCCGTCCTTGGCCGTATAGCTATACGTGCCGTTAGCAAGTGTCAGGACCGAAGCCGAGCCGAGCGGCGCATTGTAGCTGCCGTCGCTGAGCTTCACAAATTGCTCGACCTGTTGGGCCTGGGCCACCGAGACGACGTTGGTCGTCAGTTGGTCGATGAGCCAGCGCTGCGCCAAGGACGCCACGATCATGCGATCGAGGCCTGGCTGGACCCCGGTCCCAACATTAAGGAGATCTTGGGTGACAAAGAGCGCAGCGAGGGAAGAAGATGCCGAAATAGGCGACAGCGCACCCATCCCGGCGAAGGCATCGCTATCGGCGGTGGCGCTGATGGCGAAATTATGGTTCCAACCCTGGCCTAGTGGCCCATTGCTGTTGCGTGTGCCGCTGTCGTAATAACGCTGAAAGCTGAGACCGTAGGGCATGGGGCCGCCAACTGTCAGATCGGTATAGGTATTGAAGTAATCGCCGCTCACCAGATTGATCGGCTCGCCGGTGGCCAGAGTGGAGATAAAACCACCCACTCTTCCCAGGCCGCCCGAGATACTGGTAATTATGGAAGAAAGAACTGGCGGTAGCGTATAGGAGGACGTATTGGAACTGACAGTCTCTGGCGGTATTGGCACACCGGAAAAGCCGCCGCTCAGCCCACCGGTGATGATGGCACCGATGCTGGTGCCGTCCTGGGCAATGGTGAAATAGCCCGCGCCATTCCATTGTTGTTGCGCGAGGTTGCCCTTGGCTGGCGCGACGATGCGCCGTCCCGCCGTGACGAGGCTGTCGATGCGGGCGAGGTCGGCGGTGCTATAGGTCTGCGCCAGGATAGGACGGATAGTGGCCGTATAAGAAGCGGCCGTGCTTCCTGGAACCGATGGATCATTGATGTCGTATATCGTACCGCCCTGGCTGGCGAGATCAACCAGCTTGACGGTCGAAACCGCCACGTTGCCGGGTTGGGTTTGTTCTAGGACACCGGATTCAGCAATGGAACTGAACAGGCTAAGATGAAAGAAATCGGCCTGCTCGGTGGCTGTCGAACCAAGGAAGGTCTTTCCCCTGCGCTGTGTGGAGCTGATGCCGTTGATCGGCAAATCGACATAAGGTCCAGTCTGGTTGGCGGTAACCGTGCGCAGGGCGGTGATGCCGAGCGAATGGTGGAAGATCGTGACCGTGCCGGCCAACTCGTCGAGCAATTCAGCATAGCGCGAGCGTTCGGCAAGCCAGGTGTAACCCAGCGTGGCGAGGCTCTCGCCGAGCACTGGCTCGGCGGTGGGATTGCTGGGGTTTTGCGTCCTGTTCTGCAATAGCAGCTTACGATGATTCTCGATCTGCGCGCGATCCACACTGCCCCATCCGGTGCCAATGAGATAAAGCCCATTGGGCATGGGTGTGATCTTCATCCGGTCGTCGTTGGTGAGATTGGCGAAGGTCTTGTGGTTATAGGGATGCACGACGGACGCGCGGATGGTGATGGCGCTGCCTGCTGGTGCCGCCGCGCTGGCGCTGGCCTGCACCGCGCCGTCCAGCAACAGGCTCGGTACCGAGGCGCCATTGAGCGAGACGATCAGCCGATGGCCGTAGACATCCGGCGTATTGAAGGTGACCGGCGAGGTCAGCGGCGTGAAGGTGCCATTGGCCGCGTTCCATCCGAGTTGAAGGGTCAGCGTGGTGCGATAGTCACTGGCCAGGGTGGGCGTGCTCGTAATTGTCCCCGCGCTGTAATATAACGACGTTTGACGGACGTAAGCATCGAAGGGCAGCCGATGGATGCTCTTGCCGCCAATGACCTGCGCCAAGCTTGCCTGCGGATTTTGCGTGCGGATATACTGCATCAGATTCTTGGCATAGCCATCGAGATCGCTTCGCAGTTTAGCGCGATTAAGGTTGGCGATGCTGGCGGGCGTGATGGTGGCTCCGCCTTCCGCATCGGCGATCAAGGTGCTGCGATTATAGTCGAGTATTGTCGCCAGATTGGTGAGCCCACCTGTTCGGTCATAATTCTTGGTGGCAGGATCGAAGACATAGGTGCTGCCTTCGATGGTGGCTGCTACCCAAGCCCAGCCGACGCGTATACCGTAGTAAGAGCCACTGGAATTGCTGAGAGCGGTGGGGATAAAACCGCCATTCAGGAAAATCGAGTAAGGCCCATAGATGCTGGAATCCGTCCCCAGCCATTGGCTCAGATACCCAAGAGGCAATTCCACCGAACCGATCTGGAAGGAGGCAGGAATGCCCGCCTGATTCAGCAGGGCCACCATCAATTCCGCCTGATCGAACGCCGTGCCCTTGCCGTCGATCAACGCGCCGCGCGCGCCCTTCAAGCTGCCATATTGCGGAATCGTCTCGATATTGTTGTAGACATACTCAAAGATTAAATCAGGATCGTTCTTAAGCGCCCGCGCCAACTCCACGATCTCCACCGGCTGCGTAACCGCGCCCGCCGCGAAGGTTGCCTGTCCCTTGATCGCTTTGTGCGGAGGCGACTGCTTCTCGGCGGGCTGCAATCGTGCCGTCGCAGTATCCGTATCGGTGCCGGCGACCAGGAAATCCGAGGGTTCGTTAGTCGCCGACGGGTGATAGCTCGGCTGCTCTGCGGCCAGGCTTGGCGGTTGGTCCGGCACGGTAAAGGGCAAGGGCACATAGAGCTGCTTGGCGGTGACCATGGTAGGCATGGCTACGAAGAGAGCGAGCGCGCCCGAGGCAAGCACGCGGGCGATCCCGGCGCTGAACAGGGATGTAGTTTCCATAAGATGGCCGTTTGAAGTTAGAGAGGGGAAAGATCGAAAAGGGCGTGTTATTGGTCGGGCGGCAAGGGTGCTGCCGAGATCGAGACCGTGACCAGTGCGCCGGACATCTGATTGTAGGCATTGGTGACGGTGTAGGTGAACGTATCGCTACCCACATTCGCGGAAGGCGCGGTATAGGAAATCGTATTGCCGGAAATACTGGCCCTGCCCGATTGGGGTTTGCTGACCGAAGCCAGCGTTAGCGCGACACCTTGTGGATCGCTGATAGGCGGCGTGATCTGGATAGTCTGGCCGACCGCCGCATTGACAGTAACCGCATTGGCGAGAGGCGGCAGTGGCGCGACCGTCACGTTGACGCGGCCACTGACATTGCCGTTGGCGCTGGTCAGGGTATAGGTGAAGGAATCGACGCGTCCGCCGGCATTATTGTTGGGCCGGTAAGTGGCGCTGCCGCTCGTGAAACTCGTCATACCGTAGGACGCCGTGCCGATAGTGGTGAAGGTGAGCGTGCTTTGCGCCGTGTCGCCGGCGATGTCGCTGGGAAGAATGGTGATGGCCTGGCTGGGCGTGGCGGTCAGATAGATATTGCCCCCAACCACGCGGGCCGGCACCACTAGGGTGCTAGTGCGGTTATCCGCCGGATCGTAGGCATAATTCAGTGCGTTGGCATTGCCATTTTCAGGCGGATAGGC
>DATAGZ010000014.1:0-84507 GCA_036263455.1 Dongiaceae bacterium
TGCCGAGACCGGCCTCACCCACAACCGGGCGCGGGCCTATTCGCCCCGCCTGGGCCGCTTCCTCCAGACCGACCCCTCGGGCATCCAAGGCGGCCTCAACCTCTACGCCTATGCCGGCGGCGATCCCATCAACTTCGCCGATCCCTCGGGGCTCTCGGCGGCGGAACTCGGATATGGTGGAGGCTCGGGCGGATTCTCGGATCGAAACCAGGGAAGCGGGTGTCAGTTCATCTGCGAGACACGTAATAGTCCGAGCCTCGATCAGTTGACCAATATCGTCTATAATGAGACATCTTCGCTCTATCAGCTACCCGGAGGACCAAGCGTGCAACCCTTGCGTGACGCAATAGCTAACGTTGTATTGAATAGGGTAGAACAAAATGTACGAGGCCCTGTAGCAAGCGACATTTTGTCACTTTCGGCTACGGCTGCAATCAACAACCAAGTTCCCTCGGCAGTAGCAGCCTACGCGTCATCGCAGGCGGCGGCCCAAGCAGCTTTGGGAAGAGATGGTCCTCCCACTGAAGGAGCGGGAAGCGGCTATTATTATAATGCAAGGCCAAATAACGGTACTGGTCCTAATACGGGATCAGTTGCAGGAGCGCCTTTCATTGCTACATTTGGTCCATATAGGAATGTGACACCTGATCCTAAACATGCACCTGCTTACAGTACGTACTTCGCGTTCTTTGGACAGCCTCGTTAAGGAGAGTTATGGTGAGAATATTTTTTTTGATCTTATTGAACTTAATCGCAGCTGGATACACTAACGCTCAAACTGCGGAAACTTTCTTCAAAAAAGAACTAGAGTCTCTTGCAAAAGATCATATATCTGTATTTTATACAGAATGTTCCCTTCCAGATGATATCAGCCGATCTGACGGTAAGCTTCTCATATATTTTCCCTTAGGTTCGAAGACTGGCGCATTGGAGGAGTTCTCATGGCCAAGCCAGGAAAAGCCAGGAAAAGACGCATCTTGGTCTAATTCAGGAGATATAGCTATTACTGATGGACTCTCTCTTGGTGAGCTTGCTGTAGGAGGAATTGGCGGGCGTGCGTGGCGGTCGCAAATAATTCATTTTTTATCCAAAAGACCATTTATTATGCTTAACTACGGTGAGCTAGACTTAATGCTTACCTCTCAACCTATGGTCGCATGCCCATCCTTTCACTAACCCTAAAGCTTTAAACGGATAGTAGTCGAAGTATTCTATGAACACTGTCATAGAATAGGTTTTGCTTCTAGCATGCTACCGGGGCACATAGCACGCCCGCCAACAGCCGCAACCAGCTCACGTCCTATGACGGCTTTACGCTGAATTATGGCGGGGCGGGCAACCTCACCGATGACGGAGTCAACACCTACGCCTATGACGTGCTGGGCCGGCTGATCCAGGCCACGAGCAAATCCTCGGGCCAGGTCAGCACCTATCAGTACGACCCCTTCGGCCGGCGTTCCGCCAAGAATGTCAACGGCACGGTGACCAACTGGATCTATGCCGGGCAGAGCCCGGTGGCCGAGGAGAACGGGTCGGGCACGCTCCTGCGCCGCTTCCTGCCCGGGGCCGGGGGCGAGATGCTGGCGGTGGCCGATCCGCTCAACAACCGCTTCTACCTCCACGCGGACGGGCAGGGGTCGGTGGTGGCGGTCTCGGGCACTGCCGGGCGGATCAACGAGACCCACGCCTATACGGCCGAGGGCCTCCAGGCCGCCGGGCCGGCCATCGGCAGCGCGGCGAGCCTGACCCCGTTCGGCTATGGCGGATTGATGAGCGATGCCGAGACCGGGCTCACCCACAACCGGGCGCGGGCCTATTCGCCCCGCCTAGGCCGCTTCCTCCAGACCGACCCCGCCGGCATCCAGGGGGGCCTCAACCTCTATGCCTATGCAGGCGGAGATCCGGTCGATAACAGCGACCCAATGGGACTCTACACCTTGCAGATTGGTCTTGGAGGGAGTATAAATCTACCTTTTGGGGTAACTATTCCGCTTGGGTTCGGGGTCGCCTTGGATACAAGCCTCAACATAGGATTGTATAGCTATGGAGGGGCCGGTGCACAAGCAGGAGCCGATGTGGAAGCTGGATTAAACGTTCAGGCCTCTAACGCAAAAAACATAAGTGACCTGAGGGGTATTTTCTACAACGTTGGTTTCCATGCAGGTGCAGGTGTTGGCGGATCGTTGGATTATTTTCGAGGAGACAGCGACGATGGGCCAGTAACGGGAGGTGGTTTCACCGTAGGAGCTGCTGCCGGCGCATCTCTTTCGGGGGGATTTACATACACATCCCTCTATGCCCCTTTTGGAGATGGGCGTAAAAATAACTACCCTGCAGTTGGTAATACGCTACAGTTTGGCAGAGATTCGATCAACCTGGGAAATTTCCCCAGAGTATATAAGTAACGTTGCATCGGAGGTATTTTGCTCAGAATTCTGGGAAAGATTTTTGCTATACTGTTCCTGGCAGCTTGGTTTTTTTATGGGTTTCTTGATAATTACTACGTAAACCATACCCGAATACCAAACTATGCTACTGGAGCTATTATTCCCTACCATGTAAAGGGAATTATCGTGTATATTAATCACACGGAATGGCTTCTTGTTAGATATACATTTGCCGTTTTCCTAGTATTCGCTACAATATATGCTATTATTGTGATCGTTTATTATATAAAATACGGATACTTAGGTAAGTCTATTTAGACAAGCTAATAATAAGATGTATCTTCAAGCCCCGCTCCCTTAATCAAGGAGCGGGGCTTTTCTTTTTGCAGCGACAGCAAACGCAATATGCCTATGACGGCAACGGCAACCAGGTGAGCGTGATCCAGGACGCGAACAACCTCGCTTTGTGCACGCTCTATGGCTACACCGTGCGCGGCGACGGGGCGAGCGAGCGCAAGCCGCGCAGCACCCAAGTGCGCGCCGGTCTTCGGCACGCCCTATGTGACGCGCTCCACAATGCTGGAGCCTATGCACAAGCGGTAAGCACAACAAATGCCGTATTGAACGGGCAAACCAGCGATATAACTAATGGAGCGACTTTCTTTTACTCCAGCCGTGGTCCAGATCTCCCGCCGCCGCCAGGCTTCTTCACCAATGCCTGAATTCCGGCCGATTGATACGATCGCGTGATCCCATTCCTCCCTTTGTATTTCTTCGACAGCCATGACCAGAGCTGGACATTGATGAGATACTGGCATATTTTTAGGGAGACGCTATGATGAGAAAGAAGAAGTTATACTCTGTTTTGGCAAGCGTACTTGCTGCTTGCATCCTCCTTGTCGGCCTTTCCAAGCCGGCTCTAAGCGAAATAAGTGTGAAGGAAGCGCTCTCCGCGCTAACGAGGTATGTTTGTTATTGGGATTATTGGGGGGCTTCGGTAAAATCTAACAAAATTGCTACGGTTATGTTGGATCAGAAAGCTGATTCTTCCTATATGTGGATCGAAAACATGATAGACAGCGGTTGGATGCCTCATCGGGTAGATTACGTTGTTATTAAAAATAAAGGTAAATTTCTCGTGGTGAGTAGTCGACAGGTATTGGATATGGATATTGATAAAGAAAAACCCTTTCACGAGGAATTACGAAAGGAATTTTTTAATAATCATAAAGTTAAGTCCATACAATGGAAAACACCTGATAATTGCTCTCCTCATTACGACCCTGATAGTCCTGAAAAGCAAAAAATGCTTTCTATTATCCTGAAAACTGTGCATGATGGTTTGGCAAGTTTACATAAATATCCAGTCAAGACAAAGATAGTTATTTCAAATTTTAATGTAGATTATCCTGAAGTACTAGCCTTCATTCCACATACAAATGAAATATTCAATCTTCCTCTTCATTATGAAAACGAGCCTTTCGATAAAGAGTTAGAGGTCGGCTCCTATAATTTTGGACAGATATATGATAAGGAGTCGATTTATTTTCTTAAAAAGAAGATTCTCGAAAACGGGATTCCTTTTGAACTTGACCTAAGTCGCCCCTTTACATTGTAAGCTGATCCGTTTATGCGATTGGGCGCTACGGTCCAACGGCACGCTCGCCTGGACCCAGGACGGGGCGGCTCACCGATCTCTCCTTCACCACGATCGGGCGGGGCACCGGCCTGTCCACCGCGAGCTTCTGCTACACCCGCAATGCCGACGGCCCAGGAGATAATCCGGGATCGTGGGTTTTGCGGCAAACGGCGCGGATCTAGAAGCGAAACCCTGGATCCGTGTTCTGCTATTCGGATAGCGCGGATGAATCGCTTTTTTGTCGACAGGGAGCTGAACTAATGTATAGTTGTCCTTCCCTCTAGCAAATTCGCCTTTTACGGCTAGGCGGAAACCGGGGGAAGCTTGATAAAAATAAACGCAATGCTTGCGGGGGGAATTCTCTCCCTACTTAGCCTTATCCATTCGGAATCAAGTTCCGCTCAAACCTTGCCCTGTACAAGCACCGCTAGTCCGACGTCAGCCGCCGTGATCGACATTCTCGGCGGAATTCCCCAGCCAGTCATTTGTCTCTCCAGCGACAACGGCACCTATACCAATAGCAATGTGCGCGTCAATGTTCACAATTTTGCCACGCTGCAAATCACGGCTCCCAGCGCGTACAGCTCCGAGATCAGCAATAACGGCACGGTCAATGTCGACGGTCTCGGTACCTTTGCACTGAACGGCCACCAGGAATATATCGGCGCGATCACAGGGGCGGGTGCGGTTCTTCTCAGCGGCGGCGTCTTACGCGTGGAAAATGGCAGCGGCACTTTCAGCGGCGCTCTAGGCAATGCCAATACAATCGATGCCGGCTCGGTTCGATTTGATGGTGGCACCACGACTTTTGCGGGTACAGGCTATTATACGAATACGACCACCCTGTTCGGTGGCAATTTGGTCCTGTCCGGATCGATCGCGCCGTCTTATCGCATTGCCCTGGAATCAGGAACTTTGCGCCTTGCCGCGGGGGCGGCGAACCATCTGGGCGATAGCACCAATGTGATCGTCAATGGTGGAGGAATCTTCGATCTGAATGGCCAAAATGAGACGGTAGGCGGGATCGGTAATAATAATGGCGCGGGGATGATAGCACTGAATGGCGGAACTTTGACCCTTACCAATACGGGACGTTTCGCCGGCCGTATTGCCCAGACCGCGGGCAATCTCCGCATCACTGGCGGAACGGCGACCTTTACCAATGCTAGCCTCGATTATACCGGCACGACATCCATCGGTAATGGCGCGACCGTCTTTCTGGAGGGCATAATCAATAACAATGCCTCTATCGACATTGCCGGTCGTTTGATCCTGCAAGGCCCAAATTATGTTGGCAGGCATATCGGTGACAGCACCATCCTGAACTTCGCCTCGACCGGCGACCTGGAAATTGACAGTCAGAACGAGGCCGTGGGTGCCCTGACCGGCAGCGGCAATGTCTTTCTTCGTAATGGCGCCCTGACCATATCGCAGGGAAGTGGTATTTTCAGCGGCGCTATCGACGGGGTAGGCCAGGCCGGCGTTGGATTGACGATTGCCGGCGGCACCACGACATTGTCGGGCGCCAACACCTATATCGAGGCGACCAATATCGCGCACGGCCAATTGAGCCTCTCCGGTTCTCTGCAATCTTATGAGACCAATATCACCGGCGGAACCTTGCGCCTCTTGCCGGGGAGCACCGATCATTTAATGGATGGCGGTTTGGTCAGGATGGAAGGGGGCGGAACTCTCGATCTCAATGGACAGAACGAAGCCATAGGGGAGTTGACCAGCAGCGGCAACGGCCAAGGTTTTGTTGCCTTGAATGGGGGAACGCTGACCTTGACGGGCCTCGGACCCGGTGGTGGTTCCGTCCCTGACTGGACCGGCAATATCATGAGTGGCGGTAATCTGGTGATCCAGGAAGGTTTCCAGCAACGCTTCGCCAGCGCCAACCTCTATACCGGCACGACGACGATCGGCGGCATCGGTGCCGATGGCAGCACTCACAGCGCCAGGTTGGATCTTGTCGATACCAGCACTAGCAGCGGCTCGATCCGCAATTCCAATACCATCAATATTGTGGACGGCTCATTGCGCCTCTATGGAGAGAATGGCTTCGTCAGCGACAATCACCTCGGCGACAGTGCCACCGTCAATGTCGGTGCAAATGGCAGGTTCGAGCTGACGGGAATCCGGGAAACCATCGGTTCTCTGAATGGCAATGGGATCGTCTCTTTGAATAACGGTCCGCCGGTTAATGGGACCTCCCGTCCGGCTGCGCTGATTTTGACCAATGGTGGTGCTTTCGGCGGGTTTGTTTTGGGACCCGGCCGGCTGGTCGCTTCGGGGGGCACGACCACCTTGACGGCCGGCGCCAGCGTCACGGCAGGGATCGATGCCCAAGGCGGCATTTTAAGGATCGATCAAGGCGCGCAAATTTCTGCGGATTTGTCCTTGACCGGCGGTTTGGTCAATTTCAGCGGCGGAGGAAATATCAGTTCGCGCGTGGGATTGAATTTCGGGAGCAGTAGTTCCGGCTCCGGTGGTACAGGGTTCGACGTCGACGCCAATGTCACGACCATCCTGGACCTCACCATGAATATCCCCTTCGGCAGCGGCATTCGTCCGTTTGTCAAAAGCGGGCTGGGGACCTTGAGCGTCGCGACCTTTCAAGATTATAGCGGCACGACCGAGGTGCGCGGCGGCATTCTGCGCATCGCCGACGATACCAATCTGGGTGGGGCAATCAGCGGTCAGAGGGGCGGTTTGATTCTCAATGGCGGGGCATTGAACGTCGCGGGTGGCGGTAGTCTGTCTTTTATCCTCACGCGCAATGGTACCCGCGGGGCGCGAGACTTTCAATTCAATACGGCAACCGGCGGCGGAATCGATGTCGATAGTGGGGCCACGATGATCCTGGATCGAACCTTGAGCTTGACCGGATCGGGCAATGCTGGTGCTTTCGTTAAAAGTGGGTTGGGAATCCTGAGCGTTACCGCTGCACAATCTTATGGTGGCTCAACCAATATCAACATGGGCGTTTTCGAAGCCAGCAACAATGCGGCTTTCGGTACCTCTAGCGGTCAAATCAATCTGAATGGCGGAATTTTACGGATCGGGCGATTGGGCAATGGCAATCAGATCGGCCTTGCGATTGCCAATAATATTGTCCTGAATGCCGATTCCTCCATCGATGTCGATAGCGGCGATAGCGGGACGCTGTCGGGCATCGTCGGTAACGGTGGCGTAGCGCGTTCCTTGACCAAGACCGGCTTGGGATCGCTGCTCTTATCTGGCACCAACAGCTATGGCGGGGCGACCAATATAGCGGGCGGGACATTGGCCGTTTCGGGTTCGATCCTCAATTCCAATACGCTCAATGTCACGGGTGGCGGGACTTTGGTCCTGGCGGCCGGTGCGGCCAATCGCCTGAGCGATACCAGCATTGTCAATGTGGCTTCCGGTCTGCTGGACGTGCAAAGCGGCGATGAGACCATCGGTCGTTTAACTGGCGCCGGGGGTGTGTCCCTGAACGGCGCAACGCTGACCTTATCAAACAGCAACGGCACTTATAGTGGCGCCATCAGCGACGGAACCTTCGGCAGCGGCAGCCATGCCGGCAGTCTGGTGCTTGGGGGTACCGGTACGACCACGCTTTCGGGCAACAGCCTCTATACGGGCAGCACAACATTATCGGGCGGGCAATTGACTTTGTCGGGGTCGCTCCTGGGTTCGGCCAATGTGAATATCGCCGGCGGTACGCTGCTGCTATCGACCACGCGCAATCATCTTAGTGACGCGGCCATTGTGAATGTTGCATCGGGCGGGACCTTCAATCTGAACGGCCGAAGCGAAACCGTCGGCGCCTTGAGCGGCGCGGGAAATGTCTCCTTGAACGGCGCCACGCTCAGCCTGGCCAATGGCAGCGGCGTCTTCAGCGGTTCCATCGCCGCGACAGCGGGAAGCGTCGCGATCTCTGGCGGCACGACAATTTTTTCCGGAGCCAACCGTTATCTGGGAAGCACCATGATCAGTGGAGGCACCTTGCGTGTGACCGGCGCGGGCAGGATAGGCTCGGCACCGACCCTCACCATCAATGGCGGCACCTTCGATCTGAACGGGCTGAACCTGTCGGTCGACAGTCTCGCCGGGAGCGGCGGCACGCTGAATTTGAACGGCGGATCCTTTACGGTAGGCAACGGCACCGATACCTCTTACGCCGGGACGATCACCAGCGCGGTTGGCGGAAATTTCACCAAGACCGGCAGCGGTACACTGACCTTGGCGGGCCTCAATAATTATAGCGGCACCACGACCGTATCGGCGGGTAGTCTGGCGGGTTCCGTTTTCAACACGGGTTCTTCCTTCGGCGCCAGCGCGATCATCGATAACGCGAACCTGTCGATCAATGCCGATGGCGGAACCCAGGGAAATTTCGGCAATATCGTTTCCGGTGCAGGCAGCCTGACCAAGACTGGTATCGGTTCGGTACGCGTGACAGGGGCTAATACCTATCGCGGTGGCACTGCCATTATCGGCGGCACCTTGATTGCCGATAATAACGGCGCGCTTGGCCAGAACGTGGCAGGCAACAATGTCTCGGTTGCGGCCAATGCCACCTTGCAGATCGGCGCTTTAACCGGTGCTGGCAGCCAGACCCGCAGTGTGCGGATCGGCGGTAGCTATACCCAGGGCGTCAATTCGTCTCTTTCGGTCGTGCTGAATGCTGCTCAAACGGGCGGCACGGGTACGGGCTCGCACCTGAACATCGCCGGCGATGCGGACATCGCCACAAGCGGTACGTTGCTTTCCCTCCTCACTTCCGATCCTGCCTCCGCCTATCTGGTGGGCACGCACTGGAACGTGCTCACCGCGGGAAGCTTCAATGCCGGGCATCGGGCCTTCAGCAGCGTCCTGAGCGATCCGCAATTGGCTTTCCTGCAATCTTTCGATAGTGTCTCGCGCTCGATCATCGTAACGCTCGCGGCCAATAGCACGGCCGGCATCGATTACAATTTCGACAGTACCGGAACGATAGGGACGAGCGGCACGCTCGATCTCAATGCATTGGGTACCGCCAATCTCGGCGCGGTCGCGGGCTTTGCGGGCATGCGTCGGCTGCAGGGTGCAAACAATACTATCGCGACGGCGCGGCAGGTTACCGTCGGGGCCGGCGGCGCGATCCTGGACGTTGCCGAGCGGACCAGCCGGCTGACCCTCGACGGGACGATCGACGATGCCGTGTCGGGCGCGGGTGGGGTTGTTTTCAACGGGTTGATCGGGTCGGCGGGAACGATCATGCTAAGAGGAGATAATTCCTATAGCGGCGGGACGAAAATTGTGGGCGGCACGGTGATCGCTGATCATGCCCATGCTTTGGGCCGGAACAGTGCCGGCAACAATGTGGCGCTGGGCTCTGGCGGCACGCTGCAGATCGGCGCGGTCAGCGGTGTGGGCAGCCAGACTCGCGATGTACGGGTTGGCGGCGGCTACAGCCAGGATGCCGGTTCGACCCTGTCGGTGGTCTTGACGGCAGCCCAGACCGGGGGGATAGGCGTGGGATCGCATCTCTCGATCAGCGGCAATGCCGATATCCTCAATGGCGGCGGCGCTGGGAATGAGACCGTGCTTTCACTGCTGACTTCCGATCTCGCCAGTAACTATCTGGTGGGGACGCAATGGAATGTGCTGACCGCCAGCAGCTTTACGGCAGGGCATAATGCCTTCGACCGTATCCTGAGCGATTCGCAGCTGGTGTTCACGCAAGCCTTCGACAACGCGGCTAGCTCGATCACCGTAACGCTGGCGGCCAGCAGCGCGGCGGGCATCGATTTCGATTTCGATAGCGCCGGAACGGTGGGGACCAGCGGCACCCTCGATCTCAATAGCTTGGGCACGGCCAATCTCGGGGCGGTCAACGGCTTTGTCGGTATGCGCCGGCTGGAAGGCATCAATGCCGATGTCGCAACCGGCCGCCAATTCACCATTGGCGTTGCCGGCGCGATTTTAGATGTGGCCGATCGAACCGGCCGCCTGTCGATCGACGGCACCATCGCGGATGCCGCGCCCGGAGCCGGCCGCGTTACCTTCAACGGCCTAGTCGGTTCGGCGGGCACGATTGCACTCCGGGGCGATAATTCCTATAGCGGCGGGACGCGAATCGCAGCCGGCAGAGTGATCGCCGATCACGATCACGCGCTCGGCGGGGCAAGCGGTGGGGCGGTAACGGTGGATGCGGACGCAAACCTGCAAATCGGCGCAACCAGCCAGGTGCGGGATGTACAGGTGGGCGGCAGTTACAGCCAGGATGCCGGCTCGACCCTGTCGGTGGTCTTGACTTCGGCGCAAACCGGAGGCGTTGGCGTTGGATCCCATCTTACCATCGGCGGCAATGCCGATATCGCCAGTGGCGCCGGCGCGGGAAATTGGACCACGTTATCCTTGCTGACCTCGGATCCTTCGGCCTCTTATCTCATCGGCACGCGCTGGGATGTCTTGACCGCGGGCAGTTTTACAGCCGGGCACAATGCCTTCGACCGCATCCTGAGCGATTCGCAGCTGGCCTTCACTCAATCCTTCGACAATGCGACAAGCTCGATTTTCGTGACATTGGCCGCCAACAGCACCGCGGGGATCGATTACGATTTCGATAGCAGCGGGACAGCAGGAACCAGCGGCACCACTGATCTCAATATATTGAGCACGGCCAATCTCGGCGCGGTACCAGGCTTTGCAGGCATGCGCCGGTTGACCGGAATCAACCATAATGTCGCGACCGGCCGGCAATTTACTATTGGTGTTGCCGGCGCTCTCCTGGATGTCGCTGATCAAACCAGTCATTTAACAATCGATGGAACGATCGATGATGCGGGTCCGAATGCAGAAAGCGTTACCTTCAACGGCCTGGTCGGCTCGGCAGGCACGATTACTTTGTCGGGGAATAACAGCTATACCGGCTTCACTTCGCTCAAGGGCGGCATCATCGAAGCCAATCACGATAACGCCTTCGGCGCGGCAGCCGGTCTTGTGACCCTGGATGGCGGGATGCTGCGCTTGGGCCGCCTCGGCAATGGTGCGCAGACCGGCCTAGACATCGCCAATGCCATCGCCTTGGCACAGAATTCGACCATCGATGTCGATAGCGGCGATAGCGGCACGTTGGCGGGAATGATCACGCAGAATAGCGGAGGCCTCTCTCTCACCAAGAGCGGTGGAGGAAGATTGATCCTGGACAATAATGTCACGATTACGAGCCTTCTCATCAGCGGTGGTTCGCTGGGTTTGGGCGTCAATGGCAATCTGGGAAACGGCACGAACGTGACAGTGGATAGCGCTGCGGCAAATACCCTCGACCTGGGCAACAATCATGACCAGGGAGTAGCATCCCTGGTTTTGCGTCGAGGTACGATTAATGGCACCGGTACGAGCATGCTGACCGCCGCGACCTATGATCTGCGATCAGGTACCGTCAATGCGCGTTTGGGTACCAATACCTTGACCAAGAATAGCGCAGGTACGGTGATTTTGAACAACAGCAGTGCCTCCGATGACGTGGTTGTCAACGATGGCCTATTGACCCTTGCGATTTCCGGATCCTTGAATGGGGTGGCGCATGTTACCGTGACCGGCAGCACGACCAGTCAATCGGATAGTATCTTGGAGCTGGATGGCGTCGATCAAATCGTCAGCAGCGCCGATCTTACTCTCGGCAATGCCACGGCAGGGACCGCACGCCACGCACAATTGCAATTAAGGAGCGGCGCGGTTGCCACCCTGGCGTCAATCAACGGCAATGGCGATATCATTTTCGGCGGCAATAGCCGCCTAACACTTTCGACGAATAACGCGGCCACCAGCTTTGCTGGGAATCTGGTCGACAGTTCAAGCAATTCCGGCATGCTTGCCAAGGCGGGTTCTCAGACCCTGACCCTGAACAGCGCCAATGATGACTTCACCGGCACCTTGTCGATCGAGGACGGCGCTCTCTCCTTTGGAGCCGGCGGGTCCATCGCCGCCGACATCGTCAATGTCACCGCCAATGCGTCGCGCGATGTCGATTTGAACCTTTCCGGCGATAATCTGACCGGCACCGCGCCTACCGTGACCCTTGCCAGTATCGCGAGTCATTTCGCCAATCTGAACCTGCTCGCGGGGAATGCTGAATTTAGCGGAACTATCACAGGCACAGGACGTGTCATCCGAAATGGCGGCGGCAATTATATTCTTTCGGGGGCCAATTCCTATAAGGGAGGCACCTTCATTGCTACCGGCTCCTTGATCGCGGACAACGATAATGCCCTGGGCAGCGCGAGCGCCACCACCAATAGCCTGACCAATAATGCAATCCTGCAACTGGGCCAGGGGGGCGGGCCTTCGCGCCATGTGGTAATCGGTGGCGATTACAGTGAAGGCAGAGGTGCCACTTTTTCCGTCGTGCTTTCTGGCGGGTCGGGAAATTCTTCTTCCTTGAGCGCTCGCGATGTTACCTTGGCCAGCGACGGCCATCTGGCGGTTCTGGCGCAAGGGTTGACCAATACGTATGCACGTGGGGATGCCTACACGATCCTGTCCTGGAGCGGAACGTTCAGCGGCGGAGCCATCGATAATGCTGGTGGCGGAAACATTTTCAATGATTTGACATCCAGCAATCCGTCTCTTCTTTTTGCCCAGACTAATATGGGGCATTCCCTTCTCCTGACGGTAGCAAGCACAAACGGGACGGTAGGCATCGATTACGTCGACGATAGCGCCAACGCGGTAGTCGGACCTGTTAATGCCCCCGGTCTAGGCGCCTTGACAACCGCCAATCTTGGCGCGACGGCCAGGGATTTTCGGCGCCTGATCGATAATGACATGAACGCCGCCAACAGCAACGATGTCGTGACTAGCCGAAGCTTCACCATTGCTGCGGCGGGCGCGGGATTAGATGTTGCCAATGCCCGCGATCATTTGACCATTGCCGGTGCCATTACCGATGCCGGTGGCGGCTTTTCGGGAACCGGCATGGCCGTGCAGTTTAATTCTTTGGCGGGCAGTACCGGAACGATCACTCTTTCCGGTACCAATACATTTCACGGCGGCGTGTCAATCAATGGCGGCATGGTCGAGGCAAATATCGATGGCGCCTTCGGCGACGGCGATGTGATTCTCGGTGGTGGCGGGCTGCGCATCGGTCAGGATGAAGGCAGCGGCCTGGCGCCGGTCGCCACCGCCTTTACGCTTGCGAATGCGATCAGGTTGAACGGTGCAACCAATGAAATATCGGTTGCGCAATCCGATACAGGAACGCTGTCGGGAGCGATCAACGGAGGAAATTTAACGAAGGTAGGGCTGGGAACTCTCGTTCTCGGCAATACGGTTAATATTGCTAGCTTGGATGTCAACGGCGGGTCCTTGCGGGTCACTGCGCCTTCGACCCTCGCCAATTCCACCATCGTCACCGTGAACAGCGCCTCGGATTTTGCCTTCGACCTGGGCAATGGCAATGACCAGGATGTGGCGTCCCTGATCCTTCGACAAGGCGCGATTATCGGGAACAGCACCTTAACGGCCGCAACTTACGATCTGCGCCAAGGAAGCGTCGATGTCAACCTGGGGTCGGGCGCCTTGACCAAGAGCGGTTCCGGTACTGTCGTCCTCGATGGAGCGGTCGATGCCGATTCGATTGCCGTAAACGATGGAACGCTGGTGGTCGGAAATGGCGTTGCTCAACTCGGCACGACGGACATTACCGTGAGCGGCAGCGGCAGCGGCCAATCAAACCTACAGCTAACGAATCTGCTTCAATTCGCGAACTTGACGCATTTGACCTTGACCCAGAGCGCAGGCAATGCCGCCGTCCTGGATCTTCAGGCCATCGATTCGCGTATCCAGCTGGACCGGCTGGACGGCAATGGCGATGTATTGCTGGCGGGAGGGAACTCGGAATTCGTGCTCGGTACGAATGGTGGCGCCTCCCACTTTTCTGGCCTGGTCAGCGGGGCAAACCGCGCTGTCCTGGGCACCCTGACCAAAGAAGGCCAGGGCATCTTCACGCTGGATGGCGAGATCGAGACGAGCAATATCAACATCCATGGCGGTACGCTCAGCCTAGGCACCCATGGCAAGCTAGGTTTTTATAGCAGCCTCTCGCTCGGCGACAATGAAGCGGGGGCGGGTCATCTCATATTGAATGGCGATCAACAGGTCGGCGATTTTACCCTCCGGCGTAACAGCGATGTGATCGGAACCGGCACCTTGCGAGCTGCCGCATATAATCTCGAGCAGGGTAGCATTAAAGCCAATCTTGGAGACGGGACGATCAATAAGAATAATTTTGGAAATACCGCCACGATCGTGGACATAGACGGGAATACCGGCCTCGGTGCCATGAACGTGTTGGGTGGCGAATTACGTCTCAATGGCATGAGCCGGGCCACTGTCATTATGATCGATAACGATGCACGCCTGACTTTGTTGCGAGACGATCTTTTGAACCATGTTGCTTCGGTGACGGTGAATGGAACCGGATCTGTGCTCGATATCGGCACGCATGACCAGACGATCGGCACGCTCGATCTGCGCAACGGGGGAACAATCAGCCAAACCACGGGCATTCTCCGCGTCATCAGTCAAAACCTCTATGATGGAACGGTGAATACGGACCTCAGTGGGGGGATTTTATCTAAGGTGGACGATAGTAGCAGCACAGGCGGAACCGTAACCGTCAATGGCCGGGCGGCGGTGAGCAACGTGACGGTGAATGGCGGGATGCTGGTCCTTAATCACGCAGGCGGTCATACCTTGTCCGCGCTCAATGGAGCACCGAACGACGCCTACCTCACCATCAGTGCCGGAACGTTGCAGGCGAGCGGCGACGAAGATCTCGGGCGCGGCATTTTCACTTTGGGTAGCTTTGCCGCGCGCCAGGATGGCCTCCTTCTTCACACCGGCAGCGGCACCACGACCCTGACCGCTGCCATGTATAATCTGGAGCAAGGTACGATCGGCTCGGTTACGGCATCAAACAATATTCATCTCGGTGTCGGTACGCTCAATAAATACACCGCAGGCCTTGCGGTGCTGGATGGAACGTCTGCCGCAAATGTCGTCAATGTCGCAGGAGGAAATCTGACTACCGGTTCGGCCCATCGTTTCGTCGGAACGGCGGTGGCACTCAATATCGCATCAGGCGCGGTGCTTGCCCTGGGCGGCGATGAATCTTTTGCATCCCTTGATGGCGGGGGCTCACTTGATGTAGCGGGGCATGGCGTGACGGCCGGCGGCGGCACCTTCGCCGGTGCCATTGGCAGCACCGGCGGCGGGGGAACGTTTACCAAGGCAGGCGCTGGTACGGTGACGCTCTCGGGTGCAAATGGATATGCCGATACGACGGTTTTGAGCGGTACCCTGATCGCCGACAATAATGCCGCCCTGGGGGTGGCTACCGGCTCGATTATCAATAATGCGACCCTTCAAATAGGGATAACGAGCCCGCGCACGATTACGGCGGGTTCGTATGTCGGCGGAGCCAATGCCATCTTTTCGGTAATATTGACCCCCAATCAAGGCTCGCGCCTCAACGTGACGGGTACGGCCGATATCGCGGGCCTCCTCTCGCTCCTGCCTCGGGGCGCGGGGACAACTTCCCGCACACCCTACATTGTCGGCAC
Source organism: Dongiaceae bacterium (assembly GCA_036263455.1). Taxonomy (GTDB): domain Bacteria; phylum Pseudomonadota; class Alphaproteobacteria; order Dongiales; family Dongiaceae; genus DATAGZ01. The sequence continues at coordinate 15,624 of DATAGZ010000014.1, forward strand.
CAACTGGACGGTTCTGCATGCCGATGGTGGCATTTCCGGAGAATTCGATTCGCTTGTCCAATCAGGTTCGGCCTTTCTCCATTTCACGCAAGCTCTCGACCCTACCCATCACGATATTATCGTCACCCTGGCTTCAATCGATGCAGGTTCGGGAAATAATCCGGAAGATCTCATCTATACCGGAGTCTGCCGTACTGCTAACTGCGACATGCTGACGGCTGATTTAGGCGTGATCGCCCCCGATGGCATCGCGCTTTCCGGTAATCCTGATACGCAATTGGTGATCAATAATATTCTCGGGCTGGATGCCGGGGAAGCGCGCCGCGCCTTCGACGAGATCGCTGGTTCCTTTCACGCGGACGTCATCACCTTGACCCGCAATTCGGTAATAGGTTTCATGAGCATGACAGGAAATCGGGCAAGCCAGGGTTCATCCTTCGTGTCGAGTCTAGATGCAAATGCTTCACCTTTTTCGGATCGGGCTGCTCTTTCTTACGCGCGCGCCGCTCTTCCGGAGAACAGCATTTTGAACCACGGCTGGGTGCGGGCCTATGGAAGCTTCGGCCGGCTGGAATCGGACCGCAGCGCCGAGGGCGCGGACTACAGGAATTCTGGCCTGGCCTTCGGAATTGATCAGAATGTGACAGAAGATACCGTGCTTGGCCTGGCCCTAGGCTATACGAACACCAATGCCAGCGGGAAACGATTTCAAGACAGCGCCGAGATCGATTCCTACGAAGCCTCCCTTTATGGCAAGGTGCAAAGATTGCCTCTTGATCTATATATCTCAGGCCAGGCTGGGTACGCTTTTCATGATATCGGCACCGAGCGCAAAGTGGTGTTCGGCGCCATCGATCGAAGCTTGAAAGCGAGCGAGAACAATCATTCCCTCTTCGGCAATTTCGAATTAGGCCGCACATTCGATGTAGTTAACGACACAGCGAGTTTGGGGAGGGCAGGGAGCACGTCCGCGCCCGGGGGGTTTACCGTCACGCTCTCACCACATGCAGGAGTCGACTACATCCACCAATTCCGAGAAGCCTTTCAGGAACGGGGTGGAAACTTCCTGGATCTTTCCCTCGATGGCAGGGACGACGATTCCCTCCGCATCAAAGCAGGCATTGATGCTGAGGCAAATATTTCCTTAAGCGAAGCGATGCGTTTGGCCCTGAAGCTCGATCTTGGTTACGCCTACGAAACGCTCGACAATAAACAAAGTTTCGAAGCACGATTGGACGATAGCGCTTCCCGTCGTTTCCGGGTGGATGGACCGAAGCTCGACCGGAATTACGCACTTGTGGGTGCAGGCTTTGCCATCGACATGCCGAACCAGCATTGGCTGGGCGCCGAGCCTAGTTTCTTCGTTAATTACGGTGGAGAATATTCCGGCTCTTCCACCATCCACGAAGTCACGGGTGGATTGAGTTTGAGATGGTGAAGGCGCGCCGGGCGATTCTACTGTGGATGCTCAAATCTCGTTGCGGATTCGGATCGGTGGAACATTCGGCACCATTTTCGACATTTGATTAACATCCCTATCCTGTTAGCACAGGTTTAACCTATTCTTGTCAACAATCAATAAGATTGTAAGTAAGAATTACTCAAAACCTCCATTAGGATGTCTTTATTCCTATTTACAATAATTCCATTGATATTGATAGTATTTAGGAACCTTCGTTAGCACAGGTTAACTCACTATCATCAAGAGTCACAAGAACTCTCGTAAAATAGTCATTAGACCTCAAAAAGAGGACTTCACTCTAATCTTGATAGTATTTAGGGTATTTCTTGCATGATTCCCTAAATACCTTTGGAGAATAATATGACTGATATCGATTTTAAGATAATCAATCCCAATGACGAACGATTAGATATTATACAAAAGCTTTATGATAAAGGATATACTTCTGTTCGAGTTTTCGCTATATTCAGTGATGAGGAATCAAGTTATTCAATAGTTGATGAATCAGGATTTGAGTGCAATTTGGAGAGCCTTAGAAAGCTCCTCACAGAAGTAAGCATCAGGTCCAACAGCGTCTTGCTCAACTCCCGATAGTTTCTGGCATTTTTGAGTGATTTCCATAACACCCACTATCTTACGCCAAGTCCCATCGTTGTTTTTAGTCGCAGTAAACTCAAAACCGCATACTGAACATTTCAGATATAACGTCACTTTTCTCTTCCTCATTTTTACCCCTCAATTAACTCTCTCAAACTCTAAGTACTCGGTTGCTTCGTCATGCTCTTTCCAGGTTGTGCACCATCCTTTCATATATCGTCCAGGTGATCCATAGCAAGGATATGTCTGGCCTTCAAAATATGTCGGACTTCCTTCCACGTAAACGGAATACTCCAAGCTGATTCGATCTCCTGACACACAACCCTTCCCGTAGTACTGCAGTATCCACCTAGACACGGCTGAGTGCGGATCAAGGAGATAGGGAAGCCCTTTCAAGAGGTCATTTACAGATCTGAACCATTTAGGGTCCTTACTCACCAAAAATGGCCGCGAGTTCGGAGTCAAGTCATTAAAAGATCGCATTAAGAAGCAATCAGATCTTGGATTCCTTTCTGTGATAAAGAAGACGATATCTCCTTTTCCTGATTCGTCTGGTCCGCTCTCTAGTCTTTCTCCCGTTACGCAAGATCGCCCGTACCACACTCGTATTGTTATGTGATCACTATTGATGCTCATTATTGTGGCATTGGCAATTTCTATAAGTTGCCCTTTAAGCGCACCACCGCTACACGTAACCGTAGCCCTTCCGCTTATCAAGCGATAATGTGATAATGCGTCCCTAGTGCTATAGTGATGTACAGGCATTACCCACTTGAACCAAGCCCACACCACGGTATAGCCTATTACTGAATACAATATTGTCTGTTTAATAATTTTCATGTTAGACTTATTATCTAAAGCCGCATAGTGCCATTCCTGCCGGAGATTTTATTGTATCGGTATTACGAATCGACTGACAATAATCTATAAGGGCATTATCTAAGGTAGTGCATTTCTCTAAGTTCATACTATTCAATGCTGCGAGCGCGCCTTTAAGTGGAAAAGTCTCCTCCACTTTAAACTCCTCCATTTTCAGTACTAGTTGACCTGCTTTCTTAATGTCATCTACAATTCTTAAGATCTGATCGTTTTGATCTCTGCTGTTATTATAAGCAGTGGTCAAATTTTTACTTTTGGGAGGCCCGCCATAACCATCTATTGCGGAATCAATAGGTTCTATCGAGCCAATGTGTACGACTATTGGGTGACTAACGTCATCAGTTTGGAAATTAATCTTGAGTGCTTGATCTGCCCATGCTCTTATCGTATTGGGCAAAGTTATTTCTATGCCTGCTTCTGCTTCAGATGAGCCGCAAAAAATTGCAACCTGACCTCCATAACCGTTTTTAACGGCAGCTCTAACATTGTGTGATCCAGGAACAATTCCAAATGTCCAGGCGTATTCTTCCGCGAACGTTGAAGTAGAGATTAGTATCAGAATAGCCGTAGTAACGACACGCATGATGATCCCCATACCGTTGTAGCCCGGCTGGTGCCGGGCGGTTGGAATATGCGAGGTATGGGCTACGCATACCCACCTATTTCCCAATCATCAGTGAAAAGAATGCCCAAAAGGGAATCTCCCACTGAATGGAGAAGGGTGTTGTATTCAGTGGGCCACCCGACAAAGCGTCGGTGCCCATACCTACATACTCAAGCTTCAATGATTCCACTCGTTGAAGCTTGAGCCATATCGTAGACCTTTGAAAGGGACATGCAAGAGGAAAATTATTGAGGAATTTCAATAAGAAAGGTCTACGCTCTTTCTACGAGTTCTTTGAAAGTGATCGTCTTGTTGCCCATAGTGCGACCAAGAACGTAATCAAATAGATCATCCTGGTTAGCTCGACGATTGAAGCGATAGTTCCACTCTTTCAAATACCTGTGCAGATGCTTCCCCGACACTCCATGAAAGGTGCCGTTGAGCCAAGCCTTGATGTTGGAAAAGAGGATATGGACTAGCGGCAATACCGTCTCGGCGTTCTTCCCTGAACCTTGAACGGTAGGCATATGCTTGAACTCCATCAAATCGGCATAGCCCCTCCATCCATCGGAGACGATCTTTGTTTTCGTCTTCACGTTTGTACGGATGAAGTTGCCTAAATGCTCTATAGACGCGCCAGGGATCACGGCAACACGAGCATTTCCCGCTTTGTAGCCGCTCTTCTTTATGCCTTTGTCCTTTGTCGTTGCTTTCTTTTCCACAGCAATAACAATCATGCTCTTGTTGATCTTTTGAGAACGGCCACGATTCCCTTTTTGCCTTCGCCCTCCATAGAAAGTCTCATCTACTTCAACAAAATCCCTTAGCTGAAATTCCTTACGCTCATACAAAGCATTCCTAAGCTTATGCATCATGAGCCATGCTGTCTCATAGCGTAGCTTAAGTTCCTTGGAAAGAAAGGTTGCACTGATACCGCGCTTATCATTAATCATCATATAAGCTGCATAAAACCATTTCGTTAAAGGGGTTCTCGTCTTTTGGAAAATCGTTCCTACCAATACGGATTCTTGATTATTGCATTGACGGCATTCAAAAACGATAGGACGACTTTTTAATTGCCATCCATGATCATGTCCACAATTCTTACACACAAAGCCATTAGGCCACTTCAAGTAAGCCAATGCCTTAATGCATTCCGCTTCAGTCGAATATTTCTTAACAAAAGATAGTATCGTCATATGATTTTTATAGATGATTCTATAATTGTTGTCAACTTGATATGTTAACTAACTATAGTATTGCATAGAATAAGTTATACTAGGGGTAGGAAAAGGAATGTGGTATAGTAGGGAATAGTTAGAGAGGGGGGTTATGGCTGTATATTTGATATCATTCAGAATCAATGAAAAGATGGATCATCAAAACAAACGTTACGAGGCGTTGACGAGTCTTATAGAGGACGAACTAATTGGCGATTGGTGGGGAGAAACTACGTCCTTTTACATAAAGGAAAGCATTTTAGATATTGACTCTCTCGCGTCAAAGCTAATAAATAAGATAAACGAGCGTGTAGACAAGCTCTTATTGTTAGACATCAATACCAAAAATGGAAGAACAAGTGGAGATTTTTTCGACCAAGTTACGCTCGAAACACTTATCGATAAAAATCCTGATGAATAGCTATAGGAACCCTAAGTATTTTAGCGATGTAAAGAACTAAACTTCCTCGCCAAAATTTTTTGCGTATTCTTTTTCTTTTTTCTTCCGGTGTTTCTTTCTTTTGCTTCATGAAGATATTTAGGAAATCATGCAAGCGATATTCTAAATACCGGGTAATCATGATTTTCTCTTGATTAATTATAGGAAATTATTACCTGTGCTAACAGGATAGGGATGTTGATTAAAATCTCGCCAATTGCGATTGTTTTCGTGGCACCCAGATAGCATAAGTTAGCGGATTTCCCGGTGTCACGGGCATCGCGTCGCTTGCCATGGGCATGACGCTCATCGTGGGTGGAAGCCCAAGTACGGACCACCACCCTCGTCTATGACATCGACGGTCGCCTCGCTCAAGCGAACTATCCCGATGGACCGGGACAAGGCCTCGCCTACAGCTATGATGCGGCGAACAATCGCATCCAGATAGCTAGCGCCGATTCCCGCCATGCTGGGGACCAACGTCTAACGCACTGAGAAAGGAATATACATACAGCTAGCCTTCTATGAATCAGCCCGCTTCAACCCTTTAAGCGCTCGTAGCATGCATAGGCGTCTTTAGGCCACATGGCTCCCCTTCCTGGACGCATTCAAACTTTTTGCCGAGGGGCGAGCCCGGAAATGCAGGCGGTTTGGGAAAAGGCTCAGTCGGGCATGAGAAGATCCATTACGAGGCCCCCGAGCGCCGTTCGTCTGGCGGACGAGATGGCCGTATTTCTCGATTGGTTCAACGGCGAAGCGCGCCTCGATCCCGTGCTGAAAGCGGCGATTGCCCATCTTTGGTTTGTTACCGTACACCCATTCGATGATGGCAACGCCCGCATCGCACACGCCATTGCCGATATGGCGCTTGCGCGTTCCGAGGGAAGTCCGCAGCGCTTCTACAGCATGTCGGCACAGATTCGTCAGGAATGTAAGGAATATTACGCCATCCTCGAGTCCATCCAGAAAGACGGTCTCGATATTACGGCTTGGCTGCAATGGTTCTTGGCTTGTCTAAATCGGAGCTTTGATAGAGCCGAAGCTATTCTAGCCAATGTTCTGTTCAAGGCGCACTTCCGGGAGACCAGTGCCGGCCAGCCGATTAACGAGCGCCAACGCAATGTTCTCAATCGCCTGCTCGACGGATTTGAAGGCAAACTCACCTCATCGAAATGGGCCATGCTAACTAGTACTTCTGCCGATACTGCGCTGCGCGATATAAGCGATCTCATGGCACGAGGCATTCTGATGAAGAATGAAGCGGGAGGGCGTAGCACGAGTTATTCCCTGGCGATGAGAAATGAGGACGATTACGGATCAGCACAAAGGCCGCGCCTTAAGAAACATTGACAATGAAAGCTCGAAAGAAACAATTGTGAGCGCTCTTACACTTCAACCGGCGCGGCTAGCATCGACTATGAGATTGACGTTGTCGCCGGCTTACTCGTTCGCCTCCTTACTCAACTCCTCCAAGCGGGCTATCCTCAACGTTGTCAACAATGCACTCAAAGGAGAAGACTATCAGGCGGCATGGCGAATGATGCGACGGCTATGATGTTCAAATCCGTGATCTCTCCCTTCAGGCATCCGATCAGTAGACAACTTTTGCGCGAATAAAATTGTAGCCCACATTCACGACATGCGTTTCCGAGCGTCTGAATGCTCAAAAAGCATCCAGCGACAAAGGGAATGGCATGGACCGGGGGGAAGGAAACGGCGCTCCGCAAGGTGCGCAGTGCGTCACGTCTTCACAATTTTGGGATATTTGGCTACAACACCGGCTTTTCCTATGGCGCTATGCATTAAAGCTCACTCGCAGCACCGAGGATGCAAAGGATCTCCTTTCCTGCACCTTGCTGCGGCTTGCCACGCATATAGGGCGGCACGAACCCGTCATCGTCGCCAATCCTCAATCCTTGCTTGTTACTGCGCTTAGAAACGAATTTCTCAGCCAACGGCGGCGCCTTATGCGCGAATATCACCTTATCAGCAATGATGTCGATGTCTACGGTTCGGAGATGAAAGATGATACTGCGTTGACTGCAGAGGACACCCTTGCAGCGAGAGAAAGCAAAAATGCGCTCCTTGCTGCTGTGGACAAATTACCGCCCTCCTATAAGCGTCTGTTCGATCTTCGCTTTCGTGAAGAGCGCTCCTACGAACAGATCGCTGGTTTGCTTGGTGCCTCGCAGGCACTGATCCGCAAGCGGATCCAGTTGTTACGTGCGAAATTGCGCGAGAACATGCAATCGGTCGATCCGGAGTTTTGCGCCCCAGTCAAGAGTGAAAAAGTTCACACCCCATCATTTCAGGAATCCTAAGCACGTAGCAAAGGGAATATACGAAGATGTCCGATCAAATGAATGCTCAGATCACCGACGCAGTGATACAGACCAATGGTAAGGTCGTCTCGGAGCCACTGGCTCATGCGATAGCGACGCTCTGTCAGGTTATGAACTAGGCCTCTAGATCGACATCGCCAAATGCGGTGGCAATGCAGCAAGCAACGAATCAGATTGCTACTGCCATCGCAACCGAAAGTTCTGAGCCACTGTGAGATAGCAGAAATCAGCTAGTTCACCATAGGACTTTTAAAGAAGTTTCCGAGTAATACATACGCTGTTGCACCTTATTCCTCCCTAGAAGGCGCAGCAGCGGGCGCGCCCAGCGCACGGGCTTGTCCCCATCCCGGGGCGACGGGCGCGCCTCTCTCTTCGCGGCGGCCGGGTGGATTTTCCTTACCTCTGCCTTGCTTACCTTCGCGAAGCATTCTTTAACGTGCTTGGATCGCCCTAGCCTGAGGGAGGTTCATACCATGACCTCTGGAAGCGAGGGGGCCAAGGTCCCGGCAGCCAGGCCTTGCCGCTAGCATCAGCCGAGGATTAGGCCTAACCCATGCCGGCTTCTGCTTGGCAGCATCCCAGCCTCCCCGGATTCTAAATATTCCAGTAAAGCGTACGCACGGGACCTTCGTTTCCGTGCCGAAGCGCCCCGTTTAGGGATAGCAATATCCCAAAAGCCGGATCAGTCGAGAGGGACGGGCGCACGACATTTCCTCCCACCTCGAGTGAATATTCACAATCCCTTCCTGAGATCGTCTCTTCGTTACAGACCTTATAACAGGAGGGATCCATGCAAATCAGAACTTTACTACGCAAAAGTTGGCTGGCGGCCGCAGTTTCTTTCGCTTTTCTACCGATACAAGTCATGGCAGGACAGGGTTTTTATGTCACGGTGGGAACCCATACGCTCAATACGCCAAATAATAACAGCGTACAGGTCGCAAATGTCAATTATTCGGAATGGTATCTCGATCAGATGGTTGATGGCGCAACCATTCCTTTCAATCAATTCAGCAGCACCAACGTTTATACTGAACATTGCGCGGCCTTTGTTAGCTGCGGTAACGCCGCTGGGGATTCATCCTTCCCGCACGGCGGGATAGTTTTCTCTCTTTCCTATAATGGCGCCACCGCGGCCACTTATTGCCTGAGTAACGGTTCGGAAGGAAGCGCTGTGCCCCAATGCGGAAATACCATGGCTACTCAGGATACCTTTGTCATTAGCTGCATGCCGCAACCAGGGTACGTATGTGGCGGGACGTTCGGACAGAACGTCAACGTGGGTGGCAATACCCAATACCGACCGATTTTTGTCCTTGATTCGGCACCACAATGAGCTGGGCTAGGCCGGCGAATCTCGCGTCCCGAAGCAGAGCTTAACGTACCGGATCCGCTGTTCTTTCGAAATTATTTAAATAGACCCGTTTCTTTCCACCACGACAATTCCTGGAGCTCTCTCATGCTCATGGCATCTTTTCGCACCGCTTTTTCTTCTCGATTTGCCACCTGGATGAAGAGAAAACCTGCCTGGAAGCGGGTAGGGCTCCAGGAAGCCTGGCTGGCCCTTGCGCTAGCGTGCAGTCTTGCCGATCCGGTGTCCGCGGCCGGTACGGTCGAGACTGTCGCCGGCGGCACGCATGCTAGCTTTGCCGTTTCACGCGATGGCGCAGCCACTTATTCCATTCCTTTGATGGTTCCGCCAGGAACGGCCGGCGCGCAACCTAGCCTCGGCCTTGTCTATAATAGTCTCCAAGGCGATGGCGTTGCCGGCGTAGGCTGGAGCCTGTCAGGCACCGGTACCATCACACGCTGCAACGCTACTCAGGCGATCGACGGCTTCGTCGGCGGCGTCAATTATAATGCCGATGATCGTTTTTGCCTGGATGGCCGTCGCCTTGTTCAGGTCTCGTCTGCCGGCGAGTTCCGTACTGTCGTCGATAGCTATGTCAAGATCACGGCACCAGGCGGAATGCAGGCCTGTGGTAGCGGGCCTTGCAGTTTCCTCGTCCAGAATCCCGACGGCTCGTCGGAAGAGTTCGGCGCAAGCACGGATTCCCGGATCCTGGCACAGAACAGGACCGACGGTTCGGTGGCGACTTGGGCAATCACCAGCCGTACCGACGCCAATGGCAACAGCATCGCCTTCACCTATGATACCAGTCAGCTCGCGCAAACGGGAGCCTATTACCTCTCCAGTATCAACTACACCGCGAATGCCACGGCCCCTTCTCCACTCCAGGCAGGGCGATCGGTGCTATTTGGCTATGCGGCGGCACCGGGTTATGCCACGCAATATAGCAATGGCGGCGCCTTTTCCTGGAAGCAGGTCCTAAGCTCGGTTACTACCCAGGTCAACGGGAATACCGTCAAAATCTATAACTTGGCTTACGAAACCGGTGCCACCACGGGCCACAAGCGGATCTCCTCGATCACGGAATGCGATGGGAACGGTCAGTGTCTGGCACCGACCAGCTTTACCTACGAAGATGAGGGCGCCTCGCCAGGACAGTTCACGGCCGAGACACCAACCGCACTCGGCAGCGGCGCCAATTCTAGCACGCAGCAGATTGCCGGCGACTTCAATGGAGACGGTCTGACGGATCTTATTCTCCTCGCTCCCAGTGGCACGATGACCCAGGCTACCCTGTATCTGCGCACCAGCAACGGATTTAAGGCCATGCCACTCGGCGGCCTGGGGACCTGGTATAACCAAAGCACGCTCCTTACCGGCGATTTCAATGGCGATGGCGTGACCGACTTGGCGCAGATCTACAAGAGCGGCACCATGGCAATGGTGCGGGGCTATCTGTCCACGAGCAACGGTCTTACCCCGGCAAATTGGAAGCAGCCCCTCGGCCCCTGGCCTAATCAAGGGCTATTCACCACGGGAGATTTCAATGGCGATGGTTTGGTCGATCTGGCTTCGATTGCGCCCCAGAATAACAATCTTGCCATCACCTCCTTCCAATCCACGGGCAGTGGTTTCACCACCGTTGCTTGGCAGGGGCTCAACCTGCCGTGGGAGGGAGGTTTTCTTCTGCCCGGCAATTATACCTCCAATCCGGTCACCTCGATCGCTTATGTACGTCCCTCGAACGGCTCCCTGGCGATCGATGTCATCGCGCTGAACGGCAGTCAGGCGGTAACGAGCCATTGGGTCCCAGCCGGATCGGCTGGCAATTGGGTGGAGGATCCTGTTTTCCTGGCAGGCGATTTCAACGGCGATGGCCTAAGCGATATCGGCTTCGCCTATCCTGATCAGGGCCAGATTTCCTTCAATGCCTTTCTTTCCAGCGGCACGTCGTTCCAAAACACGCCCCTGGGCCAGCGCATCCAATCTTTGAACAATCTCGGACAGATCTATGCAGCAGACGTCAATGGCGATGGCAAGAGCGACCTGGTGATTTCCAGCAGTGCTGCAGGAAACATGGCCTTCACGGTATGGGAAAACCGTCCGAGCCCGTCCGGCCTCAGCCTGGTAAATCCTGGCTTGGCGCTCAGTATCCCAGGCTCCTTTACCAATAACAACTTCATGATCGGCAATTTTTCCGGTCTCGGTTATAGTGATGTGCTGCAGCTCTCCAATAGTGCTGGGAGTCTCAGCGCCAGCGCGTACGTGCTCGAACCTTATGAGCCTCACGCGGGCAAGCCCGCCGGCCTTCCCGATATGCTGGCGCAGGTCGAGGATGGATTAGGCGTCACGACAATGTATAATTATGCACCGCTGACCAATGTGCTGGGTCCAGTCTATACCCGAGGCAGCGGTGCGACCTATCCCCTTCAGGATGTTCAGAATAGTACCTACGTGGTTGCAGCACAGACAGTATCCGATGGCCTACAGCACAGCTACAAACTCAGCTATACCTACAGCGACGCCCGTATCGACGTGGCGAATTGGGGCTGGCTCGGCTTTGGCTCCGTAAAGACGATTAATGCCGCCGCGGGCATCACCGAGGAGCGCAGCTACGCTCAAAACTTTCCCTTCATCGGCCAAGTAACCGGCCGGTTGGTAGAAGCCGCGCAGAATAGCGAGCCCTTGCAAGAGGTCCAGGTGAAGCTCGCCTGTGAAACTGGCACCGGCACCGCAAGCGCGCTTGCCAAGGGCTGCCAACAGCTCTCCCAGACCAGTGCCAGCGGCCAGCCGCAATATTTTAAGAACGTTTTTCAGGTAGTCGCGACCACCAGCTTGGAGCAGCTCTATCAGGAAGGCACGAGCAGCCCCGCCAGCAGCATCACCCATACCTACACCTATGACGGCTATGGCAATCTGTTGTCGCGCAGTGACCAGGCGGTGGCAGCGAGCGGCACCAGTGCTCTCCAATATTGCCAGGCTATAGGTAATAACGACAGTAATGGCGCCTGGAGGCTTGGTCTTGTTACCAACGCCAAGACGACGAGTGCCTCGAGCTGCAGCAATATGACAAGCTGGGATGCTACCCAAGACCTGCGCTGGTCAACCTACGGTTATGACGGCCATGGCAATCTGAGCTACAGCCAGAACTGGCTGGCGCAAGCAAACGCAACCTCGGCGGCCACGGGCTGTGGCACCCTCCTGCCTTCGGGTGGCCACTGGCTCTGCACTCAATTCTCTTATGATGCCTATGGCAACGTAACCGTGCAGGTTGATCCTAACGGCAATATGTCCCAGATCAGCTACGATAGCACGTATCAGACGTTTCCGACCAAAGCCACGCCGCCAGCGGTACCTAGCGGGGCGAATCTTGCGGTGACGATGAGTTACGAGCCGGCCTTCGGATCCCTGACCGAATTGACCGATCCGAACGGTCATAATTATATGACAAGCATTGATAGCTTTGGACGGCTTACCGCCACCTATGGCCCGAATCCAGCGGGTGGCAACGCCACGCAACTAACGGCGGTCAGCTATGCGGTTCCAACCGGCGGCGCCGGCCTCAGCCAGAACATTGCTATCTGTGCGAGCTGGCAGGAATGCGCGGGCAACATGCCGCAATCCTGGTATAGCATGAGCAAACTCACCGACGGTTTGGGGCGTCCCTATCGCACGATGGAAACGCTTCCCGCTTCCGCCACGCCGCCCGCCGGTCTTTGTGCTCCCGCGCAGAATCAGACCATTCTGAGCGATATCGGCTATGACGAGGCAGGCCGGCTCAATAACTGGACAATGCCCTATTTCCAGGGTCAGAGCACAACGAGCGCTTACAGCCTGACCTACGACCCTTATCAGAGGCCGCAGCAATTGGTGGCGCCCGACGGCACGACCCTATCCCTGGGGTATGATCTGACGAGCTGGCAGTCCATACTGAGCGTCTCCGGGCAGCCGAGCAGCGGCCAGCAGGCCACGACCGCTACCCAGAAAAGCACCACCCAGCTCGATCCATGGCGGCGCCCCCTGAAAGTGACGGCGCCTGACGGCGGGGTGACTACCTATGTCCGCGATCCCTTGGGCGAGGCGACGCAAATCACGGATCCCATTGGCGTGAGGGTCAGCTATACCTGGGACTCACTTGGACGCCTGGTTTCCTATGCCCATCCCGATTTGGGAACGACTACCTACGGGTATGACAATAATAGCAATCTGATCAGCCTTACCGATGGATTAGGCCAGACCACCAGCCTGACCTACGATTCTCTCAATCGATTGACCAGCCGCAAGGTCGCGGCCGCCAATGGCACGGTCGCTCTGTCGGTTACGTATGGCTACGATGCACAAACCAGTGGCGCTTTCACCATTGCCAATGGCCTGGGGCAACTGACCTCCGTGACCGATCAGAGCACTACTTATGTTTTCAGCTACGATCCTTATGAACGGCCGCAAAACCAGTGGGTGAGCCTGTCGGGCTATGCCAAGCCGTTTGCCTTTGCCTGGACCTACGGTCCGCAGAGCCAAGTCACGAGCTTCACTTATCCCGATGGTACGACATTGGCCAACAGCTATGGTCGTGACCAGACACTCTGCACAGTTGCCTTGTCGCCTGCCGGCAGCACCGGCAGCCAAATCTACGCGAGCTATAGCAATTATACCGCGAGCAAACAGCCGCAGAATGTAAGCTATCTCAATGGCGTGACGAGTGCCTATAGCTATGACGCCACGCTTCGTCCACTCAGTCAGGATACGGGGAGCGCGGGTGGTCCGCCCCTGATCGATACCAGCTACGTTTGGGGGCAGAACGCGAACAGTCCTGCCGGTCTCCTTACCCAACTCAACGATAAGGCGGCGCAGGGCCAGAGTCAGAGCTTCGGTTATGACCTCATGGGTCGATTGACCTCGGCCCAAGGCGCTTATGGCAGTGCCAGTTACGGCTATAACGCGGGAGGGGCGATCACGCGCCAAAATACCACGGCCTTCACTTATCCTGCCCAGCCCTCCTATCGTCCCAGCGCCGCGACGAGCACGGCTGCGCCCAATGCCGTGCTGGAGACCTTCAGCTTCGATGCCATCGGCAATCTGGCGAGCGCGACGCCGGCAACACCCGGTCCGAACGCGCCCTCGCTAGGCTATGTTTTCGATCCGGCCGGGCGGCTGCAATCGGTGACACGCTCGGGCCAAAGCGCCCCGACGGCCATGAGCTACGATCCCTTCGATCAGCGCCTGTCGAAGACCGATCCCGATGGCACTAAGACCCTCTACGTCGGCCCGAACTATACGCTCACCGTCCTGCCCAACGGCGATGGGTTGACGACCAAGAGCATTCCGGGCCTGAACGGCGACCCCGTGGCTGAGATCACCGTGCCGTTCGGCGCATCCCAATCGAGCGGCCAGCAGTAAGGAGGAGACCATGAGCATATTGCGCACAATCCGTAGCTGGCCCACCGCCACGCGCGTGTCGGTGGTTGGTCTGGCGACGAACCTGGCGCTTACCCCTATAGGAGTAGCGCATGCCGAACTGGCCCCCGGCGCCAACGGCGCCGGCGTTCCGGTTGCCGGCCAGACCCGTTTTTTCCACCGCGACCAAGTCAACAGCGTGGTCGTGGTCACGGACGAAAATGGCCAGGAATCGGCCCGCTTGGTCCAGACCCCCTACGGGGTGCTCAATATCCAGGCCAGCAGCGGGACCGATGATTTCCGGCCAAAATTCGGTGGCAAGGAACGCGACGAGCAATCCACCAATGGCGCGCTCAGCGCGCCCGCGACGGATCTCTCCTATTTCGGGGCACGCTATTATGCTCCTGCTTTCGGCCGGTTCATCTCGCCCGATCCACTCCTCGGTTCAACCAATCCCTATCATTACGTTCTGGACAATCCCGTTTCCCTGACCGATCCCACGGGCATGTTGCAAAAACCATCTTCTGACGAAAATGACGAAGATGAAGAACAGGAGATGAATGATTCCAGAAGTACAGAGTTCAGCGATAATGACTCGCTTGACTCTTCTACGGATGATTTTCTAAAGGAAATTCCGAAAACCGATGCCGGCCTACCGGGTAGCGAACTTGCTCTTGGAGCGGCAGATTGGGCCTTGTTGGCGGTAGCGGCAGTGGCGACTGCCATTGATATTTTCAAAACCTTAGATCGGGGTGGCCCCGCGGGAATACCCGCCGCGCCGTCGCCCAATCCGGGAACGGGCTTTACTGCACCCATCATTCCTGGTTCCTGGGCCAATGCGGGATCGAGCCGTGTCACTCAGGCTCTCAATGTCTCAGCTGCTCCTTATGCCGCACCGTCGGAAACGGTGCCGGATCTCAGGAATTCTCTATCCGAGGCTTCGTTTTTGCCGGCCGGCAGCTTCGCCGCGACGAATATTCAAGATCTCGGCTTGCAGTCCGACCTCGATGTTTGCCCGCCCACGGTCGGATCGTCCTTTGCCGCCGGTACTCAGGTGAAGACACCGGACGGGCAAAAAGCGATCGAGGCATTGCATGTAGGCGACCTTGTCCTGGCTTTTACCGAGGAAGGCCAGCCTACTAAAGCCAAGGTGACGTCTCTTTTCAGCCGCACCGCGCCCCAGACTCTGGTGCTGAAGCTCGCCGACGGGACCGACCTCACCGTCACACCCCAGCATCCATTCCTTACCGCCAAAGGATGGAAAGCGGCGGCGGATCTTCGTCCTGGCGAAGAACTCGTCCGATTACAAGGCGGGACAATGGCGCTTCGCGCTAGCACGCAAAGTTCCGCCGCGCGCGTCTTCGATATCGAGGTGACGCCGCACCACACCTATGCGGTGACCAAATCGGGGCTGGTGGCGCATAACATCTTCAACTCCTGCTGGAGATCCTTTGTAGCAGGGGTACGCCGGTTCGAACCCATCAATGCGCGTATAATGATGCGCCTTCCGTATCTTATACAACCATCTACAAAAGACTTAGTTAAAAGCTCGACATCTGGACTCGATGCCATTAAAACATCGATCAAATATGCGAATTTTAGGCTACGTGGCGGTGTTGGAAGCTATTCTCTCATCTCTCTATACGGTCTTTTATCCCTGTACGGGTATTACAACTTTTATCAAAGCTATCCAGAAAAACTTGAGAAGTTCAATCGTTTCTTCAATAAAGCGAGTAGTGAGTGATACTTGCTATTTGGCAGACTGTATTATTTAAGCAAAAGAGGTACTAGGTATTACAAAGCATATAAGTGGCTTTGCACGGTGAATGCGAATCAGCGGAACTTGGCGATAATCCACAAGGGATATCTGCATAGATGGGATAGAGTATTCGCCTCGTACCGATATTGTCCTAGCATGGAGGCGTTTGACAAATCCTGCCGCTTCGATCGATTAGTTCCCATCTTGCGGCCACGATCGAGTCCTAAGTATTGTCAGCGGCCACCAGAGCTAGGAAGAATGATTGCAGGCTAGCTATCGTTGATTGAGCCATCCGAGACTCAGCCCACCGCGCAAGGGACGCTGCCCAACGATGCCCAGTACTCTGGGTTATTGAAAACGCAGTGATGCCCACAGTTTCCCTTCAATAGAGGTGATAAAATTTATAGAATCCCCTGTTCGGTAACCTTGATGCATGATCGATCATCCTGTGGCGTTCAAGCGACAGGAATGCGCCAACTACCTCAGGATATTTCAGTCTAAACTCAACAGGCTCTAGATGTCAGGATCATCCCGCTCAAACGGTAAAAACCGCTCGATAGGGCAAAGAATGGATTAAGGAAGGTCGCTGGCGATACCTCCGTTATGTAAAGTTCGAAAGGGAATTACGGCGAGCGATATGGGGAATGTAGAGACCAAGGCCACACCGAAATGGCGCGTAAGCTTTGTGCGGCAAAGAACGATCCGACTCTTTAAGCACCCATAAAGCATCTTAAAGCACACGTGGCTCCCCGGGCCGGATTCGAACCAGCGACACAGTGGTTAACAGCCACTTGCTCTACCGACTGAGCTACCGGGGATCGCCGCGTCGGGTTATAGCAAAAGAATGGGCTGATGCAAGGGATAAATCCCTGGCACACGCGAGGAAGGCCCGGATCTTCTCGGGGTCCTTGATTCCGGGGGCGCTTTCAACTCCCGAGGAAACGTCGACAGCTCGCGCCCCGCTCTGCCGCACCGCCTCTCCGATATTATTGGGATCGAGCCCTCCCGCCAGCATCCAAGGCACGGCCGGGAAAAAATTCCCGAGCAGCGACCAGTCAAACGAACGGGCATTGCCGCCTGGCCTGGTATCGCTGGGCCGGGGCCGAGCATCGAGCAGGAGCCAGTCGGCGACAGACGCATAGGTGCGGGCTCGATCGAGATCGGCTGTCTCGGCGACCCCTACTGCTTTCATAATAGGAAGCGCAAAGCGCGCGCGCAGCGCCGCTACCCGCTCGGGCGGTTCCTGGCCGTGAAGCTGGATCATGTCGATCGGGCAATGGGCGAGCACATCGGCGATGTCCGTATCGGCAGGATCGACGAAGAGACCGACGCGGCGAACGTGCGTGGGAGCCCGGGCCATGAGCGCGCCCGCCGCGGGAGGCTCGATAAAGCGCGGGCTGGCGGAAAAGAAGACGAAGCCGAGAAAATCGGCGCCATGGCGGGCCGCGGCGTCGAGGGAAGCCGTGTCGCGCAGGCCACAGATCTTGACCTTGACGTTCACGCGGTGACCTCGACGCTGGCGGCTGCGCCAAAGAAGAAGAAAAGCACATCGGCGATCAAGGCAAGGCGCAGCAGATCGAGCACAATCAGAAGGAAGGCGCTTGCCCAGGGCGCGAGATCGGCACCATGTCCGTAGACCAGGATATTGGCCAAGGCCAACTGCAGAAGGCCCAAGGGGACTTGCACCAGCAATGTCAGGATAATCAGCCGCGGCGTCACTGGCCTCGCTAACCTTATGGCCTGCCGCAACGGCAATGGACGCTGCAGCGCCAAGGCAACGAAATAAAAGGAACAGGAGGCGCTGGCGTAGAGAATCACGACGATACCGATGGCGAAGGGCACCGCCGCGCCAAAAAGGGGCGCCAAAACCGAAAGGAGTAGATCGAGCAGCAGCGATAGCAGGAGGGCGAAGCTCAGCGCGGCGAAGACGAAGCGCCAGAAAGCCCAGGGCAAGCGCAGACCTAGAAAACCAATGTCTCTCGCAAGGAAGGCGCGCAGGTGCAGCCAGTTGCGCATGAAGAGGGCAATACAGAACAGATACCCGAGACCTACCGCGAGAAAGAGCGGCGCGGCGCGGGAGATGCTTTCGAGGTCCCCGCCCTTCGCCACGATATCCATGAAACCGCTGCGTTCGATGAGAAGCTGTATGATCAACAATATGCCCGCCGGTACGAGAGCGAGCCGCAGGAAATCGTCGCGGGCGCGCCACAAGCCCCGGTACAGCGCGGCGATCGTCGTTAAAAGATGGGTGGCGGCTTTTTTCATGCCATCCCGCTCTTGAGTGCGCGGAGCGCCGCCGATACATCCTCCGCCTGGGTAACCGCCCGGCCGACAACCAGGATGTCGGCTCCCCGCCGTCGGGCTTCGCCCGCATCGAGGGTGCGCCGCTGATCGTCGGCAGTCTCGGTCGCCCGGATACCTGGTACCGCCAGGATCATGCCTTGACCCATCGCTTGGCGGAGGGGGTGCAATTCGTGACCGGAACAGACCAGCCCGTCGAGTCCCGCTTCGCGGGCCAACGATCCAAGCTGGAGGACTTCCTCGGAAACCGAATTTGTAATGCCCAGGATGGGAAGGTCTTGGGCATCGTGGCTGGTGAGCAGGGTCACGCCCAGTAACTTTGGCGGCGCTATACCCAGCGCTGCGCAGGCGCTCAGCATCGCATCGCGTCCCTGGCGTAGCATTGCCCCCCCGCCGAGGCAATGCAGCGTCATATAGGCGGGCGCGAGGGCGAGAAGGGCGCGCAATGCTCCCGCGACGGTATTGGGTATATCGTGGAGCTTGAGGTCCAGGAACAAAGGGAGGCCGACTTCTTCCTTGAGGGCTCTTATCCCTTGGGGGCCGTGGGCGCAAAAGAATTCCAGACCGAGCTTGAGCCCGTCGGCGAGTGCCGATGCCGATGTGGCCAAGTGTCGCGCGCGGGCGAAATCGGCGGTATCGATCGCGACGAAAATTTGTCCTCTGCCAGCTTGCATGGTTTCTTGTAGCCCGCCTCTTTATAACTTGCCAGAGCTTGGACAAGCGACATGGCTCGATCGGGTCCGCGAAGCAAGATGCTTCATTTTAGTAAAGACCTGCTCTAAGCTTAGCCGATGCGATTTGCGACCCTTACTCTCTTGGTCCTGCTTACCGGTTGCGTCTCCACGCCGCCTATTCCAAAAACGCCGCTTTCCACCTGGACGGCCGCCGTGGGTCAGATCGTGGCAGAGCAGGATGGCGTCGCCTGTACAGCCAGTTTGATCGCACCCGACGTTATTCTTTCCGCGGCACATTGCGCCTTCCACCAGGGCATGAAAATCCCCGCGACGCATTGGCGCTTCACGCCCAATTACGGGCTCACGCCCGCATTGCCTTCGGTGGCCGTGCTGTCCTACCGCGCCTACGGTCAATTCAAAGGCGATGATAAGGATTTCTCCGACACCGGCGGTGATTGGCTGATCATGCAGATTGAACCCATTTCTTATGTCGTCCCGCTCGCCGTGGCTGCCCTGGACCGCCCGGCAATTGCGGCACGGCTGTCTCAGGGTGACGACATCGCCTATGCCGGCTACGGTATTTATGGGGTAACGTCGGGATGGCGCCAGCAGGTCCGCACGCATTGCCATGTCATCGACGATAAAAGGGTCGAAGAATATTATGGCCCGGGCGCGATCGCCACGGATTGTCGTGTCATCACTGGCGATAGCGGAGGACCGATCATGCTGGTTGGCCAGGATGGCCGCCGCCGTGTCGTCATCGGCGTCGTTTCCAGCTTCGGGGGCAACCAGCGCCACCCGATTAGCGTAGGCGTGCTCAGCACGAATTTTGCCAGCCATGTAATATTCCCGGCGAGCGCCGCCGGCCCCTAGACTGAATCAGCCGAAGGGAGCGAGTGCGTCTCTGCCCTGTTAGCCCAGGGAGGTCGGCGGAGCGATGGCGGACGGTCACGCGAATTTGGCGGTACAGGCGACGCGCTGGGGCGCGATCATGAGATTCTGTCTGGGCGCGCTCATGACCGGCGTGCTCCTTGGCTGCGCCCTTAAACCGGACTCCCAGCCGCAGGATGCAAGCGCTGTGGGCCTCCTCACCATGGGGACTCGCTCTTGCACGGGTATTCTGGTGGATCACGATCTAGTCCTGACGGCGGCGCACTGTCTCTACCGGCGCGGGCAGAGGCTCGAGCCTGCCGATTTCCGCTTTTCGCTCGATCCGAACCACGGGGGAACTCAGGCTATTCAGGAACTCGTCAAATGGGGAAGCGCACTTCCCAAGGACAAGCTATCGGCCCGCGACGTGCCTTTCGACTGGGCGATACTGCGCCTGCGTCAACCGCTCATGACGGTAAGTCCCTTGCGGCCTTATTCGTGGGATGCCGCTCAGATCCGCGCTCGGCTCGCAGCCGGAGCTCGTCTTTATAGCGCTGGGTACGGCGCCGGCGGAAATCGCGTTCTCGTGGATCACGGCCGGTGCCGCTTCTTGACCGTCGATCCTTTTATCCTCACCGATTGCCGCGTCCAGGAAGGCGATAGCGGTGGGCCGATTGCCCTGCGTGAGCCAGACGGTCATCTCGAATTGCTCGGAATCATCTCGGGTTTTACGAGCGATCCTGCGACGGCCACGCCGATTGCCGCAGGCGCGCGCGTGGGACGAATCCTTTAGCCTGCGCTCCATCTTGGGAAAACGGATCGGCCGATGCGGCTATTTTCCGTCGTCGCCGGTGCCGGTGATCAAACGCGCGCCCCGCTGAAAGGTAAGATAGGCCCAGAACCAATCGAGGGCGACCACGATCCGACTGCGGAAATCGATGAGAAAATAAATATGGGCGAGCCCCCAGAGCAGCCAGGCGGGAAAACCAGACATCTTGATCCAGCCGAAATCGGCCACGGCATATTTGCGCCCGATCGTGGCCAAGGAGCCGAGGTGGCGATAATGGAAAGAAGAAGGTTCCTTTCGGCCGAGGAGCCGCGCCGCGATGACCCGCGCCGCATATTGGCCTGATTGCTTGGCGGCGGGCGCGATTCCTGGAACAGGCTTGCCATCGCTGTTGGTCATGGCGGCGGTATCGCCCACCACGAAGATGTCGTCATGGCCAGGCACCGTCAGATTCGGCCCGACGATCACGCGGCCGGCGCGGTCTTTCTCGACGCCGAGCCACCGCGCGGCCGGTGATGCCGCCACGCCAGCGGCCCAGATCACCGTCCGGCTGGGAATGCGTTCGCCTTTCCAGACGACGCCATCTTCGTCGCATTCAGCCACCGGACTGCCGGTGCGCACATCGACTCCCATGCTTTCCAGCGAGCGCTGCGCAATGTGGGAGAGGTCTTCTGGGAAGGCCGCGAGCAGACGCGGGCCGCCTTCGATCAGCAGGACCTGGGCCAGGGTCGGGTCTATATTACGGAAATCCTCTGCGAGCGCCCAGCGGGCGAGTTCGGCGATCGCGCCGGCCATTTCCACTCCAGTCGGCCCGCCGCCCACGACGACGAAGGTGAGGAGCGCGCGGCGCTCGGCCTCGTCGCTGCTGGTCTCGGCCTTTTCGAAGGCCATGAGGATGCGCCGCCTGATGTCGGTGGCATCGTCGATCTTCTTCAGCCCGGGGGCGACCCCCTCCCAATGATCCTTGCCGAAATACGCGTGGCGCGCTCCGGTGGCGATGATCAGATAATCATACGGAACCGAGCGGCCCTCGAAATGGACACGCCGGCTGGCATGATCGATCCCGTCGACCTTTCCCATCAGGACGGTGGCGTTTTTCTGTCGCTTGAGGATCGACCGGATCGGCGTGGCGATGTTAGCCGGGGAAAGGGCCGCGGTGGCGACCTGGTAGAGCAGCGGCTGGAAAAGGTGATAATTGCGCCGGTCGATCAGCGTGACGTTGCAAGGTGCATCCGCGAGCGTTGTTGCCGCGGCCAGCCCACCGAAGCCAGCGCCGATGATGACGACATTTTTTTTCAGAGCGATGCTCTCGCGCCCAATTCCCTGGAATTGGGCGCTGCGCGAAAAAAAAGTCGGTCCAGTGAGATGGCGCCAGGTCCCTTCACGAGAACGAAGAGCAGCATGGAGAGCCACACCACGTGATCGGGCCAGCTGCCCCAGTAGACGAATATCTGGATGAACAGGGTCATGCCGATCAGCGGCAGCGTGGCGAGGCGGGTAAAGAGTCCGGCGATCAGAAGCACCGAGCAGCCGAGTTCGGTGATGGTCGCGAGTTCAGCGCTGATTCTCGCCAATCCATCGGGGATATTGCCGCCCAGAAACCACGGGCCGATATGTTGGCCGAGATATTCATCCTTGAAGAGCGCCACGACATTGTCGCTTCCGAAGGGCAGCTTGGTCAGGCCAGATTTCCCGAATACGCTGGCAATGGAGCAGCGGAAAAACAGGCTGAGAAGCGATTGCATCGATATGCAATCGGAGAGGGCGCTCAGGCGCGATGCAGTGGTGTGGTTGGCGTTCATAAAGTAATCCCCTTTGTCCCGGACGAGCCGGCCGCTTCTTATAGCGTGGTTTGCGGGAAATGGCAGTATATTTCGACTTTCTCGCGATACCCATCACATACAAAAAAGCCGGCCATAGGCCGGCTTCTTCGTCTTAGGTAACAGGAACTACGCCTTGGGCGTCAGACTGCCGCCATTGATCTTGGTGCAGGTCCCCTTGGGAACATAAATCCAGGCGGTGGGCTGGCCGCCTTTTTCCACCTGGCCGGCGCAGGAATTGGCGGCGGTTTGGCAATCGTTTTGCTTGGCCGCGGCGATGCCGTAGCATTTTTCGTTATCGGCGGCGGAAGCCGTGCCGATCGCCAACGGCGCGGCCATTACGGCTGCCAGAGCCGAAGCGATCAAAACGGAATTCTTCATCATATCCTCTCTTGGGTCAGGTCACCGGCTGTCCGGTTCGCCTGAAATGTAGGCAAGCCGGACCGGTTTGGCAATATACCTTCCCATCATAAATGCGTGATCCGCTTCACGGCTGCGTGAAGGGCTCTGCCATGAAAGACAGATGCAGACCAATGCGGAGGGGCGACCGGACGGATACGAATGGGGTGATTCGGCGCCGCCGTCGCGTCATGTTTGGAGCTTATGGTCTTTTGTTTCCCGTATCAGAAGCGAGCCGATGACGAACGTCATGCAGGCGATGCCGACAGGATAATACAGGCCCGCATAGATGTTCCCCTGCCAGATCGCCAGCGCGAACGTGATGAAGGGCAGAAATCCACCGAACCAGCCATTGCCGATATGATAAGGGAGCGACATGGATGAATAGCGGATGCGCGTCGGGAACAGTTCGACGAGATAGGCTGCGATTGGCCCATAGACCATGGTCACGTAGATGACCAGGATCGTCAGAAGCACGATCAGCATCGCGATGTTCATCTGCGCGGGGTCCGCCTTGTCGGGATAACCGGCGCTCTTGAGCGCGTCCTTGAGCTTCGCCTCGTCATAGCCGCTCAGGGTTTGGCCGCCAATGGCGATGGTCACCGGTTGACCGGAATCGGTTGAGGTGAAACCATAGGAAATACCATTCTTGGTGAGATAGGCGCGCATCTTATCGCAATCTGTCGCATAGCTCTGGGCGAACGGGCTGAAGTTGCAGGTGGCCTTATCGGCGGAGACATTGACGGGCGCAGCGGCCAGCGCTTGTTCCAGCGCGGGGTTGGCGTAATGGGTCAGGCCCTGGAAAATCGGATAATAGGTTATCGCCGCGAGCAGACAGCCCGCCATCATGATTTTCTTGCGCCCGATACGATCGGAGAGGCTTCCGAAAAAAATGAAGAATGGCGTGCCGATGAGCAGCGCGACCGCGATCAAGAGATACGTCGTCACGTAATCGACGTGGAGCGTGGTTCCTAGGAAATAAAGCGCGTAGAATTGACCCGTATACCAGACCACGCCTTGTCCGGCGGTTGCGCCAAGCAAGGCGAGCAGCACGATCTTGGCATTCTTCCATTGGAGGAAACTCTCGGTGAGCGGCGCCTTCGAACCGCGCCCCTCGCGTTTCATTTGCTGGAAGATCGGTGTCTCCTGGAGCTTGAGGCGGATATAGACCGAAAAGCCCAGCAGCAAGACCGAGATCAGGAAAGGAATGCGCCAGCCCCATTGCGAGAAATCGGCAGGGCTCATCTGCGTGCGGCAGAGCAGGATAACCACCAGCGATAGGAGCAGGCCAAGGGTCGCCGTGGTCTGGATCCAGCTCGTCAGATAGCCGCGCCGGTCGTGCGGCGCATGTTCCGCGACATAGGTAGCCGCGCCGCCATATTCTCCGCCCAGTGCCAGACCCTGGGCGAGCCGCAAGGCCACGAGCAGCAGGGGCGCGAATATCCCGATACTTTCATAGGTCGGCAGAAGGCCCACGGCAGCCGTAGAAGCGCCCATGGTAATGATCGTCACGATGAACGTGTATTTTCGTCCGATCAAATCGCCCAGACGTCCGAAGACCAGCGCCCCGAGCGGGCGAACACCGAAGCCCGCGCCGAAAATCGCGAGACTAGCGAGGAACCCCGCTGTGGCATTGTCCTTGGGGAAGAAGAGCGCGCCGAAGAAGCTCGCGAGCGTTCCATAAATATAGAAATCGTACCATTCGAAGATCGTGCCGAGGGAAGAAGCGAACACGACGAAACGCTGTTTTGCGCCCTCGCTCCGGTAGGAATGCGTCGTCTGCGCGCGAGCCTGTGCCATATTCCCTCCCCTGTACTACTATATTTGTCAAAAATTACGCCCTTTGGAAAGCGATTGCAAGCATGCCTGCAGAATGGCGTGGTGCGGTGCGGCGCGAACTCGCCAGACAATCGCGGTTACATTCGGGCGGGCGCTTCGATCCCAAGAAGGGCAAGACAGCGCTCAAGCACCGTGCCGGTGAAGCTGGCCAATGCCAGTCTCGCTGCGCGGAGACGGGCGTCCGGTTCGCTCAGGATGTGACAGGCTGCATAGAATCGCGAAAAGGCCTGCGCGCAATCGAAGGCATAATCGGCAATCTTATTCGGCGCGCGCTCCGCGAGCGCGGCCTGAAAGGCGTCGGGGAAACGCCCCAGCGCCAGCATCAGGTCGCGGGCGCTGTCATGATCGGGCGGCGCAATCGTGCCGGGACGGTCATCCTGTTCTTCGGCCTTGCGCAGCAGGGAGGTGATGCGGACCAATGCATAGAGCAGATATGGGCCGGTTCGGCCCTCGAAGCGGGTGAAGCGCTCGAGATCGAAGACGTAGTTGGCCGCCGGATAGTTGCACAAATCGGCGAACTTCAGAGCTGCCAGTCCCACCTTCTCGGCGATGTCGTCGCGCTCGTCTTCCGCATAGCTCGTTGCCAGCCCGTGTTCCCGGAGCCGGTCTGCGGCGGCATCGTGCATCATCGCGATTAAATCCTTGAGACGCAACACGCCGCCGTCACGTGTCCGGAAGGGCTTGCCGTCCATCCCGTTCATGGTGCCGAACCCGATATGCTCGAGTGCCGCATGGCCCGCGATACCCGCTTGGCGCGCGGCTCGAAATACCTGTTCGAAATGGAGATGCTGGCGCTGGTCGACCACATAGACCACCAAGGCGGGGTCGAAAGTCTGGACGCGATCCACAATGGTGGCGAGATCGGTGGTGCCGTACATTACCGCTCCATCCCGCTTGCGCAGGATGAGGGGAGGGATGTCCTTTTTGTCGGAAACCTCGGCCACGCGAATGATGTCCGCCCCGTCGGAACGCTCGACGAGACCTTTTTGCTCCATGGCGGCGATCATCGGGGCGATGAGGTCATGGACCGCGGCCTCGCCTTTCCATAAGTCGAAATGGACGCCCAGCGCACCGTAATCGCGCTGGAGCGCTGCGACCGAGAGGTTGAAAAAATGCTGCCACAGCGCGCGATAGCCGGGATGTCCCTCTTGCAGCAGGGCGGTCGCCTGGCGCGCCTCTTCCAGAAAGGCGACATCGCTTTTGCTGCGCGCCGCGGCTTCGGGATAGAGCCGCTCGAGATCGTCCATGGTGACCGGCGAAGCGGCGGGGTGGGGTCCATGCGGTTGAGTGAAATAGGGAAGATCGGGCTGGGCGTGGCGAATGGCCGCGATCAGCATGCCCATGGGCAACCCCCAATCGCCAAGATGGACATCGCCATACGCGCGATAACCAGCACAAAGGAAAATGCGGCGCAGGGCGTCGCCGATGATGGCCGCGCGCAGATGGCCGACATGCATGGCTTTGGCGATATTCGCGCCGCCATAATCCAGAATCACGACTTGCCCTTGTCCCAAATCGGCGAGGCCGAGCCGCTCGTCTGCGGCGAGGCGGGCAAGCGCCTGCGCGAGCGCCGTATCTGTCAGGGACAGATTGATGAAGCCCGGTCCTGCGATGTCGAGCACGGAAAAGGCAGGATTGCCGCGCAGCCGGTCGATAATTCTCTGGGCCAGGGCGCGCGGGTTCTCTCCCTGCGACTTTGCCGCGGCCAGCGCGCCGTTGCATTGGAACTGGCAGAGGTCGGGCCGGGCGGAAAAACCGACCCGCGCGAAGCGATCTTCCAGATTCTCCGCGCGGAAGGCCTCGGCCAGCAAGGCCGAGAGATCGTCGGTTAAGGACGCCATCTCAGGCCGGCTGGCGACGCTGTCGTCGACGCGGGTTTGCTTCGAGCGGATTGGCTTCCAACGCCTGGCGGGTCCCCGGCGCGACATCGCCCAGCTTGGCGGTAATATCGGCGAGCGCCGGCTGGATGCCCGGTGTGCCGTGGTCGATGGCGTCGCGAATCGCGCAGAGGTGGCGATAGGTCGTCCCGCAACAACCGCCAATGATCATTGCCCCAGCATCCCGAGCCAATCGAGCATAGTCGGCCATCAATTCAGGCGTCCCGGAATAAGTGATCTTGCCCTCTTCATAATAAGGGATTCCGCAATTCCCCTTGGCAATCAGGATATCGCCCGGCCTGCGCGTCTCGGCAAGCTGGAGAATCGTATAGACCAGATCGGCCGCGCCTACGCCGCAATTCGCGCCATAGGCCAGCGGGGGGACCGGCAGTGAATGGATGAATTCCACGAAACGCGCGGGGGTAATCCCCATCATGGTACGGCCGTTTGTGTCGAACGAGCAGGTTGCTGCATAGGGCATCCTGAGATCGGCCGCCGCCTCGGCCGCTGCCGCCACTTCCTCGAGTGCTGACATGGTTTCAATCCAGAGGAGGTCGACGCCTCCATCCCGCAGGGCTTCGGCCTGCTCGCGGAATGCCGCCCGCGCGGTCTCGGGCGTTAGATTCCCCAGGGGGGCGAAGAGCTCGCCCGTCGGCCCGATCGATCCCGCGACGATCACATCGCGGCCGCTGGCCGCCGTGGCTTCGCGGGCGAGGCGGGCGGCGGCGAAATTGATTTCATGGACCCGGTCCTGCGCCTGGTGGAGTTTGAGCCGGTGGCGCGTACCGCCGAAGGTATTGGTGAGGATGAGATCGGCGCCGGCTCCAATCGAGGCCCGGTAATGCGCGAGAATACGGTCAGGTTCGGAAATATTCCACAGTTCGGGCGCCTCCCCGGTGGGTAGCCCGGCCTGAAACAGATTGGTGCCTGTCGCGCCATCGGCCATCCAGACCGGCCGCGTGCGCAGACGTTCTTGTAAGGAAGTCACGGTGTGCACCGGTGGGTTTTAGTCCATTCTCTGGCCAGAGGCAATCGCAGTCGCAGAATGTCCTTGCCGCTCCGCGTTGGCGGGAGTAAAAGCGTGGGGCCACGCGGGGAAGGAATGGTTTCCAGGATATCTCAGATGTTTTCTCGGCTCTTCAGCATGTTTTCGTCGGATATTGCAATCGACCTCGGTACGGCCAATACATTGGTCTACGTCCGAGGACGCGGAATCGTGCTCAATGAGCCTTCCGTCGTGGCGATTGCCGATGTCCGCGGCAAGAAGCACGTGCTCGCCGTGGGCGACGAGGCGAAATTGATGCTGGGTCGCACGCCCGGCAATATTCAGGCGATCCGTCCGCTGCGCGATGGCGTCATCGCCGATTTCGAGGTGGCCGAGGACATGATCAAGCACTTCATTCGCAAGGTGCACGATCGCCGCTTGTTCGCGCGTCCCCTGGTGATTATCTGCGTCCCGTCGGGATCGACGGCGGTGGAGCGTCGTGCCATTCAGGAATCGGCGGAATCGGCTGGCGCATCCAAGGTGCATTTGATCGAGGAACCCATGGCGGCGGCTATCGGCGCGGGCCTGCCGGTGAGCGAGCCGACCGGTTCGATGGTTGTGGATATCGGCGGCGGCACTACCGAGGTCGCGGTTCTGTCGCTGGGCGGCATCGTCTATTCGCGCTCGGTGCGCGTGGGCGGCGACAAGATGGACGAGGCGATCATCGGCTATATTCGCCGCAACCAAAATCTGCTTGTCGGAGAAAGCACCGCCGAGCGCATCAAAAAGGAAATCGGTTCGGCCTGGCCTCCCGAGGATGGCGAGGGGCGCACCATGGAAATCAAGGGACGCGACCTCATGAACGGCGTGCCCAAGGAGATTCTCATCAGCGAGCGTCAGATCGCCGAAAGCCTCGCCGAACCGGTCAGCGCCATTGTCGAGGCGGTGAAGGTCGCGCTCGAACATACCGCGCCGGAGTTGGCGGCCGATATCGTCGACAAGGGAATCGTATTGACCGGTGGCGGAGCGCTGCTCGCCAATCTGGATTATGTCTTGCGCCGCGCGACGGGCTTGCCGGTCTCTATTGCCGATGACGCGCTTTCCTGCGTGGCGCTCGGCACGGGCCGGTGTCTGGATAATATCGACGCGTACCGTCAGATCCTCTCTAACACCTATTGAAAAACACGCCAGGAACACCCGTTTTATTGCAAAAATCATGATTCTATGGCTTATTAGCCGGAATCCAGCGCAGGGCCGTCGTGAAACCCAGGATCAAGAACATCGCCATAGCGTCTCCTTTGCGTCCTTGGACGCAAAGGGTCCTATTCGTGTTCGCGATCCTCGCGGGCTGCGCCCTGACCGTACTCGGGCGATCCGATCTGACATTCATTCGCAATTCCCGCCTAACCATGCTCGATATGCTGGCGCCCGCTTTGACGTCGCTCAGCCGCCCGATCGAAACTTTCCATCGCCTCTCCGCATCGGTTAGCGATTATTTATCCCTGCGTAGCGCGAATGAGGAACTCAAGAGAGAAAACGCGCTCCTCCAGGTCTGGCAGAAGACAGCCTGGCAGTTGAAGCAGGAGAATGACCGCTTACGTGCGCTCGCCCATTTTCAACCGCCGCCGCAAGCCACCTTCGTGACCGCTCCGGTCATCGCGGAACTGGCCGGTGGCTATACACGGGCTTTGATAGTTCTGGCCGGAGAAGATAATCGCATCACTCCAAACCAGGCGGTGGTGACCGAGCGCGGTCTCGTCGGCCGGATCCTCGATGTCGGCGAACATGCCAGCCGCGCTCTGCTTTTGACCGACATCAATTCCCACCTGCCGGTGGTCATCGAACGGTCGAAGCAGAATGCGATATTGAGCGGCACCAGCGAAGGGGCAACCGAACTCACCCTCTTGAGCGTGGATGCAGATGTCAGGATTGACGACCGTATCGTGACGTCGGGCGCCGGCGGTGCAATCCCCCCCGGCTTGCCGGTGGGCAGGGTGGCGCATGTCGAGGGCAGGAAATTCGACGTAGCCCTATATGCGGATCTGGACCAGCTCGACTACGTCCAAATCGTCAATTATGGTGTCGAGGCCATCTTGCAGGACCTGCCACCCTCATTGTCGCTCCGCAAGAATTCGCAATGAAGTTTTCTGGCTTAACGCGGAGCGAGGCGAGACGGATTGCCCTTCTTTCTACGCCGGTTCTCATCTCGATTGGCATCCTGTTCGTGAGCATCCTTCCTTGGCACTTTAATGCCATGGCACCAGGCGCCCTGGTGCCAATTTTGCCCGCGATCTATTACTGGGTTCTGCATCATCCGCGCGCAATGCCGCTCGGTGCGGTGTTTCTTCTGGGGCTTGTTTCCGACGTGCTGGGCATGGATCCGCTTGGCGTTGGCATTCTCACTTACCTCGCCGCCTACGGCGCGGGAGCCCTGCTCAGGAGGCATATCCGTGACGGCAGCCTCCCGCTCGCCTATGCGGGGCTCGCCATCGTTGCCGTGTTTAGCCATGCGGTAGGATGGCTTGCCGCCAGTGTCGCGCTGGGCCGGTGGATCGGTCTCGAGCCTGCACTTTTTCTGGTCGGGATAGACCTCATGACCTATCCGTTCATGGCTTACGTCTTTGCCCGCGCGCAGCGGGCCTGGTTAGTGGAGCGGCGCGCGTGAGACGCAAGCAGGCCGAGCAGCTGCAAGCCAAAGCATTCACACGCCGCCTGCTTCTGTTGGGCGGCGCGCAGGCGGCCATCGTCGCTACGATCGCCGGCCGGCTTGATTTTTTGCAAGTACACGAAGCGGATAAATATAAACTTTTGGCGGATCAGAATCGCATAAATATCCGCCTGCTCACACCAGAACGAGGGCGCATTCTCGACCGTAATGGCGTTCCGCTGGCCGACAATCGCGTCAATTACCGCGCTATGCTGATCGCCGAGAAATCAGACGATGTACTGGCGACACTCGACGAATTCGACAAGATCATCCCCCTCGATTCGCACGATCGCCAACGGATCGAACGCGCTCTTTCTCGAGCGAAATCTTTCGATCCAGTCTTGATCAAGGACGCGCTGGATTGGGAGCAGGTGAGCGCCATTGAATTGAATATTCCCAATTTACCTGGTGTCGATATCGATATCGACCGCTCGCGCCTTTATCCCTATAGCGCGACGATGGCTCACGTGCTGGGCTATGTCGCCGCCGTCGCGCCGGCCGAGCGGAATGGCGACCAGCTCCTCGAACAGCCTGGTTTCCGTATTGGCAAGGCGGGGTTGGAAAAAACCTACGACGAACCCCTGCGCGGCGAGGCGGGGTACAGCCAGCTGGAGGTGAATTCGCGCGGCCGGATCATTCGGGAACTGGGCCGGACGCCAGCGCAAAAAGGCGAGGATCTCGCCATGACGATCGATTGCGATTTGCAGCAATTTGCCTACCAGCGCATGGCGACTGAACTTTCCGCGTCCTGCGCCGTCATGGATATTTTCACGGGTGATGTCCTGGCCTTGGCCTCCGTCCCCTCCTATGACCCCTCGGCTTTTTATCGCGGCGTTACGGAAGACGAGTGGCGCACGCTCATCAATGACGTGCACCGACCGCTCTCCAATAAATGTATTGCCGGACAATATGCCCCGGGTTCGACCTTCAAGCCCATGACGGCACTTGCTGCGCTCTCCACGGGGATCGATCCCAGCTTCACTGCGCTCTGCACTGGCAGCCTCGAACTCGGCAATGCGAGCTTTCATTGCTGGAAGAAGGAGGGCCACGGAGAAGTCGATCTCAGGAGCGCCATCAAGCATTCCTGTGACGTCTATTTCTATCAGCTGGCGCGCAAGATCTCGATCGATCCGATCGCCGCCACGGCACGCTCTTTCGGGCTAGGCTCTCGCACCGGTCTGGATCTGCCGGGGGAGAAAGAAGGTCTCATTCCCGACATGGCCTGGAAGAAAGCCACTCAAGGGGAATCTTGGCAGGGTGGCGAAACGCTCGTCTCGGCAATCGGACAAGGCTACATCCTAACGACACCGCTTCAGTTATGCGTCATGATGGCTCAACTCGCCAATGGTGGCTTCAAAGTCGTCCCGCGCCTCGGCCGTCCGGCCGATGGATCGATCGAACCGGGTGCGGCCAGGACACCCCTCCTCGGGCTCGAGGATCGCTGGCTTCAGGCGGTACTGGAAGGGATGGATGGCGTAGTCAACACGCCCGAGGGCACCGCTTATCGGGCACGCATCCCTATTCAGGGAATGGAAATGGGGGGCAAGACCGGCTCTGCTCAGGTTCGCCATATCTCCGCGGCTGAGCGCAAGAGCGGTGTGCGCAAGGACGAGACGCTGCCTTGGAACGAACGAGACCACGCGCTCTTCATCGGCTTTGCTCCGGTGGGCGCTCCTCGGTATGCCTGTGCCGTAGTGGTCGAACATGGATCGCATGGCGCTTCGGCGGCCGCGCCGATCGCCCGCGACCTGCTGATCGAATGCCAGCGGCGCAAGATTGTCTCGGTTGCGTGATGCGCGTCTCAGCGCCCCATCGAGACGATCTCTCGCTGTCCCAGAAACTTGGCCGATTGAGTTTTGGCCTCATAGTCCTCGTCGTGTCGGTAACGCTCGTCGGACTGGCAATGCTGTATTCGGCGGCACACGGCGCAGCCGAGCCATGGATGAGCAAGCAGGCGATCCGTGCGGGTATCGGCATTGTCATCATGATTGCCATTGCCGTCACCGATATTCGCACATGGGCGCGCTGGTCGTATGCGATATATGCGGTGGCGCTGCTGCTGGTGGTCTATGTCGAGGTCGCTGGTCAGGTCGGCATGGGCGCGCAACGCTGGATCGACCTGAAATTCCTTCAACTTCAGCCGTCCGAGCTCATGAAGATTGCCTTGATCATGGCGCTTGCCCGTTATTTCCACGACCTTTCCCTGGACGCGATCGGCAAGCCCACCAGGCTTATCCTGCCAATTTTTCTTGCGATTGTCCCGGCCTTGCTGGTCCTCAAGCAGCCCGATCTCGGCACGGCGGGGGTATTGTTGTTGGCGGGGGCCAGTGTATTTTTCGTCGCGGGCGTGCGCTGGTGGAAATTTGTTATTGTGCTGATGATAGCGCTCGCCGCTTTTCCGATCGCCTGGAACCATATGCGCGATTACCAGAAGAACCGGATCATGACATTTCTCGACCCGGAATCGGACATGCTGGGCGCGGGCTATCATATCACCCAATCGAAGATCGCACTGGGTTCTGGAGGAATCACGGGCAAGGGCTTTCTGAAAGGCTCGCAAAGCCATCTCGATTTCCTGCCCGAGCGCCACACCGATTTTATCTTCACCATGTATGCCGAAGAATTCGGCCTGCTCGGCGGTATTGTACTTCTCGCCCTTTACGCCCTGCTGGTTCTCTACGGCTATGTCATCGCAAACCGCTCGCGAAGTCATTTCGGGCGCTTGCTCGCGGTGGGGCTGAGCGTTAATCTCTTCCTCTATTTTTCCATCAATACCGCCATGGTCACAGGCCTGATCCCGGTCGTGGGCGTGCCGCTGCCGCTGGTTTCCTACGGAGGAACGGCGCTCATTGCCGTGCTGGCAGGTTTCGGACTCCTCATGTCGGTGAATATTCACCGCGACCAAAAAGTGGGCGGTACCCGATAGGCCCTAGTTTGCCGGTGCGGCGAGCTGAGGCGCCTGGTCCATCGTGCCGAACCTAAGTCCTCCAATTTCCGAAAAATCCACGCTGAAGCCGGACAAGCAGTCCGGTCGGGATATCGGGCAGTCGATGCGGAGCCGGACTACCCTCGTCAGAGGGGCGGCGCGCCCCTCGCGATATTGCTGATAAACTGCCGGTGTGTAGGCCGCCATGATATCCCCATTCGTGCCCAACAAGGGATTGAGGAGGAAACCCGTCACTCCTAAGGTAGGGAGATATCGATAATTCAGCGTGCGTCCATCCGCAGTGACGATGGAAATGGCATAGTAGGGCGGTTTATAGACGAGGGATATCACTTCGGAAAGCAAGGAAGGTTCTGGCGTGATCTTCACCCATAGCGGTGCGTTGGTCTGAGGTACGTCCAGCCAGTCGCCGGTTTTGTAGGAAGGTTGGCCCCCAATCGGTTTGGGGTCGAGAGGGACAGTGCCTTGCGCTCGCTTGAGCACCACATAACCCTTTTCCTGAAGGACCGGAACGTACTGACGGTATATTTCCAGCTGCGCGAGAGAATCCTCCTGGGCGGGTAAGCGATGATCCGCGATGATGGAGCGGTCATAGACCAGATAGGCAGGAGCCGTCGCGTCGTTGGCAAAAAAGCGGGCATCTCTTGCAACGATACTGGGTGTCCATGCCGTAAAGGTCGTGACGGAGGGGGTCGGCCGATAGTCAAGACGGTTGTAAAGCATGGGGGCGACTTGAGAGCCGAGATATCCAATGGTCGCATCACCGACGGTCTTCCGTGTTAAAGGCAGGGACACGCGCCTGCGCTCGGTTCGCAACTGTTGCCGCAGCGAGGCAACGAAATCCTTCAAATGGGTGAGGGCGTGAAGTTTCTCGGTCATTGAGGCATAACTGGACGTATTAATGAAGCTTAAGGCGTTTATGGATACGGAATTCAGATAGAATCCGTAGCCGGCGACGAATAAAACCATTAGCTGAATAAAGGATTTGCGCCGGCGTACCGTCGGCGACGTATCCTCCGCAAGCCCCCACAAGAAAAGAAAAGAGGAGATGACGCAGAAATAAAAGAAAGTCGACACATGCGGATCCATGCTCGCCCTGACAAAGCCATGCTTCCAGGCGGCAAACAGCATGAGACATTCAATGGCGGCGACGCAGGCCATGCCAATGAAGGATCGCCGGTTTCCTCTCCTGAATGCAGTGTAGCCGATAGCAAGGAGGCATATACTTGTGGCGAGAAGACCGAGCGCCAACAGCGTCCCGGACTCATATGAACCTGACGTGTCGCTATAACCTTGCGAAAAGCGCACCGCGCTGGAAAAGAAGCTCCACAGGTTTAGCGGAGACTGCTTGCATGCTACCCATAAGACAAAAAAGGACAAGGCGAATGAGGCGACATCGGTCAATGCCTCTTTAGCCTGGCTTTTGCTAAGGCGGTAGAACGCCGATAGGACTACGCTAAAAACTGCGGTGAAAAGATAGATGCCCTTCGTCAAGGCCAGCGCGCCAAGAATGATGCAGGCAGATGTTCTTATCGTCCTGGACGTCGTCTCTCGAAACAGCTCTAGCGCGGCAAGCAGGGCCAGGATGGCGGGAATAAGATCTTCATCATGGTAATACCACAATGAAAAAAGAAACAGCGCATTCACCCAAAACGGCTTAGGGAGTCGGATAAAGCGAACGGCGAAAAAAGCCAGCGCTAGCGCCAGAAGGCCGACGCCGATGATCTTTTGAAGGTCGAAGAACCCAGAAAAGAGTTGGGGAAAAGTAATGAAGCCTAGAGGACCGCTATTGAAAATAAGGTCACTGCCATGCTGGAGACCTCGTTTGATCCAATAAGCCGAGGCGGCTTCATATCCACTATCGGGCGCCTGCAGGGCCGGCACCCAAGCTGGCAGTATGAGCACCACGAAAAAGAGGGTAAGTATCAACAGCGCCGAAAGGATTTTCCCAAAAGTAATGCGATGCAGGTTGAGTCTTGATGCGCTCGGCATGCTTTGTCTCCTGCGCGGTTTCTAGGGCAATACACACGACCATGCAACGGCGGCTACGATTTGACTCAGGCCGGGTCATCCGCTATAGCGGCATCCTTCGAGGGCGCATAGCTCAGTTGGTAGAGCAGCTGACTCTTAATCAGCGGGTCGCAGGTTCGAGTCCTGCTGCGCCCACCAAATCCCTTATCCATATCAAAGGCGTATCCGTTAATGGCGGATACGCCATTCCGCGCGTGATAATTATGTCTTTGGGGGCGGGGCGTTCCCTTCTTCCGGGGGGGTCAGAGGGGAACGCCCCAGGCGCGCCAACCGCACAGGTGCCGGAGAGGGGGGAGGAACCTCCGGCTGGGTGCGCGCCTACTCCTGTCTGGCGCGGGCGCGCAGGACCGTGGAGCCCTTTCTCGCCGGCACGATGATGAGTGGCCGTAAATTGGTTTCCGGCATCCTGCCGGGAATCTGAAGGATTTTTCCTAAAAAACGCTTCCATTGATTGGCGCCCTGAGAGCTTGCGCCCTGCATTTCACGGTTGCGCTCGATCATTGTTTCCTCCCACTCGATGGCTGGGTAAACCCCAGTGGCGGAGATATGTTCCATATGTTGCAGTGCGAATTTTTCGTGGCTACAGTGGTGGCTCCGTAGGGAGATGAAATTATGGCTTTTTTAGCCAAGAGATTAAAACGGATCAAACCGTCACCAACGATTGCCGTGACCCAGCGGGCGCGTCAGCTCAAGGCCGAAGGAAAAGACATCATCGGCCTGGGTGCGGGCGAGCCGGATTTCGATACGCCCGACCATATCAAGGAGGCAGCAATCGCGGCGATGCGCCGGGGCGAGACGAAATATACCGACGTGGATGGGACGCCTGCCCTGAAAGAAGCCATCGTGGCGAAATTCGCGCGTGAAAACCGGCTGAGCTATGCCCCCGACCAGATCACCGTCGGAACTGGCGGCAAACAGGTGATCTTCAATGCCCTTTTTGCCACACTCGAAGCGGGAGACGAGATCATCGTGCCTGCTCCCTATTGGGTATCCTATACCGATATCGCGCTGCTGGCAGATGCCAAGCCCATAGCGGTCGGGGCGGGACCTAAGCAAAAATTCAAGATCACGCCAGAGGACCTCGAGCGCGCCATCACCCCACGCACCAAATGGATCATCCTGAACAGCCCCAATAACCCTACCGGCGCGGCCTATGACCGTGCGGAAATGAAAGCACTGACCGAGGTTATCCTCCGTCATCCGCAGGTCTGGGTGCTCACCGACGACATGTACGAGCACCTGCTTTATGACGACAGGGAGTTCGTCACGCCCGCCGAGGTCGAGCCGGGCCTTTATGACCGCACCCTGACGGTGAACGGCGTCTCCAAGGCCTATTGCATGACCGGCTGGCGCATTGGCTATGCGGGCGGCCCGCGGCCTTTGATCAAGGCCATCGCCAAGGTCCAATCGCAATCGACCACCAATCCCAGCTCGATTTCTCAGGCCGCCGCGGCAGCCGCCCTCACGGGTCCACAGGATTTCATCGTCGCGCATAACCGGGCCTTTTCCCGCCGTCGCGACGCGATCGTCGATCTGATCAACCGCGCACCCGGCCTGCGCTGCCACCGGCCCGATGGGGCATTTTATGTCTTTGCCTCCTGCGCCGGCGCCATCGGTAAAGTCACGCCTCAAGGAAAAAGGATCGAAAATGACGACGATTTCGTGACCTATCTGTTGGAGGAAGAGGGCGTCGCGGCCGTCCAAGGTTCCGCCTTCGGGTTTTCGCCGTTTTTTCGGATCTCCTACGCGACGGAAGATAGCGTGCTCATCGAGGCGGGTCGGCGGATCGTCCGCGCCTGCGAGAAGCTGGAGGAAGCAAAATGAACAAAGCCGCCAAGATTGACATCGGCATCGACGAGCAAGATCGCAAGATGATTGCCGACGGCCTCGGCAGAGTGCTCGCCGATACCTATACGCTTTATCTCAAGACGCACAATTTTCACTGGAACGTGACGGGGCCGATGTTCTCGACGCTGCATTTGATGTTCGAGACGCAATATACCGAGCTTGCTACGGCGGTCGACCTGATCGCCGAGCGCATCCGGGCTCTGGGATTTCCGGCTCCGGCGGGCTTCTCGGTCTATGCGAAATTATCGCGTATCGAGGAGGAAACCGGGGTTCCGTCGGCCCAGGAGATGATCCGCCAGTTAACCGAGGGCCAGGAGGCGGTGGCGCGCACCGCGCGCGAGCTTTTCCCGATGCTTGACAAGGTCAATGACCAGCCGACCGCGGACCTCCTGACCCAGCGCCTCCAGGTGCATGAAAAGAATGCGTGGATGCTGCGCAGTTTGCTGGAATAGTTCACTGAACCGTGACTTGCGCGCCGCCCGGGACCGGCGCATTCTGGGGGTGGAGGCGATATGCTGATCAAGACGAAGCGGGGCTGGAAAATTCCCGAGAGCGCCGCGACCCCAGAACATGTCTTCTGGAACAGGCGGACCTTCATGGGTGCGGCCGCCGGCTTGGGGGCGATTCTTGCCGCGCCGCGGCTGTCCATCGCGGCGGATACCGACCCGTCGGCACCCCTGTATCCAGTCAAGCGCAGTCCGCGGTTCACCCTCGATCGTCCGGTCACGGCCGCCGAATTGACCACGCAATACAATAACTACTACGAGTTCGGTTCACATAAACATATTGCTGAATACGCACAGGCTTTGCCGATCCGACCATGGGTCCTGACGATCGACGGCATGGTCGAGAAGCCCTTTCAGATCGGAATTGACGATCTCCTCAAGCGCATGCCGCTCGAAGAACGGCTCTATCGGCATCGCTGCGTCGAGCGGTGGGCGATGGCGGTGCCGTGGAGCGGGTTTGCCCTCAAGGAACTGGTGGCGCTCGCCAAGCCGCTCTCCGGCGCTAAATATGTCCGCTTCGAATCCTTCAACAAGCCGGAAGTGGCGGAAAGCCAGTTACAGGATTGGTATCCCTGGCCCTACGTTGAAGGCTTGACGCTGGAAGAGGCGACGAACGATCTTTCCTTCATGGTGACGGGCATGTATGGCAAGCCGGTTCCCAAGCAGAACGGCGCACCCCTGCGCCTCGCCTTGCCGTGGAAGTACGGTTTTAAATCGGCCAAGGGCATTGTGAAGGTCAGTTTTACCGCGGACAGGCCGCAGAGTTTCTGGCAGAACGTCGACGGGGCGGAATATGGCTTCTGGGCCAACATAAATCCCGACGTGCCTCATGCCCGCTGGAGCCAGGCCGAGGAACAGGTCCTGGGAGAAAAGGACATCCGTCCCACCAAGCTTTTCAACGGCTATGGCGAATACGTGGCCGCTCTCTATAAAAATATGCAGGGCGAGGATCTCTACCACTAAGGGGGGAGGCGACCCGCCTGCGCTCCCCTAACCCGAGCCCGCCATAAAGGGATTGGCTACACGCAGTAGGTCTTGAGCGGGGCGAAGCCGTTGAACCCCACCGTGGAGTAGGTGCTGGTATAGGCGCC
Organism: Dongiaceae bacterium; assembly: GCA_036263455.1. Taxonomy (GTDB): domain Bacteria; phylum Pseudomonadota; class Alphaproteobacteria; order Dongiales; family Dongiaceae; genus DATAGZ01. The sequence continues at coordinate 54,350 of DATAGZ010000014.1, forward strand.
GGCCGAGAGAATCTGCACCTTGTCGCCGATAGCAAGATCGAGCGGGAGGTCATAATCGGTATGTTCATAGAGAATATCCGCGCTATCGCAGGTCGGCCCTGCCAGGGTCACCGGTCCGCGCGCGCTCGCGTCGCGTTCCGTCCGCAGGGCATACTTAATGGCATCCCCGATGGTTTCGAACAAACCGGTAAACCTGCCGACATCGAGATAGACCCACCGCCTGTCATTCTGCGCCTTCTGAGAGATGAGGACCACTTCGCTCTGGACAATGCCTGCTTCCGCCACCAGCGCGCGGCCGGGTTCGATCAGAATATCCGGCAAGCGGTTACCGAATGCGGCGGTGACCGCCGCCATGATGACATCCGCGTAGATTGAAAAAGCCTTGATGTCGCTCCGATAGCGACTGGGAAAGCCGCCACCCAGATTGATCATGCGCAGCTCGATGCCTTCCTGGGCAAGGGCGGCAAAGAGCGTGGAAACGGTCGCGATGGCCTTCTGCCATTGCGCGGGATCGCTTTGCTGGGACCCTACGTGAAATGAAAAGCCGCTGGGATCCAATCCCTGCGCTCGCGCCTTTTTCATGAGAGTCAATGCCATGGCGTGGTCGCAGCCAAATTTATAATTGAGCGGCCATTCCGCGCCCTCGCTATCCACGAGCAGGCGGCAGAAAACCTGCGACCCGGGCGCGAGGCGGGCGAGCTTGTCGAGCTCGGCCTCGCTATCGAAGGCATAAAGCCGCACCCCCAACGCATAAGCGCGCGCGATATCCCGTTCCTTCTTGATCGTATTGCCGTACGAAATGCGTTCGGGCGGGACCCCTTGAGCGAGGCAGAGCTCAATCTCCCCCATGCTGGCCGTATCGAAACGCGATCCCAGGCGGTGGAGCGTCGCAATGATTTCCGGCAATGGATTGGCCTTGACCGCGTAGTAAATTGACGCGAGCGGCAAATGGGCCGCCATTTCCCGATAGGATTTCTCGACCACGGTCAGGTCCACGACGAGACACGGCGTTTCGGGTTGACGTTCGGCGAGAAAGCGGGTGATTCTTTCGGTCATGAGAGATCCTTCTGCAGGCCCTCATACACCGAAGAAATAAAAAAACAACTAGAATGGTGCCCCTGGCCGGAATCGAACCAGCACGGCCGTAAGGCCACTTGATTTTGAGTCAAGCGCGTCTACCAGTTCCGCCACAGAGGCACTGCGCCGCATCCCCAAAATGGGGAGGTAGAGCGCCGAATCATAGCGCTTTTTTTTGCCTTGGCAAGCCGGCTGATGCGTGGTTCGCGCCGCAATTGAAAAAGCGCGATCTAGACCCGATCAAGCCGGAGCAGTGGGAACGGCGATGGCAACCGATCCACGTCCATTTTGCTTTTTGAGCGACGCGGCGCCTTCTTGCTATAAGGAATCATGAATTCAGGCGACTCGCTTCCCCCGATCGTCGGATGGCAGCCCGTCTATGGGCGTCCGCCGATGCCACCGGCGTCGCCTCCGCCGCCGAAACGGCGCTGGCTGGTCCGCCTACTGTGGTTTTTCGGCCGGTGGGGATTGGTGCTCGCGGTGTGGGTGGTATTCGCGCTCGGTCTGTTTGCGGCCTGGTGCGCTTACGATCTGCCGGATATCCATCTGGTAAGCGAGGTCAAGCACCATTCGAGCGTACAGCTGCTCGGCGCCGATGGAAGCACGATCGCAAGCTATGGCGATCTCTATGGCGATATGCTGCGGCTCAACGAAATGCCCGCCTCCCTGATCCAAGCGGTGATTGCCACGGAAGACCGGCGTTTCTATCACCACTTTGGAATCGACACGCTCGGCCTGGTGCGTGCGGCCTACGTCAATTATCGCGCTGGCCATGTCGTGCAAGGCGGGTCGTCGATCACCCAGCAATTGGTGAAGAATGTTTTCCTGACGCCAGAAAGGTCGCTGCATCGGAAGGGACAAGAGATGCTGCTGGCCCTCTGGCTGGAGCACGAATTCAGCAAGGACCAGATTTTAGAACTTTATCTCAACCGGGTCTATTTCGGAGCGGGCGCGTTTGGCGTCGATGCGGCCGCGCGCAAATATTTTGGAAAATCCGCGCGCACCCTGGCGCCGTTCGAATCTGCGGTGATGGCGGGCCTGCTTAAGGCGCCTTCGAAATACAATCCCCTCAACGACCCCGAGCAAACGCTGCAGCGCACGCGGATCGTGCTCGCTAACATGGTCGCGGCCGGCTATCTCGACCGGGCGCAGGCGGCCCAGATCGCCGCGGCGCCCCCGCCGCAGGTTGCCAACCCCGCGCCCGCCGCCATCGGTCAGTATTTCGCCGACTGGGTCATCGATCAGGTATCCTCCTATGTCAGCGCGGACGGGCACGATCTCGTGGTACAGACCACCTTCGATCCGCGCATCGCCGCGCTTGCCCAGGAGGACATGACGCGCGTCATGGAAGGTCAGGGCGCGGCCTTGGGCGCGAGCCAAGCGGCGCTGGTGACGCTCTCGCCCAATGGCGCGATCCGCGCCATCCTGGGCGGCTTGAACTATCGCCGCAGTCAATATAATCGTGCGACCCAGTCGCTGCGCCAGCCGGGCTCGTCTTTCAAAGCCTTCGTATTCCTGAGCGCCTTCGACGCAGGCATGACGCCCGAGACGCATTTGACCGATGGGCCGGTCTCCATAGGGAAATGGCGGCCCGGCAATTATCTGGACAAGTTTTATGGCGACGTCACGCTGCGCGAAGCCTTCGCCCACTCGCTGAACTCGGTGGCGGTGCAGCTCTCGGAGCGTGTTGGACGGCGCCAGGTCATTGCCACCGCGCACAGGCTGGGGGTGACCGCGGACTTGCCCAATCATCCCGCGATCGCGCTCGGCTCGGCGGAGGTCAGTCTTCTCGAAATGACCGCCGCCTATGCCACTTTTGCCAATCTCGGGCGGGGGGTGCTTGCCTATGGCATCGAGCGCATCGCAACCCGCGACGGCCGGATCCTCTACCAGCGGCGCGGCTCGGGGCTGGGCACGGTCGTCACGGCGCGCTCGCTTGCCTCCATGCTTGACGTCATGGGGGCAGTGCTCGATTTCGGCACGGGGAAGAAGGCGAAGCTGGATGGCTGGCCGGCGGCGGGCAAGACCGGGACGACTCAATCCTATCGCGATGCCTGGTTCATCGGGCTGACCTCGGAATTGGTGACGGGCGTTTGGGTCGGCAACGACAATGGAGAGGCGATGGAAAAGGTAACGGGAGGCTCGCTGCCCGTACAGATTTGGCACGATTTCATGACGCGCGCGCTGCAGGGTAAACAGCCGCGCGCCATTCCGCTTCCCGGCGGCGGAGGTGGCGGCGTTGCCAATCCCGGAGCGGCTCCGCCCACGCCTGCGCCGGTCGCAGCGACCGAGCCCGTTGATACGGTCGCGAGTGGTAAAAGCGGTATCGAGCAATTGCTCGACGCCATTATCTCCGATTCGAACTCGTCTCCGCCATCGCCACCTCAGCCGACAGCGCCTCCGGTTCAATAAAAGTATCCGTGACCCTGGCCAATTGGCGCAGCCGTAGGCCGGCATGGAGCACCATGCCGGCGCATAATGTCATGAAGATGCTCATCGGCAACGCGCTGTGCGTGGGGATCTGGGCCAGCAAGGCGCCCGTGAGCGCCGAAACGCAGTTGGTGATGAAATTAAGCATCGAGGAGGCGGCGCCTGCTGCATGTGGATAGGGGGCGACGCCCAGCCCTTGAGCTATCGGCAAGGCGAGGCCGCAGCCGGCATTCATGAAATAGATTCCCACCATGAGCGGTACGACGCCGTGCGTGGTCGCGGCGATGCCGATCAGCACGCATCCCGCGCCGGTCGAAAGCAACGCTCCCGCCAAGAGAATATGTTCCGGCTTGCGCGCCTTGGCGAGGCGGCCGCCGCCCATTGCACCGCTCACGAAGCCGAGGACGAAAACCGCGAAGACCAGCCCGAAACGGTGCGGCGGTACGCCCAGCACATCGATGAAGACGAAAGAAGAGGTGGAGAGAAAACAGAAGATCGCCCCATAGGTAAAGGCGGTTGCCTGAATCACCATACGAAAATGCCGGTCCCGCAGGAAGAGCGCGTAGGTCTTTATCACGGTCACGATTCCGCCCGCCTGGGTGGGAGGAGCGCTCAGGGTCTCGGGCAGGAGCCGCCAGGTCAGAACCGCACCCAGGCCGCCATAGAGGGCAAGGAAAAGGAAATTGGCCTGCCAGCCAACCAAACTTTGCAGTGCGCCGCCGACGAAGGGTCCCAGCAGGGGTGCGAGGGCGCCGCTGGCACTTAAATAGGGCATCATCCGCACCGAACCGCTTGCGCCATAGGCATCGCGCACGATTGCGCGGCCGATGACAGGTCCGGTCGCCGCTCCGATGGCCTGGATGAAGCGCCCAAGCCAAAGCCAATGAATCGATGGCGCCCAGGCGCAGCCGAGGCTGGCTACGGCAAAGACCAACAGGCCGCCGATCAGCACTGGGCGGCGCCCAATCCGATCGGAGACGGGTCCACAGACCAGCATGCTCCCGGCGAAACCCAAGAGGAAGATCGAGAGCGTCGCCTGGGTTTCGGCCTGGCTCGCATGCAGCGCGACGGCAATGGCAGGCAAGGAGGGAAGATACAGATCCGTCGAAATCGCTCCCGCCGTGGTGATAAAGACGAGCAGAGCAAAGCCCGTCCGCGCGAGGGGCATCATTGGCCGAGCTGGGGCAGGGAAAGGGTCGGCACCAACCCCTCGGGCGCACCAACGACCACGAAGGTCAAATGGTCCGGGTCAAGCAATTTCTGGGCGAGCCTGCGCAGATCCTCGGCGGTCACGGCGGCGAAGAGCGCTTGGCGCCGGTCGGGATAATCCTTGCCTCGCCCTTCGAATTTAAGCGAAGCGGCGACCTCGGCCGCGTCGGTGAGATTGGCGAAGTTGCGAGGATAAAACCCGATAATATAGGTCTTTGCCGCGTCAATCTCGGCCGCGCTTGGCCCCTCGTTCCGAAAACGCTGCCACTCCTGTTGGATAAGCGCGATGGTTTCCGCGGTGCTGGCGGTTTTCGTCTGCGTCTCGCCAACCAGAATATTGGAACGTTCATGCTGGGTCAGAGCGGTATCGATGCCATAGCTCAAGCCGCGCTTCACCCGGATCTCACGCATGAGCCGCGACTGAAACCCGCCGCCGCCCATGATGTAGTTGAGCACATAGGCGGTATAGAAATCAGGATCGTGAAGATCGATACCAGGCGCGGCAAAGGCGACCACGCTTTGGGGTAGGTCGCGCTTGAGCAGGGCCATTCCCTTAGGGAGGCGGGGCCCAAATGGGGGCAGGGGGGCACCCGTCGCGTGTGCGGCGAGACCCGCCAAGGCCTGGCCCAGGAAAGCGTCGATATCGGAGGCGCTTGCGTCTCCGGCCGCACCCGCGGCAAGCGTGTCGATGGTCAAGCGGTCGTGCAAAAATTGGCGAAGACCATCGGCGGTGATCCGGTTCAGGCTTTCGGGCGTGTACTGTCCTGCCGCGGCATAGGGATGTCCCTGGAAAACGATATGCGCCAGCGTATCCTGCGCGGCCCTATCTGGGTCTTCGAGTTCCTGGCGGTAGACTGCGAGCAGCTGGTCGCGCACCCGTGCCATGGAAGAATCGGAAAAATGCGGCTGAGTCAGCGCCAGATTGAGGAGCCGTGCGGCCCGGTCGCGATCCGAGGAGAGGAAAGAAAGGGTAATCGTAAAGCGGTCGCCGCTCGCGCTGAAATCCAGGTCGATACCGCTGTTCTCCAGTTCGCGGCGATAGGCGGTGGCGTCGTAAGGTCCGGCGCCCTCCTCCAGCATCGCGGTGAGAAATTTCGCGGTTCCCTCGTGCCCGGCGGGGTCATAGGCCCAACCCGCGCGGAAATACAGGGTCATCGCGATCAGGGGATCGCTGTGATCCTCGATAAAATAGACATTCCGCGGGGTCTCCTGAATGGTGACGGCCTGAGCGAGGCCAGCGCATAGAACGAAAATCAGAAGGAAAAGATAGCGCATCATTGCTCTCCCGGCAGGAGCCGGCTTTCGACGCCGGGGACCGAGAACACCGACTGCGCCGCCCGCTTGATATCGTCGTTCGTCACCGCCTCGATAAAAGTGGGCCAATTCTGAATGTCTAGAAGCGAACGGTCGGTGGCGAGCCCGGTTCCCACGATATCGGCGGGGCCGGTCAGATCCGCGCGGGTTTTGATGACCGCGATCAGCAGGCGCTTCTTGGCGTTGGCGAGTTCTTCCCTGGTCACGCCGCCCAGGGCGATCTTATGCGTGATGGTCATGAAGCGCTCCCTAATCCCATCGAGCTGCTTCTCGTCATTGGTGGCAGCCCACAGGCCGAAGCTCGAAACATCATAGGGACGGGGAGAATAGCGTGCCCCCACACCGGCAGCGACTTTCTTGTCGATCACCATATCCTCATAGAGCAGGCCGGTATCCCCGCTCAGCACCTCGCGAAGCACCTGGAGCGCGTAGGCATCGTTGCCCGTGGCGGTGCGATAGGAGGGCGCCAGAAAGCTGATTCCGATAGATGGCAGATGCGCGAGCGGCGAGCGGAAGGACACCTGCGTCGTCACGCGGTGCGGCGGCTCGACGAGGCGCTGGCGCCGTGGGATGTCGCGGCGGGCAAGGGCTGCGAAATGCTTCTCGACGAGACCGCGCGCCTCTTGAGGAGTGACGTCGCCCGCCAGCACGAGCACCGCATTGTTGGGCGCGTAATAATGGCGGTAGAAATCGAGCGCATCCTGCGTCGTGTATTGTTTCATTTCGTGCAGCCACCCTATGACTGGCAGGCGGTACGGGGAATTGAGGTAGAGCGCGGCGTTCTCGGCCTCGGCCAATTGCGCGCCCGGATCGTTGTCGATGCGCTGGCGGCGCTCTTCGATGATCACATCGCGTTCGGGCAGGACGGTTGCGTCGTCGAGCGTCAGGTGCTCCATCCGGTCGGCCTCGATATCGAGGACTTGTTCCAACTGATCCTTGGGAATGACTTCGTGGAATTCGGTCACATCTTGATTGGTGGAGGCGTTCGACTCACCGCCATGGCTTTGAATGAGGCGGTCGAACGCGCCATCGGGATACCTGGCGGTGCCTTTGAACATCAAATGCTCGAGAAAATGCGCCGCGCCATTTTTCCCCGGCGGACCGTCTGCGGCGCCGACTTTGTAGAAGACCTGGACCAGAACCACTGGCGCACGGTGATTGGGCAGGATGACCGTCTCCAAGCCGTTGGCGAGGGTGAAATGGACCAGATCGAAGCGCGGCCCCTGCGCATGGACAGCCGATGGAACAGCCGCCGCCAAAACCAGGCAAACGAGGAGAAGCAGAGAGGGGATCACCCTAGATATGCTGATCATGGCGGATCTCCGGAGCGGCGTCGCCGGCTTGCGGCGAGATGCTCCCGCAGGTATTAAAACAGGCCTTCCAGGATGCCGCGCTTCCTGCGGACGATGACCGGGACCTCGCCCTCGTTGGCAGGCTTGCCCAGGGCGGCGTTTTCTTGAAGCCGCTTCTGTTCCAGGGTCGGATCCACGACTGTTCCGTACGGTTCGGGCTTACGCCAGAAGACCAGTGTATCGAGAAGCGTTTGCGAACTGCTCTCGCTGTCGGCCGTTTCCTGATCTACCGTCTGGCGAATGTTGGGATCGATACCGGAGATCGAGGCGTTCTGCAGAAGCACCGTCTCGCCTGCCGATTGCGAATTGCCGCTATCTCCCTCGCCGACAACTAACTCGTTCGTGCCGGCATCCGCCGTCTGCGCCGGCGTACCCACCGGCTGGCCATTGGGCTGGTAGCCAAACAGGGCTGCCTGCGCCTGGTCCCGCGCCGTTCCCTCTTGCGGTCGAGGGGCGCCAGGGGTGGGGGGCCGTAGATTGTAATCGGGTGGAAGGCTCAAGGGCGCGCGCGTCACCACGGTGAATTCATCGGGTTGATGCTTGGTCAGCCCGAGCACTTCCTTCGCGGAGTCACAGGCCGAGAGTCCCGCAGCCAAAACCAGAAGCGACAGATATTTCGTGGCGACGCTGTTCAAAACGAGCTTTTCTTAGCGCTTTTTCGTTCATAAAACAACCCGTCCAGAATCAAACAGAAAATGCCGATACTTATGGCGGAATCGGCCAGGTTGAAAGCAGGCCAGTGATAGTCGCCATAATGGACGTCGAGGAAATCGAAAACGGCTCCGAAACGGAGCCGGTCGGCGACATTGCCCAGGGCGCCGCCCACGACCAGGCCGATTCCCAGCACGCCGGGGCCGTTCTGCATCGTCTGCAGCCAGCGGATCAGGAAGGCGCAGATCACCAGCGAGAGTGCGACGAGAAGAAGAGGGCCATGACGGCCGCCCTCGCGGAAGATGCTGAAGGCCACGCCGTGGTTCCAGGCGCCGACTACCGAAAAGAACGGCGTCAAGACGTGCTCGCCGCTGTCGATCCATTGGCGAATCCAGCCCTTGCTCAGCTGATCGAGGGTGATGACGCCCAGCGCGACAAGCAGCGCTGTGATGTTGGCGTTACGCCGGGACATGATGACTGGCTACGGCGTCCTCGCACCGTCCGCAAAGATCCGGGTGAGCGACACTCTTTCCCACTTCGGGAAGGACTTTCCAGCAGCGCTCGCATTTTTGCCCCTCGGCGGCGGCCATACTGACAGCGATATGTTCGACGCCGGGCAGGCGGAATGCATCCGCAGGTGCTGGGCCGTGATGGATGGCCATTCCCGAGGTGATTGCCAGTGCGGCCAGATCGACCCCCGCCAGAACAGTGGGCCAATCGCCGGCGAGATATAGGTGGGGCGCGGCCTGGAGCGAGGAGCCGATGCTCTTTTCGGCGCGCGCAACCTCGAGGGCCCCGGTGATCACGCCGCGCGCCTCGCGAATGCGCCGCCAGCGCTCCTCGAGCGCTTCGTCGCGCCATTCGGAAGGCAGTGCCGGGTAATCGCGCAAATGGACCGAATCTTCGTCTCCGGAGATAGGCCGATTCTGCCAGGCTTCCTCGGCGGTGAAACAGAGAATAGGCGCAAGCCAGGCACTCAAGCAGGAAAAGAGGTCGGCAAGCAGGGTGCGGGTGGCGCGCCGCTCCAGGCGGCGGGGATCGTCGCAATAGAGCGTGTCCTTGCGGATGTCGAAATAGAAGGCCGAAAGATCCCGAGTGCAGAACTGGTGGAGCGCCACATACATGTCATGGAAGTCGAAATTTTCGGCGGCCCGGCGTACGCGGCTATCGAGCCGCGCAAGTTCGCTGCGCATTAGCCGTTCCAGCTCGGGTAGCTCGGCATGCGCCAGGCGCTCTTCTTCCCGCCAGCCCTTCAATCCGCCCAAGAGATAGCGCAGCGTATTGCGCAGCTTGCGATAGGATTCGGCGGTATGTTTGAGGATCTCAGGTCCGATGCTGATATCCTCGGCGAAATCCGCGGCGACGATCCATAACCGCAGAATATCCGCTCCGTATTGAGTCATGACATCCTGAGGCGCCACGGTGTTGCCGAGCGATTTCGACATTTTCCGGTCGCGCTCGTCCAGGATGAAGCCATGGGTCAAAAGGGCGCGGAATGGCGCGCGCCCGCGTGTCCCGCAGGCCTCGAGCAGCGAGGAATGAAACCAGCCGCGATGCTGGTCCGACCCTTCGAGGTAAAGATCCGCGGGAGAATGCAGGAGAGGATTCTTCTCCAGCACGAAGGCATGGCTCGAACCGGACTCGAACCAGACATCGACGATATCGCGGATCTGTTCGTATTCCTCGGCCGGATAATCCGGCCCCAGAAACCGCTCGGGCGGCGAAGAGAACCAGCAATCGGCGCCTTCTTTGGCGAAGGCCTTGGCAATGGCGTCGCCGACGCGCGGATCCTTGAGAATCTCTCCGCTCTTCCGGTTGACGAAAATCGCGATCGGAACACCCCAGGCGCGTTGCCGGGAAATGCACCAGTCAGGACGCTCGGCGATCATCGCGGCGAGCCGTGCCTTTCCTTGCGGAGGCACGAAGCGTGTCTTGCCGATCTCCGCGAGCGCGGTCTCGCGCAGTCCGTCATGGCCCATGGCGATGAACCATTGCGGCGTGTTGCGGAAGATAAGGGGTGCCTTCGACCGCCAGGAATGCGGATAGGAATGGGTGATCGTGCCGCTCGCCACCAGTGCTCCGGCCCGATCCAAGGCCGCCAAGACCGCCTGGTCGGCCTCGCCCTTCTTGCCCTGAGGGGTGAGAACGCGCTTGCCGGCAAAAAGCGGGACGTGATCGTAATATTGCCCTTCCGGTCCGACCGTCTGTGGAATGTCGATGCCATGGGCAAGGCCCAGTTCGTAATCGTCGGCGCCGTGTCCCGGGGCGATGTGGACGAAGCCGGTTCCGGCATCCATGGTCACGAAGTCGCCCGCCAGCACCGGCACGTCAAACTCATAGCCTTGCCCTGCGAAGGGATGGCGGCAGATCGTTCCGACGATATCCGCGCCAGACAAAGTGGCCACGACCTCCGCGGTCTGTCCGAGCTTTTCGGCGAAAGCGGGGAGAAGCGCTTCGGCCACGACGTATTTCTTTTCCCCTGCTTGGGCGACCGCGTAGCGGGCTTCGGCCGCGCAAGCGATCGCGCGGTTGCCCGGAATGGTCCAGGGCGTGGTCGTCCAGATCACGATATTTGAGCCTGCGAGGCGAGGATCTTTGGGTCGGGCGACGGGAAAAGCCACCCAGATCGCCGTCGAGACATGGTCGTGATATTCGAGCTCGGCTTCGGCGAGCGCGGTCTTCTCGACGACCGACCAGAGGACCGGCTTGGAGCCGCGGTAAAGGCCGCCATTCAGAGCAAACTTCCATATCTCCTGAACGATTCCGGCCTCAGCCTCGGGCGCCATGGTCGTATAGGGACTATCCCAGGTGCCGCCTACGCCCAGGCGCTTGAACTCCTCTCGCTGCACATCGACCCATCGGGCGGCGAACTCGCGGCATTCGCGTCGGAATTCAAGCAGCGGAACGTCATCCTTGTTCTTGCCCTTGGCGCGATACCCTTCTTCGATCTTCCATTCGATCGGAAGGCCGTGGCAGTCCCAGCCAGGGACATAGGGTGCGTTCTTGCCCATCATACGCTGGGTTCGAATCACCACATCCTTGAGGATCTTGTTGAGGGCGTGTCCGATATGGATATTGCCGTTCGCATAAGGCGGGCCGTCATGCAGAATAAAGGATGGCCGGTCGCGCCCGCGCTCAGCAAGCTTGCCTTCGAGGTCGATTTTTTGCCAATAGGCCAGCCAGCCGGGTTCGCGGCGCGGCAGATCGCCGCGCATCGGAAAAGGCGTCTCGGGGAGGAAGATCGTACTCTTATAATCCATTCTGTCGTTCCAGTACTGCACGTGCTGCCAGACAATCCCGCGCGATTTGATCGCGCAGTTCGGCCGGACCGGCGAAGGATCGCTCGGCGCGCAAAAAATCCACCATCGCAATGGATACTGTCTCACCATAAAGATCGCCAGCAAAATCGAAGAAATGCACCTCGAGCCGCTCCTGCTGGCCGGCGAAGGTGGGCCGCAGGCCAAGATTGGCGACGCCGGGAAGCATGTGATCGCCGCGCATACCGAATACCGCATACACGCCGAAGGTCGGCCGCACATACGCGCCTAATGCAACATTGGCGGTCGGAAAGCCAAGGGCGGTGCCGCGCCGCTCGCCTCGTTCCACCGTCCCGCTGATAGTCCAGAACCGACCGAGTTGGCGACGCGCGTCGGCAAGCGCGCCCTCGCGCAAGGCTCGCCGGATAAAGGTCGAGGAGAAGCCAATGCCTTTTTCATCGATCAGCTTGCTTTGAATGCTTATGTCGATTCCGTAGCGGTCGCATATGTCGCGGAGAAGGGTAGGCGTTCCCGCACGCTGCGCGCCGAAGTGAAAATCGTCCCCGATGAACAGGGCCTTGGCGTTGAGCTGTTCGAACAGGACCCTCTCAACGAAATCCTGCGCGCTGGTCTCCGCCATGGCCTGATCGAACGGCGCCATGAAAGTGAGCGGCCATTTCCATGCGGTGAGCAGGCGGATCTTATCTGCGCGGCTGGTCAGGCGAAACGGTGTCGCGGGTTTTCCGAAAAATTCCCGCGGATGTGGCTCGAAGGTCAAGAGTGCTGGCGTCAGGCCGGTCCGGCTCGCTTTGCGCCGCGCCGATTCGAGCAAGGCGCGGTGGCCGCGGTGAAGACCGTCGAAATTACCGATGACCAGGGCCAGCGGTCCTGGCCGTTCCGGCGGAAAATCGGTGATAAGGCGCATCAGAGGGTAAAGAAGAAAGGTACGAGGGACAGAAGCAGCAGGCCGGCGATACCGATATTGAAGAATCGCAGGCGTCGCGGTGTGGAGAGCCATGACCGCACCAGGGTTCCAAAGCCGGTCCACACGATTGTCGAGCAGATACCGGTCAGGAAAAAGATGAAGACAATCAGTGCGAGCTGGAACTCGAATCGATCTGGCCCGGTATAGGCGCCGATCGCATTCACCCCCATGAACCAGGCCTTCGGGTTGACCCATTGGAAAGCGGCGGCCTGGAGGAAGGAAAGGGGTCTCTTGACCTCTTTTCCTTCGGTGGTCCCTGAAACGGCGATGGCCCAGGATAAGAAGATCATGTAGGCGATTCCCGCTATCTTGAGCACGGTCTGTAATGGTGGGAATGCCGCGAATATACGGCCAAGGCCGAGGCCGACCAGCGCCACGAGCAACGGAAAGCCCAAGATGATTCCTGCCATATGCGGTACGCTGCGCCGGAAACCGAAAGTCGCGCCCGAAGAGGTCAGCATCAGATTGTTGGGGCCAGGCGTGATCGAGGCGGAAAAAGCAAATAGGCTGATCGAAAGGATGAAGGGAAGGCTGAGATTCATATTTCTTTCATGTTCTCTCGCGGGGTCAAGTCCGCGTGAAACCCGTGATTTTGCTTGCTCTGTCCGCGCCGGGACTATAAGCAGGGAAATCCCTCTCCGCAAGCCCGGCAGGCTTGGCGCTGCCGCGTGATGGCGGCCACAGCGCGGACGGTCAAGCCTGGCCGTCGGCGCAAGATGAGTCTAGAGAGGGCGGCAATCGCAAAAGGCGCGAGCGAGGAGAAGTCATGGGTGACAATACAATGAGACGGATCAACCTGGCCCTGCAAGGCGGAGGTGCTCACGGCGCCTTCACCTGGGGTGTCCTGGACCGCATTCTCGAGGACGAGCGGATCGAAATCGATGGTATCAGCGCGACCTCGGCAGGCGCCATGAACGCGTCGGTCCTGACCTATGGCTATGTCGAAGGAGGACGCCAGGGTGCCCGCCAGGCTCTGACGAATTTCTGGCGACGTATCTCCCATTCGGCCGCCATGTCGCCCTTTCAGGCGAGTTACTGGGACAAGGTGATTGGCAACAAGAGCCTGGAAAACTCGCCGAGCTTCATGTGGCTCGATTTCGTGACGCGCGTACTGTCTCCCTACCAGCTCAACCCAATGAATTGGAATCCTCTGCGCGAGGTCCTCAACCAATCCGTCGATTTCGAGATCCTCAAGACCAAGAATCTTCCCATCAAGCTGTTCCTGTCGGCGACCAATGTGCGGACGGGAAAAATCAAGGTGTTCGAGAACCACGAATTCTCCGCCGACGCGGTGCTGGCTTCGGGCTGCCTGCCCTTCCTGTTTCAGGCGGTGGAGATCGAAGGCGAATATTATTGGGACGGCGGCTATATGGGTAATCCTGCAATCTTCCCGCTGATCTATAATTGTGAATCGACCGATGTGGTGATCATCCATATCAATCCGCTCTATCGCGAGGAAATTCCCGTGACGGCAGGTGAGATCATGAACCGCATCAACGAAATCAGCTTCAATTCTTCCTTGATGCGAGAGATGCGCGCCATCAATTTCGTGACCAAGCTGATCGACGAGAAGAAGCTCGCCGAGAACGGCATGCGCCGCATGCACATCCACTCCATCTCCGCCGAGGAGGTCATGCGCAGTCATTCCGTCCTTTCCAAGCTCAATGCCGATTGGGATTTCCTGCTCGATCTCTTCGAGACGGGGCGGACGCATGCCGATGCCTGGATCGAAAAGAATTTCACGGCGCTCGGCAAGGAATCGACCGTGGATATCGGTGGAATCTACCTCTAGACAGGGACAACATGAATCGCGACGACATTCTTTCGCTGCCCTCCATGCCGGCGGCAAGCCCTTCCTATCCGCGTGGACCATTCCGGTTCGTTGATCGCGAGTATTTCATCGTGGCTTATGAAACCGACGGTGACGCGCTGCGCCAAGCGGTGCCCGAGCCGCTGGTTCCAGATCCGCAGGCGGTGGTCTATTACGAATGGATCCGCATGCCGGATTCGTCTGGGTTTGGCGATTACACCGAATCCGGAGTGGTTATCCCCTGCACCTATAAGGGCGAGCCGTGCAATTTCGTCGCGCAGATGTATCTCGACGACGATCCGCCGATTGCGGCCGGCCGGGAAATCTGGGGGTTTCCCAAGAAGTACGCCCACCCGGCCCTCAAGGTGAATAGCGACACGCTGACCGGTACGCTGGATTATGCCGGCGAGCGGGTAGCGATGGGGAGCATGGTCTACAAGCATGAGAGTATGGCGCGCGATCTCGACAAGACCCTGGCGTCACTGACCAAGCTGCAGGTCAATCTCAAGCTCATCCCCGATGTCGATGGTCGACCGGCGATCGCCCAGCTGGTGGCTTATAACCTTACCGACATCACCGTGAAGGGCTCCTGGACAGGGGCGGCTCGCCTGCAGCTGATTCCCCATGTCAATGCGCCCGTGGCCGACTTTCCCGTGCGGCGCATTATCGGCGGAAGGCATTTCGTGGCGGATCTTTCCCTGCCTTATGGCCGGGTCCTGCACGATTATCTGAGCGAATAGAAGCGTTAGAGGAAGCCTAGCCCTGGGAGGCAGCGGCTATTCTATTCGTCAGCGCCGTTGGTATCGGCAGGCGGTTCCTCGCCCTGATCGCTGGTGGCGGTGGGCCGCGCCTGGGGGAGGGCCCGTAGGCTCCCCCGGTTAAGGGCAATGTCCCGGCGCACGAAACCGACGGCGCCCAGCGGCGCCAGGTTCACGCCATCGACCGTGATATCGAGCCCGCCGGCATTGCCGGTGGTCATGACGAGCTTCTCTTGTTCGGGCACGACGAAATCTTCGCCTTTACGAAGCACGCGCGAAAAGATGTCCTTGCCGTCGCCGCCGCGAATCTGCACCCAGCTATCGAGCCGCGCATGCAACACGATACCTGTTCGGCTAGCTGGCGGGGGAGCCGCCACTGTCGCGGCTGGGGCAGCAGATGGCTCTGCGGGTGCTGGTGCTGCTGGTGGAGGGGTGGCCGCGACTGGTTGCTGGACAGCGGCTGGCGACGGCGTCACCCCGGGAGTCTCCGCTTGCGAGGGTGGAGCTGCCGGAACGGCCGCCGCCGTCGAAGCGGTCAAACCCGAGGAAGGTGGGGCTGCATCTTTCGTCTGGGATGAAGGGGCTGGCGCCTGGGCCGAGGGCTGGGCAAGCATTTCGGCTGGGACCGGTTCGACATGGGCGAGCGCGGCGACTCGATGCGTATGGGCTTTCCAGTAGGACCAGCCGCCATAAACACCGCCGATCAAGAGCAGGCAAAGCAACAGAAGAACCAGACTCGGCGATTTTCCCTGGATAGCTTGCAAGGGAAAGACCAGCCGGTTGGCGCGGGAACGGTTAGCGATTTCCTGTCGATAGTCACCGACAATCCGAGCGCCATCGAGACCGAGATAATCTGCGTAGGAGCGCACGAAGCCGATCGTATAGGCGATACCGGGCAGTTCGCCGAGCCGGCCCGCCTCGATCGCGCGCAGATAAGGGGCGCGAATTCGCAAATGGTCTGAGACATTTTCAATGGTCTGGCCAAGCTGTTCACGCCGTTGACGCAAGAGCGTACCGACCGCGGAAGTGCCGTTATCTAAGGAAGAACTATCGTCCATTTGCCCATGGTTGCCCGAATTAACGGCTTACGCAATAGCGGATTTCGCGGGAACAGTCCGGCGCGCGGCGAGAATTGACACGGTTTCATTCACCAGTTCGTCGATAATTTCCTGAGCAGATTGTTCTTTTACGACCATCCCTACACTCTGACCGGCCATGAGCGAACCATGCTCGATGTCTCCTTCGATGACCGCGCGCCGCAACGAACCCGCCCAGAAATGCTCGATGGCAAGCTGGGCTTCCTTTTGCTCCATGGTTCCGTTTTGGAAAAGCGTGATGAGCTCGCGCTGGCGTTCGGCAAAGGCTCTGGTCGCTTGGTTGGCGAGCGCCCGAACCGGGATTACCGGAAAGCGAGGGTCGAGCTGCACCGAGAGTACCGCATCGCGTGCCTGGGCGCGAAGAAAGGCGAGTTTGAAGCGGGGGTGCGCAATCGATTCATGGGCGCACACGAATCTTGTGCCCAACTGGCACCCCGCGGCGTCCATATCGAGATAGGCCAGAATGCCACGCCCGCTACCGATCCCACCCGCGACAAACACCGGTACGTCGCGAATGACGGGGAGGATTTCTTGGGCGAGCACGCTCGTCGCGACCGGCCCGACATGGCCACCAGCTTCCATCCCTTCGATAATAATCGCATCCGCGCCCATACGAACGAGCTTGCGCGCGATGCCCGCCGAGGGGGCAAAGCACAATACCTTGATATTGCCGTCCTTGAGCCGGCGGATGGCCGGGGCCGGCGGCAGCCCGCCCGCTAGAACCACATAACCGACTCGTCCATCGAGGCAGGCTTCGATCAGTCGGTCGAGCTCGGGATGCATCACGATGAGATTGACGCCGAAGGGCGCGGCGGTGAGGGCCTGCGTGGCGGCGATTTCCTCGGCAAGCAGGGTAGGTGTCATCGCGCCGCAGGCGAGCACGCCAAAGCCGCCGGCATTTGAAATGGCGGATACCAGATGACGTTCGGACACCCAGGTCATTGCGCCGCCCATGATGGCGTGGCGAACGTTCAAAAAACGCGCGCCCTTCTGCCAGAGCCGCGCGAGCTCCTGTCGCGCCTCTCCCGTCATGCGGAAGAATCCAAGCCGTAAGCGGTATGGAGCGCGCGCACCGCGAGTTCGGTATAATCTTCAGCCAGCAGGACGCTGATCTTGATCTCAGACGTCGAGATAACTTGGATATTGATATTCTTTTCGGCAAGCGCCTGGAACATCCGCTGCGCGATGCCTGCGTGCGAACGCA
The DNA here is from genome assembly GCA_036263455.1 of Dongiaceae bacterium. Classification (GTDB taxonomy): domain Bacteria; phylum Pseudomonadota; class Alphaproteobacteria; order Dongiales; family Dongiaceae; genus DATAGZ01. The sequence continues at coordinate 71,494 of DATAGZ010000014.1, forward strand.
TGCCTACGCCAATCACGGATATCTTGACAACATTGGCATCCGAGGTCAGCGAGCGGAATTGCAAATCATGCTTGCGCGTATTCAGCACTTCCACCGCGCGAGTGAGGTCGGCCTTGGTGACCGTGAATGTCAGATCGGTCGCCTTCCCACCGAGCGAAACGTTCTGAACGATCATGTCGACATTGATATTCGCCTCGGTCAGGGGTCCGAAGATCGCCGCGGCCACGCCTGGCCGGTCCGGCACGTGCTCGAGGGTGATTTTTGCCTCGTCCCGGCTATAGGCGATGCCGCTCACCAGTTCCTGTTCCATCATCGCGTCCTCTTTTATCACGAATGTCCCGGGCCGGTCCTCAAAACTCGACAGGACTTGCAACGGCATGCCATGCTTCATGGCCATTTCGACCGACCGGATCTGGAGAACCTTGGCGCCGAGCGACGCCATTTCCAGCATTTCCTCATAGGTGATGCGCTCGATCTTGCGCGCTTTCTGGACGATGCGCGGATCCGTCGTATAGACGCCGTCCACATCGGTGAAAATATCGCACCGGTCGGCCTGGAGCGCCACCGCCATGGCAACCGCCGAGGTATCTCCTCCTCCCCGGCCGAGCGTGGTGATGCGGTTATCCGCACCGACTCCTTGAAAGCCGGCAACGACCGGCACTTGCCCCTGTGCGATACGCTCCTCGAGCAGGGTCGTATCGATCTTGAGAATGCGGGCTTTGCCGTGGACGTTGTCCGTGTGGACGCCGATCTGCCATCCCAGCCACGAGCGCGCTTCGATTCCACGCTTCTGCAAGGCCATCGCGAGCAAGCCTGCGCTGACCTGTTCTCCCGAGGCGACAACCGTGTCGTATTCCCTCGCATCATATAGCGGAGCAATGTCACTGCACCAGGCGACCAGTTGATTGGTAGCGCCGGCCATGGCCGAAACCGTGACAATGATTTCATGGCCCGCATCAACTTCGCGCTTTACCCGATCCGCGACGTTCTCGATCCGCTCGATACTCGCTACCGACGTGCCGCCGAATTTCATGACGAGGCGCTTCTTTTTAAGGCTGGATTCCACGCGCGCTCCAACGACGTATTGCTTCTCCAATGAGAGGCGATTATCCATAGCCAAGGCGGTCATAGGTGGCAAGGCTAAGATGATACGGGGCAGCGATCACATTCCCTCGGGGTCGGCCGACCCCAGGGAAATCGAAAAGTTCTCGGCGCTGGCGGAGACCTGGTGGGACCAGAATGGACCGATGCGGCCGCTCCATCGCTTGAACCCGGTTCGGATCGCCTACATCCGCGACCGGATCATGCGCGCACACGGCCGCACGAACTATTCGGACCGGCCACTCGCGGGCCTCGACCTTCTCGATGTGGGGTGTGGAGGCGGACTTCTGAGCGAGCCCATGGCGCGGTTGGGAGCGCGTGTCACGGGCATCGACGCGAGCGAGCGCAACATCCAGATCGCCCGGCTTCATGCCGAACAAGCAGGAGTGCCGGTGATCTATCGCGCCGGCACGCTCGAAAGCATGGAAACAGATATGCTGTATGACGTGATACTCGCCATGGAGATCGTCGAGCATATTGCCGATCTCGATGTTTTTTTCGACGCACTGGCGGCGCGGCTCAAGCCAGGCGGCCTGCTATTCCTGGCGACTTTGAACCGAACGGTCCGCAGCTTCGCACTCGCCATCGTCGGGGCCGAGTATGTATTGCGCTGGTTGCCGCGCGGCACCCACGACTGGAAAAAATTCCTGCGGCCTTCCGAGATTGTTCGGTATCTTCGCCCCCGCTATTTGATTTTTCAGGAGATGAGCGGGATACGCTATCGGCCACTTGCGGATCGCTGGGAGCTGTCCGCCGATTGTGCGGTCAATTACATTTTAGTTGCCAAGGCCCCAACCCAGGGCAGCCAGGGCTCATAGCAATAGCACGTTGCAGTGATTCCTTGGCTAAAGTTTAGCCCTGCAATCTGTGGCGCAGCAGATCGACATCCTCGGCAATCGACGTATCGGTCGTGCACAATTCTTCGATTTTACGGACGGCATGCATGACTGTCGTGTGGTCGCGTCCGCCAAATTTTCGTCCGATATCGGGGAGGGAAAGCGTGGTCAAATGCTTCGCCAGAAACATGGCGATCTGGCGCGGCCGAGCCACCTGGCGTGCACGGCGTGGCGATTGCATGTCGGAGAGTTTGATATTGAAATGATCGGCGACACGCCGCTGAATCTCTTCGACCGTCATGCGCCGGTCGCTGGCCCGCAGCAAATCCTTGAGCAACTCCTGCGTGGCCTCGAGCGTTACCGGTCGTCCCACCAGGGTGGCATGCGCGATCAGCCGGGTGAGCGCACCCTCGAGCTCGCGAATGTTCGAGGAGATACGGTGGGCGAGAAACTCGAGCACCTTGGCGGGCACTTCGATCCCCGACTGCTCGGCGCGCGTCTGGAGAATTCCCATGCGCAGCTCATAAGTGGTGGGGTGAATGTCCGCCACCAGGCCCCAGCCCAGGCGCGAGCGCATTCTTTCCTCTAGCCCTTCCAGATCGGAGGGCGATTTATCCGCCGAGAGGACGATCTGGTGATTCTGGTCGGCCAGCGCATTGAAGGTATGGAAGAACTCTTCCTGCGTCGATTCCTTGCCGATGATGAACTGAACGTCGTCCACCATCAGCACATCGACCGAGCGGAATAATTCCTTGAACGTCACCGTGCTCTTATCGCGCAGAGCGCGGATGAACTGGTACATGAACTTTTCGGCCGACAAATAGATGACCCGCTTGCGCGGCTGGCGCTGGCGGATATGCCAGGCGATGGCATGCATGAGGTGGGTCTTGCCCAGGCCGACCCCGCCATAAAGAAATAAAGGATTGAAGGGAACCTGCTCGGATTCGGCGACCTTGAGTGCTGCCGCATAGGCAAGCTCGTTCGATTTTCCCACCACGAAATTATCGAAGGTAAGTCGAGGATCAAGCGGCGCGTTGATCTCGGCCAACTGACCCCAATTGCCGGCGGGCTTGACCTCGATCTTGCTTGGGGACGCGACCGCGTCCTCGCCAGTTTCCGGCGCGGGCGGCTGGCTGTGGTCCACAATGACGTCCACTGCCTGGATTTCCGGGTTCTCGTTCGTCCAGTATTGGCGAAGCCGGTCGAGATAATGGGTAGTTACCCAATCGCGCATGAAACGTGAAGGGACGGCGATATGCAGATCGGCGCCTCGCCGACCCGCAAGGGTCATTGGCTGCAACCAGGAGCGAAAGGTCGCTTCGCCGAATTCATTGCGCAAACGCGAACGGACGCGCGCCCATTGCGCGTTCAGCTGGGAATCGCCCTGCTGGATAACCTGCGCCATCGCTTCTATTCCTGTACCCATGGCAACCCGCTGACCTTCCATCCGCTACGTTGGCCGCGATGGCCCTGTTCATCGCGGTCTCCCTCAAAACCCTGGCGGATATTGTAACATCGGCGATATCCGGAGGCGGTCAGCGCCGCGGCTGCGGCGGCGGAGCGCCCCCCCGACCGGCACAGGAAAAGCAGCGGCCGATCCTGATTGTCACCCGCGACGCGTCCAACCTTCTCGGAGAAATCCGCATCAACCTGCATGGTGGGAAAGACTTGCCAGGAAATGAAATGCGCCTCCTTGTTGAGCGCGCGTAAGTCGGGAACGCCAACGAACCGCCATTCTGGCAATGTGCGCACATCGATAAGCAATGCGTCTTCCTCGGCGATCATGTGCCAGGCCTGTGCCGCATCGATATCGCCTGCATATTCCATCATTTCTTGTCTTCCCCGTTCGGAATGGCGTCCATTCCGGTACAAATCAACGAATTGAGTTCGGTTATTCCCGCGCCCCCAAGATCGTGTCGCTATCCTAAACAATCTTACTTAAGCTCTTGATATGCATAGCAAAAACAACATTGTTTGCGGTGGCGATCAGCGGAGCGAAAATAATCCTTTGCGGAAATTTAGGCAAGAAAAGGAATCGTTCCGGGCGAAAATAATTCTCTTGCAACGGAGGAGGATTTGCGCATCTCGACAATAAAGCGTGATGTAGCGGGATAGCGGCACACTACAATGAAAATGGCCGGGTCCAGCCCGGCCATTTTACCCCCCAAAAAAGCGATTAAGACAGTGCCTTGAGCCGCTTGTTCAAGCGCGAAATCTTGCGTGCCGCTGTGTTGCGGTGGATGACGCCCTTGGTGACGCCACGGTGCAGTTCGGGTTGGGCCACGCGCAAGGCATCCAGGGCGGCCTTCTTATCGCCGCCCTCGATAGCGGCTTCCGCCTTGCGGACATAACTGCGCATGCGGCTCTTGCGCGCATTGTTGAGGTTTGTGCGCTTTGCCGTCTGGCGAATGCGCTTCTTGGCTGATTTGTGGTGCGCCATGTCTTTTCCTGGTCTATTTGATCGGAGGGTTATAGAAGGTGGAGAATAAAGCGTCAACCCCGCCGCCTGAGAAGGAGCTATGATAGAAGCTTTTATACGCGCCATCGGCGATCTCGGACATCCAGCCATGGGGCGAATTGTTCTCAAGGCGGCGGCGCTGGCCATTCTGGTCCTGGCCTTGCTGGCGACGGGGCTGTGGGTCGCGTTGTCATCCTTGCCTAGCTTTCCCCCGCCGTGGGGATGGCTGAGCCACTTTGCGAGCGTCGTAGGGGCGATCCTGCTCGCCTGGCTGCTTTTCCCCATCATGATGAGTATCGCCATTGGCTTGTTCGAGGAAGATATCGCGGCGATAGCCGAACGGGTGCATCCCTTATTGCATCCCGATGGTTCTTCACACTGGACCGCCGTGCTCGCGCGCTCGCTGGGGCTACTCCTCTGGGGGGTAATCCTAAACATGGCGGCGCTTCCGCTGTTCTTTATAGCCGCCCTGCTCACGCCCTTTTATCCAATTGTCTTTTATGTCCTGAATGGGTACCTGCTGGGGCAGGCGTATTTCACCAGCGTGGCGGCACGATATATCCCGCTCGGACAGGCGCGCCGGATGGGTCGGCGCCACTGGCGTCAATTGACTATTGCTGGAACGCTGATCACGCTGCTATTAACCATCCCGCTCGTGAATATTATCGCACCGGTGCTGGCGACGGCCGCCATGGTCCATTTATATGCGCGGCTCGGAACGGGCCGTGGGGCACGAGATGGGCGCTAGCCCGGAAGGGAGAGAGGAATGAGCGAAAAAAGCGAGGGCGCGCCAGCCGAGGCGAAATCCTACGTCCGCGGCGATAGCAGCCGGGCGAAATATGAAGCGGCGCGGCGCGGCGCGGAGATGCTCTCCCCGCTGACAAACCAGAAAGCGAGCGAGGAAGCCAAGAAGCTGGTCGTTGGCCGCGATATCGTGCTCAATGGCGAGATTCATGCTTGCAATCATTTGATCATTGAAGGGCGGGTCGAGGCGAGCCTCAAGGGGTGCGCCATCATCACGCTTGCGCCGGGCGGCGAGTTCAAGGGGACGGCCGACGTGGACACTGCGGATGTCAACGGCCGTTTCGAGGGCGAACTGATCGTACGCAAGCGGCTGGTTCTACGCGCCAAGGGACAGATCACCGGCAAGGTGCGCTATCAGGAACTCGAAGTGGAGAAGGGTGGAATTATTCTGGGTCAAGTGGAGCCGCTGGCTCCCGAGGTGGGGCGATGACCGGTCGCAGACTTGTGCTGAGCGTGATGGGCCTGCTTGGTATGGCGGCATGTGCGCCGGACGTAGCGCCCCGCGATGTGACCGTGGTTCCCGCTGCGGCCAGCGCGCAGCCGACTACGGCGACAAAGCTTGCCTCGGCAATGACCGATCCTCAGCAGCTGGTCGGATCTGATCCCGCCCGCATCGGCGCGATCATGGGCACGCCGCAGCATATTCGCCATGAAAAGAGCTTGGACGTCTGGCAATATTCCAACGCCCGCTGCATGCTGGAATTCTATCTTTGGCATCAGAGCGGGCAGGTCATCTATATCGAAGCTCGCGACCGGCAGGCCATAGCCGTTGCCGCGCCGCAATGCATGCGTTCGCTTTTGGAGCAGAAGAGCGCTTCCTAGAAGACCGCCATCGAATTGGCGCGCTCCTCGGGAGTCGGGTAAAAGATAATCCCTTTATTCCGCAGCAATGGCGGCGATTTCCTGAATCAGGCCAAGCTTTGCGCCGATCGCCGCAAAGATCTCGACCACGGCGCGAAGCTGTGCCGGCGTATGGGCGGCGCATACCGAGCATCGCAGCAGGGCCGTGCCACTCGGCGTCGCGGGGGGCAGGGCCAGGTTGACATAAACGCCTGCTTCCAGCGCTTCATGCCAGAATTTCGCTGCGAGGGCAGGGTCATTGAGACGGATGGCTACGACCGGACCCTTTTGCGCGCCAACCGAAAATCCCGCGGCGGCGAGGTTATCATAGAGAATATCTACGTTCTTCCACAGCCGGGTCATCAGCTCGGGGTGGGTGCGCAATTCAGCCAACGCCGCGCGCACCGAGGCAACGATTGAAGGAGGCAGGGAGGCCGTGAACATATAAGGCCGGCAAGCCACGCGCAGAATGTCGAAACCCTCGTGATCGGAAATCAGAAAGCCCCCGATGGCACCCATGCTCTTGGAGAAAGTGCCTGTGATGAAATCGACATCCGCTTCCACGCAGGCGGCCTCGCACAGGCCTCGGCCAGTGCGGCCCAGAATGCCCATGGAATGGGCCTCGTCCACCAGCAAATAGGCGCCGTACTTCTTTTTGACGGCGACAAATTCCGCGAGCGGCGCCTGATCGCCCAGCATCGAGTATATCCCTTCGACCACGATGATCTTATTGCCCGGTTCGTGGGCGATTCGCGCCATCCGCTTGTCGAGATCGGCGGGATCGTTATGGCGGAAGCGCACGACCGTGGCGTTGCCGAGCTTGCATCCATCATAGATGCTGGCATGGGAATCGGAATCGATGACTAGAAAATCCCCCGGTCCCGCCAGGGTCGAGATTGCGCCGAGATTGGCCTGGTATCCGGTCGAGAACACCATGCAATGCGCCTTGCCGTAGAAATCGGCGAGATCCCGTTCCAAGAGGCGGTGGTCGGCATAGGAGCCGTTGGCGATTCGCGACCCGGTCGTGCCAGTGCCCAGTTCTTGAATGGCATCGATGGCTGCCCGCAGGGCGCTGTCATCAAAAGTCAGGCCGAGATAATTATTGGAGCCGCAGAGGATCGTTTCCTGTCCATTGATCATGGCCGTGGTGGAGGAGAGCACTTTCTCTATTTTCACGGCAAACGGATCGGCGCCGCAATCCTGGAGTGTCTGGTGCGCCGCTCGCAACGCTTCGAAACGGTGAAAAATCCCCATTAGGCGTACTCCTCCTTGTTCTTTTGTCTAATGCTGCGGATCGTCTCGGCCAGTTGTCTGACCGTCGTGATCTCGGGCACCATATTCAGGGGAATGGAAATGTCGAACGTATCCTCGATTTCCATCATCAAATCCATGACGGCAAGAGAGTCCAGGTTCAGATCCCGCGCGATGTCTGTATCGGCGCCGATGACGATCTCCGTCTTGCGAAAGCGCGCCAACAAGGCGCAGACTTCCGGCAAAATCTTCTCAACGGGCTTATCGGTCATCGTATAGCTTCCTTGCATGGCTCGTTCGTATTCCCCCAAGCCAATAACCAAGCTAAATGGAACAAGGAGCCGACAAGCGGAAATGACATTTTGTAACAGCCTGTTACAATATAATCTTTTCAATAAGTTAGCTAGGAGTATGCAGCGGAGTGAGCGTATCGGCGAGACCTTCCGCGAGAGTGAAGCGGGGCCGCCAGTTTGCGAGTCGCGATAGGTTCTCCCCGGCACAGGACCAGGAAGGATAGCGCAGCTCGGTTAGTTTATGGGGAAGAAGCACCGGCGGAGCCAGCCCCGCTTTAACGCCCCAATCATTGAGCCGCGCGACCCCCGCGAGAATCATCCCCGGCAGGGCGAGCGGGCGGACCTTTCTTCCCAGGGCGACCGAGGCGGCAGCGGCAAGGGCACGATGGTCGTAGCCATCGCGGCATTCGTCGGAAAGCTCGGTAATATGTCGGCTCACGCTGGCGGGCTGAGTGAGACAGGCCAGGATCGCCCGGGCCATGTCTTCGACATGGATCATGGCCACGCGCGCTCCGGGTGGATTGGGCAATGGCAAAAGACCCAAGCGGGCGAGGGCAAAAAGCGGCCGAAGGGCCGTATCTTCGGGACCGTAGATAGCCGGAGGCCGCAGCACCGTCCAGGCCGCATCGGATAGGCTGGTGATATGGTCTTCTCCGGCGCGCTTGGAGGCGCCATAGGGTGAAAGCCAGGCCTCGCGGGCGGCAAGGGAAGAAATATGGATGATGAAACTCTCGGGCGCGACCCGGACGCGAGTGGCGACGAGCTCCCGGGTGAGCCGGTCATTGACGGAGAAGAATTCCCGCGCGTTTCGCGCCCGGGTCAAGCCGGCGATATGGATAAAGGCTGTGCTGTCCATGAGCAAGGCCCGTTGGGTCGCCGGCTCGAAAAGGTTGCCTTGGACGATTTCCAGATTCGCCTCCGGAAAAAGCAACGAGCGGTCAAATCGTCTTACAAAGATCCGTACGCGTCTGCCGTCCTGGATCAATTGTCGCAGGGTGGCGCGACCGAGAAAACCGGTCGCTCCCGTCAGCGCGACCAACTCAGGCATAAAGGCCGGCGAGAAAATTGCTCTTGGCCTTGGCCCGGCTGAGTTTGCCCGACGAAGTCTTGGGAAGACCGTGGGGAGGGATGAGGATAATCTTCGCCTCGACCGCAGCGGCTTTTTGGAGCCGCGCGGCGACATCCTTGACCAGGCGGTCGCGGCTGTCGCTTTCCTGGGAGCGGCATTGCACGAGGAGGATGATCTGCTCATCGCCCTGGCCGTCATCGATGGAAAAGGCCGCTGCATCGCCGCGGCGCAGGTCGGCGACTTCCTCGGCGGCCCATTCGAGATCCTGAGGCCAGATATTACGGCCATTGACGATGATCAGGTCCTTGGCGCGTCCGGTGATAACGATTTCGTCGCCCCAGCGATAGCCGAGATCGCCGGTATTCAGCCAACCCTGGGCATCGAGCACGGCGCGCGTTTCCTCTGGCTGTCGAAAATAGCCGCGCATGAGGCTCGGTCCACGAAAAAAAATCCCGCCGATCTGCCGCTCGCCGAGCGGCGTGCCGCGCGGATCGCGGATCTCCACCGCATGCCCGGGGAGCACCCGTCCGCAAGAGACGAAACCACGCGATTGCTCACCCGGCGTGGATGGGATCGCGCGATTCTCCTCGGCGAGCGCGCGCCGGTCGATATGGTCGACCCTCGGCCCGGTTGCGACGGGAGCGAAGCTGATGGCCAGCACCGTTTCCGCCATGCCGTAGCTCGCGGTGAAGGCGGTTTTCGTGAAACCGAAGGGAGCGAAACAAGCGGCGAAGCGATCGAGCACCGGGGCCTGAACCATATCCCCGCCGATCCCCGCCAGCCGCCAGGAGGATAAATCGCCCGCGAACGCCGTCTGGTCCCGCATGCGCCGCACGCACAATTCGTAGCCGAAGCTCGGACTATAGGCGATTGAACCGCGGTTGCGCGCCATCAGGCTCAGCCAAGTCAGGGGCCGGCGCGCGAAATCGCGCGTGGCCATGTAATCGATGCTGGTCTGCGTTGCGAGCGCCGCCAGCAGGAATCCGACGAGACCCATGTCATGGTAGAAGGGCAGCCAAGAGCAGGCACGGTCGCCCGGGCGCAACTGCAACCCATGCTGCGCGATGCCCTGGAGATTAGCCATGAGCGCCGCCTGGGTGATCTCGATGCCTTTGGGAAACCGCGTGCTCCCCGAGGAAAATTGCAAATAGCCCACGTCTTCCGGCTGCCAAGGCAGCAGCTGGCCCTCTTCCGAGAGCGCATCCATACTTTCCAGCACGGGGCAGTGGCCTCTGGCGGCCTCGGCAAGCAGCGCAGCAAGTTCGCTCGGCGCCCAAGCCAGGGATGCCTCGCAATTTGTAATCTGCTGGCGCAGCTGCGCGATATAGGCGTCCTTGCCGCCCAGGCTGGTAGGCAAGGGCAAGGGGACGGGCAACAGCCCGGCATATTGGCAGGCAAAAAACAGGGTGACGAAATCCGGCTCGGTATCGGCTATGAGCGCGACGCGCGCGCCACGCCCGAGCTTCAGTCCGGCCAGGCCACGCGCAACGCGCAGGGCACGCTCACGCAGGTCGCGATAGGGCAGGACATGCACCAATTCGCCACGCGCCGAATAGAAATTCTGCCCGGTATCGCCCTTTGCGGCATAATCGAGCGCTGCGGCGATCGTCGGAAAATTCGCGAGATTATGCGGCAATGCGTGCGCGCTGGGCGTGGGGACGAGCATCCCGCGCTCTTAGCAGATGGGGCTCGGGGCCTCAAGCGCTCCTGCGCCGGTTGCTCGACAATTCGACATAATGGCAGAGACGGTGCGCATCTTTTACCGCATAGCCCTTCTCGTCATTGTCGAAATAACAATAGACGTCTATGTCCTCTTTTTGCCATGCCAGGAATTGTCGCGCCCAGCGCTGCAAAAAGGCGTCGTCGTAGGAACCCTTATAAGGGCCTTGCGGTCCATGCATGCGCAAGTAGGCAAAATCCGCAGTGATCTGGGCGGGCGCATGGCGGCGATCGAGATCGTAGATGCACCAGGCCGCATTGTGCTTTCTCAGAACGGCGTAGATATCCTCATCGAACCAGGATTCGTGGCGAAATTCGAACGTCGCCCGGCAATCGGCGGGGAGAAGAGCCAGAAAAGCGGCCAGCCGCTCGGCGTTTTTATGGAAACGCGGCGGCAGTTGATAGAGAACCGGCCCGAGCTTTTGCCCGAAGACCGGCAGCAGGGAGAAGAAGAAATCGAAATCCTCGCGGTTACCCTTGAGAAGCTTGCGGTGGGTCAGGTAGCGGTTGGCCTTGACGGAAAAGACGAATTCTTCGGGCACGCGCCCACACCAGGTCTGGATGGTTTTGGGTGTAGGGGCGCGATAGAAGCTATTATTGATCTCCACCGTCGAAAACGTGCGGGCATAGAATGGCAGGAGGTCCTCGGTGCGGATATCCTCCGGATAAAAGGGGCCGCGCCAGGGACCGTAGAGCCATCCCGATGTCCCGATGTGGATCTGGCCACCTTTGTTCATTCCCTATAGACACGCTGGGTTCAGCCAGGTTCCGTCGCAAAAGTGCGGCGGCCGGTGATGGCGAAGAGTGGCCCGGCTCAAGGCCGGGAATGACGTAAGTACCCTCTCCCATCAAGGGAGAGGGTCAATTCAGGACGTCTCGCTAGGCCGGCAGCGATGCCAGATATTCGGCAAGGCAATCCATGCTCGAGGCCCACCCCTCCTGGTGCCGGTCGCGCATATCGATATTCGCGAAGCCTGTCTGCCTCAGGACCAGATCGGTCCCGGTTCCCTTGGGCGCGAGCGTGACCGTCACCAGGGTTTCATGCTTGATCTGGCCCGCCTCATCGAGCCAGGCCCAGGTGAAGGCGACTTTACGCGGCGCCTCGATTTCCCGATACACGCCCTGCACTCGATGTTCGGTACCGCTCGGTGACCGCATGCAGGTGAACCATTTGCCGCCTGGCCGAACATCCGTTCTGGCTTCAGGCACGCTGAAACCCTCGGGGCCGAACCAATGGACGAGATGGCTTGGCTCGGTCCAGACTTTGAAGACCAGTTCCGGCGGGGCCGGCAAATGCTTGTGCACTTCGAGAAACAGCTCCTCCGCCGAAGCGGGCTCAACCATTGAAGCAGAGATCATGATATCTTTCCTTTCTTGGGGGTCTGAATTTTGGTGAGGTATGTATCGAGCCGCGTCAGGCTCTGGTCCCAGAATTTCCGGTATTGATCCAGCCAATCCGCCGCCTCAGCCATGGTTTCCGGCTTTAGCACGCAGCGGCGCCATTGGCCTTCGCGAGTCTGGGCAATCAGCCCCGCGCTCCTGAGTACCTTTATGTGGCGGGAAATGGCAGGCTGGCTAATAGGGAAGGGTTTCGCGAGCCTGGTGGCGGAGGCGGGTCCGTCGCTCAGCCTTGCCAGGATTGCGCGCCGGGTCGGGTCGCTCAATGCCGAGAAGATCGCACTTAATCGGTCCATGGCCTGAATATAACAAATCGATTATATAACGCAAGTGTTATTTAAGGGGAACGTTGCGCGGCCGGATTCGTTTGGATAAAGCTTGCCCAACAAACGAGTTAGGGCGCATGGCATCGTATCAGTACATTTATGTGATGAAGGATCTGACCAAGATCTATCCCGGCGGCCGTAAGGTCCTGGAGAATGTCTGGCTGTCCTTCCTCCCCGGGGCGAAGATCGGCGTGCTAGGCCACAATGGCGCGGGCAAATCGACATTGCTCAAGATCATGGCCGGGCTCGACCGGGATTTTAGTGGCGAGGCCTGGGCAGCCGAAGGGGTGAAGGTCGGCTATCTGCCGCAGGAGCCCATGCTCGATCCCGCCAAAGACGTGCTCGGCAATATCATGGAAGGCGTGGCGGCCACCAAGACGCTGCTCGAGGAATTCGAGGCGGTGAGCGCGCGGTTCGGCGAAGATATGAGCGCCGAGGAGATGGATGCCCTGATTGCGCGGCAGGCCGAGCTACAGGAGAAGATCGAGGCTGTCGATGCGTGGGAGCTCGACCGCAAGGTCGAAATCGCCATGGATGCGCTGCGCTGTCCCCCGGGAGACGCCATGATCGACCCTCTCTCGGGCGGCGAGAAGCGCCGTGTCGCCCTCTGCCGCCTGCTGCTGTCCGAGCCGGACATGCTGCTGCTCGATGAACCCACAAATCATCTCGACGCGGAATCGGTCGCCTGGCTGGAGCGATTCCTGCATGACTATAAGGGGACGGTGGTGGCCGTGACTCACGACCGGTATTTTCTAGACAATGTCGCGGGCTGGATCCTCGAACTCGATCGCGGCCAGGGCATACCCTATGAGGGGAATTATTCGGGCTGGCTCGAGCAGAAGCAGAAGAGGATCACGCAGGAAGCGCGCCAGGAGAGCGCCCGCCAGCGCTCGCTTGACCGCGAGCTCGAATGGATTCG
>DATAGZ010000015.1:0-26814 GCA_036263455.1 Dongiaceae bacterium
GTCAACGACCTCAGGGGAAGGGGTGGGGACGATACGCTCAGCGGCAATGATGGCGATGATTATCTGACCGGCGACGAGCTCGGCGGACTCTCGGGCAATGATATTCTGCTTGGAGGGAATGGCAACGACCTGCTCGAGGGCACCTATGGCATAAACACGCTGGACGGCGGCGCGGGCAATGATGCGGCAATTTACTGGAATTCCTCGACCGCGATCGTCGCCGATCTCGCCGCGGGTAAGATCACCGGAGGCTTCGGCGGGGCCACCGACTATCTGATTTCGATCGAAAATGTCCATGGCTCGGCCTATGACGACGTTTTGCGGGGAGATTCCGGCGACAATTCACTCACCGGTTATCTCGGCAATGACCAACTCTATGGCGGCGATGGCAATGACGTCTGATCGAAGGCGATGGCGGTCAGGATACGATCGATGGCGGCAACGGCATCGACACGGTCGCCTATTGGGGAGCGACGTCGGGAGTTGTGGTCGATTTGACGCTCGGCTCGGCGACGGGGGCCGCGGGAAATGACCTTCTGCGCAATATCGAAAGTGTCCAGGGTTCCGACTATGCCGACCGCATCACGGGCGATGCCGGCGTCAATGATCTCAGAGGTCGGGGCGGCGATGACACCATCAATGGCAATGACGGCGACGACACTCTGTGGGGTGGCCTCGGTCAAGACATTCTCAATGGGGGATCCGGGATCGATTTTGTCAATTATGGCTCGGCCACCGATTCGGTCTTTATCGATCTCTCCCAAGGCCGGACGACCGGGGCAGACGGCACGGATACGCTGATTGCCATCGAGAATGCGCGCGGCTCAAACTATGACGACGTCTTGACGGGGGACGGGGGCGCCAACGATCTGCGTGGCCTTCTCGGCAACGATCTGCTCATCGGGGGAGATGGCAATGACCGCATCGCCGGCGGATCGGGAGACGATCATGTCATCGGCGGATATGGCGAGGACATCCTGCTCGGGAACGATGGCGTCGATACGCTGGATTACGACATCGCGGTAGGATCGGGCGGGCCTTACAAGAATTTGCGCATCGATCTGACCGACGGCCACCTTTATGAAGTCGACAACAGCAACAATATTACCTACGCCTCCAACGAACAATTCTCCGGCTTTGAGAATGTCATCGGGTGGGGCGCCAATGATTTCATTACCGGCGACAATTCCGCCAACCGCTTGGATGGCCGCGCGGGAAACGACGTCCTGACCGGTGGAGTGGGGAACGATACCTTTATTTTCAGCCAAGGTGCCGACCGGGTGAGCGATTTCCAGAAGGGCTTCGATCATATCGAGATATCGAGCCTCTTCGGGGCCCACGCCTTTAATCAACTGGGGATCAGCCAGGCCGGCAGTGACACACGGATCGTTCTTGGCACGAATAGCCTGGTGCTGAGCAATTTTCTAGCCAGCAGCCTCGATTCGTCGGACTTCACCTTCGTGGCATAGAGAAAGCACGGGCCGCGCTTATCGCGGCCCGTCTTCGCCAGGAGTTTTTTGGCCTGGGAGCTTTCTCCAAGATGCACCGGAATGGGCAAGCCTGTGCTGCTTCGCCCGAGCGGCGCGGGCGTCCGCTATCGCTCCGAGAGGCGCGGCATGAGCTCGACCAGGTTGCAGGGGCGGTAGCGGTTGTCGAGCTGGGGACCGATGATCTCCCACCCGTCGCGACAGGCCGAAGGCGAACCGGGTAAAGCAAAGAGGTAGGTCTGGCGCGCAAGCCCCGCGATGCAGCGCGACTGAAGCGCGGACGTGCCGATTTTTTGATAGGACAGCATGCGAAACAACTCACCGAAGCCGGGGATTTCCTTCTCGATAACGGTGGCAAACGCCTCCGGCGTGACATCGCGGCCGGTCAGACCGGTGCCGCCGGTCGCGATCACCACGTCGACCGCATCGTCGGCGATCCAGCGGCGCAGCTGGTCCTCGATCGCGCTTTGCACGTCCGGCAGGATGGCGCGATGGACCAGCCGGTGGCCCGTAGCGGCAATAAGCTCGGCCAGAACTGTACCCGACGTGTCGGTGGCAAGCGTGCGGGTATCGCTGACGGTGAGAAGGGCTATCTGGACCGCGAGAAACGGGCGGCTTTCATCGATCCGGCCAGCCACTACCGCTCCGCGGTATTTTCCGTGACCACCCGGTCCCGTCCATAGGGCGCCCAGCCGCCGCCGGCGAGTTCATCCAATGACTGTGTCACCTCGCCCAGACGGTCCCGGTACATCCAGTAATTAGTGAGTACGCGGGCCACGAACAGCCGCGTCTGGCGAGAGGGCAGCGTCTCGATGAACAGCAGGGGATCCTCCTGCGCGCCGCTACCAGCCAGCCATTTCTTGAGATTGTTCGGGCCGGCATTATAGGAAATGGCCAGCCGCACCAGATCGTTTCCGACCGCATCGTCGGACATCAATTCCCTGATATAGTCCTGACCCAACCCCATGGATACGATCGGATCGGCCAGGTTCGCCTTAGCGCCCGCGACATGGCGCGCCGTGGCCGGCATCAATTGCATGAGGCCGCGCGCTCCTGCGGGCGATTTGGCGGTAGGATCGAAGCCCGATTCCTGGCGAATGATAGCAAACAGCAACGCGCGGTCGACCGTATAGCCCCTTTTGGGGCGCCAGGCCGGCACCGGGAACATGGCAGCATTGACCTTGTCCCGCTGGCGCAGCCACAAATCATTGCCGATATGCAGCGCCAGCGAGGGCATCCCGGCCGCTTGGGAGATGGAGAGCAGCACAGATCCCCACCGCGCGCCGTCGCGATCGGCCAGCGCCAGCAGTGCGCGCTCGGCGCTCGCGACCCGCCCGACCTGGATGAGGGCGAGGGCATCGCGTCCCAGCGTCTCGCCGATGAGTTCCTTGATCTGATCGGGGGAAAGCGGCGGAATATGCCAATCGATCCCGGAATCCATGCCGAGGCGGCGGCGCGCAAGCTGGCCATAGAAGCTGCTCGGCACGGATGCCGCGCGCCTGAGCCACGGGGTGAGCTTCTCCGGCTGTCCCGCATTGGCGTAGGCGCGCCCGGCCCAGTAACTGGCCGCGGCATCGTCCCAAGGGTTGGCGTTTTCCCGTTCAGCCGCCTTGCTGAAGGCCTTCGCTGCCCTGGCGAAATCGTTTTTCTTCCACGCGGCGAGCCCAGCCAGCCAATCCGCATTGCGGTCATAGGTCGGCTCATTGATCGGGCGGGCATCGCTTACGCCGGCGCTCCCCCTCTTGAGTAGCGCGGCAATTTTCGCCGCTTCGGGGAGGGCCTTGTGGGCGGACAACCACGCTTGGAGCTCTCGTTTGCTTGCCTTGTAATGGCCGGATTCGTATCGCTCGGCAAGAACGAAGGGGAAAAGCGTGCGGTCGCCCAGCTCGTCCACCAGCCGGTCCGCTTCCATGATATGCCCGCGCTCCTGCAAGGAGAAGATCTGCCGGTAGAGATCCTCGTCGCGTCGATCGAGGATATCGGGGAGGAGGTCTGGGTTGGGTGCCCGGACGAGGTCGGGTAGCGCCGCCACGCTATTTTGCTGCGCAATGGCGGGCCAGGCGAGGCCGAGCGCCAAGACCAGAGCGACGTGCAAAGCACTGAAACGAGGCCGTCGTGATTGTTTACGAATATTCATGGGTGGTTCCGTTCCTAACTAAAAAACCTCCATGAGGCAACACCGTGGCTTCCTGCTACGCTAGTTGAAGCGTGGCAGTACATCAAAACCTACTATAGATTGTTAGTTGGAAAACAGACCAGCCAGTTTTTCGGTTCCTGGCACGAGGGAGGATGGTTATTTAACAGAAAATTATTGTTTTTCTCAATGGAACGCCGCGGCGCGAATCCCGCCGCGCCCGTAGCGTCGTCTGCCTAATAAACCGAGGGTGCGAGGGCTTCGAGCCGGGCGCGGGCGATGCGCAAGGCACTTTCCGCCCGCTGGGTCTCGGCCGGGTTGCGGGCATCCCGTAGGTCGGCCTCGGCATCGGCAAGCGCCCGCTCCGCCGCGCCGCGATCCAGCGTTTCGAAGGGCTGGGCATGTTCGGCAAGCACGACGCAGGAGGCCGGCGTGACCTCGACAAAGCCGCCTTCGACGAAGAAGCGCTGCATGGGCTGGCCGTCCGCGGTCAGGATCACCAAGCCCGGGCGCAGCGTCGAGATGAGGGGCATATGCTGCTCCAGCACGCCGATATCGCCTTCCTCGCCCGGCACGATCGCCATCGCGACCTCGCGGGCGATCAGCAGTTTCTCCGGCGACACCAGCTCGAAATGCAGCGCCATGGCTAGGCAGCTTCGGCGAGCTTGCGCGCGCGCGCGACGACGTCGTCGATCGTCCCCGCCATGTAAAAGGCGGATTCGGGAATATCGTCATACTGGCCCTCGACGATCCCCTTGAAGCCTTTGATCGTGTCTTCGAGCTTGACGAACACGCCTGGAACGCCGGTAAAGACTTCGGCGACATGGAAGGGCTGGGAGAGGAAGCGCTGGATCTTGCGGGCGCGCGCCACGATCAGCTTGTCCTCTTCCGACAACTCATCCATGCCCAGGATGGCAATGATGTCCTGGAGCGATTTATAGCTCTGCAAGACGCGCTGAACTTCGCGGGCCACCTGGTAATGCTCCTCGCCCACGACGCGGGGATCGAGAATGCGCGAAGTCGAATCGAGCGGATCGACAGCCGGATAGATGCCCAGTTCGGAGATCGCGCGCGACAGCACGGTGGTTGCATCGAGGTGGGCGAACGAGGTCGCCGGCGCCGGATCGGTCAAATCGTCGGCCGGCACATAGATCGCCTGCACCGAAGTGATCGAGCCCTGCTTGGTGGTGGTGATCCGCTCCTGCAGCGCGCCCATATCGGTGGAAAGGGTCGGCTGATAGCCCACTGCGGAAGGAATGCGTCCGAGCAGCGCGGACACTTCGGAACCCGCCTGGGTGAAGCGGAAAATATTGTCGACGAAGAACAGCACGTCCTGGCCTTCCTCGTCGCGGAAATATTCCGCGAGCGTCACGCCGGTCAGCGCTACCCGCGCGCGCGCTCCCGGGGGCTCGTTCATCTGTCCATAGACCAGCGCCGCCTTGGAGCCGGGACCGTCCTTCTTGATGACGCCCGATTCGATCATTTCATGATAGAGGTCGTTGCCTTCGCGGGTACGCTCGCCCACCCCGGCGAATACGGAATAGCCGCCATGGGCCTTAGCCACATTGTTGATCAGTTCCTGAATGAGCACGGTTTTGCCCACTCCCGCCCCGCCGAACAGGCCGATTTTACCGCCGCGCGCATAAGGGGCCAGCAGATCCACGACCTTGATGCCGGTGACGAGTACCTGCGCCTCGGTGGATTGCTCGACGAATTCCGGCGCCGGGCGATGGATCGGATAGCTCCGCTTGGTCGTGACCGGGCCGCGCTCGTCGATCGGCTCGCCGATCACATTGATAATACGCCCGAGCGTCTCCGGCCCGACAGGCACGGAAATCGGCGCGCCGGTATCGCTCACTTCGGCGCTGCGGGTCAGGCCATCGGTCGAATCCATGGCGATGGTGCGTACCGTTTTTTCTCCCAAGTGCTGGGCCACTTCAAGGACGAGCTTGCGTCCATGGTTGTCGACGGTGAGCGCGTTGAGGATCGCCGGCAGATCGCCGTCGAACTGCACGTCGACAATGGCGCCCAGTATCTGCGTGACCTTGCCTATCCGATTCCTGTTCATTTTCTTCTCCTGTTTCCCGGGTGCAAATGCGTGCTACAGCGCCTCGGCGCCCGAAATGATCTCGATCAGTTCCTTGGTGATGAAAGCCTGGCGCGACCGGTTATAGACCAGCGTCAGGCGATTGATCATATCGCCAGCGTTGCGCGTCGCGCTATCCATGGCCGTCATGCTGGCGCCCTGTTCGCTCGCCGCGTTCTCGAGCAGCGCGCGATAGATCTGCATGGCGAGATTGCGCGGCAAGAGGTCGCGCAGGATTGCGCCTTCCTCGGGCTCGTATTCGTACTGCGCCATCGCCGTATCGTCCTTGCCGGGCGTCGTCGATGCGACAGCAAAGGGAATGATCTGGGTCTGGGTGACGGTCTGCACGATAGCGGAGCGAAACTTGTTGTAGATGATGCTCGCTACGTCGAAGGCGCCTGCCTCGAACATCTCGCGGATGGTCTGGGCGATTGCCGCCGCCTTGTCGAAACTGAGGCGGGGCCGCGCCACATCCTCGACAAAGCCCGCGATATCGCCGGCGAATTCCCGTTTGAGCTGGTCGCGGCCCTTGCGGCCGATACAGAAGAGCTTGACCGTCTTGCCAGCGCTTTTGAGGTCGCGAATCGTCTTGCGCGCCTGCCGGACGATCGAGGAATTGAAGGCCCCGCACAGGCCCCGGTCGGCGGTCATCACCACCAGCAGGTGAACCGCATCCCGTCCATTGCCCACCAGCAGTTCGGGGGCCCCCGCTTGGCCGGCCTGGCTCGCGGCGAGACCAGTCAAGACGCGTTCGAGCCGATCGGCATAAGGCCGCGCCGCCTCGGCTTGCTCCTGGGCGCGGCGCAACTTGGCGGCGGCGACCATTTTCTTGGCACTGGTGATCTTCTGCGTCGATTTGACGCTATTGATGCGGACCTTGAGGTCCTTCAGGCTCGGCACGATTTCCCCCGCGCGAAGATCAGATTAGCCATATCTGTTTCCAGCCTAGGCGAACGCCTTGACGAATCCATCAAGGAAAGCGGTGAGCTTTTCCTCGATCTCCGGCTTGATCTCGCGGTCCTTGCGGATCGCCTCCACGATCTCGCCGTGGCGCGATTTCAGCTCGGCCAGCATGCCGCGCTCGAAGCGGGCAATATCCTCGATCTTTACGCCGTCGAGGAAGCCGCGCACGCCCGCGAAGATCGCGAGCACCTGCTCTTCAACCGGCAGGGGCTGGAACTGGCCCTGCTTGAGCAACTCGGTGAGGCGAGCGCCGCGCGCAAGCAGGCGCTGGGTGGCCGCGTCGAGGTCCGAGGCGAATTGAGCAAAGGCCGCCATCTCGCGATATTGCGCGAGTTCGAGCTTGATCTTGCCCGCGACCTGCTTCATCGCCTTGATCTGGGCTGCCGAACCCACGCGCGAGACCGACAGGCCGACGTTGATGGCCGGGCGGATGCCTTTATAGAACAGGCCGGTCTCCAAGAAGATCTGGCCGTCCGTAATCGAAATGACGTTGGTCGGGATATAGGCCGACACGTCGCCCGCCTGGGTTTCGATCACCGGCAGCGCCGTCAGCGATCCCGCCCCATGGGCGTCATTCATCTTCGCCGCACGCTCGAGCAGGCGGGAATGGAGATAAAAGACGTCGCCGGGATAGGCTTCGCGCCCCGGCGGACGACGCAGCAACAGCGACATCTGGCGGTAAGCCACCGCCTGCTTGGAAAGATCGTCGTAAATAATCACGGCATGCATGCCGTTATCGCGGAAATACTCGCCCATGGCACAGCCGGTATAGGGCGCCAGGAACTGCAGCGGTGCGGGTTCGGATGCGGTGGCTGCGACCACGATCGAATATTCAAGCGCGCCCTGGTCCTCGAGCGTCTTGACAATCTGGGCGACAGTCGAGCGCTTCTGGCCGATTGCGACATAGATGCAATAGAGCTTCTTCGCCTCGTCGGCCCCCGCATTGACCGCTTTCTGGTTGAGGATAGTATCGAGCGCCACCGCCGTCTTGCCGGTCTGCCGGTCGCCGATGATGAGCTCGCGCTGACCGCGACCGACCGGCACCAAAGCGTCGATGGCCTTGAGCCCGGTCTGCATCGGCTCGTGCACGGATTTCCTCGGAATGATGCCAGGCGCCTTGACCTCGACGCGGCGGCGCTCCTTGGCCATGATCGGCCCCTTGCCGTCGATCGGATTGCCCAGCGCGTCGACGACGCGCCCCAGCAACTCGCGGCCGACCGGCACATCGACGATGGCCCCGGTGCGCTTGACGACATCGCCTTCCTTGATCGCCCGGTCATCGCCAAAGATCACGACGCCGACATTGTCGTTTTCCAGGTTGAGCGCCATGCCGCGCACCTGGCCGGGAAACTCCACCATTTCGCCGGCCTGGACCTTGTCCAGTCCATACACGCGCGCGACACCGTCGCCGACCGAGAGGACCTGTCCGATTTCAGAAACGTCGGATTCTGCGCCAAAATTTTCGATCTGGCTCTTGAGAATGGCTGAAATTTCAGCGGCGCGGATTTCCATTATCCCAACCCTTTCATGGCATATTGCAATTTGTTCAACTTGGTGGCGAGCGATGAATCGATCATGCGGCTTCCCAGCTGGATGATAAGACCGCCGAGCAGATTCGGATCGACCCGAGCCTCGATTGAGACCTTGCCGCCTTCGGCGCGCATGAGCGCCTGGGTAAGAGCCTCTTTCTGAGCCTCGCTCAAGGTCACGGCGCTGGTGACCTGGGCTACGGTTTCACCCCGCGCCCGCGCGAGCCTGGCAAGGTAGGCGTCGATGACCGGCACGATCAAGCCGAGCCTGCGGTTACGAGCGAGCAGCCTGCCCAGATTAACCAGGGTCTTCTCCATTCCCTCCTTGGAGAGGATGGCCTCGATGCCACGCATATGATGTTCGCGCCCGAGGCGCGGATCGTTAAGAAAAGCGCGCAAATCGGCGCTGGCATTAATAAGCGATTTCAGGACGCGCAGCTGCCCGGCAATTCGGTCGAGCATGCGCGCACCATCGGCCAGCTCATAAAGCGCCTGCGCATACCGATCGGCGAGGATCGTATTATTACTGTACTGAGCCACGATATCCCTAAATCCCGCGCTAAACCTTGCGTTGCACCCAACGCGCCGGTCATCTAACACAAAGAGAAAGGGGTGACAATCCCATTCAGCGCACCGCTTCGACAATCTCCAAGGCCTGGGAGCGCAGGCATGACACGATCCGGGGCGGGTGCTTATCCAACTTCGGCAGAATCAGGGCGGGCTGCCCGGCAGCGCGCTTCAGGTGGCAGCGCGCCTCCCGCTCAGAGATTGAGCGCGGCGCTTAAGTTCTTGGAGATTCCTGAGAGCGATGTTTTCCCCAAATCCTTTGGGATTTCCGCGATCAGCCGGGCCGTGGCCAACCGACCCAGGCAGGCACGCAGGTCGCCCAGCATTTGGGGTGGCGCAACGAGAACCAGCCGCTCGAAAATCTTTGCCCGGGCCGCTGCTTCGAGATGGTGCGCAAGCTCGGCGGCAAAATCATGCTTGGCCTGGCGATGCGGGTCGACGTGCGGTTCGAGAGCATGGCGGGTCTTTCCCAGGCTTTCCCGGGTGCGGCCGGGACGGTCGCTACCCAGGTCGCGGGCGAATCCATGCCCGGCGGGATTGGCGAAGACCTGGATTTGACGAAGTCCCTTGCCGATGCCGCTTGTCGCCAAAATACGCATTCGCTGCGCGTCCACTACGACTACCCAGGTGAGAATGGCATGCATGGTCTTTGTACAACAGTTCTGGACCCTCTTTTCTTCCTTTCTGGCCGCCGAAACCCATTCTTGCATTTCTGCCCATGCGGATGCTTGAACGAATCGGGCGCGTGGGTGCATGTTCCAGCCTCACGCAACTGACGAGGATGATATGTCTTTTTCTATTTACGCCGTCGCTGTGCCCGGCATTCTACAGGCGCTCGCTAATCTCTCGGGGGTTCTGGGCAAAGGCGAGGCCTTCTGCACCGAACGTAAGATCGAACCCGAAATCCTGATCAATGCCCGTCTGTTCCCCGATATGTTTCCATTATCTCGTCAAGTGCAGATCGCGGCCGACACCGCCAAGGGGATGGCCGCCCGCCTGGGTCAAGTGGCAATACCCAGCTTTCCCGATACCGAAACGAGTTTTTCGGAGTTGCGGGCGCGGATCGATAAAACTGTCGAATTCATCAAGACCGTGGCTCCCGACAAGATCGTCGGCGCGGAAGACCGCGAGGTCGTCATGAAAATCGGCCAGCGCGAGGTCCGCTTCACCGGTCAAACTTATCTTGCGAACTTTGTCCTGCCGAATTTTTACTTCCATTCCAGCATGACCTACGCCATCCTGCGCCATAACGGCGTCCCGGTCGGCAAAGCGGATTTCCTGGGCGGGATATAATATTTGGCCAGCGCGAGAGAGGCGCCCCCTCCGTCATCCTGGCTCGCGGGCCGGGATGACCGGGGCGCCTCGCGCAACGCCAATTGAGCTTTCCCACAAATCCTCTATGATGCCGGCCCAGGAGAGTGAATGGCAAAAGAAGATCTGATCGAATTTTCCGGGATCGTCACGGAATTGCTGCCCAATGCAATGTTCCGCGTGAAGCTGGATAACAATCACGAAGTGTTGGCGCATACGTCGGGTAAGATGCGCAAGAACCGTATCCGTGTGCTCGCGGGCGACCGCGTCAATGTCGAAATGACCCCCTACGATCTCAGCAAGGGCCGCATCACCTTCCGCTTCAAATAACGTGGCGCTGCTGCTGGCTTCCGCTTCGCCGCGCCGGCGTGATCTGCTGGCGCAGATCGGCATCCGTCCCGACCGCATCCTCCCCGCTTCGATCGACGAGAGCCCAAGGAAGGGCGAGGTGCCGCACGCCTATGTCCGCCGCATGGCCCTGGAAAAGCTTGCCGCGGTGCGCCCGAGCGCTCACCCCGATGAATATATTCTGAGCGCGGATACGGTCGTGGCTTGTGGGCGACGCATCCTCGGCAAAGCGGGCAGTGAAAACGAGGCACGCGCCATGCTGCGGCTGCTCAGCGGCCGGCGGCACCGCGTGCTAGGCGGCATCGCGGTCGCCACACCCGATGGCAAGCTGCGCACGCGCACGGCGATGAGCCGGGTACGCTTCCTGCGACTGGCGCCCCGCGATATCGATTCCTATATCGATTCGGGCGAATGGCACGACAAAGCGGGCGCCTATGCCGTCCAGGGATTGGCGGCACGCTTCATCCCCTGGATCGAGGGTTCCTACACCAATATTGTCGGCCTGTCCTTGTCGGACGTCTCTCAGCTTCTCGTGGGGCTCGGCTACCGGTGAAAACGGTGCTGCATGTCGCGGCCGATCGCGCCTACCGCCTCGTCGATGACCAGTTGTGGCAGGCATTGCGCGAGAATCTCGACCGCCCTAGCCTGATCGGCGCGCATTATGCGGGGCGCATCTTGCGGATCGAAGCCGGGCTCGATGGCGCCATGATCGATCTCGGCCTCGAGCAGCCGGGCTTTCTCCCGTTGCGCCAGCGCTCCGCCAAGAGCGGCCGGCTTCACGAGGGGCAAGGGATCCTGGTCGAGATTCTGCGCGACGGTTTCGCTGGCAAGGGCCCGCGCCTGACATTGCGGCAGGAAACTTTCGATGGCGCGGAACCGCCCCGGCAGGTTCGGCCCCCGACACCGCTCTGGGAGCGGATGATCGGGGGCCTCAATCCCGCCACGATCGCCGCAGCCTATTTCGACCAGCGTCGCGAAGGAGAAGCGATGGCCGTCTGGGCGCGGCTGCACGCGCCCGAGATCCTGCCGCGCCTGTCGCATCTTCCGGCGCGGGAGTGGGAAGAATCCGAATGGCGCGAGCAGATTGGCGTCGCGTTATCGCCAGGCTATCCGCTACGCAATGGCGGCGCATTGTTTTTCGAATCGACCCGGGTCGGCCTCATCGTCGATGTGGATAGCGGAGCGGCCACCCCTCTCCCCAGTCTGGAGCAGACGGCCCGTGAAACCAATGGTCTCGCGGCCGAAGCGATTGCCCAGCAGGTTAGCCTGCGCAATCATGGCGGCATTATCATCGTGGATTTCATCGATATGCAGAAACCCTCCTTCCGCGCACAGACCGTCGAAATTCTCCGCGCTGCAGCCCAGGCCGACCCCCAGCTCGAATGGATTGGCAATATTTCCCGCCTCGGCCTTCTGGAAATGCGGAGAAGAAGGCGTGGGCCGGTGCTCGCGGACATGTTCGGGAGCGGAGCATGAGCTGCCCGATTTGCCGTAAACCCAGCGAACGGAAATGGCAGCCCTTCTGCTCGGAACGATGCCGACTCATCGATCTCGGCCGCTGGCTTGGAGAAGCCTATCGCGTGGCAGGGAATGACGAGGAGATCGGCTCCACAGACAGACCGAGCGCAGATGAGGATTAATTCCCTCGGCAAGGTTCCCCCGAGAAAACAGACCCTAGACAAAGCGTAAGGCATTACCTAGAACTAGCCCGCGTGCCCAGGTAGCTCAGTCGGTAGAGCAGGAGACTGAAAATCTCCGTGTCGGTGGTTCGATTCCGCCCCTGGGCACCACTGCTCTTAAAGCAACGCGCAAGTTCCGTTGATTCGGGGTCACCAATCGTTCCGCTCGGCATCATTGTCCGCTCGACGAGCATCGCGTTCGTAGCTTTTAGCGATGTCTTCCAATACCGCTGCCGTCCGAGGCCAATCAAATACTACCTTCTCGGCCCATTGCCGATACTTCTGGGCCTCATTACGTTCCTGCTGTCCACCCTCTGTTGCGCTACGCGACGTAACTCCGCGACGATTACGGGTACCGATAAAAAATCCATTCTCTAGCTTTGTGGCACGGGACGATTCAATAACTTGGCATACAGCCATAGGAGGCCAAATACCATCGGTATCCGGTTGTGCGCGCGCCAAAACCTCTCCGATCTTGAGATCCCCCACCTCACTTCGACCATATCTCTTGCATAGATCGCGGGCTTGTTTAACCCATAACATCAGAACATCAGCATCGATCAAACCGTCTTGGCGAAGACCTGGAAGATGTTGCCATGACTGCAATAGGACATCAGCTTGCGAGGCCCTGAGTTCTGCGTATTTTTGATCAACCGGCGCCGGTTCTTCTACACCGCTATCTTTGGCTGGTCTAAAGATGGCCGACAGGACCTCAATGAAGAAGGATGGGTTGGTAGCGAGATAACTGTGAAGCACTTTGGCCCCGCGCCGCGACCCACCTATCGGTGTAAGATACGACAAGTATATCCATTCGGCTATTGCCAACCGGTTCTTCTCAGCATCGTCATTGATATCAATCGCGTCAAACAGCTCCTCCACAAAGTATTGGAACATAGTTGCCGCATTGCCTTGGGTGGGAATCTCCTCCTTGGCAGCCTGCTCCAACGCTCGCATCATGAGATCGGTTGGAAAACCTTTGCTCCGGTGGTGAGCGAGCAGCTCGACAGCAGCGGAGGCACGTTTCACCCCCAATAACGCTTCGGCGGCGGCGGCGATCTGTTGTGCGTCGCCCTCTACCAAAAATGTCTGCACTTCTTTCCAGTAGAGAAACGCGGTGTTAGCACCACAGTCTATTGCCAACCTCCAAGTCTCTTCTCGATTCGGCATTGCATGCAGGATGCGGGCGGAGACCTTATCACCCCAATTCTCTGTCTTGCTGCGACGCACCAAGGCGGCCGCCCAGCTCGCAGATTCACTAGTGCACATGGCATCTATCAGGCCGCGCGCGATCATCCACTCCGATTCAGACACCGCAGGCAGACAGCGAGTGAATACATCCTCGAAATACCGGCCGCCATCCGGCAGATTAGCGATTGTTCGACCGATTAAATACGGCATCGGACAGATAGACGCCAGGCGCATTAAGCCGTCAAAACCTTCCGCAGCCAATAGGTCCTGGACTGCCTGCTGCTGATATCTTTCCGTTACAGCATCATCTGCCGTGAAATCGTCATGCGACGGCTGGAGGAGTTTAACATGTCGGTCGAAAAGAAAAGCAACTCGTTCAGCAATGTCGACAGGAGAGAACCGATTGTATGCTAACTCGATAGCGGAGACCTCCGCCTCGGGGAGCGCCCACTCTTCATCCGCGAAGTCCCGGTGCCTATGTATGAAGCACCGTAATGCCGTCCAGATAGTCACTCGATAAGTCGGGTCGTTGATCGAGTCTGCAGCCTTTGCCAGGTTGGCAATTGCTCGAGAACGCCAAGAGGGAGTCAACCTTTCAAATATATCTATTATGTTCACCCATCGCTTTTCCCGAATACTTACATCTTCAAGTATCCGTTTAGTCAGCTCCATGGCGCCTTTATCAATAAGCTCCGAGGTAGCCACCTCAGCTTCATCGATATCGTAATCTCGCCAACGAGGCTGGGGATTATTCCTGGCGGTATCATGTCCTCTAGGCAGAAGTACGATCATTAGTTTCCAAGCCTGATCGTTATGCGTGCCGCGAAGACGGTCCAAGACTCGCAGACGATCATCTAATGCCGCATATGTTTGCGGAAACCATAAAAGAAATATTTCCCTCAGGCTATTGCCGGGACGGTTGTTGTAGCGTCCGCCCGGGTCGATTCTGTCAAATTCAGCCAGGATCCCGGTTACACGTGCGAGATAATTCGGGTTCCAGGCCAGCATTTCCAGTGCCCATAACAAGTTGGAAATATACTCACCACCGGCCAAGCCCTCGTCTTCTTGAAAGAGCACTCTTAAAGGCTTTTTCTCACTATATAAGACCTGATCCACTGCAGTCAGGAAACGGTCGGGCGCTGCCTCTGCCAGCAGACGAAAGTCGCCTGATAGCGACCACCAACATTTTTCATCCGCTGATTCCAAAATTAGCTGCACGATATTACCGACATCCTCTGCCGCATTATCGATGTTTGGCGCCTGCTTTCCAAATAGAGAGGCCAAAATAAGGGTCTCAGCAAGCCCATGCCTTAATAATCGGGAATACTCGGGCCTAATATTTCTTATTTCCGCTAACCAGCGGTCTTTCGGCTCTAAATCGTATCGGGGATCGGGCGTGCTCATAACATCCTTGGACACGGCCAAAAATAGTTCAAATTGCTTCGCACTCACGTTAAGCGCCAGACGGAACCAGGCGTCTTGTCGTGACGCAATTTTCCATGCACTGCCAGCTTTGCGAATGGGGCTGTCTAGGGTGCCAACGAAAGGTGCCAAATCAGCCGCAAGGTCATCGTATGTCATCCCGCTCAGACGCTCTAGAATGTCTTTATCCCCGGCGCGGCTTTCATCCCACGCGCCAGCCAACATCGCCGCGATGATGGCACGGCTCGGCGTTTGCGCCCATGTCGGCTTACGTGACGCTGGGTACATTAACCGGCGCAACACGACCAAGCTACGGCCGCAATCATGAGATAAACGATCGATGTCCGCTCGCAGCGCAGCGGTTAATGAGCCATTTGCATCTATAAACATATCTTCTAGAATTTGATGAAGCTGCATACGCGTAGGGCGTGTAAGACGAGTAATATCGTCAGGCGCATCCAGATCGGAACCGTGGCTTACAAAGACATGGTGACCTTGATTCGCTAGCTTATTTGCGAGTCCACTATCGGCGCCATCCATGACGATAATTAACGGCGTTACACTTCCGCCGATTCGACGGGCTTCATCCTCCGTTGAGGCTACTAGGCAGCGAGAGCTAAAGGCTTGGTAATATTTTTCTGGCAATTGACGCAATGCCGCATAAAGGAAGGCTATTGCCTCACTTGACGATTCAGCTTGAAGGTTAAAGACCCTTGGTTCTTCACGAATCCAGCGCAAAATCTCAATCATCTCTTTGTCACGGCCAGCAAGCATTAGGTCCATCGAGAGTGGACACTTGGTCGCGCGCAACCATTCATCCGCGACATCGGCCAATTGCCGCAAGTTGGGCGGAATTTTACCGATCTTGGCGGCAAGCCAGTGGCCAACGGCAGGGTACAGCTCAATCCAGTGGACCAAATTATCGGCGTCAAAAGCCCATACATCTACCCAATGGCGATCCGAGCGTTTCTCCTTAATCCAGGCTTCTTTGCCGTTCCATCGACGCAATGTCACGAATACGAACGTTGTTCTTTTAGTTGGTAAATCACGGGGATCGTTGAGGCGACTGTAATATTCTTTATTCGCCTTTCCCTTAATGTTGCGTGCTTGAGTACTTAATTCCCAACCGGAGCTTCCACTGGGGATAAAGTTTGTACCGCTCGAGATAAGACACTTTCCATCCCAGCCGGCAGTTTGGACGCTCTCGTCAGCAGGAAATTCAATATCAGCCGCAGTACCAGTCGACGCACGGATCAAGCGCATCATAACCTCCGGTAAGATTGCCTGGCTATCGCGTCGATCTGCCCATTGATCGAGGTCGGTTGCCGAAATAAAGCCAACCGGTTGACCGCTTTGCATTGCTTCACGGGAGAAGTCGGGAGAGGCGGGCCCATTTATTGTATCCCCTGGAAGGGACTTAATTCCCTCTTTCTCAAGCGTCTTCTGTATAGAGAGATATTTTTCTTCAGGAACGCGGTGCTTTTGCTCGATTTCTACAACGGTTGAAACCTCCACTTTTGCTTTTGCTGCTAGATCTTCCTGAGACCAACCCAGTAAGGCGCGGGCCATTCGAATTTGGGTCGGGCTAAAATTTGTCGCTTTAAGGCTGTCCATGAAAATAAACGCCTCATACTTTTATCATGACGTCAATTGTTTTTTAGGCATCAAGCTTAGAATAGCCGAATCATTCCGCACCCTCCCCCTCCATCGGCTCGACGCCGTGGCGGCGGATCACTTCACCCAGGGCGTCCGTGACCTGGTCGATCAAACTTCGGTCCGTGCCCCGCACGACCAGCGCCGTGCCCCACTTCCCCATCCGAAAATACGGATAGGAGCCAATATCGAGGCTGGCGTGACGTTCGGCGAGCGCGCGCATGTCATCGGCGATCGTGCTCTCATAGACGAAGGCGCTGATGGTCCGGGAATAGAGCGCCCCTCCACCTCGCAGAAGCGGGCGGACATTGTCGAACATGGCGCGCGCGATTGCCGGAACGCCGGCAAAGACGAAGACGTTTTCGAGATGGAATCCCGGCGCGGCGCTGACGGGATTGGCGATCAATTCGGCTCCTTCGGGAATGTTGGCCATCCGCAGGCGCGCCTCGGTGAGCAGCGCCGGATCGGCATAGTGCCGCGCGAGCAGTGCCACGGCGCGTGGGTCGCGCAGCAGACGGCGGCCGAAGGCCTTGGCGATCGATTCGGCGGTAATATCGTCATGCGTGGGGCCGATGCCGCCAGTCGTAAAGACATAATCGTAACGGTCGGACAGCGCGCGCACCTGGGCGATGATCTCGGCCTCGATATCGGGGATGACCCGCGCTTCGCGCAGCAGGATGTTCTCGGCGAGCAGACCCTGGGCAATATAGTTCAGATTGGCGTCCTGGGTGCGGCCGGACAGGATTTCATTGCCGATGATCAGGGCCGCCGCTGTGACCTCGCTCATTTTTCGATGTATCCCCGATCCGTCATGCATTCATGGACGAGATCGCGCTTGTCCCGGCCGGCGCCGTAATGCTGCAGATTGAGGGTGAGGGAGGTGCTGTTCTCGGCGGCCGACGTGGCTTGATCTCCATTGGGATCGGCCAAGCTGGGACCGCGCGACCGGCGGTCGCGCGCCAAAGCCGCCTCGGCCAAGCGGTCGCAGGCGGTGAGGTCTTGTGTCAGGCGCTCCTCCTTGACCCCAGCCTTGGTCCAGCCATGGCCGGCGCAGCCCGCCGCGCCGATTGCCAGCGCCCCCAAAAGAAGAAAAACGCGCATCCAACCAGGATGACGCAAATTCCGTCGGAGAGCAACTTGATGTTTGCCAGAAACGCTTTAGGATAAAGGCATGGGACACCAGGAACTGCCGATTACGCTCCATGACGAGGCTGCTTTTGCTGGCATGCGCGAGGCTGGCCGGCTCGCGGCCGAGACACTGGACTTCGTGACCCCGCACGTCGCGGTGGGCGCCACCACCGAGGCGCTCGACCGCCTGTGCCATGATTTCATCATTGCGCACGGCGCCATCCCTGCGCCGCTCAATTACAAAGGTTTCCCCAAAAGTATCTGCACCTCCGTCAACCACGTCGTCTGCCACGGCATTCCTGGGCCACGCACCCTGATCGAGGGCGATATTCTCAATATCGACGTGACCGTGATCCTGGACGGCTGGCACGGCGATTCGAGCCGCATGTTCACGCTGGGCAAGGTCGGGCGCCAGGCCGAGCGGCTGATCGAGGTCACCCACGAGGCGATGATGGCTGGCATCGCCGCGGCCCAGCCGGGCGCCTATTTCGGCGATATCGGTCACGCGATCCAAACCCTGGTCGAAGGCGCCCGGTTCTCGGTGGTGCGTGATTTTTGCGGGCACGGCATCGGGCGGATCTTTCACGATGCACCGCAAGTGCTGCATTTCGGCGAGGCGGGTACTGGACCGCGGATCGAGCCGGGCATGTTCTTTACCGTGGAACCCATGGTGAATGCCGGGCGCCATGAGGTGAAGGTCCTGGAAGACGGCTGGACCGCCGTGACCCGCGACCGCAAACTCTCCGCCCAATTCGAACATACGGTCGGCATCACCGCCCAGGGTCCGGAAATCATGACCCTGTCACCCAAAGGGTGGCACCTGCCGCCTTATGCCTGATTCGTCGCCTCATTATGCCGGCCACCGCGAAAGGTTACGCGATCGTTTTCTGAGAGGCGGAACCCAGGCACTCGCCGATTACGAGGTACTGGAATTGCTTCTGTTCCTCGCCAAGCCGCGCGGCGACGTCAAACCGCTCGCTAAGGAATTGATCCGGCGTTTCGGCGGTTTCGGAGCGGTCATGGCCGCCCCGCCCATCGAACTCGAGGGGATCAAGGGCGTCGGCGACACCACTGTCGCGGCCATCAAAATCGTTCAGGCCGCGGCCCATCTCATGCAGCGCCAGGAGCTCGACCATCGCCCCGTGCTCGATACGTGGGACGCTTTGATCGGCTATTGCCATTCGATCATGGCCCATGAACGGATCGAGCAGTTCCGGCTGATCTTTCTGAATGGCAAGAACAGCGTCATTGCCGATGAATTGCAGCAGCGCGGCACAATCGATCACACACCCGTCTATGTCCGCGAAGTGGTGAAGCGGGCGCTCGAACTGGGCGCTTCCGCCCTGGTCATGGTCCATAACCATCCGACCGGCGATCCCAAACCTTCGCGCGAAGATATCCAGATCACGCAGACGATCCGCCAGGCGCTGGAGAAGGTCGACATCCGTCTTTATGACCACATCATCATCGGCCGGCATGGTCATGCCTCGCTGCGTTCGCTCGGGCTCATCGAAAAAAGATGACGGCCAAGCCGCTTCTGCTTGCCGGTCGCTGGCGGGAAACCGGCGCGCTTCTTGGAAACGATAATCCTTCCGATCTCGACCGTCCCGTCGGAACCTACTGCGTCGCCGCCGCGGCCGAGGTGGAAGAGGCCATCGCCGCCGGACAGCGCGCTTTTCCCGCGTGGCGAGACACCGATCCCCAGACTCGCGCCGATATCCTCGAACGGATCGGCGTCGAACTGATCGCGCGGTGCGATGAATTGGGCCGCCAGCTTTCCGAGGAACAAGGAAAGATTTTGCCTGACGGCATCGCCGAGGTGAAGCGCGCCGGACAGATCTTCAAATTCTACGGAGGAGAAGCGCTGCGCCTGGATGGTGATAGCCTTGCCTCGCTCCGGCCGCGCATGCGCGCCGAGGTGCGGCGCGAACCGCTCGGGCTGGTGGCGGCCATCACTCCATGGAATTTCCCCATAGGCGTCGCCGCCTGGAAGGTGGCGCCGGCGCTCGCCTGTGGCAATTGCGTCATGCTCAAGCCCTCGGAACTGGCGCCAGCCAGCGCCTGGTCGTTGGCCGAGATTATCCAGCGCGCCGGCTTGCCTCCGGGCGTTTTCCAGCTTCTCGTTGGCGGGCCTGAGCTCGGCGAGGCCCTGGTGGCGCGCCCCGAGCTTGCCGGGATCACCTTCACCGGGTCCACCGCGACTGGCCGGCGGATCGCCGCCGCGGCTGCTCCGCATTTCTGCCGGCTCCAGCTCGAAATGGGCGGCAAGAACCCTCTGATCGTGTTGGCGGATGGCGACATCGAACTCGCCGTCACGGCGGCCTTCCAGGGAGCGTTTTTGGCGGCCGGCCAGCGATGCACCGCGACCAGCCGGATCATCGTCGCGCGGCCGGTCCTCGCGCGTTTCGTCGAGGGATTAGTGGCACGCATGAAGGCTGTCCGCGTGGGTCACGCGCTTGCGTCTGAAAGTGAGATCGGGCCGGTCATTGACGCCCGTCAGATGCGGAAGAATCAAGAATATATCGCGCTTGGCAAGAGCGAGGGAGCGGAGCTCGTCCAGGGCGGCGAGGTACTGACCCGCTCGACACGCGGCCATTATCTCGCGCCGGCGCTGTTCGTGGGTACGCACAATGGGATGCGAATCAACCGGGAGGAAATCTTCGGCCCCATCGCGGCCGTGATCCCCGCGGAAGATTACGACGAGGCGCTGGCGCTCGCCAATGACTGCGCGTATGGACTGACCGCGGCGCTGATCTCAGGCAAGCAGGCGATTGCCGAACATTTCAAGCAGCATGTCGAGACGGGGCTCGCCATCGTCAATGGGCCGACGGTCGGCGCCGACTATCACGCACCTTTCGGCGGCCGCAAGGATTCTTCTTATGGCTGGAGGGAAACCGGCCGCGTCGCCAAGGATTTCTTCACCCTCTCCAAGACCATCTATCAAGGCGGCCTCCATGGCTGAGCAGCCAATTCTCTTTGTTTCGCATGGGGCGCCCACTTTGCCCTTCGATGACATTCCGGCGCGACGGTTTCTGGTCGAGCTGGGCCAGTCGCTTCCCACGCCCGATGCAATCGTCGCCATATCCGCCCATTGGGAAGACCGCCCCGCGCGGATCGGTGCGGCGGCGGCACCCGAAACGATCCATGATTTCCATGGCTTTCCCTCGGCACTTTACGAGACCCGCTATGGCGCACCCGGTGCGCCGGATCTGGCGGCTTCAGTGTGCGCTGACCTCACCCAGGCGGGGATCGCGTGCGTGCCGGATGCCGTGCGCGGCCGCGACCATGGCGTATGGAACCCACTGATGCTGCTCTTTCCGCATGCCCATGTGCCGGTGATCCAGCTCTCCCTAATTGCGAGCGAGGGACCAGCCGCCCATTACGCAGTGGGAGAAGCGCTCTCCGCGTTGCCACGCCGCAATATCTTGCTCCTGGCGAGCGGCGGTGCGGTTCATAATCTCCGCGCCGTACAGTGGCAGGGCGGGGCTACGCCCGACTGGGCGCGCACTTTCGATGACTGGCTTGCGGACAAAATCGGAGCGGGTGCCGCGGAAGATCTGCTTGCGTACCGGGCGCAGGCCCCGCATGCTGTCCTTGCCCATCCTAGCGAGGAACATCTTCTGCCGCTGTTCTGCGCTTTGGGCGCGGCGCAAGGACACCCAGGCCGGACACTTCATCGCTCCTTCGCCTTGGGTTCGCTGAGCATGAGCGCTTTTTGCTGGGACGCGCCCCTGGCTTAAGCCGGGCCTATCGCCGGGGTTTTTTCTTCATGGCTCGTTCGCCCGGCCGGCCGGAACGCGAGCGCGCCTGGGGCTTTCCAGCTACGGACGTCACGGCCAAACCAAGGTCGAGCGATTCGAGTCGCTTGATCTCGTCGCGCAGCCGGGCCGCCTCCTCGAATTCGAGATGGGCGGCGGCACCCTTCATCTGCTCTTCGAGCGAAGCGATGACCGATTTCAGATTATGGCCAATCAGATGGGCCTCGCCGGTCGCACCGGTATCGACGGTCATGTGGTCGGCCTCGTATACCGAGCCGAGGATGTCGCCGATATTCTTCTTGATCGATTCCGGTGTGATGCCGTTGGCGGCGTTATAGGCCTGCTGCTTTTCGCGCCGCCGATTGGTTTCCTCGATTGCATAGGTTAGCGAATCCGTCATACGGTCGGCATAGAGCAGAACGCGCCCGTCGATATTGCGCGCCGCCCGGCCGATCGTCTGGACGAGCGAGGTTTTGGAGCGCAAAAACCCTTCCTTGTCCGCGTCCAAGATGCAGACCAGGGCACATTCCGGTATGTCGAGTCCCTCGCGCAGAAGATTGATGCCCACCAGCACATCGAAAGCGCCCAGGCGCAGATCGCGGATGATCTCGATGCGTTCGAGCGTGTCAATGTCTGAATGGATATAACGCACGCGGATCCCCGCATCGTGTAGATATTCCGTGAGATCCTCGGCCATCCGCTTGGTCAGCGTCGTCACCAGAACGCGCTGGCCTTTGCGTGCCATTTCCCGACATTCGGCGATGACGTCGTCCACCTGGGTCTCCGTGGGTCGTACGATGCAAACCGGATCGATGAGCCCGGTGGGGCGGATCACTTGTTCGGCGAAGGTTCCACCCGTCTGGTTCAGCTCCCAAGGTCCGGGCGTCGCCGAGACGCAGATCGTCTCAGGCCGCATGCGTTCCCATTCCTCGAATTTCAAAGGACGATTATCGCAGCAGGAAGGGAGGCGAAAGCCGTATTCGGCGAGCGTCGACTTGCGTTGGAAATCGCCGCGATACATGCCGCCGAGCTGGGGAATGGTTACGTGGCTTTCATCGACGATGAGCAGCGCATCCTGAGGCAGATATTCGAACAGGGTGGGTGGCGGTTCGCCCGGCTTGCGGCCCGTGAGGAAACGGGAATAATTTTCGATCCCGGCGCATACCCCGGTTGCCTCGATCATCTCGAGGTCGAACAGGGTGCGCTGTTCGAGCCGCTGCGCCTCCAGCACTCGGCCGGCGCTATGGTATTCCTCGAGCCGTCCCTTGAGCTCCTGCTTGATGAGTTTAACCGCCTGTTGCAGGGTCGGTTTCGGCGTGACGTAGTGCGAATTGGCGAAAACCTTGATCTCGCGCAGGGTCGCGGTCTTCTCGCCGGTCAGAGGATCGAATTCCGTAATGCTCTCGATCTCGTCCCCGAACAGCGACAGGCGCCAGGCGCGGTCCTCCATGTGGGCCGGGAAGAGATCGACGGTGTCGCCTCTCACCCGGAAGGTGCCGCGGTGGAAATCGACGTCGTTGCGCTTGTATTGCAGTTCGACCAGGCGGCGCACAAACTGGTCACGCTCGACCGTGTCACCATGCTTGAGATCGATGACCATGGTGGAGTAGGTCTCGGGCGCGCCGATGCCATAGATGCACGAGACCGAGGCGACAATGATGACATCGCGCCGTTCGAACAGCGCGCGGGTCGCCGAGTGGCGCATCCGGTTGATCTGCTCGTTAAGCATCGACTCTTTTTCAATAAAAGTATCGGTGCGCGGCACATAGGCTTCCGGCTGATAGTAATCGTAGTAAGAGACGAAATATTCGACCGCATTGTTGGGGAAGAACGATTTCATTTCGCCGTAAAGCTGGGCCGCGAGGGTCTTATTGGGTGCGAGGATAAGGGTAGGCCGGTTGAGCGTGGCTATGACATGCGCCATGGTGAAGGTTTTGCCCGAGCCGGTAACCCCGAGCAGGACCTGATCGCGCTCGCCCTGCCTCAGTCCGGCGAGCAGCTGAGCAATCGCCTGGGGCTGATCGCCCGCGGGCCGATAATCCGAGATCAACTCAAAGGGTCGACTGGAGAATGCCTGCTGTGGCCGGATCAGAGTTTCGGCAATTCGGGGCTGCGGCAGAGGATTGTGCATCGCCGTCATAATATAGGCCTTCTTCCCCCGCTTTTCCATTCTCGATCTTGAGGATTCGCGAGATGAAGCTCAGCCACTGGGAGGAAGAATCAGCCGGCGCGGGCATGGCCAGTCTCGTGGGCGGTTTGGGCATAAGTCCCGTGAATCCTATCCGTGGGAAGGGTAGCCAATAAAAAGAGCAGTAAGCCCGCCGCGATGCCGGCCATACATAAACGAGGGGTGAGACGCAGCTGTGGCATGTTTCCTCCAGTTGTTCTTCGCAGAAAATCCTTGCGAAGAACTGATGCTTACCTGGGGTTTACGACGAATACGCGAAGCTTTTATGGCCTTGTCTGGGCAAAATTGAGGCACGCGCCAGTAGCGCCTGAAAGGACGGGTTCAGTACCTCGGAAAGGCGTAACGCCGCGCGCAGGGCTGCGGCGTTACGCCATGTTCGATGGCTGGGCTTATCCCGGACAATCGCCCCTAGGGGTGATTGGGCACTGGGAGGGTTGGGTGGAAATAGGGAGCCAGGGTCGGATCGCCCACCACATAGGGATATTCGGCCAGCGTCCCGCCGTGAGCCTGGCTCTGCTGCTGGTGGACCGCAAAGATAATCTCGTGATTGGCGAGTAGCTGATCCAGAGACAGGTTAGTTCCCGCCGTACCCTGTAAAATCGCGACATCCGTCCAGCCGCCCGTCTGCTGGAAGATTTGGGCAAAGGTCGTTTTGCTATCGACGTTGATCTGAACGTGATAGTCGCCGGAGCCGTTTACCTGCACGACACGGACATATTGCGCAAGCGTGGCGCCGGTCTGGTCATGGTCCGAATCGAAGCCGGTAATATTGGTGAAAGTAGTGGAGGAGGTGATCGCCGCAGTCGCCGCGCTATTCAGGCTGGTACCATGGTAGAAGAGGTTGGTCAGCAGCGGGCTCAAATCCAGAATATCCGCGTTGGCATCCGACGTGACGTTGCCGGCATGGAAATCGGTGATGATATTGAGCGTGTCATGGGTGTCTCCATTAACTTGATTATTTGCCTTGACCATTCCGTCAAACACGAACGTGTCGTGCCCGGCTCCACCCGTCATGGTATTCAGCCCCGAATATTCCTCGATCACGTCGTCGCCGTTGCCGCCATAGAGGAAGTCATCGCCGCTCAGCCCACCGGTCAGGTAATCGTTGTTGTTCCCGCCATAGACGGTATCGTTTCCAGGTCCCGCGAAAATCAGGTCGTTGCCGTCCCCACCGGTCAGCACGTCGTCGCCGATGCCGGCACGGAAATAATCGTTCCCGGCCCCGCCATCGATCGTGTCGTTCGACCAGCCACCGAACAGCCGGTCGTCATTGGCCGAGCCGAGATAGGTCTCCACATTAAAGAACGTCCCGACATAGGTGCCCGAGGCATTCTGGTAGGTATAGAAACCGTCATGCCCCTGCCCCTGGAAGGCCACCGGGTAATATTGGTGGTTGGGGTCCAGCACCTCGGGGAAATAGCTGGTGAGATTGAGCGTGATGCCCGTCGCCGCATGCGCGAAGCTCAACGTATCCTTGCCGGCACCGCCATCGAGAGTATCGTCGCCGCCACCACCTTCAAGCGTATCGTTGCCGAGGCCGCCGAAGAGCTTGTTGGCATGTACGTCCCCCATGATCGTATCGTCGGCGCCTGTACCAAAGACGGCGGCGAAGTTCACATAAGTCCCCGCTGTGGACAGAACGCCCAAGGTAAGATTGGCACCTCCACCGGTATAAGCCGTGAAGTTCAGAACATCGTTACCGCCGCGACCGTCGATCGTCATGCTCGCATCCGGTGCCACGTTGAAAACATCGTCGCCGGCCGAGCCATAGAAATCGGTAATGTTATAATACGACGTCCGAACGGTGTCGGCGGCGGCTTGATCTACTACCGAGCCTTTTGTCACTCCTAGAGTAAGATCGAATAGGAGACCGCCGCCGCGATAAGCGCTATAATCCAGACGATTGTGCTCGCCGTTCTTCAGTGATCCTCCATCGACCGCATCGATTCCGCCTGAGGCGCGGATGATATCGTTTCCCAGACCGCCATTGAACACGTCGTTGGCGCTGCTGCCGATAAAGGTGTCCGCAAGCGCGGTTCCATTAACCGTCTGGATATGCGTGAACGTCACGGTCGAGCCATCGGCATAGGCGGCGGTACCGCTAGTGCCGTCGGACATGGAAATTGTCGCGCCCGCAGCACCGCCGATAGCGTCAAAACCGTTTTGTATATTTAAAGTATTCACACCGCCGCCGCCATCGATGGTGGAACGGCCGTGACCCCCGGCTGAAATCAAATCGGTGCCAGAACCGCCATAGATGTGATCATTGCCGCCGCCGCCAACCAGAATGTTGAGGCCTGCCGCCTCCCGGATGGTGTTGTCGTGGCTGTCGCCGAAAATCACGTCGCTGTGGCCGGTTCCGATCACCTCCTCGACGTCTACTGCGCCAGGTCCGACCGATGAAAGATTCTTGGGATCCGTGATGCCTGCGGTATTGAAATTGATAATCAGGCCGCCGCTGAACTTCTGATAGGAGGCAATGTCATAGCCTGCCCCGCCGACGATATTGATGGTCTGATCCGATGGCGCGTAGATCAGGTCGTCGCCGGCATCTCCATAGACCGCCACCACGCTCTGGCTGAGACCGGAATTTGGCGTGTTGAGATCGGTTCCATAAATCGTATCGTTCCCTGTCGTACCGGCATAATAATAGAAGGGGGCAATCGGGGAGGCAGTGCCGCTTGGCGACCATCGGACAAGATGGCCGCCAAGCGCGGCCTGGGTCACGAGACTGAAGCTGGTGTCGCTCTGGACAGCACTTTCAACATGATTTTCATCATAAAAAAAACGAAATCGCATGGCGGCCTCCTGCCTTAAGGATTCGCCAACCTTAACATTTTCCTTAGAGCGTGGCTATAAGTTTTCCGAAATTTCAGCGGTTTGCCGGGTTTTTCATTAATGGGATGTTAATTTTCTCTAGCATTTAACAGGCTCTCGTTTCCGATTGCCTCAGAGGGACGTATTTTTATTTTTTAAAAATAATTTTTGTCAGACAGGCCCAATTTCAAATCGAGGAAGTTCTTTTTGACAGCGGTGTCTGCGCACAGAAACAGCCTGGTTTTCACGAATGGGATTGGCGGGAGGCTGCAAGTAGCCTCCCGCCACCGCGTCACCCGTGATTGGGTACTGGGAGGGTTGGGTGGAAATAGGGGGCCAGGGTCGGGTCGCCCACCACATAGGGATATTCGGCCAGCGTCCCGCCGTGGGCCTGGCTCTGCTGCTGGTGGGGCGCGAACAGGATCTCATGATTAGCGAGTAATTGATCCAGCGTCAGATTGTTCCCCGCCGTTCCCTGCAGCACCGCCACATCCGTCCAGCCACCCGCCAGGCCCTCGAACTTCGCGAAGGCCTGGTTGGCGTCGACATTGACCTG
>DATAGZ010000016.1:0-7681 GCA_036263455.1 Dongiaceae bacterium
GGCGTGGATAAGCCGTGGTATTGGAACGGGACCGTTTATGTTGAAGTCGATGGCGTCAGTAGCCCTGCCATTACCGGCTTGACGACCACAGAGATTGTGTCGCTGGCGGTCTATAAGGAACGGCTCTTCTTCATTCGTAACGATAAGCTCGGCTTCGATTATCTCCCAGCCGGTGCCGCTGGTGGCGCGGCAGACTATTTTGATTTGGCCTCGGTGGCCTCGCTCGGTGGCTATCTCATGGCCATTGCGGTCTGGACGCGGGATGCTGGCGACGGGCCAGATGATTACATTTGCTTCATTACCTCACAAGGGGAAGCCCTGGTCTATCAAGGGAACGATCCGAGCAGTGCGTCCACGTGGAGTATTGTTGGGACATTCCGCATTGGGAAACCCTTAGGCCGTCGCTGTGTGCTCAAGTATGGGGCCGACCCGATTATTTTGACCGAGAACGGTGCGTTCCCCTTGTCCTCCTTACTGGCGAGCGGCGATGAACGGCAGAAGTTTGCGCTCTCCTTCAAAATCCAGAACGCCTTTAGTCGAGCGGCCTCGACCAACTTCGATACCTTTGGGTGGTGCGCCATTTCATTCCCTGAGCAGGACGCCATTCTCGTGAATGTGCCACGGGCCGAAGACGGCCCCCACGAGCAGTACGTCATGAACACCATCACGAAAGCCTGGTGCAAGTTTACCGGATGGAACGCGGAGCATTTCGCGACGTTTAATCGAGGGCTCTACTTCTGTCAGGGCGGAAGTATCTATCGCGCCTGGGATGGGGTTGGCGATAATACAGGGTTCTACCTGACGACTGATCTGGTCAAAAATGTGGCCTACAACGCGAAATGCGCCTATATGGATTTCGGCAGTTCGGCGCTCAAACGCGCCAATATGTTCATGCCAGTGTTTGCCTCGAACCGCCTGTTAAACTATGCCGCAGGCGTGGATGTGGATTTCATTGAACAATCGAACATGCCGACCACAGTAGTGATCCAATCGGCGGCGGCGCGGTGGGGCTCCTCTCTGTGGGGTCAAGGCAAATGGTCCCCCAGCAATACGGTCATCCGCCAATGGGGCGGGACGGCCT
Source organism: Dongiaceae bacterium (assembly GCA_036263455.1). GTDB lineage: Bacteria > Pseudomonadota > Alphaproteobacteria > Dongiales > Dongiaceae > DATAGZ01. The sequence goes on from DATAGZ010000016.1 coordinate 1,082, forward strand.
CCTGGCCTGGCCGCTGGCTGTCCGGCAAGCTCAAGATTGTCTCAGCGGAAGTGACGGCCCAATGGATCGGCTGTGTGATCCGGTTTGAAGTGGGATCAGGGTTATGAGTGATGTCGAGCCGTTTACTGACTGGTTTCTGGCCAATATGCCGCCGATTTGGAGTGTGCCGTTTGGCGAGTGCATGTGGAAGGTGGAAGACGTGACCGCTGTGCTCCTCTATCGACAGCCACCGCATCAGGTGCAACTATTTATCGTGCCACCGCACTATATCATCCCTGAGCATATGCATCCGAATGTTGACAGCATTGAAATTTATGTGGGAGGCGATATTAAGTTTTCTCATGGCGGGAAATGGGTCGTCTCCGATGAGGCCTTACAGTCTCCGTCCGATCATGGCACCTGGCAGAAGCGCGGACAACGTATTCGCGTACAGCCCAACGATCTTCATGGCGGGCAGTTTGGCCCACATGGAGGAATCTTCATGTCCTCGCAATACTGGCTTAACGGGATCACGCCGCATTGTGTGAGCGCCGATTATACCGGGGCCGTGATGGGGCCGCATCATTTAGGATTCGTCAAGTGTGGAGCGCCAATCTTGACCGAGCAGAAGATCGCCGCCAGCTTGGAGGCGATATGCTGACCTTCCAGCGTGAACGTGTGCGGGATGTCTGGGATGAGATTTACCCCTTAGCCAAGAAACATTCCGAAGGCAGCCAGAGCTATCGGCGGCATGAACCGTTCAGACCCTCGAAAGAACGGTATATGCACTATGACGCTGTGGACTTCTTTCATTTGCTGACCGGACGAGACGAGGGGAAATTGGCCGGGTATTTCGGGATCTACATAACGCAATCCATGCACAGCCAAATGCTCATGGTCACTGAAGATACCTTTTTCTTAGATATTCCCTACCGTGGCGGTCGAACAGCCCTACGGTTCATGCAAGCCCTCGAACGATACATTGTTGAGATGGCCAGAGCTCTGGCGCCAGATCAAGCCGACATTGAAATCCTGTTTTCCTGTGAGAAGGACAATGCGACCGGCATCCATAAGCTGCTTACGCTCCTTGATTATAATCCTGGTATTGTGCAATATACTAAGCGACTTCCGCTCCACCCAGGCGCCGACAGCGCCGCATCGTCCAAGAGGCGGCTATGCGAGCGTCTACCGGCTATGAGTTCCCATTAGACTTCCGCTCTCGCTTTCATCTCTTCTGTACCCCGTCGCCGCCTCCGGCGCCTGACTATACCGGCGCAGCGCAAGCCCAAGGCCAGGCCAATCTCGACGCGGCCAGAACATCGGCGAAGCTCAATAATCCAAACATCATTGGCCCCTATGGTAGTCAAACGGTCACCTGGGGAACAGGCCCGTTTGACCAGGCAGGATTTGATGCCGCCACACAGAAATATAACGATCAGGTGGCAGCCTGGGATAAGGCCTATCAGCAATGGGATGCGGCAGGGCGAAGCGGCCCCTTCAATCCCAATGTCGGCTTAGGCGCGGGGGTCGATCCTCGCACGCAGCCGGTGGATCGCAGTAAATTTAATGGCACCGACCAGGCGACCATCCGCCAGACGCTCACTCCTGACCAGCAAGCCCTCCTCGATAAAGGGAACGCCGCCAAGCTGGGCATGACCGATCTGGCCTTGCAGGGCACGGATCTCGCCAAAGGAGTGCTGGGCAAATCGCTCGACTTTTCAGGCTTGCCTGCTCGCCCCGGCGATGCCACGGATACCCGCAACAAAGTCGTGGACGCCATGATGAGCCGGGTCAATGAAGATACTGACCGAAAAGAGGGGCTGTTGAAATCGAACCTATTGGCCTCGGGTATCCCGGCAGGCTCGAAAGCCTATAACGATGCCATGGCCTTAGAGGAGAGGAACCGCACGGATGCCCGCCAGCAAGCCCTGTTGGGGGCAGGCCAGGAGGCGCAGCGCGATTTTCAGATGGATACGCAGAATCGCCAGCAGGCCTTGGCGGAACTGCTCACGCAACGGCAGACGCCGATCAATGAAATTACCTCGCTGATGTCCGGCTCGCAGGTCACTAATCCGTTCGCCATGAATGCCTTTGCCCAGAATAGCCAAGTGGCCCCCGCGCCGCTCTATCAGGCGACCTCTGATACGGGCGGCTGGAATGCCGATCTATACAACGCGAAAGCGGCACAAGCGGGAAATCTACAGCAAGGGCTCTTTGGGCTCGGCGGCGCGGGGATGATGGGTCTTGCAATGAAGTCCGACCGACGTCTGAAATCGAACATCGTCCGAATCGGTGATCACCCCTTAGGCATCGGCTGGTACGAATACGACATTGACGGTCGGCATGAACAAGGCGTCATGGCCCAAGAACTCCTCGAAGTGAAACCGGAAGCGGTCATGCTGCACCCAGACGGCTATTACCGCGTCGATTATAGCCAGATTGGGAGGGCGTAATGGCATTTCCTCCTTATCTCCAAACTGACTCACAAGCCATCAACTATGGCCTGACGAATCAACTCTCGCCGGAAGCGGCGCTGAAAGAGCAAGCGCTGAACCGACGACGGGCCATTGCCAATTTGCTCGTGCAGCAAGGCATCACGCCCGGCCCAGGCGGGAAAATGGTCGGTCGGTTCTATGTTGCGGATTCACCACTCCAAGGAGCCGCCAATCTTGCAAAGTCCGCCGCTGGCCTCTATCTCTTACATGGGGCCGACAAGGATCAGGAACAAGTTGCGAAAGACGATCAGCAAAGCGTCGTCGATGCCATCAAGAATTACCAGGCACAGAAGCTCCAACGAGAACAATTAGCCAATGCGCCGGTCGGGGTCGAGGCGCAAGCATCACCGCCACAATCGCCAATGCCAGAGCCTCAGGCGGCACCACCGGCCGCGCCTCCGCAAGGAGAGCCTGAGCCGTTCCGTGGCATTGCCCCTCGGCCTGATGGCCCGTATCAAGGAGAAGTCGGCGCCGTGGCGATGCCGGAGACCGGTGTGCAATCTTCCGCGCCGCCGATTCCCGCGCCGATTCGTGATCCCATTGCCGGACAAGAGATGATGCGCGGCCTGGATTTCAATAACTCCACGCCCGCCGACATGTCGCAGTTTGCGCAACCGTCCGCACCAGCTACACCCGCGCAGCCGTTGCCGTCCCCGGCACCTGCGCCCACTCCTACTCAATTGCCGCCGCCCCGTGGCGCCATGCCGCAAGATCCCTATGCAGGACTGGCTGAGCTGATGACGCATCAGCACCCGCAAGTGCGGGCCTATGGCAACTTCCTGGCCAATCAGATTCAGCATCAGCAAGCGGCCCAGCTGCAACGGGAATATATGCAGAATGAGAATAATCTTAATCGGGATGTGCGGCGTGAGGGGATTGCGGCCACGGCGGCCTCACAGGCCGCGACGCTCCAAAATACGATGGCCATGAAAGAAATGTCACTGGCGCAGATGGAGCGCGAAGGCCTCCGTGATGCAGCAGCGAAGCAACGCCATGATGATCTGCTGAAGAGCATGAATGAGGATCGCAATAAGATGGTTGAACTCCAAGCCAAAATGGCATCGAGCGATCGGCGCTATCAGAGCGATACATTGAAGGCCGTGGCTGGAATCGCCGCGCAAGGGAAAAAGGATGTCGCTGCCATGAAAGCAGGTGAGGGCCGCCCCCTTCCCGGCTCCATTGGCCAAAAGTTTATCGATAACTCTTCCAATCTTCGGCAGGCGGAACGCGCCTTAGCCCTTGCACAAGGCAAAGAAGTCGAGGGCGTGAAAGGTGATAAAGAAGCGACCGGCATGAAGGGGTATCTCCCTGACGCTATTTTGCAGCGCACTGATCCTGCTGGAGTCGATACGCGGGCTGCGATTGCCAACCTGGGCAGTATGGTCATCCATGATCGATCAGGGGCCGCTGTCACAGCGGCAGAATTCCCGCGTCTCCGCCCATTCATTCCTCATGCTGGGGACGATCCAGCCGTCGTTCAAAAGAAGCTCGGCCAGTTCGTCAATGAGTACAAAAAAGTCGTGGATGAAATGGGAGACTTCTATAAAGAGTCTGGGTACCATGTACCAGACAATTTCCATCGCAGTCCTGAGGGACCTGGGCCTACTGCGCCAGCCGGAAATGGGGCGGCGCCACCTTCCGTCAATAGCAAAGGTTGGACGCTCCACCAAGACGCGAAGGGCAATAAAGCCTATGTCAGTCCGGATGGCAAGAGCTTTGAGGAGGTCCGCTAGTGGCGTTTGATCTCTCGACGGCCAAGCCGATGGGATCGACCGGAGGGTTTGACCTGTCCACGGCGAAGCCGATGGACACGGCTCCTTCATCGGAGCCCATGACCGACCGTGAAGCCTTTGAAAGCTCAATGCCGGTGCGGGTGTTGCGTGGGGTGGAAGGTCCGGCTATTTCATTACTCAAGATGGTCGGCCCGGATTCGATCAAGCAACAGCTCGCAGAAATCGATGCCCTCCGCAAGAGCGGCATGAAGAAACGCGGTAATGAGGGATTTGACTGGGCAGGGCTCGTCGGGTCACTGGTGCCTGGTGGCGCGATTGCTTCAGGCGTGACGAAGGCGTTACCGGCTGCCACGACCTTATTTGGTAAAATGGGCGTTGGAGCGGTGGCTGGTGGTGCGTCTGCTGGGGCGGTGCCGCTCGAAGGCAATAACGAACTCTCGACCGATAAGCTGAAGCAAATGGCGGGCGGGGCTATCGTCGGCGGGGCAATCCCTGCCGTGCTGCAAGGCGTCAAGTGGTTCTTCGGCACGAATCAGTTGAACCCCACCCAAGCCGCCACGATGAAGGAAGGGCAAGCGGCAGGCTATGTGACGCCGCCATCAATGGCCAATCCTTCAGGGCTCAATAACACAATCGAGAGCATTGCCGGGAAAGCCGCCGTAGGGCAGGAGGCTGCTGCGAGAAATCAGAAAATCACTAATGCCATGACCGCTAAAGCACTTGGACTCCCCAAAGATCAGCCCATCACCCCTGGAGCGATTGAAGCCGTTCGGAAGGATGCCGGGAAGGTCTACGAGGAAGTGGCGCAGTTATCGCCGAATGCTAAGTGGGCGCTTGGTGAGTTGAAACAGGCACGGCATGATGCCAGCGTGAACTATACATTTTATAATCGCTCTGGTAATCCAGATGCGCTGACCAAGGCCCAGCAAGCCGGTCAGATGGCCGACATGCTGGAGGGTGAGCTTCAGAACGAAGCGGCTCAGTCTGGGAAACAGCGGCTCATGCAAGCCTTGGCCGAAGCTCGCACCAAGATTGCCAAAACCTACGACGTTGAGCGGGCGCTTGGTGAAGCGGACTCGAATGTCTCCGCGCCGATCCTGGGCCGCTCGTTTGATAAGAAGGGCGGAAAAGCCATTACTGGCGAACTCTCAACCATTGGGAAAATGGCCGAAGCGTTCCCCAGCGTCATGCGCGAAGGCGCAAAAGTGCCCACGCCTGGGGTGTCCGGCACGGATGCCGCCGCATCTGCCATTCTAGGGACATTGGGGTATGGAGCAGGGGGGCCAGCCGGGTTGACCGCAGCGGCCTTGCCATTGATGCGGCCCATTGCTCGAAATCTGGTGCTCTCAAAAGGCTATCAGAACACGCTAGCGCAGGGCATCCCGGCTCGCTATCAGCCCTTGATTGACGCCATGACCACGCAAGCCATTGGAGCAGGAGGCACGACCGCCGGTCGAGCATACTAAATCGTAGTCGCTTACACGCCAGAACACGCGGCGCCAAAAGCCTAGCGATCCTCGTTGAGGGTCCTAGGCTTTTTTCGTATGGAGGCCTTTATGACACGAGCAATTCTGACCCTCTTCCTGATCTTCACGGCCTCCTCTGCCTTTGCAGTCGGGGCGCCAGTCCGCATCGATGGCGGCGATACCATTGCCGCGCAGAATGATGCCACGGTCTCAACGACTGCCGTGCTGGTGGCCCCATCTAACTCAAGCCGCGCCTCCCTGAACTGCACGACCACGGAGAACGTGCGCTGGGGGCATTCCGGCGTGCTGGCCACGAAGGGACAACTCTTGCCCGCCAATGGGTCGATTGCCATTACCAACACGGCCAGCGTCTACATGATTGCGGAAAGCACTGATGCGACCGTGAGCTGTACGGAAGAATCGTGGGCGTCTGTGTCATCGGGAGGCGGCATTTTTTCTCCATAGGAGACTGAGCATGAAACTGAGTATGAAAACATCACCCATCGTCTTAGCGCTCCTTCTCCTGACGCAAACGCTCTTTCTCATGGGCGCCGTCGTGAGTGGCACCGGGAGCGGCGGCGGTGTCACGGGCTGGCCCACATCGAGCACCACGAAAGAAATCACCTGGGCCAATAGCCTCGCCAATGCCGTAAAGATCGGCGACGGCAGCACGCCCATGTGTCATTACACCGATGTCAGTCTCGGGCCGGTGATTCGCCCTTGTACGGATTCCAACGTCGAAACGCTCATCCCTTCTGGCTTCACGTGGAGCCTGTATGACCTGACAGGCGGCGCCGCCATGCTCACGGTCGATCCAGCCTCGGTGACCAAGAAGAACATGTATCAGTTTGGGGCGAATTACCGCCCGACCAAATCGATTTGGTTTGATGCCGGGTCACTCTCGACGGACGGCACCCAGTGTGCGGC
>DATAGZ010000017.1:0-272176 GCA_036263455.1 Dongiaceae bacterium
GAAGGCAAAGCCTTCCGAGCGTCAACGCGAAGCGGTAAATCCTATCCCCGCAACCAACACTCAAGCCGTTGATTCCAAAACAGGAATCAGCGGCTTTTTGTTGCCTGAAAATCCATCCCCAAAATCCACCCGTGGAAGCGCAGGGGAAGCAATAGAAAAGAAAAAAGAGCATAGGTCGGGGAGTCTGCGCCTGCTAAAGCTCGCTCACCGCTTAAGGATGTGGATCGCCGGCGAGATCAGCAAGCCGAGCAAGGCTCCATTCAGGTGCCGCTACGATTGGTCTTTATGCCTCCTCGGGCAGCTTTTTTTGGCGAGGAAATCAGAAGAACGTCTGGTGTCACGCCAAAGGCTTCCGCCAAACGCTCAATAATCATTAATGTAGGATTTCGTGTTCCAGTCTCGATGCCGCTTACATAAGTACGGTGCAGGCCGGCCTGGAAGGCCATCTCTTCCTGCGACCAACCCTTTGCGCGCCGTAAGCGTTGTACGTTCAGGGCGAATGTTTCGTAGATATTCACCCCAACAGGGAAGCGCGATGTAGATTATTGATCTACATACAATAAGTAACATTCGGACAGGCGGTTACCCTAAAAATCCGTACTGCTAGAGCGCCAGGAAGGCAATTTAAGCATAAATGGGCCGCTCTAAGTCGTCTTGCTGAGATCGGAACTGGCAGGTGCATCGGGCACCGAGCGAGGTCAGCCAGCAGCCATGCCGCATCGTCCCAGATCGGCTAGAGCTTTTAGGGTTTGATGGGAAGCGTATCCGGCATTTTTCTAGGGAGCTGCACACTCTGCTGTGTTGATGGCTGAGACCTGGTCTCGTCAATGACGACCAGCGTGAGGAAGCAAGGCCGGCCAGCGCGTCAGTGCTGCCGGCGGTGAGCAGCGCTGGCGCGCCTACTCAAGGGCGAATCCGTTTTTGGGAACCGCATTCCCTGACGGCGGGGGAACGTCCATACCAGCGATCCACGAACCTCGCGTGATGCCCGTCCATCCTTCGGACTTGCGGCCAAATGAGGCGTTTGATCGAACCGCTTCGCGATGAATCGCCGACATGGATCGAGATCCGCTTGCGATGCCCATTCATCTTGCTAGAGCTATCGAACCTGTCGTCTGGTGGCATTGCAATTACGTCCTGGCTGAGGAGCCGCACCGCCAAACCGTGCCACCATAAAGCGGCAGTTCTCGTCAGCCTCGATCACACGAATACCGAAATAGGCGAAAAAAGGACCTTTTCCTCAGAAAAAGCAAAACACGACATTTTTTGTCGTATAAAGAAAAAAAAGATTTGACTCTAACCAATATAATAAATACGTTGCTTACACACATCATGAGATGTGCAACCAACGGAGGAAACTATGACCAACCGTAAAAAGAACGGCGAATATCTGGGCAGCCTGCTCGGCTAATCGTACGGTATGGGGGAAGCGCACGCTTCCCCCATACTCCCTTTTGGTCCACCCCCTCGGAACATGAGCGCAGCCATGAGTGAAACCATTCAAATTCGCCCCTCGAAGCTTCGGCAATTCGGTGCTTCGCGCGATAGAGAATTCTGTCTCGTTACCAATAAAGAGTACCTTGATGTCCTGAAAATTGTCCCTGATGCCGACTACACGGCCTATAGGACCATCGAATACTCGGCGAAGATGAATTTCGAGGAGATGCTCGGCGGCGAGATTTCCGAAGCAGCGCATATCCTGGTTGTTTCGCCAGACGTATTCTTCCGTTCGCCACGCGAGCCATATCTGAAGAAGCACCAAAAACTCATGGCTATGGCCTGTAATTCGACGCCAACAAACTCAGATAATCTCCGCCATTTTTTGCGAATGCTCGAATTAACTGATCCTGCGGACCAGCAACAAATGACCGATCGCTTTTTCGAGATCGGACAGCAGAGTAAATATCTGACTTTGATCGATCCCGACTATGGGACGGCTTTACACTTCAATCACTTGAATGATGATTATCAGTGGAATGAACAGACCGGCTTTATTGACGAAGGCCACCAACAGCTCGCGCCCGCTGGTGAAATTAGCGTATTACCGCTGAATATTTACTATTTTGACGGCAGCCTCCATCTCGACATGGAAGGCGATATAGCTATCCGTAGCTATCCCGTGCTTCATTGTGGGACACCAAGCTATACGTTGGATGATCAGGCGCGCATTTATGAGGCCCTGTCGGCATTAGAGCGTGGCGCCGTGATCGCGTCGGTGAAAAAGGGGGTCATCACAGACCTTTCCCTTGCGGATGAAGCTGCGCGACCCGCCTATGATATGCTCAATTGCATGTTCAAAGTAGATTCTCGTTACAGGCGTATTTGGGAATTGGGTTTTGCCGTCAACCGTGGATTGGAGCTTTATCCTGGAAACGCTGCCATGAACGAAGTCTATGGCGGGCCCAACGGTACCATTCATCTCGGCCTCGGTCTTACACCGTATACCCAATATCATCTTGATCTGATTTCTCCGCATATTGAAGTACGTACTAGTGACGACCAGCTGCTCCATGGCGGTGTTTCGCACCCGACTAAGGTTATGAATCGTGTAAGGAGCGCAGCTTGTCCATGCGTTGAGTGAAAGCTCGATGAGCATTCTTATTCTTAATCGGATTCCTCTGGCAACGACTCCCTATCACGAGTGGTTGGCAGATTACGATGGTTCACTAGTCATGATCTCTGCGCAGGACAAGGTAGATGCCTTGGGTGCGAAAAAAGATGCTGTCCTAGGCAACTATGCCCATGTCGAAGGCTTGAACGGCTATGATTTAAGTGGACTTCCAGAATGGCATGCCGTGCGATTGCACGAAAAGTACCGTTTCAAGCATGTCGTCGCCTTGTCGGAATTCGATATCTTGCGAGCCGCACGTCTGCGTGAGCATTTCGGAATTTCTGGACAAACTGTCGCCAGTGCCATTGCCTTTCGGGACAAGGTGGTAATGAAAGATATCCTTGCCGACAAGGGACTTCCTGTTACCCAATACCAGCCTTTGGATTCGATTGGACAAGTGATCGATTTCCGGGACGAGTACGGCTTTCCTATCGTCATCAAGCCTCGATGCGGTGGTGCTTCCGTCAAGACCTCGATCATAAATTCGGAAGAGGAATTGCGGCAATTCCTCTCGCAACCCCAGCCGTGGCGATTCGAGCATCCCGATTTCATGGTCGAGAAATATATAGATGGCGTCATGTATCATATTGATGGCATCGTTTTGAATAGTCGATGCCTCTTTCTCTGGCCATCTGAATTTTATAACGATTGCTTGTCTTTCAGGCATGCCAAGTCTCTGGGCAGCTATCTGATGGATGAACATGCGCCTCTACGAAGGAAATTACAGGAATTCGTTCGAGCGATTCTAAAAGCCTTGCCGACGCCCAACGATACCACGTTTCATGCCGAAGTTTTCCTTCAACCCGATGGACGGCTTCTCGTCGGGGAGATAGCAAGCCGTACTGGGGGAGCGCGCATCCGCGACACCATTCGCCTGGGTTTCAACATTAATCTGCCACGCTCTTGGATCCGATCTCAATGTGGGTTAGATCCAGAAGTACCTTATGAGCTTTTTGATTCGGAGGATCCCATTCCCAAGATCTATGCTGGATGGCTGCTAATCCCGCCCAGGCCCGGCACTTTTGACGGCGCGGCGACCGAGAAGCCATTTGAATGGGTAAACGATTACGCGATATCGGCGCGATTGGGCCAGACATTTAATGGCGCCAGTTCGAGCATGGATCACATTGCCTCTTTCGTCGTGGTAAGTGACAAATCCGTCGAGGTCAAGGAACGTTTGGCGAAGGTCGACTCCTGGTTTTCGTCCGCCGCGAAGTGGACGTAAATGTTTCATGGCTATTCTCGTTCTCAATAGATTGTCGCTTGTGGCCGCGCCTTATGATGCATGGGCGGCCGAAATCGGCCAGCCCATTGTCGTGCTGACTTCGGCAGAGCGGCTGAATTTCTTTCGGGAAGAAATATCGCAATTTCAAGATCGCTATGCCTATATCGAGAGCTTCGCGCAATATGAGCTCAACGGCATGGTGGAATATCGGGCGATGGAGCTTCATAAGCGCTTCCATTTCTCTCATGTCGTTGCCATGACTGAATTTGACTTGGGGCGGGCGGCGCGTCTGCGCCGCCGCTTTGGCCTGCGCGGACAGGACGAGGCAAGCGTAAAAGCCTTTCGTGACAAGCTCGTCATGAAAAATTATTGCGCTGAGAAAGGTATTCCTGTTGGGATCTATCGCCCGGTTCAGTCGGCCATAGAAATTCTCGAGTTTAGCAAAACGCGAAAACTGCCGATAGTGGTGAAGCCGCGCAATGGCGCGGCGGCATCGGGTGTCGCTATTTTGCGATCGGAATCTGAGCTACTTGACTACTTGGGACAGAGCGCGGTGCCAAGCGCCGAGTTCGAGCCTTATTTGATGGCGGAAGCCTTCGTCGCAGGTGACCTTTATCATGTCGATGGTTTGGTTGCCGACGGAGAAATCTTGATCAACTGGCCGTCGCAATATGTCAACAGTAACATCTCGTTCAAAGATGACGTATCCTTGGGAAGCGTCACTCTGGCGCCGGAAAACCCCCTGACGGATCGACTGAGGGATTTCACCAAACAGGTGCTTCGCGCCCTGCCCACGCCATCGGATACCACCTTTCATGCGGAGATCTTCCACGTTGAGGATGATCGACTGATTCTTTGTGAGATAGCGAGCAGGACCGGCGGTGGGCTTATTCCTCGATCAGTACCGACTGCGCAAGGGCTCCAGAAAAGCTTGAATGAGTATTGGTTCAGAGCGCTTTGCGGATTGCCGGCATTTTCCAAAGGCGAACGAAACCGTGACGCGACGGTACAGGCGGCGGGATGGATATTGTTCCCCTCGGTTTCCGGAACTGTCACCAGCATACCTAAAGCGTGCCCCTATCCTTGGGGCGAATCCTATCGCCTTCTGGTAGACGATGGTGATGTAAAGGATAAAGCGGTCTCCGCCATCGATTACATGGCGTCGCTCTTCGTGACAGGAAAAGACGAGGTGGAAGTCCGCGATCGCATTGCCATGGCCGATAAGTGGTTCTGGCAATCTACCGTGATCGAACACAATCGCAGCTAATCCTGTATATGCTTGAAGCAGCCTCCGTTACCTCTGTCGACCAATCCGAAGAGAGAAAGGTGCTGATAGTATTTTGCATTTCTCGTTTTTTCTCTTTGCTATCTGATCAGTTGCTTCTTTTCGCAATTCCAGTGCTGGTATTCAAAGTATCAGGCAGTATCTCTTATTCGGGTATTGCTTTCATCATAGAATGGTTGCCGCGGGTCGTTTTTCTACCGTTTCTGGGCATACTGGTCGATCGCTTTTCCAGCAAATCGCAGGTGTTGACGGTCGATATCGCTCGCGCGATTTTGATCGTAAGCACTTTGCTATCAAATAACATCTTCACGGTCATGGCACTGGCCGGTATTTTGTCACTCTTGGGGGGATATGCTTTTTTGGTACTCGAGAATGTCATTGCGAGGCATTTTGGCAGCATCGGCCTATCGGAAAGCCAGTCAAAACTCCAGATGGTGGACCAAGTCACTAGGGCGCTAGGGCCTCCGCTGGCTAGCACTCTTATGTTTTATTTCAACTTTTCAGCCTTGATCTGGGTGGCTTTCGTCATGGTGGTGACGAGCTTGACGTTGATCTCCTTGAGACTAAGGTTTCCAGATAAGCAAAGGGAAATAGTACATAAGGAAAACGTATCCTTTTCCTTGGCTGCAATCTTAGGCAACCTTAAGATTGCCAGCCTGACTATCGGCAGGTCAAGGATCCTGAGAAGCCTCATCCTGCTTTCCATGCTGGTAAATTTTTCCGAAGGCGTTTGCTTGGCTCTGCTTCCTGCCATAATCTTGAAGCAGTATCAGGCATCCCAAAATCTACTTGGTTTGCTTGCCGGAGGAGCGGCGGTCACAAGTTTTTTGGCGCTTGGTGTCGTCCCGTTCCTCGCACGGAAATTCGGTTCCGGTTTTTTGGGTCTTTGTGGAGGAAGCGCGATGGTTTGTCTGGGCTTAATCCTGGGACTCTATGACAACCTCGTCGTCTTTTCCACCGCTTATATCCTTTTTATTGTGGCCCGAAGTTACTTCGCTCTTTATGCTCGCGCCGAACGCCTAAAGCATATACCTCAGGAGCATCTAGGAAAGACGCTCGGAATTTTCATCGCTTTTCTGATGGCCAGCCTACCTCTCTCTGGCTTGATGCTACCGCTCTTTGATGGACGACTCAGCGCCCAAGGTATTATTTTCTTGGCCAATGTAATGGCAATTTCACTCGCACTTCCTGGAGCGGTCTATCTCCTGCGGTACAACCTAGGGCGGATTCGGGCGTGATAGAATCAGATTAAAGGACCTTGCATGTTCCCGAGCTAAAGCGATAAGCGGAGCATAGTCAGGTAAGTGCCCGTGGCGACAATCAATATCAATACAAGGCCGAGCCTGCGCAGTCCGCCTATAAATACCGCGAGAGTCAAAAAGCCAATCATGGCCGGAAATAGATGATTGTGTAGTTCGCTCGATAGGCAATATATCCCCAGATTCACGAAGACGGCAATGGGGAGAAGCCGCTCAATACGGTCAAGCGCCGCCGGAGAAAAAGGCAGAGGAATGAAGGTTGGAATAATGCGAACGAGCATGCTCACCGCAAATAGCACGCCCGTTCCTATAAGCGCGCTATCGCTGAACACGGCGGGAATCTGCCCAGAAAAGAAGGCCAAAACAAACAGCGATACTGGGAATCCAAAAATAGCGTGATCCCACTAATAAATTGCACGTAACGGCAAAGACTAGACAAATACCGATCGTGACGCTCAACCGGCCATTCCATTGCCTTTGCGGGCGCATGAACTTCTCGATATTGAAATAGCTTAAGGTGAAAAGAAGGGCAGAAATTGGAAAAGTGATACCGGTAAAGTAATTTTGCGTGGCCGATGGCATGATACCCGCGAGCAGCAGGCCGCACACGGTCGATAACGTCCAGAAAAAAAGAATGACACACCGTATGAGAAGGCGTGCTGTCACGTCATCTTCACGCCGTTCCGTCGCATAGGACTCGTCACTGACAAAATGCGCGGCGAGCGCCTTGCTGAAGAAGCGCAGTTTAAGAGGTCGCGAAGCGGACAGTGCCATCGGAATATAGCGGAGATTGATCGATAAAATGACCAGGAAGGCGACTATAGGCGTCACTCCATCCTGGTTAAAGCGCAGATGGGCAAATTGCCCGCTCCCCGTAAAGCCGATCACATCCATGACTACAATGTCCAGCACCGTCCAATGAAGCTGATGAGCCAGGAATCCAAAAAGCAATCCAATGGGGAATAAAGCCATGCCTATGGGGACAACCCGTACCAATATGTCGGAGACGTGCTTTTTAGGCTCGGTCATAATTAACATGAGCTAACGAGGATATAGTCAAGATGATAATCCATACAAGGAGAAAAGCTTCGATGCAAGTCGTGCAGACCCAAGGCACAGCCTTTCAGCATCAACGCGAAGCGGTAAATCCTACCCTCCAGTATACCCCGTTAGATCAACCATTTGGCAGGCCATCACTTTAGGGCCGCAAAATCCGAGAAGCGCAGGTAAGCAATGGAAGCGTGGCCTTTCAAGGACAGAGGAATGGCCGCGCCAGCGTAGGCTTCGATAGCCTGATTGCTCGGGCGAGGCAGCTCCTTGAAGCTGAAGCCGTAACAGGCGCGCTTCACATCCTGGCCATCATCTTCGCGCATGGCAAGAATTGATAGCTTGGCGCAGCGGAGGGGTAGGTACCTTCCAGCGGGAACGGTTCTATCTTATCCTGATAGAGTCCGTTGAGAGCAAGAGTGTGGCTTCCTTCCCTCCGCGTTCTTAGGCGACGAACACGAAATCGCCGCTGGTCAAACTGCTGGATAGCACATTGCTCAGCCGAACTGTATCGAGCCCAAAAGTCAGTAGGGTATCGCCCCCACTCTGACTGATGGACAGATGCGCGAAGTCCGGAACCCCGAACACGCCATTAGAGATCTCGATATGGTCCGTACCGTGCAAGAAGTCGGTCACGACATCCTGCCCGTGGCTCACCACGAAGGTGTCGCTATCCTTCCCGCCGGTCAGCGTGTCGTTGCCATTACGACCGTCCAGCCGATCGTTGCCGTCGGAGTTCGGCGGCAAGTTGGCCATTCCTTCACATAGAGTTCCGAAGGTAAAATTACGGCGCTTTTGACGCTTTTGATGCAGATTATGTCATTTTCTCATAATAGAACTAGGTGATTGACATTATTGTCAAGATGTACTGATATGGGGCTGTGGCATCCCGAACATAAGATTGGCCAACCGTAGGACAAGCATGTGAGCACCTTGGCATATGAACATATATCGGACAATGTCTGGGTTTTATTGGTTCTGTGCGTTTTGACACTGGCGCTGCGCGCCATCGTCTCCTTTTATTATCGAGATCATGATCGCATTCTCGGACTTACTAAGCTTTCAGCGGTGGAGTCGGGCAAGTATTATAAAATGGCGGATTCGATACTTGCCCCTCTTCCTTTTCTTTGGTGCTGGGTCGATATTTTTATCGGGGTGCTTTTTGCCCATGCGATTGGAAGTGTCTGGGCCTATGCGGCGCTTGTCGTTTTTGTGGGAGGCCGCTTTCGCGCCTTGCAAGAAGTTGGTCACAACGCGGTCCATTGCGCCCTATGCCGCTCCCGGGATTGGCAATGGTTCCTTTCCGACTTTTTTTTTCAATTCCCAATATTTAAACGGGATATGCATTCGCGCTACATTACCCATGTCGTCGAGCATCACCGTAATCCCAATGTCGTAAGACGTGATCCTAATCTTGCGCGCGTAGCGGCTGGAGGAGTGGTGCCTGGGTTGTCCGCACCGCATTTCTTCCTGAAGCTTCTTTATCCCCTCACACTTGGCGGCTTCTGGGCCAATTTGAAATTGATGATGATCAATAGTTTCTTGGAAAATCGCTCCAAGCGCGGGTTGTTGGTTCGCTTTATCAGTTTAGCCACCGTAACGACGCTGATGGAGATCAGCGGAGGATATAAAGCAGTGCTCGCAGGATATATCCTTCCTCTTCTCATAACGTATCCATTATATGCGTGGATATCGTTGCTGGCGGAGCATCGATGGTATGCGCCCTCCCATGCAATCGATCGGTTCTCGAGGGAGTGCGAGAATTGCCGGCCGACAGACTTTCCAGGATTCTTGGGATGGATCACCCGTTGCTTGATCTTTCCGACATCTGATGCTTATCACTTGGCGCATTCTCTTTATCCTTATATCCGATGGAACCATTTGCCGGCGATAGACCAAGCGCTCAAGCAGCAATCGCCTCGCGGGTATGCTCGCTATCGCAGTGAGGGATTGTTCTTCGCGAAACCTAGTGGCCCACCAGCCGCCCTTTCGGAATTGCGGGACAGGCTCGCAGGAAAAAATCACGTCATACTTGCCGAGTGGGCGAAGGAATTCGCGCTTTGCCCTCGCATGACGTGCAGCGATCCACAAGCAAATAGCAGGTAATCGTTTGGCCGACTTCGTCCTGTTGTTCGATTTAGATGGAACGATGGTGGATACCGATCGTTTCCATCTCGCTGCCTATAATACCCTCCTCGCTCCCACGGGAAGGAGCGTAGATAATGAATATTATCGAAACCGTATCATGGGATTTCCCCACCATATCATAATGGCCGATCTGTTCCCCGAAGCCAGCACGGATTTGCGCAAGCAGCTAGCGGAAAAGAAAGAAAGCATCTTCCGAGATCTCCTTCAGGGCGCCACCCCTACTCACGGATTAATCGAGGTCCTGGACGTTGCACGCACGGCATGCGTTCCCATGGGCGTAGTCACCAATGCTCCCCGTCTAAATGCCGATTTGATGCTGCGCACACTAAAGCTGGAGAAATATTTCGATATCGTGGTTATTGGCGAGGAACTTCCGAATCCTAAGCCCCATCCCATGCCCTATCTCGTGGCGATGGAAGCATTGGGGGGCACGCAGCAACAAGCGTTGGCATTCGAAGATTCGCTCTCTGGAATCCAATCTGCAAGCAATGCGGGCATCGAGACCATAGGGATAGCGACAAATCTTCCGGCGGACGTCATGTGCCAAGAGGGAGCAAGTTTCGTCATTCAGGATTTTACAGCGCCCCAGCTCTGGCGCCACCTATCCATGCGTTCACCTTCATTTTCTTTGCGAGAATAAGCAAATGGCAAAATCCATTCCCTCCTCTCTAGGCATACTCGGCGGCAGCGGGCTGTATAACATGCCTGAAATCCGAAATGCGGAGTGGCTATACAGGGAATCTCCCTTTGGCGAACCATCGGATCATCTTCTTTCGGGAATTATTGACAACCGCTCGGTCAAGTTCATACCACGACATGGACGGACCCATCGCCTGTCTCCTTCTGACATCAATTATCGCGCGAACATCGATGTCATGAAGAGATCCGGCTGTACAGAGCTTCTCTCTTTCAGCGCCGTAGGAAGCCTCCGCGAGGAGCTTAGCCCAGGAACCTTTGTAATCATCGATCAGTTCATCGACCGCACGACGCAGCGTGCGTGTAGCTTTTTTGGCTCTGGTGTCGTTGCTCACGTAGGTTTTTCCGATCCCGTCTGCAGTCGGCTTGGCGACATTGTCGAGGAAACCGCGCGGCATCTCGATATTCCGTATGTGCGCGGGGGGACCTATCTTGTGATGGAGGGGCCTCAGTTTTCCACACGAGCGGAATCCTTTATACACAAGAGCTGGGGATGCTCGACCATTGGCATGACAGGCTTGCCCGAAGCTAAGCTAGCCCGGGAAGCTGAACTTTGTTACTGCTGTATTGCAATGATAACGGATTACGATTGCTGGCATGAGCGGTATCAGGCGGTCAGCGCGGATCACGTCGCCGCGAGCATGGCAAATATTAGTAATAATGCGCAAAGGCTCTTAGCCGCTATCGCCAGCTCGCCCGATGTACATGATCCGTCATGCTCTTGCCATTTTGCCCTCGACAATGCCATTATGACGGCACCAGAGGCATACGATGCGGGTATGATGAAGAAGCTCGATGCGATCTGCGCGCGATTCAACTGCTCTCTCCCTTCTGCTATGAAGGATGAAGAAGAGCTCTCATCGTGAAGCGTACTGCCGAAGTACGGCTTCTCGCCTATAGCTCCTTTGAAGAATATGAGCTTACCGATTATCTATCCGCGTTGGCAAAAGACGTCCCCTCGATCGCTATAGATCTTGTCCGCATGCCCACAGCCGAGCTTAAGGCACGTCTCCTGGTGGAACGGGAATCCCCAAAGTTCGATTTGATCCTGGGCTGGGCGGCCTCGGCGATGTTCGATCCCGCGATACTGGAGCAGCTTGAGCCTCATGCCGCGCCCAACAGCAGGACGCTGCCTCCTTCTCATGTCGATGCTCAGGGGCGCTGGTTCGCGCCGACGGGCTTCAGTATAGGTTTTTGCATACACGATGAGTACCTGCATGCTCACAATCTTCCAAGGCCCAGAAGCTGGGAGGATTTGCTCGACCCTCGCCTGAAGGGTCACATTACTATGCCGTCGCCGCAGAGTTCTGGTGCAGCTTTTCTTATTCTATGCACGCTTCTTCAGAAACAGGGAAAGAACGATGGCTGGGCGTATCTGGAGGCGTTGCATGCACAAATTGCCGATTATGGGCGCTCGGCGTGGCACCCTGTCGCCGCGGTTGGCAAGGGGCATTGCGGTGTCGCTATTTCGGTCGTGATTGCGGGGGCTCGCCAAATCCAGCTCGGCATGCCCGTCTCGCTCGTCCTGCCTGAAGATGGCAGTGGCTACGAACTCGAAGTCTTCGCCGCTGGCCGAACCAGCCGCTTCAAGCCCGAAGCACGGCAGGTGCTGGAGTGGCTCGTTTCTCCGCAGGCTCTTTCTATCTATAAGTCTTATAGAAAGGTCATTTTCCTGCCCCAAGCCGACGATATCCTGGATGATTCCAATATGTTTCCGATCGATATGACGTGGGCCACCAAGGAAAGATCGGCGATCCTGTCACACTGGGAAACCATAATGCGCTTGGCCTAGAGCTTTCAGGTCTTAGGTGAGCGAAAGGAGCCGCGCCTACGTGGATGCGATTAAGTCTCCTTTTGAGGTTTGAAACCAGGACTAAACCCTCAAAGTCACAGCAGAGTCCTGGGTTGTCAAAATCACTTCCTGATCATGATGGTACAAGGAAAGGGTATCGCCTTCCACCAGGCGATAAGTAGTATCGCCTTGTTTATGGACGACTTCCAGGCAGCGCTTCGCGTACATAATGCGAAAGCGATAGCCTTGGCACCTGTTGGCTTGCCGGGGACGGAAATAAAGCCGGCCACCGAAGGTCCGCATGCCGGCAAACCCATGCACTATGCTCATCCAGCTTCCAGCGATCGACGCCATATGCAATCCATGGCCTGTATTGTCATGCAGGTCTTCGAGGTCTACCATGGCCGACTTCTTGAAATAATCGTAGGCTTTTTCCATGATGTTGAGCTCGCTGGCCATGACGCTGAAAATGCCTGCCGATAGCGTAGAATCATGAACCGTTAACCGCTCATAGAAATCGAATGATCTGCGCACCGCTTCTTCGGAAAACTCGGAGGCAAGAAGGAAAAATGCGAGTATGGTGTCGGCCTGCTTGCAAACCTGATATCGATAGATCGTGAGGGGATGATAGTGCAAAAGCAGGGGATAATTACTCTGCGGTGTGCCAGCAAAGTCCCAGACCCGCTTATCCAGGAAGCTGTCGTCTTGCATATAAATGACGAGAGTTTCATCGTAAGGCAGATACATCCTGTCAGCCGCTTCCTGCCATGCCGTAACCTCCGTCTCTGAGAGGTCGATTTTTTGATATAGTGCTTCGAGTGCTTGTGCATGGTTATCCACAAGGAATTTCCATACGCTAGCGGCATAATGAAGATGGGCCTTCGCCATGACATTGGTGTAAAGGTTATTGTTAACCATCGCGGTATATTCATCTGGCCCCGTTACTTCATTGATACAGAATTTCCCCGCACGCCGGGGATTATAAAACCCGATATCGAGCCATATCCGCGCGGTTTCGAATAGCAGTTCGGCCGCACCCTCGAGGAGCAAAGATGTATCTCCCGTCGCTTCTATATATTGCCGAACGGCATATGCTATATCGGCGTTGATATGATACTGCGCCGAGCCGCCCGGAAAGAACGCTGAGCATTCCTCCCCCTTGATTGTACGCCAAGGAAAAAGCGCACCGCGTGGATGGCCCATAACGTTGGCAACACGGCGTGCCCCATCTAAGCACGCACAGCGATACTCCAGCATTTTGCGGGCAATGTCCGGGAGGGTAAAAATAAAAAATGGAAGAATAAAGATCTCTGCATCCCAGAAATAGTGTCCTTCATATCCTTCTCCGGTTTGACCTTTGGCGGCAACGGACGTTGTACCATCGCGTCCTGCCGCCTGAAGAAGCTGAAATACGTTGAACCGAACCGCTCGTTCGGCAAGCGCGTCGCCGTAAATCTCGACATTCGCTTTTTGCCAGAAATCGGATAGATAAATCGCTTGTTGCCTTCTCATTTCCCCAAAATTTTGGTCGACCGTCTTCGATAATTTTTGCTGCGTTCTTGCAATGAGCTCCTCCATTGGTGCCATTTTGCGGTCCGCCTGATACGCGACAAATTTTGCAAGGCTGACTTTTCCGCCCAGGGGCACAGAAAATTGAAAAATGTGCTCAATGGTTTCTTTCGAGGTATTTTTCTTTACTGGAGAGCCAGCGCCGTATTCCACGGCATGCCTCATCGCCACCGCGACACGGTGGCCACTGCGCGTTGCTCGTTGGAGAAAACCGTCACTGTCGCCCTCTGCAATGAATCCCTCAAACACGAGACTAGGGCGTGACATCGAAGCAGTGATTCGAGGGTCGTGAATACCCTCGGTGTTGGCGGAGCTGCTATCCGTGACCGATTTAAGGGTAGAGCGGATGGTGACATCGCCGGTAAAATCCAAGGCAGTCACCGTAACGTGGGCGACCAGCAAACCATCGCCATCTATCTTGACCATGCGTTCGAAAACGAATTCTGCCGTCTGCCCATTAGGCGAGCGCCATATAACCGTCCGAACGAGCACGCCGTCGCGCAGATCAAGCCTGCGCTCATGATGCAAAACTTCGCCCGAGGATAGGGAAAACCATTGTCCCCCAATCGCCACTTCGATATGGGTCCCATCCGGAACGGGCACGCGCGTGTCGCTTTCCTCGGCAAATCCATGCAAGCGCTCATGATAGCGAATTGGAACGGTCTCGTAGACACCGTTGAGATGAACGACAGCGGCGTTAGAAGGAGTTTCCGAGAAAACTTCCTCCAGCACTCCGCGTACGCCAACGAAGCCATCGCCCAGCGTAAAAAGGGACTCGTTGCATGCCAATTTAGCCGAGTTGAAATCCTTTTCGGTAAGTACCCAAGGATCAAAGGAATCCCTTTCAGGCTTTTCAAGTACAGGGGATAGTACAGATGTCTCACTCATATTTTTACCTCGCTGGCCCTATCGGAAATGCCCGTGATAGGTTTTGGGAACTTCACATAGAAGTAAAGAAATGCCGAAGCCCAGAAAAAGAAGGCGATCATGGCAAAGGCAACGCACCGATAGGAACCATCGAGGGAAATCCTATCGGCAAAATGCCCTATCAGATAGGACGCGCCTTGTGCCCCTATGGTTCCGGACATCAGGGCAATCGCCGACAACATCGAGCCATGTGCGGGCGCGGCATTCATCGAGAGACCAAGAATGATAGGAAAAAGAGCGCCGAGGCCGAAGCCGAACGCGAGATTAGATAGAGACAGAAAAACGTAACTGTGCGAGACCAGGATAGACAGCACGCCCGCTACAGCAATAGCCAGATAAAAAGCGAGCAGGGCTGCAGGCTGGAAGGCTCGCGCCAGCCAGCTATTGATAAGACGAGAAAAAGCCGTACCAATAAGAAAAAAGCTGAAACCTGTGCGCGCATAGGATGTAGAAAGCCCTTTGACCTCGTGGGCATAGGTTACGAACCACACGTTATGTCCCCACTCGGCTGCGTGCAGGAATATGCTGGCTATCGCAAAGGAAATGAAAATGGGCTTGGTAAGCAGAAAGATATATCTGGCATTCGCTCTGCCTTGTTCCTTACTATACCCTTGTTCTCTTCCGCCGATATCCGCCGCCAAGGATAAAAGGATGACAATTAATAAAAGTGCGCCAGCCAGAAGAAAAATCATTCTCCAATTTCCGCTGAGCGGTCCTTTAAGGAAATCCATGCCGTTAATGAGCAGGGGGCTAGAAAAATACCCCATGCTCACGACGAAATCCATCAAGCTGAGATTCGAGGTTCGGTTGGCCGAGGCCATGCTACCGACTATCCCGTGGCCGGCCGTGAACAAAGCCCCCACCATGACTGCGAGCAGCGAGATGGAATATTTATAAGCCGCGATGCTTGTTGCGCTATAAAGGGAAAAGAGCAAGGCGATCGATATCAGTAAGATGGCAATGAGCAATCGCTTGATGCCGAATATTTTGAAGAACCTCCCGCCTGCATAGGCGCCACAGAAAAACCCCAAAGACCAATAGAGATAAACGAAACTTGCGTTTTCATTCGACAATCCGAATTCCTGTTTAAGGTTCGGAAGTACGGTCCCCGTCACGGTACCTAGAAGCCCGAGAACGAAGAAGAGGATACCTATGGTCGTTAGGGTAACGGCGATACTGCCTTTACTTGCTGCCATGGGAATATTCTCCTTCTTCATATGGAAAGTATAGTGCCATTCGAGAATCGGTGCTGGGGGAGCAGGCCGTCGTTTTGAGCCATAGGCGACAAGCAGCCATAAAACGGCCATGAAGGGGGGAACAATGGCTAGCGTCCCTAGCGCATTGACTAGCCTGATCCATTTTCGCAACAGGCCAAGGAGCATTGGCATTAATGCTCATATTCTCCCCATGCGGGAATAACGCTATACGTTGCACGATACATCGTTCTCTCCAGACTGGAATCGATAAAGCGTTGTTTCCGTGTAGACTTGACCAGAACGCAGCACAGGAGAAGGGAAGTTAGACCTATTCGGAGCATCCGGGAAATTCTGCGGCTCAAGACAAAAGCCAGCGAAGCGCCCATACATCCGCCCGCTAATTCCCAGGGTCTCGCCGTTTAAATAGTTTCCACTATAGAATTGCAAACCTCGTTGCGTCGTTTCAATTTTCAGTATTCGCCCGCTTGTTGGCTCTCGGACTCGAGCAGCCGGGGCCAATCCCTCTCCGTTCAGCATATAGTTATGATCATAGCCGTGGGCAAGGCGCAGTTGCTCGTCTTCGGCTTGAAGATCTCGCCCGATATTTTTCGGTGTCCGGAAATCAAAAGGAGTGCCCTGGACAGGGCGGATTTCTCCCGTCGGGATTAGCTCGGAATTCACAGGCAGGTAATAATCGGCATGGATGGTCACTTCATGATCGAGAATATTCCCGCTATTCTCACCCTTGAGATTGAAGTAGGTGTGATTTGTAAGGCTGACGACGGTTGGCCGGTCCGTTACCGCGAGATAGGTAATTTCCAAAGTGTCAGGCGCGCTGAGCCGATACCGCACGGTGATGTCGAGCTCGCCAGGAAAGCCTTGGTCTCCGTGAGGGCTGATATACCGCAACGATACTCGAGGAAGAGGCTCTCCACCGGAAACATCGCCGATCTCCCATACGGCTCTGTCAAAGCCACACACGCCCCCATGCAACGTATGGGCATTCTCGTTTCTTTCTAGAGTGTAGGTTTTACCATCCAGGCTAAACTTGGCGCCGCCAATACGGTTTGCATAGCGCCCGACAGTGGCACCGAAATACTCGGCATTGGCGACATATTTCTCAATCTCTGGGAAGCCCAGCACGACATTGGCGGGACTTCCCTTGCAATCAGGTGCCTCGAGAAATTGTAGCGTGGCCCCATACGTGATAATTCCTACCCTAATGCCATCTTTCACGGAAAGAACGATGAGGTTTATCTTTTTACCGGAAACGGTTCCGAAAGGGTCCACACTAATCATAATTACCGAGGATTACCTATCCAAACAGCCGATGCAGCGCCGCATACTGCAAAAGCATGATCGTCTTTCCATCGACAATCTCTGCACGGTCGATCATTCTCAGCGCTTCATCGAAATCTAGCTCGACGACCTCGATATCTTCGCCCTCTGATTCTACCCCTCCGCCTTTTGCAATCTTCGCCTCCTTTCGATAAGGGGCGACAAAGAAGAACAATTTTTCAGTCACCGAACCGGGACTCATATACGCTTCAAAAACTTTGTGCACGTCTTGGACATGATAGCCCGTCTCTTCCTCTGTCTCCCTGCGGATGCAGTCTTCTGGATCATCCATGTCCAAAAGACCGGCACAGGCCTCTATCAGCATTCCATCATGGCCGTTTACATAGGCAGGGAAACGGAATTGCCGTGTCAGCAGAACCGTCCGGCGTTCCTTGTCGTAGAGGAGGATGACAGCGCCGTTGCCGCGGTCATAGGTCTCCCGGCTCTGCATCTGCCATGTTCCGTTTTTCCGACGATAATCGAAAGTCGTCTTCTTGAGAACGTAATACTGATCCGAGAGAACTTCCACCGAGTGGATCTTGATCCGATCCTGCATATTTCCCTGCTCACTACTCACAATGCCCTCCTCTCGCCGCTGCCCATGCACAAATAAAATCCTGTGCGCCGGGGAGATGGTCGACGATGTTCGTCGTCGCCTTTTGCAGGATCTCACGGCTTTGATGGCCATGAGAAACAGACAGGACAGTCCAGCCCAGTCCCAGCGCTATATCGATATCGTGGGTGGTGTCGCCCACAAGAAGAATATGATCGTTATGTTTTCCCAAAGCGTCGTTGAGAGAGCGGGCCTGCTCGAGCTTTCCTCCGGCATGGCTATCAGACAAACCAATGACATGTTCGAAGTAATCATGTATTTCATGGTGGCGTAGGGTTCGCGCTAGCGTATGCCTGTGGGATGCGGACAGAATCGAACATCCGATTTTTGCTTTCCGAAGCATCGACAACAAGTGCATTGCTCCATTATGAAGCAAACAATGAAGGACTTGGGCATCGAATTGCCGCAGATAAGCTTCCATTATTTCAGAGAAAGTAATCGTCTCCAAGGGAAAGCCGATCTTTTCATAAAAGGCATGGATAGGAAAACAGAAGGCTTCCCGATAAATCGTCTCGTCGATATCGGCCATCCCATAACGCCGCCGAACATGATTGACCGATTGCACGGCGAGCATCAGGTCGTCGATCAACGTGCCGTTCCAGTCGAAAACAACATGCAGTCGGCCGGATGTTCGGGGTGGGAGGATTATCTCCACATCTTCACCATTTTTTGCTGAAGCGAAAGCCCCAGCACCCGGGCAATCATATGTGGCTTGAAAAGCTGATTTCCTCCCTCGGCCAAATTGATGGCGCGCAAAAGGGCAACGAGCGTCCCCCGATGATGAGCGGAAACTTCGGCGATCTTCGTCATATACCAATGCCTGACCTGCAAGGCAAAGCTGGGTGAGCCTCCCATTTCTGGGAAACGCATGTCCTCGTTCTTTGCCTGCTCCCACGGCTGTTCGACAATATGGGAAAATGCGCTCATGATTTCTTGGCAGATGCGGCTGCTCCCCTTGTCTGCAAGGAGTCGATCAAGAGAGGAGAGGAGGAATTCCGCTTCCATCGCGCAAATGGTCAAACCTTGGCTATATAAGGGATTGAAACTGCATACCGCGTCCCCAATCACCAAGAATCTTGCCGGCCAGGATGGCATCTGCTCGAAGTGCCGGCGCAACCCTCCGGGCATGCGATAGGTAGCGATATCCGATAGCGGTTCGGCCCTTCTTACGACATCGTAAATCTCTCGCGATGGTAGGCCGTGAAGATAATTCAGGAACTCATCTTCGACGGGATTGGGAAAAGCATCGAACCACCCACCGGTGGTCACCATCCACCGATCTCCTTCGATGGGACTGATTACGCCCATTCTACGGGAAGCTGGTAGCCGAGGAAAGATGAGAAGTACTTTCCATTCCTCGGCAAACTCAGGTAATCGGCGATAGATGCGCGAGGCATAACCGAGGCTAGCCTTGACTGTCGACATTGGAGTGTCGGGATAGCCTATTTCCGAAAGCCAGAGAGCGGCTTGCGATCCGCGGCCACTGGCCTCGACCACGAGGTCGCCCATCAGGGAGTGATGTCGATCGCCCGTGATACACTGGACACCGTCTACTGCGCCGTTTTTCGCGATGAGGCCCGTTACTTTCGTATGAGGAATATAGGTGATGTTCGACAGGGCGCATATTCTGCGCCATATCACATGATCGATCAGGGACCGGCTGCAATAATGGGCAAAGATATCGGTCGAGAATCGCTCTTTCCAGATATCGCAATGGAGCCAGCGAATATCGCGCGAGAGATCGGCGACGGTTGCGCCCAGCTGCTCGAGCTCGGAAAAGAAACCCGGAAATAGACGATCGATCGCAAGCTTACCGCGCTGCAGGAGCAAATGTACATGATGGGCTTGAGGGACATTGCGACGTGGCAATACCTTTTCCGGGGGGTCGCCGCGTTCGACGATGAAAACCTGCTCGTATTTATCCGCAAGAACACGCGCGGCGAGCGCGCCGGCAAAGCTGCCGCCGATGACAATAGCACGCCCCTTCCTCACCGCTTCAGCAGGCATTTAAGGCCTGCCGCATGCCCGGATGGTTCTCGAAGGAGGGACGAAAGGTATTCAGCGCAGACAAGATATATGCAAGCTCGGCTTCTCCAAGCGCAGGATGGCAAGGAACGGTCGTAATAGAGGCTAACATTCGCTCTGCGTTGGTGCAGGTGCGAGCATAGGAGGCCAATATCGGAAACAAATAGAGCGGCTTACAGTCATATGTAGTAATGTCGGAAGGAATGCCGTAAGTCGCCAGATGGGCGATCAGCTCTCGATTGTCGGCGTAGGTCGTCCGTAAAAGAATCGTGAGATAATTTGGCCGTCCATTCGGCACGACGGGCAGTTCTTCGAGCCAGGGATTATCAAGCCCATCTAGAATCTTGCGAGCGTTTTCACGGCGCCGTTTGATATGGTAGGCAAGTTGGCGCAGGCGTCCCACGCCAATGGCCGCTTGGGGAGCGCTCATTTTGTAATTCAATCCGAAATTTACGCCGTCGAGACCGCCGAACCGGCTATACAACCGCCCACGCTCCGCATAGAGCGCATTGTTCGTAAGAACGCCGCCACCTTCTCCGGTCGATAGTATCTTACTTTCGTGGGTGCTGAATGTGGCAATATCCGCGTACGACCATATCGGCCTTCCAGAAAATTCAGTACCAGAACAAAGAGCGAGATCGAGCAGGAGCGGCAACTCATGATAGTCCGCGAATTGACGCAGCGCGATGATCGGGACAGGGTAACCCCACATTGGAATATCGATGAGTGCCCGCGTCCGAGGCCCGATCGAACGGGCGAGATCTTCAAGGTGGAAAGAAAAGCAATCGGGTTGAATATCGCAGAATTTAGGAACGAGACCAAGATTAAGAATAGGGTACACGGTGCATAATGGGCAGGTAGGCGTAAGCAGGACTTCGTCACCGCGCTTGAGCCCGAGTGCCGCCAAGGCGACGGTGACGGCAGCGGCGCCCGAGGAAACAGCCAGCGCATGACGCGCATCAAACCAGGCGGCAAGCTCCGCTTCGTACGCAGCCACCGTGTCACTGGTCCCAGATAATCCTCCTTCGAGGCAGGCGACGAGGCGTTCCATGTCCTCGGTCCCGTGATGGCGATACGGCTCCGCGATGAGGCGATGGGTCGGCCCGAGTCCTTGCGTTATACGAGGCTGCATTGCTCCTCGGCCAAGGTCCAAGCTGCCTTATCGGCAAAGACTTTTTCGAGCAATTTCCTAAAGTTGGGAAACAAATTCAGGGATGCCATCTCATGGGCGGCAACGAAACGAATGTATCGGTCATTACCGTATTCCTTCCGGAATTTTTTTATCGTGCAAAGATAAACAAGGTCTATGTGATCGTGAGGATCGCGCGGATCATTAATCTTCTCGCGCAAGATAACATAAGGCGTCCGCAGCACCGAGACATCGGTTTCGGGATCAGCCAAATCCTGTTCGCCTTCACCGAGGAGTATCGCTTCGTATCCCGTTTCTTCCTGTACCTCGCGCAAAACGGTCTCGTCCGGCGTCTCATGCTGCTCGACATGTCCACCGGGATAGAGCCAGACACCGAGCTTGGGATGATTGATCAAGACTATACGACGATCCGGACATAGGATCAGCGCGGATGCCGTAAAATGCTTACGAAGAGGGGACACCTCACCGACCATTATAGCCGTTCAGGTGATCGAGCATGTAACCGATCTCCGTAGAACCTATACCCTGGTGGACGGGAACGGTTGTTACGCTGGACAACAGCCGCTCCGCATTCGGGCATTCCCGTCGATACTCCGCTATCAGTGGAAACTCATACAGACATTTGCAGCCATAGCGCTTGATATCCGAGGGCACGCCGTGCGAATCGAGATAATCGAGGAATGCCGCGCTGTCCGAGAAATCATGACGCAGCAACATGAAATAATAGCTTGGATGGCCGCCATCGATAATATCGAACTCGCGCAAGGCCGAATGCCGCAATCCTTGCGCGACAGCGGCCGCTGTTTCCGTCCGTCTGGCTATTTGCTGCTTGAGATTGGGCAACCGATTGGCGCCAAGAGCCGCTTGTAACCCACCGAGCTTTAAATTCACGCCAAAATCGACACCATTCAGATTTCCGAATCGGCTGTAATCCCGGCAAGATTTCGCGATTTCGGCATTGTCGGTTATGATGAACCCTCCCTCCCCGGTGGAGAGCAATTTCCGCTCATGGGTACTGAAGCAAGACACGTCAGCATAAGCCGAAAGATGTTTGCCCTTGAATGTCGCTCCATGGGCGTGAGCGAGATCGAGTATCAGCATGATACCACGCTCATGGCAGAATGCCTGTAATTCGTCCGCCGGCGTTGGATAGCCCCACATGGGGATATCAATGATCGCCCGAGTGGAGGGGTTGACCACATCGGCGAGATCTTCCAGGGAAAGGGAAAAATTATCCTTCCGTGTATCGCAGAAGACTGGAATAGCGCCGGCAGCCATCACGGGGTAAACCGTACATAGAGGGCATGTCGGCGTCAGGATTACCTCGTCTCCCGGTCGTACGCCCACTGCATGGATTGCAGCCTGTAGCGCCGCTCCTCCAGAGGAGACGGCGATGCTATGCGCGGCTTGGAAAAATGTGGACAGGGCCGCCTCATAAGCAAGAACAGGTTCGCTGGTTCCCGTGAGGCTGCCCATCAAGGCCGCCTTCAGCCCATTGACGTCGTCTGGCTGGCTATAGCGGAATTTATCCGGGATATGCATGGGCTTTGTTTCCGCCGATTTAAGCATTGATCATCTCTCTCTTTTCCGTGAAGGAGTCGTCGGCCGCAGGGGTATCTATGACAAGGGGGACAGTTTGCTCTATCGCATCGATAACCTGGAAGGTCTGGAGCATGTTCTGGAAATCGGCTTCGAACTTCTTTCCCGAGCGCAGCGCGTCCATAAAGGCTTCCAATTCTCCTAAATACCCGCTGCGGCTGTAGCCTGAATCCAGCGGGCCTGGATGCCACGTATCCACCCAACGTTTCGGATCACCTATGAATTCGTCACACTTTTCCGTTTGCTTAACCGTGAGGTGCCGCAAACTATCCAGGTGCACCACGTGCGAATTGTCGCCGACGATCCGCATATTAAAATCGAAATAAGGAAACATGTTTCCAGTGATCAATCTAGTGCGCACACCGCTCTCGAAGCCGAGACCGAGGTCGATCAAGATACTTGTATCGGCCTTCTGTACGGTGCAATAGACGTCCTTGAGTTGCCCCCCTATCATTATTTGTAGATCGATCGAGTGGATCGCCTGTGCGAGCAAGAACGAGCGCACCAAGGAATCAAGCCCCCACATGGGTTCTGTCGGCTTGTTGGCGGCATGGTCTATATAAGCGTGGACGGGACGCCCGAAATATTTATCCTTGATCAAGGCATTGAGCCGTTTCACCGGCGTCGCGAACCGGAAATTCAAGCCGATTCCTGTGATAACGCGATGAGTACGGGCTGCTTCGATCAATTCGATGAGTTGGGCAGTCGTGAGACAGGGCGGTTTTTCTACAAAGACATGTAGGCCGCGCTGGAACGCTTCGAGCGCAATGGTATAGTGCGCTTGCGGCGGGCAAGCCATGACGATGGCATCGAGCTCCGCTTCGGCCATCATCGTCGAAGCGTCGCTGTAGACAGGCAGATCGCCTAGCCGAGCCGCCACGGAGGCAGCCCTGTCGCGATCGCTGTCACACAGGCACACAATCTTCGCACCCTGCACCTGCGTCAGAGCAGGAAGCAGATTTTCTCTGCCTTGCTCGCCAAGCCCTATAAACCCTATCCTGATCAACATAATCCTTACTTATCCTCCACATTTTGCCGCTTATAAGATACAATACCGACGTTTACAACAGATTGTTTCCTATAAATGCTCCAGAAACGCCATTACAAGGTGCATGTCAGCCTGAACCACTCCTGCCGATGTAAATTCATCGCCGCCAACGACAATGGCGGGACAACTGGCGCACTCGATCCGCATCTCTTGACCATCGCCCGCACGCTGGGGCGGCAGATCGCCCGCGAACGGTCCCGGATATCGGTTGCTGCCAACGACAGCGCTTGCCGCGGGGATAAGAAATGACTATAATGACCAATAGAGACTTTTCAGGAGACTGATCGTGAGCACGGGCACCTGGACGGTAGCGCAGGCAAAGGCGAAGTTCAGCGAGGTGGTCGAGCAGGCCGAGCACAAGGGACCGCAGACCGTTACCCGCCATGGCCGCACCGCCGTGGTGATCGTCGCCGCCGAGGAATGGGAGCGCAAGACCAGGCGCAGCGGCAATCTGGCCGAGTTCCTCGCCGGCTCGCCCCTGCGCGGCTCCAGCTTAAAGGCCGTGCGCCGCAAGGACAAGCCGCGCAAGGTGGCATTGTGAGCTTCCTCATCGACACCAATGTCGTCTCCGAATGGGTGAAGCCGCGTCCCAACGAGGGCGTAGTGCGCTGGCTGGCCGAAACCGACGAGGATCGGATCTTTCTCAGCACCGTGACCCTGGCCGAACTTCGCTACGGCGTCGAGCGCCTGGCGGCAGGCGCCCGGCGCAAGCGCCTGGATGAATGGCTCAGAGACGAGCTGCCGCTGCGCTTCGAAGGGCGGGTGCTGGCGGTGGATGAGAAGGTCGCCGAAGCCTGGGGGCGGGTAGTGGCGCGGCGCGAGGCCGCCGGCAGGCCCCTCGCCATCATGGACGCCTTCCTCGCTGCCACGGCGGAGGCGCACGGGCTGACCGTCGTCACGCGCAACGTCGGCGACTTCAAGCTATCAACCGAGGCCGTTCTCAATCCCTGGACGGAGGAATAGAGACTACACCCATGACCCGCGCAGCGCTTTATGCCCGGTATTCTCGGATATGCAGAGGGAGCCTCGGTCGAGGACCAGCTGCGGCTGTGCCGATTGCGTGCCGAGCGCCAGGGCTGGACGGTGGTGCGGAGCTATCATGACTGGGCGGTTTCGGGGGCGAGCCTGATCCGCCTCCGCTCCAAGCCTTGCTCGCCGGCAAGAGTCCGCGCGCCATCGTCCGCGACCTCAATAAAGGGGGCGTTTCCGGCCCGCATGGCGGCACTCGGATGAACGCCACCTCGTTCGCGTATCCCTGCTCTACGCATTGGTGGAAGCCTTGGACATGCCGGTGTCCTACTTCCCGAATGATGTGAATATGGTCGAAGAGGGATGAAAAGCGTCTCTGACGCCTCAATCCTTGCTCTTGCCTGCCGGCCTCAGCAGGTCGAGATAGGGAACGCCCAGGGCCTTGGACAATTCATAGATCGTCACGATGGTCGGGTTGCGCAGGCCGTTTTCCAGCCCGCTGATATATTGCTGGCTGAAGCCAGAGCGCTCGGCGAGCGCTTCCTGGGTAAGCCCTTTTATTGCCTCGAGCCCGAGCGACGTTCCGTCCGACCATCTTGCGCATGTCCATGCGCCATAGGTCACCTAGAAACGTTGCTTTTGTGTATCAACTATAGTATGTACAAATTATAATATGTATCTGGGATGGATGAGGCAGCAGAAGCCCGGCTTTTATTGCCACTTATTGGAATGCCGGCTACCCATGCGCTTGGGTATGAACTTGGCCTCACGCTCCAGGAAATCAGGCCAGCAATTTCCCGTGATGCCCGAACGTATCCGCTAGATCGATGGCGCGTGCCGCGCAATTATCACGTGCATTCGTGCAAGCTGGTTCGTTCCTCAATACGTAGATGCTAATTCCGTTCTGGGCGCGAAGTTGAATGCGATCTCTCGAGATTCCATGAAAGCGGCCTTTGCCCGAGCCCAGCCACTATGGTCGCTCTATAGATAAAAAGAACCGCTCCATGGGGGTTATATTCCAAAATAGCCATTTAAATATGGCGAATATGTATTAAAGATACAGAAACATATCTAGCTAGACAAGAGGTTGACATAGTAAAAACTTTGGTTAGAGTGATGGCCATGAATAATAAATCATTAGTTGTACTCATCGGTTGTGGCGTCGAACTCTATCGTAGGTATTTACTCGAGCAATTGTCCGAGGGTTACGATGTCTGGCTCGTTTCGGACGAGAATGTGACGTGGCAATCCGATTATATCGTCGCGACGGCCAAGGTCTCCGACTACAAGCTCGAAACCCTCAAGAATACGGTGGCCGATATTAAGAAGCAGCGGCCAGTGCACGGCATCGTCTGTTGGGACGAGCGTTATATCCAGGAGGCCGTGGACATGGCCGTGCATTTTGGCTTGCCTGCCCCGGGGACAGTAGGGATCAGAGCTTGCCGAGACAAGTTTTTCGGCAGAGAGAGGCTAGCCGCAGCTGGCCTGCCACAGCCGCGCAGCAATTATTGCGCCAATATCGATGAAGTGCGCGCCTTCGCTCGCACGCTATCCTATCCCGTGGTCGTCAAGCCACGCGCAATGGGTGGAAGCATTGGCGTCGCCCGGGTGGAAAATGAGGCGGAGCTTTTGGCTCGCTTTGCCGAAACTCAGAAAGCGAGCATGCATGGCCCCGAGGCTTTCTTCAACGGCGCCTTGATCGAGGAGTTCGTGGAGGGTCCCGAAATCAGCATCGATGGCAGCGTCGTGAATGGCATCTATACGCCGCTTTTCGTGGCACGAAAAATGGTAGGCCTGCCGCCGCATTTCGAGGAAATTGGTCACCTCGTGCGTCACGACGATGAGCTGATGAACGATCCAGCTCTCATGGAAACGTTGCGGATCGCGCACAAAGCCATCGAATTCCAGAACGGCATTACGCACACCGAGCTCAAGCTCACCAAGCGGGGTTTCGTCATCATCGAAGTGAATGGAAGGCTGGGTGGCGATCTTATTCCCTTCCTGGCCACTCTCAGCATGGGATTGAAACCCGGTCTTATCGCAGGTCAGGTGGCATGTGGCGATTCTCCTGTCACTGCGGAACACACGCAGAAGCTGTCGGCGGCCATCCGGTTCCGGTATCCCGATACCAATTTGGTGGTAAGCGAAATTGTTTTGCCCCAACGCACCGAGACCGACGGCATCTACGGCTATTGCGTGGCTTTCGCCACCCCAGGGGCAAAGATCGGCATCCCCCCGATGTTCCATCTGGCGCGCGCGGGATACGCCATTGCAGTGGGAAAGAAAGACGATGCTTGCCTCTCACTTAGCGAGAAGCTCGCCAATCAGATTCAGATCAAAGGCAGCGCGATTGAGCGTGAGCCTGCCAAGGAAACGGCGAACGTCTGAGATATGCCGATGGGGGATAAATATGGGTGGCTTATAGCCGCCCCTGAAAACCGAGCTTTTCCAATGCCCGGGGGGGCCTTTCGCAAAACCAAACAGTCCAGGAGGATGCAATGAAGAAGATCCTATTCATCGAAGCCGTGCAATACGGGACCTATTATGACAATCGCTACGAGGATACTCGAAAGCTGGGGTACGAGGTCTTCGTTCTCTACGGCACGGGCGAGCTAGGGCAGAGAGATCCGCGCTATCATGAAATCTGCGGCAGCCGCGATATTGCCGATTTGATAAAGGCGGCGAAAGGATGGCACGCCAAAAAGAAATTTGATGGCATCACAACCCTGGCCGAACCGTCCGTCTTGGCCACGGCCCACATAGCCGAAGCGCTACGGCTCCCCTATTCCAAACCCGCCACAGCGATGGCCTCGCGCAATAAGTTCGTCATGCGCCAAGCCCATAAAAAAGGCGGCGTCACGATTCCCCATTTTATGGGGATCAGCGATGTTTCCGATCTTGCCGCGTGGCCAAAAACCATGTTTCCGGCCATCGTGAAACCAGCCATGGGATCCGCCAGCACGTTTATTTTCAAGGCGCAAGATGCCAAGGAGTTGCAGCATTACGCCGGCGTGGTGCTCGCCAACGCTTCATCGATGTCCATTGCTTCGCTAGAGGCGACCGGCACCGACATCAGTGGACCGCCGGTCATCGTGGAAGACTTTCTGCCTGGGTCGGAACATTTGGTCGAGGGGTATGTCTTCAACGGAAAATTCGTTCTGGGTTCTGTCGTGGATCGCATCACGATCGATGGCAGTACCTTCGAAAAGGAAGTCGGAAGAAATACCTTCGACGACGACATGTTTCACGGGCCCTCTCTTCTCGGACCCGACAAAATATCGAAGATTATCGACTTGGTGCAGCGGGCGGTGTCATCCCAGGGTGTCCAAGCCTCGGCAATCCATGCGGAGGTCCGGTTCAAGGGCGATGTCCCCAATATCCTAGAGGTTGCGATACGTCCCGGCGGCGGCGGCTTGCATACCATGCTTGCCATTTCCTACGGATACGATCCGCTGAAAATGCTCGCGGAGATTGCGGTGAATGCGGACCCCGGCTGGAAGTACCCGGGCCCCGGCGCCACGCATACGGTGGCCACCTGCTTGATGGGCGATGAAGGAAGAATTAGCGCCATCGAAGGCGTCAAGGAAATCTCGGCCAGCAAGGATGTCTTCTTCTTCAAGCTCGTCGCCAGCGTGGGCAGTACGCTGCTGCGTCCGCCGAAGGGCAATTCGATCGTCGGATTCCTGGGTGTGACCGGCAAAACTTATGACGAGGCGTTGAAGAATCTGGTTTTTGAAAGCAGCCGATTCAAAGTCAAGGTAAAGGAGCTCGAACATGCCGAATAAAAAAACTGTGGTTGTCGGGTACAGCGGCGGCGTCATCGCGCTGCAGCAGCTGTGCGGACCAGGAGATGTCATCGTCATCGAGGAACCCGATGTGGTCCGCAAGCGCAATCTGGTGGAAGAGGTCAAGAAATACCCGGTGGTCGGCCGATTAATCGAATTCGAATATCAGAAGGAAGAGCTGACCGATCAACTATATAACCTGCTTAAGGGTGAAGAAATCCTGAGCATCATTCCTCTGGTGGAATATGCCACGCTGTGCGCTGCGCGCCTTGCTGATTTATTTAAAGTGCCCAGTGGTGGCTATGAAGCTAACTTGACCCTGCGCGAAAAAAACAGGCTCCGCAACGTGACCAGCAGGTTTGGGATAAAAAATCCGAAATCGCAGCTCGTTTTCAATGTGGATGAAGTCAAGCGGTTTGCCGCGGGCACGAGTGGGCCGATCATTATCAAGGCCGGTAATCGCCAGGCTTCGGTCGGCGCGGTTATCGTCCGCGATCGGAGCAAATTCCAAGAGGCTTGGGAAATTTCGATGGATCGGGATGAAGGAGTGTTGGTCCCCGATCGTGGATTTCCTTTGATCACCCTGGCCGAGCAATTTGTCGTGGGCAACGGATGCAGCGTGGAACTCCTCGTCTCGCACGGCCGGACGCTCTTTTCGAACGTGACGCTGATGACCCTATTCGAAGGAGACTTCCCAGTATGGGGGTCGCATATCGTTCCTGCTCCCCTCGAATCCTCGGTCTATAATCTCTTGGTGAAGCAGACCCAGCAGGTGGTCGCGGCGACTGGCTTTGATACCGGGATCATCCATTGCGAATGGATCTGGGACGGCAAGGAAGCCTATCTCATCGAATGCGCCGGCAGGTTTCCGGGCGATGGCATCGGCGAGCTCATCCAACGCGCCTATGGATTCGATATCATCAAAGCCTATGTCTTGATCATGCGCGGCGAAGATCCTGGTGAGTTGCCGGCCAGTGCCAGCAAAACGGCCATGATTCACTTCATCAAGGGCCAGGACGGCAAGATCGCGAAGATCGATGTCGATGACGAAGCTTTTAAGCGGGATGGCGTGGATTGTCACCTTACGGCGAAGGTGGGAGACCTTGTCCGTCCGCCAAGGACTGCGTGGCAGCGGTTGGGGTCGATCATGCTTGAAGCACCCAACGCAGCCGAAGCCAGGGAACGTGCCAATCGCGCCCTTTCGGGTATCCGCATCTCTTATGGCGGAGCATGAGCAAGATGGCGCCAAGTGGAGGAAAAATGACAAGGCATATCCGGAACAATTCGCGCGCGTGCCAAGCGTCAGGAGGAGTTAGCCATAATGAGTAAGACCCTTACGGCGGCTGGCATGCCACAGCTATTACCCGCAAGCGAAGATTTTAAGAGGGTGACCCGGCTGTATAACGAGGCGGCGGCGGATGCCGACCCTGCGTATATCTTTGCACCGCAAACGGTTGAGCAGGTGAAGGATATCTTGGCGTGGTCTGGGGACCGCAACCTGAAGGTTATCATCCATACGACGGGCCACGATTTCGAGGGTCGCTCGGGTAATGGCGATGTCATCCTCCATATGGGGAAATTATCGAACGTTACGTATGATCCTAAGACCGAGATCGTGACCGTCGGTGGCGGTGCTCGGGTTATGGATGTCAATCGCGCGCTCGCGCCGTTTGATCGTGCGCTGTCAATGGGCACCAATCAGGGCGTCGGTGTCGCCGGTCTTACGCTGGGCGGCGGCGGCGCGTACACCTCGCGCCTGCACGGCTTGACGTGCGATGCGTTGGTCGAGATCGAGATCTGCACCTTCGCAGGCAAGCGGTTCCGGGTGACGGATGAAAGCGATCCTGCCTTGATGCGATTGCTGCGCGGTGCCGGGGGCGGCTGGTTCGGAGTAATCACGGAGCTGAAGTTCCGGACCTATCCGATCTATCCCGTTACGATGTTCTACGCGGCATGGGACATCGCACAGGGAAGAAAAGTTTTTGGGCCACTGGAGCAGGCGATGATTTCCGCCCCGCCCCAGCTTTCCATGCGCATTGGCGCCGACATCTTTCCCAAGGATCGCAACACCGTCTTCACGGTGCTTGGCCAAGTCCAGGGTGGCGAGGATGAGCTGGTGGATCGCCATTTTGGTGATTTGAGGAAGAGTGGTGATTGGAAAGTTAAGACCATCCCTTATTACGAAGCCATGGCGAGCGCCGTTCATCAGGCGTCAGGAGGGTGCTTCAAGATCAAAACCCGGTTCGTCATGAAGCCGGTTGGTTCCAAGAGCTTGGTCGAGCTTCTGGATTATCTCCCTACCTGGACGCCCACCGCCAATCCTGACGGAGCGGGATTTGCGATGTTCGCCTGGGGCGGAAAGATTCGTGAATTTCCCGCAGAGAAGTCCTGCGTTCCGGCGCGCCAAGCAGAATACCTTAACTTTTACGGCAGCTCGTGGACCCGTGCGGAGACCGATAAGGAAGTCGACGAGCAATTGCGATGGGTCAAGAGGATGGACGACATTGTCGCGGCCGGTGGTGCGTCTGACCTTTCCTTCGTGAACTTTTCCGATTGCGATGAGGGAAAATACAGTGACCGACACCTTAAGCCGTTTCTGTCGGAGCTGACCGCTATGGCGAAGAAGCACAATCCTGCCGGGCTCTGGAATCCGCCGAGCCGGTGTCGCCAGCTCAAGCCATCTAAAGCCGCCGTGGAGGAAAACGCATGACCCAAGCCCATGATGAAAAGCAAAAAGACAAATCCGTCGTCGCCTTCCTAAGGGATATCCCGGGGACCATCCGATATCTGTTCGTCGGAGTCTTCGTCAACCAGCTCGGCTATTTTCTTCAGGGGTATCTAGTCCTCTATATGCTCGCCAGCCATTTTTCGACCAGTGCGGCGAGCTGGGGACTGGGCATTTTCAGTGCCGGCGGGATCATCGGCACGATGGTGGCCGCCTCGATCAGCGTGCGGCTCGGAGACCGGAACACGATCATCCTTTCCTCTGTCGTGACGGCCATCGGCGTCGCGTTTATTCCTTTCTTTGTGAAATCGGAAACACCCATTCCGCTCTGGAGCGGATGGATTTTCCTATGCGGCGTGCTTTCGCAAATGCATCGGACACCGGTATCCGAAATACTCGGCCATTATTTACCCAAGGAATACAATGTCATGGGCTTCTCGATGTTCAGGATCGTCCTGAATGTCGGCGCAACCCTCAGCCC
Organism: Dongiaceae bacterium; assembly: GCA_036263455.1. Lineage (GTDB taxonomy): Bacteria > Pseudomonadota > Alphaproteobacteria > Dongiales > Dongiaceae > DATAGZ01. Next base: position 31,489 of record DATAGZ010000017.1, read on the forward strand.
GGTCATTGCAACCTATCTGATCGAGATCAACTGGTCGCTTATCTTTTGGTTGAGCGCGCTGTGCAGTCTCGTTTATGCGGGCATTGTCCTGGTGAAACTGCCTTCGGGAAAACATTCATCAGGAGATTCCCATGGCCATGGGGACAGCGGGCCGGGTTCATGGTTCGATATCCTCAGCGATTTTAGGTTCATGGCGTTTCTCGGAGCGATGGCGATGGGTTCAATCAACTACATTCAGCTTTTCTCCACCCTGCCGCTTGCCATCGAAGCTCATCACATTGCGCTTACCACCTATAGCACGCTGCTGAGCGTCTGCGCGCTAGTGCTCATCGTGTTCGAACTGAAGATCAGCGCTATCGTCCGGCATTATCCGGCATGGATACCTTCCTCGGTCGGCACGGCGCTCATGGGTCTGGGCGTTGCTTCCTTCGGCATAACTATCGGTTCGGACTGGGGGCTGGCCTTGAGTGGGGCCGCAGTAATCGGTGGGTTAATGACATGTGGTCCAACCATGTTTGCGTATCCGTCACGATTTCCACCGACCGTGCGCGGGCGGTTTATCGGCGCCACGCAGGCCGCTTATTTCTTGGGGAGCGCGCTGGGGCCGGTGATCGGGATCTTCATCTTTGGGCAGTTTGGTAACCTCGTCTGGATCTTCTGCCTTTCCTTGGCATTGATTTCTTCGGCCTTGTCCCTGTTGGGCATGTACTCCAACGCGGGCTCGCTTCAGCTAAAGAAACAGGGTGCGGTATGAACGATACTGTTGGAGGTAATACGAAAATGGCTATCAAGACTTTGGGTAACGATCTGCTGGATCTGCGCAGGCAATTCGACCCTTTTGACGACGCTTTCCGCGTCCTGGGTGCGCCGCCTTATAAGTTTCCCGAGATGACCGAAGCCTGGACCGAGGAGATGTTGAGTAAGGTGCGCGCGCTGAGGGTCAAGCTCGACCGAGTACCGCCTTCCGAAGATGCAATGGATGTGAAAACCGCCCGCCTGCAGGCGGAAGAGCTCGAGCAGAAGCTCACCATGAAGCTGTGGGCGACGTTCCTGAGCGGCTATGACCATTCGCCGCTCGGTCGCATAACGGGTGCGCTTTCCTCATTGGATACGGGAACGCCCGAGGACGAGGAGGCGCTGAAGCGTGGCGTGATTTCGAGCGCAGCCTATCTCGATTCCTGCGCGCAAGGCACGATCCTGGCAACCAAGTCTGGACGCGCGCCGCTCCAGAGCAGCCTCAAGCAGGCGGTGGGCCAATGGCGCAGCCTCCTGGAGGAAGGCGGTGCTTCGGTTGTGCCTGCCAGCAGCTCCGAGGCATTGAAGAGCACCATTCTGGATCTATTTCGGATGCACACGGCGCCTGCCATTGTCCGATATGCCGATGTCCTAGAGAAAACAATTTCGCCGCAAGCCCGCGGCGACGAACAGCCTGGCCTGTGCCATATCCGCGACGGCGCAGAGCATTACCAACAGCTCGTGGACACCAATACGGACCGGTTTGGCTCGGCCGATTCAATCCATGCTTTTGGATTGTTGGAAATAGAGCGGTTACACGACAAGTTGCGAAAGATCTCGGGCAAGTCGGCCACGGCGAACGCGGATGTTGGCACGCTATTGCGCACAGGCGACGAGAGCGAAGCCCGCTATAAGGATGCAAAGGACTTCATGGATGAAGTCAATGAAGTGACCCGCGACGCCATGCAGAAATTTGCGAAATCCCTGGACATGTCTCCGGTGGGGCCTATGGCGATGGAGGAGATCCCCGCGCACCTCGCCCAGGCGGCGCCCAGCGCCTATTACTTCCCGGGTAAGAATGAGATGTATCCAGGCAAGATGATGGTCAATCCGCACCGGATGGTGGGCGAGCCGAAGGGTTATGCGCTCGCTATGGTTTATCACGAAGCCATTCCCGGTCATCACGCGCAGTTCGAATATGCGCGCAAGGCCAATTTGCTGAACTTCCGAAGAAGCGCCTGGTTCAATGCCTTTATCGAGGGTTGGGGCTTGTACTCGGAGGAGCTCGCCGAGGAAATGGGCCTGTATCCGACCAAGGCCGCCATGCGGGGCAAGTTGGCCATGGAGTTATTGCGCGCGGCGCGGCTCGTCGTGGATACCGGCCTGCACGCATTGGGCTGGTCTGTCCAGCAGGCGCGTGCCTACATGATCACCGCGGCAGGCCTGCAAGAGCGCGCGGCCACCAACGAAGTAGCACGCTATATAGAATTTCCTGCCCAGGCGTTGTCCTATACAATCGGCAAAGTGCTTATCCTGCGCATGCGGGAGGAAGCGCGGCGCCGTCTGGGTCGCGCCTTCGATGTACGGGTCTTTCATGCCGAGATCTTGAAGCACGGCACGGTGCCGCTCTCCTCAATTGCCGAGAAGCTCAAAAAGGACAGCGCGGCGGCGGCGCTTGCGTAAAGGACGGATTGCTGGATGAATTTACGCCAATGGCGAGGAATCGCAGCAGCCTACTTGTCGGTTCTTTGTGCCGCTGATAGGATTTCCAGCAATAAACAGGGCCAAAAAGGAACATCATGATTCAGGCGGACAAGGCTAGGCGATTCGCGGATTTGCATACTCCGGGAAACCCCGTCGTACTCTACAATATCTGGGATGCGGGCGGCGCCAAGGCCGTGGCCAATGCCGGCGGCAAGGCGATCGCAACGGGCAGTTGGTCTCTTGCCGCGGCGCATGGGTATGACGATGGCGAGATAATTCCGCTGGACTTTCTTTTAAAGATCATAGGGCGCATCGTCGAAAGCGTGGATTTACCGGTGACGGTTGATTTCGAGAGCGGCTACGCCGAAGCGCCCAAGGCGCTTACGAACAATATTCATCGTCTCCTGCAGACTGGCGCGATCGGATTAAATTTCGAGGACCAGATCATTGGTGGCGAAGGTCTCTACTCACCTGACAAGCAGGCGAAGAGGATCGAGGCTGTCCGTGACGCTTGCGAGCAAGCGGGAATTCCCGCTTTCATCAATGCGCGGACGGATCTGTTCCTAAAGGAGCGCGATCCGAAAAAACATGCGGTGTTGGTGGATGAAGCCATCGCGAGGGGTAAAGTCTACGAGAAAGCGGGCGCCGATGGTTTCTTCATTCCCGCCTTGACAGACCTTACCTCCATTACCCGTATCTGCGAGGCAACGCCGTTGCCGGTGAATACCATGATGCTTGGCGCACTGACATCGATTAATGATGTGGCTGCGTGCGGCGTTGCGCGTGTCAGTTTCGGCCCAGGCCCTTATATGCAAGCCGTGCAGGCGATTGCCGATCAATTTGCCGCCCTTCATTAAGGATGCGCTGATTACCCTGGCAGAACTTGATCCTATAGCTGCTCGGCGAGCGATAGCAGCAAACGAAAATTGCCTTATATACAGGATATATCGCTGCTATTCTTCATAATCAGCTACGTCGCGCCTCAACTCGGTCGAGAAAAATATGGATTGCGCGATAAGCGAACGACCCCCCAGTTAGCTCTAACCCGGTGCTTTTATAGCTGGGACGGCTACAGTAGTGCGTAAAAGTACAGGATAATACTCCTGTTTACTGGAAGAATTAGCCGGAATATGCATCGCTTCCGTGTATATTAAGCGCGAGGGTTTAGTCAGAAATTCGCCATTATCGCGGGATGAGTCTCGCAGACGCTGAGATCGAGATACACCGGCCACTGTCCAAGGCGCTTGGCATCTGATTTTGGCGTGTCTTCGCGACAAATCCGAGGAAAATAAATGAGGGGCTAGTCCCGTCGCTTGAGAATAAACCGGCCAGTCACGCGGCTATATTAGCAGCGAGCCGCTGCCGTATCAGCGATAGCATGCGCTGGAGACAAGATCCGCGAAAGAGGACCCACAAAGGTTAACGTTTATAAAATTCTCTTTTGTATAAAAACACTATTTTAGTTGCATATCAGCTCATGAAATATCTCGCTAGAATGCATCGTTTTTTGGGGGCGTCTGGGATTGAAATCTCGTGTAATTTCAATGACTTATTTCATCCTACCATCTCGAAATACCTATAGGAAAACACATTTCAATTATCTAAAACATACTTTAGATAATCTGGATAGCTTGACTGCATTAAGAATGGTAGAGAAAACCATCACCATTAATGGACGTATTTCCGAATGACATCGACAACCACTGATATATTAGGGATTGGCTTCGGGCCTTCTAATTTAGCGTTAGCTGTTGCCTACGAAGAAAGTCCAGCCGTTCAGGCCAATCTCGAGCTTAAATTTACGGAACGAGATGATGGCGTGTATTGGCATCGCGGAATGCTCATCCCATGGACGGTGAGCCAAGTATCCTTCGTGAAAGATCTGGCCACGTTGCGCAATCCGCGGAGCAAGTTCACATATCTTAATTATCTGAAGTCAATCGACCGTCTCGATGAATTTATCAATCTCGGCACATTCAACCCTTATCGCCATGAAATTTCCGACTATCTGTCATGGGTAGCCGAAAACATCACCCAGACTGAATGCCTCTTTAATTACGAGTGCGAGCGTTTGTCTCCGGTCATGGAAGATGGTCGGGTGATCAAATGGGCTGCCCATTATACCAATGGCGAGGTGATCGCTGCGCGCGACGTCGTTCTCTCCATCGGGCGGGACCTTTATATTCCCGAAATTTTCCGCCCCCTGCTGGGCACGCGGGTTTTCCACTCCGAAAACTATCTCTCCGCCATTCATCAATATGCATCCAAGCCGAATTTGCGCGTTGCAGTCATCGGATCGGCGCAGAGCTCTGCGGAGATTTTCCGCGCCGTGCACGATGATCTTCCCTCTTGCTCACCTACCATTATCATGAGGAAGATAGGTTTCCGTTATTATGAAACCAATCCCTTCTTCAACGAGCTCTTCTATCCGTCGCAGGTGGAAAATTTCTACTCCCTGGGCAAGAGCGCCCGAGAGAGCATTCTCGAGCAGATGCATTACACCAATTATGGCGGCGTTGCGCCTTATCTCTTGAACGAGCTCTATCGCTTAATCTATCAGCAGCGCGCGCGAGGCCAGAAGGTCAGCAAAATCGTGACGACATCGGATATTGTCGAGGCGCGCAGCGAATCAAGCGGAATCCGCCTGGTCATGAAAGATATCCTGACCGGAAAGGTGACCGAGGCTGTCTATGACTTAGTGATTCTCGGGACGGGTTTCGAAAACAAGCCACCTCGTCTGATGGACAGCATCAGCGAGCATCTTGAACAGGACAGTGACCTGCCCGTCACCCGTTTTTATGGCGTTCGAGCGCTTCCTCACGTGGAGGCCGGGCTTTATCTACAGGGCTATTCGGAAGCAACGCATGGCATCTCCGATTCGTTGCTCAGCATTTTGGCTTTTCGCTCGATGGAAATTCTTGAGGCGATCGCGAAAACCCGAGGGCACGAGGAATCGGAGAGTCTTCGGAAGATGTCAGTCAAGCACGCGGAGCCAGCTTGATGGCGCGAAAGCCTAACCACGTGGAGAATAAACAATGCCTGTGAAATACATGGATTGGTCGGAACTGGTTCATGAGTACGACCTCGACGCCAAGCGATTGCTCCCTTTCGACGCCCTTAAGGCGCCCTTCGAAGGCGCCTGGTGTGTTGTCCGGCCCCGTACCGTGTCCCTGTGGCATGAACATCACGAACGCGAGCTCTTTATCGGCATTTCCGGTACGGCTGAGGTGAAGATGGATGAAAAGATTTACCCTATCAGCAAAGGAGATATCATCGCGATTCCGCCGTACACGCACCATTGCATTATCAATAATGGTACCAATGATTTTCACATGTATAGCATCTGGTGGGATCGCGCGCTCGCATTAAATTATATCGAAGCCGCGGGGGAGAAAAGCTGACTATGTCGCGCCTAATTGTCACTGCTGCGCCGCCGACCTCGAACGGCGATTTGCATATCGGTCATTTGTCAGGCCCATATTTGGGAGCGGATGTATTCGCCAGGGCGCGCCGCCAACTCGGCGATGACGTCCTGCTGGTCAGCTATTCAGACGATAATCAAAGTTACGTTCAACGAAAAGCCCTTCAGCAGGGTACTACCCCGTCTGCCATTGCCCGGCGTTTCGGAACGACGATTGCCGATACGCTTCTAAAGTCCAATATCAAATTGGACCATTTTCTCTACTCACTCGACAATCCCATTCTCGTCAATGCGCTTCATCGCTTCTATGAGGCCGCAAAGGCCGATAATGTCCTGTCCCGCAAGGAAGCAGAAATCCCCTATTTCGACACATACCAGGTCTGGGGTTACGAGGCTTTCGCGCGCGGTAGCTGTCCCAATTGCGGTGGATCGACTGACACCAGCCAATGTGAATCCTGTGCATTTCCACCGGTGATCGAGGACATGACGGATATTCGCTGTATCCTCGATGGAAGCGCCGCACGCAAAAGGAAGGTGGAGCAGATTTTCCTCGATATAGAGGCGCATCGGCCGCTTCTCACCAAGCTATGCGAGCACGCTAAATTTCGTCCGCAGCTTGCCGCGTTCATGGACGAGGTGCTGTCGCAACCCATGCGTCCGTGGGCGATCTCACGGCCCCATGATTACGGTCCGCCGGTCCCCGACGATCCATCCGCAACGCTGCACACCTGGTTTGGGGGCATCGCGGGATATTATGCTACCTCTCAGGAGTGGGCAAAGAAGATCGGCCAACCCGAACGGTGGCGCGATTATTGGGAAAATCCTGAGTGCGGGATCGTCCACTTTATCGGGTTTGACTGTTCTTTCAGCCACGCGGTGGTCTATCCTTCACTGCTCTCCCATCTGCCGATGGCGCCTTCGGTGATCCAGATCTTCACTAATAAATTTCTGCTGCTGCAAGGCCACGGCTTCTCCACCAGCCGGGGATTGGCCATATGGGCAAACGAATTTCTGGATTATGTGGAGGCGGACGCCCTCCGCTATTTCTTGGCGTTGAATGCGCCAGAAACGCAGGAGACCAATTTCGATCTTGCCGATTTTCAACGTACGATCAATACAGATCTTCACGATGTCTTCGCGCAGGCGATAACGGCCCTCGAGTCAAACCGCATGGCGGTGGCCGCAGAGGTCGGGATTGTGGAAGAGAGATTAAATCCGCTGCGCACGACGTTTCTCCAGGCATGCAGCGTGGAGGATTTCTCCTTGACCACCATGGCAAAGGTTCTTCAATCCATTATTGGGCTGATCCGCCGGGCAAAGCCCGCCGAGCTTTATCCGTTGCTGGCGGTGTATGCCACGGTGGCGCAGGCGCTCCAACCATCGTTCTCGAAGCAATTGGCCAGGTATCTTCGCTTGCCCAAATCCTGGGGGCGCGACTGGCTGCTCACCGGTAAGGGCCTGCGCGAATTGAGCCCCCTCGCTTCGTCGGCCGACGGCCGCCCTGAATTCGCCCGTGTAAGCGACAGTGTCGTACGCAAGTTTCAGCATGTCATCGATTCGCTTACTCTTACGCCTGCCTGAAAGATGAAACTCGTCATCGTCGGTGGCGGCGTTATCGGGTGCGCTATTGCCTACATGGCGACGCGGCGAGGTTGGGACACCACCCTCCTTGAATCGGGAGGAATAGGAGCGCAAGGCGCTACTTTTTATTCCGGTGGCCTGCTGCGCGCATTCGATCCAGACGCGCAGCTGGTTGGGGTGGCGGCCCATGGCATTCAAGCGTTCCGCCAATGGGCAGAACTGGGACTGCCTGGTGATTGTGGATTTATGCAGACTGGGGCATTTTATTTCATAGCACCCGGTCGCGAACGCGCCGCTGAAAGTATCGCTGGCGATTTAATGCGGAGCGGCTATCCCGTCGAGTTTCTTCCTAAGAAAGAAGTGCTTTCCCGTTTTCCTGCGATCCGGGATGGCGCGTGGGTGGCTGCTATCTATGAGCCGTGGGGCGGGTATGGAGATGTCCGTCAGACTGCGGTTTCCCTTGCGGAAGGATTAGGAGAAAAAGGCCATATCCTTACTGGCCAGAAAGTATTGGGCATTCGCAGGGTTGGGGATTCCGGTGTGGTGCTTGAAACCGCCGGTGGGAAAATCGATGCAGACCGGGTTGTTCTGGCTGCGGGCGCGGGTACCGCCGCCATTCTCCAAGCTTCCGGCATCAAACTTGCCGAGCAGCAATGGCTTAGGGCGCGGAGCATCGGCGTACCCTGCTTCGCCATTGAGGAGCCGCGCGGCGTGGATTTTCCTTTCGTTGGTATCGATGAGGTCCACGAGACTTTCCTACGTCCGGCGGGGCCTAATCGCTATATGGTCGGCGCCAATCTGGATCGGTGGCTGGATGCCGATGAGCTTCCACCGCCGCTGACTGTCGATCATGCAGAAGATGCGCGCCGTCGTGGCGCCCATACTTTGGATATCCTGCGAGCAGCCCGCTGGCAGGGCGGCGTCAACGGTTATGACGGCTATACCGAAAACCGACGCCCGATCATCGGTGCGGTTCAGGATTTTCCGGCGCTTTATCTCGCCATGGGTTTTTCTGGCCGTGGCTATAAAATCACGCTCGCTATCGCTGCGGCAATAGTCTCGGAATTTCTGGGCGGTAAGCCGGACAATCAGATGGAAGCTCTATGCCCACACAGGGTTTTCGACGCCTACCGGGTTGCCCCGATTACTCGCGCCGCCATGCCGAGCTAATACAGCACCGACCGCTCCTTCGCGAGCAGGATCTCGGGGGTCGCCCAACGCGGCAAGTCACGTATTCTGTGCAACCATGCCGTCGTGGCAGGCCACTGCCTTATATCGAGATGGGCTTCGTCTGCCCAGAAGAGATACCCGCAGCTCGCAATATCCGCAATGGTTGGCCGCTCTCCTATGAGGAAATCATGGCCTTTTAGGTGCTGCTCCATACGGGCTAGATCCTTCAGCGCTCGCCCCCGTAAAAAAACGATCGCGCCGTCATCACGGTTTCTTGCGAAGCGATAGGCAAAGCGGAGATTGGAAACCGAGAAACCGATCCGGTTGGTTTCCCAGGATAGCCATTCCAGGATGCGCCACTTGTCTTCCGCAGAGTTTCCTAAATAACCACCATAGGTTTCCGCGAGATAAAGAAGGATGACATTGGATTGGCAAAACGTTCGTGTCCCATGCTGCAGAACGGGGACTTCCTCGAAAAAATTGCTTTCCCGGAAAGCCTGCGGACGCTCGGCGTGCGGGAGAGCTAGATTGACGTGGCGGTATTCGGCTTCGATGCCCAGCAAGGCCAATAAAAGCGCGACTTTATACGAATGACCCGAGAGGTGGTTTCCATAAAAAATGGGAGCGCCGCTCATGGGATGGTTTCAGCAACAGCGCGAAACGCATGAACGGAGCGGACTGATTCCACCATTCTGCCGGATCAGGCTTCGCTTTTGCTAAGCCGCTTCGCGCTCTGATGGCCAGGGATCTCACGGATGGTCAGCACAATGAGCCCTGCCACTAAGGCAAGTGCGATCGATGCGGTCCATATATGCGTATAGCGCGCATACAGATCGAAGATATACCCGCCGAGATAGGCTCCGGCAGCCGCGCCAAGGGCATGGCCCATGGCCAATACCCCCATTGCCAATCCCATGACGCGTGTACCGAGATGGCTGGCCAAGATATTCGCCATCACCGGAACGGTGGAGTAGTCGAAGATGCCGAAAGCCACCGCAAAGATCGAAAGAGCGGAAAGGTCATTAGTTATATGCAATAACAGGAAAAAGCTCGCCGCGCGTAAGATGTAGATGGCCGAAAGAAGCTGGGGGCGATTCATGCGATCGCTCAGATAGCCAGCGCTGGTCATTCCCACCATGTTGAAACCGCTAAGAACACTGTATGCCGTGGCGCTTGCTAGTGGGGGATAGCCGCAGCTGATGACATAAGGGATAAAATGCGTCTCGACAACGCCGGCGGTAGTGAAACCGCAAAGCATGAAACTCCAGAACAAGGCGTGAAAAATAGGCGAGCGGACGAGAAAGAGCAGGCGCTGCGTGACAGATTCTGTCGGTTCCTTGGAAACCGCCGCCGCCCGCGGTCCGGTTGGCTTCAGCGATACCCATAATAGAACGGCGATCCCCAGGCAAATCAACGCCAATACCGCATAGTTGCTGCGCCAGCCGATCCGCTCGGTCCCATAGGCAAACAGCGGGATGATTAGTAATTGTCCCGCTGTTGCGCCGGCGGTGGTGATTCCTATCGCCAGGCCACGATTTTTCTCGAAGAGCGGCGCAATCGCCGTAGCCATGACGCTCATCGTCACGATGCCGAAACCAAGGGCGGAAACGATACCGAACCCTAGGAAGAATACGGACGCGCTGTGCATGAGAGAGAGAAGGCCGCTTCCCGTTGCGATAATGAGCATGCCCGCGATCAAGGGCTTTCTCGCGCCCGATTTATCGACGAGGTTGCCGACGGCGGGGGCAAGAAGCGCCATGATGATCAGCGCCGCCGCGCCTGCTGTCGAGAGAAAGCTTCGCGACCATCCGAACGATTCATTCCAGATGGGCATCATGAGGCCGAGAACACCGCGAACCGCAAAAGCGACGCTCAGGGATAAGAAACCGAGCGCGACGATCAGCCATCGGGGAGAGAAATAAGCGAACACGGCAGTCCTACCTGTCATTTCCCGCAAATGGGATGAGGCCTCTGGTCGGAAAATCCAGGGACACTCAGCATGTGTACAGGGAAATGGTCTTATGCTACGGTAACTCGTAGAGGCAACTCAAATTTTCTAAAGGGTGCTTTAATAACGATAAACATATGCATCGCATTTTTCCATCCGTCCATGCGCTCAGGGCATTCGATGCGGTCGCGCGGCATCTGAGCTTCAAGAAAGCCGCGAGAGAATTGAATCTTTCGCCAGGCGCGATCAGCCAAAAGGTTCGCAATCTCGAGGATCAGCTGGGCGTGAATTTATTCGAGCGCACGCAACATAAAGTCATCCTCACCCCTGAAGGTAACATCTACTTACCGGGTATCCGGCGCGCCCTTCTGGAAATTATGGATTCCGGGCACCTCATCAGGAAGCATAAGGAGAATCCCAGATTAACCGTGAACACGCTCTCCTATTTCGCAGCCAAGTGGCTTATCCCCAGGCTCAATCATTTCAACCATCTTCACGCCAAGATCGTCGTCAACGTGAATACGTCCAGCGAACTGGTGGATTTCGTTAATGACGACGTGGCTATCCGTCATGGCATGGGCCAATATCAAGGCCTCGCCAGTTTCCGGCTTTTCTCTGAAGATCTGATCCCAGTATGCAGCCCCGCCCTTCTCAAGGGGGAACATCCCTTACGCCATCCTCAAGATTTGCAGTACCATACCCTGCTCCATGATAGTTTAGGACGGGATTGGGGATTCTTTTTGCGGGGGCTGAATATTATGGAGGTCGACGCCGATAAAGGCCCCCGATTCAATGATGAGAGCCTCATCTTTCAGGCGGCGATAGAAGGGCAGGGGGTCGCGTTGGGACGTAGCGCGTTGGTCGCCCACGATATCCAAAAAGGAAATCTCGTCCGGCCATTCGCAATCAGTATGCCGAGCGCCTTTGCGTATTATCTGGTCTATCCCGAAGATCGCGTCGATAACCCGGTGATCGCCGCCTTTCAGCGGTGGCTCCTGGACATTTCAAAAGAGAATTGTTTCGATAACCGGAAATATTCCACCGGCTGAAAGCGGTTCTCAGAAAAACACCATAGCGCGAAAAGGGGATTGGCATTGTCACCGTTCTCGGTAAAAAAAGTTTTCCCGAGAATAGTGTCGCATCCGGAGGCAAGGATGCCATTGCAGGTCTTTCGGCGGTCTTTTCCCTTTGCAATGAGAATGCCGATTTCCATGGCGGCAACCGTTGCTAAGAAGTAAGGGGTATCCCTGACTATGCCATAGATGCGGGCAAGTTTCCAAAGAAGGTCATCAATAGAAGGCTTGGTAATGATATCGGAGGGAGTGATGCCGAATATACCGATCTTCTGGTTGTTTTTCAAATCCTTAAGCGAATCGGGGTGAACCGAGTCATCCAGAATAAAAATGGGATCTCCGTCTCCTTGATCCCGCGTTGCTCGAATGTGGCGAATAACGAATTGCTGATGGCCGAGGAAGAGATGCGCATGGGAATCTGGCTTTTGCTTCGGAACCAGAGAGTTTATTTTCTTGAAAGAGGACGCGAGCTTCCTCGCATAGGAACTTCCGTCTTCCCAAACGGTAACGTTCGTAAGGCCTCTTTGGGTACAGATATGGTGATGCGCCGCCATGGCGATCTGATTATTGGTCGCCCCGAGGCGAAAAACGAAGTGAGGGTGCAGACTGCTCTGCTTATTGCGCGTTAAGCCGTCTTCGCTGGCCGTTGGAAGGAGCGCGGGTATGCCGGCGCGACGGTAGCGCGCCAATGCCGCTTCCGCGGCACCGCTATTATAATGACCGACGACTGCATCGACCCCCGCTCTTATCAAGGCGTCCGCCGCCAAACGACCGCCTTGCGGCGACATGCGGTCCGATTTCCAAACAAGGTGGATGCGTTTCCGAAGGATCGGCGGCTGCAAGGCAAGCGCCGTCTGAACGGCGGCAATCAATGTTTGCTTATGAATTGTTTTCGCCGGCTCCAAGGCTGCCGAAATTCCTAAGCGGATGCGGTTATCCGCGAATGGTGCGCTGATCGGCTTCCTCGCCCACATGTGTCTCTTCCTTCGGTAGCCCGGGAGTCGAACCCAGATTGTCGGGCGAAGCCGTCCCTGTCAATCAAGCGCGCATACATACGGTGCGGACTGGTATTAAAGTGCATGGTTCGCACAAGAATGCATCCGGATCGTTTCCGTTTCGCGCTTGCTCCTAGGATAGTCCCACTTCCCGCGACGCGGCTGGCCTTACCGGAGAGCCCGTCCGGCATTTGTATCTATGCCATCGCTGCGGGCGACGCCATCCGCTCTCCTCATTCTCCTCTTCCTGCTTCCAGCTCGCGATGGGCGTCTTTCAATACTGATAAACGGCGACGCTTTCATACAATTCTGTTGCCAATGCGTCAGGTCGCGCTAGAGTGGTCGCAAAGGGGGGTGGGTGAACGGTCTTCCACACCAGGACATCTATGATCTTCTGATCATCGGCGGGGGTATCAACGGGGCAGGTATCGCGCGCGACGCTGCGGGGCGGGGCCTCAAGGTGCTGCTCGTCGAGCAGGGGGATCTCGCCTGCGGCACGTCCTCGGCCTCGACCAAGCTCATCCATGGCGGGCTGCGCTATCTCGAACAGTACGAATTCCGCCTGGTGCGCGAAGCGTTGATCGAGCGTGAGGTTCTGCTGCGAAACGCGCCGCACATCATCCGGCCGCTGCGTTTCATCCTGCCGCATGAGCGCGGGCTGCGTCCCAGCTGGCTAATCCGGCTCGGCCTTTTTCTCTACGATCATCTGGGTGGGCGCGAGACGTTGCCCGGATCGGAAACCATCCATCGTTCCGACGGCCTCCTGGATGCGCTTCAGCCGCGTTTTCGCCTGGGCTATGCCTATTCGGATTGCTGGGTCGAAGATTCGCGCCTGGTCGTTCTGAACGCCCTCGATGCGCGCGAGCGCGGTGCAACTATCAAGACTCGCACCCGCTTTCTCTCGGCCGCGCGCGCCGATGGAATTTGGCGGGCGCAAGTAAGCGAAGGGGACGCGCGGCGTGCCGTGGCGGCGCGGGTCCTTATCAATGCCGCCGGCCCCTGGCTGGGCGAGGTCCTCACTCAGGGAATCGGTCAAGCGCGCGCGCGCCAGTTGCGCCTTGTAAAGGGTAGCCACATTGTGGTGCCGCGGCTGTTTCCTGGCGAGCACGCATTCATCTTACAAAACCGCGACCGTCGCATCGTCTTTGCCATCCCCTATGAACAGCGTTTCACCCTGATCGGCACGACCGATATCCCTTTCGAGGGCGATCCCGCCGGCATCGCCATTTCGCCCGAGGAAACCGCATATCTGTGCGATGTCATCAATGGCTACTTCCGCAAGTCCATCACGCCGGAAAGCGTCGTGCATAGCTATGCGGGGGTTCGGCCCCTCCATGATGACGACAGCACGGCCAGTGCCTCCACGGTTACCCGCGATTACGTGCTCGATCTCGCCGGCGGTCAGGGAGAGGCGCCGCTTCTGACCATCTATGGCGGCAAGATCACCACCTATCGCCGCCTGGCCGAGCATGCGCTGGAAAAACTGCAGCCGTCTCTCGCCACGCGCGCGCGCGCGTGGACCAGCACCGCGCCCCTGCCGGGCGGGGACATTCCCGGCGCCGATTTCGCGCGCTTCGCGACCGAGCAGAAGAAACGCTATGCCTGGCTCGCCCCAGAAACGGTCCACCGCCTCGCGCGCGCTTATGGCACGCGCATCGGGAACGTGCTCGGGGATGCACGCGGGCCTGCGGATCTGGGCGAGCAATTCGCCGGCGATTTCTATGAGCGCGAGGCAGAATACCTAGTGCAAGCGGAATGGGCGCGCACCGCCGAGGATATGCTTTGGCGCCGCTCCAAGCTCGGTCTGCACCTGCCGAGCGCCGCGCGCGACAAGCTCGCCGCCTGGCTCGCACGCCACCGCATCGCCGCGGAGATGCAATCGTGAGGCTCGTTCTCGAAGACATCCATTACGCGGTCGGTGCGCGCCCCTATCTCTCGGGCATTTCCCTGACCTTCACGGCGGGCTTGAACACGCTGCTCGGCCCCACCGGCGCGGGCAAGACGTCGCTGCTCCGGCTGATTGCGGGGCTGGAGCAACCCAGCCAGGGGCGAATGCTGCTCGATGGTCGTGACATCACTCGCCAGGGTGTCAAGGAGCGGCCGGTCGCGATGGTCTATCAGCAATTCGTGAATTACCCGGCTTTCACCGTCTATGAGAATATCGCCTCGCCCTTGCGGCAGGGCAAGCAGCGGCTCGGGCAAAGCGAGATCGACCGGCGCGTGCGGGACGCGGCGCGGCGGATGCATATCGAACACCTCCTCGACCGGTTGCCGGGGGAATTGTCTGGGGGCCAGCAGCAGCGTACCGCCATAGCCCGCGCGCTGGTCAAGCAGGCCGCGATCCTGCTGCTCGACGAACCTTTGGTCAATCTCGATTACAAGCTGCGCGAGGAACTGCGCGGCGAGCTGCGCGCCCTGTTTGAAACCAGCGGCACCATCGTGATCTATACGACCACCGAACCGCAGGAGGCGCTGCTGCTCGGCGGCCAAGTGGCGCTGCTCGACGAAGGCTGGATGGTGCAGACCGGCCCGACGCTCGAGGTCTACCGGAACCCCGCCACGACCCGTGCCGGGGAAATTTTCAGCGACCCGCCGATGAACCTAATGGAATGCAGCCTCGACGGCGGCGAGTTGGCCCTGGGACCCGCGCTGCGCGCCACCTTGCCCGCCTATGCCGCCGATCTGATGCCGGGCCGTTATGTGCTGGGGGTGCGCGCCAACCATATCGCCACCGCCCCTTGGACGGATTCGATTGCCCTCGAGGCCGAAGTGGAACTGGCCGAGATCGGTGGGTCGCAGACTTATCTGCATCTGCGGCATGGACCGCTCCAATTCGTGGCGGAAGTCTCTGGCGTGCACTCCTATGCGCTGGGTGCGCGCGTGCCGGTCTTCTTCGATCGCACGCGGCTATACCTCTTCGATGAAGCCAGGCAACTGGCGGGAGCACCCCGGTAATGGCACGGATCCATCTCCGGGGCCTCGCCCATTCCTATAAAGATCGGCCGGCCCTGCGCGAGGATTACGCGCTGCCGGGACTGGATATGGTATGGCGCGACGGCGGCGCCTACGCCTTGCTCGGACCCTCGGGTTGCGGCAAGACCACCCTGCTCAATATCATCTCCGGTCTGATCCGTCCGACCCGGGGGCAGGTGCTTTTCGACGATGTCGACGTGACGCTGCTGCCTCCGGAAAAGCGCAATATCGCCCAGGTCTTTCAGTTCCCGGTCGTTTACGACACGATGAGCGTCTACGACAATCTCGCTTTTCCCCTGCGCAACCGCGGCTGGGACGAGGCGGCGCTGCGCAAACGCGTGGGTGAGATCGCCGAAATGCTCGACCTTTCCGCGAGCCTTTCCCTCAAAGCCCGCAATTTGGGCGCGGACGCCAAGCAGAAGATCTCCATGGGCCGCGGCCTGGTGCGGCCGGATGTGGCGGCGATCCTGTTCGACGAGCCGCTCACCGCCATCGATCAACACCTCAAATGGCAGCTGCGCCGCAAGCTCAAGGAGATTCACCGCCAACTAAAACTGACGCTGATCTATGTCACCCACGACCAGGTGGAGGCCATGACTTTTGCAGACGAGGTGGTCGTCATGTATGAAGGCGAGGTGGTACAGCAGGGCACCCCGCAGGATTTGTTCGAACACCCGTCTCACGTCTTCGTCGGATATTTCGTGGGCTCGCCGGGGATGAATCTGCTCCCCTGCGCGCTCGCTCCCGGCGGCGCGACGATCGACGGCCAGACCGTGCCCCTCGCACCTGCTTTGCTGGAGGCCGCCCGTGCGAAAACCGGCGACACAGTGCTCGGGATCCGGCCGGAATTCGTGAAGCTCGCCCCAGCCCAAGGTCCGCGCGTCGTCTCCGCGACGGTGGAGCGGGTAGAGGCCCTGGGCACGCATACGCTGCTGGTAGCCCGGATCGGCCCCCATCCGATCCTAGCGAAATTGCCGGAACAGGCCGCGATTAGCGGCGAGAGGGTTTGGCTGGAACTGCCGGCAGCCTGGACGATCCTCTATCGCGACGGCAAATCGGTCGCGCGAAGCGGGGTTTCTGCCCCATGATAAAGACAACCAATAATCGCGCCTGGTTCCTGGTTCTGCCGGTCTTCATCTCGGTGGCGTTCAGCGCGATCATCCCGCTCATGACTGTGGTCAATTATTCGGTCCAGGACATTCTCGGTCCCGACCAGCGCGTCTGGGTCGGTTCCGAATGGTTCACCCAGGTCCTGACCGATGCCGACCTGAGGGACGCGCTCGTCAAGCAGATCCTGTTCTCGGGCGCAGTGCTGCTCACCGAGATACCGCTCGGCGTCGCCCTGTCGCTCTGCATCCCGGCGCGGGGGCCGGGCGCCTCGGCGTCGCTGGTCCTCCTGGCCTTGCCGCTGCTCATTCCCTGGAACGTCGTGGGAACGATTTTCCAGATCTTCGGCCGCGCCGATATCGGCCTCGCCGGTTATACTCTCAACGCCCTCGGTATCGATTACAATTATGCCGCTCATTCCGGGGATGCGTGGTTCACGGTCCTCGCCATGGATATCTGGCATTGGACGCCGCTCGTGGCCCTGCTGTCCTATGCGGGGCTGCGCGCCATTCCCGAGGCCTTCTACCAGGCGGCGCGCATCGATGCCGCGCGGCCGTTCGCGGTCTTCCGCCACATCCAGCTGCCCCGGCTCAAGGGTGTGCTGACGATCGCCATCCTGCTGCGCTTCATGGACAGTTTCATGATCTATACCGAGCCTTTCGTGCTGACCGGCGGCGGGCCGGGCAATGCCACGACGTTCCTCTCGCAATATTTGACCCGGCTCGCGGTGGGCCAGTTCGACCTTGGACCCGCCGCCGCTTTTTCGCTCGTCTATTTTCTTATCGTGCTGCTGTTCTGCTGGCTGTTCTATACCGCGGTCCAGAATGTCGGACGCGCGCCCGAACAGGAACAAGCGTGATGAAGAAACGCTATTTCGCCTTGGCTTTTTATCTGCTGCTTCTGCTGCTGCCGATCTATTGGCTGGTCAATATGTCCTTCAAGACCAACGGCGAGATTCTCGGCATGCTCTCGCTCTGGCCGCGCCATTTCACCTGGCAAAATTATGTGACGATCTTCACCGATGAATCCTGGTATGGCGGCTATATCAATTCCATCTGCTATGTCGCCATCAACACGGTGCTTTCGCTCCTGCTGGCCCTGCCGGCTGCCTATGCCTTTTCCCGCTATCGCTTCTTGGGCGACAAGCACATGTTCTTTTGGCTGCTTTCCAATCGCATGGCGCCGCCTGCGGTCTTCCTGCTGCCCTTTTTCCAGCTTTATTCCACGCTCGGCCTCATCGATACCTACTGGGCGGTGGCCTTCTCGCATCTGCTTTTCAACGTGCCGCTCGCGGTGTGGATCCTCGAAGGCTTCATGTCGGGGGTCCCGCGCGAGATCGACGAGATGGCGGCGATCGACGGCTATCCGTTTCCCAAATTCTTCGTGCGGGTGTTTCTCCCGCTCGTGCGCGCGGGCATCGGCGTGACCGCCTTCTTTTGCTTCATGTTCTCCTGGGTCGAGCTGCTTCTCGCCCGGACACTGACCTCGGTCGCCGCCAAGCCGATCGCCGCGACCATGACACGCACGGTGAGCGCCGCGGGTCTGGATTGGGGCGTGCTGGCGGCGGCAGGCGTGCTCACGATCGTGCCGGGGGCGCTGGTCATCTGGTTCGTGCGCAACTATATCGCCAAGGGCTTCGCCCTGGGGCGGGTTTAGGAGCCGATCATGGAATGGATGGCCTGGACCTGGACGACCGCCTTCTTCTTTTTGGCCATGCTGCTGCTGCTTTCGGCCATGACCGTCTGGGAGATTGTCCAGCCCTCGCGCGCGCGCCGGGGCCTTATCCCGATGCGCACCCATCGCGGCGACCGCCTGTTCATCGGCCTCTTGACCAGCGCCTATGTGCATCTGGCCTGGCTTCTGCTCATTCCCGCGCCTCTGTGGGGCGCGTTGATCGTTTCGCTGTGCCTGATAGGCTTTCTGCTCCGATGGGGATAGCGACATGACCGGATGCGCGCTTGCTCAGGTCCGTTCCGCAAACGCGCACCCGCTTCTCGAGGAACGGACGAAAAGGGAGAAACGAATGAAAAGGGAAACAACCCTGAAGGCCAACCGGCGCGACGTTCTCGTCGGCACCTCGGCCCTGGCCCTGACGGCCGCGGTTACTTCGCTTGCCGTGACGCGTCCCGCCAATGCACAGGAAAATGCGGCGGCGAGATGGGTGGAAATGGAATTCCAGCCATCGACCCTGTCCAAGGAAGAACAGATGAAGGAGATGCAATTCTTCATCGACGCCGCCAAGCCTTATAAAGGCATGAAGATCAAGGTCGTCTCCGAAACGATCGACACGCACGTCTATGAATCGAAGACCCTCGCCAAGGCTTTCAGCGAGATAACCGGCATCGATCTCACTCACGACATCATCCAGGAAGGCGACGTCATCGAGAAACTGCAGACGGAGATGCAGTCGGGCAAAAGCCTCTATGACATGTATATCAACGATAGCGACCTCATCGGCACGCACTTTCGCTATGGCAAGGCGATCCCGCTCAGCGAATTCATGGCCGGGGAAGGAAAAGACGTCACTCTGCCGAGCCTGGACGTGGACGATTTTATCGGCAAAAGCTTTACGACCTCGCCCGACGGCAAGCTCTATCAATTGCCGGACCAACAATTCGCCAACCTCTATTGGTTTCGCCATGATTGGTTCTCGCGTCCCGAGTTGAAGGAGAAGTTCAAGGCCAAATACGGCTATGAGCTTGGCGTTCCCCAAGACTGGTCGGCCTACGAGGACATCGCCAATTTCTTCACCAACGACGTCCAGCATATCGATGGCGTGCGCGTCTACGGCCACATGGACTACGGCAAGAAGGATCCCTCGCTCGGCTGGCGCTTCACCGACGCCTGGCTGTCCATGGCGGGCGCGGGCGACAAGGGCATCCCCAACGGCCTGCCTGTCGATGAATGGGGCATCCGGGTCGAGGATTGCCATCCCGTCGGATCGTCGGTCACACGCGGCGGCGACGCCAATGGCCCGGCCTCGGTCTATGCGCTGACCAAATATGTCGAGTGGCTCAAGCAATATGCGCCGCCCGAAGCGGCCGGCATGACTTTTTCCGAGGCGGGGCCGGTACCCGGCCAGGGGGCCATCGCCCAGCAGATCTTCTGGTATACGGCCTTCACCGCGGCCCTGACCAAGCCGGGCCTCCCGGTCGTGAACGAGGACGGCACGCCGAAATGGCGCATGGCACCTTCGCCGCACGGCCCGTACTGGGAGGAAGGCCAGAAGCTCGGCTATCAGGATTGCGGATCCTGGACGATGCTTCATTCAACACCGCTCGAGCGGCGAAAGGCGGCATGGCTCTATGCGCAATTCTGCGTCTGCAAATCGACATCGCTCAAGAAGACGCTGGTCGGTCTCACGCCGATCCGCGAATCCGACATCAAGTCGCAGGCTATGACCGACGCGGCGCCCAAGTTGGGCGGCTTGGTCGAGTTCTACCGCAGCCCGGCGCGGGTTGCCTGGACCCCGACCGGAACCAACGTTCCTGATTATCCGAAACTCGCGCAATTGTGGTGGCAGAATATCGCTCTGGCGGTGACCGGGGAAAGAACGCCGCAGCAGGCGATGGACAATCTCGCCAAGGACATGGACAAGGTGCTGGCCCGGCTGGAACGGGCGGGCATGAAAGAATGCGCGCCCAAGCTCAACCCTGAAAAGGACGCGCAATATTGGTACGATCAGCCGGGCGCGCCCAAGCCCAAGCTTGCCAACGAGAAGCCGCAGGGGACGACCGTCCCCTATGAGCAGTTGCTGCAAGCCTGGAAGGAAGGTCGCGTAAAGTAACCGCTGGTTCTTTACCGTTTACCGTGGGGCGGCCTCTCGGCCGCCCTTTTTTTCAGCGATGGATCGTTCTTGTTATCGGGTCAGGAACGCGCCCAGATTGGCGTTGATCTGGCGCGTCATTTCCTGATCGAGGGCTTTCATGGCGTCTTCGGTCATATGAAACCAGACCGCCTCGCGATCGTTCAGCGTCGCGTCCTCGGCGACTGTCTGGCTGCGCGTGACCTGGGCGGTGGCCGCGGCGCTGTGGCCGATGGCGGGGTTATTGACTTCCAACTTGGCCACGAGCGTCAGGTCGTAGCGGTCGGATTGGTCCTTGGTGAACCAGCCCTGTACCCCCTCGGTGCGCGAGAGCGGAACATCCACGGCTTCGGCGCGTAGGATGGTGAAGGTGCCAAAACCGTATTGGCCGGTCGCGCGCAGACGATCCATGGCCCAGCGCTGCATGACTTCCGCAGGAACGCGGGGAAACTGTCCCTCGATGTGCGAGGATTCGCTTGTGCGAGGATGCATGTCGATGATGTTGATATGCGCGACATTGATTCCAATCGGCGGCAAATGGCTGTAGGTCAGCTCTGGAAAGGTTTCGCGGGCGGGTGGCGTGTGGCAGGCCGCGGGCAAAATGCCGAGCAGGATCGCCAGGACCGTTCGTTTCATTCTTTGTCTCCTTCTAGTTCCGCTGGTGTATAGCGGTATGTCCGGTTGCAGAATTCACAGGTGACCGTAACGACGCCGTCTACCGCCATCTCCTTTCGCTCCTCGGCATCGAGGGATAAGAGGATTGTGCGGACGCGTTCATCCGAACAGCGGCACTGCGCCCGCACCGAATGGGCGGGATAGACGCGCACCGCAAAATCGTGAAAAAGACGACGCAGGATGTCCTCCATGGCGAGGCCGGGATCGAGAAGCTCTGCCCGCCGCGCGCTCGCCATGAAGACCACGCTCTGGCGCCATTGCTCCTCATCTTCTTCCAGAGGATATTTGGGTGAGCTAGGGAGAGGAAGCCGCTGGATCATCAATCCACCGCTCCGCCAGCCACCCTCCGTGCGCTCCGCAGCGATGGCAAAGCTGGCTTCGAGCTGCTCGGAGGTCCGGAAATAATGGTGCAGGCACTCGCTCAGGCTGCTTCCTTCCAGCTCGACGATTCCTTGATAGCGGTCGGTAAAATCGCCCTGGTCGACGGTGAAGGCGAGATAGCCCCGTCCGGTGAGCCGCGGCAGGGGCGTGTCGGCGGGCCAATCTTCGGCGAAATGGGCAGGATCGAACTGGGCATATCCACGCAATGCGCCCTGCGAGGTCACGTCCGCCACCATCAGCCGGATTGGACCGTCGCCCTTGACCTGAAGAGTGAAAACCCCATCATATTTGAGGGCGGCTGCCAGGGTAACGGCAAGCGTCACCAATTCGGCGAGCAATTGGGCGACTGCCCGGGGATAGGCATGCTGGTGGATTATCTGATCCAGGGCGGCATCGAGCCTGACGATACGCCCCCTCGCGTGCCGGTCGAGCGAAAAAGGCAAGACGCAGTCACGATAATGCGACATCGCGGCGAGGTCGGGCTCGATCATGACGGAAGCAGGCACCACTCAAGAATGGCCTGCTGGGCCGGCAAGCGATTGGCCGCTTCCCGCCATACCAAGGATTGCCGAGAATCGATCACCTCGCCGGTGACCTCCTCGCCGCGATGGGCGGGCAAGCAGTGCAGGAAAATCGCGTCCCGCTTGGCCAGAGCCATGATTTCGCTTGTCACGCAATAGGGCCGGAGCGCCTCGCGCCGGTCAAGATTATCCTCATCGCCCATCGACACCCACGTATCGGTGACCACGCAATCGGCGTTGCGCACCGCCTCGGGGATCGAGGCTTCCAGCGTCACATCGGCGTTGCGTTGCTTGGCCCAGGCCAGTACCTCGGCGGGCGGGGCGAGCCGCGGCGGGCACGCGACCCGGAGAGAGAAACCGAACTGCGCCGCCGCATGGATCCAACTCGTCGCCATGTTGTTACCGTCGCCCACCCAGGCCACCCTGGCGCCCGCGATCGGTCCGCGTGTCTCCTCATAGGTCATCACATCCGCCATGAGCTGGCAGGGGTGAGTGCGGTCGGTCAAGCCATTGATCACCGGCACGCTAGCGTACTCGGCGAGTTCGAGAAGTTTCCTCTCGCTCGTGGTCCTGAGCATGATGCAATCGACATAGCCTGAAAGAACCCGGGCCGTGTCGGCAATGGTTTCCCCACGTCCCAATTGAGTGGAATCGCGCTCCAGCACCACCGTATCGCCACCAAGTTTTTTCATCGCCAGTTCGAAAGAAATGCGCGTCCGGGTCGAGGGCTTCTCGAAGAGAAGGGCCAGGGCCTTGCCTTGCAATGGCTTGTCCCGCCGCTTATGCATGGTCTTGGCCGAATCTATCATCCGTCTGAGATCGCCTGGCGCGATCACGTCTAGATCGAGAAAGTGCCGAATCATAATGCCGCCAGCGCATCGTCTATAACCACCAGGCCCTGGTCGAGTTCCGCTTCCGTCACGATGAGCGGGGGCAGGAGCCGCAGCACATTCTCGCCAGCCGATAGCGTCAGCACGCGCCGCTCACGAAGAAGAGCCGAGAGCGCAACCGGATCGTATTTATCCGTGAGGCGAAGGCCGCGCATCAGGCCCTTGCCGCGTAACTCACCGACTTTGTTTTCATGGCGGCGGTGGAGCCGATTCAGCCCTGCTTCGAGACGGTCCGCCTTCCGCGCGACACTCTCCAGGAAACCCGGCGCGAGCATGATGTCGAGGACGCCATTGCCGATCGCGGTCGCCAGAGGATTGCCGCCAAAGGTCGAGCCATGCGTGCCATAGGTGAACGCCTCGCCGACTTCCTGCGTGGCAAGGATCGCGCCCAGCGGGTAGCCATTTCCGATCCCCTTGGCGATGGCCATGATATCGGGCGTCACGCTCGCATGCTGGTGGGCGAATAATTTTCCCGTTCGTCCCATGCCGCACTGGACTTCATCGAAGATCAGCAGCAGGCCATGGCGGTCGGCAAGCGCGCGCAGCGCGCGCAGATATTCCGGCGCGGCGGCTTTGAAGCCGCCTTCGCCCTGGACCGGCTCGAGCAGGATTGCCGCCGTTTCCGCGGTGATCGCGCGCTCGGCCGCCCCGGCGTCGCCGAAAGGCACTTGGTCGAAGCCCTCGGTCACTGGGTCGTAGCCTTGCAGATATTTGGGATTGCCCGCCGCCGCAAGCGCCGCGAGCGTGCGGCCGTGAAAGGCGCCCGCGCAGGTGATGACGCGATAGCGCTGCTTCTGGCCCTTTCCGTGGAAATAGCGACGCGTGAGTTTCAGCGCGCCTTCGATGGCCTCGGTGCCCGAATTGGAGAAAAAGACCCGCTCGGCGAAACTGGCCGCGCACAATCTTTCGGCGAGCTTTTCGGCGGACGGCACTCGAAACAGGTTGGAGCAATGCCATAATTTCTCGGCCTGACCGCGCAGGATCGCGACCAGGTGGGGATGGCAATGGCCCAGATTGGTCACGGCTATGCCCGAAGTGAAATCGAGATAAGCCGCGCCGTCGGCGGTAAAGAGGGTGCTTCCCGCCCCGTGGGCAAAAACCAGGTCGGCGGGCTTATAGGTGGGCATCAGATGGGTCATGTCTCGGTTCCCTCGGGTCGTCCTGTGGCTTGAGCGATCACCCAAGCTTCGATCCATCGGGTCTTATCATAAATCTTTTTCTCGAGGTGCTTTTTTACATGGCAGCGCAAGGCGCCGCTACGGTGGGCCTGGGCCAGTGCCGCGTGCTCGGCGAGTCGCTCGGCTGTTTCAAAGGCCTCTGTCTCCACGGCGAAGTCCGTAATCTCGGGCCCATGAACGCGAAAGAGGCCGGGCTGCGGCTGTGAAATCAGGATGGCGCTCTCCCCGCGCACCGCGCCGACCGCCGCGCCCACCGCATTGGTGACATCGCTGTGCGCGTGCAGGATCAGCGGTGTATGCAGCCGTCGAGCAACCTCGGGATAATAAAGCGGCGCGCTGGCGCCTGCGCCAGCCAGCGGAAGGTCGAGCCCCATCGAAAACCGCACCCGCCCGATATGCCGCCCGCCCGCGGCCGCCCGGGCGACCAGCGCGGGCATATCCATGCCGTCGAGCGCCACCTCGAGCAGCAGGCGGCAGCTTTCGGAAACGACGCGCGCTTGGATGGCCTGGGCACATTCCTGGCTCGTGCGCCCCGTAATGGCAGCCAGGACATCGAATCCCGCTTGCGCCGCCGGGAGGGACCAGGAATGCTGGTGGCCAAGCACATGTTGGGCGTCGGTGGGCGTGAGCCCGCTTGCCCATACCGCTTCCCGCGCGAGCAGCGTTTCGAGCGCCGCCTGGGCGCCTGGGCCCAGATCGAGGCGCGCCCGTTCGACTGGCCGTTCGGTCAAACGGTGCAGCAACTCCAGTTCACGGCGGGTTCGCCCCCGGCTTTCGGCGTTCGGCGCCTTGAAAAGGAACAAAGGCGCATGGGTGCAGCGCGCGATATCTCCGATGATATCGGGATGGCTGTGCGCGAGCAGGCTGAGGGGAATGACCCGGCGGGGTCCCAGGCGGAAATCACCATCTTCGTAGACCACATGGCTGTCCCCGCCCAGACCGAAGGAATGGAGAGAAATTGCCTGCACCATCGTCTCGTGCCCGCCCACGCGCGCGCCCCGTCCGTCGATGCGAGGCCGGCCATGCTCCAGAATGGCGATATCGGTGGTCGTGCCGCCGAGATCGGCGAGGATAAGGTCGTCGCGCTGGCTAAGAAATTGCATGCCGATCAAGCTGGCGGCGGGCCCCGAAAGGATGGTCTCCACCGGGCGCAGCCGCGCTTCCTCCGCCCCCAGCAATGTTCCTTGTCCGGAAACCACCATGAGGGGAGCGGTGATACCCTGTCGCGCGAGGACGCAGCTCATCGCATCGATAAGGGCAGCGATCTTCGGGATGAGCTGGGCATTCAACGCGGCGGTCAAGGCGCGGCGCGGCGCATCCAGGCCGGCCGTCAGTTCATGGCCGCAACTGACCGGCTTCCCGCTCAACGAACGGAGGATCGTCCGGGCGCGCCGCTCATGGTCCGGATTTCTAACTGAGAACAGCGAAGAAACAGCAAAGGCATCGCAATCTTCTTTATGGGTGGCGGCGATGCGGGCGATGTCGGCTTCGTCCAGGGGCGCCACCTCCTCGCCCAACCCGTCATGTCCGCCCTGGACACGGTACGCCGGTCCGGATGCAAGGCGCGCCCGTGCCTGCATGGCGGAATCGTACCCGATTAGGAGCGAACAGACGCGTCCGCCGCTATTTTCGACCAGGGCATTGGTGGCAAGCGTGGTCGAGATCGAGACGAGCCGGATGGAAGGGGTGGAAATTCCGGTGAGGATGCGGGCTAACGCCTCGCCGAGGCTCGCCGCCAAATCGTGACGCTGGGTAAGCGCCTTGGCCTTGGCAATGACGCGATGCGAACGCGCGTCCACGAGCACCGCATCGGTATAAGTTCCCCCGGTATCGATTCCAAGCCAGAGGCCGTCCATCTAAAGCGACGCGAGCCTGCTGGTGAGAAGCGCGAAAAAACCTTCCGCATCGATGTCCGTCATCACCCGCGTATTAGGCGGGGCGCCGCGGCGCCTTTCCGTATCCACGAGCGTCAGTCCTCGGGTCAGGGAAGAATCGGTCTCGATGGCGACATGCGCCTCGACACCGCTGAATAAACCGGGGGCGAGCAGATAGGCGATCACCGTCGGGTCGTGGAGCGGCGCGCCCTCCATGCCGATTACGTCGCGATCGAAGCGAGAGAAATAATCGAGCATCCCGGCGGCGCTTCGTCCGACCGGCGTGCCGATCGCGGCGATGGCAGCGAGGCGGGCCGGCGTGACCAGGGCCTTGTGGGTGACATCGAGCGGCATCATGACGAGCGGAATGCCCGATTGAAAGACCAGTGAAGCGGCGTGCGGGTCCACATAAATATTGAACTCGGCCGCGGGTGTGACATTGCCGCCTTCGCGCCAGGACCCACCCATGAGCACGATCTCCTCGATCTTGCCGGCCACATGAGGCGCACGATGGAGCATGGCCGCGATATTAGTGAGCGGGCCGAGCGGGCAGAGGGTCACAGGCTCCTTCGCTTCCTCGAGCGCCCTCACCAGAAAGTCCACGGCGTGGGCCCCGGCCGGCGCGAGAGCGGGTTCGGGGAGCCCGGCCCCATCGAGCCCGGTCGTGCCATGTACATATTCCGCCGTCACTAGCGGCGAAAAGAGCGGGCGATCGCTGCCGGCGAAGACGGAGATATCGCGCCGCCGCGCGAGCTCCACGATCCTCAGGGCGTTGGCGAGGGTTTTCGGCAGCGGTACATTGCCCGCCACGGCCGTGATTCCGAGCACGGTCAATTCCGGTGACGCTAGGGCGAGCAACAGGGCAATCGCATCGTCCTGGCCGGGATCGGTGTCGATGATGATCGGTCGCATCGCCTGTGCTTAGCATGTTCCCCGCCGAGGCGGAATGGACATCCCGCCGGCGATTCAGTAGAGGAAGGTATGGACGACCGTCGGACGGATTACGAATATTCTCCCGCCACCCTGGCCGCGCAGGCACTGGGTGAGATCGACCCACAGACGGGGAGCCTGGTCCATCCGATCTATCCCGCCACGACCTTCGAGCGGGACAAGGACCTCTCTTATGCGACCTACGGCCGGGTCTATGGTCGCCCCAACAATCCCACGGTGGAGCCGGCCGAACGGCTCATGTCGGCGCTGGATCAGGGAACCGCGGCGCTGCTCTTCGGCTCGGGCATGGCGGCGGCGAGCGCTGCCCTTCTAGCCCTGCCGCAGGGCGCGCATATCGTGGCATCGCGGACGATGTACTGGTCGATGCGTGCTTGGTTCGATAGTTATGCCGGCCATTGCAATTTCGACCTGACGCTTATCGACGATCTCTCGACGGAGCGGCTCGCCCAGGCGCTCCGCCCCGGCCTTACCCAGCTCGTGTGGATGGAGAGTCCGGTGAACCCGACCTGGGAGGTCCTCGATATCGCCCGAGCCGCCGAATTCGTGCACCGGGCGGGGGCGCGACTGATCATCGATAGCAGCGCGGCGACACCGGTTTTGACGCGCCCGCTCACGCTGGGGGCGGATCTCGTCATGTATTCGGCGACGAAATTCCTGAATGGACATAGCGACGTGGTGGCGGGATGCCTCGTGACCGCCCGAGAGGACGAATACTGGCACCGGATCAAGGAGGCGCGCCGGCTGATGGGCGGCATTCTCGGCCCGTTCGAGGCGTGGTTGCTGCTCCGCTCGCTGCGCACCCTCTATATACGCGTGCGCCACCAGTCTCGCAGCGCGCTCAGCATCGCGCGCCATTTCGAAAATCATCCCCGTCTCGAAAGGGTGCTGTATTCAGGGCTGGAGAGCCACCCCCAGCACGAGATCGCGCGCCGACAGATGGAAGGTGGCTTCGGCGGCATGCTGTCCGTGCTCGTGAAAGGCGGCATTGAGGCGGCCACGGCAGTGGCGGCGCGGACGCGGCTCTTCAAGCGTGCGACGTCCTTTGGCGGCACCGAAAGCCTGATCGAGCACCGGGCCAGTATCGAGGGGTTGGGCACGCCGGTTCCCGATACCTTGCTCCGACTCTCCGTCGGGCTGGAAGAGGTCGAGGAATTGATCGCCGACCTCAACCAAGCCCTCGACAGTTCGGCATAGGGATAATCGGCTGCCCTCGACCCTATAAGCTCTGCCATGCGGTGCTTACGGGTTCAAATGACCGCCACTCACGATACTTGTGCCAGGCCGTGATTGCCGAAGGACATGTGCCGCTCGTTGGCCAGCTTGTTGAGGTTGATACGCTGGTGTGTGCGTAAGGTGATCGATTCGGCATCCCATGCTGGATTGACGAAATACATGAGCGACTTGCGCCCTTGGGGTTGATCGGCGCTGCGCACGGCATGCTGCATGGGTTGAATGGCGCCTTCAGAGAGCGCTTCGAGCAGCGAGCCCGCTAGAATCATCACCTGGCCCTGCCCGATATCGGGAACGTATTCCTGGCCACCGACAAAGAGCACCAGTCCCTCGCGGTCGGGTTTGATGAAGGACAGCAGATGGCCATCCTCGTGGGGGTCCTGCAAGTATCGCCGTCCTGGCGCTTGGTATTCGGGCCGGTAGGCGCAAAATTGCAGGTAAGATGAATCGCGGATCGATGGCTGGCGCGGGGCTGCAAACGTATCGCACAGCCCGTCCATGATCGCCTGGGCAATGGGAAAAATCTCACGGTCATACGCAGCGACGGCTTCATAGAAGGGCGAGTGGCTCAACGGATATTGGCGATGCCGTTCGGCGAAGATGCGCCAGTAGCAGAAGCGCTCGCACAGATCGAGATTCTCTGGCACGCGGGAATATTCGCTGCCGAATGGCAGGAAGCCGTCGGTATCGTCGAAAAAGCTGAATTCCTGTTTGGCCGTGGGCGAAACGGTATCGAAGGCGGCGCTGAGCGCGTCGAATTTCTGTTGGAGGCTCGGCGGAATGTCCAGTGTAGCGTAACTGTTCTTCAGGAGAGAATCGATAGCGGCTCGAATCTTCAGCATGCCTTCCTCTATAGTGAAGCCGCGCTCCGCGGCGGCGATTGGGAATCCAATCTACCCTATCGGCGAAGCGAGGTAAACCGGGGCCGGTGATCTCAACGGATTTCGTCATCACCACGCCTGATGTGCTGGCTCGCCCATGGGGAAGCGCGCCAAGCAGGCGGGCCTATTCCTCACCGATGAGCATGTTGAATTCGGCGATCAATTGCTCATAGAGTGTCTTCTTAAAGGGAACGATCGTTCCGGCGATGCTTGTGAAATCGGCCCACCGCCATGCCGAAAATTCGGGGTGCGCAGTGCGGATATCGATATGGCTATCATCTCCGAGAAAGCGGAAGGCAAACCATTTCTGTTCCTGGCCGCGATATTTACCACCCCACAGGCCGGGGACAAGGGTGTCCGGAAGATCGTAGCGCAGCCAGCCCCGGCTTTCGGCCATGACTTCCACGAAACGAGGCTGGACCCCTGTTTCCTCCTCCAGCTCGCGCAGGGCGGCCTCCATGGGCTCCTCTCCGGCATCGATGCCGCCTTGGGGAAGCTGCCAGGCATGGCCGGGATTATCCAGCCGTTGCGCGACGAAGACCTTGCCCTCCCGGTTGAAAAGGACGATGCCTACGCCGCGGCGATAGGGGAGGCGGGCATAGTCGGCGGTCATCGGGTCCCGGTTTGGTCGGAAGACCGGGCCATGGGTTCAGTTGGCCTCGCTTTTGATGATCGCGACGCCACGAATGAGATCGAGCGCGCGCGCCAGCTGATAATCCTCAGTAGGATCGGTGATCGCATTCTTTTCCGAGCCGACATGCGGGGCCTTCTGGGCTGACGCCGTCGCGGCCTGGTCCGAATTCGTGCCGCCCTTGTTCTGGATGGCGCCCTTGAGATCGGCCTCGCTGGTCGTTTTGGGCGTATCGATATCCGTCACCTTGGCGGGCCTGACCTCGATGTCGGGATCGATGCCCTTGGCCTGGATCGACCGGCCCGACGGCGTATAATAGCGCGCCGTCGTCAGCCGGATCGCGCCGTGGCCGGGCACCGGGATAATCGTCTGGACCGAACCCTTGCCGAAGCTCTTGGTGCCGAGCAGGACCGCGCGATGTTGGTCCTGCAGCGCGCCCGAGACGATCTCGGACGCCGAGGCCGACCCGCCATTGATCAGAATGACCACGGGCTTTCCATCGAGGAGGTCGCCCTTCTCGGCGTTCCAGCGCTGGACCTCATCTGGATTGCGGCCCCGCGTCGAGACGATTTCGCCCTTGTCCATGAAATCGTCGCAGACGGCGATCGCCTGGTCGAGCAAACCGCCCGGGTTATTGCGCAGATCGAGCACCAGCCCCTGCAGCTTGCCGTGGCTTGCATCCTTGATCTTGGCGACGGCTTCCTTGAGACCGACGTCGGTCTTCTCGCTGAAGCTCGAGATGCGGACATAGCCGATATCGTTGTCTTCCATTTCCCAGCGCACGGATTTGATTGCGATAACCGCGCGCTTCATCGTGACGTCGAAGGGATCCTTTTGGCCGCGTACGATGGTCACGGTGATAGCCGAGCCGGGCTCCCCCCGCATCTTGGCCACGGCGTCGTTCAAGCTCAAGCCGAGAATGGGCTTGCCGTCGATATGGGTGATGTAGTCGCCCGGCTGGATGCCCGCCTGGGCCGCCGGCGTGTCGTCCATCGGTGCGATAACCTTGATCGCCCCGTTTTCCATGGTTATTTCGATGCCCAATCCGCCGAACTCGCCCTTGGTCTGCACCTGCATGTCGGCGAAATCCTTAGCGTTCAGGTAGGAGGAATGAGGATCGAGCGAGGTCAGCATCCCATTGATCGCGGACTCGATCAGGTCTTGGTCCTTTACCGGTTCGACATAGGCCGCGCGCACTTTTTCAAAAACGTCGCCGAAGAGGTTCAGCTGTTCGTAGACGCTTTTCTGGCTCGCATCGGCCGACTGCGCCTTGACGGAGCCATGCGTAAAGACAATTGCGCCGGTCAATAGGCCCACCGCAAAGGCAGCACCGGTCAGCAGGGTGGAACGCTTCATATCAATCCTCTCATTATGGAACGCATCATAGCCCTCCCTCGTCACCGGGACAACTGGGGTGCGCGGGTCAGACCAGGAGCGAGCGTCCCGTCATTTCGCGCGGAATCGGCAGGCCGAGCAAAGTCAGCAGCGTCGGCGCGATGTCAGCCAATTTGCCTCCCGGTGCAAGGACGGTCCCGGCTGGCGCATTGACGAGGACAAGCGGGACGAGATTCAGCGTATGGGCGGTATGGCGATCGCGGGTCGCCTCATCATACATCATCTCGGCATTGCCATGGTCGGACGTGACCAGCATCAGCCCACCCCTGGCCTCAACTTCCGCGGCGATTCTACCCACACAAGTATCGACCGCTTCCACCGCCTTGATGGCCGCGGCCAGATTGCCGGTATGGCCGACCATATCGGTGTTGGCGAAATTGACGATAATAACATCGAACTTTTCCGCGCGGATGGCGGCGAGCATACGGTCGGTCACCTCGAAGGCAGACATTTCCGGCTTGAGATCGTAGGTCGCGACCTTGGGCGAGGGGACGAGGATGCGCTCCTCCCCCGGGAAAAGCTTTTCCTCTCCGCCATTGAAGAAAAAGGTGACGTGAGCGTATTTTTCGGTTTCGGCGACGCGCAGCTGGCGCAACCCTGCCGCAGCGACGACTTCGCCCAGTGTGTTCTTGAGCGCGGCCGGCGGAAAGAGCGCCGGCATGAAGCGCGCCAGCGCTTCCGAATATTCGACCATACCGAGATTGGCTTCGGTCCGGATGAATTTTTTGCGCGAGAAGCTGGCGAAGTCGGGGTCGAGCAGGGCCGTGAGAATTTCGCGCGCCCGATCGGCGCGGAAATTGGCCATGATCACGCCATCGCCATCTTCCATTCCTGCATAGGCGCCGATGATCGCCGGGATGAAGAATTCATCCGTGATGCCTTTGCTATAGGAATCGGCGAGCGCGGTGAAGATATCCGGGTAATGCGGCGCCGCTGCGGCGGCGATTGCGTCATATGCCTTGGTGATCCGTTCCCAGCGCTGGTCGCGATCCATGGCGTAATATCTGCCGGAAAGGGTGGACCAGCGGGCGCCGGCGGGCAATTGACCGTCGACATATTCCAGGTAGGTGCGCGCCGACTGGGGCGGCGTGTCGCGTCCATCGAGAAAACCATGCAGGGCGAGCGGCACGCCCGCCGCCGTCACGTAATGCGCCAGGGCCACGATATGGTCCTGATGTGCGTGGACACCGCCCGGCGAGACAAGACCCATGAGGTGGCAGGTGCCGCCGCTCTGCTTGAGTCGGTTGAGCGCGTGCGTGAGGAGGGGAGAGACGCATAGCGAGCCATCGGCAATCGCCGCATCGATGCGTGGAAGATCCTGCATGACGACCCGGCCAGCGCCGATATTCATATGGCCCACCTCCGAATTGCCCATTTGCCCCTGGGGGAGACCGACATGCAGTTCCGAGGCGTCGATTTCGCAGTGCGGATAGCGGGCGAGGAAGGCGTCCCAATTGGGCTTGCGCGCCTGGGCGATGGCGTTTTCCTCGGTCTCCGGGCGATGGCCCCAGCCATCCAGGATGCATAAGACGACTGGCTTGGGACGTTTCATAATTCCTCTGCCTGCAATGTGGACCAGCCGTGACAATTGATCAAGGGGAGGGAACTTGGCCGTGAGCCAGCTTTTAACAAAGCATCCAGCATGTGGGACAGGACCGACTCGGCTGGCGCGCAGCGCTCGCGCGCGAGCATCCCTTGCTCTTGCCGGTCGCCCACGACGCCCTGACTGCGCGGCTGATCGAGCAGGCGGGGTTCACCGCCATGCAGATCGGCGGATTTGCCGTGGCAGGGGCCCGCCATGGCGTGCCGGATATCGATCTCACGCATTTTGCCGAACGCTACGCCGCGACGCGCGACATTCTTCATGCCACGCGCTTGCCGGTCATGATCGATATGGATGACGGCTATGGCGACGTCAAAAATGTGATCTACACCATGCGTAATTATGTCGCCCTCGGCGCGAGCGCGGGCTTCATCGAGGATCAGCGCGCTCCCAAGCGATGCGGGCACATGGATAATAAGGAGGTGATTCCGCTCCGCGACATGGTGCCAAGATCCGCGCCGCGGCCAGCGAAAAGGAGGAGGGATTCTTTCTGCTTGCCCGCACCGATGCTTTGCAATCCGAAGGTCTCCGCAGCGCGCTGGCGCGCGGCGACGCCTATCTGGCGGCCGGGGCGGATGGAATCTATATCGAAGGGCCGCGAAAGCAGAGCGAGCTCGAGAAGATCGGGGCGCATTTCCGGGGCTGTCCGCTGGCGACCAGTGTTCTGGAAAATGGCGGCAAGACCCCCTTCCTGGCGCCTGAGGAGTTCGGTGACCTCGGCTATGCGATGGTCCTTTATCCGACCACGTTGCTTTTCTCGGCGGCCGCGGCGATTCGCGACGCGGCGGAGCGTCTGCGCGCGGGCCGTCCGCTTCGCAAGGCGCGGGCGGTAAACATGGTGACCTATCAGCGGATTGTCGATCTCCCGTATTGGCAGAAGATGGAGAAAAGATTTCAATCGCGGTGATAGGGGTGGCCGGCAAGGATCCGCCCGGCACGATAGATCTGTTCGAGCAGCATGATGCGCGCGAGCTGGTGAGGCCAGGTCATGGCGCCGAAAGCGAGACGTAATCGTGCCTCCGCGCACAAGCTCTCTTCGAGTCCGTCGGCGCCTCCAATCAGGAAAGTTATCTCGCCTTGCTGGAGGCCGGTGTCGATCAGAGCCGCGAAGCCGCGGCTCGTCAGGGACTCACCTTTTTCATCGAGCGCGATCAGGGTGCGGGGCGGCCTTCGCACCAGCGCCGCCCGCAGCAGCGCCGCTTCCTGCCGTTTGAGGTCGGGGAGCTGCCGACGCTCCTCATATTCCTCAATGGCGAGTGGCCAGGGTAGGTGGCGGGCGTAATGATCCGCAAGCGCCGCCATTGGTCCGCTTTTCATTTTTCCAATGGCGAGGATGCGCATTTTAGGTTTAAGTGCCATGCCAGAGGATAAACCGGGTGGGCGCGAAGCAAAATATCGAAAACGAATGTGTCGTCGTGGGTGGCGGCATGGTGGGGATGAGCCTCGCGCTCGGCCTGGCTCAGGCTGGGGTGGAGACGCTGCTTCTCGATGCCGAGCCGCCTCGGGCGAGTGACGCAAGCGACACCCGCGCTTCGGCTATTTCCTATGGCTCACGCCTGCTGCTTGAACGAATTGGAGTGTGGCGGCGCATCGAAAAACATGCCTGCCCGATCCGCAACATCTCGGTCAGCGACGGGTCATGGCGCCGCCCGTTCTTCACCGCCTCGGTCCATTACGATTACCGCCAGGTGCGCAAGCAGGGCGATTGGAAGGAGCCCTTTGGCCATATCGTGGAGAACCGCCATATCCGCGCGGCGCTCGCGGCGATGGTTGCCGATCAGCCGGGACTGCGCCTGCGCGCACCAGCCCGGCTCGTCGCGCTTGCTGCGCGGCCGAACAGGATCGAGGCCGATCTCGCCGACGGCAGCCAGGTGGTCTCCATGCTTCTGATTGGCGCGGATGGGCGCAATTCTGCGGTTCGCCGGCTGGCAGGGATCGCTGCTCGGGACGTCGATTATCGCCAGGTGGCGCTCGCCTGCACGATCGCCCACGAAAAGCCCCATCGCGACATCGCCCACGAGCGTTTCCTTCCCGCTGGGCCCATCGCCGTCCTGCCGATGACCGACGAGAATGGCATTCACCGGTCTTCGATCGTTTGGGTGGAACGTCCCGATCTTGTTCCTCTCCTCCTGAGCCGCGATGCGGATCAGCTTGGACAAGAGATCATGCGCCGCTTCGGCGAACGCCTCGGGAGGATCCGCGTGCTCGGGTCCGTCGGCGCCTATCCGCTGCGTCTCACGCTGGCCGCACGTTACTACGCGCTGCGCCTCATGCTGGTGGGCGATGCTGCACATGCAATTCATCCGGTTGCGGGGCAAGGCTACAATCTCGGTATCCGCGACGTTGCTATACTTCTCGATACGCTCGTGCGTGCCCGCGAACTGGGGCTCGATCTCGGCGGCGCGCTTTTGGGAGAAGATTACGAAAAGACCCGGCTTGCCGACTCCCTCCTGCTCGCGGGGATCACCGACGGTCTCACCCGGCTCTTTTCCAACGATATCGCTCCGCTCCGCTTGGCGCGCGATCTCGGCTTTTTCGTGTTTGACCGCTTACCAGCCCTCAAGCGGCTGGCCATGCGCCACGCGATGGGTCTTTCTTCTCACGGAGAAGGTTGACGCATCACCAGGCTTCGCCTAGCTTACGCGCTTTCCTAGGCCGTTGTAGCTCAGTTGGTAGAGCAACTGATTCGTAATCAGTAGGTCGGAGGTTCGAGTCCTCTCAACGGCACCACTGATCTCCACTCGAAATACGCGGCGCCACAACCGGCGCTATCGCCGTACCTGGAAATTCGCGAACTGCCAGGGATCGGTCATGTCGAGCCCGGGCTCGGGAAAGAGACGGTTGCGTCCTTGAAGCGGTGTCCATGCGCTCCTGACCGCGACGACGGGACCGAGATAGGGGCGGCAGATCTCCAGGATATATTCGTGATCGAGGTCCTCGGGCTCGACCACGCCCCGGTCGGGATGTTCGATCAGCCACATCGCACCGGCCACGACGGGTGCCGCGATCTGGATCGAGGTGGCGTTGAAATTCGGGCCGAGCATCCGCCGCGCTTCCTGGACCGAGAGCTGCGAGCCATACCACAGCGCACCGAAATCACCCATGAGCAGCGCCCCCAGCTCATCGATGCCATCGACGATCTCCTGGTTGAGCAAACGCTGGTGCGGTTGCATCGTGAAGTTCGCCTGCTGGTATTCCCGGACGCTCAGCACCGCGTCGTTGCAGGGATGATAGGCGTAGTGGGCGGTCGGTCGATAGACGACTTCGCCGCGTTCGTTCCGCGCCGAGAAATAATCCGCAAGCGTGATCGATTCGCCGTGGGTGATCAGATAGCCGATCATCGGCCCGCCCACGGGCGTCCAAGAGCGCACCTCGGTCACGCAGCCGGGCTGGCGGAGGAAAATCGCTGCTCCGCACCCTTCCTTGTGCGTGACGCCATTCTCCGGCATGGTCTTCTCGTGCGTGCCCCAGCCGAGTTCGGCGGGCTGAGAACCTTCGCCGACGAAGCCGGGGATCGACCAGGTATTAACGAATTCCCCAGGTCGCTTCGGCGCCAGGCAAACCTGAAGATCGTGCTCCGCGACATGGATCACCTTGATGCCGGAACGGTGCATGAGCTCCGCCCATGCCGCACGGCTTCCTGGCGCGGCGGCATTTGGATTCTTCTCCCGTGCGATCTCGAGCAGGGCCGCCTTGACGAAATGGCTGATAAGGCCGGGATTGGCGCCGTGAGTGAGCAGGGCCGAGGGACCGTTACCTCCCCAACTGCGGCCCTTTTCGACCACCAGGTGGCGCAGCCAGTAATTGGTCCGATGTTCCTCGGGAATGGCGGCATTATCATAATAGTTCGCCCAGGGCTCGATACAGGTGTCGAGATAGAGAACCCCGGCCTCATGGCACCATTCGATGACCGCGAGCGAGGATACTTCGACCGAAAGATTGAGGATCAGATCACCCCGGCCGACATGCTCGGCGAGGGTCGCACCCAGATTGTCCGCTACGAGCGGCTTGACGATATAATGCAGCCCCTTCGCAACGTAAGGTGCAATCAGATTCCCGTGGTCTTCCCCATCGATCACGGTCACGCGGCTCCAAGGCATCTCTATATGCCGCTCGAGGATGGGAAGAGTGCACCGGCCGACCGATCCGTAACCGATCATGAGAATGCGACCTGGAAATTGTATTTTTTTCATGGGGCCCCGCTGGAGATGCGCGCATACGGCAAAATCGCCGTGCTCGCAATAAGATTCTTGGAGGAGTCCTTTGCCTCTGCTAGAGAAGCCGGGGAGGCGCGATGACGGAGCAGATGGTTTTGGCCTTGGTCCTGCTAGTCGCCCTCTATGGCGCCTTGGTGTGGGACCGTTTCAGCCGAGCGGTGATGGCGCTGCTGGCGGCCGCGCTAGCAATCTTCCTAGGTCTCATCGATCAGCACGCGGCGGTGGCCGGGATCGATTTCAATACGCTCGGCCTGCTCGTGGGCATGATGCTGGTCGTCGCGGTCGCGCGCCGCTCGGGCTTGTTCGAGTATGGCGCGCTGCTCGCGTTGCACGGCGCCCGAGGCCGGCCGGCGCTGCTGCTCGCTCTCTTGACGCTCGGGACCGCCCTCTTTTCGGCTTTTCTCGATAACGTTACCACCATTCTTTTAGTCGCGCCGGTCACCATGGCGATCTGCAAGCGGCTTTCGCTCGATCCATACCCATTTCTGTTCTCCGAAATATTTGCGTCCAATATCGGGGGAACCGCCACCTTGATCGGAGACCCGCCCAATATCCTGATCGGCTCGGCCAATGGGTTCACGTTCGCCGATTTCGCTACCGCCTTAGGTCCGATCGTGCTCGTTTTACTCTTGGCCCAGCTCGGCATTATTCATTTTTTTTGGGGGCGTAAGCTGCGCGTCGAGGAGGGAGTGCGCGAATCCGCGCTCGAGCTCTCCGCGCGCCGGGCGATCCGCTCGCGCCGCCTGCTGGTTCAATCGCTTGGCGTGATCGGCGCCATGCTGCTTGCTTTCATTTGGCAACGCGAATTGCGTCAGGAACCGGCGACCATCGCGCTGGGCGGGGCGGCAATTCTCATGCTGCTCGACAGTCTCACTATCGGCGCAGGCGAGCAGCATCGCCGCGCGGAAAAGGTCTTCGCCGAAACGGAGTGGGTGACAATCTTCTTCTTTATCGGCCTGTTCGTCGTGGTGGCCGCCCTCGAGCGATCGGGTCTGCTCACCTTGGCATCGCATCATCTTGCCGCGACGGCGCATGGCCCCGCTTCCTTGGCGATCCTTATCCTCTGGTCGTCTGCGGTGCTATCCGCCTTTCTCGACAATATACCCTTCGTGGCGGCGATGATTCCCGTCATAAAAAACCTCGGCCCTGAACTGGGCGGGGAGGCTGCTTTGCGGCCTCTGTGGTGGGCGCTCGCCCTGGGTGCCTGCCTGGGCGGCAACGGCACCCTGATTGGGGCTTCGGCCAATGTCAGCATGGCGGGCCTAGCCGAGCGCGAGGGCGTCCACTTTTCCTTCATGGGCTATATGGCGCGGGCTTTCCCCCTGATGATGGGGTCGATCCTGATTGCGCACCTATACCTGTGGTGGCGCTACTTCTCCTGAGCGTTGATCGTCCAGTCGTAATCGAAAAAGGTTACGCGATAATCCTCGGGGATTGGGCGGTCGCGCCAGCGATTGATATAAGCGATAAGATTGGGCGCGTGGGCGGTGAAGTCTTCCGGAAAGAAATCGAGAATTGCCGAGACCGTCACCGTGCGGCGGGCATCGTCTACTTGAAGATTGCGGCTCTCGGAGAAAAAGTCCCGCGCCGCGTGGTCGAGTTGTGACTGGAGATGCGCGCCCGTCCACGGCACGCGCGGCAGCCGTGGACAAGAAACCGCCATGCAGTTCAGCGCGAAATGAACGCGCGGGTCGCCCACTGCCCGGATCTCCTTATTTTCATAATCGTAAAGCGAAATAGACCGGTC
Organism: Dongiaceae bacterium; assembly: GCA_036263455.1. Taxonomy (GTDB): domain Bacteria; phylum Pseudomonadota; class Alphaproteobacteria; order Dongiales; family Dongiaceae; genus DATAGZ01. The sequence continues at coordinate 70,175 of DATAGZ010000017.1, forward strand.
GCCGACCCGGGCCGTGGTGAGGGCGAAGAAGCGAATACGGCCCCAGCCGTCCAGCCGCTTAGGAATGCCGGATTGAAGGACGGTGTACATCGAGAGGGCATTATAGGAATTGATCAGATAGGCCAGCCTCTCGTCGGGGTCGGCGATATCGCGGGGATTGGTGCGCCAGACATAGGCGACATAGGTATCGAGATCGCCGGACTGTTGCGCCAGTTCCTGGAAATCGACTTGGCCACGATCGTTGACATAGCGGTCGAGGACCCTCGCCCAGGCGCGATCGGCATCGAGCACCGGCGCGGTGATCTGGCGCGGCGGTGTCAACGACGCGCAGGCGGTGCAGGCGAAAAGCAGTAGTCCGGCCCAGGCTGTTTTCATAAAGCGGCCTGTTCGGTCCGGCGCATGCGCCCCTTGGCCGGTACGCGTGCCTTGGCATCCTCACCAGGCGCACCCAGCGGCATCCAGGCTTCCCCGTCAATTGAAAATGGTGCGGTGATAAATTCATCGCGCCGTGCATTATGGAGACACATCGAGAGCGGTCCATCGGCGGTGGCGGCCATGAACACGCAGCTTTCGATCCGGTCGCGCTCGAGCCGGCAGGCATCCATGAAATTATGGATGAAAAAGGACAGCTTATGGATCCGCCCGCGCCCGCGCCAGAGATCCCGCTTCATGCGCCAGGCCTTGCGGGCAAGCCAGGAGAGACCGCCTGGCCAGATCCAGGGATTGCGCACGGCCCAGCCCGCCAGGGTCGCGCAGGCGCGCCACGGGCGGGTCCGGTCGAAATTCAGGCCAGCCGAGCGGTCGAGATATCGGCGCACGAAGTCGGGCCGGTCGAAGAGGTCATGGACGCGTCCGCCGGTCACCAGCGCCATCGCATAACGGTTGCACTTTTTATGTCCGATGAGCGGCACGTCGAAATTGAGCATTGCACCCGTTCCCTGCTCGATTTGCGCCGCCATGGTCTCTGCGGTAATCAGCGCCGGGCGGTGTCGCTCGATGCCGCGCCCCGTATCCGCCGCCAGCTGGAAGGAAGCCAGGCGGACATCTGCGGCCTGGGTGACGAAAAAGCGCACCAATTCTGGCATCTCATGAAAATTGCCGGCATGGACGGTGGTATTGAAGAGGATCGAGAGGTGCAGGCCGCGCGCCCGGCGAATATATTCCTCGCGCAGCGCATTGAGGTCCCTCTCGCTGGCATAGCCTTTGCGCTTCTGGGTCGTATCCACGTGAAAGGCCACGTCGACTAGCCCTGCATCCCGCAGCTTCGTGAGCAAGGCGCGGCTCGCCCGGATGCCGTTCGTGAAGAGGGAGGGGCGCATACCCAACGCACGGACCCGCGCCACGATGGCGATCAATTCTTCTTCCTTGCGCAGGGTCGGGTCGCCGCCGGTGATCTGGATCTCGGTCATGGGCCCATACATGCGGTGGATGGTCTCGATGCGCCGGAAGATTTCGGCGAGGGGGAGGTCGCGTACCGCCTCGGACAGTTCCGACAGATAGCAGAGCGTGCAGTCGAGGTTACACCGCTGCGTGATTTCGAGCGCCACGCAGCCCACCGGAAAGCGCCGCCCCATCGCCTGCCCGGGAAGCCATTGACCAGCGCGTTCGACACGCTCCCTAGCCCGCTGCAGGCTTTCGGCGGGGTTGGCAAGAATTTCCGGCTTGATCGCGGCAAGTTCGGCTTTGGTCATATAGGGGCTGGTCATGAGTCTTCTATGCCGGGCGAAGGGGGAGCGAGGGAAGGGCAAAATGCAACCGCCGTGACGACGCGCGCACCGGGATGGCCCCATACAACTCCTTCTCGGCCTCGATAATCAGCACGCCGCCCACCCCGAATCCTGTATTCGCACCCCATTTCTCCCATTGGGTGGCGGTGCGCATGGTCGGATGGGGCCACCAGGCCGGCAGGAACAGGCCGCGCGCGATAAGGCGCGGCCGCAGGAGCTGACGGGTAAATAGCGCATGAAGCTGGCGCGAAGAAAAGGGCCGGCCCCATCCGAAAGGCGTTGCCTCGCTCTGCGACCAGAGGGAGCGGCGGTGGGGGACGATCGCGACCAACCGTCCGCCGGGAACCAGCACGCGCCAGGCCTCGCGCAGGAAATTTTCGGGCTCTCCGCAATTTTCCAGCGCATGGACGAGTAAGATGCGGTCCATGCAGCAATCGGGCAGAGGCCAGTCTTCTGGTTCGAAAATCGCTACTCTTCTCAAGTCGTCAACAGGCCAGATCGTCGTCCCCATACCGCCCGGAATGCCGGCGGCGAGCAGAGTGGCCTCGCCCAGAAATTGGCGCAGGAAGGGTGGGCTATAGCCCACGCCAAGCACACGCTGGCCCGCCGTCATAGGCCAGAGCTGACGTAAGCGTCGGCGCAGCACGTACCGAACTGCTTCGCCCTTGGCGTCGCGGTAGAATTGCTTGAACTCGCCTATATCGGGCCACATCGACCGTTCCGCCTCGCTAAATGAGAGCGATATCACACTCGCCGGCATCCTCACAAAGTACTTGCCAGCATTTTTGAGAATGATTATCATTATCATCTTAGCGGAGAATGGTATGAAAAAAATAAAAAAGGTGAGGACCTTACTTATAGGACTGGCTTTGGCTATCAGCGTGCAGGCGGCGGCCAAGGAATATCCGATTGGTAAGGCGCAATTTGCGAACGGCATGGAAATAGGGGCGGTCTATCTTCAGCCGATAGAAATGGACCCGCCCGGGATGATGCGGGACGTGGCGATTTCGGACATCCATCTCGAGGCAGATATCCACGCGACGAAAGATAACAACAATGGTTTTGCCGAGGGCGACTGGATCCCCTACCTTGTGGTCCGTTATGAATTGAAAAAGGATGGCGAGACGGCCGGGCAAAGCGGTGATCTGATGGCAATGGTGGCGAGCGATGGCCCGCATTATGGGGACAACCTCAAGCTTTCCGGTCCAGGTAAATATTCCCTGACCCTGACGATCATGCCGCCGAGCAGCAATCCGGCCCTTCATTTCGGTCGCCACGTGGACAAGGAAACGGGCGTCGGACCCTGGTTCGCCCCGGCGGTCCTAAAATATGATTTTGTCTTTGCCGGAATCGGTAAAAAGGGCGGGTACTAATGCGCAAATCTATATGCTCTCTATGCTCCGTCGCGATGATTTGGATTCTCGCCTGTGCCGCGGCAATGGCCGAGGACATCCCGGCCTTTGTCATTGAAATGCGGGATGGAGTCGCGACACCGCAACAATTGGATGTGCCCGCACGAAAAACCATCAAGATCATTATTCGCAATACGGGAACGACACCGGTGGAGTTTGAAAGCCATGAATTGCGCAAGGAGAAGGTCGTGCCGCCCCAGAGCGAGGGGTCACTGATTATCCGCAGCCTGGCGCCGGGCACGTACCCATTCTTCGACGATTTCCATCCCAAGGGCACCAGAGCATTTCTGGTGGCGAAATGACATGAGCGGTGAGGCGGGCCAGGTCATCTTTGTCATCTGGCGCGAAAGCGTCGAGGCGCTGCTGGTCATTGGTATTCTCCAGGCCTGGCTTTCGAGCCAAGGCGAACGGACGCGCCGTGGCCGATGGTTCCTCTGGATGGGCACGGGGGCCGGGCTGGGGCTTGCGCTGTTGCTCGGGGGCGGGCTCCTCTGGTTCCGCGAGCGTCTGTCTGACGATGCACAGGAATATTTTCAGACTGGCATGGTTTTTGCCGCCGCCGTGCTGATTATCCAGATGGTATTCTGGATGCGGCGGCGCGGTCGTACGCTGCGGCGGGATCTGGAGGCGGGGGCGGAGCGGTCTCTGCAAGAAAATCGATGGTGGAGTTTGGCGATACTTGCCGCGCTCGCCGTCGCGCGGGAAGGCAGCGAGACCGTGATATTCCTCTATGGCATCATCGCCGGCGGCGCGCAGGCTTCCTGGCTGGAAACAAGCGTGACCATTGCCGCAGGGCTACTGCTTGCCTTTTTTACCTACTGGCTGCTGCAAATCGGCAGTCGCGTTCTTTCCTGGCGGCTCTTCTTCCGTGCGAGCGAGATCATGCTGCTATTTCTGGCGCTGGCCTTGATCATGAACGGGGTCGATCATCTGGTCTCGGCAGGGGTACTGCCCTCGCCGGGCACGCCGCTCTGGAACAGCTCGGATTTGCTTGATGACAGCGACAGTCTCGGTTCGCTGATAGCGGCACTTAGTGGATATCGGGCGCGCCCCGATCTCCTCAATATCGGAGTGTTCGTCTTCTATTGGCTGACCATCTGGCTCGCGATGCAGAAAATGCGGCCAGCCGCGCAGCAATGATCGAAGGTCTCCTTGGCAGGGGTCTGGCGCGGGTTGGCCGTTCCCTGCTTCATCACCAAAAGGAGATCCGCCGGCTGCAATGGGCCGTCGTGGCCTTTTATCTGCTGCTGATCATCGGGCCGGTCCTGCTCCCGCTGCCGTCGCGCACCGCGCATCTCTGGTCCAATCTCACGCTTTTTGCCCAGTTCGTCTTCTGGGGGATCTGGTGGCCGTTCGTCCTTCTCAGCATGGCGGTGGTGGGACGCGCCTGGTGCGGCATCTTCTGTCCGGAAGGAACACTGAGCGAATGGGCGAGCGCCCATGGCCGGGCCCGGGCCTTGCCGCGCTGGCTCGTCTGGCGGGGCTGGCCGTTCGCCGCTTTTGTCTTGACTACTCTCTATGGCCAGTTGGTCAGCGTGTATCAATATCCAGGACCGACCCTTCTCATTCTCGGCGGATCGAGCGCCGCCGCGATGGCGGTCGGGTATCTTTACGGCCGCAACAAGCGCGTATGGTGCCGCTACCTCTGTCCGGTCAATGGCGTATTCGCCTTACTCGCCAAGCTCGCCCCTCTCTCCTTTGCCGTCGATGAGATAAAGTGGCGTGATACTCCGCCGCGCGCGGCGCCAAACTGCGCCCCGCTGGTGCCGATCCGCACCATGACCGGCTCGGGCGGTTGCCACATGTGCGGGCGCTGTGCAGATTTTCGCGAGGCGGTCGCGCTCAGCCCACGCTCGCCTAACCAGGAGGTCGTTCATCCTTCTTCGACACCCGCTTGGCCGGAAACGGCCCTGATCCTTTATGGCTTATTCGGCGTCGCGATGGGTGCTTTTCACTGGTCGAGCAGCCCTTATTTCATTTTCGCGAAGAACGCTCTCGCCGAATGGCTCCTCGCCCACAATATCGTCTGGCCGCTTGGTGCGACGCTGCCCTGGAGCCTTCTCACCAATTATCCCGCCAATCAGGATGTCTTGACGGTTCTGGATGGCGCGCTACTGGTTTTCTATATTGCCGCCATGACATTGATCATGGGAAGCCTGCTCCTCGGCTTCATCGTGCTTGCGGTCAGGGTGAGCGGCGTCTTTTCCTGGGAACGCGTCCATCATGCGGCGCACAGTCTGATCCCGCTGGCGGGCGCGGGCGTGTTCCTCGGTCTCTCCGCCATCGGCGTTTCCCTGCTGCGCGGGGAAGGCTTCGTTCTCGCCTGGCTGCCGGCCTTCCGTGTCCTGTTTCTTCTGGGCGCCAGCCTGTGGTCGGGATGGTTGGCCTTTCGGATCATATGCTTGTGGACCACGGGCTGGTGCAATGTCTTGGCGAGCTTCTGCCTGTTCGCCGCGATCGGACTTGGGCTGGCCGGCTGGATGCTGCCCCTCTGGTGGTAGGAACCGCGCAATCGTCCCGCCGCGATTTATCACGCCGGGCCGTAATGCGAGCACCTGAAAACGCTCGGGTCGCGTTTCGCCAGGCAAGCTGAAGCCGAGGGGCAACGCCTGGCGAAAGCCGAACTGGGCGTAATAAGCCGGATCGCCAACCAGGAAGACGAGATCCCAGCCCCGATCGCGCGCGAGATCCAGCGTGTGGATCACGAGCGCTCGCCCGAACCCGCGCCCCGCAAAGGCATGGGCAACGCCGAGCGGCCCGAGCAGCAGGGCGCGCCGCCTGTCGAGCCGCACTGGCCAATAGCGGATCGTGCCGATTACCGATCCGTCACGGAGTGCCACCCAGGAAAGGCCTTCGGCAGGGGCAATACTCTTGCGGTAGAAATAGGAGGCGCGGCCGGTCCGATCGGCCCCGATCCGTTCATCGAGCAGGCGTTCAATGAACGACCGATGGCTCGGTTGCTCCGGAACGATATCTATGATCGTGCTCATGCCGGAACGGGGAGCGTGGGCAGCTCCAGGGTGAAAATGCTGCCCCGGCCGAGCTGGCTTTCGATGAGAAGGCGGCCACGATGGCGGGTGGCGCTATGCTTGACGATTGCGAGGCCGAGACCGGTGCCGCCTTGGCGGCGCGCCGGATCCAGCCGATAAAAACGTTCGGTCAAGCGGGGGAGATGCTGGGAAGCGATGCCGGGTCCGCTATCGCTCACCGCAATAGCGACGAACGTGCTTCGCGCTGTCGCTTCGAGCCGGAAAGGCGGCTGGGCATGCATCACGGCATTATGCATGAGATTCTCGAGCGCGCACCGCAATTCTTCTTCATCCCCGACAATCTTGGGGGGGAAATCGGGGGCGATCGCAACATTCCAGTCCGCTTTGTCCACGCTTTCCAAAGCGGTGGACAGCAGGCGGCGGGAATCAAAGGTCCCCGTGGGCGTCCGGCGCTCGCTATGTTCGATGCGGCTCAGGGTCAGAAGGTCCTGAATGAGTTTCTCCATGCGCCGGCCCTGTTCGCGCAGCAGTGGCAGAAATGTTTCCCGCGCGGCGATGTCGGGCGTCTGGGCCAGCGTCTCCAATCCCGCGAGAAGGGAGGTCAGCGGAGTCCTGAGCTCGTGGCTCACATCCGCGACGAAATCCCGCCGGAGGGCACGTGTCTTTTCCCGTTCGCCGACATCCTGCGCCTGCATGAGGATATGCTCGCCAAGCCGGCGGAAGCAGACTTCGACAAAACGCGACCGCCCCAGTTGGGGGGGAGAAATCCAGCTTCCATCGGCCCGTTCGCAGGCGGCGAGCAGATCGGGATCACGGGCGAAGGCAAGCAGGTTGGATGCCGTGATGTCATCCTTGCCGATCAGCATCCGCGCGGCGCCGTTGGCCCATAGGATGTCCAGCCGCCCGTCTAGAAGCAGAAGGGGATGAGGGAGGAGGTCGAGAATGCCCCAGGCAGGAGATTCCTCCCCGTTCATGGAAAGCGATCCCGCAGCGCGTACCACATCATGCCGGCGACCTGGAGGGGTTGGCGTAGCACCGTCCCGCCGGGAAATGGCGGCGTGGGCAGCGCGCTGATTCGGTCGAAACGCCGGGCGTCGCCAATTACCGCCTCGCCGATGACCGTGGCGGCCAGGGCAGCCATGGCGATTCCCTGTCCCGAATAGCCTTGGGCATAAAAGACGTCGCCAATCCGTCCCAGGCTGGGGAAGCGCGTCTGGGTCACCGCGAGCATGCCTCCCCAGGCGAAATCGATCCGCCTAGCAGCGAGCTGGGGAAATACCCGCAGCAGGTAGGGCCGCACGAAAGCCGCGATGTCGGCGGGTTCCTGGGCGGTATATTTTTCCCCGCCGCCGAAGAGCAGGCGGCGATCCGCGGAGAGACGATAATAATCGACAACGAATTTGGTATCGCATACCGCCACATCCCGGGGAATGAGCGCGTGCGCTTCCTCCTCACCGAGCGGTTCGGTGGCGAGAATGTAATTGGCTAACGGCATGATTTTCGGCGCGATCTCCGGGACGAGCCGGCCGAGATAGCCGTTGCAGCCGACCACGACGTGGCGCGCGCGCACCGATCCCTCATGCGTGCGCACCTGCGGCCGGGCTCGGCCCTCTATGACAGTGACCGGACTGTTTTCATATAACCGCACCCCCGCTGCCTGTGCCGCCCGCGCGAGGCCAAGGCAATATTTCAGGGGATCGAGATGCAGGCCGCCTTCGTCGAGAATCCCGCCGTGGTAGCAGGAGGATGCCACCTCCTGGGCCACCTCCGCCTTGCCGAGCAGGGTGGCATGGTTATAGCCCATGTCGCGCTTGAGGCTCGCGACTTCTTCGGCCATCCAACCCATATCGCTGGCCTTGTGCGCGGCCACCAGCGTGCCGGGCTTTAGATCGCAGGCGATATCGTGACGGAGAATTCGCTCCATGACGATATTCTTGGCTTCGAGGCCGAGCGCGAACAGCCGTCGCGCCTCCTCCTGCCCGAAGCGGGCGATGAGCTCGACGGGTCCCTTGCGCAGCCCGGTATGGATCTGCCCGCCGTTGCGCCCCGAAGCGCCCCAGCCAATGCGCTTGGCCTCAAGCAGCACGACTTTAAGGCCCCGTTCGGCCATCGCGAGGGCTGCGGTCAGGCCAGTAAAACCGCCGCCGATGATGCAGAGGTCGGCTTCGTCCTCGCCTTCGAAGATTGGATGGGTAGGTGGCGCGCCAATTCCCGCGGCGTAGGAGGAGGGCGGATAGGCAGTCATCACATACCGTTAGGGAAGCGCTTGTAATTCACGGAAGGGCTTACACGCACCTGGTCCAGCGCGCCGGCATAGAGCGACAGCATGGTCAGGCCATAAGCGAGACGTTCGGAAATGCTGGGCGCATGGTCGGCGCCGCTCGGCGCCTTGTCGAGTTCGGTCTGGGGCTGCCGGACGATGACGTGATCGGGGATCCAGCAGACGCGGCTGTTCTTATATCCACTCATGCGCAGTTCCGCGACAGGATAAGCGCCGCCACGTGACGCCGACACGCCGACGATTAGACCGGGCTTGTGGGAAAGTTCGTGATCGTCGCAATAGAGCAAGAAATTCTTGACCCCCGCCGGTACCATTCCCGCCCATTCCGGGGCGATCACGATAAAAGCGCTGGCCTGCTTGAGGCGCGCGGAAATTGGGTGCCAGCTGACCCGCCAGCGATCGTCGCGCTGCCAGACGCCTTCGTGCCAAAAGGGCAAGACCGTCTCGCTGAGGTCGAGAAGGTCCGCGCCCGCCCCCGGCACGGTTTCCGGCAGCAGAGTCATGATTTTATCGGCGACACGCCGCGATTGTGAATGGGCGCGGTGCGATCCGCTCAGGATAAAGGCCTTCATTGTTCCCCCTTAGGCGTTGACGAGTTCGCTCGGTTCCCCCGCCAGTTCCCGCATATAGGCGCCGGGAAGGTCCAGCGCCGCGAGCTGTCCGGTCTCGACGATGCGACCGGCGCGCATGATCATGACATAGTCGAACTGCCTGGCCGCGGCGGCATTGTCGTTGATGTAGAGAATCGCCCGTCCCTTCATGCGATTGCGTATGGTCATAATCAAGCGCCGCTGCGTTGTATCGTCGAACACGGCCAAGGCATTATTGAGGATCAGCAGATTCGGCCGCTTCACCAGCGCCCGGACCAAAGCGAGCTTTTGCCGCTGCTGGGTGCCTAGCCGCTTGCCGCCCGTTCCAGCGCTATAGGCGAGCCCCACTTCTATGATTTCGGTGCGCAGATGGAGGTGGGCGATTGTGCGGGAGAGTAGCTTTCCGATACGCTGTACTGCCTTGGCCTGGCCATAGACGGGTCGGCCGAAAAGGATATTGTCCTGCACCGACGCGGCGGAGTTGTATTTATCGGGATCGTAGAATTCGATCGACGCGCGTAGCGCAGGCGTAATGTTTTTTGCGAAAAGCCGGCGCGCCGCGACGATCTTATTTTCGAGCTTCTCATCGAGAAGTTCAAGCCTGTGGCGCGGCTCGTTGTAAGGAAAGCTGAGCTCGATCAGTTTCTCGATATCGCCGGGGCGCAAGCGCTTGAGATCGGTCATCTTACCGATCCGGGCGAGCAGCTGTTCATAGGCGGCGATGTCTTCCTGGTTGATGAAGCTGAATTGCTCGAAGAACGGATGGTCGGGCGGCAGGTCGGCGAAGAGTTCCACCATGGTCTCGGCGATGCGGTGGCCCATGCGCGCCAGATCCTCCTCGAGCCCACTGTCGCGCAGGATGGTTCGGACATAGGGATGGCCGGCGAGCTGGCCGGTGACGAAGACGTCATTGCTCGGTGTGCCGAAGAGCAGGTTCTCGGCCACCGTCATATTGCGGGTATAGCGCGCAGGGTCGAACACCTCGACGATTCCCTTGTTCTCGCCGCTCACCAGCTCACCGCGCAGGACCTTGCGGGCTTCGAGAAACGCATCGGCGAGACGCGGCGCCTTTTTGGCATTGATGCGCCCGCGCAGGCCGAATTGATAAACATCGTCGGCGAGTTCCATTTCCTCGAGCAGCGTGGCAATGATCGATTGCAGCTCGGTATCCTTGCTCACCCCCGCCTGCCTGTAATCGAGCCAGCTATCCGCGATATCGAGGAGCGGATTACCGGCATTCAATGTCTCCTCGCGCCGCCTTTCAGCTTGCTCGGCCTCCGCGCCTTCATAGCGTGCGGGTTCGACGGGGATGACTTTCAAGCCATAGGTGATGTTCTCGCCGATCGAGCCCGCGAAGAGATAGGTTTCGTCCGCGACGTAGCCCAGATAGCGGCCGACTTGGGGCTCGGGCAATTCCAGCCAGTTTTTATCGCCGAGTTCGATGGTACCGGCATTGGGTGCAATGAGGCGGGCCAATACCGCGCCAAGCACTTCCTTGCCGCTGCCGGGGGGGCCGATGACAGCGACATGGTGTTCGGGGCCTATTTCGAGAGAAGCGCCGTCGAGAAGCTTGCTCTCAGTTTCATCGATATAGACCAAATTGCGCGCCCGGAAATCCGCCGGCTCCAACTCTAGCTGCGGATCGAGGCTATGACGCTCGGGGCCGATCATGTTCGAGACGGAGAACTGATCTACTACCTGCTCATATTTTATCTGAACGTCCTGGCGCTGCTGGTCCCAATCGATCAATTCCTTGATCGGAGAGGGAAGGTCTTTATAGGCTGCGACTGCGGCAATGATCGAACCCAATTGGAGTCGACCGGTCAACACAAGGTAACCGCCAATCGAATAAAACAGGAAGGGTGTGATCTGCGCCATCATGTTGTTGAGATTCTTCACGAAGAATTTGCGCTTATAAAGTTCGAAGCGAATAAAAAAGATATGCCCCAGCCGCGAGACGATATCGGCCTTCTCGAAATTCACGGTGCCGTTCGTGCGGACTTCGCTGATGCCGTCAACGCATTCAGCGATCCGTCCAGCAAGCTGGCGCGCGGTCACCTGACGCTGCCGCCCCAATTGCAGTACTTTTCGCCGCAAACGCGGAATAATGGCAAGCTGCGCCGCAAGCGATAGAATTGTGCCGATGCCAAGCCAGATATTCTGGGCGAAGATGAAGACGAGCGCGGTCAGGGCGCTGCCACCGAGCAGCATCGGCTGCTTGAAGGCGTCGCCGATGAAACCGCCGATGGGATCGACCTCGTCCTTAATCATGGTGGCGATCTCGGCGGAGCGCACCTTGCGGAAATGATGGATAGGAAAACGCACCGCACGGTCGAATAGGTCATAACGCATGCGCCGCAGCATGCGCTCGCCGAGCTGGCCGGACATAGTCTGGATGCGTTGCTTAAGCAAGCTGTTCGTGACCGCGAAAAAGAGGAAGAGGAAGCAGAGCAAATAGAGATAGGAAAAGGGATCGGTCACACGGACCCCCTCGAAGACGGTCACGTCGCCACCCCAGCTTTTGGGAAGGGACAGAACAAATTCTCCCAGACGGGCGTGGTCATTTCCGCCACCGCCGAAATGATTCTGAATCCACGATTTATCGAGAGCCTTATTGACGATGGTCTTGGGAATGCCGAGGTATATGAAATAGCTGAGCTGGGCCACCACGCTCAGAAAGGCAATGATGAACTGGCTTCGCTTGGTATGAAGCCAGATATACCGGAAGAGGTTCTTTTCCATCGACCTTCGATTTTAGGCCATCCCGGAAAGGGCGACAAGGAACCTTGTCGGCGCCGCTTTGTTCGGGGTTCATGGCTGCACGAGCATATTGGTCGGGGCATCTCCGTCTGTCCCTGGTTTCCTTTGCCATACGGGTCCATGCCGCGCTTGCAAATACGCGCACGCAGATGCATATGATCCACCGCCCGAGCGGCGAGCGGATCCATTACCAGCGCGTGACCGAGGATGGCGGCGAGGTGGCGCAGGAGGATATCGTCAAGGGCTACGAATATCAGAAGGATAAATACGTCTTGTTCGAGCCGGAGGAGCTGGAAAAGCTGCGCATCGAATCGCGCGATGTGATCGAGCTGGTGGTTTTTACCGATTACGAGGCGATCGATGTCATGTATTTCGACCGGCCGTTCTTCGTCGTGCCGGATGGGGCGCACGCGATCGAACCTTTCTCGGTGATCAGGGAAGCGTTGCGCCGCTCAGGCAAGGTTGGGCTGGGGCAGATGACCATGGCGGGGCGCGAACGCATCGTGTCCCTGAAGCCGTGTGGCAGGGGCATGTTGCTGGAAACGCTCCGCTACAAGGAAGAGCTGAAGAAGCTCGAGGATTTCTTCGGCGATATCGAAGACGTGGACGTACCAGCCGATCAGGTCGCGATGGCAAGCGAATTGATCAAACGCAAGTCGAATGAATTCGATCCGGCGCAGTTCAAGGATCATTACGAGGAAGCGGTCAGGAAGGCAGTGGCCGCCAAGCTCGAGGGCCGCAAGCTCGAGGATCTGACCGAGGATGAGACGCGCCAATCCGTGGTGATCAACCTCACCGAAGCGCTACGGCAGTCTCTCGGACGCGGCAGCGGCGGCAAAGCCGTGTCCGCCAAGGAGCCGGTAAAATCTCCTGCCAAGCCCGCGCGCCGCCGGGCCACGGCGGCACCGAAACGAGCCAAAAAACGGGCGTGACCTCCTCGCTGGCCACGTACCGGGCGAAACGCGACTTTCGGAAGACCGCGGAGCCGCGCGGTAGGAAGCGAAGCGGATTTTCCGGTCAATATGTGATCCAGATGCATGCGGCGCGCAAGCTGCACTTCGACTTCCGGCTGGAATGGGAGGGCGTGCTCAAGAGTTGGGCGGTGCCGCGCGGCCCTTCTCTCGATCCGCAGGACAAGCGCCTGGCGGTTGAAGTCGAGGATCATCCCCTGGATTATGGCAGTTTTGAAGGACTTATCCCCCGAGGCGAATATGGCGGCGGAACCGTGATGCTTTGGGATCGCGGGACATGGCAGCCGGTCGGGGATGTCGATCAAAGCCTCAAGCGCGGCAAGCTCGACTTCATCCTTGAGGGCGAGCGGCTGCAGGGGCGTTTTCACCTGCAGCGCTTGAAAGATGAGGGCGGCAAGCACCACTGGTTACTTATCAAGGGCAAGGATGAATATGCGCGGCCGGGCGATGGCGACGCCGCTCTGCGCCAAGCGACCTCGGTCAAGACCGGCCGGACCATGAATGAGATCGCGACCCAGGTAGACGGCGACACATGGCATTCCGGAAAGACAGGAAAAAAGGCATCACCACGGGCCAATGGCACTGAAAAGACCGAAGGGAATAATGCTCTCGATGATTCCGATGCGCTCGCCGCGCCGAGTAGGGCCCTTCCGGCTTTTATCCCGCCCGCGCTCGCGGTCCGGGCGGCAGCGCCGCCGCGGGGCGCGCATTGGCTGCATGAAATCAAATATGACGGCTACCGGATCGGCGCCAGAATTGAGAGAAAGCGCCGCGGGAAAGCGAAGGTCACGCTCTTGTCGCGTTCCGGTCTCGATTGGACGCATCGGTTCAAGGGAATTGCGGCGGCGTTGGCCGGCGCGGCGCACGGGGACCTTTACCTCGATGGCGAGATAGTCGCGCTCAATGCGGAAGGCGTGGCGGATTTTGGCGCCCTCCAGGAAGCACTCAGCAATGACGATCAGGGCGCCATGGCCTTTTTCATGTTCGACCTGCTGTATTGCGACGGCCAGGATCTGCGACCGCTGCCGCTCGCCGAACGCAAGAAGCGCTTGGCCGAGCTCATGGCGGGGCACTGGAATGATCGGCTCCGCTATACCGATCATTTCAAGACGCGCCCCGAGGACCTGTTTCGCGCGGCATGTTCGCTCAATCTCGAAGGAATCGTTTCCAAGAAAGACGACGCACCCTACCGTTCCGGCCGACGCCCGCAATGGCTGAAGGTCAAGTGCCTGGATCGCGAGGAATATGTCATCGGCGGCTATACGCCCAGCAAGGCGGGCAAGGGGATCGGCTCGATCCTGGTTGGCCATTACCGAGAGGGTGTTTTGGTCTTCGATGGCCGCGCCGGGACGGGTTTCAGCCAGAAACTCGCCCTAGCCTTGAAGAAAAAGCTGGAGCGCCATGCCATTCCCACCTCGCCCTTCGCCGCCATGCGGCCCATCGACCGGCGGCGGGCCAAGTGGGTTCAGCCTCTCTATGTTGTCGAGATCAAGCATATGGGCCGCTCTCGCGATGGGTTGCTGCGGGCGGCGGCTTTCCTGGGACTGCGCGATGATAAGACACCAGAGGATGTGGTCGGCGAGCAAATCGTGCCGCGGCCGGAAAAAGTTGCTTTCGCGGGCGTGCCGATCTCCCATCCGCAACGCGTCCTCGACCCGACTACCGGCCTTACCAAGGAGAATTTGGCCGCCTATTATGAGGCGGCGGCGCCGCACGCGCTCTGGGAGCTCACCCGTCGCCCCTTGAGCCTCGTGCGCTGTCCCGATGGAATCAACGGCCAGAAATTCTTCCAGCGCCATCCCCATGCCATCATCCAGGTACGTCCGCTCCGCGATCCGGGCACGGGCGAGGAGCTGATCGCCATCGATGATCTTCGCGGGCTCGAGACGCTGGTTCAATTCGGCATTATCGAAATCCATCCCTGGAATTGCCGCGTGGACGATCTCGAAAAAGCCGACCGGATGATCTTCGATCTCGATCCCGACCCGACCGTGGCGTTTTCCGAGGTGGTGCGGGCCGCCCATGAGCTGCGCGAGAGGTTAGATGATTTAGGCCTGCGCTCGGTCGCCAAGCTGACCGGCGGCAAAGGGGCTCATGTGACCGTTCCCTTGAAGCCGCGCCTTCCGTGGGGACGACTGAAGGAGATTGCCAAGGCGCTGGCTTTCGCCATGGCCAAAGACAGCCCCACCCGCTACGTGGCGGTGATGAGCAAGGCGCGCCGGCACGGCAAGATCTTCATCGATTATTTGCGCAACGATCATTTCAGTACCGCGATCGGTATCTATGCGGCCCGCGCACGGGCGGGCCTGCCGGTTGCCATGCCCATCGACTGGGCTCAGCTCACCGAAAAGATCTCGCCGGCGTCCTTCACGATTGCGGGGCCCGTCCAGCCCTTGCCCGAGGAGTGGCGGGACCTCGACAAGATCCGCCAGGGGTTTACGGCTCGCGCCCTGAAGACGCTTGGAATGAAATAGTCTTCAGGGACGCTGTGCTCTTGAGCCGTATTTCGACTATTCGTCGTGGCGGTAGATTTTTCCACTGCCATCGAGGATGCCGGCCTTGACGGATTGCCAGTTCGCCTCGGACTTCTGGAGATAGCCGGGGATGTCCTTCTGCCATTTGACGGCAATATCCGGATCCCAGTTCAGATAGAGCTTGTTATTGAAAATCTTCCAGGCTTTTTCGGGCTCGGTCTCCGCGGCATGGCCATCGGCGACGCCAAAGGCGCACCAGCCGCCATATTGCGGAGCGTATTTCTCGGGTGCGGCGGCAAAGAGGTCACGGTGCGCCGCGCTGGTGAACTGCCAGGTGGCGCCCTGCCACTCGGTTTTATAATCTGGAACGCCCTTGGCGGGCTTGCCGTCGGTGAAATAGGCGACCGGATCATAGCCGTTGATCGCCACACCCTGCTTGTTCGTCCAGATAAAGGTCTTTGCGCCGTCTGCCGACGCACTTCCCACGGCGACCAGGGCGGTAAAAACAATCGCCATGATCATGGAAAGATATATGGGCTTTTTCATAATAGCTCCCTCTCGTTGGTTGGGTGCCATAGTTGTAGCGGCTTCTCTTCCTCTACACAAGACAGCTTGCTTGTTATAGGGCAAAATAGCGCCAAATAATGTCGATAAATGGGTCGAGCCTCCCCTTCGATGATGGAAAAGGCGGCTTGCCAAGCGATGGGCGTCGCCTCATCATGGGGAATGACCGATCACCGTCTCGTCGCCGTTCTTGGTCCGACCAATACCGGCAAGACGCATTTGGCGCTGGAGAGAATGCTTGGCCACGCGAGCGGCATGATCGGTTTTCCCCTGCGATTGCTGGCCAGGGAAAATTACGAGAAGGCCGCTTCCTTGAAAGGAAGACAAGCGGTCGCCCTCGTCACGGGCGAGGAAAAGATCGTCCCACGCTCGGCGCGCTACTTCTTCTGCACGGTCGAGGCCATGCCGCTCGACCGCGCGGTTGCCTTCCTGGCCGTGGACGAGATCCAGCTGATGGCCGACCCCGAGCGCGGCCATATTTTCACGGCCCGGATGTTGCATGCGCGCGGAACGCTGGAGACCATGTTCATGGGCTCGCCCAGCGCGGGACCGGTGCTGCGGGCGCTGCTTCCCGACATCACCTTTATCGACAGACCTCGCTTTTCCGCCTTGACCCATTCGGGCCATCGCAAATTGACCCGGTTGCCCCCGCGCACGGCGGTCGTCGCCTTTTCGGCGGATGAGCTTTACCGCATCGCCGATCTCCTGCGCAGCCAGCGCGGCGGCGCGGCGCTCGTTCTGGGCGCCTTGTCGCCGCGGGCGCGCAATGCTCAGGTGGGCCTCTACCAGTCGGGCGAAGTCGATTATCTGATCGCCACCGATGCGATTGGCATGGGACTCAATCTCGACGTCCACCATATCGCCTTCGCCAGCCAGCGAAAATATGACGGCCAGAACTTTCGTCCCTTGACGCTCGCGGAAATGTCTCAGATCGCAGGCCGGGCCGGGCGCCATGTGCGCGATGGCACATTCGGAACCACTGCCACCGCCGAGCCTTTCGATGAGGCGCAAGTGCGCGCGCTCGAGGATTACCGGTTCGAGCCTCTCCCTCGGATTTATTGGCGACAGGAGGAACTCGACTTCCGCTCTGGGGAACATCTCCTGCGCGCGCTCGACACGCCTGCCGCGCATCCTTTCCTGCTGCGCCAAGGCAATGGCGAGGATCATCGGGCGCTCCTCAGTCTGTTGCGCGAGCCGGCCATTCGCGCGCGTGCGCTCGGCGTTCCGGCAACGCGGCTGCTGTGGGATGTCTGCCAGATTCCCGATTTCCGCAAGTTGCTGAACGACAGCCACGTCCGGCTGCTCGAACAGATTTACCTGCAACTTCTGCGCGGGGCCATCCCCGAGGATTGGCTGGCGAGTCAGTTGGCCGCGCTCGACAAGACCGAAGGCGATATCGATCTGCTCATGCAGCGCTTGGCGCATATCCGCACCTTTTCTTTCATCACCCACCGTCATGATTGGGTGAAGGAAGCGGAACATTGGCAAGGCATGTCTCGCCTGATCGAGGACCGGCTATCCGACGCCCTGCATGAGGCGCTGACCCAGCGGTTCATCGACAAGCGCCGCACCAGCCTGGCTCGCCGCCTTAAGGATGGCGCGGCGCTCTCCGGATATATCGATGCGGACGGCACGGTTTTTGTCGAAAATCATCCGGCGGGCCGGTTGCGCTTGTGGCGTTTCGAGGCCGCCGAGACCGATGCGACATGGCGCCGCCCGCTCATGCAGGCGGCCCGCACCATCATCCGGCCGGCAATCCAGCAGAGCATAAGTGAACTGCTGGGTGTGCAGGACTTCCGCTTGGACGATGCGGGGGCGCTCTTCTGGCGCGACGCGGAGATTGCCCGCCTGATCCCAGGAGGGCGGCCGTTCTCGCCGCGTCTCAAGCTTTCCGATGCCGACGAACACCTTCTGCCGGCCGAGCGGATCTCCATCGAGCGGCACCTCGCGCAATGGCTTGCACGCCATCTCGAGGAGATGCTTCGGCCGCTGCTGGCTCTCGAGCGGCGTGACCTTCCGTCCGATGCGCGCGGGCTGGCCTACCGGCTCGTGGAAAATTTTGGCGCGCTCGATCGCGATGCGGCTGCCCCGCAATGCCGGCACTTGACGCGCGAGGGTCGGCTAGCGCTGGCGCGCGCCGGCGTCAAATTCGGCGCCCTGACGATACGGATGCGCGGGTTGGCGAAGGCCCGGCCGCTGCTCGCTTTGCTGTGCGAGTTGTTCCACGGACGCCAACCGGAAAATGCCATAGCGCCCCACCTGATACATTTTGCCCGGGGACAGCGGGTTCTCGCCGGAAAGTTCTATTCCTTCGGCGAGGCGGACCGCATCGCGCGGCTGATCTTCGCTGCGGTGCCGGTCCGTGCCGACGATGCGCTCGCGCGCAAGATCGGCGTCGGAGTCGAGGAACTGGTGCCGCTCGCTCTGGTACTGCGCCTACGGGTCGAAAAGAGTAACGGCGCCTATGTCATCGCCAGGACAAGGCGGCGCAGGACGCCCCAGCCCCTACCCAGTCCCGCTTTTGCGGCGCTGGCCGGCTGGCAGGCCAAGGCTTCTACAAGGAAGCGGTAAGTGCCTCCTCCGCATTCCCTGCGCCGCCGGCTACACCTCCTGATGGAAGGCGGACGCCAAGGCTACGGTCCCGCGCGGATCTTCGATGCGTTTCTCTTCGTGCTGATCTTCGGTAGCGCCGGCCTGGGCGCCTGGAGCACGGTCCCCAGCGCCGCCGATTGGGTGCGCGATTCCTTTGCCATTGTAGAGAAAGTCGCGCTCGGCGCGTTCACGATCGAATATCTTCTCCGCCTCTGGGCCTGTGTCGAGATTCCCAGCACACGCTACCGCGACCCCATCTTCGGCCGCCTGCGCTTTGCCCTGTCGCCGCTCATGCTCGTGGATCTGGCAGTGCTGCTACCATTCTATCTTTCCTTCCTGGGGTTTGCGATCGAGCCCGAGCTGCTGCTCGTGATGCGGATCCTGCGCGTGGTCAAACTCTTCCGCACCGTGACGGCCTTCGAGACGATCGCCCAGGTGATCTGGAACGAGCGCCGGTCGATCATGGCGATGGGCCTGCTTCTGCTTTCGGTGGTCATGACGGTTTCCACGCTCGCTTATCTCGCGGAACACCGCGCCCAGCCCGAAAAATTTCCCTCGATCCCCGCCGCGGCCTATTGGGCGATTTCCACCCTGACCACCGTCGGTTATGGCGACGTCACGCCGATTACGCCCTTTGGCCAGTTTTTGGCCGGCGTCACCAGCATCCTAGGCATTCTCGCCCTTGCCATTCCCTCGGCGGTCATCGTCTCCGGTTTCGTGGACGAGCTGAAGCGGCGCGACCTGGCCATTACCTGGCGGCTGGTCGCCTCGCTTCCGCTCTTTGCGCGGATTTCAATCGAACATGTCGCGCATATCGCGGCGCTTCTCGAACGCCAGCGCATCGAAGCCGGTCGGGTCATCTATACCGAGGAGGATCCCGCCGATGCCATGTATTTCATCGTGACCGGCGAAGTGGATGTGAGCGGGCAGGGACAGATTGACCATCTGCGCGATGGAGAATTTTTCGGCGAACGTGGCCTACTGGATGGCGGGAGGTGCGGGGCCGTCGCGACGGCCCGCGTCGCGACCGACCTGCTCGTTCTCAAGTCCGACCAATTTCGCCGCGCATTGAACGAATTCCCCAACCTGCGCGAGCGGATTATCGCCCAGCTCGAGGAGCGCAAAAGAGGTGCCGCGACCGTCAACGCGGCGCAGGCGGCTCTATGAGGCAATCTTGTGAGAAAAACGAGGCGCGCCAGAGGCTCGATCTCTTCCTCTGGCATGCGCGTTTCGCCCGCTCGCGCAGCGAGGCGCAGCGGATCATCGCGCGCGACCGTCTGCGTCTCAATGGACGGGTCGTCACCAAAGCCCACACAACGGTGCAGATCGGGGACTTCCTTACCCTGGCGGTTGGCAAGGAAATAGTAACGATTTGCATTTGCGGGCTCGCGGCGCGGCGTGTCTCGCCCGCATTGCGTGGCACGCTTTATACGCGTCTCGAGGCGAGAAGCGGCTCGACAGGGATAGACGATCAGATTAGAGTATCGCCAATTCGGTAGGTGAGTCATGGGGTATCGGGTTGCCGTTGTCGGCGCGACGGGGAATGTCGGCCGCGAAATACTGCAAATTCTGCACGAGCGTCAATTTCCCGCGGACGACATCGTGGCGCTTGCCTCTGCGCGTTCGGCCGGCCGGCCGGTGTCCTATGGCGAGGACGAGGTTCTGAAGGTCCAGGCGCTGGACGATTTCGATTTCCGGGGCATCGATATCGTGCTGTCCTCGCCGGGGGCAAAAGTCTCGGCGCAATTCGCCCCGCGCGCCACTGCCGCCGGAGCCGTAATCATCGACAATACGTCGCATTTCCGCATGGAACCCGACGTGCCGCTGGTGGTCCCCGAGGTCAATCCGGGCATGCTGGGACAGTACAAAAAGCGCAATATCATCGCCAACCCCAATTGCTCGACCATTCAAATGGTCGTGGCGTTGAAGCCCCTGCACGATCTCGTCCCGATCAAGCGGATCGTGGTGGCGACCTACCAGTCCGTTTCGGGCGCAGGCAAGGAATCGATGGACGAACTGTTCAACCAGACCCGCGGGATTTATATGAACAATCCGGTCCGTCCGGAACGCTTCACCAAGCAGATCGCCTTCAATGTCATTCCTCATATCGACGTCTTCCTGGATGACGGCACGACCAAGGAAGAATGGAAAATGTCAGTGGAGACGCGCAAGATCCTCGACCCCGATATTCAAGTCAGTGCCACCTGTGTCCGCGTTCCCGTATTCATTGGTCACGGCCAGGCGGTCAATGTCGAGTTTGCCGCGCCGCTCCCGGTTGATGAGGCGCGCGCGGCGCTGAAAAAGGCGCCGGGCATATCGCTGATCGACTACCGCCAGGACGAAGGCTATGTCACGCCGGTCGAATGCGCTGGCGAGGATCCGGTTTATGTCAGCAGGCTGCGCAAGGACCCGACCGTGGATCACGGCCTGTCGCTATGGATCGTCGCCGATAATCTGCGCAAGGGGGCCGCGCTGAACGCCGTGCAGATCGCCGAGCGCCTGGTGCAGGAGCATTTGCAGGTGAAGGCGGCATGAAGACGCGTCCGCTTTCCCCTCACATCGAGATTTACCGGCCGCAACTGACGTCCATTCTATCGGTGGCCCACCGGGGTAGCGGAATTGTCCTTGCCCTAGGCTTGCCCGTGCTGGTCCTGTGGTTTGTCGCACTGAGCCGGAGCGCCGAGGCCTTCCACCTCGCGCAATCCTGGGCCGGTTCGTGGGTGGGCCGCGTGGCGTTGCTGGTCTGGTCGCTCTGCTTCTTCTATCATCTGCTCAATGGCGTGCGGCATCTCTTTTGGGATGTCGGCATGGGCTATGGTCTAAAGGCCACCTATCGTTCGGGATATGCCGTGGTCGTTCTCGCCTGCGCGCTGACCGCCATTGCCTGGATCGTCGGTATCTTCGGCGCTCGTTGGATAGGGTAGGATGAAGAAATCCTTTGCCACCGCGGAAAAACGGGTGCGCTATCTGGGCAGCGCCAAGGAAGGCGTCGGCCACTGGTGGTGGCAGCGTGTCAGCGCCATGGCGCTGATCCCGCTCAGCATATGGTTCATTGCCTCGCTGGTCCTCCTGAGCGGGGCGGATTATTCCTTGTGGCGCGCATGGGTGCAGTCTCCGTATGTCGCCGTGGGAATGGCACTTTTCATGTTGGGCGCCATCTACCATGGCGTGCTGGGACTGCAGGTGGTCATCGAAGATTACCTGCCGCATCATGGCAGTCGTCTGTTCTGGATCCTGCTGGTCAATTTTGCCGGATGGATTTTGGGTGCGCTCAGCCTGGTCGTTTTCATTCAACTCTTCGTGGGACGCTAATATGGAACAAGTCGGGGCTCCGCGACCGATAGGCCAGGCCTATCCGATCATCGATCATGCCTATGACGTGGTTGTCGTCGGCGCGGGCGGAGCGGGGCTGCGCGCCACCTTCGGCATGGCGCAGAAAGGCCTGCGGACCGCCTGCCTCTCCAAGGTCTATCCGACGCGCTCCCATACGGTCGCGGCGCAAGGCGGCATCTCCGCCTCGCTCGGCAATATGGGCGAGGATGATTGGCGTTGGCACATGTACGACACGATCAAAGGTTCCGACTGGCTAGGGGACCAGGACGCGATCGAATACATGGTGCGCGAGGCTGTGCCGGCGATCATCGAGCTTGAACATTACGGCGTGCCTTTCAGCCGAACCGAGGACGGCAAGATTTACCAGCGGCCGTTCGGCGGGATGACCACGCAATTCGGAAAAGGCATCGCCCAGCGCACCTGTGCCGCTGCCGACAGGACCGGGCATGCGATCCTGCATACGCTCTACCAGCAGGCTCTCAAGCACCATGCCGAATTCTTCTGTGAATATTTCGCACTGGATCTGATCATGGCGCCCGACGGGTCGTGCCGCGGCGTCATGGCATGGAACCTCGATGACGGGACAATCCATCGCTTTTCGGCGCGCGAAGTGGTGCTGGCGACCGGCGGATATGGCCGGGTCTATTTTTCCTGCACATCTGCCCATATCTGCACGGGCGACGGCAATGCGATGGTGCTGCGTGCCGGACTGCCGCTGCAGGACATGGAATTCATCCAGTTCCACCCCACCGGAATCTATGGCGCGGGCTGCCTGATCACAGAGGGTGTGCGCGGCGAGGGCGGGTACCTCACCAATGCCTCGGGCGAGCGGTTCATGGAGCGCTATGCGCCGAGCGCCAAGGATCTCGCTTCCCGCGACGTGGTGTCGCGCGCCATGACCCTGGAGATTCGCGAAGGCCGGGGCGTGGGCGAGCACAAGGACCATATCCATCTCCACATCGAGCATCTCGACCCGGCGGTGATTCACGAGCGTCTCCCCGGCATTGCCGAGACCGCGCGCATCTTTGCGGGCGTCGACGTGACGCGAGAACCGATTCCGGTCATTCCGACCTGCCACTATAATATGGGCGGCGTTCCCACCAACTATCACACCGAGGTCGTGACGCTGCGCGACGGCAATCCCGATGCCGTCGTGCCGGGTCTGATGGCGATCGGCGAGGCCGCCTGCGTCTCGGTCCACGGGGCCAATCGATTGGGGTCCAATTCGCTGCTGGATCTGGTTGTCTTCGGCCGCGCGGCCGCCCAGCGCGCCGCGGAACTGGTGAAGCCGGGCGAGAAGCATCCCGAGTGGACCCGCGATGCTGGCGAGGAGGCGCTGGACCGCCTCGACCGTTTCCGCCACGCCCAGGGCGAGGTGACGACTGCCAGCCTGCGACTCTCGATGCAGCGCCTCATGCAATCCCACTGCGCGGTATTCCGCACCGGCGACGTATTGACCGACGCCGCCAAGGGGTTCGAGGAACTGTGGACCAAGCGCGACCAACTGCGCGTCGAGGATCGATCTCTGATCTGGAATAGTGATCTCGTCGAAACGCTCGAGCTCGACAATCTCATGGCACAGGCGGTGGTCTCGGTGGCTTCTGCCCTCAACCGCACCGAAAGCCGGGGCGCCCACGCCCGCGAGGATTTCTCCGAGCGTGACGACAAGCAATGGCTCAAACATACGATCGGCTGGCTGGATGCGCGCGGCGCGGTCAAGTTGGACTATCGTCCGGTTCATCTTCAACCTATGAGCGCGGACGTCGAGAGCATCCCACCTAAGGCGCGCGTATATTAACCGCGCACAAGGCATGCTAATCTATGGTGACGGCAATCTCGTATAGATGACGATGAGGCGACGATAAGATGGCCCAACTGACCCTTCCGCGCGATATGCAACCCAAGTCCGGCCGCGTTCACGCCCGGGACGTGGGGGCAAAGCGCACCAAATCCTTCCGGATCTACCGCTGGGACCCCGACAAGGGCGGTAATCCGACGATCGATACCTACGAGATCGACCTCGACAAATGCGGACCGATGGTGCTCGACGCTTTGATCAAGATCAAGAACGAGGTCGATTCGACCCTGACCTTTCGCCGCTCCTGCCGTGAGGGCGTATGCGGCTCCTGCGCTATGAATATTGATGGGACCAATACGCTCGCCTGCACAAAATATATCGACGATATCAAGGGCGAGGCGCGAATCTATCCTCTGCCGCATCTGCCGGTGGTCAAGGACTTGGTGCCTGAACTGACCCATATCTGGGCGCAATACGCTTCGATCGAGCCCTGGTTGAAGACCGAGACGCCCGTTCCCGAACGCGAACGCCTGCAGACACCCGAGGAGCGCGCCAGGCTCGATGGGTTATGGGAATGCATCCTGTGTTTCTGCTGCACTACGTCCTGTCCCAGCTATTGGTGGAACGGCGACCGATATCTCGGCCCGGCCGTGCTGCTCCAGGCTTATCGCTGGATCGCCGACAGCCGCGACGAGGCGACGGGCGAAAGGCTCGACGGGCTCGAGGATCCCTTCCGTCTCTACCGGTGCCATACGATCATGAACTGCACCCGGACCTGCCCGAAGAACCTCAATCCGGCACAGGCAATCGGAGAGATCAAGAAACTCATGGTCGAGCGGCGCTGAATATCTGAGGGGGATATGTCGATACGGATGAAAGCAGCGGCGCTCGCCGCCGGCGCGATGCTGCTCCTGGGCGGATGCGCTAAAGCGGATCGGTCCGCTCAGATCCAGGAGAAGCTACAGCAAATGCTGTTTCCCGCCGACCCGCACGGCCATGGAGTGACGGTAACCATGAGCGGCCCGGGCGAGTACAAAGCGGATATCCCCGACTGGCGCCGCCTCAGTTCTTCGGCAATCACCCTGGGTCATGCTTCCTTCATTTTGCATCAGGATGGCGACGATCACTATCGGGTCGATCATTTCGTCATACCCAAGACTCTTGATATCACCCAGGGCGCGGCCGGCACCACCACGCACATCACCTATGAAACGGCCGATCTTTCCGGCTTGTGGGATGCGAGCCTGAATCAGTTCACCGCCCTTTCCGGCGATCTCCATCATGTCACCGTGCGCCAAGGCGCCAATGCCTTTGCGACAACGATCGGGGCGGTCCATTATGAACAGAAGCTGACGCCTGCTGGGGCTGGCCGCTTCAATGGAAGCGGCCAGATCGATCTCGTCGATCTGGCAACGCAGGAGGATCAGGGCGGCACTCGGCCGAACGCCCGCCACATCCGGTCCGAGGTGACGGTCATGGATTACAATCTCGCCGGATATCTTGCCAAGATCGGCGAGCTCGCTGCTCTTGCTCGGCAAAATCAACCTCTCAAGCTGTTATCGTGGGGGCTGCGCCTTCTCGCGGAGAACGTAGGTGCAGTTCAGAGCACCGTCACCATGGAAGGGGTCGCGGCTCTTCCGGGCGGTCTTGCCATCCCCGATCTTCAGGTGACCCTCGCTGTTGCTGATATGGAGAAGAGGAGCGGCTCCGTCCGGCTGCATGCCGTACTCCTGCCGCGGACCGATAAAAGCCAGCTGGATATTGCGCTCACCCATGTTGCGCCCCGCGACGCCTTGAGCGCGCTGGCCATGGATCTCGACCAACAAGATACGGCCGCACCGCACCTCCTGTCGCGCTTGCGCAGCGATGGGGCCGAACTGGCGGTCGATATCCGCAATACCAGTCAGCCGAACAATAATTTCAGCGGCAAAGGGCAGATGACGTTTCTGCCCGAGGCCAAGCTGTTCGTTGCCGGCTCGTTTGACATCGATATCGAAAATGCCCAGGCATATACTGCGGTGCTCGGGGCGCTGCCACCCGCCCAGCAGCAATTGATCGCGCAGCTTCTGTCTCTTAGCGAGGAGCGGCCAGGCCCTAACGGTACGACCATGAACCATTTCCATCTGGAGTTGGATCGTGGCGGGGCCTTTTCCCTCAATGGGAGGCCGCTCGGCGCTCCATGAGTGCCCTCCATGCGGCCTATGACGCCCGGGTGGCACGCGGGCTGATCCGTCCGGATCTCGCCCAACGCCACGTGCTCGACGCGCTCTCGCCGTTCCTGATACGGCCTCGCCCGGGCTTGCTCTCGCGCCTGATCGGGATCGGCAAAACGGCGCCGTCCGGACCCCGCGGCCTGTACCTATTCGGCGGCGTAGGCCGGGGCAAGACCATGCTGATGGACCTTTTTTATGAAACGGCGCCGGAAGCCCGAAAATACCGCGTTCATTTTCACGCCTTCATGGCCGAAGTGCATGACCGGCTGCACGCTCTTCGCACAGAAGCCAAGGATGGGCGCGATCCGCTGGCCCGGCTGGCGGCGGAATGGGCGCGCAGGTTCCGTCTTTTGTGCTTCGACGAATTTCATGTGGTGAATATCGCCGATGCGATGATCCTCGGCAGGCTTTTTTCTTCTTTGTGGGATGAAGGCGTAGTGACGATCATGACATCGAATTGGGCACCCAATGATTTATACCGCGATGGTTTGCAGCGCGACCGTTTTCTCCCCTTCATCGCGCTTCTGAATAAGCGATTAACGATCGTGCCCATCGACGGGGGCGACGATTACCGTCTTGCCATGCTTCAAGAGAGCGATCTTTATTTTCGCATCGGCGAATCGCCTGCCGAGTCGCGACTCGATTCGGTCTTCACTTTCATCGTCGAGGGACGCGCACCGGCGCCGGTCGCAATCCATCATCACGGTCGCGTGGTGCACTTCGCGCGTCACTATGATGGCGTGCTCTGGACGAGCTTCGATGAGCTGTGCGGGCGGCCGCTTGCTGCGGTCGATTATCTCGCGCTTGCGCGCAGGTTCCATGTCGTGTTGGTCGAAGGCGTGCCGCGGCTCACTCCGGAAAAACGGCAGGAAACCAAGCGCTTCATGACATTCATCGATGTGATGTATGATGCGGGCGTGCGCGTGATCCTCGCCGCAACCGATGAACCGGACCGCTTGCTCGTCGATGATTTTTTTCATGAAGAATTTCAGCGCACGGTCTCGCGGCTCATGGAAATGCGGCGCAAAAAATTCTCGCTCGACACGCGCGCGACGACAAAAGATTCAGACGTATTTCCCCGCTCGCTTGCGTGAAACGCTTGCTCTTGATATCATTTCGTTGTATTGCGCAAGCATGATGTTGAGCGGATGAAGTTCATCCGACGTTAGGTGGGAGATGGCACGAGCCAAGATTGCGCTGATCGGCGCAGGAAATATCGGTGGGACGTTGGCGGTCTTCGCGGGCATGCGCGAACTAGGAGACATTGTCCTCTTCGATATTGTCGATGGTATTCCCCAGGGAAAGGCATTGGACATCGCCGAGGCGTCTCCCGTTCTCGGCTTCGACGCGGTCGTTACAGGCACGTCGGCATATGATCTGATCCAAGATGCCGACGTGGTGATCGTCACTGCCGGCATTCCCCGCAAGCCGGGTATGAGCCGCGACGATCTGATCTCCACCAATGCCAAGGTCATCTCCACGGTCGGCGAGGCGATCAAGAATCATTGCCCCCGCGCTTTTGTCATCGTGATCACTAACCCGCTCGATGTCATGGTCTGGGTCCTGCAGCAGGCAAGCGGCCTGCCGCCTCAGCGCGTGGTCGGGATGGCGGGCGTGCTTGATTCCGCGCGATTCCGGTATTTTCTCGCCCAGGAGTTCAAGGTCTCGGTCAAGGACGTGACGGCCTTCGTGCTCGGTGGGCATGGCGATACCATGGTGCCGCTCATACGCTATTCCACGGTGGGCGGCATTCCGCTCCCCGATCTCGTCAAGATGCGGTGGACCACGCGCGAACGGCTTGAGGCGATTGTGCAGCGCACGCGTGATGGCGGCGCCGAGATCGTCAACCTGTTGAAAACCGGCTCCGCGTATTATGCGCCCGCGGCGGCGGCAATTGATATGGCGGAAGCCTATCTCAAGGATAGAAAGAGATTACTCCCCTGCGCGGCCTATCTTGATGGCCAATACGGGGTAAACGGGCTCTATGCGGGCGTGCCGGTCATCATCGGCGCCTCCGGCGTGGAGAAAGTGGTCGAGATCGATCTGAACCAGGAAGAAAAATCCATGTTCGAGAAATCGGTCGCGGCCGTTAGGGGCCTCATCGACGTGGTGAGGACACTTCACAGCTTCAAATGAGGAGAGAAGCAATGGCAATGAAGAAGGCAACAAAGAAGGTAGCCAAGAAAGCAACCAAGACTGCGAAAAAGGCCGCCGTCAAGAAGACTGCCAAGAAAAAGGCCAAGCGGTAGTTCACCGGCCGGAGGCCCGTGCTTGCACGCCTCCGGCGCCTATCGTTTCGAAATGGCGGCGATTTTTCGCCGCCATTTCTTTTTAGGCTGCGCTCACGCGAACCAGGCCGGACATATAAGAATTGCGATTTATCAGGAACTCCGCGAGACGGTGCGGATAATCTTCGGCCACGGCCATACGGATCGAATCCCGCTCAGCCAGCGCTGTGCGCCAGGCGGCGACTTTCGGTTTGTGCGCGAAGATTTCGTGACGAAAATATTTCTCGAAAACGTCGAAATAGCGGAACACCGGACCGAAGGCGGCATCCACTAGGCTGAAACGCGGGCCGGAGAAATACGGACCGGTCGCGTCAAGAACCCCCTCTAGGGTTGCAAATTTATCCGCGAGCGCTTTTTCCTTAAGCGCAAAGGCCGCCTCGTCGGGGGCCACGTAATATGCCCAGATATCGTTGAGTGTCGCTGAGGCAAATTCCATCCAGGCGCGGTGACGGGCGCGCGTGAGCGGATCGGACGGGTGCAGGCGCTGGCCAGGCTGGGTTTCTTCCAAATATTCGCATATCACCGCGCTTTCAAAGAGCGCGTCTTTTTCATCCACCAGCATGACGGGCGTCTTTCCCAATGGGGATATCGCCAGGAACCATTCCGGCTTGCGCGCGAGATCAATATAGGTGCGCTCGTGCGGTGTGTTTTTTTCCATCAATGTGATGAGAGCCCTTTGTACATAAGGGCAGAGGTGATGAGAGATAAGACGAAGCTTTGTCATGCGGTTCCAAAAAAAGGCCACCCCCGCAGGGGTGGCCGATCCTATCTTATTGAAGAAGCCCTTCGGCTTTCAATGCGTCCATGACTCTCGGCCGCTGCGCCACGCGCTGCTGATAAGCGACCAGGTTGGGATAGGCGCTGATATCGATATTGAGGAAATTCACCCAATTGATCACGGTGAAGCAATAGGCATCGGCGACCGTGAATTGGTCGCCCATGAGGTATTGCTTGCCCGCGAGGCGCTCGTTGAGGAAGGTAAATTTCTTCTTGAGGTTTTCCAGCACGACCTTCTTGGCGTCTTCAGGAAATTTGGGATTGAATAGGGGTGAAAAGCTCTTGTGCAATTCCGAGGTGATGTAATTGAGCCACTCCTGAACGCGATAGCGCTCCATGCCGTTCTTGGGCAGTAGGCCGGCCTCCGGCTTCTGATCGGCAAGATACTGGACGATGACCGGCCCTTCGGTGAGCTTTTCGCCATTGTCCAATGCCAGGATCGGGACCTGCCCCTTGGGGCTGATCTTGCCGATTTCATTGCCGGTCTCGGTCTTGCCGGTAGCGAAATCCAATTTTTCGAGTTTGATATTCATGCCGAGTTCGCGAGCCACGATATGCGGCGAAAGCGAGCAGGCACCAGGTGCGTAAACGAGGGTAGGCATGTGATCTCCTTTAGAGTTGGATCATGGATTAATTCCGTGCGGTTGCGGCGGTGCCGGGAAATGACGCGGAAGCCTTGAAGGCAAAGGCGCCGTCGCCCAGAAACGCTTGCGCTATGCACAAGATAAACAAATAGACCGGATATTCCCAGCCGCCATTCGCGGCCGAGAACACCCAGCCATTGGCGAAATGAACCGGAATCGCCCCAAGCAGAATCGGGGACAAGGCCAAGGCAACCCAGCGAGTCTGGATGCCGAGCACGAGCAGAAGTCCGCCCAAGGTTTCCATGGCGAACACGACATAAGCCAGGTACGCCGGATAGCCGACCGATTCGAAGAATTTCGCGGTCCCGGCCAAGGTGAAGGTGAAATATTTTAGTACGACGCCGTGGGCGAGAAACATCACGCCCAGCGCCACGCGCAGAATGAAAATTCCATAATCTTGATGGGTTGTTGGCTTGGTCATAATTCCTCCTGCGCGCACAATAAGTACTGCCAAGATGCAAATGAACTTGTATTATCGCCAACGCTATTTGCATTTTTGAAAGGAGAAGTCGCATGAGCGGCGCTTCCAAATGGGAGGAATTCCGGCTGGTGCTGGCGGTGGCCCGCCAGGCCACCCTGGGCAAGGCCGCTGCCGAGCTGGGCGTCAACCATTCGACGGTTTTCCGGAAATTGCTGCAGCTCGAGCGACATTTCAACGCGCAACTCTTCGAGCGTCGCCCCGCGGGTATCTATATCCCTACCGACATCGGCCAACGAGTCGTTCGCGCGGCCGAGAAGATGGAGGACCACGCCTTCGCGGCGTTACGTGACGTGGCTGGAGCCGAACGGCAGTTGACCGGCAGGCTGCGTGTCACCTGCTCGGAGACCTTGGCTTATCGCGTGCTTGCACCTCATGTGGCGGCCTTTCGCCTGGCCCACCCGGGTATCCAGCTCAGCCTGGTCGTCGAAAATCGCGTGCTCGATTTATCCCGCCAGGAGACGGATATCGCGCTCCGCATTCAGCGGCCGCGCGACAATCATCTATGGGGAAGAAAGCTCGCCGCGATTGCCATTGGCATCTATGCGGCCCGAACCGCGCCGGTACCGCTCTTGGAGAGACCGGAGGATATCGCACGCTATCCATTGATCGGCTGGGAAGATGCGACCACCTCGACCGCCGAATGGCTCCATCGTATCGTACCACCGGACGGGATCGCCTATCGTACTAATTCCCTCATCCATCAGATGGTTGTGGCGCGCGAAGGTGTCGGGCTGGCGGTCCTGCCTTGCTATCTCGGCGATTCGGAACCCGGCCTGCGCAGGGTCCTGGCCCTTCCTATCCCTGGGCTTGCGCCGGAATTGTGGATCGTCACTCACCGCGATCTCCGCAATTCTCCGCGCATCCGGGTCTTCTTCGATCTGGTTGGTAAGGGCATCGCCGCGCAGCGGGCCTTGCTGGGGGGACGCGCCTCCGTCACGCCCGCTGGGGCTGCGGCGCGCCCGCGCTCGCGGGGCGGTAAGAAACGAAGCGCCAGCTCAGCATGATGGCCACGCTGGCCAATCCCACCGCGAGGCCCCAGAAAAGCCCGCGCCCGCCGAGATCGAGTCCGAAACCGAGCACGAGGCTCGATCCCATGCCTAGCACCCAATAGCCGAAGAGGGCGATCATCATCGGCCAGCGCGTATCATTATACCCGCGCAGGGCACCGATAGCGGTGGTTTGCAAGCCATCGACGATCTGAAACAGCGCGGCGATGGGCAGCAGCGCTAGTCCCGCCTCGATGGCGGCGAGGTTGCCACTTTCATGGTCATTGAGAAATACCCCGATCAGTGCGCGCGGGAAAACCGCTATGCCGATGGCGGCGCACACCATCCAACTCGTGCCAAGAACGATTCCCGCGTACCCGGCGAGCTTGGCGCGTTTAAAATCTCGGGCGCCTACGGCCCGCCCCACGCAGACGGTTGCCGCCTGGCCGATCGACATCGGCACCATGAAAGACATGGAGCAAATCGCCAGCGCTGCGCCGTAGGCTGCTGCCCACGCTTGGCCGAACAGGGCCATGAGCAGCGAGCTCACCACGAATAATCCCGCCTCGAATAAAATACTCGCGGCGGCTGGCCAGCCGACCCGGAACATTTCAGCAAGGAGCGTGAGATCGAAACTGCCGCGCACCTGAAATGGCCGATAGGCTCGGCACGCTTCCGTGCGGTGGGCATACCACGCGATAGCGAGGAACTGAAACCAATTCAGGACGAAGAAAGACAGGCCGGCACCGACAATGCCCAGCCGGGGCATGCCCCAGTTGCCATAAATGAATAGATAATTGGTGAAGAGTCCCAAGGCGAGTGCCAAAACAGAAATGACCGGAATCGTATAGGTGCGGCCCAACACGGTCACGAAATTCCTCACCGCTGTATAGAACAGGAACGCGGGCGCACCCAGAGCTCCCACAAAGACATATTGCGCGATGAGCGGAAGCATGCGTGGGTCATAGCCCGTGCCTGTACCCAACACGCTCCCCAACAATGTGCCGAGCCCGGGTAAAGTAAACGGAATTGCGAACACGACCGCCAGGATCGGGAGAGACATGGCTCCCGTCAGGATAAGCCCTGCGCGGGCGACACGTGACAATTTATCATGGTCATCCGCGCCATGGGCCTGGGCGCCCAAAGCGCTTACGCTCGTGAGAATTCCAAAACCGATCAGCTCGGGGATGATGATCATATAGGCGCCGATCGCGACGGCGGCGAGCTGGATTGAGCCGAGGCGGCCCACCATGATCTCATCGGCAATAATGATGGCCATCTGCACGATCTGTGCCGCGATGATGGGAAAGGCCAGATGGCCATTCCTGCGGATTTCGATCCAGAGAGGGTGAGCCGCGGGACCGTTTCGGTTGAATGCAGTATCTCTGCCGTCTGGCCCCCGTCGCGGATCGTCAGCTGCGCCGGGTGAGGACATACTCGATCATCCAGCGCAGTGGATCGGCTTGGCTCCCAAAACGCTCCAATTGGCGATAGGCCTCGGCACCCATTTCCTTGGCCTTGGCCTTGGCGCCTTCGACGCCGAGCAGCGACACGAACGTGGCCTTGCCGGCGCTGGCATCGGCCCCGGTCGGTTTGCCGGTGAGATGACTGTCGCCCTCGGCATCCAGCACATCGTCGACGATCTGGAAAGCCAGTCCCAGCGCCCGGGCATAGGCGGAGAGAGCAGCCCTCTCTGCGTCGGGCCGCTCGCCGAGAATGGCGCCGGATTCCGCAGCGTACCGGATGATCGCGCCGGTCTTGAGATCCTGCAGGTACGTAATCGCCTCGAGATCGAGGGTCGCATTTTCCGACATGAGGTCGATCATCTGCCCGCCCACCATCCCGCGCTCGCCCGCGGCGGCGCCGAGCGCGGCGATAAGGGCGCAGCGCACTTCCGCCTTCGGATGGGTGGCTGGATCCGCGAGCAGCGCCAGGCTCTTGGTGAGCAATCCGTCCCCCGCCAGGATGGCTGTTGCATCGTCATAACAGCGATGCGTCGTGGGGCGGCCACGCCGTAAATCGCTGTTGTCCATGGCCGGCAGATCATCGTGGACCAGGGAGTAGGAATGCAGCATTTCGAGCGATGCGGCGACGCGATAGGCATGCGGCGATGCCACCTGGAACATGCGCGCGCTCATGACAACCAGGTAGGGCCGGATGCGCTTGCCGCCATTCATCGTCGCGTAATGCATGGCTTCGAGAACCCGCGCCTCGGCGCACGCCGGCACCGAGAGCAGACGGTCCAGTTCGCCGTTCACCGCCAAGGCGATGTCGGCCAAGCTTTGTTCTAGTGACAAGAGAATCCCCCGTTAATCGAAACTGGCCGGTTCGGTCTTGGGCAGACCCGCCTGCACCGTGATCTTTTCCACCTTCATCTGCGCATCGTGGAGTTTTGCCTCGCAATGCGCCTTGAGAGCGGTTCCTCTCTCGTAAAGCAGGATAGCCTCTTCGAGCTTGGCATCGCCCCGTTCAAGCTTCTTCACCAATTCCTCGAGCTCGCCGAGCGCTTGATCGAAACTCATGCGAGAAATATCGGGGTTCTCTTTTTCTGCCATTATTTCCTCGGCGCGCATATTACCGGCCAGCCGAGGACGCTGCAAGCAAGGCGCGCAGATGGGCGCGCACCCCATCTCTCAGCGCGTCGCGGTCATATCCCCCTTCGAGCGTGGAAAGCACGCGCCCGTCGGCATGGCGCGCGGCATAATCGAGGATGCGCTCGGTCACCCAGGCATAATCTTCCGTTTCGAGAAGCAGATTTGCGAGCGGATCGAGCCGGTGCGCATCGAAACCCGCCGAGATGAAAACGAAATTTGGAGCGAACGGTTCGGCGAGCGCAAGAATTTCCTCCCACGCTTCGCGAAAAAGAAAGCTGCTGGCACCTGGAGGCAATGGCCGGTTGATAAGGGTGGCGCGCCCTCGGTCTTCGGCTGTGCCCGTTCCCGGATAAAGCGGCGCTTGATGGGTGGAGGCGAACAGGACGCGCGGCTCGTCGATAAAAATATCCTGGGTGCCGTTGCCGTGATGGACGTCGAAATCGAAAATTGCCACGCGCGCCAGCTTGTGATGGTCGAGGGCATGTCGTGCCGCGATCGCGACATTGTTGAAAAGGCAGAAGCCCATGGCGCGGGCATGTTCGGCATGATGTCCTGGTGGGCGGACGGCGGCAAATCCGTTGCAATCGGTACCAGCCATGATCAGATCCACCGCGTGCACGCCCGCGCCCGCTGCCCGTAGGGCGGCGGCGCCCGAACCGGGCGAGACGATCGTATCCGGGTCGAGCGCGGCATATCCGTTTCGGGGTATCCGGCTTAGGACCTCCGCGACATAGGCAGGGTCATGGGCGCGCTCGAGCGCCGCGCGTTCAGCGAGCGGCGCCGCGCCGACGGCCAAGCCCTCCGCGGCAATCAACTCCAAAAGAATATCGAGCCGTTCGCGCCGTTCCGGGTGGCCCGCCCCGGTATCGTGGGCGAGGCAATCCTTATGGGTCAGTATGAGAGTCATGGTGTCCTTCTGAAGGAGAAGCCGCCAGCCTGAGGCGTTCGGGAGGGACGCGCCGCCCCTGAAAAAGGTGATGTTGCAGGAAATAGCCGGTCAGCGCGAGCCCGTGGTGGAGATCGTCCGATGTCGCAGAATTCTCGTGTGTGACAAGAAAAGGGGGCAGAATAAGTAGCCGGTGGGCATAGGGGGCGGCTGCCTGGCGGGAAACCGCGCGGCCCGAACGCGGCGAAACATAGGCGAGATCGTCGCGAGTGCCTGTCACGGCACAGGTGGAAAGGTCGAGCCCATAGCCCATGTCGCGCAACAGCGCGAGTTCCCACCGTATATAAGAGACCAGCCATGTCCGGGTATCGGCGTGGGTCAGAAACTCGAGGGTCAGATCGTAGAGGTCGGGATGCGGCTCGCGCTCGGGCAGGGCCGCGTTGAGCAAGGCGAGGCAGGAGAGCAGCGCGCGAAGCCGGCCGCGATCCTCCATGAGCAGGGCCGCCAGGGCGCGTCTCGGTTCGATGGTAAAGTGGCCGAGTTGCTCGGCCAGACGGGCGTGCCAGCGGGCCTGAACCTCTTGGCCAGGCTCGCTATAGGCGCGGTGCCTCTTTGCCATGGCATAGCGCATGAGCCCAGCGGCGCGACCGTGATGGCGGGTGAAGATCGCCAGGACCGCGTCGTGCTCGCCCAGCGGACGGCGATGAAGAACGAGGCCGCTATCCACCCATTCCATGACACCTAGGGCGCTGATTTCGGCGTGAGAGAGGCTAGGCCCGACCCGCGCGGATCGTTGCGCGCCACGCACAATTCGGGGTCTCGCGGCGATCCGTTCGGACAAAAGGCGACATTGATGAAGGATGCGCCGGCGCTGGGGCTTTCCAGCATGGCCGCGTTCACGTCGATCTTGTCCTTGAAGAGACGGGTCATGATATGCAGCAAGACCGGCACATTCGCGGCATCGGCTCCGCCGCCGATATAGAATTCGCGATTGTTCTTATTGACGAGCAGGAGGGGCAGGGCGTTGAGCGAGCCGGGCGCGGCCAAGGCGAGACCCATGCCGGAGATGTATTTTCCCGAACCGAATGGACCGTTCATGCTGAAGGCGCAGGCAACCGCATCGCCATCTTCGTCAAAAGTGACGGCGCTGGTCGTCTGAGGGGTAGGTCCATTTGGTTCATGTGGCGCCCTTGCCTCGCCGCCAGAAAGGAGGCCCCCCACCGCGTCGGCAAACGCCCCTTTTGGCATTGCAACGCTCTCGTCGCCGAAGGGAAACTCGCGCGGCTCCTGGTACTCCGGCTTGTTGGCGCGCAATTCACCGCTCGAGATAGAGATGCCGAGCGCCGCGATATCCTCCGTGAATTTCTGAGACAATCGCCCGGCCGTCAGTTCCGCGCCGCCTCGGCCGCGAATTTCGCCAAGCACGCCACCCAGTTCGGGCTGCACCAACGCCTCGCCTTCCTTGAGAGGGGTTCCGTCGGCGTGAAGGTAGAGCATGGCGAGGTGTGGGTCGGCGGCGATGACATCCTTGAAAGCCTCGAGATCGCGGGCAAGCGCGCGGCTGACCTGGCCTTGGCTCGCCTGGGCCTCGCCGGGTGCGACGAGCGTGTTCCAAGGCGTTTTGCCGTGCCGTGCCCAGAGGGCGGCCATGCCGCGTGCGTTGCCAGGAATGGCGAAAGTCGGCGCGCTGGGGAAAGGCGCAACCGGAAAAGATACCACATCGACCTTCTTGGTCCTGCCATCATGGAAGACACATTGTCCGCCCCCGCCCAAGCCGGCAACATGCGGCATGGTCACCGCCAAAGTAAAATAGAGCGCCACCATGGCATCGGCGGCGTTGCCGCCCGCGGCGAGCGTATCTCGCGCGACGAGAACGGCGCGCGGCTCGTCGGCCACCGCCCCGCCGTGCAGGTTGGGCGTGACGCCCGACGGGGCGGCAAGATCCGGCAGAAAGCAGCCGGCCATGCTTAGGGACGTCGCCATCGCCAGCAGAAAACATCCGGCTTTGCGCCAGGATCCAACGCGGGTATTATTCACATGCATATGGACAGCATAAGAACAAAGCGGATGGGGATCAATCGTGGCCTTGGCGTCGTCCTTGCGCTCCTGCTCGTGGTGCAGCCGCTTATACCGGCATGGGGGCAATCGCGCGGCCTGATCCGCGACGCGGAAATCGAGGCGACGATCCGGGCCTATTGCGCCCCGCTGTGGCACGCCGCAGGCCTAGACCCCTCCTTTGTCGAGGTGCATCTTATCGCCGACCAGCAGCTCAATTCCTTCGTGTCAGGTGGGCAGCATATCTTTATCAATACCGGCTTGATCACGCGCGCGGCCACTCCCAATGAAGTCATCGGTGTGCTGGCCCACGAAACCGGCCACATTATCGGCGGACACCTGGTGCGTTTTCGCGAGGCGCTGGAAAATGCCTCGATCGAGGCCATTATCGGGGCGCTGTTGAGCGCGGGCGCCGCGGTGGGCGGCGCCTTCTCGGGTGATGCCGGTGCGGCCAGCGCCGGCGTCGGCACGGCGAGCTTGGGCGAGAGCATCGCCCTGCGTAACTTGCTGCAATATAGCCGGGGGCAAGAAGCCTCGGCCGATCAGGCCGGGCTCAAGCTTCTGGACGCCACGCATCAATCGTCGCGGGGACTGCTTCAATTCTTCCAGATCCTGAGCGGGCAGGAACACTTCCTCGCCATTAACCAGAATCCCTATTTGCGCACCCACCCCTTGACCCAGGAACGCGTCAGCGCGGTGGCGGATCATGTCGCGCATTCACCTTATTCCGACAACCCCGACCCGCCGGCCCTGGTGGCCATGCACCGGCGGATGGTCGCCAAGCTCGAAGGCTATCTCGAACCACTTGATCGCGTTCTGCGCGACTATCCGCCCAAGGATAGTTCAGAACCGGCACGCTATGCGCGCGCGGTCGGATATTTCCGCGCCTCGCGCCTCCAGCAATCGTTGGCCGAGATGGATTCCCTCCTCAAGGACGCGCCTCAGGATCCCTATTTTCTCGAGCAAAAGGCCCAGATTCTCTACCAGAATGGCCGGATCGCCGACGCAGTGAAGCTTTACCAGGCCGCGGTTGATCTGCGACCCAACGAGACGCTGCTCCGGACGGAACTGGCCGAGGCACAGATAGAAAGCGAAAACGACGCGTATATCCCCGCCGCCGTCAAACACCTCGAATATGCCGCTCGTCTCGAATCCGACAATCCCACTACATGGCATTTTTTGGCTATTGCCTATGGCCGGGGTGGGAATCTCGGGATGGCTTCTCTCGCTCAGTCGGAGGAAGCGATCGCCAGAGGCAATCGTCGCGATGCCCGTTTTCACGCGCAACGAGCGCTCAAGGAACTCAAGTCCAATTCACCTGGCGCCCTGCGCGCCCAGGATATCCTATCCAGCACCGTCAATCCCGAAGGGGGGCAGTAATGAAATCCACTCTCATGATCCTGATTGTCGCGGCCAGCCTCGCTCTAGCCGTAGGTCTTCTTCCTCGCCATGTCGGCGAGAAGACCGCCACGGCCCAGGCCGCCGATCCATCTGCCGCGGCAGCGGCGGCGGAGCAGCAATCTCCGCCTGGCATCGATCCCCGCTATCGCGTGGCCCTCTATGACGACAAGGATGCGCCCGCGGCTGGACCGACGAATCCCTCCGTAACCCTCGTAGAGTTTTTCGATTACCGCTGTCCCTATTGCAAGCAGATGAACGCGGGGATCGACCAGCTTCTCTCGGAATTTCCCAATCTTCGGGTGGTCTTCAAGGAGTTTCCGATCCTGGCCCCCGATTCGCTCACGGCGGCCAAGGCGGCGCTGGCCGCCAATGCCCAGGGCAAATATCTGCCATATCACCGGCTCTTGCTCGCCCATCGCGGCGATTTCGACCAGGCGACGCTGGACGATCTCGCGCAGCAGGCCGGGCTCGATATCCAACGCCTGCACCGCGACATGGAAGACCCCGCTTATATCGCGCAGATGCGCGCGACCCGCAAGCTCGCCCAGGAGATCGGCGTGGAAGGAACGCCCGCTTTCATTCTTGGCGATCAGCTGATCGGCGGCGCGGTCCCGGTCGAGGATCTTCGGCAAGCCATCATGAAAATACAGCAGGGCGGATGACCCACCGCGCTTGCCGGAGCCTGTCCCGGCAGCCTATAAAGACGCTCAAGGGGATAGCGGATCGTGAAACGCATTTGGATCATCAATGGCCCAAACTTGAATCTGTTGGGCAAGCGCGAGCCGCACATCTATGGAACAATGACGCTCGAGCAACTGGACGCACTTTGCGTCGAGACCGGTCGGCAAGCAGGGACTCAGGTGAGCTGCCGGCAGTCCAACCACGAGGGAGAGCTGATAGGTTGGCTGCATGCGTCGCGCACCGAGGCGGATGGCATAATCCTTAATCCCGCCGGCTTCGGTCATTCTTCGGTAGCGCTGCTCGATGCGGCGTTGGCTTGCGAGAAGCCGGTGATCGAGGTGCATCTCTCCAATATCTTCCGCCGGGAAGCCTATCGTCGCCATTCCTATCTCAGCGAGGGCGTATTGGGCGTGATCTCAGGATTGGGCAGCGGCGGGTATATCGCAGCCGTATGGGAATTGGCGCGCCGTCTCGGCGGGTCATGAATAGGAAGGACAAGGCATTGGAAATCGATGAAAAGCTCATCAAGCGTCTGGCGAAACTCCTCGAACAGACCGGCCTCACCGAGATTGAATATGAGGTGGAGCAGCAGCGAATCCGGGTGAGCGCATTGGGGATGCAGATGCGGGGCATGTCGGTGCAGAATGTTCCGGCCAACGCGGCACCTACTCCCGTTGCCAACGCGCCCACGCCGCTCCCGTCAAGCCCAGTGCCGAGCGTGGGCCAACTCACTTCGCCGATGGTCGGAACCGCCTATCTCGCCTCCGAACCAGGGCAGGCGCCTTTCGTCAAGGTTGGCGACCGGGTCGCCAAGGGTCAAACCGTGCTGATCATCGAGGCGATGAAAGTGATGAACCCGATTGCCGCGCCGCAAGCCGGCACCATCTCCGCCATTCTTATCTCGGACGGCCAACCGGTCGAGTTCGGCGAGCCCTTGGTGGTCATCGAATAATGTTCGAGAAAGTTCTCATTGCCAATCGCGGCGAGGTAGCGCTGCGGATTCATCGCGCCTGTCGGGAGATGGGAATACGCACCGTTGCGGTCCATTCCACCGCCGATGCCGATGCGATGCATGTGCGGCTGGCCGACGAATCGGTTTGTATCGGTCCGCCGCCTTCGCGCCTTTCTTATCTTAACATGGCGGCGATCATTTCGGCGGCGACCATCACCGGAGCCGACGCCATCCATCCCGGTATCGGTTTTCTCTCCGAAAACGCCGCTTTTGCGCAGATGGTCGAGGAGCACGGCTTTCGCTTTATCGGCCCTTCTCCAGAGCACCTCGCCTTGATGGGTGACAAGATTGCTGCCAAGGAAGCGGCGGTCCGCCTGGGTCTTCCGGTCGTGCCGGGTTCGGACGGAGCGGTAGGTGAGGATTCTCAGGTCGCGGCCATTGCCGAGAAGATCGGCTATCCCGTGCTGATCAAGGCGGCGGCAGGCGGCGGCGGCAAGGGAATGAAGGTCGCGGCCAATGCCGGCGAGATCGGCGCGGCGCTCTCGCTGGCGCGCGCCGAAGCCAAGGCAAATTTTGGAAATGACGCGGTTTACCTGGAAAAATATCTGAGCCATCCGCGCCATATCGAAATCCAGATCCTTGCCGATCACCACGGCAATGTCGTGCACCTGGGCGAGCGCGACTGTTCGTTGCAGCGGCGCCATCAGAAACTGCTCGAGGAGGCGCCGTCGCCCGCGCTCAATGAGAGCGAGCGTCGCGCGATCGGAGATGTTGCCGTTACCGCGATGAAAAAGATGGGGTACCGCTCGGTCGGCACGATCGAGTTTCTTTACCAGGACGGGCAGTTCTATTTCATCGAGATGAATACGCGGCTGCAGGTCGAACATCCGGTCACCGAGATGATCACGGGCATCGATCTCGTGCGCGAACAGATCCGCGTCGCGTCCGGTCTCCCGCTCGGTTTCAGCCAAGCCGATATCGTCTTCGAAGGACATGCGATCGAATGCCGCATCAATGCCGAGAACCCGTTTACCTTCGTGCCCTCACCGGGCAAGATTAATGAATATCATCCCGCGGGCGGCCTGGATGTGCGGGTCGATTCCGCCCTCTATGCCGGCTATCGCGTGCCGCCGCATTACGACAGTCTCATCGCGAAGCTGATCGTGCGCGGCCGTTCGCGCAACGAATGTCTAATGCGCTTGCGCCGCGCTTTGGAGGAAATGGTGATTACCGGGGTCGAAACCTCGATCCCCATCCACCAGCATCTGGCGGTGGCTCCCGATTTCGTCAATGGCCATTATGATATCCGGTGGCTGGAAAAGTTTACGGCCAACCTCGAGCCGAATTGAGCACGTCCTCCCCTGAGCTTCTCACGCCGGAAATGCTGCTCAAGGCTTATAGCCTGGGTATTTTCCCGATGGCGGAAGGCCGGGGCGATCAGCAGATCTATTGGGTCGACCCCGAGGAGCGCGGCATTCTCCCGCTCGAATGCTTTCACCTTCCCCACACGGTGCGAAAATTGCTGCGCCAGAATATCTTCCGCCTGACGGTCAACCG
The DNA here is from genome assembly GCA_036263455.1 of Dongiaceae bacterium. Lineage (GTDB taxonomy): Bacteria > Pseudomonadota > Alphaproteobacteria > Dongiales > Dongiaceae > DATAGZ01. The sequence continues at coordinate 111,182 of DATAGZ010000017.1, forward strand.
GGCCTTTTCCCAGGTGATCGCCGCGTGCGCCGCCGTGCGACCGGGGCGGCGGGATACGTGGATCAACCACGGCATTCAGGAGCTGTGCGAGAAGCTTCACCGCATGGGTCACGCCTATTCGATCGAAACGTGGCTGGACGACCGGCTGGCGGGGGGCCTCTATGGCATTGCGCTCGGTGGGGCTTTTTTCGGCGAGTCGATGTTCAGCGAAGCATCCGGCGCGAGCCAGTGCGCGCTGAGTGAATTGGTCGCGCGCCTGCGTCGCGGGGGATTCCAGTTGCTCGATACGCAGTTCGTGACACCGCACCTCAAGCGGTTCGGCGCAGTCGAAATCAGGCGGTCCCGGTATCGAATCCTGCTCGACGATGCGCTCAGAACACCCGCTCAGTTTCCAGTGGAATCGGGAGAGTTCTGGAAGGACCTCGTCGTTCCATCGGGGCAATCCAAGACGATCAGGTCATAGATCGGATGCTCCAGCGCGGACAAAGCGGGGTTGGCTGAAAACATCCATCCGGTAAAGCGTATCACGGGCTCTTCCTCGCTGCGATTCTCGACGATTTCCAGAAAGGCGGCGCTCTGCGGCGGTTCCTCGGGGGGGCTATGAAAGCAGCTTCGCACGGTAATGGTGAGCGTGCCGAACCGCACCGGCACGCCGGGCTTTACATGAAGGGTGGAAACGCGCGCAGTGATCTTGTCCAGGGCCTGGATGATGACGTCGCCGCCGTCGGCGCGCGCGGCGGGAAGCGCCAGGAAAAGCCCAACCAAGGCCAGGGAAAGGGCGCGCAAAGCGGTCATTTTCTCGACGTTGCGGGCGTTTCCAACGAGTCGACAAGGGCCCGCAAGACATCACGAATTTGCGCCTCGTCGCAGCCCATGATGACCGCATCCTCGAGCGCGTCCTGCGCCGCCTGGCGGATTTCATTCAAGTTCTGGTTGAGCACCTTGATTTTCTCCACGCAGGCGACCGGCTGCCCATCGCTCTGGCGCCAGACCGGCGCTTTCATTGCTGCGGCTTTTGCTGCCCGGTCCCAAAGGCGTATTTAGCGATCAGGTCCAAGACATTTATCGCGCTCTGCGTGTGGGTGATTTCCTCTCCCGGTGCGAGCATCTGATCCTCCGCTCCCGGCGAGAGCGAGAGATAATTGTTTCCGAGCAGGCCGTCGCTGGTAATCTTGGCGCTCGTGTCCTTAGGAAGTTGCAGGGTCGGGTCGACCGAAATGGTGATGATCGCCTGGTAAGTTCGCCTATCGAGGTGCTGGCTTGCCACGGAGCCGATCTTGATGCCGCCCAGGCGGACATCCGTGCCAGGGACGAGCCCGTCGGCGTGATCGAAGCGCAGTGTCAAGGGATAGCCCGTGGTCCGCGTGACACCACCACCTCGATAAATCACGACAAGGAAAACCAGTGCGGCCAGCAATACCGCGGCTCCGACGAGCGTTTCCAAAATGTTGCGTTTCATGATGCGTGCTTTATGGAACCCACGCTTGATAATCCCGCATGTCCTTGCGCTCCTTGCCCCGTCCGGGGTGTCCGGGTGGTAAATAGGCCAGGCGCGTACCAGTAAGATTGGGAAGATGCGGCTTCTCCCAAGGATAAGGCTGGCGTGGAGCAGGGGGATTCTTCTGGGTAGAGTGCAGCCAGCCGTGCCACTCGGCCGGAACCTTGCTCGCTTCGGGCACACCTTTGTACATGACCCAGCGGCGCTCGCGCTTCTGTCCGCGCGTGCGCTTGTCGCGATAATAGCGATTGCCTGTACTGTCTTGGCCGACCAGCTCGCCAAAGAGCAGCGTATAGAAAATCGTTCCGAGGGACATCGATGCAGCGCTCCGAAAGCGCACTCTATCGCGTCACCCTCCGTGGCGCAAGCACGGCAAGGATACTCGAACCCCGCTCCAAAGCCGCCGATTTCGCGGGTTTACGGATGCGCAGCAAGCGGAATGTAGGGGCACTTCTCCTATCATGAGGCAAGTGAAGCACAAGCCAGATTGACAGGACCGAACAGTGCTGAAATACCAGGAACATGGACGAACAAGGCCATGTCGATTTCCCCTTCCCGCGCCGGCTGATTTGGAACGCCCTGCGCGACCCTTCCATCCTTCGCTCCGCCATCCCTTATTGTACGGAGATCTCTCAGACCGAAGAGGTCGTTTTCGATGCCCGGCTCCTGGTGAAGTTAGGACCGGTTGATGCGCCCTTCACGGTACGGATCACGCTGAGCGATGAGCGTCCGCCGCGGCATTACCGCCTCGCTGCGAACGGCCAGGGTGGTGTCGCGGGTTACGCCCATGGCCACGCCATCATCGAGCTCGACGACCGTCCCGACGGAGGGACACGCCTCCGCTATCGCGCCGAAGGAGAATTTGGCGGCCGGCTCGCGCAAGTCGGGGCGACGCTGCTCGCAAGTACGGCAAGGCGGCTCGCCGAGGAATTTTTTGCACAGGTCACGAACCAGCTTGCGGCCCGCGCCGCATCGCGCATGGGCGAACCTGCGACGCCCCCGCCGTTACCGCCGCTCTCCTCCGTTTCCGTACCCGAGGAACGGCAGGTGCGTCGCGGCCGAGAGATTTTCCTGCCGCAATGGCTGTGGATGGCGGGCCTCGTCCTGGCCGTTCTTCTCATGCTCCTTCTTTGGGTGCGGTGAGATGCGCGACAGTGCCGCCGATGCGACTCTTATCGGTACCGGGGCGATTGTGTTGTGGGGATCGCTCGCCTGGCTAACCACTTTGGCAGGCGCGGTCCCGCCTTTGGCCTTGGTCGGCATGACGTTCGGTATCGCCTTTCTTCTCTGGCTTTTGCGGGTGGCCATCGCGGCGGCACAAGGCGTCAATATCCTCGGTCCGCTTTTATCCCGTCCAGGGACATTGGTGCTGCCAACCGCCGGCCTCTTTTTCTATCATGTCTTTTATTTCGGAGCGTTTGCGCGCGCGCCAGCTGCTGAGGCCTCGCTGATCGCCTATCTGTGGCCCCTGCTGATCGTCTTCTTTTCCGGTTTCCTGCCGGGCAACAGATTTCAGCCGCGGGCCGTGCTCGGCGCCGCCCTGGGGTTCGCCGCGGTCGCGATCATGATCGAGAACCGGAGCGGATTGACCTTTTCCGCCAGTTACGCATGGGGATATGGACTGGCTTTCGGCTGCGCCCTCATCTGGTCGAGCTATTCGGCGCTGTCTCGCCTGGTTCCCGATGTTTCTTCCGATGCCATCGGGCCAGCCTGTATGGTGACCGCCGTTCTGGGCATGCTCGGCCATGCGATCTTCGAGTCGCCCCTCGGTCCCATTCCTCTCATTCCGGTGGCGCTCCTCGGCGCGGGCCCGGTAGGCTTGGCATTCTTTGCCTGGGATTACGGGGTCAAACGGGGCGATCTCAAAGTGTTGGGCGTGCTCTCTTATGCCTCGCCACTGCTTTCCATCTCGATCCTCACTCTCGCAGGGACCGTGCGCTTTACGCCGATTCTGTTTGGCGCGGCGGCATTGATCGCCCTTGGCGCCGTTCTTGCCGGGCGTCGATCATCGCCATGAAATCGCTGAAAAGGTAGCGGCTGTCCTGCGGCCCGGGTGAAGCCTCGGGATGATACTGCACGGAAAAGACCGGGCGGTCGCGGTGGACCAGACCCTCGATCGAATTGTCGAAAAGAGAGAGATGGGTCACCCGCAGCGTATCCGGCAGTGTGTCGGTGCGCACGCAGAAGCCGTGATTCTGGCTCGTGATTTCGACCTGGCCTGTGGCGAGATTCTTTACGGGATGGTTGGCGCCGCGATGGCCGGTTTCCATCTTGGACGTCCGTGCTCCCGCCGCGAGCGCAAGCAGTTGGTGGCCAAGACAGATTCCGAAGATCGGCAGATCCTCTTCCATAAGGCGGCGAAGTACCGGCAGCGCATATTCACCCGTCGCGCTGGGATCGCCAGGCCCATTCGACAGGAAGACGCCATCGGGCTCGTGGCGGAGGATTTCCTCCGCGGGACAATCCGCAGGCACGACCGTCACCTCGGCGCCGCAGGCGACGAGGGAGCGGAGGATATTAAGCTTGGCGCCATAATCGATCGCTAAGACGCGGCGCGGTTTCTGGATGACAGAGGCGGGGAGAGCTCCCCATACGCCTTCCCGCCAGCGGTAGGTCTGGCGGCAGGTCACTTCGCGGGCGAGATCGAGCCCCTCGAGCCCCTGCCATGCCCGCGCCTGAGCCAGAAGGGCGTCCTCGTCGAACCGGGCGTCTTGTGGAAAACACAAGACCGCTTTAGGGGCGCCGCCATCGCGAATGCGGCGGGTGAGGCGCCTGGTATCGAGCCCTGCTATGGCCGGAAGCCCCTGTTTCAATAGCCACTGGTGAAGGCCGAGTGTTGCCCTCCAACTCGAAGGGTGGCTGATATCCTGAGCGAGGACGCACCCCCGCGCGGCCGAAAATAGCGCCTCTTCATCCTCGGAATTCGTCCCGACATTTCCAATATGCGGAAAGGTGAAGGTGATGATCTGGCCGGCATAGGAAGGATCGGTCAGGATTTCCTGGTAGCCGGTCGTAGAGGTATTGAAGCAAAGCTCCCCAACCGCGGTGCCGAAGGCTCCCAGGCCGTGGCCCCAGAACACTGCGCCATCTTCTAAAATCAGGGCCGCCCGCGCTTCCTGCATGCCGCACCCTAGAGCGGTTCAGGATTAAAGGGAAGCGGTTCCGTGTCCGTGCGAGGTGCCGATCCGATCTATAAAGGGAAACGGCAACCGGATTGTCTTGCGGGCGCCCATCCGCTACGGTCGTCCCCCGAGGAACCATGATAAGACAGGAATTGAACGACGCCCTGAAGGTGGCGCTGAAGGCTCGCGACGTTGCGGCCACCGGTACGTTGCGGCTCATTCTGGCCGCGCTCAAGGATCGGGATATCGCCGCCCGGGGGCGCGGCCAGACCGAGGGAATCGACGATGCCCAGATCATCGAAATGATGCAGAAGATGGTGCGCCAGCGCCAGGAAAGCATCGAGATGTACGAGAAAGGCAACCGGCCCGACCTGGTCGCGCTCGAAAAAGCGGAGATCGCGGTGATCGAACGGTATCTTCCGCAGATGATGACCAGCGCGGAAATGGACGAGGCGATCGCCCGCGCGATCGATGCTACCGGCGCGGCCCAGCTCAAGGATATGGGGAAGGTCATGAATTGGCTCAAGCAGAATTGCTCGGGCCGCATGGATTTCGGCCAGGCCGGCCAGCGCGTCAAGAGCCGGCTGGGATAGCCTGGCGGCCGATGCGCTTCGATGACCGGTTTCTCGATGAGCTTCGCGTACGGATAAATGTTCAGGACATTGTCGCGCGGCGCGTCAAGCTCGCCCGAAGAGGACGGGATGCAATCGGCCTTTGCCCCTTCCACAATGAGAAATCACCCTCGTTCCATGCCTATGAGGATCATTATCATTGCTTCGGCTGCGGAGCGCATGGCGATGTCATCCGCTTTGTCATGCAGACCGAGGGCGCGACATTTCCGGATGCGGTTGAACGCCTCGCCCGTGAAGCCGGCCTCGCCCTTCCGGCGGCGACGCGCGCGGATGCGCTCCAGGCGCAGAAGCGGCAAACGCTCTTTTCCCTGACGAATTTCGCTGCCGTATACTTTGCCGAACAACTCGACCGCAACCGGGCGGCGCAGGAATATCTCCTGGGCCGGGGGGTGGAACGCCCGATGTGGAAACATTTCGGGCTCGGCTTCGCGCCGCAGGGACGGCAAGGGCTGCGCCAAGCCGTGCTGCGCGGAGGATTATCGGAAGCGCTGGCGATCGAAGCCGGTCTGCTAGTCCGATCCGAGGAGGGAGAAAACTACGACCGCTTCCGGGGCCGGATCATGTTTACCATCGCCGATCGCCAAGGCCGCGCCATCGCCTTCGGCGGCCGCATCCTTGGACCCGGCGAGCCGAAATATCTCAATTCCCCTGAGACGCCGCTCTTCCAGAAAGGCCGCGAACTCTATGGGCTGCCCTGGGCGATGAAGCCCGCCCAGGAAAGGCGGCAATTGATTGTCTGCGAAGGGTATATGGATGTCATCGCCCTGCATAAAGCGGGCTTCACGAACAGCGTGGCCCCGCTGGGCACGGCCTTGACCGAGGACCAGCTGACATTGCTGTGGCGGTATGTCGCCGAGCCGCTTTTGTGTTTCGATGGCGATGCCGCGGGTGAGAAAGCGGCGATGCGCGCCGCTCTGCGCGCGCTCCCGCTGCTGCGCCCGGGGAAATCGCTGAGCGTGGTATGGTTGCCGAGTGGCGAGGATCCGGATTCCTTACTGCGGGCGCGCGGTGCCGGGGGAATGGAAGAGGCCGTGGCCCGCGCCCAGCCGCTTGCCGATTTTCTATGGTCGAGCCTCACGGCCCGGGCGGACATGACGACACCCGAACGCCGCGCTGGTTTCCGTAAGGATGTGGGTGAAATGATTCAGACCATTGCCGATCGTGACGTGCGGGCAGCCTACCAGGCCGATTACGCACAGCGCTTGGCCGCCCTATGGTCGCTACCTTCTGCATTGTCGCGCCGCGTGACCGCCTCCCGCGGAGGACGCGCCGCCCGGCGGGGCACGGAGCGCCTGGTCGAGGGGCGATTTACTGCTCTTTTACTTGCGGCGCTGCATAATCCATTCCTTTTGGAACGTCATGGAGAGAGCTTGGCCCAGCTTTCCTGCCCCGATCCTGAGCTTGACAAATTTAGGCAGCGTCTATTAGATCTTTCGGCCACGCCGGAAAATCTTGATTCTGCAAGGCTTGCTTCCCATATGAGAGAAGAGGGTTTTGGTCCTTTGCTAGCAAATCTTATACGTGGAAATCTCCTGAGCTTTGCAGCCCCTGACGCCAGCCCGGAACGTGCGGAACGCGGGTTTGTTCATATATTGGCCCTGTTTCAGAAGAATATCTTTGACAACCAGGATCTTAGGGAAACGGCGTCCTTCTTGGACAAGGATTTGTCGGTGCGCAACTGGACGCGGTTCAAGGCGCGGTATGAAGGGGTCACGGCGGATTTCCAGAAACACAGCGATCTGGCTTCTCCGAATAAAATGGTGATGCATTCGAGGAAAAAAAATGGCGAGCAAGGCGAGTAAGGCGAAGACGACAGCCAAGCAAACGAAGACGGCCCGTCCGGCTGCGGTAAGGCCCGCTCCTGCGAAGACCGCCAAGGTCAAGGAAATGCAGGCCGAGCCGTCCGCTGCAAAAAAGAGCGATGACAACACGCCTTTGATGGATACCAAGAGCGCTGCTTTTAAACGCCTGCTCGTCAAGGCGAAGGAACGCGGCTACGTCACCATTGATGAGATCAACGCAGCCCTGCCCGAGGGAAAGATGTCGCCCGATCAGATCGAGGATGCGATGACCGCCTTGAGCGAGATGGGCATCAACGTGGTCGAAGCGGAGGAAAGCGAAGAGGGCGAGGAAGAGCCCGCCGCGGTGACCGAAGGCGACGACGAACGGGCGAGCGGAAACCTGTCCGATGAGGAAGTAAGCCGCACCGACGATCCCGTGCGTATGTATCTGCGGGAGATGGGTTCGGTCGAGCTGCTTTCCCGCGAGGGGGAAATCGCCATCGCCAAACGCATCGAAGCAGGCCGCGACATGATGATCGATGGCATCGGCGAAAACCCGCTGACCCATCGGGCGTTGCTGCTTTGGCGCGACAAGCTGAAGGAAGGCGAGATGCTCCTGCGGGACATTCTCGATCTCGAGGCGACCATGGGCGGCGGCATGAACGACACCGCGCTTATCGAAGGCAAAGAAGAGGATTTCGAGCAGGAGGAAAGCGAGACCGAGGGAGAAGAGGTCGAGGACAGCGACGAGGCGACGTTGTCGCTCTCGGCCATGGAGACCCAGCTTCTTCCGCAAGTTCTAGACACGCTCGATAGTATCGCCGATGTTCACAAGCGTCTTGCCCGCGTGCAAGCCAACCGGCTCAAGGCGGCGCTGGCGGGTGAGACTTGGTCGAGCGTGGTAGAGAAGAATTACGAGAAGCTCAAGGGTGAGATGCTTACGCTCGCGCGTTCGCTGCGGCTTAATAATGCGCGGCTCGAGGGGCTGGTCGAGGAGCTTTACGATCTCAATCGCAAATTGATCGGGCTCGAGGGGCAACTCCTGCGTCTTGCCCAGCAGGCGGGCGTCAAGCGTGAGGATTTCCTGCGCCGGTACATGGATACGGGGGAATCGTCCCATAGCGAACTCGATCCGCACTGGCTGGAGCGGGTAGGCAAATTAAGCGAGCGCGGCTGGAAAAATTTCGTCGCCAAGAATAAGGACGAAATCGCTCAAATCCGAGGTGAGATCGCGACCCTGGCGCAGCATGTCGGGCTGCCGATCGCAGAGTTTCGCAAGCTCGTCAATATCGTGCAGAAGGGCGAGCGGGATGCCGCGCGCGCCAAGAAGGAGATGGTCGAAGCCAACCTGCGCCTGGTTATTTCGATCGCCAAGAAATACACCAATCGCGGCCTGCAGTTTCTCGACCTGATCCAGGAAGGCAATATCGGTCTGATGAAAGCGGTCGATAAGTTCGAATATCGGCGTGGCTATAAATTCTCCACCTATGCGACCTGGTGGATCCGCCAGGCGATCACCCGTTCGATTGCCGATCAGGCACGGACGATTCGCATCCCGGTGCATATGATCGAGACGATCAACAAGCTGGTGCGGACCTCGCGCCAGATCCTCCACGAGATCGGACGCGAGCCCACCCCCGAGGAGTTGGCGGAGAAGCTGCTGATGCCGCTCGAGAAGGTGCGCAAGGTCATGAAGATCGCCAAGGAGCCCATCTCGCTCGAAACGCCGGTGGGCGATGAGGAAGATTCGCATCTGGGCGATTTTATCGAGGACAAGAACGCCGTCCTGCCTGTCGAGGCGGCCATACAGGGCAATTTGCGCGAAACCACCACCCGCGTGCTCGCTTCGCTCACCGCGCGCGAGGAACGGGTGCTGCGCATGCGCTTCGGAATCGGAATGAATACCGACCATACGCTCGAGGAAGTCGGCCAGCAATTCTCCGTGACGCGCGAACGCATCCGCCAGATCGAGGCGAAGGCGCTGCGCAAGCTCAAACATCCCTCGCGTTCGCGCAAGCTCCGCTCGTTCCTCGATACATAGCGATTGATGCGGCCCGAAATCTTTCGCGGCCACGCGGCGCTATTTCCGGAAATATACGGGTCAACCTGCCGTCGCGTCTTCGGAAAATAGAAGCGTGTCCAGTCCACGAACCAGGCCCTTTACGGCGGCGACGCGGCGAATGGCCAAGAGCGTGCCCGCGATATAGGGCGCGGCCGCTTCTCCGGCATCGTGGCGCAATATCAGGCGCTCGCTCGGCGCACCGAAAATCGCTTCGATCGACAAAACAAAACTCGGCAGGCGGATGGCATGCACGCGGCTGCCGGCTATCGTGCCGCCACGCACGTCCGGAGATCCGATAGTTTGCTCAACGGGAAAGCCGGGGCGATCGGGTGCGATCCTGCCCAATCGTTCCGCGAGTTCGCGCGCCGTACCCGAGGGTGCATCCGGCTTGCTGGCCTTGGCGTAATCGATGATCTCCACATTCGGCACGTGACGCGCCGCGATCATGGCGAAATGTTGCAGGAGAGCCGCCGTGATCGAGAAGTTGCCGCTGGCGATCACGCCAAGCTTCCTCGCCGCGGCTTTCGCCGCGATCTCGTCATAATCGGCTCCGCTCAACCCGGACGTGCCTACCACCACGGCCGCGCCGGCATCCAGAGCGGCCAGGATGTTGCGCTTGGCTACGGAAGGATGCGTGTAATCGACGTAGACCTCGCAGGGTCGCGCCCGCAGCGCGCTCACGACATCGCCATGGATCGGCGCGCCAGCGTGGGAAGAACCCGCCGCTTGCCGGCTGACCCCCGCCACGAGTGTCAAATCCTCGGCCGCCTCGATGCTCGCGCTAAGCGCGTGCCCCACCCAGCCGGTGATGCCTCCAATGCAGACGGTCTGCGTCATGATTCCCTCTTTGGGGGCACTATGGCAGACGACGCGGTCCCGCTCAATGCGGTGGCCATCCTGGCGCGCTCCGACATTTAGGGAACAACCACGATAATGACAAAACCCCCGCTTTCTCCTATATTGCCGCCCGCCGTCGCGTCGGAACAGCCCGACGGCGGGAGGGCCTGTAGTTCAGGTGGTTAGAACGCGCCGCTCATAACGGTGTTGTCGGGGGTTCGAGTCCCTCCGGGCCCACCAATCTTTTCAATCACTTGCACGAACCCATCCTCCTCGGGCGAGGGGGATGGGCACGCAGTGGGCACGCAAACCCCGGATTCCGTATTGCGGTAGAGCGCTAAGGAGCGCTTCAATTCCTGCCGAATGACGCTGACGGTGCCACCGGAGACGCCGGAGCTTTCCACCACTTTCGCGTGTGGCAGTCCTTCCAGAATCAAACGCTGAACCAAGCGCCGTTTCTCCTCGCCGATGCCATGCCGATATGTTCTAGGAGGCGCTGCTTCCATTGCCTTCTCGATATTGAGTTCCGGCTGATCGATATTGGCACGCTTCAGGTGACGACGCAGTTCGGCCATGACATTTTCTATGGCTGCCGCCGCTTCGGAGAGGAAATCGGGCTCATAAGGAGCGTAGATCGAAGTTGTAGCAACCGCGCCGTTTGGAATGTGGCCGAGAAATAGGCTGATCTGTTCGGTCGGCACGCGGCGTTTGCGCAGCTCGCGTGCCATGCTATGGCGGATGGAATAGGGCGTCACCCGCGCATCCAATTCTGCCGCTTCGCGTGTAATGCGCCACATATGCAAGATCGAGGCGAGCGGTTTATTTTGATAGCTGACATAGCGCCCGCTTTCCCCCACAGATTGTTTGAGCCAGTTTGACAAGGTTGGGGTTACTGGCAAAGTAGGTCGGAATTTCTTGTTCTGCTGGCGGCCTTGCGGATTGAGATTCAATAATTGGTGTTCGGAATCGTATTGTGCCGGCGAAAGGTCGAGTATGGCGCCCGGTCGCGCCAGGGTGTTAGCTGCGATAACCAGATAACAAAGCAGATGGCGCGATTGCGCGGCATCCATCAGACGCGCCAATTCTTCCACCGTGATCGGCCTTCCCTTGGGCTGGCGCGAGCGCTTCATATCCGCTGTCATCATGCTGAAGATATGCGGTGTGTGGGTTACTTCTTGCCACTTGCGCGCACGGTTGAGCGCTGCACGTCCGACGGAAAGAATACGATCGATACCGCCCGGCCCGGCATTTCCACGCCGTTTGGCCAGCCATTCGCGAAATGCTCGCTGTTCATAAGGCGTGATCTCGGCAACAGTCCGTCCCGCCCAATATTCCTGCCAATAAGCTAAACCATGACGCTGCGTATCGGCGCATGGCAAATTTTGCGCATGATCGTTCCAATAATTAAGCAAAAGTGTCTCTATCAGAACTTGCTCAGGTGCGGCATTCTCGGTGCGCTGATTAGCGATGACCCAGGCCGCAAGTTTCAGACTGGCTTCTTGAAAGTCTGCCGTGCCAAGACTGATACGACGTGTTTGTCGAGTCTTGGAATCGTACCACGTCCGGCACCAGACATCGTTGGCCCGGTTTTGCCGTGGCTTTTTGCTGAGCCAGTAACTTCCGACCTGTCCTGTTCGTTTCTCTTTTCGCATGGCTTTATCGATTGTCGTGTCAGGTACTCCGCCAGTTGCTCCGCAAGATAGTAGATACGTGCGCCGATTCGGATGTAACCGATATTCCCTTTGATCCGCTCCGCCCGGAGCGCGCAATATTTGATGCGTATCCGTCCGGCCGCTTCGCGTTCGCTTAAAAGCTCAGGTAATGAAACATCCGACATGATTGGCGCTGTGATCCTTTCTGAGGAAAAGGATGCGCCTTCACTGGCGTTGAATAAACCACTCCCCTTCACGGTTTCGCCGCGAAATACGGTAAGCATCACGCCGCCCTCATCAAACGTTGCAAATCGGTAAGTGCGGAATCGATGAAAACCCATGGATGTCCATCAGGGTCATCGGCTTCTTGTTTGCCGATGGCGGACGCAACAGTGAGTTTGGCGAGAAGGCCGGCAAGGCTTTGAGCCGGCATGGTGCTGACAGCGCGCATGATATCGTCGAGGCGATTGGCCGCCATCTCTTCCAGATTGTCGGCCTCGGTGAAACCGCAGGCGAGGGCTTCTCTATCCCAAGCCTCACGCTGGCGGGCCAATTCCTCTTTGAGGCGATTCCGTTCGGCGTCTCTGGCGCGACTCTTGCCGATCAGCCGGTCGATTTCATACTCGCTTGCGGCACGTCGTATTCCGCCGCGCCGCATCACATCCACTACGGGAAACCCGACACGAGCGATGACCACTTTTTCCAATTGCTGCTTGCGGTAACAGCATTCGTTCAGAGTCACATTCGCCTCATGCCATTCCCGGCATAAAGCCAAGATGGGGTCTTCTTTGCCGTCAGGGCCCAGGGAATAAGCCATTGGAAGCCCGGCTAGTGCGGCCAATAACGACCGGCGGCTGACTTCAGAATCCATAGGGCCCGGAGAGCGGCGCATATAGCCTCCTTTCCGAATCAGGGCGGAACACTTATACTGTCATATGTTAGTAATCTAGTTGGAGACATTAATAATGTCAAGAGAAGATAATAATATCTTGTCTCCTGGCCAATGCCGAGCAGCACGGGCGCTTTTACATATCAATCAGATTGAGCTTGCCAAGGCAGCGGAGGTTGGCACCAAGACCGTAGCTGACTTCGAACGCGAGACCGGGCGCGAACTTAATATTGTCACCTTAAGAGCCTTACGCGCTGCCTTGGAAAGGAAAGGCATCCAATTTATTGATGCCAATGGCGGCGGCCCCGGCGTTCGGCTTAAGAAAAAGAAGTAGAGAAATATCAGCTGCGGATAGACGTAGAGTGCCAGCCTTAATGAAGTAAAGAGATCTTTACTAAATTCAATCCTAAGGAAAGAAGTCGTTACTACGGCCTTTGGTTCATGATACCAAACATGGGTGGTAGGAATTCATCAACTCCATGCGAACTGCTTTGCCGAATATCCTGTGTCATTTCTTTGAGCGACTAACCGGCGCTGTCTTCTCCAGTAACGCCGTTGGCCAAATGCCAAGTGGCTCCGACAATTGCCATAGGACAGTCACCGTCGGATTGCGCAAGCCGCGCTCGATGCCGCTGAGATAAGTACGGTCAATGCCAGCGCGATAGGCCAATTCGTCCTGCGAGAGCTTCTTTTCTTCGCGAATACGTCGGAGGTTGCGCCCGACCAGCTTGTGGATATCCATATCCCATAACAAGCCTATTGTGGCCTATAGTACAATGGATTATAGTCCACATCAAAATTCGACATAAACCATGACATTCGATAGGCAAGCGCTCAAAGAGGTCTACATCCGCCTGGGGCACCGGATCAGGCACAGTCGCGAGGCGCTAGGCATGAGCCAGGAAGAGCTAGGCCAGCGGGTTGGGCTAGGTGTGGCTAGGGTCCAGGCGTGTGAAGAAGGTCGCCAGGTCATTCGAATCGGTCTGATCGCGGCATTGGCGACGGCGCTCGATATTTCGGCTTCCGACCTGCTCCATGACGAGGAAGCCGGCGAAGTGCGAAAAGGTGCGGAAGAATAAGGAGTGGTATGACCTTTCATGCGCGGGTAGGACGGCATGCGGAATATTTGGCGGCCTTAGACATTTATATCGGGCAGCGTTTGCGCATGCGACGCAAGGCCTTGGGCTTCAGCCAGGAGCGATTGGGACGAGAACTCGGCCTCACCTTCCAACAGGTTCAAAAATACGAAAACGGCACCAATTCATTGTCCACGCGCCGTCTTTATCAGCTAACCGAAATCCTCAACGTCCCAATTACCTTCTTTTTCGATGGTTACGCGAAGCAAGGGCCATCAAAGCCCCACGTCGCTGATTCGGACGATCTGAATTTGGCGTTGGTTCGCGCCTGCGAAAGAATTGCCTCGCCAGAGATCAAAGCGGCCCTCAAAGCCTTGATCAAGACTATCGCCCGGGCGGAACCCCTCAGGCGTCTAATCGCTAGCAATAAACACTGATACCCTATTTAGCGCCATTTTCTTTGGAACACTCTACATATTGAGATGTTATGTATCTGGGATTCAACTTAAACGATTGCGGAATGCCTGAAAGTACAATCGCGTACGAACCGCACATTACCCACTTCGGATTGAGAGTGGAGTTATGGTTTGCTGGACTGATTCGAAAGGCTATGCCTATACCTCGCCGCTGACCTCGCCCGATTGGGCTTGGGAATTTGTACGGCGAAATCCTCTTTTACATCGAATAGCAAAACAAACGGTTCCGCCATCGAAGCGGAACATACCGCTTTATGTTTTCATCGCGTCACTCTGAAGGAGGCTCACCCGGAACTAGGTCATTTCGGCTTGCTGTTTTTTTGATTGTATCGATGCGCCAGCACGAAAAGCCCGTGTGTTCTGGCAGCCGGAGCTTTGTTCTTCCATCGTCAGCGTTACGCTCCGCGAGACACAGGAGCTTAAACCGGCGGATTGCTTCCGGCTTCCGGAAAAGAACTGTGACGTAACGATCTTGGCTCTGCCTGACGGTCATGAACACTTGCTTCTGCGTCGCGACAATTGTGCGGTGCAATTGCAATGCGGAGGGGCGGCGCTACGAAGAACCGGGGAGTATCAGATCTTATATGAGTTGGACTTCAAGGATCTGGAGCCCAAGCTGATCACCATCAAGCGCCTTCGGGCGCTTTTTCTTTCTCAGCCTTTCCCGCGCCAGTTAATACGCGCCGATCCGCGCGGTCGTCGCCTGCACCTCATTCTGCAAGCACTGGACGGACATTTGGCGGGTGCATCCTATCGCGAGATCGCCATCGCTCTCTTTGGTGTAGAGCGAGTTCAAGCCGATTGGAGCGATGCCAGCCGCTCGCTGCGCGACCAGATCAAGTACAGCGTCCATCGTGGCCTCTATCTCATGCGCGAGGGCTATCGTCAGTTTCTCAAGTAACACCAAGCGACAACACGACCACGTGCTGTTTCCCCTTTCTCGCGGAAGGTGGGCGGCGCTTACCTTTAGGCCCGCCGCGCCGGCCCGCAACCCGCTACGCGGGTCCTTCTCTCCGTTTCGGCCTTACAGGTGCAGGCCGGCTCCGCCGTCGGGCCTGCCGGTCGCTCTTTGCCGCCCACCCCCCCGCTCCGGGGGAATTGTGTGGGTTAGGGCAAAGGAGAGCGATCATGGAACACAAAGCAATTTCTTCTGGCGAGAGCCGGGCCAATCTGTATCGAGAGGTCACGGACCGAATCATTTTGGAATTGGAGCAAGGGCGCGTGCCGTGGGTCAGACCCTGGGGAGAGGTCAAGGCCACGACCGGCTTGCCTATGAATGCGTTGACCAACCGGCATTATTCCGGGGTGAACATTCTCATTTTATGGGGTGCGGTGATCGAGCGGGGTTATGCCTCTCAGATATGGCTTACCTTTCGGCAAGCCTTGGAATTGGGCGAACACGTCCGCAAGGGCGAGAAAGGAGTTATGGCTTGCCATGCCGATAAATTCATTCCGAAGGAAGAACTGCAGAGGGTGACGCGCGAGGGCGGCGACGCTCACGCCATATCCTTCCTGAAACGCTTTACGCTGTTCAATGTTGAGCAATGCGAAGGATTGCCGGTACACCTGACGAAGAGCGCCGAGCCTTTACCGGAATGCCAGACCATCCCGCACGCAGAAATCTTGATCAAGGCAACTGGCGCGGATTTCCGCATCGGTGGCAATAACGCTTTCTACAGCCCGACGCACGATTTCATTCAGGTGCCGCCGCAATCGGCCTTCTTCCAACCGATCGATTATTATCGGACCTGCTTTCATGAACTCGGTCACTGGAGCGGTGCTAAATCCCGATTGGACCGCAATCTTTCCAAACGCTTTGACAGCCATGCCTATGCGGCCGAAGAGCTTGTTGCCGAGATGGCGAGCGCCTTCCTTTGCGCAAGCCTGAATATCCAGCCGACCGTACGCCATGCCGATTATATGGACTCCTGGCTGGAAGTCCTGCGCAATGACACCCGCGCGATATTCACGGCCGCGAGCCTTGCCAGTAAAGCCGCCGATTACATCCTTGCATTCAAGACGAAATCTGCATCGCACGAGTGTCCGGCATGACAAGCAATCTGCTCCTCTACGCCAGCGAATCGACCCCGGAGGGCGAGCAATGCCTTGTCCCCAGCGTTCCGCCTATCCAGCACTAGCGAAATCGTTAAGTCCGTTCCGCTTATGCCGCAAAATTGCAAATAGCGCTTTCGATGAAGACGCGTACGGGCAGTTGAAGTTGTTCTGACAAATTAACGAGAGTCTATTGCCATTAAAGGTTGTATCGGGCTACGCTTCCCTTAAGAGGGGGCGATGAGTCAAAAGACCAATAAATTAGCTATTTACCTCATAAAGATGGAGTATCAGGAATACGATAAAATCGTAAAACCTGATGCAAAACCATTTCCAATTGGTGACATTGGTATCTTCTATGCTGAAGAATCTTATGTTCGAGCTCCGAACTGGGTAGAAGATTTTTTTGGAAATGCATTAGCAGGAAAGCTTCGGCTTCTTACAGCGAGCTCAAAAGGGCTTCTCCTAGTTGATATTAAAGACAAAGAGCATAAACGTATTTTCGCCATTGCGTTTGGAACTGGTCGATATCTTCTAAATGACGACGTAATTGAAGAACGATTCGGTTTAAAAGTTGTACTTAATACAGTTACTCCGGATAGCTTGCGTAGTATCGATAAGACAATTTTAGGTTCAATACCAAAGCAAAGCCGAGAACAGATGAGTCGGGAAGGTGGAGCAGAAAATTTTGGAATTAATATTGAGCAAGATCTAGTAAGTGCTGTAACTGGCCAATCAAAAATTGCTTCATTTGGAAAAACAATTTCGGGTAAAGACTCTCTATCAATTTCCGTAAAAAAGAATGCGGAGCAGATCAAACCAATTTTGATGAATTGTCTCGAGCAATATCAAAGCGAATCCTACAAAGCAAACTTTGGGTGGATAGATCAAATAAGAGAGGTGCGTGATTCAAAAACCGTCGAACGCCTGGATCAGTGGCTTATTGAAAAATTTAAAGGGAAAGATTTTACTAAAATATGGATGGCGCCACCCACCATATTAGATTGGGTTGATGTCAAAGGTTTTTCCTACACAAACAAAAAGGCGTTACATCAGGACCTGGATATTCGTGAGTTTATTTCGGCTTGGGAACAAAAAAATATCGATTCTAATTTGGTTGGAAAAAAGAAAATCAAAGCTCTTTCTATAAAAAGTGATGATGTGCTTGATCAGTGGACCGCATACCGATGCTTTTATGCAGAAGCTCAAATTGACAGCAGTATTTTCGTTTTGAATAACGGTAAATGGTATGAAATTGCTGCCGGATTTACCAATCAAGTCCTTGAAGATTTCGATAAATTTCCAGAATCAAATATGTATTTCCCAAATTATAATCACATGGATGAAGGCTCATACAACATAGATCTTCCAACATTTATCCCGAATTCTGTCTGCATGGACCGTAAGATGATAAGCCATGGTGGCGGCCATAGTTCAATCGAGTTTTGCGATCTGTTCACTGCTGATAACAAAATAATACATGTGAAAAGGTACGGTGGTGCTGCTCAGCTTAGCCACTTGTTTAACCAGGGAGTTGTCTCAGGAGAGTTGTTTTTACAGGACGAGGAATTCCGCCTAAAGCTCAACGAAAAACTACCAGATGACCGCAAGTTAGTAGATACAAAAGCAAGACCAAATGCTCACGATTATGAAGTTATTTTTGCGATAATAAGTAAATCCAATAATCCATTGGAGATTCCATTTTTTAGCAAAGTTAGCCTCAGAAACGCACGTCGAAGGCTTCAAGGATATGGTTACTCTGTTACCAAAAAGAAGATAATTATTGAAGTTGGGGGCAGTACCTAACTAGCTACTGTGCACTGCTAGAGGCGACTTCCCGCTCATGAGGTGAGCCTAATGGACGTGCTCATAGATAACCTGGGCCCCAAGGTTTCGCCACATGTCCTTACGCAAAACCTAACGATCGCCTCGCTTGCTCCCCCAAGCCTCGAGTTTCCTCACGTTTGTCCTAAACGCTCTGTTTTGTTTACCCTCCTGTGGACTGGTTTGCCCCTTCTTCCCCTGCTATAGTCCAAAAAACACGAGGGCTCAAATGATTACCATGCCTGATCAAGCCATGACCGTACGGGACGTGGCGGGCTATTTGAACGTTGACGAAAAAACCGTCTATCGGTTGGCCAAGCGTGGAGAATTGCCGGGCTTTAAGGTGGCTGGGGCATGGCGGTTCAAACGATCGGATCTCAATGTTTGGATCGATCTACAGAAGAAGGCCGTGCGGATAAAGCGGTAAATTAAAGGGGGGAAGGCTTGAGCCTAAATATCAGTAACTTCATATGGAATATCGCGGATGATGTTCTAAGGGACATATACGTTCGAGGAAAATATCGCGACGTCATTTTGCCGATGACTGTGATTCGACGGCTCGATGCGGTGCTCGAACCATCCAAGGCCGCAGTATTAAAACTTAAACAGCAGCTCGACAAAGCAGGAGTAGCTAACCAGCATGCGGCACTATGTCAGGCTTCAGGAGAAGCCTTCTACAACACATCACAATTCTCTCTTCGCGATCTCGCGTCTCGCGCTCGTCGGCAACAGTTAAAAGCGGATTTTGAAGCATATCTCGATGGTTTTTCACCGAACGTCCAAGAAGTTTTGGATAAGTTCAAGTTCCGTAATCAAATTGCAACGCTGATCGAAGCCGATGCACTTGGGTTCCTCATCGAGAAATTCCTTGACCCATCCGTGAACCTCAGCCCAAAGCCCGTACTTCATCAAGATGGCAGTGTTCGCCTAGCTGGCCTAGATAATCATTCTATGGGAATGATTTTTGAGGAACTGATCCGGCGCTTCAACGAAGAAAATAATGAAGAAGCTGGTGAACATTTTACGCCACGCGATGTCGTCGAGCTTATGGCCCATTTGATTTTCTTACCGATCGCTGACGCTATTCAATCGGGAACATATTTGGTCTACGACGGTGCTTGCGGTACGGGTGGCATGCTAACCGTGGCGGAAGAAAGATTAATCACGTTGGCGGCTGATCACGGAAAAGAAGTGTCAGTTCATCTCTATGGTCAAGAGGTCAATCCAGAGACGTACGCGATTAGCAAAGCAGATCTGATTCTGAAAGGGGAGGGTGTAGAGGCCGAGAATATGAAGTTCGGCTCTACTCTATCGAGCGATGCCTTTCCATCGCAAGAATTCGATTTCATGCTGTCCAATCCACCTTACGGAAAGTCTTGGAAAACTGATCTCGAGCGGATGGGAGGAAAGTCAGAGGTTCGTGACCCTCGATTTTTGATTAAACACAAAGACGATCCAGAATACAGCCTGATTACACGCTCCAGCGATGGCCAAATGCTGTTTCTTGCAAACCTAGTGAGCAAGATGAAGAAGGCTTCACCGCTCGGCAGCCGTATCGCGGAGGTCCATAATGGCTCCTCGCTCTTCACCGGTGATGCCGGGCAAGGTGAAAGCAATGTACGGCGTTGGGTGATTGAGAACGATTGGCTTGAGGCCATCATCGCTCTGCCGCTCAATATTTTCTATAACACCGGTATTGCGACTTATATTTGGGTACTAAGTAATCGGAAAGCTCCTTCTCGCAAAGGCAAAATTCAACTCATTGATGCCGCAACCTGGTTCAAGCCTTTGCGAAAGAACCTAGGTAAGAAGAATTGTGAACTGGGCGCTGACGACATCAAACGGATTTGCGATGCTTTTTTAAAGCAAGAAGAGAGTGACCAATCGAAAGTCTTTTCCAATCAGGCATTCGGTTATTGGAAGATAACCGTCGAACGGCCGCTACGGCTTAAAGTCGAGCTCAGCAAAAGTGCTCTACGCAGGTTCCGCAAAATCTGTACTGATTCTTCGGAAGAACCTCTTGCTAAAGTGGTGGAGAACGTTGCTAAGAAACTCGGGGCAGGGCCGCATCGGAATTTCAGTCAATTTCTTAAGGCTGTAGAAACCATATCGGAGAAGCTCGATGTGCGCATAACCGCCAAGCGCCAAAAGCTGTTGATATCATCCTTAGGTATTAAAGATGCAGAAGCTGAGCCTGTAATAAGAAAGCTTGGGAAGGTGAAGAAGGGGGCAAATGCCGCACAGGACAGGCTCTACGGGAGCTATCATCAAACGATAGATGGTAAACTCGCTATTGTTGAATATGAGCCCGACACCGAGCTGCGGGACATCGAACAAGTGTCCTTTCTGGAAAAAGACGGCATTGAAGCTTTCTTCAAACGTGAGGTTCTACCCCACGCAAAGGATGCCTGGATTGATGCCTCCAAAACAGTTATCGGCTATGAAATCTCCTTTGCTCTGCATTTTTACAAGCCTCAACCATTGAGAACTCTTGAGGAAATCGAAGCCGATATTCGAGCGCTCGAGAAAGAAACTGAAGGGTTGCTCGAAGATGTGTTGGTGGGAGATCATTAATTATGGCCACCCAACGCTATTCCGTCACTCCCCATCCGATTGAAACATTGCTCACCTGGATAAAATCAGGTGAAATTGCGATTCCAGAAATCCAGCGGCCGTTCGTATGGGATGCAACTAAAGTCCGCAATTTATTAGACTCGCTCTATCAAGGCTATCCGGTCGGTTATCTCATCGCCTGGCGCAATCCATCGATACGGCTGAAGGATGGATCAACTTCTGCTGGGAAGCGAATTCTCATCGATGGTCAGCAGCGAGTAACGGCCCTCATGGCGGCGCTTCTCGGGCGGGAGGTTCTGACCAAGGACTACGAAACTGCCCGCATTCGGATTGCCTTTCATCCCGTCGAAGAAAAATTCGAAGTATCAAACCCGGCTATTCAGAAGGACGGTGCATGGATTCCCGATCTGGCTGAGGTTTTTGCGCCAGATGCCAGTCTAACGAAGTTGACGCGCGACTATGCCTCTCGAAATCCCGACGTCGATCAAGATCAAGTTTCACTCATTCTCGAGCGAGTGCGGAAAATCATTAACAATCATGTCGGATTTATCGAGCTGGCCGAGGATCTCGATATCGAGACCGTGACCGAGATTTTTATTCGTGTGAATTCGGCGGGTGCATCGCTAAGCCAAGCAGATTTTGCTATGTCGAAAATTGCCGCAAATGACACTTATGGCGGTAACCTTTTACGGAAAGCGATCGACTATTTCTGCCACCTCAGTATTGCACCTGAATTCCTAGCGCGCATAGAGAAGGGCGATAAGGCCTTCGCTGCCTCCGAATTCTTGCCGAAGATGCGTTGGTTGAAAGATGTCAACGATGACCTCTATGACCCTTCTTATACCGATATGTTGCGCGTAGCGTTCACATCGGAGTTTCGTCGCGGCAAGCTTCAGGATCTCGTCGCCTTATTGTCGGGTCGAAACTTCGAGACCAAGCAATATGAGGAAGCCGTTGCAGAAGAAGCTTTCGCCAAACTAAAAATCGGCGTTCTCAATTTCATCAACAAGACGCATTTCGATCGGCTAACGATGATCCTACGTTCGGCGGGCTTCGTTACGTCCAGTTTGATACGCAGCCAGAATGCCATCAATTTCGCCTATATCCTCTATCTCCGAGGTCGTGCCGAAGGGTTGCCGGCGGCTGATATCGAACGCTTAGTCCGACGTTGGTATGTGATGTCGGTATTGCGGGGCCGTTACGCGGGGAATCCAGAAAGTACATTCGATTTCGATATACGTCAGATCGATTCTCGTGGCATTTCACCCTATGCCAACGCTGTCATCGATGCAGAATTGTCCGACAGTTACTGGAGCACGCTTCTGCCCCAAGATATGGAGACATCATCGTCGGCCAGCCCTTATTTCCTGGTTTATCAGGCGGCTCAGACAAAACTCGGTGACCTCGGTTTCCTCTCTCGTGACATCACCGTGCGAGACCTTTTACTGAACCGAAGCGATGTGCATCATGTATATCCGCGCAATCACCTTAAGAAACAGGGACTGGCACGCGGCCGTTACAACCAGATCGCCAACTTCGTTTTGGCGCAGAGCGAGATCAATATTGGCATTGGCGATAAGGCCCCGGAAATCTACTTCGCTGAATTGGCTGACCAATGCAATGGTGGTCCAAAGAAATATGGCGGCATCATAAAGGTTGAAGATATGCGCGCTAACTTACAAACGAGCTGCTTGCCTGAATGCCTGCTAAATGGCGATATCCCGGAATTCGACGAATTTCTAGAACAACGTCGGAAGCTTATGGCCCAAAAGATTAAAACCTATTTCGAGGGGCTATGAGATGAGATCTGCCAGCGCACGCAAAGTAGAAGAAGAAGTCGAAGTGGGCCAGGTCAAAGGCCCACGACCTTATCCGCATTATCGGGACAGCGGCCTGCCATGGTTAGGCCAAGTACCAGAACATTGGGATGTGCGGCGAAATGGTCGACTCTTTGCTCAGCGGAACGACACCGGCCACGGGGATTTGCCGATCCTCGAAGTTTCGATCAGAACCGGCGTTCGTGTTCGCGATCTCGATAATGCTGCGCGGAAGCAAATGATGGCTGACCGGGGTAAATATAAGCGCGCGGCAAAAGGCGACATCGCATATAATATGATGCGACTATGGCAAGGTGCTGTTGGTGTTGCACCAGTCGATGGCCTGATCAGTCCTGCTTATGTCGTCGCCCAACCCTTTCCCGAGGTTGAGTCGCGTTATTATACCTACCTTTTCCGCACTGGCGCTTACATGCGTGAGGTCAATAAATTCTCGCGCGGTATCGTATCTGACCGTAATCGCCTGTATTGGGATGAGTTCAAACAGATGCCGTCGGCGTTTCCACCGACCGACGAACAAAAGTCTATTGCAGATTTTCTCGATGCACATGGCCTTCAGACCACACGACTTATCCGTAGCAAGCGGAGGTTGATTGCTCTGCTGAATGAGCAAAAACAGGCAATCGTCAACCGAGCCGTCACGCGCGGTCTTGACCCGAATGTGCCAATGAAATCGACTGGTATCGACTGGATGCCCGAGATTCCCGCGCATTGGGAAGCCAAGCGATTGAAGTATCTCACCAAATTTGTCAACGGGATCGCTTTCAAACCATCTGACTGGAAGGACGTCGGCATTCCGATCATCCGAATTGAAAATCTTAATGGAAGTGAGAGCTTCAACTACACGGATCGAACTAATCTGCCTGAGAGAATGCTAATCCAACCTGGCGATTTAGTATTCGCTTGGTCTGGAAACCGAGGTACATCTTTTGGTTCATTTGAATGGACTCGTGATTTTCCTGCATATCTAAACCAGCACATCTTTAAGTTGGAGGATTATGATCTCCATCGCAGGTACTTTTTCTACCTGCTACGTGCAGTGACCAAGCATGTAGAGGACAATGCGCACGGCATCATCGGATTGGTGCACATCACCAAGCCCGACTTAGGAGCAATTTTCGTCCCCCTTGCACCGCAAAAAGAACAGTCAGAAATTGCTGACAAGATAGACGGGGACTCAGCCGAGCTTAATCAGGCTATCGAAAAAATCGTTTCGGAAATTCGCCTGATTGGAGAGTATCGCGAGCGCCTGATTGCCGATGTCGTTACGGGCAAGTTGGACATACGACATATCGAGATTTCGCGTTCCACCCGCGAACCCATTCTGGATGAAATTAAAGATTTTGAAGAAGAAGCGGAAATAGATGACACAGACTTGACGGAGGGGGCTAATGGCGACGAGTGACACCAGTGAAAAGGGCCTTGAATCCCTTATCGTACAGTCCCTTGTCGGTGAGGCCGATTATACAGCAGGTAATCCAAAGGATTTTGATCGTGATCATGCTGTCGATTTGGTGAAGCTTTTTTCTTTCCTAAACGCCACACAACCCGAGGCTATTGAGACACTTGGGTTGAGTACTGACGGGCCAAAACGTACCCAATTTCTTCATCGCCTTCAGGGCGAGATCGCCAAGCGGGGCGTTATCGACGTGCTGCGCAATGGCGTGAAACATGGCCCGGCATCGCTCGAGCTTTTCTATGGAACACCAACTGCGGGTAACAGAAAGGCAGAGGAGTTATTTGCTGCCAACATCTTCAGCATTACGCGCCAGTTGCGCTATTCGAAAGATGAAACCAGGCTTTCCTTAGACATTGTGCTTTTCCTTAATGGCTTACCGGTCGCCACATTTGAGCTGAAAAATAGCCTAACAAAGCAAACTATTGGTGACGCGATCGAGCAATATATGCGCGATCGCGATCCTAAAGAATTACTGTTCCAGTTTGGCCGCTGTGTCGTCCACTTTGCCGTTGACGATCATGAGGTGCGAATGTGCACCCATCTGAAGGGCAAGACATCGTGGTTTCTACCTTTCAACAAGGGTTGGGACAACGGTGCCGGCAATCCACCAAATCCAAATGGCCTAAAGACTGACTATTTGTGGAAGGAAATTCTTACCAAGCGGAACCTGACCGATATCCTTGAGAATTATGCACAGGTGATCGAAGAAAAGGACGATAAGGGTCGCAAAAAAGCGCTCAAACAAGTGTTCCCCCGATTCCACCAACTCGATGTAGTGCGAAATCTGCTGAAAGATGTAAAGGATTCTGGTGTAGGCAAGCGATACCTGATCCAGCACTCAGCAGGCTCAGGTAAAAGCAATTCGATTGCCTGGCTTAGCCATCAACTGATTGATTTGGAAAAAGATGGTTCGCCGATTTTTGATTCCGTAATCGTGGTAACGGATCGGCGGATATTAGACAAACAGATTCGGGACACGATAAAGCAGTTTGCTCAGGTTTCATCTATCGTAGGGCACGCCGAGAACTCCGGCGACTTACGCGCTTTCTTGA
Organism: Dongiaceae bacterium; assembly: GCA_036263455.1. Classification (GTDB taxonomy): domain Bacteria; phylum Pseudomonadota; class Alphaproteobacteria; order Dongiales; family Dongiaceae; genus DATAGZ01. The sequence continues at coordinate 136,003 of DATAGZ010000017.1, forward strand.
AGGCTGGCAAAAAGATCATCATCACAACAGTTCAGAAATTTCCAATTGTATTGAAGGATATTGGTGATGAGCATCGAGGTCGAAAATTCGGAATCATCATAGACGAGGCCCATTCTAGCCAAGGCGGCCGTACGGCGGCGAAGATGAACATTGCGCTTGCCGAAAACGGAGCGGAGGGAGAAGACGAAACCGTCGAGGACATTATTAATCGCCTGATGACGGCGCGTAAGGTGCTGTCGAACGCGAGTTATTTTGCATTCACCGCCACACCAAAAAACAAGACGCTGGAGATTTTTGGCGCGCCTGCCCCAGAAGGTAACAAGGTCAAACACATCGCTTTTCATAGCTATACGATGAAGCAGGCTATTCAGGAAGGTTTTATCCTTGATGTATTGAAGCATTATACGCCGGTAAAAAGTTATTATCGTCTAATGAAGACAATCGAGGACGATCCAAAATTCGACGCCAAGCGGGCGCAAAAAAAATTGCGATATTATGTTGAGTCCCACGAGTATGCGATCCGTCAAAAAGCTGAGATCATGATTGACCATTTTCACGATCAGGTTATTGCTCATCGAAAAGTCGGCGGCGTTGCTCGTGCAATGGTGGTAACAAGTGGGATTCATCGAGCGATTCAATATTTTCACGCATTTCAAGCCTATCTGAGGGAACGAAAAAGCCCTTTTCAGGCGATCGTTGCCTTTTCCGGCGAGCATGAGTATGGCGAGCAGAAAGTGACTGAGTCGTCGCTCAACGGCTTTCCGAGCAGCAAAATCGAAGAACTAATTATTCAAGATCCATACCGCTTTCTTATTGTCGCTGATAAATTTCAGACCGGCTATGATGAACCACTCTTGCACACAATGTATGTCGACAAGAGATTATCCGATATTAAAGCAGTTCAGACATTATCCAGGCTTAACCGCGCGCATCCTCAGAAATATGATACGTTTGTGCTCGACTTTATGAACGACGCGGATGGCATCAAGGCTGCCTTTGAGGATTATTACCGTACGACAATTCTTAGTGAGGAGACCGATCCCAATAAACTGCATGACCTAAAAACGAATCTTGACGATTATCAGGTTTATTCGTGGAGACAGATCGAGGATTTTTTAACCCTCTATCTCGGCGGTGCGGACAGAGATAAGCTCGACCCCATTCTCGATTCTTGTGTGGCAATCTATAAGAAGGATCTTGATGAGAATGGCCAAGTAAATTTCAAGGGGAAAGCTAAGGCTTTCTTACGAACCTACGGATTTCTTGCTGCAATTCTCCCTTACACCAACGCAGAATGGGAAAAACTTTCGATTTTCTTGAATTTTCTGATACCGAAATTGCCTGCGCCGGAAGAACAGGATCTCTCGAAAGGTATCATCGAAGCTATCGATATGGATAGTTACCGGGTTGAAGCTCAAGCTGCGATGTCTATCGCCTTGCCGGATGCCGATGGAGAAATTGGTCCAGTACCGACCACTGGCGGTGGTGGTACTTCCGAACCAAAGCTCGACCTACTCAGTAATATCCTTAAGACGTTTAATGAAATGTTTGGCAATATTGATTGGAAGGATGCAGACAAGATTGGAAAAGTTATCGCGGAGGAGCTTCCAGCAAAAGTATCAGCTGATAAGGCTTACCAGAATGCGATGAAAAACTCCGATAAGCAGAATGCTCGCATCGAGCATGACAAGGCTCTTGAGCGTGCGGTGATAGAACTTCTTTCCGATCATACTGAGCTATTTAAACAATTTAGCGATAATCCTTCATTCAAGAAATGGCTTTCAGAAACCATATTCACGGCTACGTACGCTGATAGGTGATTGTGCGGTGGTATTTACGATCAGTGATCGCTGGCATTAAGAGCTTATTGATGATTCCTATGCAGTTGCTCTTTCTCTCCTCCTTTCATCGCGTTGCCATCCCTGCCTTGATGTGGAACCTATGGGCACGCTGCTCGCCGACAAACCGTCGCCCTCGGCTTTTTTCCCCGCTGCGCTCATAAATATCGCTTGGCTCCTCGCGGCCGCTTCGCTCCAAAAAAGACCTTGGGCTCGGGTCCTCCGCTTTGCTTCGGCCTTGCAGGTTGCCACTGCGCGGACGCGCCCATGGTCGGTTCGCCATCGCAGGGAATGGTCCCCGCGAACAGAAAATGGAGAACGAACATGCCTGCAATCGGATATGTTACCAAACAAGCCAATGGCTCTTTCAAGGGCCAGATCAAGACCCTCAGCATCCGCGCGGATATCGATGTCGTGCCCAACAGCACGAAGACTTCCGACGATCAGCCGGATTACCGCGTTCGCACCCAGGGCGTCGAAATCGGTGCCGGTTGGGTCCGCACCGGTCAAAGCTCGGGCAAGGATTACGTCTCGCTCAGCCTCGCCGCACCGGAATTCGGGCCGCGTAAATTGTACGCCAATCTCGGTCAGGCCGCCGGTCAGGACGATGCCGATGTCTATGCCGTAATTTGGAATCCAGCCGACTAATCCCCTGCTTCCCAAACCCCTGTGCTTCACCGGCACGGGGGTTTTTCTTTGCCTTCTAGCCGCCTCTTTATCGCAAGATTTGTCAATTCGATCTTTGCTAAAGTCGGTGCAAAGGATGGGACATGGCCAAGGCAAAACAATGGATCGATTATGAGGAGCGGCTTGATCGCGTGATCCATTGGATCTTCGATCATCTGGAAGAGGAGCTGGATCTTAACCGGCTGGCCGACATTGCTTCTCTCTCGCCTACCCATTGGCATCGCATTTATCAGGCCATGCGCGGCGAAACGATTGCGGCGACTATCAAGCGTCTGCGGCTGGATCGGGCGGCCACCTATTTGGTGCAAACCTCGCTTTCGGTGGAAGAGATCGCCAAGAAATCAGGCTATGGCGATCTTTCTTCTTTCACCCGCATTTTCAAATCCGTTTATGGCCTGCCACCAGCGCAATATCGGCGTCAAGGCAGCCATACAGCATTCCATACCGACATCAAAGAAAGAGGCAAGATCATGTACAATATTGCCATCAAGAAATTACCTTCGATGCAGACCATCACCATCTCGCATATCGGCCCCTATATGGAGATTAACCGCGCTTACGAACGCCTCTTTGGCTGGCTGGCGGCGCGCAATGCAATTCCGGATGATCTGCGCATGATCGCCATTTTCTATGATGATGTGGCTCTGGTTCCGGCCGAACAATTGCGCTCCCGCGCCGGTATCGTTACAGCCAAGAATATTCCCATCGAGGCACCGCTGGAAAAGACAGAAATTGCCGGCGGTGATTATGCCATTCTGCGCCATAAGGGACCTTATGCCGACATGAAGGCGGCCTATGAATGGCTTTATGGGCAATGGTTGCCGCAATCGGGCCGAGAACCCGCCGACCAACCAGGGCTCGAGGAGTATCTCAATAACCCCCAAGACACCAAGCCCACCGAATTGCTCTCGGACATCTATCTTCCCCTGAGATTGAAAGATTAGGAGACATGAAATCCAAGAAAAGCTGGACCGAAAAGCTCAAAGCCAGTACGCCGCATCATGAAATCAGGCGCATGAAAATCGATATTGCCGGCATGAAAAAGGGCGAAATGGTCCTGGTTCCCTCAGTGAAAATGATCGACGAATTCTAAAGGCGATTCCCAAGGGCACGAGCGTCGGCATCGCGGATATGCGTAAGAAATTGGCTCGGAAATATAGAGCGGAAGTCACCTGTCCCATTTATATGGGTTATCACCTGCGAACGATTGCGGAGGTGGCCTTTGAGGCGCATGAGCGAGGCGTACCGCTGAACAAGGTCACGCCTATTTGGCGGATATTGGATGATAAAGCGCCCACCTTTAAGAAGCTCAGCTCGGACAAGGCGCAGGTCATCTTGCGCCAACGAACCAGTGAAGAATTAGACTAGCGATAAGTCATCGCCGCTATTGCTCGCTTCCCAAGCCCCCCGTGCTTCATCGCGCGGGGGTTTTTTCTTTGCTTTGTCGTGCCGTTAGGGGGAGGGGAAAAAGTGGCATGCCAGTTTTTACCCGTCCCCGCGTCCTCGCTTCTTCCGCATCCTGAATCTCAGCACCGCCGAGTCTTTTAGGCTCAGTGCGAAGCAGAGAAACAGGAGAGAAGCATCATGAAAGATGAATTCGAGCGGGTGATGAACGCCAAGAAAGTCAGCCCCTTTTTATCGACCAAGCAGGCCGCTTTTTATGTCGGTCTTTCGCCACGAACCATGGAAGAGCTGCGTACCCGGGGAGGCGGACCGCGATTTCGGCGGCATGGCAATAGCGTCCGCTATCACATCGATGACCTGGATAGCTGGTCGGCGGCGCGGAGCCAGGATGGTAGCAAACATGATTGAGGAAACGGTTTCGGCGGGGCTGCGCCTCAAGCGCATTGCATTGCTGGCCGTCACCGCGCTGGGCCTCGCCGCGCTGGCGCCATCGCCGATACATCGCCCGATCCTTGTCTATAATGCCAGCGCCAGTCTGCCGCTGGGCTTCTATCGGACAGAGGCTTTCGAGCATGCAAACAAAGGCGATATCCTCCTCCTAAGGCTGCCTAAAGCCATTCAAGACTTCGCCGCCGCGCGTCATTATCTCCCGGCCAATGTACCCTTGATCAAGCCGGTCGCGGCTCTTGCCGGCGATCATGTCTGCACCCTCTCTGGCCATGTCCTCATCAATGGCACAACGTTTGCCGCAATTTTGGACGTTGACCGTTTGGGCCGCGTGCTCGTTCGCTGGAAGGGTTGCCGTCGCTTGAACAGCGATGAATTATTCCTCCTCGTACCTACCGAAGGCTCCTATGACAGTCGGTATTTCGGGCCGGTTCGGACAGCAAATATCATCGCCAAATTGGTGCCGCTATGGGTGTGGTGAGGCTCATTCTGGTCTGGGCATTGCTAATCCTGCCGTGTCATGAGGCTTGGAGCGATATGCCATCCTGGCGCTCTTTCGTCACCGAAGCCGCGCAGCGTTTCGATCTGCCAGAGGCCTGGATCATGGCGGTCATCCAGGCCGAGAGTAAAGGGCAAACCGAACTGGATGGCTTGCCGATTACCTCGCCCGCCGGAGCCATAGGCCTCATGCAAGTGATGCCTGCGACCTATGCCGAGATGCGTGTTCGCCATGGTCTTGGCGCTGATCCCTATGCACCGCACGACAATATCCTGGCAGGTACCGCCTACCTCAAAGAGATGGCTGAACGTTACGGCTATCCGTTCTGTTTCGCAGCTTATAATGCCGGTCCTGGCCGTCTCGAGGCCTATTTGCAGCAGGGCCGCGCCCTGCCGGCGGAGACGATTTCCTATCTCGCAAATATCGAAACCGCGCTCGATTCAGGGGTGAAGCGATCAATTTCTTATGCGGAAAAAGCGGTCACGATTCCTCCGAATTCAAATCGGATGGCGGCCAAATCGCCGCTGTTTTTTGTGCTTGGCGGAGCTGATCTAAACGCCATGCCGGCACAGAAATCGCTCCCGCAAACGCTGTTCGTGCCGCTTGGATCGGCATCGATGAAGGCCGCTTCCAGGCCTCCGCAATGAACAGGGCGCAATCCTAGGAGAGGGTAATGAGGCCGTATGAAAGGACGAAGATCAGGAGGGGCAGGTCGGTATCGCAAGATAAAAGGAGGCGACTATTCGCGCCTCAAACCCTTGTCTGCACATCATTTTTTATGGTCGCAAGCGCCCGAGGCCGGTCGCCGATGGCGACCATGAATGAGAGGGTCGGATCATGGCCGATAAAGACGAATTCGAACCCCGATTAGGCAAGCTCCGATCGTGGGGCGGCAAGCGCGGGCAACGCTATTTGCAACAAGCCCTCCAGGCGGTGGCGCGGGCAGGAGGCTGGCCCAGACACGGGCGCAGCGGCTTCGTCGGCAGCCGTATCGGACGTGGCTCCGCCCCGGGCTCGATCTTGCGCGACCGACATGGCGCCTTCCGCTCGCGCCGCGTCGTTATCAAAAGCCGCATCATGAAGCTCGGCGAGAAGGGCATGAAGGCGGCAGCGACTCACCTTCGCTATATCCAGCGCGAAGGGGTCACACGCGAGGGCGGGTCGGGCGAACTCTATAAGGCGACCGAGGATCGCGCCGAGGGCAGGGATTTTCTGAAACGCTGCAAGGGCGACCGGCATCAATTCCGCTTCATCGTCGCCGCCGAGGATGGGGTCGAATACGAAACGCTCCGCGATCTGACGCGCCGGTTGATGGCGCGTATGGAAGACGATCTCGATACCAGGCTCGATTGGGTGGCGGTCGATCATCACAATACCGGCCATCCGCATACCCACATCATTCTGCGTGGCAAGGACGATAAGGGTAAGGATCTGGTCATCGCCCGCACCTATATGGCCCACGGCATGCGCGAGCGGGCCTGTGAGATCGTCACGCTGGATCTAGGGCCGCGTACCGATATCGAAATCGAAAGCAGGTTACGCGATGAAGTCGGGCAGGAACGGTTCACCGGTCTGGATAAGGAATTGCTGCGCAGGGCTAATGACCAAGGGATCGTTCTGCTGGGCGAGCCAGTCCAGAATCCCCATACCCGCTTCCAACAGAGCCTCCGCACCGGCCGTCTGCAAAAGCTCAAGCGGTTGGGCTTGGCCGAGGAGCTTTCTCCGGGCCGTTGGCAGTTGAAGCCGGAATTGGAATCCACCCTGCGCCGGATGGGTGAGCGCGACGACATCATCAAGACGTTGCACAAGGCGATGAGTAAGGAAAAAATCGAACGTTCGGCTACCGATCAGGTCATTTACGAGCCGAGCGATACCCGTGCCGAACCGATCACCGGCCGGCTGATCGAACGTGGCCTGTCCGACGAGATCAATGACCGGCATTATTTGATGGTCGATGGCGTGGATGGCCGGACTCATTATGTCGAGATCGGCATGGAGGAAGCGACCGAGAGCATTTCGACCGGCGCCATTCTGCATATCTCGCCCAAGAGCATCGAGCCGAGGAAATCTGACCGCACCATTGCCGAGATCGCCGCCGCCCATGGCGGACGCTACAACATTCATACCCATATGGATCATGATAAAAATTGCTCTTGGGAATTCGCCCAGACCCATGTGCGTAGGCTAGAGGCAATGCGGCGGGCCGGCTTCGCCACTTGCGAACCGGATGGAACCTGGACCATCCCGACCAATCATTTGGAAAAGGCCCGAGCTTATGAACAGAAACAAGCACGACTCCAGCCGGTCATCGTAGAAGTTCTGTCCAGGGTGAATTTGGATCAGCAGATCGGTGCGGAGGCCGCGACTTGGTTGGATAAGGAATTGGTTGCCGGCAATCCCGCATCGCTGCGCGACAGCGGCTTCGGCCAGCAGGTGAAGAATGCCCTCGCCCAGCGTCGCCAATGGCTCTTCCAGCAAGGCCTAGCCGAGGAGCAAGAGGGGAAGATCATTTATCGCCGCGATATGCTGACGACCTTGCGCAGTCGCGAGCTTTCCCGTGTGGCAGTGCAATTATCGAAGGAACTGGGTCTGGCCTATACGGAAGCGCCGCGCCAGGGGCGGATCGAAGGGACCTATCGCCGTTCCCTTGATCTGACGAGCGGGAAGTTTGCCGTGATCGAGAAAAGCCGTGAATTTACTTTGGTGCCGTGGCGTCCGGTGCTGGAACGCAATCTCGGCAAGTCGGTCAGCGGCCTCGCGCGCGGCGACGAGATTTCCTGGACCATTGGGCGGCGGGGACTCAGTCGATGATCATCATTAAGCAAATCCGTGCGGGACATTTTCTTTAGCAAGTTAATTGCATCAACTTTTTGCTCAATCGGCCCGGCCGGTGATGATCCTAAGTTCTCTCATTCTTCACTCCAGGGAGAGAAAATTCTGGAACTCCATATTCCACTCTAACGGCGGCCGAATAAGCGCACGTAGGTGGGTTTATGATGTGGATTACGCTTCGGCGCGGTCATCCCCGTAATCTCAACTGGTATCCGGCGCATACCAATAATCTGTCCACGAAAGCGGGCCACGCAATCCATGAAGTGAGTGCCTTTATAGGCCGAATGCTCGCGCGCAGTGAGGCCACTGCCTGCACTGTGTCCTAGATCATTAATATCTTCTGCCTCATCTCCTTCATTCCTCACCATCCAGTGGATCGTAGCACCCGCCGGAATTTCCTCGCGATTGGCGATAGTGAACTCGATGTCACAATTCCTTGGGACCGGGCCAATTAAGTTCATACTTTCCCACTTGGCAAACTTGTTGTCTCGGGAAACCGCTTTTACGTGGACCTCGGGTGTAAAAACGTTCGCTGGTAATGCTGCTCGTTCTGCGATGACGATCTGCTTCAGCTCTTCTTCGTCGGGCATCGGAAAGAAATGCCCAAATGCATCGCTCCATTTGTCGGCTGCGGTGACAAGATCATTTGCAGAGAGAGCGATCTCAGCGATTTGCCTAAAGTGTCTCAGCTTCGCCAGAAAGGAATCGAACCTTTCGCCTACTAAGTTACGAGCGAGATTCTCCTTCACCTTGGATGCTGGGTTGAGCACGGTAGGATTCTTTTCGAGACGCTCAATGATGGTAGAGAGGATAGCAAGTAAGCAATCGTCATCACTCGCCATGTCTTCAGCGGTGAGGGAGCCCGCCGCCTCGCTAGCCAAAACAGTAAGGAGAATGGATGAGGGGCGATCTGCATCGCCGGGGAATTCCAGACCAGCCCAGATCTTCAGGTACCGAACTTGGCGCCTGATCTTCGCGCGTGCCTGATCATCGAACCGATTGCGGAACCACAAATAGATTCGTTTCGGATCGCTGACTTCCCAACCATCGGACGTCGCGAGGGTGCGAATGTCGCTGTCAGAATCGAGATGGTAGGAGGGTACATCGATATGAAAGTCGCCCGTGAAACGGATGCGCGAACACCTTGATTTTGGGGGCGCGACGACTTCGACAACTCCCTCATCATTGTAGGCAAGCAAACTCTCTTGAACCATGTTCTTAAGCGCTTGAGGTTCATGGTCTCCATCTTCCGCGTCGCCATCCCACTCAAAGTAGATTCCAAGGTCGATGTCGTACTCAGCTCCTTTACGAGGTGGCCGTATCTGAGTTCCAAACTTATAGGAGCCTTGTAACCATGTCCGCATGGAGTAGCCACTACGAGCCCGCAGATCATCAATCAGATGGTCGGCTATGTCGTTCCAACGTACCTGTTGCTGGTCAAACTGCTCATTCGTTGGGGTAATGCGACGGTGCAGTGTCTGCTTTTCGGGGTCGTTCGAGCTGAAGAAGAGAGATGATGTTATTCCCATTACTTTTCCTCGGTATTCGCTTGGGAACCGTAGAAAAAACAAGGAGAGGGGACATCATGGGCAAGTATATCTCTAAGAAGAGGAGCATTGAGATGAGCCTGTACTGCGCCCGCAGCGACGCCACGAATGGTCTGCTGCGCATTATTCGTTGCTATGTCCAGGCCCAGGTCTTGCTCCTGATCTTTAGATAAAACGCTGTCAATGCGCAGGTATCGATCCGCTAATTTGTGCTTCGCCATGTAGGCAACGTCCATCTGCTGTGCAGAGATCATTGTTTGAGCGAGGCGCTGACTCCAGGCGACGATCCCAAGAGATCTGCCATTTACATGTGACATGGAGAACTGGGTAGTTGACGTGCCTATGCTGAGTACACGCAGCTCGGTGAGTGGCACGCTGAAGAAGTATTCCGCTTCGTGTATTGCCATAAAATCAGGAGAGTTCGCATATAGTCCGCCATCGGCGAACAATTCATCTCCAATCTGGGCGATCGGAAAATAAGTAGGAGCGGCAGAAGTGGCCATTGCGACATCCGTAACACGAATTCTGTGGTCGCGTTTGAAGTCCGGGTGATGGGCGGTCTTAAATAGCTGTGGAGCACCCTTCGTTAAGTTAACCGTCGGAACGATGACGGGATGCTTGAGGTCACCCATAAGCGTATCTGCTCCGACCACACGCTCGATGGTCTCGCGCAGCGCGACGCCATCATACTTCGGCTTCAGCGCCGATCTTAGTAAGTCAAGTCTTCGCCCCAGTGTGGAAGTAGGTGCGGCCCGATCAGAGAAGATTCGAGTTCCGTTTTCTTCGAACGCTGCTTTTATCTCCGCAGCTGGTTTTTCATTGGCCAAACCGAGCGCGATAATGCCTCCTACAGAGGTTCCCGCCAGCAAATCGAAACAGCGCGCTAATGGACGACCGCATTGAGCCTCGAGTTCCGCTAACACAGAGATGGTGTATAGGCCGAGGAATCCCCCTCCGCTAAGGCTTAAGATTTGAAATGCCATTTATAGTTGAGTAACAGGCTATCGTCTTATCTGCAAGAGCCTACACGATATCGATGGATGCTTTGTCTACTAGCTAATGTGGCAAGAACTATTCCAGATATATCGGATAAGGTCCGGTCGTCATCTTTGTCCCCCGTTTGCACGCACGCTTTAATAAAGGTTAAGAATGTTTTTCATGTTCTACATTAGGCCGTATCGTGGTCTAAAATGAGTTCACGTACTTTCCCAATAACCTTTCCGTTAATCGATTAATCTAATACCGATTAGAGACTTGGATTTTTCTAATTCATCGGCGGACCATTTCTCGCAATTCCTAGCTTCGTAATCGCTCGGGCGGATAGAGCCGTGCATTTCGCGGCCATGCCGTAAGGAAGCGTGATTTTCTTTTTTTTCGTTCGGAGCGATTTCTGATTGAGACGCGCAACATGCGTGTCGGAAGGAGATCGCAAGTGTCGCCGAACAGAATCTATATCGGACAGGTGCTGATCGTCTTCGCCATCGTCATTGGCGGAACATGGACGGCGACGGAATGGGTGGCAGCGCAATTGGATTTTCAGCCGCGCCTCGGCTTGCCCTGGTTCATCATCATCGGCTGGCCGATTTACTATCCCTGGCAATTGTTCGTCTGGTGGTTCTTCTATGGCGCTTACGCGCCGCATCTGTTCGACATGGCCGGCGCCATTGCCGCCGGTAGCGCTTTATTCGGCAGTCTGGTGGCCATAGCGGGCTCGGTATGGCGGGCACGGCAATCGAAGCGTGCCACCATCTACGGTTCGGCGCGGTGGGCCAGCAATAGCGAGATCGAACGAGCCGGGCTGTTTGAGCAACGCGGCGTCTTTCTCGGTCAACTTCGCCATCATTATCTGCGCCATGATGGGCCGGAGCATGTTCTTGCCTTCGCGCCGACCCGGTCTGGTAAGGGTGTCGGTCTGGTCATTCCGACGTTGCTGTCCTGGACCGAAAGCGCGGTTATCCATGACATTAAAGGCGAAAATTGGCAGCTCACCGCCGGCTGGCGCTCCAAATTTTCTCACTGTCTGTTGTTCAATCCGACCGATGCGAAAAGTGCGCGGTACAACCCGCTATTGGAAGTGCGCAAAGGGCCGAACGAGGTTCGCGATGCACAGAATATCGCGGACATCCTGGTCGATCCCGAGGGTGCATTGGAACGGCGCAATCATTGGGAGAAGACAAGCCACGCGCTGCTAGTCGGCACCATCCTGCACGTGCTTTATGCGGAGGAGGAAAAGACCCTGGCACGGGTAGCGTCTTTCCTCTCCGATCCCAGGCGTGGCTTCGAGCATACCTTGCGCGCGATGATGGCGACCAATCATCTCGGCACAATCGAGCATCCCAAGGTTCATCCGGTGGTTGCCGAGGCGGCACGGGAGGTCTTGAACAAATCGGACAATGAGCGTTCGGGCGTGCTCTCGACCGCCATGTCGTTTCTGGGTCTTTATCGCGACCCCAATGTAGCGCTGACCACCTCGGCTTGCGATTGGCGCATCGCCGATCTGGTCGAGGCCGAGCATCCCGTCTCTCTCTATCTGGTCATTCCGCCGTCCGATATCTCGCGCACTAAGCCGCTGGTGCGTTTGATTCTCAATCAGATCGGAAGACGCCTCACTGAAAGCCTGGAAGGTGATCCCGCGAAGTCGCGCCGTCACAAGCTTCTCATGATGCTGGACGAGTTTCCGGCCTTGGGAAGGCTCGATTTCTTCGAGACGGCTTTGGCCTTCATGGCGGGCTATGGGATGCGCGCCTATCTGATCGCGCAATCGCTCAATCAGATCTCCAAAGCCTATGGCGAGAACAATTCTATCCTCGATAATTGCCATGTGCGCATCGCCTTCAGCAGCAATGATGAGCGCACCGCCAAACGCATCTCGGATGCCTTGGGCACCGCCACGGAAATCCGGACGCAGAAGAATTATGCCGGCAACCGGCTGGCTCCTTGGCTCGGGCATGTCATGGTCTCGCGCCAGGAAAGCGCCCGGCCGCTTCTGACCTCCGGCGAAGTGATGCAATTGCCCGCGAGCGACGAACTGGTCCTGGTCTCCGGCCTGCCGCCGATCCGCGCCAAGAAACTTCGCTATTTCCAGGATGAGAATTTTATCGCGCGGGTCCTGCCAACGCCCATCCTCAAGAGCGATGGCTATGAAGACCGGCCCGCGTCGCGCCCCGACGATTGGAGCGGGCAAGTGCGGACGATGCACGCCGGACTGGAAGCACTGATCGTGGATGAGCTTGGCGAGAAAAGCCAAAACGGCGAGGGCGAGAAACAATTGCAGCACGCGCCTGGTCCGCTTGAGCCGGTTCCCAACCTGCCGAACGATCTTGGCATTGTGATCGAGGACGAGGAGAAGCAGCTTCCGCTTTTTTCGCCGACCTTGACCCGAGCCTATGGCTTGAACGAGGAGCGGCGCGACCCGCCGCTACCGGGCTTCTGAAGGGGGCGGATATGAAGATCGAGCATCATATCTATCTCGACGAACAAATCTCCGCCCAGATCGCCAGCCTGTTGGCCAAGCCGGGCACCAACAAATCGGCGCTGTTCGCCAAGGCATTCAGCGAGTATCTGAGCCGCAATCGCAATAGCGAGATCGAGCCAGTCCTCAAAACACGATTGGACAATAGCAGCCGTGCGCTGGGCCGGATCGAGCGCGAGCAGCAGGTGCTGATCGAAACCTTGGCGCTTTTCATCCGCTACATGCTGACGGTGATGGCGCCCTTGCCAGCCAGCGAGCAGGCGGCGGCGAAGGCCCTAGGGCAAGAGCGCTTCAATTACCTGTTCGAGCAGGTCGGGCGGCGCCTCAGTCAAGGCAAGAGCCTGAGTGGCGATGTCTTGGCGCGCCAGCCCCAAGAGGAGGCGAGGTCATGAGCGAGAGCAACAATCGCCGCCGCGCCATGCTCAAGACCGCCTTCGGGAGAGAGATCGCTCTGGCTTTGAACGATCCGGCGGTGATCGAAATCATGGTCAATCCGGATGGTGCGCTTCGCCTGGACCGGTTGGGCGAAGGGAAGACCGATACCGGCACGCGCATGGAAAGCGCGGAGATCGAGCGTATCATTCGCTTGGTCGCCAGCCATATGCGCCTTGAGGCGCATGCGCATAACCCGATCATCAGCGCCGAATTGCCGGAAGGCGGCGAGCGGTTCGAGGGGCTGTTGCCGCCGGTCGCGATGGCGCCATGCTTTTGCATTCGCAAGCCGGCCTCCCGGATTTATCGCCTCAAGGATTATGTCGCCGACGGGATCATGCATCCGTCGCAAGCCGGCCTGCTGCGCCATGTAGTTCGGGCGCGGCGCAATATTCTGATTGCCGGCGGCACGTCGTCGGGCAAAACCACGCTTGCCAATGCGTTGCTGGCCGAGATGGCCGAGAGCGACGAACGCATCATCCTCCTGGAGGATACCCGCGAATTGCAATGCGCGGCCCCGGACTGCGTGGCGCTGCGCACCAAGCCGGGGATTACGTCGCTTTGTGATCTGGTGCGCTCCACCCTGCGCCTGCGACCTGATCGCATCATTGTCGGTGAGGTGCGCGGACCGGAGGCGCTCGATTTGCTCAAGGCGTGGAATACCGGCCATCCCGGCGGCATTGCCACCCTCCATGCCAATTCCGCCCAGGCCGCGCTCTACCGCCTCGAACAATTGATTCAGGAAGCGGTGGTCACGGTGCCACGCCGGCTGATTGCCGAAGCGGTGGATTTCATCGTGTTTATCGCGGGGCGTGGGCTGGCGCGCCGCATCGAAAGTGTCGTGGAGGTGAGGGGACTCGATGCCGGCGGCGAATACCGCCTCGGCACGCTCACCTCCTTATCCAAACCATGAACAGGAGAAGATCATGCGCAAATACTTTTTCATTTTGACATTACCGTTTTTGGTTGCGATGACGACACCGGTATTCGCGGCCGGCTCGAACATGCCGTGGGAAGCCCCTTTGCAATCGATTCTGGAATCGGTGCAGGGGCCGGTGGCGCGCATCATCGCCGTGATCATTATCATCACCACCGGCCTGTCGCTCGCTTTTGGCGATACGTCGGGTGGGTTCCGGCGATTGATTCAGATCGTCTTCGGCCTGTCGATTGCGTTCGCGGCCGCTTCGTTCTTTCTGACCTTCTTCTCCTTCGGCGGCGGAGCGCTTGCATCATGAGCGCGCATCTGCCCGGCTTCGAGATTGCGCTGCACCGTTCGCTGACCGAGCCGATCCTTCTGGCCGGCGCGCCGCGCACCATCGCCATCGTCAATGGCACTGTGGCGGCAGCCCTTGGCCTCGGTCTGCGCCTGTGGCTTGCCGGTCTGGTCGTGGCCATCGTCGGTCATGCCATCGCGGTCTGGCTAACGCAACGCGATCCGCAATTCACCATCGTGCTCGGCCGGCATTTGCGGCAGAAGGCGCATCTTTCATGTTGAACCTCGCCGAATATCGCCGCGCGTCGAGCCTGTTGGCGGATCATCTGCCTTGGGCGGCCCTGATCGCGCCCGGCGTGGTGCTGAATAAGGACGGGTCGTTTCAGCGGAGTTTTCGCCTGCGCGGGCCGGATCTGGAGAGCGCCACCGAAGCCGAGCTGATTGCCATCTGCGCGCGCCTCAATAACGCCTTGAAGCGTTTCGGGTCCGGCTGGGCTTTGTTCTTCGAGGCCGAGCGGCGACCGGCATTGAATTATCCCCAATCCTCCTTTCCCGATCCGGTTTCGCAAATGGTGGATTCCGAACGCCGCGCCGGGTTCGAGGCGGAAGGCGCGCATTTCGAGAGCATCTATTATCTGACCTTGCTTTATTTGCTGCCCTCCGACCGGACGGCCAGAAGCGAGCGGCTGCTACTGGAAAGCGCCGAAGAAGTCACCGATTACCGCGAGCATTTGAATGCTTTCATCGCCGAGACCGACCGGGCCTTCGATCTGTTGCATGGCGCCCTGCCGGAATTGCAGCCGCTGGACGATGGCGAGACGCTGACCTACCTGCACGGCACCATCTCGACCAGACAGCATCCCATCGCCGTTCCGGAAACCCCTTTCTATCTCGACGCCATCCTCCCCGACGAGCCTTTAACCGGCGGGTTGGAGCCAATGCTGGGCGATTGTCATTTAAGAACCATCACCCTTCTCGGCTTCCCGAATAGCAGCCGAAGCCACAGATTGGCGCGCCCCTTCCTGGCGATTTAGGGCCCTCCATTCTCAAGCAGGAGCGGGATTTTGGCATTCATCCCGATCCGGAAGCCGAAGCGGAACGCGCCGAACGTCTGCGCCAGGCACAAAAGGCACAGGCCGCGAAGGAAGCCAACGTCTTCTTCCAGCTTGTTGCCAAATCGCAAGGCACCGCGAGGGCAGCAAATCCAAGTGCGCCTTATTCGAACCAAAATCCGCTCGATATCTCCCTGCCCGAAACGAAGAGCATTGCCGATCCCAACGGCCAAGGCGAAAAGCTCGCCTTCCTCAATGGCAAGGCGGATACGGCCATTTACAATCCACATCCGCTGCAACAGCCCCTCTCGCCCTATCAGGTGATGGCGGGCACCGTGATCGCCGCCAGTCTCGTCACCGGCTTGAATTCCGACCTGCCCGGTTATGTGATCGGGCAAGTGACGGAAAATATCTATGACACCGTCTCCGGCCGCTTCCTCCTGATTCCGCAAGGGACGCGCCTGCTTGGCAAGTATGATTCCGTCATTGCCTACGGTCAGAAGCGGGCACTGGTGATCTGGAACCGGCTCATCCTGCCAGATGGCTCTTCCATCGTCATCGACAATCTGCCGGCCACCGATAGCGCCGGCTATGCCGGTCTGGAAGACGAGGTGGATTTTCACACCTGGCAGCTTGTGAAAGGCGTTGTGCTATCGAGCCTGCTAGGGATCGGCAGCGAGGCAAGTTTCGGAACGGGTCAGCAGAGCGATCTGCTACGCATCCTGCAACGCGCCACCGGCAATTCCGTCAATCAGGCCGGCCAGTCCTTGACGGAACGCAACCTCAATATCCAGCCGACCCTCACCGTGCGTCCCGGCTGGCCGTTGCGCGTGATCGTGCATAAGGACCTCGTGCTTAAACCTTATGGAGGCAACGATGCCCAGCCTTAAATTGCCTAAACTGCCCGAACGCACGTCGGTCAAAATCTCAATCGCGGTCGCACCCGATCTACATCGTGCTTTGCAAGCCTATGTCGCGCTCTATCGCCAGGCCTATGGCGTAGAGGAAGAAGTCGCAACGCTCATTCCCCCGATGCTGGAGCAGTTCTTGGTGAGTGATAAGGAGTTCGCCAGGACCCAGCGTGTAGCACCTAACCCGAAATCGAAACCATGAAAGAAGGAGAAGAAACATGTCCGTCATCGGAACATTCACCGCAACCAAGGAGGGTGGTTGGTCCGGCGCCATCCATACCCTGACTCTCAATGCCAAAATTCGCTTCGTGCCCAACGACAACCGCGAAAATGAATCAGCGCCGGCCTTCCGCGTCTATGCTGGCCACTCTGAAATCGGTGCAGCATGGCAACGGCAGAGCGGTGGCGATCATCCCAAGTTGTTCTTGAGTGTCCGGCTCGACGATCCTTGCCTGCCGGAGCCATTGATGGCAGCTTTGTTCGCGCGCGCGGATACAGGGGAGGCGCAGTTAATCTGGAAGAGATGACAGATTTCGTACCTGGATTCGCCGACGATAAGGAATATAAAAGATAAATCACACGGTCGGACGATTATGGGAAATGCAGCATTTAATGTTACAGCTGAAGCCATTATTGAATGTATCAAAATACTAGGAGATGTCTTCGGTCGGCGATGGCTTAGCAAGAGAGTTATAAATATTCAAACAGCCATTCCATCTGAAATACCACGTAAACACACCTATTTGTACAAGCCACCCAATCACCCACTTATCGATTTATATAATGGGCTTATCTTGTGGCTAAAACACTTTCAGACTAATCGGGGGGAGCCAAATGAGAGTGTGATGCTGTTGTTGGTCCTAGCTAATCACATAAAAAGTATGAAAGGCCAACCTCATTTCGAGCGAATAGTTTCGAGAATGAAAAATAGCGAACAATTTTTTGCGGCCTGCTTTGAATTAGAGGTTGCGTCTTATCATGTAGCTGGCGGCTCTACAGTAGAATTTCTTGAAGAGAAAGAAAATAAAACGCCAGATTTAAAAGTGACCCTTAAAAATGGGACATCATTTTTAGTCGAGTGTAAGGCAATAGATATAAAATCGGATCGGGATTTGAAATATGAATCTATGTGGAAACGAGTGGAGCAAACGATTTTAGAATACATGAATCAGCGCAAACTCAATTATTTAATCCTGGTGAGGGCGCTGTGTGATCCAAACCCTGCCGATGTGGATTATTTGATAGATCTCATTATCAAAGGCTTGAATCAAGGAGGAATGGGAGAGTTATGGGGAGATCAAAGTGGAATAGCAATTGGTCCTGACCCTACCGGTCGCTATCTTATTTACGTAAAGTTTCTTTCTGCCCCCGATGAACAAATGAGGGAAGGAAGTTTGGAGTTGTATTTTCAAGATGAACCTAGCCGGTGGACATGTGTAAAAGAAGCAATGTTTAATGAGAAAGGAGAGCATTTTTTTCGTAATTTAAAGGCCTTTCATTTTTCAACAGCTTTGCCATCTGACCGAATGCCGAGTGTGCTGAATGCGCTGAATGCCGCTACAAAGCAATTACCATCTGAAGGACCAGGAGTTGTTTGGATCAAAGTTCCGGAGACATGGATTTACGGAGAGGACAACAATTTCTTGAAGGTTGAGAATTTATTGCGAAAAAAAATGACTGGTGATCACAATCGAAGGATAAACCGTGTTGTCTTAATTACCAGCAAGATGGAAAGATTTTCAGAGAATGGCGTGCCAAAACTCATATTTCGGCCAATCTTCTCCGAAATCGATCATAATAATCCCCGCTCCAAATTGGATTGGGGAAGTTAGTCGGGAATACTTCACCCCAATGATGCCGCGATATCGGCGATAGAGCGAAAGAGGAGCAGCGCATCATCTTTAGTGGGAAGGAAACGATATTGTTTCCAGAACTCGGCCGCTTCAGCATCGATTGCTTTGACGATCAAGGCCCGGCCGCCGATGAGTTGGGCCCCTTGAACACAACGCGCTAAAGCGTGTTTGGCTAATCCTCTCCCAATGCCTTTCCCAGACCAAGCTTGATCGACGGCAAGTTGGCCAAGTAAAAGGCAAGGTACGGGATTTGGTGGTTGACCGGTACGAATAGAGCGAGGCAAGGAAGCCGGAATGATGGCGGTGGGGGCGAGGCCGTAATAACCGATAACCCGGTTGGCCTCATGAACCACCATGACGATGGTAAAGCCCTTCTCCTGATTCGATAGGGCGCGGTTCTTTAGCCAGTGATCGAGAACAGGCTTGCCGCACGAAAATCGGGAGATGTCGTGTTCTGGGGTCAAAACTTCGGGAGCGGATATCGCCAACTCAGCTACTTTACGAACGAGTACGGGATTTTTCCCACGGTGCCTTGTGTTTGAACAGCTTCACCAATTCCGGAACCTTTTTGGGCGGAGCCATGATGGCCTCGCTAAAGGCCTTGAAGCCCTGTTGGCTCATGCGTAAGGGTAGATTTTCCATGAGAATGTCTTCGGCTGCACGCACCGCTGCTTCACGCACAAAATCCGTGCGCGACCGTCCCCGCAGATCGGCGGCGCGATCGATGATAGCAATATCGGCTTCCGGCAGCCGCATCGATAACGGATGTTCCTTACGTTTGATGGCTCGTGGCATTTTTACCTCTCTAGCCCACTATAAACCTTTGTAGCGCATTTTGCAATACAATAGGATAGTTAGTTATTCATCGCTATTCACCGCACAATTTGCGGAGAATAGCGGAGATAATCGCCGCACCATCGGGCTCAGGACTGGTTGCTCAGCAATTTGATGGCAGGACTGGAAGACGGATAATCCGGTATAACCTGGCATGTATTCCGGTATACGAATGGCTATCCCTCACCTAATTGTCGAGCAAGAAGAGTCATTGAAAGATCACGCGCTCTTCTCGTTAAAGCTGCGATCGTCGGTGTCTTCACCGCATCCTCTACGGTGTTCTACGCATCCAAATTTTCGTGACACGCAAGTGGCACGCAGATAGCGAAAAATTGGCGGATTTCCTTGAGTCGGAATTTTACCGGATTCATCAAAAAAGCTAGATTTTCTGCGGTTTTCTAGGCTTTCTTTTTCCACTCATAACGGTGTTGTCGGGGGTTCGAGTCCCTCCGGGCCCACCAATCTTTTCAAGGGGTTAACGGGCATCTGCGATATCAACTGCCGCTTAAGTAGCACATAGACTTCTACGCACTCAGTTAAACCGTCTGTATTTCGGTTTAACTGGATTGGTCAACTTGCCGCCGCACGCAGGGGCATGCGGCCTTTTTGAGACAGAGTTGATCTCTCGCGATACGTGGGATCATTCAGTGGAAAATCATCTGGGCCAAAACCCGAATAAATGTTGAAGGAACACCTTGAAATCTCCGGGATAGGGACGGATATGGCCCCCGGCGCCGAACTCTCCAGCTACTGTTGATATCCCCTGTTCTCCAGTCACGCTAGTCAACTTTGGAAATATTTTCCCGCTCTGCTCTAAAAGGACTGAATTGAACGAACCCTCCTTGCCATTTGCGCTATTTGCGTAGCACGATCCCATATGTATCCTCTTAATTTTTTTATAGCCCATCAGCTTGCTCTTCAAATTTTCGGCAAACTGACCTCCATCTTGGTAAACTCTCGGCTGCCCCATTCGCCCCTGTCGGTAAAGTAACTGACCAGACGTACCGTGAGCAAAAACAAAAATTTCGCCGTTGAAATCAGACGGTAGCTTCACTGTGTGGCTATCGAGTCTCTCATGGCCAATGAGAAATTTACCCCAATATTTCTCTGGAATCCCGTGCGCCTCGGCCATCTTTTCCGCTCCCATGCGACCCATCTCAAATTCGACGGGTCCGAAGGTCGCACGAAATGTCTCATCATAAAGGATCGCCGGATAGGTTGACCGTGCAGTTGCAAAACTGCCTCGTAGCAACGTCGCAAATGTAATGACGGCACCGATGGTGGCTCCGGTTAGAGCCCCCAACCAGGCACCTTGGCCCGCGCCGCCGGCCGCATCGCGATCTTTGCCGGCCGCACCGACAATGGCCCCAGTGGCGCCGCCGATGAGAGCGCCAGCGCCAGCCATTATTACGGTGCGGATTCCCCCGGTGATCAGACGGAATACCTTCAAGCTGACCATGCCGCTTGGATCGACAAAATTGACGGGACTATTACCGACGAAAAGGTAGGGGTTATCGTATTGACCAACCGGATCTGGCGCTAGGAAACGGCCAAGCTGGGGAGAATAAAGGCGCGCGCCGAAATCATATAGGTCTGTATCGAGATCGTATGCGTGGCCGGTGAACAGAAAGGGCAAAGAATTGGCTGAACGATCAACTTTTGTACTAAACTGGAGAAGCGAACCATAGGCGTCATAGTGGAGCACGGACGCCGGCTTCTTGTCCTTCGAGATGACACGTGCTGAGCCCAAATAATCGCGCGATATATATTGCGCTTCGAAGCCACCAATCTGCGCAATGACGCCAAACGGGGTATGTACAAAGCTGGCAGAATCTTCCGACGATGACAGGGCGCGCGCTATCCTCTCACCAGTCTGGCTCCATTGATCAAGCATTACCACGCCAGCTTTCTTGCGCAAAACGACTCGCCCCAGCGCATCATAAATGAACGTCGACTCTCTGCCATTCGCTGCAATGATGCGCGCAGGCCGATTGGTCATGAAATCGTATTCTATGGAAATATTGGACAATTGCGTGACATTGCCGCGACGGTCATATTGGACTGGGGTGTCATCGATCGCCGTCAAGCGATTAGACCCCGATAGATAGGAAAGTCTAGGGTTTCGCCGATCCGCGTGAATTTGAATAGGATTCCCTGCTTCATCGTAGGTAGTATCCCTTGTTTGGAAGCGACCAGCCACACTGCACAACTGGCCAAATCCATCATAGGTATAGCTACTGTTGGCCGTCCCCAGCGGAGAGTGGAATTCCATTTTAACTTCGCTAATGGGTGTGTTTGGCTGATATTGCAATGTCTGCCGAAAGAAGCGAGAATCGTTGAGAATCATCAACTCGCCCTGCGGTCGATAGGTGTATGTGCGGAGTGTTATTGGATCTGCCTCAGGACCAAACTGCTCGCTCCGCAATGAACCCGTTGCGGTATAAGCGTAGCGCGCATAGGTGGCATCCATATCTTTCGTTTTCGTTCCAATCGCGCCGATGCGACCACGGTTATCATAACGGTATGTCACAGTGTGCCCCAACATATCGCGGATTGAGGCGATGCGAGAACGACCGTCATAAGTATAGAACGTGTTCATGGGCAGATTCAGGTCGGCGAAGTTGGTTGCCTCTTCTATCAACCGACCTAAAGCGTCGTAAGAGAAAATTGTCTCTATGGGCTCTGTCAGCTTTGCAAAATCTCCCGGCACTACCGGCTGTCGTGCCAAGAGTTGTCCCAGAATTCCCTGCGTGGAAGTCGTGGTGTTACTGCCATAAACATAGCGGTTCAACCAGATTCCATCAGGAAGTGTCGGCGTATCAGCCATGCTTTGCAGCATGGGCCTATCCCATTCCGCGCGGAACAATCCTTTCTCGATAATCCGATCAAGAGCATCATATTCTATATATTGGATGTCTGCGGGCTGATTGGTCGGGGGTATGGCCCCCTCGAGTGCAAAACGCAGACGGCCACGCGAATCATAGATAAACCGTTTATCCCCTGTTTCGGCATCACGAACCTCAATGATTCGGTCATGTCGATCCTCGAATAAATGGACGCTGCGCAGCCCAGCGTGGGCCTGCAGCCATTTTGTTGTCCGGCGCAACGCGCCTGGAGGCGAATCCTTGGGGAGGCTAGTTCCCTGCTCGACGGTCCGCGCAAAATTAATTTTGGTATCTGCCACATCGCCGACCCAAAAGAAATCCCCCATTATATCTGCGATCTCGACCCGTGACGGATTCTGCATCCCGGGTTGCGTTGGATGTTTCGTAATTGTGATGTGAAGGCGATTTAATGCATCTTCTGCCGATATCCCTAAAATGGCGAGGGCATGTATCGCGGCGGGATCGGACACGTCCTGGTAAAACTGGGTAACCGATGAACTGGCTGTGCCCGTTTCAGCTCCGATAGGCGTAAAGCGCACCTGGCGGCTTGTCGTGCTCCGTTCATACTGGACCCGCTGATATGGTCGCTCGCACGCATGGTCGGAATCCAGCCACTGGCGTATGGCGCCGGTGATCGGCGCCCCATCTACAGACCAAAAAAGTTTGTTGCTTGGTAGGCGTTCTGCAACGAAGGTCGGCTCAAATCCGAAGACCGGATGGCGGGCGTCACTACCTTTGCGAGCCGTTTGTGTGACGACGGCTGGCCGGCCAACTTCATCATAGAGTGTCTCTGACATGACGATGCTTGCATCCGCGTCGATGTCCTGAGTCTGTCGCACACGGCCAATCCCATCTAGATATTCAATAGAGACTTGAGGATCTACGAAGCAAAGTAAGCTATGCGGGTGATAAAATTGCCGAGGGCCGGTGAAAGTAAACGTGACATCGGACGTAAGCCCTTCTGCCATTTTTGAAAAAATAATACGGCCTCCGGCCACGACAGTAAGTGATCGACCGATGGCTAGAACCAGACAATCGAGGGAAAAATGCTCATCAACGATATCTTCTGCAGTGACTCCTTCGCGGGAAAGGCAAGTGCCTCGATGGTGAATTTCGAGCAAGAAATGAACCCCGGACTGATGCTTCAATGCGAGTGATAGGCCTTCACCGAAGTTGACATGAAGTGATGAATTCCTACCATTGGACAGACCAGGGATCGGCGCCGGGAAGCCAAGGCGGAATCCGAAATCTCGCGCACCAAAGGAGACTTTCTCGCGTCTATCCCCTTGTCGGGAGCCAATATCAAGGCTCGTCGCCAGCAGATGCAGCCGAAAATTCGGATTATCGATTGTCGATTGAAGCTGATCCGCTGGACGGCCTATGATCTCTATGGTCAAGCTGCCATCGGAATTCAGTTGCGCTAAGGGCGCGTCCCCGTTGCGGTAGAATACGCGTCCGATTTGGCCGTTGTTACCCAGGGAAGCGATGGGTACCTGGGTAACCGCATGAAACACCTCAGCTCGCAACAGCGCGTCACGCGGTACCAGCCGCAGGCAATCAATCAACAGTGGCCCCTCGCGATCATTGGAAATGCGTAATGATAGCCTCAAAGATTCGGTAACAGGCCAACCGTGTCGGGTACACTCGGCAGCCAGGTC
This sequence comes from Dongiaceae bacterium, assembly GCA_036263455.1. Lineage (GTDB taxonomy): Bacteria > Pseudomonadota > Alphaproteobacteria > Dongiales > Dongiaceae > DATAGZ01. Next base: position 159,567 of record DATAGZ010000017.1, read on the forward strand.
GATATCCCGTCCGAACGATATCCAGTGATCAGGACGATTATCCCCTTCGGTCGGTAAGTCGATTGTTATGAAGACTTCTTCGTTGGCTGCGGCAGGTCTACGAATAACCAACGTCACGCGCGCTTTGCCTAGCTGTGCTTTCCAGAATTGCTTCGAAGCTTTGAAATATCCGCTGAGAATATAGCCAGCCCCCGGGCGCGGTATGACTGCACGCTCTTGACATGTCTCGAGAAGACTTCCAGCAGCGACGAGCAAGCAGCGGCTTCCGGCATAGGCATCATCGGATTGGAAAGCCAGAGATTGCACGGGTCGGATCGTCTGCCAACTTGATAGGTCTTCATAGGGTTCGAATGAAAAGAACAATGCCTCGCGTTTTTCAAAGGACGCGTTGCGCATTTCTGCAACGACTAAGCGCTGGTCGGCGGAAAGCAGGCGAGAGTATATGGGACCCATCGCATCGCAGACTTCGCATTCAGTGCCTTTAATTGAAATGCGTGTTATTGGTCCGCCATCCCAATTTTTTGACTGCTCGATTGCCAGATCGTTCGGATTTCCTTCCCCCATCCATACCCATGTACGGCAAGGATGGTAGCTCCCTTGACTTGTCTTGGTCCAAGTAATTGCGGTGGCTTTGCGAAAGACGATTAGACGATGATTGACGAGCTTTTTTGTAATTGTTGCCGCGGGCACGGCGGTTAGATCGCCGCTCACCATCTGATCGGCAAATACGGTATCGGTTACGAGTTCAATGATATCGCCTTTTAGATTCTCTCCCGACCGTGTGAACTTGATGGGACTGCCGCGAATCAGAGCACCATCCATAAGTTGGTATTGCAGATTCGTCTTCTCCACGAGGCCGTCCGTTGTCACGGAGATTTCAATCTCTTTTGCTATCCACCGACCTACATTGTCTGCCAGGGTCAGATGACGCGGGAACATTTTCCATTTTGTGGTAACGACACGATGTGTCTCTGATACCTCTGGGCCGATCGCCTGTACCTTATAGATCTGGCCCAAGGCAGCCGGGTGTCGGGTCGGGCCACCGATGCCATTTAGGAATGCATATTCATCGCCACCGAAGGCTAGCGCTGCGGGATAGCGATCGGCGCCAGCGGCGGCGCGCGCTTTGTGGTACATGACTTGGTCCGATAAGGCTTCGAAGCGGACTTCGTTAAGATCATAATCAAAGCAGGTGTGGTGAAGTTGGAAACCATCATCCACTGTTATCCGGCCAACGACAACGTCGCAAACCGCACCGGAGATGTCATTATCCTGCAGCCAATACAAGTCAAACGCAGTGGTGTTCTTAAAGTCGTTTTTCCCCGGAACTCCGTTACGTAGATACGAAACGATGATGTTTCCAGAACTAAGCGCCGGCTGATGGTTGCTAGGCTCTGTCGTGCGCGTACCGACCATGGTATCAAGAGCGCGCAAAGCGAAAATTTTGCCATTGCGAAGAACGGCAACAGAGTTTCTGACCTGCGAACCGGATGTCATGTACAGAAGATGGCTTTCATTAGGTACGATCTGGTCATAGACGAAGTACTCATCTGCCGCTTTAGGTAGAGGCACTGAAGAGGAAATAGTGCGATCAGCTTTTCGGTAGATTAGGTTATTACCACAGACAATGTAGCGATTGCCTTGTGGGCCAGGTATATCGAAGCGGTCGAGATAAGCGCTAACCGCCATTAATCCAACGTCTAGAACGAAAAAAACCGCCTGGGCAACAAATGGAATGGGAAGAAAGGCCAGCGGCAGAAGTATCAGCTGTACGGCAAGCAGGATAGACTGCAATAATGCGATATCAGTTGTCGTGACGCTGTATAGCTCTTTCCACTGTTCCTCCACTGGGTCAAATTGGGTAATGATGGTGGTCTTCTCCGTGCCGGAGGTCCTGACGGCTAATGTCAGGTCATCGCTCCAAAATGCCGCCGATCGGCCCATGGGGAGCCGCGCTTCATTCCAGTTTTGGCCATTATAGCGGTATATAAGTTTTACACCCTCTGGCATTCGGATATTGCTGATAGGGATAAATGCAAAATGTCCGTCGGTCGCCTCTATCAGCAGATCGCTATCTCCAAGCAGAGCTGAGAATGCTGTTAGCGGCTCGGCGAATTTAAAATCGTCAATCTTAATGTGCGTTAGCGAAGGGTAATACTTGTCTCTTAAATTGAAGACGAAATGACGATAAAGGCGAATAGTGATAGGCTTAGTCGAAGGCGACCCCCGCTCAGTCGAGGGCAACCCCGGTCCAGTCTGAGGCGACACCGTCCAAGCCGACCAGGCTGAGCGAGCCTGAACTAAAATATAGCTGCCTCGGGCATGGATTTCCAGACGATCGATAATATGCGCGGACTCGCCATGAAATAGTCCGCTTTCGGCCGGTTGATAGGGAATAAAAGTCTCCATATCGCCCTGGTATGCTGTTTGCCAGGACCGGCTGCGGTCGACATAAGCGAGCCAGATATGGGGCTTTTTCGAATCGTCAGCCCGAACGGCTACCGTCACTACATAATTGTTGCAAACACCAAAGGCAAACACAGCTTTAGGGTGGCAATCAATCTCTACCGGTAGGGCATCCACCCAGGTTCCTACATCGTTAAGCAAGAAACGGTGAAGATGGCCGACAACGTTGCCATTTTCTTCTGTTCGCGTCATGACAGCGCAGAAGTTTGCTGCGGCTGACATTGTGAAGCTCGGGTTATCGGTAGTCGAGCGGCCAGGAATTGAAAACTCTTTGCGCATCTTTACCCAGCTACCGACCTCTAAGGGCGATCGTGAGTACAATGCCAAATGGCCCTTTTTCGCGTCATGATTTTGAACAATCAATGCGGCATAGGCAGGTAGAGCGGAGACTTGGACATCATCAGCCGCGTCCAGCTCCTCCGAAACGACCAGCTGCCACGTTCCACACCATTGATAAATTGTAACGAGTGTGCGTTTACCACTCTGGTCAGTTCTGGTCACCACCACATAATCGGGCCCGAAGAACACTCTTGGCGTAGACCAGCCTGTGGGGTTTTTAATGTCAAGTAGAGAACGATTGGTTTGCGGTAATTCTTTTCGCTCGTAATGAAATGTCGTGGTGGCGCCGCTGCTTGAGGTGATTGATTTCAATGCGCCAAACGATGCTCCATCATTGGTTATTCGGCGTGAAAATCGCAAAAAGATTTCTGCACCGTGTCGGAAGCTAGGGGCGCCAGATGAGATAAAGAGATCGCCCTCTGGAATCGAGGATAGCTTTTCAGGAGCAAGCAGCAATACGTTATCTGTCTCACTAAGCAAACGACTTCGAATGCCCATATTGGGTATGAGATGTCGATGGCCATTGATAATGAGATACTGTCTGGGATCTCCTGTCGCCTGGACTAATTTCCCCTCGATTAGCGCGACATCTGGCCCCATGATCGGTGGCTCGGATAAATGAGAAGTGTCTTCGGGCCAGCGTAGACCAAGCCCATCCATGACTGCGGGGCTTGTCACCCAACGCAGAGTCGTCAGTGATGTACCTGGGACAGAAAAGCGCAAAAAGACTTTGCCGGAATCGAGTTTGATAAGAGGTGAGCCGGTCTCCAGAAACGGATCCCCCAGGGGTAGTGATTGCATAATTTCTGGACTGACTACTTGCGGTTTGGCATCTGGATCGCGCAGTAACTTGTCCTTAATCTCGCGATTAGGAATGAAATGCCGATGACCATCGATGATAAAATATTCCGCTAGATCAGGGGCTGTACGAATGACTTTACCTTCACCAAACCATATTAACGGATCAGTGGCATAAGAATTGAAGTCGTTGTCATGGTTATGGGGATTATTCAATTTATATTTTTTGATCGCTGTGGCTGTGTCAGCCAATGCGCGTTTAACATAACGAGGCGTGCCGCAATCTGGGTTACTTGATGCTACCCGGTCCTCTCCATGTAACCCGTAATAGTCGAATAGCGAGGCTGGTTCGATAGGTAGGGACACTGTTGGCGTCGCCCTGCGTATTTTTTGTACTTTGGTAAGCAGGCGCTTAGTCTGGGCCGGTGTATCAGCGTTTAAGAATGAATAGCCTAGCGTGACCTGGAATAGAGGGACCCGATCGTGGAATGCGGTAATGCTGGATAGAAATCTCTCGTTACGACGATCGGGTATGGTGGCGGATTTCGAGTCAAGCTGCGCCAACTCGTTGGCATCCTTTTTTTCATAATTGAGGATGATCGCGTGACCACCCGATGCGGATATCTTCGCTAGGCGGCAACTCTGGGTCCGGTAAATGTCCCGGTTTTGCAGTGGGAAAAGTCGATCTTGCTCGTAGCTGTAATCTAGGCGTTGACCTTGCGGCCCGATGACTTCTGAGACATGCCATACGATGGCTTGGTAGCCACGGTTGGTTGCTTGCGCGCTCGCGCCAATCCAGCCGTTCCAAACAAAATCCCATTCAATGGAATCGCCGTGGCCGAGCATATAGCCATCGTGATTCGTGATGCCGCCGAAACGCAGCTCGATGCCAGTTTCAAGGCGTAGCATCCACCAGGCTTTGTCGGGTACGTAGGCGATAGTCCAGAACGGGCCGCCTTCCGCGTCATAGCGTTCATACATTTGCCCGTTTGAACTATATTTGTCTGTACGGCGTAACGGATATGAACGCCCATCGTGGATTAGAATAAAGTCGTGGGCAAGATCAATGCCGGTGCCGTACCGTTCGCGTCGAATTGTCGTTTCTGGAATCGACCAGCCGAGTCCGAGGACCCCCGTCGGCGCATCATCATTCCACGTTCCTGCTTTAATCGAAATATCAGCGTTATTATAAAGCGCCGTTAATTTGATATCTAAACCGCCGTCACCGGGTATCGCGATAAGGTCGAAGGGAAAGTTTAATTTACCTGTTGAGAGATCAACAAGACTTGTGCTGGACGACGACAAAGACATTAACGCTCCCAAATTTTTTATGCATTTGCCAATATGATAATGAATCTCGGCAAATTTTACTTATCGTATAGGGTTAATACTAGGCGGTCAAGCGGACCAAATGGACGGGTGGAAGAAACGCCTGGTCGTTCCATCGACTAAATAGATCGCTACATTTACAATTCTGGCTTTCACTGAACGGGAGCAATTCGATTCCGTAGCCCGAGTTCGTTCGGAGCAACACGCAAAGGGTATTGCCACGTGTGAGCGAGGGAACGGACGAGTCTCACTTTTATTCGGACATCCATACAGGAAGTTCTGCTTTGTGGGGTGGATTAGCTCGTTTGAGTGAAATCTTTGAAGTTGGGCGTTTCTTTCTTCAGTTGTATCTGAATAAGCCTGATCGCATCCCCTACGGTGTTCTACGCATCCGTGTTTTCGTGACAACGGTATTGTCGGGGGGTCGAGTCCCTCCGGGCCCCATTAGTTTTTTCAAGGGGTTGCGGTCTATCCCTTCTCCTAAACGCTCTTCGCGACACGCAAACGACACGCAAGTGCTCGCGCCGGCACTTTTGTGGGTGTCGAGCGACGGGGGGACTGTGTTGATCGAGGTCATGGCATCGTCTAATGGTAGACGACCGCTAGGTTGAGCCATTGGGGAATAAGCAGCTACAAGCGCGTCTTGGCTCAATTCAAATCCGTTTGGTCAAGCCGAAATCATTTGCCATTGACCTATCCAGTGGGTGGAGATGTTTCTAGAAGCCGACAGGAGGATACTCGACCAAATATCCATTCCATCTGTACAGCTGTTCATATATACGGTGGGTACGACTGACATAGATGATAATCGCTTTCTTTTCGACGGATACGGAGGGCAGCAGGTTGTCATACGGATCATAACTAATCAGGGCTGTTTTGTTTGGCCTGTAGTTTTTGCTTATCGGCCAGTTTTCTTTGGATGTTTTCCATACCCAGACCGCTTCTTCATAGTCCCCTTCCGTTATCTCAAAATCCAAGCCATCGAGATTTTCTATCGTCTGAAGCGTGATTGGAGTAGAAATTACATAACGGACCCGCAAAAAAGCCAAGGTTAACAAAGCGGTTATCACTAAAATAACGATCAATAAATACCGCATCCTTACTCACTCCCCCCTCGGTCGAAATACCCTTTGCTTCCATCATTATAGCCTTGCTTCATAAAGAAAAGGTCTATTGCAGGAAGCGAAGAAAAGGTAGAATCAAATTTGGTATCTGCTTTGAAATTTGAAAATCTTGAAGCGAAGTAATTTGCAAGAGATAGCGTTTCGTCTTGAGTTAAACCAGCCTGCTGTGCAAATAGGCCTACGTTGTAATTGGAGACGTTCCTATAGATAGGGTAATGGTTGATCCGTCTAGTTGCTAAACCAGGCTGGCCAATGGGGCTCGATCTCTGATAATCGAAGGTTCCAAGGTGGCCAAGGTTTGCAAAGAGCTCGGAAACCAAATATACCGAGGCGTTGCTTGCTGTACTAGGATTCATTAGTAACGTCCTATACACTGTGCCGACCTGCTTACCCTTTTTTGCGACAGGGCTCAAGTCTGATGTCGGGGAGAGTAATAATCCGCGGTGATTGCTCCCGTCCCGGTAAGGATCGTGCACGGGATCGCCATTTGGCAAAATTACCGGGACTTGTTCTGACGCGTCCATATCGGTCCGGAGAGAAGGATTCGTGGGGTTCATCGGACCCCACGAAATCGGTAAAAGTGTCAGAGAGGAATTCCAGGGGGATTTTCCAAATACAGCGTAAAGAAAAAGTATTGCAAAATGACATGAAGTTTCGATCAGTTAGTAGTTACTATGTAATACCTGCAACCCGCTATGCTGCTCTACGTATTGAAAAGCGGGAAAACTACCGACAAAACTGAGATGGCGGCCGCTCCTAATTGTAAAGGCGGTGGCAGTGTTGAATCTCGGTATGGTTGAAAGAGTTATGCTATCGGCAGGTTAGATTTACAATACTAAATTATCGCGTTACTGTCAAGGCGCGACGGAGGTATCACACTACTCCTTGTACTTAATGAGGTGGAAAATAGGGTGTTGTGCTGCAAAGTTATTTATTAAACGGGTAACTGCCGCGCCGCCGAGCCTCCCATCAGGCGAAAGAAGGGCAGTATCCCCGCAAGCAGGTAGGCGCCGCAGGGCACCCCCATGATGATGCCGGCGAGCTGCTGATCATGCAGGGGCGTAAGCGGCGTGGGGCAAAGGTCGGCGGATCCTCAAAAAAAGGCACAGGGCGATACCAGCAGCAAGACGATGCCCGTGAAGAAAACGACGATGGAAAAAATCAGGCTGAGCCAGATGCCGCTCAAGCCCAGAAAGCGGGTGCGGCCTTCTTCCAGAGCGCTGCGATGATGTCCGAGCCCTTCCTTCGTCCTCGCCCAGCTGAGCCAGGCACAGATCACCCCCGCCACGCCCCAGAGGGCGATTAGGTTCGCCGCGGCAAGGATGACAGGCAGATGCGGCACCAGGGACCGAGGCAAAGGATGATCCCTAGGATAGCAAGCAAAGGTGGTCAGGAAATAATTGAGCAATATCTGCACGCTCCAGCCGAGAGGAGCGAGCGCCAGCCCCGCGCCGAGAAACCAGGGTGAAACCAGATGCCGCGCCGGGGCTGGATGGTCGACGGGCTCAGCCATGACGAAAAGATTGGGCACGTCCCAAAATTGCAGATACCGGTTGACAGCGCTGGTTTGCGGGTCGCTGCCCATGATCGCCCCGCCGGTATTGTGCGTGGTCTGATAGGAACAATCGAATAGCGGCTGCTGAGATATTGAGGCTCGACCTTCTCGGCACCCATATTGCGCGCGATTTCCAGCGCCCGGTCGGTGAGAAAGCGCGACATAGCAGTATCGTTCTTCGTGAAGTCGAACGTCATGCGCATGAGGGGTTGTCTGAAGGAATCCGTATAGGTCTGATCGAGGGAGATGTAGTTCGTGGGGCTGGGATAGGAAGAGTCGTGGGTGGATAAGCTTCCCGAAGAAAGATAATGGCGCGCCACCGCCTTCTTCCATTCCAGGCCCCAGCGCGGGGTGCCTTTCGGAACCGGGTGATGTTCGATCGGGCGCGCGCCGGTTGTCCAGGCGGCGATATAGCCCCCGCCTAGAAAGCCATACGGTCCGTGATCGAAATTATCGCCATTGAAATCGTCGATCACGGTGCCCATCGCGCCGGCGCCCATGAATTGGTTGAGGTGTACTGCCCCCGGTCGAGGACGATCGCTCCCGGTACTAATCGGTCCGAGTTTTTAATTATTCTAATTCTGCGCTGGGCGATTCATGCAAGACGCGAGGCGCAGTTCCCCTAAAGCCGTCTTGGCATCACTTTGAACCGGGCAATAGGGCAGTCTCCATCACGCATAATTGCTGTGCCAGGATTTCGAGAGTTATGACGTGTATTTTCTGGCGAAGTACGATACGCTGCCTCTGATCCTCTTGCGTGGATGGAGAGCGATCAAGTAGGCCCTCATAACAAAGGATGTGCGATGCGTGTCATGGTTCTGGTGAAGGCGACGAAAGACAGCGAAGCGGGGCTCATGCCCTCGACCGACCGCCTTGAAGCCATGGGTAAGTTTAACAAAAAGCTGATCGATGCGGGAATCATGCTCGCCGGCGAGGGGTTGCGCCCCTCCTCCCAGGGTAAAAGAGTTGCCTTCGACGGCCCGAACCGAACCGTCACCGATGGCCCCTTCGCCGAGACAAGTGAGCTGGTGGCGGGCTACTGGCTCTGGGAAGTCAAGGACATGGCCGAGGCAGTCGAATGGGTGAAGCGCTGCCCAAATCCGATGCCCGGCCCGAGCGAGATCGAAATCCGGCCAATCTATGAAATGGCCGATTTTGGTGACGCCCTGACTCCAGAAGTAGCCCAGCTGCACGAGCAAAACCGCACAAAAACCGATCGTTGAGCGTTCGGCTCTCAGCATTCGGCTCTGGCCGAGCATTGGATTGTTTCGGTCCGGTGCATAACGATCATGGCAAGGAGAGATCATGACAATGAACGTTGCTGGCTACGCCGCCCAATCCGCTACGGCACCGCTGGCGCCCTATCGTTTCGAACGACGCGATCCGCGTCCCGATGACGTCGTCATCGAAATTCTCTATTGCGGCGTATGTCATTCCGATTTGCACACCGCCCGCAACGATTGGCGCAACAGCGTCTATCCTGTCGTGCCGGGGCACGAAATCATTGGACGCGTCGTTGAAACCGGCGCCGAGGTCACGGCCTTTACCCCTGGCGATCATGTAGGGGTCGGGTGCATGGTCGATTCGTGCCGGCAATGCGCGCCTTGCCAGCATGGGCTGGAGCAATATTGCGTGGAATTTCCCGTCGTGACGTATAACGGCCAGGACCGCCATGATGGTCGCCCGACATTCGGCGGCTATTCTGAAAAGATCGTGGTCTCGGACAAGTTTGTGCTGAAGCTGCCCGACGGCCTGGACCTAGCCGGTGCGGCGCCGCTGCTCTGCGCCGGTATCACGACCTGGTCGCCACTGAGGCACTGGAAAGTCGGTAAAGACAGTTGCGTGGCGGTCGTTGGTCTCGGCGGTCTCGGTCATATGGCCCTGAAGCTCGCCAAGGCGCTCGGCGCCGAGGTTACGCTCTTCACCCATTCACCCGGCAAGGAAGCGGATGCACGTCGCTTGGGCGCCGATTCCGTCATTCTCTCGACCGATGACGCGCAGATGGCAGAGGTGAAAGGTCGGTTCGATCTGATCATCGATACGGTACCCAGCGTGCATGACGTCAATCCCTACCTGCCGGCTCTAAATATCGGCGGCACGCTGGTGCTCGTCGGCTATCTCGGCCCGCTGGATCCTTTCCTGAATTCTGTTCCGATGGTGCTGGGGCGCAAGTCGGTGGCGGGTTCCCTGATCGGCGGTATTGCAGAGACACAGGAGCTGCTGGATTTTTGCGGCAAACACGGGATCACCTCGGATATCGAGATGATCCAGATGCAGGATATCAACCACGCCTATGAGCGCATGTTGAAAAGCGATGTGAAGTACCGCTTCGTGATCGATCTCGCTTCCTTGAAGGCCTAGGCAAACGGCGAAGGTCGGGTCGGTCTTAGCGTATGGTTATTGGCGCATCGCCTTGATCAGCACATCGACATTATGTTTCATCATCGCCTGGTAGGATCCGGCCGGGCCAGCGGGCGCTGACAAGGCATCGGCATAGAGCTCGCCGCCGATCCGCGCGCCGGTCTCGGCCGCGATCTGGCGCAGGAGCTTGGGATCCGACATGTTTTCCAGGAGAAGCGTGCGAATCGACGACCGACGGATCTGTTCGGCCAGATTCCGCAGTGTCCGGGCGCGCGGCTCGTCTTCCGTGCTCAGCCCGACCGGGGCGACGAATTTCACACCATAGGCATGGGCAAAATAACCGAAGGCGTCATGCGAGGAAATAACCAGACGCCGTGAGGGCGGGATGGTGGCGATTTCAGCCCGGACCCACGCATCGAGCTGGGCCAATTCGGCATCGAGTGCGGCGCCATTGCGCCGATAAGCTTCTTGGTTGCGTGGATCTGCGGCGACGAGGGCCTTCATGATTCGCTCGACATATAGCCGCGCATTCGCGATATCCTGCCAGGCATGGGGATCGGATACAGCGTTTTCTCCGGCCTGCGCCGAGGCGAGTGGAGGGACGCCGTCGCTCGCCGTTACGATCTTTCCGCTATAGCCGGATGCGGCGATGAGCCGATCCATCCATCCCTCCAACCCTAGGCCATTGACGATGACGAGATTGGCTTTCGCGAGCAGGGCGGCGTCGCCCGCCCGGGGTTCGAACGAATGGATGTCGCTGTCGGGGCCAACCAGGCTGGCCACCGCGACATGATTTCCCCCGATTTGGCGTGCAAGGTCGGCCAGGATCGAAAAGCTGGCAACGATTTTTAGGGGCGCGGCGGCGCACGAGCCTGCAAGAAGACCGAACGCAAGGATGATGGCGATGGCGATCCGGTGCATACGGTTCAGGCGGCGAAATGCCTGCGAGCGAAATACCGGCTGCGGATGCTGCCGACCCGACCCATGAGAATGGAATAGGCGAAGAAAATGCCCAGCGAAAGAATAACCGCCGGGCCGGACGGGAGATTGATGTGATAGGACAGGAGGAGCCCGATCATCGAGCAGCTCACGGCGATGATCATCGCGCAGCCGATCATCGAGCCCAGCCGCTGCGTCCAGAGCCGGGCCGCCGCCGCGGGCAACATCATCAGGCCCACGCACATCAGAGTTCCCAAGGCCTGGAACCCCGCGACGAGATTGATCACCACCAGGGCCAGGAACAAAAAATGATAGGCGGCATGATGGCGCGTCATCGTGCGTAGGAAGATCGGGTCGAAGGCGTCGGCGATCAAGGGGCGATAAAAGATACTGAGCAGGATAAGCGTCGCCGAGGTCGCGCCGGCGATGTATCGGAGCGACGCCGTATCGATCGCCAGCAACGTGCCAAACAGCAGGTGAATGAGATCGAGAGAAGACCCATGCAAGGAAATCAGCAGAACGCCCATGGCGAGGGCGATAAGATAGAACGCCGCCATATTGGCATCTTCCTTAATCTGGGTTGCCCGGCTCGCCGCGCCGACCAGCAGGACAACGACCAGGCCGGCGGCGAGACCCCCCAAACCCATGGCGGGAAGCGACAAACCCGCCAGGAGAAATCCAACCGCGACGCCAGGCAAGATGGCGTGCCCCATCGCGTCCCCCATCAGGCTCATCCGGCGCAGCATCAGGAGAATGCCTAGGGGCGTGGCCGAACAGGAAAGAAGAATGCAGCCAAGCGCAGCGCGGCGCATGAAACCGAAATCCGCAAACGGCGCAATCAGCCAGTCGTAGAAAATAGTCACGGAAGAACCGCGGGCTCTATGGCGCATTCGTCGGCATGGTCGTGCCACTCTTCCGCCCGGTGCCTGGCCTCTTCCAGGATGGAGGCGCTGAGAACTTCCGCCGTCTCGCCGAACCCGATCAATTCTCGCGCCAGCACCATGGTGTGCGGGAAATGGCTCCTGACTTGTGCCATATCGTGAAGAACACACAGAATGGTCTTGCCGCGTCGATGCCAATCCACAATTATTCTCAATAAATCCGCGCAGGTGCGCGTGTCGATCGCGGAAAAAGGCTCATCCAGGAAGTAGATCGCGGCGTCTTGAAGCAGAAGACGGGCAAACAGCGCGCGCTGGAACTGGCCGGTCGAGAGCGCGGCGATGCTCCGATGGGCGAAAGCCTGCATGCCGACCTGCTCCAACGCTCTGATTGCCTGGCTGCGGACGTTCCCGCTCAGGTTGCGGAAAAATCCATTCTTGGGCCACGCCCCCATGAGAACCATATCGAGAACGGTCATGGGAAAGGACCGGTCGAGTTCGCTAATTTGTGGAAGATAGGCAATCGATGCTTCGGGGGAAAACTGGAAATCACCAGACATCGGGACCAGCAAGCCCATCAGGGTCTTGAGCAGCGTGCTCTTTCCTCCGCCATTCGGGCCAATGACGGCGAATAGGGATCCCGGGGCGATCGAGACATTGAGATGATGAATAGCGGGACGTCGGTCATAGCCCGCGGTCAAGTTCCGAATGTGGATGCCTGGCTCCATTATGCCAGCCAGACGATGATCCAAGCCACGAGAAGGACGGCCGCGACAATAATCGTGCGCTGCATAGCGGAACGGGAAAGGAGGGAAGGCGGCGGTATCTGGGTCATGAGTTCACCGGACGCTATAATATAACGTCCCGTCCGGCAAGACTGGACAAGCCCCGGGGATCGGCCCTTTGCCTGCCAATAAGAGGGTCTTAACCGTCCCTTTATGCTCGGGACGCCATGCTTTCAGTAAATTCTCAATCCTTCCTGCCTATCTTGGATCGATGAGGATAATCCGCGGGAAGGAGACGCAATGACACGCCCCATATCGCGTCGCATGTTGCTTGCCGGCATGGCCATTGCGATGGCGCTCAGACCGATTGCCGGTTCGGCCCAGGCCGACGTTCCGCGTGGAACGAAAGAAGAAGCGCAGGCCCTGGTGGAACGCGCCCTGATCGAATTTCAGAAGGTAGGGCCGGCGGAAGCCTATCGCGAGTTCAGCGATAAGAAGGGCCGCTTCGTGGACCGAGACCTTTATCTGATCGTTTTCAACCGGCAGGGTCTCATTCTGGCCCATGGCGCGAATGAAAAGCTCATTGGAGTCAATCTCTGGGATGTGACCGACCCTGACGGTGTCTATTTCGTCAGGGAGTTTTGGAAAAAGATCGAGGCCGAGCCGCAAGGTGGGTGGGTGAATTTCAAGTTTACCCATCCAATCACCAAGAAAATCGAGAAGAAAGTGATGTGGGTGCGCCGCGCCAGCCCTGACATCATCATTATCGCCGGCGCCTATCCTGCCGCGTGACGCCCGGTATGAGGTGAAGAACAGAGATGCGTCTGTTCCAGAACATGCGGTTGACGGCCAAGCTGTTTTTGACTCCGGCGCTGCTGATCTTGTTGATCTGCGCGATGGCGGCCACGGCGCTCCGCGCACTCGACCGCAGTGCTGCAACCCTCAACGAGTTCAGCACCATTGAATTTCGCCGCCAATTGGCCGCAAGCTCGCTCAGCCACGAATTGGCCGATGCCCAGGGCGGGCTGTATCATCTGCTGGCGTTGCTGAGCAACAGCGCCGACAAGGAAGCGGCCCAGAGTCTCAGCCTGGCGATCGCAGCACGCATCAACAAAATCGGACAGCTGCTCCAGGAGGTCGAGGATGTCGGCCTCCCCGCGGAAACCCGCGGCGCCATCGCGATTGCCGGACGGGAATTAAGTGCTTACAGCGTTGCCGCCCATGACGTGATCAACATGGCGCAGGTGGACCTGGCCACCGCGATGCTGCTGATGTCCAAGACCGAGCTGCATTTCATGAAGTTCTATACGTTCGTCTCCGAACTCGAGCAGATCAGTCACAAAAAAGCCGAAGCAGCTCTTAACAACGCGGCGATATCCTCCGCAAAAGCGCGCCTCACCTTTATCATGCTCATGGGCCTGGCGCTGGCGATCGGGGGCATCGTATCAATTTTCCTGGGTCGCGCCGTCGCGCGGTCTATTCTATATTTGACGCGGGCCATGAAGAGCCTCGCCGAAGGCAATACCGCGCAGCCTATCCAGGAAACCGACCGGCTGGATGAGATAGGCGGCATGGCGCGGGCGCTCGAAACGTTCCGAAAAAATGCCATTGCCGCCGCCGAGTTGGCCGAACGCGCGGCTCGTGCAGAAAATGAGCGGCGCCAGAATCAGAAGATCGAGGCTATTGGCCGTTTGGCCGGAGGCATCGCTCACGAGATCAACACGCCGATCCAATATATAAGCGCCAACCTTCAATTCTTCGACGAGTTCAAAGCGAGCCTCGAACGTGTCCTCGAATGCGTCGATGGATTAATCGCGGTCTGCGCACACGAGAAAACCTACGCTCTCGAGCGCGAGAATCTCATGCTCAGGCGCTCCGAAGCGGATCTCGATTATCTTCTCGAGGAATATCCACGCGCTGTAAGGCAATCGCTCGACGGTATTGGGCAGATACGGTCTCTGGTCGTGGCAATGAAGGAATTTGCCACGCCGCCTTCAGGAAAACGGGAAGCGATCGACATCAATCACTTACTGCAAAACAGCACGGCGATCTGTCGTGCCGAATGGGGTGGGGTTGCGACACTCGACTGGGATGTGGATTCCAACCTCGGGGCCATTCAAGGCTTTGCCGGAGAACTAGGTCAAGCCTTTCTCAACATCATCACCAATGCAACCGAGGCCATCAAATCTTCCCGCACTCGCGTCGGCCTTGGCAGTATTGCCGTACGGACGCGGCCGGTCGATCATGGCGTCGAGATCGTCATCCAGGATAATGGCGTTGGCATGACCGAAGATGTTTGCCAGAAAATGTTCGATCCGTTTTTTACGACCAAGGATGTCGGGGAAGGCATGGGGCAAGGCCTGACTCTTGTCCATGACGTCATCGTTCGTAAACATGGCGGGAGAATCGATGTCGTCAGTAAGCCGGGCGAGGGGACGCGCATCACTATTACCTTGCCCGCCGTACAAGCACTCGCGGCCTGAGCGCTACCCGCTAAGCCTAGAGAGAGTTCGTCTCCTCTGATATCCCTGAAGAGAAATGAATGTGGCGGTGGCGCAGCTTGAGCGATAACGCAAGCAGGCCTAGGCCAAAGACAAGGGAAAAGGCGCCAAGCCACCAGGTGAGTACAAAGGCGCCGCTCAACGGTGCGAAAAAAAGCGCCACACCGAAGATCACTGAAATGGCTCCGGTGAAAATAAACCAGAATTGGCCGTGATTGCGATGCAGACGGGAGGAGGAAAAGAGAAGCAATAGTCCTCCGGCAACCGACCAGACGGCGAGAAGATAGATGAAAACCAGAACGGTGATGCCGGGTAGAAAAATCGCCAAGGCCGAAAGCGCGATGTTGAGCAGGCCTTCTAGCAGCAGCGTCACCCATTGGCGCCCCCGTTCGGCCGCTCGAATGGCCGAAACGATACCGATAACGCCATCGGCGAGCCGGTATGCCGCAAAGACCCACACTAGGCCGAGCAGCGTAAGGCCCGGCCAAAAAAAGGCAACGATTCCAAAGGCTATGGCAAGAATGCCGCGCAAGGCAATTACCCACCAATTACGCGCGAGCGCACGGCTGAGCGGGACCGATTCGGAACCGCGCCACCATGCCGCACCCCAAGGAAAGGCATAGAAAAGAATACGAGGCATAACCTCCTTAACAGAGCAAGAGTGGAACAAGCACCAATTCAAGGCGCAACAAGTCACTTTATAAACATTCCTTGCGGCAGGTACTTGGCGGCCGCGTGCTTGGTCACGGCGAACAATCCCTTCCCCTGCACCGTTCCCGGTTTCATTGACGGCCCGGAGAGGGCGTGATATTCGCCGAACGAGATCATGGAGGCCCCCCTTACGACGGAGCATGGCTATGCGCCCGGTCAAGCCGGCTGATACGCGTGCTTTAGCCTATTTTCCCGAACCCGGTCGGGATAAGGTGTCATCGGCGCAAATCCTGAGTCCCGCGGCCTCGCGAGAATATTCCGGGCGCATCGATACCCTGACATCGCTGCGCTTTTATGCCGCTATCGGTGTGGCCATTATGCACAGCCAGATCGCCTTTGGTCCTAATATAGCTGTGGCGACTTTTTTTACGGCGCAAGCGGGGGTTAGTTTCTTTTTCGTATTGTCTGGCTTCGTCCTGACCTATACCTATCGCCGCTTAAACAGTCGCCGTTCGATCTTCAGGTTTTGGCTTGCACGCTTTGCGCGTATTTGGCCAGCGCACGTAGTGGCGATTCTGCTTCTCGTTCTCTCTACGGGTTACACCAATACCGCCGGTATGGGCGCGCGTTACCTGCCCATCACCATCTTAGCTAATCTGTTTCTGGTCCAGTCCTGGATTCCTTATACCGATTTTTGGTTGTCTCTCAATGGAGTTGCTTGGAGCATTTCCGACGAGTTTTTTTTCTACGCGGTCTTTCCCATTCTGCTCTGGGCGCTCTGGCAGGCAAGGTGGCGTGCCTTCGCAATAATCCTGGGGGTGGTGGTTTTTTTTATTGCGCTTTGTGCAGTGGCATCGCTACCGGTTCTCGAGTTAGGAAGGATAGACGCGGCGGCGCTCCTCTATGCAAATCCCTTGGTGCGTATATTTGAATTTTATATCGGCATGCTGTCCTATCCGCTATTGGTGGCTTTGCGTCCGATGGTCCTGCGCATGTCGCCGTGGCTTGCCACAGTCGCGGAGGCGGTAGTGATTGCGTTCTTTTTATGTCTCATATACCGGCCCCTCCACACGGTTCTTTTTTCTGGCACCGGAAATTTCGCGAAGATGGCGGCGGTGTACGCGGGAAAAAGCGGCGGTAGCGCACCCGCTGCTGCTCTGTTGATCGTTGTTTTCGCGGCCCAGCGCGGCGCCGTTTCAAAATTCCTGCAATTGCCGATCTGCATATTTCTCGGGGAAATAAGTTATGCCTTCTACCTCGTGCATGCGATCGTTCTCGCATGGTATGCGCCACAGGAGAGCGGTGATTATTTCTCTTGGGATGCTCCTGCCGCGTATGTCCATTATTGGACGACCTGCCTGAGCGTTTCCAGCGCGCTTTATCTCTGTGTGGAACGCCCGTGCCGAGCAGCAATACGTCACCTGCCCGACATGCGTCTGGCCGATCTGCGCACGGTTTTATCCATCCGATTCCTACGGCGCCAGGCGGCAAGTACTTATGCCTGCGCCTGCTACGCTGCTCTATTAGTTGTTGGCGTCGATTTTTGGCTCGGGCATCTGTATCTCTCTCCCGTGAAGCATTGAGGGCATCAAGGGTTCTCATTGAAGGAGAGGCCGGACAATGAAGCATGACGGGAGCAACCTTCGCAGTCACCTGTTGACGAGGCACAATGGGTGTACCGTATATGGGGCGCCGATTGAAAAATGGATTGCATCTCCGGCTGGTCGGGTCGCCCTGACGAGTTGCGTGACGTTATGTCACAGGACATGATCCTCCGACCGAAAGAGGCCGATGAAGATTACGACCCATTTCCGCCACCATTGGCGATTTTATATCGCATTTCTGGGTGGCGGCCTCACCTTCATGGCGTGTTGGAGCTTTCCAATTCTGCTCGTCGCGGCGCTTGCCGGAGATATATTCTTCGGAACTTACTTGCTGCTCATGGGGATTGTCCTGGCCCGGGCCACCAGCGAGGATCTTAAAAGCCGCGCACGGATCGAGGATGAAGGAATCGCCCTGATCGTTCTCATTACCCTCCTGGCAATCGCGCTTGGAGTCACCGCGATGATCATGTTACTGCGCAGACCCGACACGCCATTTCTGACCTTTGGCATCGCCTTGCTCGGTGTTCCCCTGGGGTGGATCACCCTGCATGTTGTAGCAGCCTTCCATTACGCCCACCTCTATTATGTCCAGAGAAGTCACCAGGATAATCCCGTTCTGGAATTTCCTGGAACCCCACAGCCTGTCCCTTGGGATTTTCTTTATTTCTCTTTTGTGATCGGAATGACGGCACAGGTTTCCGACGTCCAGGTATGCGAGCCCATGCTCCGTCGGAAGGTGCTCGCCCATGGGATCGTTTCTTTTTTTTATAACACGGTGCTATTGGCGCTTGCGGTCAACCTGGTCGCGGGTCATGCGCGCTGACATCTGCTTGCTTGCGTTAAGCTGCTGCTACGCTTTGGACATTTTGCGCTGGCGCCTGTTCTCAAGGCGGCGCCGGTCGGGCGTCGCGCGAGGACGCCTATGATCAAAGACGTAATCGATCTCGACGGAACCTGGGATTTTTCGCACGCCACGGATGGCCGTTCCGCAAAACCGGTCGAATCTCGACAAATTCAGGTACCGGGTCCTTGGCAGGCCCAATTTCCCGATCTGCGCATGAAAGCAGGCATGGGGCTCTACCGGCGGGCCGTAGATCTTCCCCCCGGCTGGCGGCAAGGCCAGATTCTTTTGAAATTCGGTGCGGTATTTCATGAAACCCATGCTTGGGTAAACGGGATGCCGGTGGGAGACCACCGGGGTGGTTTCCTTCCCTTCACCTTCGATATCACCCATGCGGTCATCGATGGACGAAATGACATTTTCGTTCAGGTTCTCAGTCCCACCGATGATCCAAATGCCTATCCGGATACGCCCTTTACCGACATGCCGTTCGGCAAACAGAGCTGGTACGGACCTCAGTCGGGGATTTGGCAGTCCGTCCGCCTCGAGAGGCGCGATCCCGATCATATTACTGGCTGCCGTATCACCGCCGATTTTTGGAGCGGCAAGGTCGTTTTGGTCGTGAGCCTGGCGCGGTTGGCGCCTCAACCTCTCGCGCTGCGCGTCCTGATCCGCGATCCGGTGGGGCGCGCGATCGCCACGCACCGTCTTGCCGTCGCGGCGGGCGAGATGACGGTACGCTTGGACAGTATGGCGCATTCGGTCATGCCCTGGTCGCCGGACATGCCTAATCTCTATCGGGTCGAGCTGGCGCTCGAGCGCGATGGCGAAGTGATCGATGAGCTGATGGATACGTTTGGCTTCCGCAGCTTCGAGGCGCGAGAGGGCCGCTTCTACCTCAACGGCCAACCGCTCTATCTGCGCGCGGCGCTCGACCAGGATTATTATCCCGACACGTTATGCACGACGCCCTCCGTGGCCTTTCTCGAAGACCAGTTCCGCAAGGCGCGCGAGCTTGGCCTGAATTGCCTGCGCCTTCACATCAAGGTGCCAGACCCTCGCTATTATGAAGTCGCCGACAGGATCGGCATGCTGGTCTGGTCGGAATTGCCCAATGGCGGGCGGCTGAGCGCGCGCGCGCGGGCGCGGGCCGAGGAAACTTTGCGCGGCATCGTCGATCGGGACGGCAATCATCCCTCGATTATCTGCTGGACCATCATAAACGAGAATTGGGGTACCGACCTCGTGCATAATGCCAAGCATCGCGCCTGGCTCAAGCAGACATACAGCTGGCTGAAGGAGTACGATCCCACGCGATTGGTCGTGGACAATTCGCCGCTCGCGCCCAGCATGCATGTTCAGACGGACATCGCGGACTTCCATTTCTATGCGGCCATCCCCGACCGGCGCGGTGAATGGGATCGATTCGTGGAATCGCTGGCTAGCCGCCCCGCCTGGCTGTTTAGCGCGGAAGGGGACGCGATCATCACGGGCAAAGAACCCCTGATGTGTTCTGAGTTTGGAAATTGGGGACTTCCCAATCCCGTCAGCTTGCGCGATCAGACCGGGCAGGAACCCTGGTGGTTTGAAACCGGCCACGATTGGGGCGACGGAGTCATGTATCCGCATGGTATCGAAAACCGATTTGCCGATTGGAGCCTTGACCAGATTTTCGGGTCGCTGCGCGGCTTCATCGAGGCCGCGCAATGGCAGCAGTTTCGCGCTCTCAAATATGAAATCGAATCGATGCGGCGGCAGCCCAATCTCGCAGGGTATGTCATTACCGAATTGACGGACTGCCATTGGGAATCGAATGGTCTGCTCGACATGCGGCGCAACCCACGCATTTTTCATGCGCTCTTTCGCGCCACCAACGCCGATACGGTGATCGTTCCCCGCGTCGACCGGTTCAGCTACTGGAGCCACGAGCAGCTCCGTATCGGCATTCACGTCGCGCACGGCGCCGGCCCTCCGCTGCAGGGCGCGCGCCTGTCCGTCGCGGGCGGAGACCGGGCCGGACTTTCCGTGCCCGACCTTCAGGCGGGCCACGTCGCCGATTGTGGCGAGGTCACCATGACACTTCCCGACGTCTCCTTCGCCCGCATCGAGCGCATTACTCTCGAATTGCGAGCCGCCTCGGGCCTCCTGATCGCCAGCAATTATCTGGAAATCGCCCTTCACCCGCGCCGCGCCGGCGCCAATCCAGCGTTGGGAACGGTCTGGTCCACCGAGCCTTCCGTGCGAGACCGGCTGAACGCGCTCGGCTATCGTCTGGCCCTCGATATGGACTCGGCGGGCCTGGTTATCGCTTTGGAACCCGAGCAGGCCCTTACCGCCTATGTCCAGTCGGGCGGCCGGCTACTGTTTCTGGCGGAAGAGCCGTGCAAGCTTTATCCCTTCTTCCCCCACTGGCAGAATGTACGCGTCTTGGCACGGGATGATACGATCTGGCGCGGGGATTGGGCCTCCTCCTTCGCCTGGCTGCGCCGCACTGGCCGTTTCCAAACTTTACCAGGCGAAGCGCTGCTGGATAATACGTTCGATCGGGTCATTCCTGAACATGTCATCGCGGGATGCAATCTGCTCGACTTCCAGGGCCGCGTCCATGCGGGGCTCGTGGTGGGCTGGGTGCATAAGCCGGTCGCACTCGCGGTAGAGCGCGGCTATGGAGAAGGATCGATCCTGGCCTCGACATTCCGGCTTCTGCGTGACCCTCCAGGAGAGGATCCGACTGCCACGGTCCTGCTCGACCGTTTCATAGGATTGACCGCAGGAATCGCCGAACCGGTCGTGACACCTGAAAAATTGCTTACGCCGGCAGATTCTTGAGAAATTGCTGCGCCGCGAGGGAGCTTTTTTGCTGCTCCGCTCTTTATAAGAGAGGAGGCAGCAATGGGAAAAATCTTGGTTACCGGCGGAGCGGGATATATCGGCTCACATACTGTATGGGCCTTGCATGATGCGGGGTACCGCGTCGTGGTCATCGATGACCTTTCCACGGGTCGCGCCGACTGCCTACCCCAAGAGGTCCCGCTCATCCGCGCCAATATCGGCGAGACCGCGACGGTCGCGAAGGTTCTGCAAAGCCACGATATTGAGGCGATTCTCCACTTTGCCGGCAGTATTATCGTGCCGGAATCGGTCGAAAAGCCACTCCTCTATTATCGCAACAATACGCTCAACAGCCACGCCCTGCTGGAGACCGCTCTGAAGCACAAGGTGAAGGCCTTCATCTTTTCCTCCACGGCAGCGGTTTATGGCGTGCCGCGCAGCGTCCCCGTCAAAGAAGACGCGCCGCTCGCGCCAATTTCCCCGTACGGCCACTCGAAATTCATGGTGGAGCAGATGCTCGCCGATGCCGCGCGGGTGACGCCGCTTCGCTATGCCAGTCTGCGCTATTTCAATGTTGCTGGTGCCGATGCCCATGGACGCACCGGACAATGCTCTCCGATTGCCACGCATCTCATCAAGCTTGCGGCCCAGGTGGCCACCGGCACGCGCGCGCGGCTTGCGATCTTTGGCGATGATTATCCTACCAAGGATGGAACCTGCATCCGCGACTATATTCATGTCACCGATCTGGCGCAGGCCCATGTTGCGGCTCTCGATTACTTACGAGATGGCGGGACCTCGTTTGCGGCAAATTGCGCTTATGGCAAAGGGTATTCCGTCCTCGATATCATTCATGCGACGGAATGCGTGACCGGGTGCCGCCTTCCTACGTTCCGGGCGCCGCGGCGCCCGGGTGATCCCCCCGAACTGGTGGCCGATGCCTCTTACCTGCAGACGCTTCTTCAGTGGCGGCCGGCGCATGACTCGCTCCACACTATCGTGAAGAGCGCCATTCAATGGGAAAAACATATCCAGCAGACCGCGCCTTCTTACGGTCGAACCGGTCAAGCGGCCTAATCTATTCTCGCGAAGAAATTAGGCCGCTCTGGATGTCTGGTCGAGTTGCTGCAAAAGCGGGCTATCGTTCATCCAGCGGGTAATGGCATCGTCCAGGCTGGGCAAGATCTGGCCGCGCTCGCTGGCGAGCGCGGTCGTCACCGGTTCGCCTTCCGAGCGTACCAGGTGACGCTGGTCGAGGGCGAGCGCATCCGCCACCCGCTGCGCGAGGCCATACCACGAGATCGCGCCCTGATTGGCGAGATGCCATATACCGGCCTCGCCATCGATCAGCAGGTCGAGCGTCGCATGGACGAGATCCGGTACATAGGTAGGCGAGACGATGACCGAATCGCTTGCATGGAAGCACCGATGGTTCTGCAGGGCGCTGACCATATGAAACACGAAATTCGCTCGATCCCAGGGTCCGAAGAAAGCGCTGGTCCGGGCGATCAAGGGGGCGGGATGAACGAGGCTTACCCGCCGCTCGGCCTCGGCCTTGCTTGCTCCATAGACCGTGGTGGGCGCAGCCGAATCGGTTTCGACATAAGGGCGCCCCAAGCTACCGTCGAAGACGAGGTCTGAGGAGAAAATCACATAGGGTATCCCCCGCCTGGCACAGGCACTGGCCAGAATTTCAGCTCCCAAGGCATTTTCCCGCATACAACGTTCCGCTTCGAGTTCGGCGCGTGCCACCTGGACGTAGCCCGCGGCATTGATAACCGCCCAGGGACGCAGGAGGTCGAGCTTTCCCCCTACCGCGCGCGGATCGGCGACGTCCATGTCTTGGCGGGATAAGAGGAGAAAAGGCAGTCCGCGCGCGCGGCAGATCCGGGCGAATGCCTGGCCGAGTGTGCCGGTCGCTCCCGTAATCAGAATGCGCCGAGGCAATTCCGCGATCTGTCGGCGGTGGCGCATCCGGCGCCGCTGTTGGTAGCGGCGCTCGCCTCGGTGCCACCAGCCGGGCATATCGAGGACAGGATGGCCATACTGGTCCTGGTTGAGCGCCTGGGCCGCGCAGGCAAGCGCCGTCGGCCGCGCCGTCGGCCCGCGTACATCGAAGGCACCCGGTTCGTAATACCCGTCCCGACGCGTGAGCAGACTGTTCCAGTCCATTGCCCCGAAAAGGGACCATAGAGTGACGGCGCGCAGATCGACCCCCTGCCGCCGGACGTCTTTGGCGGATTGCCAGACCTCCGCGAGCCAGCGGATCTGTTCGTCGCGGGAGCAGCCGTGATGGATCTCGGTGATGGCGAGCGGAGCATGGTATCGCTCCCAGGCTTCCCGCAAGCGCGCCGGCGGTCCCACCTCCGCTGGAGGAAGATCGAGGCGCACCGCTTCGATATCGGCATAGAGGTGCCGGCCATTGCTGCCGCGAAAACGTTCGGGATAGAGCGTGACGCGATGATCGAGGAAGCGCTCGCTGGTGAGATAATGATTGATTCCGATGATATCCGGCGCGCATCCAGCCTGACGGATTTCGTCCAAAATCGCAGAAGAGACGCCGCAGGCAAGAAAATCTCGATAAAAGGCATGGTCGGGATCGACCCTGCCGAACAGCAGGTCGAGGCTAAGCCAGCGTCGCTGGTTTTCATAGGCGGCCTGGTAAGCGAGACGTCGAGAGGCGAAAGTCTTACCCAGATCCTCAGTCTGGATGAGCTTCGCGTCGGGAATTACCGCGCGGATCGCCCGCATGGCGGCGATGGTGGCGCGGGTTTCGGTAATGAGTGCCTGGAGGAAAGCTCCGCTGTCGCGGCGATGAGGATACCAATGGCCATACAGGCAGGAGAAGCGTGCCGTGGTCAGGGGCTCGTTAATAGGTGTGAACAGTCGCGCCCAAGGGTAGCGGCGGGCGACCTCGCCTGCATAGGCTGCGAGAAGCTTGGGAAACTTGCGATCGAGCAAATGGGTGTGCGGGGGACCGCTGCCATGATGGACGAGGCCGATAATGGGCTCCATGCCGCAGCGGCGCACTTCATCGAGTTGGGCATCATGCCATTGCCAGTTGCGGGTGCCGCGCTCGATTGCCTCCCACAGGACGGGAAAGCGCAGGCGTTTAACGCCCAAGGCCGCGATGCGCGCGATATCATCGGACCTCTCCAGGCCGTGCGTTTCTTCGAGCTGATCGCGATAGGTGTCTCCCAATCGGGCGATCGTGCACTCCATCCCCGCCCAGAATTCGAGAGGGGATTTTTCTGGCGATGTCACGGCTTGGTCGCCGAGCGCGCCCCTGCGCTAATAGGCGAAGAAAGTGTTTCGCGCCCTTCGCCCGCCATGAGGCGCCCGAAAGTGGCGAGCGCCTGGGCGACGACTTGGTCCATATTGTAATAGCGATAGGAGGCAAGCCGACCGAGAAAATGCACGCCGGGTGTCCTATCGGCCAGGCCCTGATATTCCCGATAGAGCGCTGCATTGTCCGGCCGGGGAATCGGATAATAAGGATCGCCTTCCGCCTGAGGATATTCGTAGGTCAGGCTCGTCTTGGGGTGCTGCTGGCCGGTCAGATGCTTGTATTCGGTCACCCTGGTATATTCCTTGTCCTGGGGATAATTGACGACGCCGACCGGTTGGAACCATTCCTGTTCGAGCGTGACATGCTCGAAACGCAACGAGCGATAGGGCAGCTTGCCGAAGCAAAAATCGAAATATTCATCGATCGGCCCGGTATAGACCAGGCGGTCATAGCGGAGCGTCGCAGGCAGGTCCCGGTAATCAGTCCCACACTGCACAGTAATGTTCGGATGATCGAGCATGCGGGTGAACATCGCCGTATACCCATCCCTGGGCATTGCCTGGTAGAGGTCGGTGAAATACCGGTCGTCCCGGCTGGTGCGGGTCGGAACGCGCGCGGTCACCGATTTGTCCAGCATCGACGGATCCATGCCCCATTGCTTGCGCGTGTAGGTGCGGAAGAACTTTTCGTACAGTTCGCGGCCCACCTGGCCTACGACGACGTCCTCGGCGGTACGCACAGGCTCGACCGGCTCGGCGCGCTTGGCGAGAAAGGTTTTCATCTGTGCGGAAGTGAGCTTCAGCCCATAGAGACGATTGACCGTATCGAGGTTGATCGGGATCGGCAGGAGCTGCCCATCGACGCTAGCCAACACGCGATGTTCGTAATGCCGCCATGCCGTGAAGCGCGAGAGATAGGAAAAGACCGCCGCAGAATTGGTGTGGAAGATATGGGGCCCATAGAGGTGAATGAGCAGGCCCGCTTCGTTATAGCAATCGTAGGCATTGCCGGCGATATGAGGGCGGCGGTCGATCACCAGCACCTTCTGATTGGCTTCGTTCGCGAGACGCTCGGCCATGACGCTTCCCGCGTAGCCCGCCCCGACGATCAGCCAGTCATAGCGTGTGGCATGGACGCGCGGTCCCGCGACCGATTCGGGGAAGGGAATGACATCCTTGCGTTTCTTTGTGTCTGCGCGAGCGCCCGCTTCCGTGATCCTGCGCTGCATCTCCTGCCATGTATTGTCCCAGGATTCGGTGCGCAAATATTCGTCGACGTCGCGGCGCCAATCCTGCCGGTCGTGATCGAGAGTCTTTTCGAGCGCCGAGATCATAGAAGGGGCGTCGTCCGCAATTTTCACCAGTCCTTTTTCACCATAGGGCTTCACCACATCGGCGATGGGTGTCGACACGACGGGAAGGCCCGCCGCGAGGAATTCCGGGGTCTTGGTTGGGCTGATGAAGCGCGTCGCCTCGTTGAGGGCGAAAGGCATGAAACCCGCCTGCCAATAAGCGAGGTAGGCCGGCAGATCCCGGTAATCCTTCTGGCCGAGCCAGTGCAGGTTGGACCCTTGTGGGAGGGAGGCGGGGTCGATTTTCACGACCGGACCCAGAATGACGAAATGCCATTCTGGCCGTAACCGCGCCATGGCTTCCACGAGGGCGAGATCCATCCGCTCGTCGACGACGCCGAAAAATCCGATGCGAGGCTGGGGAATGGCCTTCTGGCATTCAGGCTCGGCCATTTCCTGGCCTCGCGCCTTGGAGAAATGGTTCTTGTCGATCGAGCTTGGGAAGAGAAAGACCCGGGGATGCTTTTCCTTCTTAGCCGCATAAAGCGACCGTCCGCCGGTAAAGACCAGGTCTGCCTTGGCGAAGAGCAGTTTCTCTTGTTCGACCAGACGCGGAGAAGCGCCTCGAAATGCAGAGAGTTCGTCCATGCAGTCATAAACCACCACGTCCGCGGCGATGCTTCCGGCTTTCGCAAGGGCGGCGGGCGTATAGAACCACAGGACTTTGACGCGAGGGAGATCCTGGAAGAAATCCTCGATCAGGCGCGCTTCGGCGTCCTCGATGTCGCGCTCACTTGCAGGAATATGCGGAGTCAAGATCCGTACGCCTTCCGGCGTCTCCGTAAGGGTAAGATGGGCGGTGTCGATTGCCTCGATCAGCGGTTCCTCAATATAGTAAACACTGTAATGGCGGGCGGCGCGCGCTAGCAGATGCTGGGGCCGTTGATAGACGAAATTCCAGCGAAGGTGAGAAAAGCAAACCAGAACAGGGCGGCAAGTGGAGTCTGAGGACATGGGCAACGACACAAGGCCTCTCATTCTGAATCGATATTGGGATTCGTTACGATCTGACGCATACGTTCAGTTAACCATCCAGAACGAATAAGGTTCCCAATCGGATGGTCAGTAAGCGCCGAAGAATGCCGGTATTAGCGAATCCCTTAATGGAAGTCGCGGCTGCGCAAGGGCAAGGTCTCCTCTATTTCGCCGCGATCCTGGGCGGAGTTTTCCCGAAGTGCGTCGAGCCAAGAGGTGGCGTCATATAATTCATGCGCGAGGAGGTGGATGACATGATGCGGTGGGCGCCCCTCGCGTTGTAGCCGTCCCCGGCAGATGATCATCCGCGCGCCCATGACGGTGGCGCGGTAGCGCTCGAAGATGTCGGGCCAAAAGATCAGGTTGGCGATGCCGGTTTCATCCTCCAGGGTCATGAAAATGGCTTTTCCCGTGCCCGGCCTCTGGCGCACCAGGACGAGGCCGGCGACCATGACGGTCTTCCCTGCTCTTTCGGTGGCGAGGGCCTGGGTGGGCAGGATGTCTTTTGCGGCCAGGCGTTCGCGTAGAAAGGCCACGGGATGCTGTTTCACGCTCAAGGAGAGGAAGCGGTAATCCTCGATGACATGTTGTGACAAAGGCATGGGGCGCAGGATCGCCGGTTCTTCCGATACCTGTCCTGTCGCAAAAAGCGGCGGCTTATCGATCTCCAGGGCCTTGACCCGCCAGAGCGCTTCCCGTCGATCCAGATCCAGGGAGCGAAAGGCATCGGCCTCGGCGAGCCGGGTCAGGGCGAAACGGTCGAGCCTTGCCCGTTCCTGCAGGGCGTCGATAGAGGAAAACGCCACCTTGCCGCGCGCCGTCACGAGACGCTCGGCCATGTCCCGATCGAAGCCTTTCACCTGGCGGAAACCCAGGCGAACCGCCTTCTCCCCGCAAAGTGTGGCGTCCCATATGCTGTGGTTTATGTCGGGGGTGGCTATCCGCACCCCGTGATCCTGGGCGTCCCGGATCAACTGAGCCGGTGCATAGAAGCCCATTGGCTGGCTGTTGAGCAGGGCGCAGCAGAACACATCCGGATAATGGTGCTTGATCCAGGCCGAGATGTAGACGAGCTGGGCGAAGCTCGCGGCGTGGCTTTCCGGAAAGCCGTAAGTACCGAAACCCTTGATCTGGTTGAAACAACGCTCAGCGAAGGCGGGGTCGTATCCTCGGGCTATCATCCCCGAAACGAGCTTCTCGCCGAAGCTTGCAATCGTTCCCGCTTTCTTGAAGGTCGCCATGGCGCGGCGCAGCTGGTCGGCCTCGCTCGGGGTGAAGCTCGCGGCGGTGATGGCAATTTGCATGGCCTGTTCCTGAAAGAGGGGAACGCCCAGGGTCTTTTCCAGAACCCTGCGCAATTCCTCGCTGGGGTAAATGACCTGCTCTCGCCCTTCGCGCCGCCGCAAATAGGGATGGACCATGTCGCCTTGGATCGGGCCGGGCCGAACGAGAGCAACTTCGATGACGAGATCATAGAAGCTGCGCGGCTTCAGACGCGGCAGCATGCTCATCTGCGCTCGGCTTTCGATCTGGAAAACCCCAATTGTTTCGGCGCGGCAGATCATGTCATAGACTCCAGGATCGCCTTGGGGAATGGAGGCCAAGCTATATTCCGTTCCGCTCCGTTCCTTGAGCAGGTCGAAGGCGCGGCGGATGCAGCTCAGCATACCCAGGCCGAGCACATCGACTTTAAGCATGCCGAGCGCCTCGATATCGTCCTTGTCCCATTGGATGACTGTCCGGTCCGCCATGGCGGCATTCTCGACCGGCACCAGGGAAGAAAGGCGGGAGCGACTGATGACGAAGCCGCCGACATGCTGGGAGAGATGGCGAGGGAACCCGATCAATTCGCGGGCGCAGGCCACCGCCATGCGAAGGCGGCGGTCGGTCGGGTCGAGACCCGCCTGGAGAATTTCCCTATCCGTAATGCCGCGGCTGCTCCAGCCCCATACGCTTTTCGAGAGTGCCGCGATCGTGTCGCTGGACAGGCCAAGTGCCTTGCCGACATCGCGGATGGCGGCGCGCGAGCGATAGCAGATGACCGTCGCGGTCAAGGCGGCGCGGGCGCGCCCGTATTTCTCGTAAATATATTGAATGATCTCCTCGCGCCGCTCATGTTCGAAATCGACATCGATATCCGGCGGTTCGTTGCGGGCATCGCTGATGAAGCGCTCGAAAAGGAGGTCGATCTGTTTGGGATCGACGGCGGTGATACCCAGGCAGTAGCAGATGACCGAGTTGGCGGCCGAGCCTCGCCCCTGGTGGAGGATGCCTTTCTCCCGGGCGTGGCGCACCAAGTCGGCGACGGTGAGGAAATAAGGCGCGTAGTTCAGTTTGTCGACCAACTGGAATTCGTGGTGGAGTTGGTTTTTCACCTTCTCGGGAATGCCGCTCGGATACCTCCATCGTGCTCCCGCCCAGGCGAGGCGTTTCAGCGTGTCCGAGGCGCCCTCGCCGGGATCGACCACCTCGTCGGGATATTCGTAGCGCAGCTCGTCGAGGGAGAAGCGGCACCCCGCGACGAAGCGGGCGACATTCTCGATGGCTTCCGGGCAGGGGCGGAAAAGACGCACCATTTCCGCAGGAGACTTTACATGCCGCTCGGCATTGGCGAGGAGGGAAAATCCTGCCTTCTCGATAGTACAACCCTGGCGGATGCAGCTCAGCACGTCCTGAAGTGCGCGCCGCTCTGGCACGTGGTACAGAACGTCATTGGTGGCAATCGGCGCCAAGCCTACGGCGGAGGCGAGTTCACCCAGGCCCCGGAGGCGCGCGACGTCGTCGCCGCGATAGAGGTGGCTGAGGGCGAGGAAGGGATGATCCAGCGCGTCGCGAAGCCGTTCCAGATGCTGGGCGAGATCAGGCCGCTCGTCGGGGAGGATGATAATGCGCTGTCCCTCTCGATGGAGAAGGAGATCCTCATAGAAGAGATGGCACTCTCCCTTGGGCGCGCGCCTTCGCCCCAGCGTGAGCATCTCGCACAGGCGGCCATAGGCGGCCTTGTCGGAGGGATAGCACAGCAGGGAAGGACAATCCTGAAAATCGAGGCGGGTGCCAGGCAGAAACCGCATCCCTTCCTGCTTGCAGGCGATATGGGCGCGAACGATTCCCGCCACGGAATTGCGGTCAGTCAGGCCAAAAGCGGCATGGCCGAGCCCATGCGCCTGGAATACCAATTCTTCGGGGTGAGAGCCGCCGGTCAGAAAAGTGAAGTTACTGGTAGCCTGCAGCTCGGCGTAGAAGGGGGCCATCAGCGAAATAGTCCATGCAGGAACCAGCGCGGCGCGCGCGCGGCGCCATACTGTCCCTCGCGATAGAGCCAATAGACGTGTCCCTCCTCGTCCGCGATGCGGTAATAATCGCGCGCCGCTTCCCCTTTCCGAGGTCCCTCGACCCAGCGCCACCATTCTGGCTCGATCCGCTCCGGGCCGCTTGCCGCCGTGACACGGTGAAGCCGGTGACGCCAGCGGAAATGCACGGGCGGGTCGTCGGGAATGGGCGCCATGGCTTCGATCGGTTCCGGCGAGGGGAAAAGGCGCAGCGGGCGATCTAGCGGATGGTGCGCCCATCGCTCCACCGCGCAGGAGGTGAGGGGGGATTCCCGTTGCGCCGATTTTTCGGGGATGTGGCTTTCGACAGGGATCCATCGGTAGACGCTTTCTTTCCCCAATCGGACTCTCAGGCGGTCGATGAGCTCGGCCAGCTTTCCCCCATTTTCTGGCTTCTCCCAATCGCCTTGTTTGGCGAGTAGGGGCGCAATCTCGTCGGCGGAGAGCAGCACCTGTTCGATGCCGAAGCCTGGATCGATTTCTCCCAGCCTTTCCCGCATCACATGATAGAGATGGCCGGGCGCGGCGCTTGGGGCGGCGAAGCCAACCTTGATTTCGGCCGCATCGCCCTCCAGGCGATAGCAGGAAAGGCGCAGCGTGCGCACCCCCAGGCCATGCATCCGGGTCTTCTCGCACAGCACGGCGAGTAAATGACGCGTTGCGCGGTCAATATCTTCGGCATGGCCAATGGGCTCGGGGAAGGACAGGCCGACCCGAAAGGCGGGCAGCGGGCGGAGGGCAACCAGCGCCTCGCTTTCCTCGCCCAGCGCCTGTTGCAGACGGCGGATGAGAGTCTGGCCGAAGCGTGCCGCCAGCGAGGCGCGCGCCAGGGGAAACAGATCGCCGATGCGCCCCAGGCCGAGCCGCGCCATCGTCGCCGCCAGATCTGCATCGATGCGCAGCGCCGCTATGGGAAGGTCGTGTAGGGTATCCCTCAGGCCCGCAGCGGGCACGACCGCCGACGCTTGTTTGCCATAACGGGCCAGGGCCCAGGCCGCCCCGATCGTGCCGGCGATGGCGGCCCGGCACTGATAATGCTGGCCGATCCGCGCGGTGAGCAGCTCGAGGAGCCGATCTTCGCCCTTCCAATAGGAAGCGCAGCCCGTGATGTCGAGCAGTAAGCCATCCGCCCCGTCCTGCGCGACGAGGGGGGAAAAGCGCAGGCACCACAGGGCAAGGCGATGCAGGGCGGCGTGATCTTCCTGCGGCTCCGATTCCCGAACGATCAGGTCCGGATATCGGGCGAGAGCGCTCGCGGCCGATTGACCGACCAGGATGCCTCTCTTCCGGGCCTGCTGGTCGGCGGCCATGACGAGGCGGCGATTGTCCACCGTCGCCACCATCACCAGGGGGCGATCAGGCGCGCCGTTGTTGCGGCGCCATCGATCGGTCGGAAAATGGCTGAGCCAGAGGGAGAGATATCTCATGCAGGATGCCTTCATGCAGGGCGGCGCGCCAGGTTTGCGGCGGTCCGTTTTTGTTGCGCCACAGATCGAGCGAGAGGCTGCCATCCGGTTCTGGCGTGACCCGCCAGCGCGTCATGGCGGCGCAGGCCGCACTCGCGCCCTGGCGAGCTTCCGCGCCCAGCCGCCAGCAGCGCAGCAGCAGAGCGGGCATGGCCGATTTCTCGGCGGCGAGCTGGAGGCGGCGGCTCTCGGTAAGAGAGAGCGGGCCAATTTCCAGAAGCGCCGCGCCGAGCCCGCCCAGGCGCAGCACTTCCTCGCACGCCCAGAGACTGTCGCTGCGATTCCGGGTTTCGACGAACAGCAGAGTGCCAGGATCGATTCCGAGGGCGCGCAAACCCGGTGCATGAATATTCTGCCGCGATGAAATGAACGCAGCGGAGATTTTCCACTGCGCCAAGAGGGAAAAGGCGAACAAGGCGGGAAGGATCGCCTCTTCCTCATCCAACAGCCCCTCGCCGGCGATGTCATGGAGCCCCGGCCGGCGCAGCGCCCGTAACCCATCCTCCAACCGGTCTTTATAGTTGCTGGTTTGTTCCGAGTGTGGCGCGGGAGCCCCGATTTTTCGGGACAATTCCGCCAAGAGCGCCTTCCGCTTCGTCGCATTTTCTTCCTGCCGCTGAGGCATGTTCTTATTATGTTCTGATTGTTGAAGGAGTCAAGGCTCCCTAGAAGAAAAGGTGTCGAGCGGCGTTATATGACGATTAAAAGGCGAGAATAATGCAAAAATAACTACATATTGGTTATAAATGACGTTAAATGTGCGCTAATAATATAAATATATAAAACTATCGCTTTAGGAAACAATGTATCTGTACAATTTTTAGATGCATTCGATGCATAAAAGGTTTATGTTTTCTGGGCTAACAACAGACAGGTGTGTATCATGGCTAGATCGCATGGAATTTCCAAGGACGTGGCGAACTCGTCCTTTATCACGACAGCTTCGCTATCCGGCACCGGCGGCAACGATTATCTCGTTGGCACGAATGGCGACGACACGATTTATGGCCTCGGCGGTGACGATGTCATCGAAGGGGGTCTTGGAAATGATTATCTCGACGGTGGTGCCGGCAGCGATGCCCTCTATGGGGGTAACGGCAACGATGCTTTGAACGGCGGTGCCGGCAACGATTATCTCGACGGCGGTGCTGGCATTTATGACACGGTGGAGTATTGGGGAGCGACGGGTAGCGTCACGATCAATCTCGCAATCCATATCGCGACCGGGGCCGAGGGTACGGACCAGCTCTATAATTTTGAGAACGCGACGGGCGGCAATTACGGGGACACGATTACGGGCGACGACCAGAACAATTACCTAAATGGCGGCGACGGCATCGATACCATTTATGGTGGTAATGGCGACGATGCAGTGGAAGGTGGAGCCGGCAACGATATTCTCGACGGCGGCGCGGGCGGCAACGGCCTGATCTTTTGGCATGCTGCCGGAAGCGTGACGGTGAACCTGGCGACCGGGACGGATTCCGGCGCGGATGGCATCGATGTGTTTCGTAATTTCGAGGCTGTTCAGGGCGGTAATTACAACGATACCATAACCGGCGATGACCAAGGCAATTACCTCTGGGGCGGCGCGGGCGAGGATGCCCTCTATGGAGGTAACGGCGACGATGTAGTGGAAGGTGGCGCCGGTAACGATATTCTCGACGGCGGCACGGGCAACAATATCCTGACCTTTTGGCGTGCTGCCGGAGGCGTGACGGTGAACCTGGCGACCGGGACGGATTCCGGTGCTGAGGGCACCGACCAGCTCTATAATTTCGAGAATGCCCGGGGCAGTGGTTACAACGATACAATCGTCGGCGACCCCAACAGCAATGTCCTTCATGGCAACGATGGCGACGATCTTCTTGGCGGAGACAGTGGCAACGATACGCTGGATGGAGGGGCTGGCAATGATAGGCTCTTTGGCGATATGGGCGATGATATTCTCATCGGTGGTCTTGGCAACGATGAGATCCACGGAGGTGCCGGCAACGATACCATCGGCTATTGGTACGCCACCGGATCGGTGAATATTGATCTCGTCGCCGGAACCGCGACGGGCGCCGATGGCAATGACACGATCATCAATGTCGAGAATGTCACGGGCTCATCCTATAACGATACGATCATTGGCAATGATCGTGATAATCTCATCACTGGTGGGCTTGGTAACGATTACCTTGATGGTGGCGTGGGCTCGGACACTGTAGTTTATAAAAGCACAGGCGGCAGCGTTACCATCGATCTTGGCAATCACATCGCCACCGGCGCGGACGGTACCGATCAGCTCTATAATTTCGAGAACGCCCAGGGCAGTGCCTACAACGATACAATCACCGGCGATGGAGGCAACAATGTGCTTTCGGGTCTGGACGGCGACGATGTCATCACGGGCGGTCTGGGGGAGGATTACCTCGACGGCGGCACCGGCATCGATACGCTGAATTACGATATCTCCGCGAATATTACGCCACAAGGATTGCTGATCGATTTGACCACCCACCAGCTCGTCCAGCTTACCGGGACGTCGGATGGCAAGCCTTATTACTCCAACGAATATTTCTATAATTTCGAGAATGTCATCGGGTGGGGCAATAACGACCAAATCCTGGGCGATGGGAACAACAATCGCCTCGACGGCCGCGCCGGCAATGATACGCTGACCGGAAGAGGGGGAAGCGACACATTCGTCGCAAGCCTTGGCCTGGATGTGGTGACCGATTTCACCCATGGTACCGACCACATCGAGTTATCGACGAAAATATTTGGCACCTCGGACTTCGCCCATTTGAATATCGGCCAGAGTGGGGCGGACACGCTGATCACCCTCGGGGCGGATAGTCTCCGCCTGACCAACGTCTTGGCCAGCACGCTCAACAGCAGCGACTTTGTGTTCGTCGCTTGAATGACCAGAGGAGGCCCGGCGCATTGCCGGGCCTCCATGCTGGGACTTCGCCTCAGGCGAGGCTCGCCCCCCTCTGGCGGAGCAGACGGCGCAGGAGCGAGCGATGGCAGCGCCGTTCGTCCTCGCAATAGCAACCCAGGGAGAAATCGGCACGGTGGGAGAAAGCCGCCAGCAAATCGAGCGCCTGGGCGGCGATGGGTTTCTTCATCTCGCGCAGGAATGCCCTCTCGAAAGCGCGCCAGCTCTTCTCATCTTCGAGGCCCTGGCGCGCGCGCCGCATGGTGGGCGGGCTGGGGGAGAGAACCGGCAGCCACAGATCGTAATAGCCTAGCCGCGCATAATCGGCTTTGCGCACGCCGCGCGGCGGTCGGCGTACCGTGCCCAGGCGCAGCTCCCCTTTCTCGCGAGGCGTGCCGAGCTGAATGATCGCAATGGCCATGGAGCCTCCTGTTTGGGATAATATAGCATGCCTGCTTCGGACCAATATGGTCTAGGCTGGAGCGAGAGGTACACATGACGAGAATCATTCCCCATCTGTGGTACACCGATAAGGCGGAAGAGGCAGCGGCCTTCTATGCAGGGATCCTGCCCGATTCACGGGTCGACAGCGTCACGCCACTTCCCGCCGACACGCCTTCCGGCCCGGCTGGCAGCGTGAAGGTGGTCGAATTTACCCTGGTGGGCCAGCCCTTCCTCGCCATCAGTGCCGGACCCCTCGATCCTTTCAATCATGCGATCTCTTTCGTGGTCGAGTGCGGCGATCAGGCGGAGATTGACCGGATCTGGGCGGCGCTTCTGGAAGGCGGCCAGCCAGAGCGATGCGGCTGGCTTAAGGACCGCTATGGCCTTTCCTGGCAGATCGTGCCCCGCGAATTAGGCACCCTGATGCGCGATCCCGACCGCGAGCGTGCCCGTCGGGTTGCCGAAGCCATGCTGACCATGATCAAGCTCGATCTCGCCGCCCTGCGCAAGGCCCATAGCGCTGATAAATAATGGAACACTTGTCTGCAAGTGCTGCTTTAGGGTCGCAGAAAGTATAGTCATGACAATAAACTGAATGCTTTCGCATTGGACAAAAATCTGGTTCATGCGGTTGCGGCCTTGCAAGGCAGTACGAAGGCGAGGGGAATATCGCGATTCCTGCCGACCTCATGGAAACGTGATCGCCAAATATCGGAATCTTTGTTAGAATACACGTCAAAGGAGCACACTATGATACATGGAACCCTGAAACTTTCTCGTGCCATCAGATATGGAATCGCGGTGGGTTGCGCCGTCGCTTTGGCCCTTTTTTCATTGAATGTCGAAGCGAAGTCGAATGGTGGGAATGGCGGCGGCGGAAATGGCGGCAGCCATGGCGGCGATCACGGGCAGGGCGGTAGTCACGGCGGTGGCAATTCCGGCGGTGGCGGCAAATCGGGTGGCAGTGGCAATAGCGGCAACGGCGGCGGCACGAACCATACAAACGGTGATCAAGGGAAACAGGACAAGAAGCTGACCGGCAACGTTCAAAATCAGCAGGCCGCAGTATCGAAGACTAATACCACCCCAAGCGCCGGGAAACTGAAAGGGTTTTTACATGCTTCGCCGGCCGCTCTTGCCAATGCTTCCCCCAATTCCGCCATCGGCAAGGTGGCAATCGGCGTCCGCGATGCCTTGAAAGCCTATGCCGACGGTTCGGGCAGTCTTCAGGACGTCGCCAAGGCTCTGGCGAGCGCGACCAACAAGCCTGTCACGCAACAGCAGGTCGCCGCGGTAATTGCCAAGCTCGTCAAATATAACCCCGATACGAGCCTGTCGAAATTCACCGACGGGACCTTGTCGAGCGCGGACGTTGCCAAGCAAGTGGCGAACCAGACCAATCAGATCCGCAGCCAGAAGATCGCGGCCTCGGCAAAGAAAATAAGCGGCGGCTCGCTGAACGGCTTCCTCCATGCCTCCCCCAACGCGCTGACCCATGCTGCGCCGAATTCCGCCGTGGGCAAGGTTGCCGTGGGCGTGCGTGATGCGCTGCAAGCCTATGCCGATGGGACAGGCAGCCTGGACGATGTGGCAAAGGCCCTGGCCGCCGCGACCAACAAGCCCGTCACGCAACAGCAGGTAGCCGCCGTGATCCAAAAGCTCAGCGACAATAACCAGGGGACCAGCCTGGATAAGTTTCGCGACGGCACAATCTCTTCTACAGATGTCTCCAAGCAGCTCTCCGATGAGACGAACGCATTGAGGTAGGGAGAACTGGCCGCTCCTTCATGGATAAGGCTGGGGGCTTTTTAACGCTAAGGTAGCAATAGAAGCCATTAGCAGCCAATTAAGTGGAGGAGTTTAGAGCTTTTTACGCGGCGAAACCGAGGGCGAATGATTTAATCTCAGAGGGTTTCGGGTTCTCGGCGCACCGAGCGCTGTTCCGCCGGGATGCGGCCGAAAGCCTTGCCGCCAGATCCATGAATGTCATGCCGAAATAGCGCTTGAATACTCGTTGAGCGATGGCGGGATCGATACCCATCGCGGCAATCTCGTCTTCGGTCCAGCGATATTCAGCCCGAGCCTCAAGCGCAGACAGAAGCGAGCCGATCACTGGCTCTACTTCGATAATCGGAGCTAACGGTCGGCAGCGTTTGCAGGCCCTGAAACCGGCCTTCATACATTCCCCAACGGTTTCGAAAAATCTGCAATTCTCAGATTTTGGCTTGGCCGGACAGCTCAAGCGGCAGAAAATTCCAGTCGAAACCACTCCTACATAGGCCCGCCCGTCATAATCGTGGCTCCTCTCGAGAAGAGCGGCGTAGAGCGTTTCATGGTCTGGGCGGCGGAATAACATCGATCACTGCAATGGATAATATCATGTCAAAATCGATTGACCAGAATTTAATGTTGACCCGTTGGGCTGACAAGAACGACTTTGCGATCAGGGCGATCCAATCCACCCCGGGAGCTCTGGTCCATCGGATGCCGTACTATTTGAACTGTTTCGTGCATTTCTTATTCCCTGTCGGAAAAAGCATTCCCGTCGGAGGCGGCACTTTGCGCGAGCGCGATCACTAGACCCCTTGCGCGCCCCGGGGAATTCGAGATCTCGTAAACGGAATTGCTCGCCTCTCTCCTGCGAAGAACCCAAACCTCTTGAAATTCAAGAGCTATTTCTAAGCAGAATCCTCAAGCAGGGCGGCGCTGCGCCCATGCCATGCATCCGAGCCTACATCATGTAGTATTTAATATTGTCTAATATACAATATATAACAGCAAGAAACGGATAGTTTTAAACAATAATCGTCGCTATTTTCGCTTACCAGTAAGTAATAAAATAAAAAATGAAGCCCGACTCATCGTAATGGAGGAAATGACATGGAACTCCGATATGCGCCCGGAATAGCGGAATTCATCGAACGCGGCGACAAGGTGGTTCCTCCGGATTTCTATACCGGGCCCATCCCCGAGCAGCGGCGGCTATATGAAAATTTGATCCATGAATTTGTTTTTGAGCGGCCAGCCAATATTACCGTGTCTGAAGATCTTCTGAATGTCGATGACCGCACGGTGCGGGTTCGCGTCTATCGTCCGAAGCGGACGATTGCTCACGGTCCCGCGCTAGAAGCCGCCCTGCTTTTTATGCATGGGGGCGGCTTTGTCCACAAAGGCGAAATGGGCATGATTTCCGTCATTGCCATGGTATGGCAAGGGCAATTTTCCCAGACGACAGGCTTATCCACGATCCAACCCACCGAATAGAAGCAGTGAAATGCCAGAACTGGAGCGCTTGCGTGCGCAGAAGGGCGGTAGATGATGCATAATTCTCCTCTCGACGATGTAATGAACGGTGCTGTCGAAACCGCAGTACGACGAGTCGATCGCCTGATGCAATCCGGGCACGTTCTCGAGGCATTGGAAATAGCCAAATCCCTGAACCGCACCGCTCCCCTGGACGGCGAACTGGCTTCTCTCATAAACGATCTGCAACGCCGAGCAATTCCACGATGGCACTTCAGCATGTTGAACGACGAGGGCCGCAACAATGCTTTATGGCGAGCGCTGGAGGCTAAAGTAACCCCCGGGAGCATCGTGCTGGATATCGGTGCGGGCTCCGGATTGCTCGCCATGATGGCAGCCAAGCTTGGTGCGAAATATGTCTATTCGTGCGAGATGGTGCAGCCTATAGCCCTTCTCGCCCGCCAGATCGTCGCCGCAAATGGACTAGCGGACCGCGTGAAGATCATCGACAAGAAATCCTCCGACGTCATGGTCGGCCGCGATATTCCCGAGCGTGCCAATCTCCTGGTAACCGAGACCATCGATTGTGGACTGCTTGGAGAAGGGATGCTTCCGATCATCTCGCACGCGCGGCAATATCTCCTCGCCGAAAATTCCGATTTCATTCCACAACGTACCACTCTTTATATGGCGCTTCTCGAAAGCAAGGAAATTCATGCAAGAAATCATGTCGATAGAGTACATGGTTTCAACGTGCGCCAGTTCAATCAATTTTGCACTGTCGGATATTTCCCTGTCCGGCTCCATGCCTGCCGGCACCGCATGCTCAGCGTGCCCCGGCCAATATTCGTTTTCGACTGCAAGCGAGATCCGCTCGGTCCCGAAACAAAATTCCTGGAAATCCCCATCGAGAAAAGCGGCACGGTCCACGGTGTTGTTTTCTGGTTCGATGTGGAGCTCGCGGACGGCGTTCATCTTACCAACGCGCCGCCAGCACGAGATAGCCACTGGATGCAGGCGGTTCAGACTTTTGAACGGGCTATT
The DNA here is from genome assembly GCA_036263455.1 of Dongiaceae bacterium. Classification (GTDB taxonomy): domain Bacteria; phylum Pseudomonadota; class Alphaproteobacteria; order Dongiales; family Dongiaceae; genus DATAGZ01. The sequence goes on from DATAGZ010000017.1 coordinate 198,577, forward strand.
CCCGTCGAGCGCGGAAAAATACTCACAGGTGGTATCAGTCACGATCTAAACCAACTGGCATTCACGTTTCATGGCATGCAACCGCACCATTTAGCGCCGATAATGCTTGCTGGGCGAGGCGCAGCAGCTAGAGGAGGAGAATAATCATGACACATATGAAAAAACCCGTTATGGACGAGCCATCGAAAATCGATATCGATGACGATCTCCTCTTTCGAGATTGCTTGCTGCAGTTTGGTGATACACCGCTCTTTGCCGATACGGAGGAATGGCTATCGCTCGATAACCCTTATCGACGTACGCTAAGACCTCATGTCTTTCGGTATCTCGATTTCTCTCGTCCCTTGCCGCGCAAGGATATTCTGACTTATAAGAGTCTCGCCGCCAACCGTACGTTGCTAACGGTTTACGAGACCGATTTCGTTTTCCTGCCGCGTGGGGATTTCTCCGCTAAGCGCGGCGATTTTCAGGATTTCTATAGCCAGCGCCGCAAGGTGTTGGGAGAAATTATTCGACCGCGTCTGGAATCTTTCCTTTTCGATTTCTTGGATCAAGAAATTAAGATCAGCGGCACGTGGAACAAGGCGGCGCTCATAGAATATTTCGACGATTATGAGAAAACCATCAAGGACTCCTCCATGATGGCGATGTCGGCAATTCTTAATTCGTCGAACCGAGAGCATGCCGCCCAGACTTTCCTTATCCAGCTTGCGGGAGATTTTTTATTGGAATCTTCCCCGATGTCTCGCAACATCCTGGGACATTACGGCGCGCTGCAGTCGGAATTATTCAAGATCGTCATCGACGAATTCGGCTATGGCGTTCATAAAACAAAGCATAGCACGCTTTTTGAGAAAATGATGCTTGCGGTGGAGTTAAAACCAGAGCCGCACACCTATTGGCAGTTCTATCTGAGTTCGTCATTGCTTCTCAACAATTACTACAACATGATCTCCCGCGATCACAGCAAGTTCTTCCGATATATCGGGGCGATTTACCAAGCGGAGACGGCGTTCATCTATTCATGTCAGCAGATGGCGGACATGATGCGAACAGTATTTGGCCCCACCATCGAGGTCGAGTACTTTCTGGAGCATGTCCACATCGATAAGCACCACAGCCATATGGTTTACGAAAAGATCGTAAAGCCTGCTGTTGACATTTATGGCGAAGAAATAATCCCCGAAATTATTCGCGGCTTCGAAGCCGCCCGGCTGCTCGGCGATATTGCCGACCACGATTTCTGCGATCAGGTGCGATGGTCCGACGATGGTCCCCATTATAAGAAACTGCATCCGGCGATTCTTGAGAAAATTCGCCAAGGCTCGATCAGACCGCCAGTGCAGCGCTTCATCGAACCCAGGGGCGAATTATCCGTCACGCACGTCCACGATGGGGATGAATTGTGCGACATCGTATCGGGTGTCATGCATTTTATCAACGGCTGCGATCGTTACACCGTGCTGAATGCGGGCGAAGGCACCGTCATCCAGCATAATCGGTTGCACGGAGCGATTATTTCTTCTGAGGAGTGCGTTTATGACATCTATTCCATCGAGGATCATGTCGCTTGCCTGTCCTGAAATTCGATCTACATCGTTTCAATTTCATTATCGCGGAAGATAGAAGGTACTTCCTTCTAGCGGGGGAAGATTCTCATCCGTTGCTTGTCGATGGCGTATGCCCGCACCGGGGCGGCCCGCTTCACCTGGGTGAGAGAGATCACACAGCGGGAACCATCCGCTGCCCTTGGCATGATCGATCCTTGCCTTTGCGTTCGGTCACGCGGAGGGCACTGCCTATGATTGTCCACGCTAATAACGCCACAGCGATATTACCGGAAGCAGGTAAAGTCTTTTTGCAATGGCGCGCTTGCGGACAGAATGAGAAATAATGGCAAGAGAATAATAGAGTCTGGAAAAGGGACAGGGATCACCGATAGCACAAATGCGTTGCGAGATGGTCGAGGTCGTCTGCGAACTGGCGCGATAGCCAAAAACTCCTTTCGGGTGCCGAAAATGCAAGAAAGGGCAGCATGCTCAATTTTTATTCTCGAACTCGACATGGAAGGACGGCGCGCTCGGCGCCGAATTGCGATAACCCTTTGATATAATTGCCAAAAATCGCAGCAACCGAGGCCAGGGGCACCAAGGCATCAAATCTGGCATTTGGCGTCCCCGAGAGGATTCGAACCTCCGACCTCCAGTTTAGGAAACTGCTGCTCTATCCTGCTGAGCTACGGGGACGTGCCTCTTCTATAGCAGAGGATTGGACCTTAGGAAACGCCGCGCGCCCCTGGATTGCGTGCCACGGCCTGACCGAGTCGACGGACGCCAGCGCCGCTGGCTTGACAAGGCCCGTACCGCTCGCCAGTTTGGCCGGGAGCGGTTCATGGACCGACCCTTGCCAGAACGCTCCAGGGAGAAGTCATGCGCATCGCGATCATTGATGCCAGCGCAAAGCCTGCCGGACGGGCAGCCGGCGCCGCATTTGGCAAGCCGTCCACGCGGCGTGCGGCCAGGGCTGGGCGGTTCCGATGAGCACGACCATCACGCCGCTCATGGCGCAATATCTAGCTACCAAGGCGCGCTATCCCGACTGCCTGCTTTTTTATCGCATGGGTGATTTCTACGAACTCTTTTTCGAGGATGCGGAGAAGGCTTCCGCGGCGCTCGATATCGTGCTCACCAAGCGTGGCAAGCATGAAGGCCAGGACATCGCCATGTGCGGCGTGCCCTTTCATGCGGCCGATGCCTATCTTGCGCGCCTGATCCGCCAGGGTTTCAAGGTGGCGATCTGCGAGCAGGTCGAGGACCCCGCCGAGGCCAAGAAGCGCGGCTATAAGGAAGTAGTCCGACGCGACGTCGTCCGGATCGTCACGCCCGGGACGATCACCGAGGATAATCTGCTCGATGCGCGCAGCAACAATTTCCTCTGCGCGCTGGCCGAGGTAGGGGGCGAGTGGGGCCTTGCCGCCATTGACATTTCGACGGGGGCTTTCACGGCCGAGCCGGTAACGCAGGCGACGCTGGGTGCCCAGCTCGCACGGCTCGCGCCGCAGGAAATCATCCTGCCCGAACGCCTCCTGCAGCGGAAGGAATTCTTTGAGCTGTTCGAGGAATATAAAAGCCGGCTTTCGCCTCTGCCGCAGGCGCGGTTCGACAGCGAAAATGCGCGCACGCACCTCGAGCGGCATTATGGCCTCGCGACCCTCGACGCGCTGGGCGCCTTCAGCCGGGCCGAACTGGCCGCTTCCGGCTCGCTCTGGGATTACGTGCGCCTGACCCAGTGCGGCCAGGTGCCCCATCTACAAAAGCTCGAGCGCCGCGTGCAGAACGCGTTCCTGGATATCGACGCGGCGACGCGCCGCAATCTCGAACTCACGCGCACGCTGAACGAGCGCAAGGAGGGTTCGCTGCTGCATTGTCTCGACCGTTCAGTTACCGCCGCGGGTGGGCGCGTGCTGAACGCGTGGCTGAGCGCGCCTTTGGCCGACGTCGAGGCGATCATCGCACGCCAGGATGCGATATCCTTTCTGCGCGACGATGACCCGCTCCGCGATGGCATGCGGGCCATCCTGCGCCAGGTTCCCGACATGGAGCGCTCTCTCTCGCGCCTATCGCTCGGACGCGGAGGTCCGCGCGATCTCGCCGCCCTGCGCGACGGACTCGCTCAGGTTCCAGCACTACGCGCGCTCCTCGAGAAGGCCCGGCTCGGCTTGCCTCCCGCGCTGCTTGTGGCGCTGGCCCGCGACGGCGGCCAGTTCGCCGATTTCGTGGCCGAGCTGGGTCGCGCGCTTCGCCCCGAACTGCCCCTGCTGGCCCGCGAGGGCGGCTTCATCGCTCCCGGCTATGCCGAGGAATTCGACCGCCTCTGCCAGGCGCGCGACAATGCGCGCGGGCTCATCCTGGCGCTTGAGGCGCGCCTGAAGAGCGAGACCGGCATCGCCGCGCTCAAGATCCGGCACAATAACGTGCTCGGCTATTATGTCGAGACCAACCCCGTTCAAGGCGACCGGCTCCGTGAAGACAACCGCTTCATTCATCGCCAGTCGCTCGCCAATGCGATGCGCTTCACCACGACCGAACTCGCCGCCCTCGAGCGCGATATCGCCGAGGCCGGCGACAAGGCGCTCGCGATCGAGAACGCGCTTTTCGCGGCCCTCGTGGCCCAGGCGCTGGCACGCGCCGCCGATATTGGGCTGGCCGCCCGCGCACTGGCCACGTGGGACGCGCTCGGTGCACTAGCCGAAGTCGCGCGCAGCGAGAATTGGACCCGGCCGCTGGTCGACGATTCGCTCGCTTTTGCCATCAAGGGCGGGCGGCACCCGATCGTCGAGGCGTCGCTCAAGCGCCAGGCCGGAACCTTCGTCGCCAATGATTGCACCCTCAACCCCGACCAGCGCCTGTGGCTGATCACCGGTCCCAACATGGCGGGAAAATCGACCTTCCTGCGCCAGAACGCCCTCATCCTGATTCTCGCGCAAATCGGGTCCTATGTGCCGGCCGAGGCGGCTCATATCGGTATCGCGGACAGGCTGTTCAGCAGGGTAGGGGCGGCCGACGATCTGGCGCGCGGCCGCTCGACCTTCATGGTCGAGATGGTGGAAACGGCGACAATCCTCAACCAGGCGAGCCAGCGCTCGCTGGTTATCCTGGATGAAATCGGGCGCGGCACCGCCACCTATGATGGCCTGTCAATCGCCTGGGCCTGTCTCGAATATCTGCACGAGGTCAATAAGTGCCGGGGCCTGTTTGCCACCCATTACCACGAATTGACCATCCTCACCGCGCAATTGCCGAGCCTTCGCACCCATACGATGCGCGTCAAGGAATGGCGGAATGAAGTCTTGTTCCTGCACGAAGTCGTGGCCGGCGTCGCAGACCGCTCCTATGGCCTGCATGTCGCCAAGCTCGCCGGCCTGCCGGGACCCGCGCTCTCCCGCGCCAAGGAGATCCTGCTCAAGCTCGAACGCGAGCAGCAGAGCAACACGCTCACCACGCTCGCCACCGACCTGCCGCTGTTTCAAACGACCGCCAATGAGCCCGGCAATCTCGCCGAGGAGGTTCATCCCGCGCTCGACGCCTTGCGCATGCTGGACGTCGACGGCCTGGCGCCGCGCGACGCGCTGAGCGAACTCTACCGGCTGCGCTCCCTGGCGCAGGAATGATATGCGCGACAATTACGTGGGCGATGTCGGCGATTTCTTCAAATACGGCCTCCTGCGCCACCTCTCCGGCTTTACCGCCGAGGATGGGGGCGGGGCATTGCGATTGGGCGTTATCTGGTATCTATATCAAGACCCCTGCCGGGAGGGTGACGGACAGCTGACTTCCTATCTCGCGCAAGAAAAAAAGGGGCGGCATTTTCGCCCTTGCGATCCGGTGCTCTACGATACCTTAAAGTCGATTGTCATTGGCAATAGCCGCGCGGTCAGCGCTGTGGAGAAATCGGGCTTGTTTCCTGCCGATACCTGCTTCTACTCCGAGCCGCTTTCCTATGTAGAGGTCCCTGCTGCCCGCGAGGCGCGTCTTGGGCATCGCCGCCGCTGGTTCGAGGGCGCTTTGGCAGCGACAAAGGATGCGGACCTTATCTTTGTCGATCCCGACAACGGACTCGAGGTGAAAAGCATTTCGAGCGGGTATATGAAGGCGCCGAAATTTTGCCTCTTCGAGGAAGTGGCCGCCCTGTGGCGGCGGGATCAGAGCCTCATCCTCTATCAGCACAGGGATCGGTATCGCACTGCCCGAATGCAGATTGACGAACGGTTCGCCCAGCTTCGAAACCTCTTGCCCGGTGTCGCGCTGGATGCGCTCGAATTCCCGGGGCGTATATTCTTCGTCCTCATGGCGCCAGGTCACGCGCCGCGCTTGAAGGAGCGGATTTCCAGTCTCCGGCAGAGATTCGCGCGCCACACCGGGAATGCCAGACCGTTCAAGCCCGGCCCCGGCAAGGATGCCGATTGCAAGGTTAAAGCATATAGCTCTTGTCCGCACGCCATATTATGCTGGGGCATGAAGCGGATCCTCTATATCGCCTGCGGTGCCCTGGGCCGCGAGGTCACGGCGTTAATCGAAGCCAACGGCTGGCAGGGCCGCGCCCAAGTCACGTGTCTCCCCGCCCATCTGCACAACCGGCCCGAGAGGATCGTGCCAGCGCTCCGTCGGAAGATCCGCGCGGCCAAGGCAACCGCCAGTTACGACAAGATTTTCGTGCTCTATGGTGATTGCGGGACGGGCGGCGAGCTCGACCGCTGCCTGGCCGAGGAGGGAATCGAGCGCATTCAGGGTGCGCATTGTTATGAGTTCTATGCGGGACGCGATAATTTTGCCGCGCTGATGGAGGAGGAAATCGGCTCCTTCTTCGTGACCGATTATCTGGTGCGTCATTTCGACCGGCTGATCGTGGCTGGATTGGGCCTCGATCGTCATCCCTCGCTGCGGACGCTCTATTTCGGCAATTATCGCCGCCTGGTTTATCTCGCGCAGACCGAGGATGCGGTGCTCGCGGAAAAGGCTCGCGCTTGTGCGGAAAAACTGGCCCTGATCTATGAGCGCCGCTTTACCGGCTATGGTGGGCTGGCGCCGGCCCTCGCATCCTCCCCGAGCGGCGCATGGCTGAGCTGATCGTCGTCTATTGGCGGGATATCCCCGCCCAACTCATTGTGAAGAAGGGGCGGCTGTCCGAGAAAGCCCCGCTCGACGAACGGTTCGAGAAAGCCATCGACCGGGCCGCCATGCGCGCGGGCTTCACCGGGACCGACGCCTATCTCGCCGAATGGCGCAAGGGGACGCCGCTTCCGGTGGGAGACGATCTCGTGGCCGAGCTCGCCCATCACAAGCAACGCCTGGAGCGCGAGTTCGATGAGGAGCGGTTGAAACGCCTCGTCCTCAATGGCGGCAAGGAGCCGGACCAGCCGGGAGGAAAGCCCGATGTATGAGGTTCGCCTTTGGTCGGTCCGCCATGCGCGCCTGCTCGATTTCTTCTATCGCGGGTTCGAGCGGTGTCTGCTTGCGCTTTCCCCGCTGTGGCGGCGGATCGGTCTCAAGCGGCTCGAGCCCGCCTTCGCGGCGACCGAACGCGGCGTTAAAGGCTTCCTTTTTGATTGCCAGATGTGCGGGCAATGTATTCTCTCCTCGACGGGCATGTCCTGTCCGATGAATTGCCCCAAGAGCCTGCGCAATGGACCCTGCGGTGGGGTCAGGCCGGATGGCAATTGCGAGGTCAAGCCAGCCATGAAATGCGTCTGGGTCGCGGCGTGGGAGGGCGCCCGGAACATGCAGGGAGAAGATGCGATCCTCGCCGTCCAGCCCCCTGTCGATGCCCGCCTCAAGGGACGCTCTTCCTGGCTGCGCCTGGTCGCACACACCACCGCCTTCGATGCCTAGCTATTTCGATCCGGCGGCCCCGCTGCCGCCCTTGCCAGGCCATGTCTCGGACGGGCGCCTCGAGCGCGTACTGCGCTCAGGGCGCTTCGCCGTCACTGCCGAGCTCAATCCCCCCGATTCGGCGGACCCGCGCGAAGTCTATGAACGCGCGCTGGTCCTCTCGGAAATCTGCGATGCGATCAATGCCACCGACGCTTCGGGAGCGCACGTGCATATGTCGAGCGTGGGTATCTGCGCATTGCTGACCCGCGCGGGCTATGCCGTGGTGTTGCAGATCTCCGGGCGCGACCGCAACCGCATCGCGATCCAGGGGGATGTGCTGGGCGCGGCCGCCATGGGGGTCCAGAACGTCCTGTGCCTGACCGGGGACGGCGTCCAGGTCGGCGACCAGCCCGAGGCCAAGCCGGTCTTCGATTTCGATTCGACTGCGATGCTGAATTGTCTGCGGACCATGCGCGACCGCGGAACTTTTTTGTCGGGCCGCAAGCTAACCGTGCCGCCGCGTATTTTCATCGGGGCGGCCGCCAATCCCTTCGCGCCGCCCTATGAATATCGCCCGCTGCATCTTGCCAAGAAGATCGCCGCCGGTGCGGACTTCATCCAGACCCAATATTGCTTCGATGTTCCCCGGCTGCGCCAGTTCATGACGGAGGTTCGCCGCCAAGGCCTGCACGAGAAGGCTTTCCTCCTGATCGGCGTGGGACCGCTCGCCTCGGCGCGCACCGCCAAGTGGATGCGCGCGAACGTCCCCGGCGTCCATATTCCCGACGCGATTATCGCCCGGCTTGAAGGCGCCCGCGATCAGAAGGCGGAAGGCAAGCGGCTCTGTATCGACCTCATCCAGGAGATCAGCGAGATCGAAGGCGTGGCGGGCATTCACATGATGGCGTACCGGCAGGAAGAATTCGTGAATGAAATCGTCCAGGCTTCGGGTATTATGCGAAACCGCCAACCGCGGGGGAATCCGGCCCAGCCGGCGCAAACGGAGGAAAATTCATGACGGATACGGTCGTCAGTTCGGCAAGCAGAGAGGTCGTGATCGGTTTCGACCGGCCCTTCGTCATCATCGGGGAACGCATCAACCCCACCGGACGCAAGCTGCTGGCCGCCGAGATGGCCGAGGGGAATTACACCCGCGTCGAAGCGGATGCGCTCGCCCAGGTCGCCGCGGGCGCCCAGATGCTGGATGTCAATGCCGGGATTCCCATGGCGGACGAGCCGCGCATTCTCGCGGAAACGGTCAAGCTCGTGCAGTCGCTCACCGACGTCCCGCTTTCGATCGATTCCTCCATAGTGGCGGCGCTGGAAGCGGGGCTCGCGGTTTACCAGGGCAAGGCGCTCGTCAATTCTGTCACGGGCGAGGAGGAGCGGCTCGAAGTAGTCCTTCCGCTCGTCAAAAAATATGGCGCGGCGGTGGTGGCGATCTCCAATGACGAGACCGGTATTTCCGAGGACCCCGACGTGCGCTTCGCGGTTGCCCGCAAGATCGTGCATCGCGCCCAGGATTATGGCATCGCGCCCGCCGACGTCGTGGTCGATCCGTTGGTCATGCCGGTCGGCGCCCTGAACGAGGCCGGCGCCGCGGCCTTCCGCCTGATCCGACGGCTGCGCGAAGAGCTCAAGGTCAATACGACCTGCGGCGCTTCCAATATCAGTTTCGGCCTGCCCAACCGGCACGGGTTGAACGCGGCCTTTCTGTCCATGGCGATTGGCGCGGGCATGACCTCGGCCATCACCAATCCCCTGCACAATGAGGAGATGCAGGCGGTGCTGGGCGCAGACGTACTGATGGGCCGCGATCCCTCCTGCGTGCGCTGGATCCAGAAGTTCCGGGAGCCTCCGGCCGAGGGCATGCGCGGCCGGCGCGAGGGCCGCCGTCGCGTTTCCGAAAGCGCGACCTGATTATTCGATGAATTCTCAAGATGCGCTCGTGGTATTCATGCCCTCGGGCCGGCGGGGCCGTTTTCCGGTCGGCACGCCGCTTCTCAAGGCGGCGCGCCAGCTCGGGGTCGATATCGATAGCGTGTGCGGCGGGCGCGGCATCTGCGGCCGCTGCCAGGTGGTTCTGGCCGCGGGATCCTTTCCCAAGCTCGGCGTCACCTCGCTGCCCGAGCATCTGTCGCCGATCGGGCCGGTCGAGATTCATTATGCGGAAAAGAGGGGAATGGCGCCGGAGCGGCGGCTCTCCTGTTCGGCTTTGCTGTTGGGCGATCTCGTGGTCGATGTCCCGCCCGATTCCCAGGTGCACAAGCAGATCGTGCGCAAGCGGGCCGAGGCGCGGGCCATCGAGATCGATCCGGTCGTTAAACTGCATTATATCGACGTCGCCGAACCCGATATGCACGATCCGCGCGGGGACTTGCAGCGGCTCGAACAGGCTCTTGCCGAGCAATGGCAATTGACCGGGCTGGAGTGTGATCTTCGCGTCTTGCAGGGGCTCCAGGAGGCGCTGCGCAAGGGCGGATGGAAGGTGACGGTTGCGATCCACTCCGGCCGGCAGATCATTGCGCTCTGGCCCGGTTATCGCGACCGGGCCTATGGCATGGCGGTCGACATCGGTTCAACCACTATCGCGGGTCACCTGTGCGATCTTGAAACTGGAGAAGTGGTGGCCTCGTCGGGTATGATGAATCCTCAGATCCGCTTCGGCGAAGACCTGATGAGCCGGGTCTCCTATGTCATGCTCCATCCCGGCGGCGAGAAGGAGCTGACCGATGCCGTCCGAGCCGCAATCAACGATCTGGCCGCGAGCGTCGCACGCCAGGCGGGCCTCACACCCCAGGATATTTTGGAAGCATGCTTCGTCGGCAATCCGATCATGCACCATCTCCTGCTGGGGATCAGCCCCGTCGAGCTGGGGGGGGCGCCCTTCGCGCTTGCGACCGATGGCGCCACGCAATTCTGGGCGAGCGAGATCGCGCTGGCCATCCACCCCAATGCGCGGATTTTCGTTCTGCCGTGCATTGCGGGGCATGTCGGCGCGGATACGGCCGGCGTCCTGCTTTCCGAAGCGCCGCAGGAGAGTGAGGAGATGTGCCTCATCGTCGATGTCGGCACCAATGCCGAACTCGTGCTCGGCAACAAGCACAGGTTACTCGCCGCGTCATCTCCCACAGGCCCGGCCTTCGAGGGCGCGCAAATCAGCTGCGGCCAGCGCGCCGCGCCTGGCGCCATCGAGCGGGTGCGTATCGATCCAACCAGTTGGGAGCCGAGATACAAGATCATCGGCTGCGACTACTGGTCGGATGATCCCCTTTTCGAGGCGGAGGCGCGCCAGACCGGAATCACGGGCATCTGCGGTTCAGGCATCATCGAGATTATCGCCGAAATGTATCTCGCCGGGATCCTTTCGAGCGATGGCGTGATCGCTTCGGTCGACCACCCGCGGATTCTGGCCCAAGGCAGGACCTTCAGTTACGTGTTGCGCGCGGGTGACAATCCCTTAATCGTGACGCAGAACGACGTCCGTGCCATCCAACTCGCCAAGGCGGCGCTCTATGCCGGGGCGCGGCTGCTCATGGATCGGATGGGTATTGCCAAGGTCGACCGGATCACGCTGGCTGGCGCTTTCGGGGCGCATATCGACGGTATTCATGCCATGGTACTCGGCATGATTCCCGATTGCGACTCGGCCAAGGTGACGTCGGCGGGCAACGCCGCCGGAACCGGGGCGCGCATCGCGCTGCTCAACAAGCAGGCGCGCCAGGATATCGCCCGCCTGGTCAAGCGCGTCGAAAAGATAGAAACGGCAATCGAACCCTCCTTCCAGGAGCATTTCGTCGCCGCCATGGCCATTCCGCATCGCGACGCGGCCTACGAACATCTGCGCCGCACGGTCACCCTGCCCGAGCGCCGCGAGAGCGCCGCCCCCGCTGGCCGCCGCCGCTCACGGCGGCAGTAGAAGGCCGAGGCGCAGGAATCGTCCCCAGAGTGACGTGTTGCTCGGCTGGCGAACGGGTTAGCCGTTTTTTTCTAATTCGCGTGCGATGATCAGGCGCTGGATATCGCTAGTGCCTTCGTAGATGCGGGTGATGCGCACGTCGCGATAGAGGCGCTCGATCTCCGTATCCGCGATATAGCCGTAGCCGCCGAAGACTTGCAGCGCTTCGGAAACCACGCGTTCGGCGGTTTCGCTCGCGCGCAGCTTGGCCATGGCGGCAAGCCGCACCCGGTCGGGATCGTTCTTGTCCTGTGCCAGAGCGGCGCGCCAGGTGAGGGCGCGCGCGGCTTCGAGCTCGCTCGCGAGATCGGCGAGGCGGAAGGCCAGCGCCTGGTGCTCGATCAGCCGCTGGCCGAATGTCTTCCGTTCCCGGGCGTAGTCCAGCGCCCGGTCCAGCGCTGCCTGAGCGATGCCAATCGCCTGGGCGGCGATGCCGATCCGCCCGCCCGTCAGGTTGGCAAAAGCGATGGCGAGCCCTTGGCCCTCTTCGCCCAGCCGTAATTCCGCAGGGACGGCGCACTCCTCGAAGATGAGTTGCGCGGTATCGGAAGCGCGCAGGCCCAGCTTCTCCTCAAGCTTGGCGACATGGAATCCGGGCAGTTCCTTGGGAACGATAAAAGCGGTGACGCCTTTTTTGCCCGGCGCCGTGCGTGCGAAGACGAGCGCGAGCGCGCATCTTTTGCCATTGGTGATAAATTGTTTGACGCCATTCAGAATGTAATGGTCGCCCCGGCGCACCGCGCGGCAGGCGAGTGCGGACGCATCGGAGCCTGCGCCCGGTTCGGTGAGGGCGAAGGCACCAAGTGCCGCGCCCGTGGCCATGTCCGGCAAAAAGCGGTCCTTCTGCGCCGCCGTGCCGAATTCCTGGATAGGCGCGCAGCACACAGAATTGTGGACGCTGACCAATGTCGAGGTCGCGGCGTCTCCGGCAGCGAGCGCTTCGATGATCAACGCATAGGTGAGCGTATCGAGTGGCGTACCTCTATAATGCTCCTCGACCCGCATACCGAGAAATCCGAGCGCGCCGAGCTTAGCCGTCAATTCCTCGGGCAGCCAGCCCGCCTGTTCCCATTCCCGGGCGTGGGGCAACAGTTCTTTGCGGGCAAAATCGCGCGCCACCGTTTGGAAAGCGAGCTGCTCGGAATTCAGCATGATTGGAATTCAAAATTGGCAAAACGTCGCGCCAGCATGGGCGAAACCAGGGGGAACGCCGCAGGAGATGTCACCACGGCAGCTTTTCACCGTTGTAATTGATGAATTTACCGCTATCGCTCATCTTCACTTTGGCGAGCACGCGGCGAATGCCCGCGACCGAATCCGCGGGCTCGAGCGGTGCGGCCGAACCGCCCATATCTGTCTTGACCCAGCCGGGATTGAGAATGATGACCTTGATGCCGCGATCCTTGAGGTCACGCGCCGCAATGGCCATGGCCATGTTCACCGCAGCCTTGCTGGTGCGGTAGGCATAGGTGCCGCCCGATTGCAGATCGGTGAGCGAACCCATGAGGCTCGAAACGGTCGCGGCGGTCTTCAGCGTTCCCAGCGCGAGATTGGGCGCGAGCGCCTCCAGAAGCTTCAAGGGTGCGATGCAATTGGTCTGGAATGTTTCCAGCCATCCCTTGACACTGGTCGAGCCGAAATTCTGCGGCCCCGCGCCATAGATGCCGGCATTGTTGATAAGCAGATCGATTGGGCGGTCCTGAAGCTTTTTGGCAAGGGCCCGGATCGATTTTTCATCCGTGACGTCCAGGGGGAGCACCGTCACCTCCCCGTCCATCATATGCAGAACGCGCGCTTTCTTGGTATCGCGCACGCAGGCGAGCACTTCCCAACCATCCGCCGCATATTGCCTGGCAAGCTCCAGGCCTATGCCGCGATTGGCTCCGGTGATAAGAACGCTAGGCATCAGATCCTCCTGGTTTCCGGGCCGTGACCTCGATCTCGACTTTCATCTGGGGATCGATCAGCTCGCAAATAACGGTGGTGTTCGCGGGGCGTATCTCGCCGAGATATTGCCCGAGAATCGGTCCGACTTTCTCCCAATGGGCCCGATTCGTCACCATCGCGCGTACCCGGACGATATCGGCAAGGCTCGCGCCCGCCTCCTTTAGCGCTGCTGCAATATTCATGAAGCAGCGATGGGTCTGCTCGGCCGGGTCTTCGCTAATGGTCATGGTCGCATAATCATAGCCGGTACAGCCCGAGACGAAGATCCATTCCCCGTCGACGATGGCGCGCGAATAGCCATATTCCTTTTCGAAGCGGGAGCCGGAGGAAATAAGGCGCCGGTTCATTTCTTCACCCGGCGCGGCCGGCGCACGATTTCGCCTCCGCAATTGGGGCAGATATAATCCATCTGCGCACCGCACGCGTCGCACCAGGTGCATTCATGGGAGCAGATCAAGGCCGAGGGACTGTCCTCGGGCAGGCCGGTCCCGCATTTTTCGCAAGCGCTGCGCATTTCTAGAGACATGCTTCCTCCCGTGCCGGATTCATTAGCCGTTCTCCCGGAACAATTCTCGCCCTATCAGCATGCGGCGGATCTCGGATGTGCCTGCGCCGATTTCATAAAGCTTGGCATCCCGCAGCAACCGTCCGGTCGCATAATCATTGATATAGCCGTTGCCGCCCAGGGCCTGGATGGCATCGAGCGCTATCCTGGTCGCGGCCTCGGCGGCAAACAGAATGGCGCCGGCCGCGTCCTTGCGGGTCGTCTCGCCCCGGTCGCAGGACCGCGCCACCGCATAGACATAGGCGCGCGCCGCGTTCATGGTCGTGTACATGTCGGCGAGCTTGGCCTGCATGAGCTGGAATTCGCCGATGGGTTGGCCGAATTGGGTGCGCTCGCGGGTATAGGGCAGAACGACATCGAGGCAGGATTGCATAATTCCGAGTGGTCCGCCCGACAGCACGACGCGTTCGTAATCCAGGCCGCTCATCAGGACCTTGACCCCTTCGTTGACTTGGCCCAGTACCTGGTCCCGGGGTACGAAGCAATCCTGAAAGACCAGCTCGCCGGTATTCGAGCCGCGCATGCCCAGCTTGTCGAGCTTCTGGGCACGAGTGAAGCCTGCCTGATCGCCCTCGACGATAAAGGCGGTGATGCCGCGCGGCCCGGCCTTGCTGTCCGTCTTGGCATAGACGACGAGGACATGCGCGTCCGGTCCGTTGGTGATCCACATTTTGGTGCCGTTCAGGACATACCCATCCTGGGTGGCGTCGGCGCGCAGCCGCATCGAGACGACGTCCGAGCCGGCGCCCGCCTCGCTCATCGCGAGCGCGCCGATTCTGCTGCCTTGGATGAGACCGGGAAGATATTTCTTCCGCTGCGCTTCGGTTCCGTTGCGGCGGATCTGGTTGACGCAGAGGTTGGAGTGAGCCCCGTAGGACAGACCAACCGAGGCGGAGGCGCGGCTGATTTCCTCCATCGCCACGACATGCTCGATATAGCCCATGCCGGCGCCGCCATATTCTTCCTCGACGGTGATGCCGAGCAGGCCGAGCGCGCCCATCTTCTCCCAGAGGTCGCGCGGAAAATCGTTGAGGCGGTCGATATCGGCCGCGCGCGGGGCGATTTCGCGCTGGGCGAAATCCGCCACTTGTTCGCGCAGAAGATCGATAGTCTCGCCAAGACCGAAATTCACCGGCCCTCTCTTTCCTGCGCCTCGGCCACGGCCAGCGCGCTCATATTGACGATACCGCGAACCGATACCGAAGGCGAGAGGATATGCGCTGGACACGCGGCGCCTATCAGGATCGGGCCGACCATCAGCCCCTCGCCGAGATAGCGCAGAAGATTAAGCGCGATGTTGGCCGAATCCAGATTCGGCATGACCAGCAGGTTGGCGCGACCCCTGAGCCGTGAATGCGGAAAAAGACGGTCGCGGATGAGTTCGGCGACTGCGCTGTCTCCGCGCATTTCACCTTCGACTTCGAGATCGGGCGCCCGCGCATGGAGCAGGCGCAGGGCGGCACGCATCTTGACGGCACTCGCCGTATCGTCGGTACCAAAATTGGAATGGGAAAGCAGGGCGATCTTGGGCGCGACCCCGAACTGGCGCATCTCGGTCGCAGCCAGCAAGGTCATCTGTGCGATGGTTTCCGCGTCTGGGTCAGCATTCACTTCGGTGTCGGTGATGAAAAATGTGCCGCTCCGCAGGATGATCGCGGCGAGCGCCGAATAGGCCGCGACGCCGGCGGCCTTGCCCAGAATGTCATCGATATGGCCGAGATGTTCCGAAAAGCCGCCGATCGTGCCGGAAATCATCGCATCGGCCTCGCCCTGCTTGACCATCAAAGCGGCGATGATCGTCGTCTGGGTGCGGACCAAAGTGCGCGCGAGCGAAGGCGATATCCCCTTCCGTTCGGTCAGCCGGTGGTAGAACGTCCAATAATCGTGGTAGCGCGGGTCTTGTTCGGGATCGACGTGATGGACATTCTGGTTGAGCACCAGCCGCAGGCCGAGCTTGGCGATACGGCGTTCCAGCACGGCCCGCCGGCCGATCAGAATGGGCTCGCCGATTTTTTCGTCCAGCAGGGTCTGGACGGCACGCAGCACCCGCTCTTCCTCGCCCTCAGCGAAGACTAGCCGGCAGGGTCGTCCCCGTGCGCGGTCGAAAATCGGCTTCATGAGCAGCCCCGAGCGGAAGACGAACTGGCCGAGTTGCTCCCGATAGAGGGCGAGATCGGTAATCGGGCGGGTGGCGACACCGCTCTCCATCGCCGCCTTGGCGACCGCCGGGGCAATCTCGACCAGCAGGCGGGGATCGAAGGGCTTGGGAATGATATAGTCAGGCCCGAAATGCAAATCCTGCTCCGCCTGATAGGCGTTCGCCACGATATCCGAGCTTTCGGCCCGCGCGAGATCGGCGAGCGCCTTCACGCAGGCGACCTTCATGGCTTGATTGATCCGGGTCGCTCCGACATCGAGGGCGCCGCGAAAAATGAAGGGAAAGCACAGGACGTTATTGACCTGGTTGGGATAGTCGGAACGGCCGGTGGCAACGATGGCGTCGGGCCGCAAGCTCTTGACCTCCTCGGGGGTAATCTCTGGCACGGGATTGGCAAGCGCGAAGACGATCGGCCTGTCCCGCATGCTGGCAACCATCGCCGGCGTCAACACGCGGGGCGCAGACAGGCCAAGGAACACGTCGGCGCCGGCAATGGCCTCGGCCAAGCTGCGTTGTGCCGTGCACTGTGCATAGGAGGCCTTGCGCGGATCCATCTCGGTGGTTCGCCCCTGATACACCAGGCCGGCGATATCGGTGACCCAGACATTCTCGCGCGGAAGGCCGAGGCTGGTGAGCAAATCCAGGCAGGCGAGGGCGGCCGCACCGGCACCCGACGTTACCAGTTTGATCTCGGTGAGTGTCTTTCCCGCGATCTCCAGGCCATTGAGAAGAGCCGCGGCGACGATGATCGCGGTTCCATGCTGATCGTCGTGCATGACCGGGATATTGAGCCGCTCGACCAGACGTTGTTCGATCTCGAAACATTCCGGGGCCTTGATGTCTTCGAGATTTATCCCCCCAAAGGTCGGCTCCAGACTCGCGATGATCTCGACGAGCTTGTCTGGGTCGCGCTCGTTGATTTCAATATCGAATACATCGATATCGGCGAACTTCTTGAAGAGGACAGCCTTGCCTTCCATGACCGGCTTGGCGGCAAGCGGCCCGATCGCACCCAGGCCGAGCACGGCCGTGCCATTGGTAATGACCGCCACCAGATTGCTGCGGCTCGTAAGTGTCGCCGCTTCGCGGGGATCCTGAGCGATCGCCTCGCTGGCCGCGGCCACGCCCGGGGAGTAAGCGAGCGCGAGATCGCGTTGATTGGCGAGCGGCTTAGTGGGGGTGATCGCGATCTTGCCAGGACGAGGCAGGCGGTGATATTCGAGCGCGCCCGCTTTGAAATCGTCGATCATGGTGTTGAGGGGACCTCAACGGCCCGATCGCTCCGCTGAGCTATGAGGATACCGAGGAGGACGAGCATGCCGGCCGCAATCTGGAGCGGACTCATGGCCTCGTCGAGGACAAGCCAGGCGATGCTCGCCGCACCCACCGGTCCGATCAGGAGGCTCACGGCGGACAGGGCCGCCGGTAGGTAGCCCATCGCCCAGGCGATCAGCGCCATGCCGACCACTTGGCTCGCCAGGGCAAGACCTCCGACCATCGCCCAGCCCTGGACACCCTGCGGCCAGAAATGCGGTTCACTCAATATGGCGACCGGTAAAAGCGCCAGGGCCGAGACAAGGGTTGCGAAGAAGATCACGTGGCCATTGCCGGCGCTTTGGCGCGCGAAAGCGATGCCGCGCAGATAGAATCCATACCCCATTCCGCCGAGCAAAGCGAGGCCGTAACCCAGGAGATGCCCGCCGCTCACTTCCTGTCCCACTACGACGAGCAGCAGCATGCCGCCTAGTGCCAAGCCCATCCCACCGACGAAACGCCAACCGAAACGCTCATCGAAAAGGAGGTAGCCGCTCACCACTACCCAGAGCGGCGCGGTATTGCCGAGCAGTACTGCCGCGCCTACCGGGATGGAGCGCAGGGCGCGGTGCCAGGCGACGAGATCGGCGGCGATAAAAATGCCGGCGAGAAAAATAGCCAGCCAGATACGCGCCGGAAATGAAGGCCAGAGCGGGAGGTGTTTCCTGCGGCACTCGGCCCAAAGCAACGCCCCTAGCACCGGTAAGGCAAGCGCCATGCGAAAAAAAGCGGTGCCGTCTGGTCCGAGCGAGGAGAGTCTGACGAAGATGCCGCCCGAAGAATCGATGAGGGCTGCCCCCAGCAGGAGCAGAAGAGCGAGATGCTGAACCGGCATGATGACAGTATCTTAGCAGTCGCTGCGACGCTCTGCCACCGCAAAGGGGTCTCAGCCTCATCGTTGGACCACGTGCGTTATTACCTCGACTAGCAGCGTTATTTGCGAGGAGCTATTTTTCGCCGAGGCGGATTAGCCTCGCTTTTTCCTGGTGGCCGCGGCTTTCTTGGCGGAAGCCGAGCGCTGCGCGGCCGGACGGCTCGCTGCCGCTTTTCCTCCGCGCTTTCCGCCTTTTCGCGATGGTTCGTGGTTTTCTTTTTTTCCTCGTCCCGAGCCGCTCTTCTTCCCGCCGCCGGTCTCCTTATTGACGGTGGCCCAGGCGCGGCGCTCGGCCTCTTTTACTCCTACGCCCCGCTTCTCATAACCCTCTGCGATGTGGTCGGCCTGACGTTCCTGTTTGTCGGTATATTTGGATTTGTCGCCTCTTGGCATGAGTGCCTCCTGTGCCGGCAACAGGTGATGATTTGCGGCGTTCCCTAAGACGCCCTCACAAGCGGTGACGCGGGCATAAGCAAATTGCCCGATGATGTGGGTCGTTACGAAGCTCCCTTTAGATGACGCCTGCCGCAGGCCTTCCGCGACAGTGGGAGGGACCGAGCGATATTCGTAACGCCCGCCGCTTTTGTAGGCGATGGTCAGTACTCGCCGCCGCGGATCATAGGCGAATCCGCCAATTGCCGAAGATGCCGGCGTATCCATCCAGCGCATATAAAAAAAACAGGGGATGGCGTCGGCCATCCCCTGTCGAGAGATACTCCCTTTTTGGGATCAGTTACCGGATTGCGCGACCTTGGTAGCGGGTGGCACGAAGGCGACGGTCGGGCTTCCTGCTTTCTCCATGGGAACGGTGATCGCAGCGGTCTTGCCAGCGCGAATGGAGAAGGTCTGCATCCCCCACTTTTTCCCATCACGGGCAAGGGCGATATAGTCCCCCTCGCGTAAGGTCATGGTAAGGTCGGAACCGCTGGCTTCATTGACGAGTTCGTGTTTACCCTCGGCATTGGTTGTGGCCCGCGCAATCGCCCAGCTGACTGCCGCACTCTTTCCCGTGCTGCGCAGATGAGCCATACCGGCATAAAGGTTCACCGTGTAGTGAAACGTCTCGCCGGAATTGAGGGGAATCACCAAATCGGCGCGGGTTCCTTGATATAAGGCGCGTACGATATAGGCACCCGCCGGCAGGTCGAAATGGGCGACCGCAGCATGGCTGGCTGTGATGAGCGGTCCATCGCCCAAGGCCCCTTTGACATAGGGGTAAACTTGCCATTCCAACGGCTCGCGCACCATGCTTCCGCCTGAAAAGGGAAGGAGTTGCATGGTGATATGAGCGCTCGCGGCCGACGAAGGCGAAGGACTATCGATGCGATGCATATAGATCTTTCGCTCGGTCTTGCCACTGCCCACGATGATCGCCTGATCGGTCGATTCACCGTCGGCGCTGACATGCACAATGTATTGGCCGGGCGCGAGATCGCCAGAGAAGGTTGGCGCACTCGCCTGGGCCGTAGGGGTGCTGGATAATTTGTTATGCTTGTCGATGCGAGTGACGGTCCACTCTGTATCGGCGGCCGGCGTGACCCCGACCAAGGTCAAGGTCACCGGATTGGCGAAGGCCGGCGCCACCACTGCCATCGCAGCCATACCTATCGCAGCGCTCAGCATCCAGAATCTCATACGCATGGCGATCTCCCGTTAGAAATGAACATCGAATGAGGTGTCCCCTCTCGTGAAGCTGCTTAACGTACAAGATCGCGCCGGGGCAAGCGTTATTATACTAATAAACGCGCCAGGGTTTTTGGGAAAAGCGACCGCCGGGCAAGCTATTCGCGCACCTGCGACAGCCTCCCCACTGTAACTCCCTGGGCCGTGGTAAACGGCTTCAGCTGAGCATCGGTGTTGGTCCATACGAGGGGAGCCATGTCTCGCTCACGCCGTGGGGTATGCCCGAAGAAATCCTTGTAGCATTTCGAGAAATGCGAGGCGGAGACGAAACCGCAGGCTAGGGCCACATCGATGATCGACATGCCGGTCTGCAGCAGAAGCAGGCGCGCGCGCCGCAAGCGAAGCTCGATATAATACTTGGCTGGAGTGCAACCCATATACTTGTTGAAAAGCCGCTCCAACTGCCGCGGAGAAAGCTCCACGACGCCCGCCATATGGCTGCGCTGCAACGGCGTCTCGAGATTCTGCTCCATCATTTCAATGACGCGCATCAGCTTGGGATGGCGTACGCCCCGCAACGTCGCGGCGCCACGGCGCTGCATGTCATCGAACGAACGGATGCGCTCGATCAGGAGTTGCTCCGAAACGGTCGTGGCCAGTTGGGCGCCATGCTTGAGCGTGACGAGGTGAAGCATAAGATCGATCGCCGCCGTTCCGCCGCCGCAGGTGAACCGGTTGCGGTCGACCTGATAGAGGCCTGGGGTCACCTGGATCGAGGGATAGTTTTCGGCAAATGCCGCCATGTTGTCCCAGTGGATGGTGGCGCGATACCCGTCGAGCAGATTTGCGCGGGCCAGCGCATGGGCTCCGGTATCGAGCCCCCCAATGTCCGCGCCGTTGCGATCCGCCTTGCGTAGCGCGAGCGATAGCTCGCGGTCATCGTAAGCGTGCGAATAATGGCCGCCGCAGACAATTACGGTCTTGAAGTCAGCCGCGGCATCGCAATGGCCCTCGATATCCATGCGCACGCCATTGCTGGCCAGGACGCGACGCCCGTCAGGCGAGAAGTAATGCCATTCGTAGAGCTGGCGCTCGCTGGCCTCGTTGGCTGCGCGCATGACCTCGGTGGTGCCGGCCAGCGACATCATCGAAAACCGCGGAATGAGGATGAAAGCGACGTGTTGTGGAGATAAGGGAGTTGTTTCTGACATGGTGCTCGACTTTGTTGAAGCTCTTTCATATCCTAAAATCGTGAAAAACTACAATAAGGATGCGCGGATGCTGGCCTCGTGTTTGTGCGGTGCAATAAATTATGACATCGAGGTCGCGGATTCAAGTGTAACCTATTGTCATTGCAGCCAATGTCGCCGCCACACCGGGGCACTTGCGGCCGGATTCGTGGCCAGCCACGCGACTCCCGCTATCGTAAATAATTTTATGCAAATCCATTGGTATGCCACCTCGACGGTGGGAGAACGAGGTTTTTGCCCTCGGTGCGGATCGAAACTTTTCTGGCGCGACCCGGGCGGCCAGCGTCTCTTGCCTCACCCCGGTTCCTTCGCCGCGCCAGATGGTTTTCATGGGCGGCGACATATCTTCGTCGAGTCGAAGGGCGGATATTACGATATCCTGGATGAGCTTCCCACTTTTGAAAAGGAAGCGGAACACCCTCTAGCGCCACCCCCAAAGCACCACTATTCCGCGCAAAACAGGCGCACGGCTCATTGCCAATGCGGCAAGGTGAGGATGGATATAACAGGGCCGGTCCGGCCGGTCGTCTATTGCCATTGTAGGCAATGTGCCCACTGGCACGGCCACTATCCCGGCTACAGTTCCGTCTCTTCCAGTCAGGTCACGATACAAGGCGAGGAATGCATCGCCTGGTATCACTCTTCTCCGGAGGCGCGCCGCGGTTTCTGCCGCGATTGCGGTTCCTCGCTCTTCTGGCAGCGGAAAGATTCCGATCAGCTCTCGATCCTCGCCAATGCCTTCGATGAGCCGGTGGGCCTAGTCGAAGGCTGGCATATCTTTGTGGGCGACAAAGCGGGCTATTACCAGATCCATGACGATTTGCCGCAATTTCCGGCCGGCACGCCGGCGGATTTTCTTGAGACCCATGGATTATGAGCTCGATGCGCGTGGACTCGTCTGTCCCTTGCCGGTTCTCAAGGCGCGCAAGAAACTCAAGGAACTCGCCCCCGGCGATATTCTGACCGTCCGGGCGACCGATCCTGGCGCGCCCGGCGATTTTCGCCATTTCTGCGAAGCGACTGGGGCCGAGCTCCTCGATATCGATACCGATGCGTCGGGGACAATCGTACTGCGCCTCAAGGTTTAGGAGCGCTAGACGCTTTTCCGTGATTCTAAGGCTTGGCCGGCGGGATGGACGCGCCAGAGGGTGCGGTTTCATCATCTGGCTGGTCAGGAACAATGATCCGGATCGTGGCGGGGTCGACGGTTTGCGGCTTGCTCAGCAGGCCAGTGACCATGACCGGCGCGCCGATCACCAAAGCCACCATGACGAGTTGGAGCCCGACCCAGGGCAGCGCTCCCCAATAAATATCGGAACTCTTGATGGAGCGCGGCGCTACGCTGCGCAAATAGAACAGTGCGAAGCCGAAGGGCGGATGCATGAAAGATGTCTGCATATTGACGCACAGGATGACGCCAAACCAGATCAGCGCCGCATCGGCACCCACGATCGGGGTCAGGACCTTTTGCGCGACCGGGACGAGAAGCGGGATGATGATGAAGGCGATTTCGAAAAAATCCAGGAAAAACGCCAGAAAAAAGACGAACAAATTGACGAACAGCAGAAAGCCCCAGCTTCCGCCCGGCAGCGTGCTCAGCCAGTGCTCGATCCATAAATTGCCGTCCACACCCTGAAACACGATCGAAAAACAGGTGGAGCCGATCAGGATGAAAACCACCATCGCCGTGATGCGCATTGTGGTCCGATAGGCGTGTTGGATCAGGGCGCGCAGCGGTTCAATTTGCGCGGCGCGCAGGCAGAGATAGGCCACCACGGCATAGAGGACCACGAAGGCCAGTCGGAAAGCCGGCGACTTATAGGCGAAGAGGCCGATGACGACACCGACGCCCGCGGCCACGAGGCCGATCAGGAATACGGCCCGTCCGGTCTTGCCGAGTTCGGGCCGGTGGATGACGGCGAGAATGATTGCGCCCACTGCACCCATCGCGCCCGCTTCGGTCGGGGTGGCAAGCCCGAGCATCATCGTTCCCAGTACTACGAAAATCAGCACCGCCGACGGGGCGATGCCGCGCAGGCATTTCAGCCAGAGCGCCCAGCCGTTCAGCGAAATCTCGCTGCGGGGAATCGCGGGCACCCAGTCGGGCCGGAAAATTCCCACCAGGAAGGTGTAAAGCGCGAACAGGATGATCTGGAAGAGCGACGGGCCCCAGGCGCCGAGATACATGTCGCCCACCGACTTGCCGAGCTGGTCGGCCAGGACGATCAGGACCAGCGAAGGCGGGACGAGCTGGGTGATCGTTCCAGACGCGGCGAGCACGCCGGTCGCATACCGCGTATTGTAGCGGTATCGCATCATGACCGGGAGCGAGATCAAGGCCATCGCGATCACCTGGGCGGCCACCGTGCCGGTGATCGCGCCGAGTATAAAACCGACAATGATGACCGAATAGCCTAGCCCGCCCCGGATCCGGCCAAAGAGCTGGCCCATGGAATCGAGCATCTCCTCGGCAAGCCCGCAACGCTCGAGCACGGCGCCCATGAAAGTGAAAAAAGGAATGGCCAGCAGCAAATCATTGGAAAGGACGTTGCCGTAGATACGCAGGGGGATCGCCTGAAGGAAAGAGACGTCGAAAAACCCCTCGCGGATTGCAATCAAGGCAAAGAAAAGGCCGACGGCGGAAAGCGAAAAGGCCACCGGATAGCCGATCAGCATGAAAATAACCAATCCCGCGAACATCAGTGGCGGCATCGCCGAAAGCGGGATCACTGGGTGGGCCTTTCATAATCGGCGTCGAGCGTCACCAGGCCATGGAGTGCGGCAATGCGCTTGATGATCTCGGAAACACCCTGCAATGCCAGGAGGAGGAGGCCCACCGGGAGAACCAGCTTGATGGGCCAGCGCAATAATCCCCCCGCATTGCTCGATGTTTCCTGGGTGATATAGGCCTGAACGAAGAAAGGCCAGGCGAGCCAGGCGAGCAGGATGCACATCGGGAGCAGGAAAAGCGCCGTGCCGGCGATATCGAGGATCAGCCGGCCACGCTCGGAAAGGCGGAGATAAAAGATATCAACGCGCACATGCTCGTTGCGCCGCAGGGTCGCCGATGCGCCGAGCATGACGATGAGCGTAAACATGTACCATTGAACTTCGAGCCAGGCGTTCGAACTGAGATCGAAGGCGTAGCGCATCATGGCGTTACCGGCGCTAACCAGGCAAGCGAGCAGGACCAGGAGATTGGCGATGCCGCCCAGCGCTTCGTTCAGCCGGTCGATTCCCGCGCTGATCCTCAGCAGCGTGCGCATCATCCGCCCATGGCGTCGAGAACCTGGCGGCTGCCGTCATAGATCATCTGCAGCGACACGCCGAAAATGATCACGAGTCCCAGATAGGAGAGAAACGCGAATCGCTCAAGGAGACGGGCAAAAATCTGGGCGGCGGCACCCATGAAGACCACGGAAAGGATCAAGCCGATAATCAGGATCCAGGTATGGCTGCGGGCGGCCCCCACCACGGCAAGCACATTGTCGAGTGACATCGATACATCGGCGATGATGATTTGTGTCAGGGCGCCGCGCAATCGATTAGGAGCGCTTGTGCCCGGCAAAAGATGGTCTGGCTCGGTTGTTGATCCGTCCTGCGCGGCCTTATCCCGTGCGCGTTTCATGTGGCGCTCGTGCTCGAGTTGACGCCAGAACTTCCAGCATACCCAGAGTAGCAAAAGGCCTCCCGCCAAGGTCAGCCCGACAATTTTCAGTAAGTAGGTGGCGACCAGAGCGAAGGCAATACGCATGATGGTGGCGGCGGCGATTCCCCAAAAGATCGCTTTGTTGCGAAGTTCCGGTGCCAGGCCGGAACTGGCGAGACCGATGATGATGACATTGTCCGCCGAAAGGATCAGGTTGATGAAGAGTACCGTGCCGAGGATGGCCAGCATCGGAAGCAATTGCGTCATATCGAGCGTCAAAAAAACCTCCTAGCTGTAGCGCATGGTACCGCATAGTACTGCCAGACTCCCCAGTTTGGCGCAAGCGCAGTGCCGTCAGCAGGGCCCGCAGAGAACTTCGCGGAAGATCTTGCGTCCGTGCCGCATCTGGATGGTAAAAACAGACAACGCGAAGAAAGGCTGGCCCGCGTTCTAGCGTTTTCTCCGGAAAGCGCGGGCTTTCCAGGTAAGCGGATAACATATCATCGCCCAGCATCGAGATGTCTCTTGCCGGGCTGTTGCACTCTTGGCGGACTTTCAGTATGGTCCGCCGTTTTTCGATTCAAACACGAGGGGAATCATGGAATCGTATTATTATTGGCTGGTCATCGCTTGCGGCCTTCTCGCGCTGATTTACGGAGCGGTCACGGCGAGCGGCGTGCTGGCCGCGGCAACCGGGACCGACCGCATGCGCGAAATTGCGGGAGCAATCCAGGAGGGTGCGCGCGCCTATCTCAACCGTCAATATCGGACCATTGGCCTCGTCGGCATTATCGTTGCTATCGTCCTCTACTTCACGCTCGGCAAATATTCCGCAATTGGCTTTATAGCCGGGGCGATCTTGTCTGGTTTGGCGGGCTATGTCGGCATGAATGTCTCGGTGCGGGCGAATGTACGCACCGCGGAAGCCGCGCGCTCGGGGTTGGTCCGCGCGCTCGATATCGCCTTCAAGTCCGGCGCCGTCACCGGCATGCTGGTGGTCGGGCTAGGCTTGATTGGCGTGGGCGGGTATTATTTTCTCCTCCGTTCGCTGGGTATCGACACCCGCACGATGATCGAAGCGCTCGTGGCCCTCTCCTTCGGCGCCTCCCTCATCTCGATTTTCGCGCGTCTGGGTGGAGGTATCTTTACCAAGGGCGCCGATGTCGGCGCCGACCTGGTAGGTAAGATCGAAGCGGGTATTCCCGAGGATGATCCCCGCAATCCTGGCGTCATTGCCGATAATGTCGGGGACAACGTCGGCGACTGCGCCGGTATGGCGGCCGATCTGTTCGAGACCTATGCGGTGACAATCGTGGCCACCATGCTGCTCGGTCAGATCTTTTTCCGTGACGCAGCCCAGGAGACCATGATGCTCCTGCCGCTCCTGATCGGCGGCGTCTGCATCGTGGGCTCGATCGTCGGAACATATTTCGTCCGGCTCGGCCGGAGCCAGAATATCATGGGCGCTCTCTATAAGGGTCTCGTGGTCAGCGCGATCCTCTCGGCGGTGCTCATCTATGGCCTTATCTCGCGCATTCTGGGCATGGATACGGCGATCACGATGACCAATAATGCCACAGTCACCGGCTTGCAGATATTCGGCTCGGCCATGACGGGCCTCGTGGTCACCGGCCTGCTGGTCTGGATCACCGAATACTACACCTCGACCGCTTACCGGCCGGTGCGCTCGGTCGCTCAGGCCTCGACCACGGGCCATGCCACCAACATCATTCAAGGGTTGGCGGTCGCCATGGAGGCCTGCGCGCTGCCTGCCATCGTCATCAGCGCTGCGATCATCGCCGCTTATCTGCTCGCCGGCTTGTTCGGCATCGCGATCGCCGCCACCACCATGCTGGCGCTCGCGGGCATGATCGTCGCCCTCGATGCCTATGGCCCCGTCACCGATAATGCCGGCGGGATTGCGGAGATGGCGGAGCTTCCCAAGGAGGTGCGCAAGACCACCGACGCGCTGGACGCGGTCGGCAATACCACCAAGGCGGTGACCAAGGGATATGCCATCGGTTCGGCCGGTCTCGCGGCGCTCGTGCTCTTTGCCGCTTATACCGAGGACCTGCGGCATTATTTCCCCCAGCTCGACGTCAAGTTCGAGCTCAACAATCCTTTCGTGGTGATCGGACTGTTTATCGGCGGCATGCTTCCGGTTTTGTTCGGAGCGTTGGGCATGATGGCGGTCGGCCGCGCCGCGGGGGCTGTGGTTGTCGAGGTTCGCCGTCAGTTCAAAGAGATCAAGGGCATCATGGAAGGAACGGCGCGTCCCGATTATGGCCGTGCCGTCGACCTCCTCACCAAGGCGGCGATCCGGGAGATGATTCTCCCTTCGCTTCTGCCGGTTCTGGCTCCTCTGGTTCTCTACGGGGTAATCCGCCTCGTGGCGGGGCAGGCGCAGGCGTTCGTCACGCTGGGCGCCATGCTGCTCGGCACGATCGTGACGGGCTTGTTCGTGGCGATCCAGATGACCTCGGGCGGTGGCGCCTGGGACAATGCTAAGAAATATATCGAAGATGGCCATCACGGCGGCAAGGGATCCGACGCGCACAAGGCGGCGGTGACCGGCGATACGGTCGGAGATCCCTACAAGGATACCGCCGGGCCCGCGGTCAATCCCATGATCAAGATCACCAATATCGTGGCCTTGCTGCTGCTGGCGGTGCTGGCTGCAGCGGGATAAGGTCCAGGCGGCCCTTCGGGGCCGCCTCTTCCCCGGCATCGGCCTTGACTGAGAATATGCAGGGAATATAGTCACCAGGCGGGATATGCTGGCGACGGTGTCTCCCGTTCAGGGGAGGACATCATGAAAAAGTATTTGGGGCTGGCCGTGACCACGGCCATGTGTGCATTTGTCACTGGATATTCCGTTGCACATGCGCAGGAGGACATCGTTGCCCAGGCGAAGGCCGAGGTGGCGCGCTATGCGGGTAAGCAGGACCACTGGACGGGTCCTCAGGACGGGCCGACCGCCGAGGCCGGCAAGAAGATCGTGTTTCTTTCCGCCGACGAACAGAACGATATTTCCCATGAATATGGCCAATACATAAAGCAGGCAGGCGAGAAAATCGGCTGGGAAGTGACGATTATCGACGGGAAGGGCGATCCCTCCAACTGGCTTTCGGTCATGAACCAGGCAATCGCCCTGAAGCCGGACGGCATCGCCATGTTCATGGACGCCAAGGGCGTCCAGGATCCGATGAAAAAAGCGGTGACACAGGGGATCACCTTCGTAGGCTTGCATGCGGCCGGCTATCCCGGGCCGCAACCGGACCTCAACCTCTTCGTCAATATCCAAGAAGATCCCAAGGAGATCGGGCGTGCCGAGGCCGATTGGATCATCGCCGATTCGAACGGCAAGGGGCGGGTGATCGTGCTCTCCCACAATGAGTATGCCATCGCTCAGGTTAAATCCATGGCCACGGCCGATCGGATCCGGGAATGCAAGAGCTGCGAATTGCTGGATTACGTGAATTCGCCCGCGGCTGAGGCCGCGCAACGCCAGCCGCAATTGACGACCAGCTGGGTGCAGCGCTTCGGCGTGCCCTTCTACGCGACATCGGTGGGCGACAATGATTGGGATTTCGCAGTTCCCACTCTGCGGGCGGGCGGCGTGTCCCCCGACCAAGTCAAGCTGATCGCCGCGGACGGCAACCGCTCCGCATACGACCGTATCCGCAAGGGCGGCCAATATCAAACCGTGACGGTGTCCGAGCCCATCGAGCTGCAAGCCTATCAGGCGGTGGATGAACTCAATCGCGCTTTTCATGGCAAGCCGCCCTCGGGCTACGTGCAGCCGCCTTTCCTCGTGACCAAGGAAAATATCGATATCGAAGGCGGGCCCAAGAATATTTTCGAACCCAGCAACGATTATAAGGCCCATTATTTAAAGATCTGGGGTGCGAAAATCGCGCAATAGGCGGCGCGGGTTTCCTCCTTATGAACGACCTTCTCGGTATCCAGGAACTGACCAAGCGTTTTCTGGGAACGCTGGCCCTCGATCGCGTAAATTTCAGCCTGAAAGCTGGCGAAGTTCACGCCTTGCTAGGCCAGAATGGCGCGGGCAAATCGACGCTGATCAAGATTCTTGCCGGTCTCTATCCGACCGATGGGGGAAGGATCCATTTCTCGGGCCATTCTGCCGATCCGACGGAGCGGCCTTTACCTATTTCCTTCATTCACCAGGATCTGGGCCTCATTGACGGGATGAGCGTCGCCGAGAATGTCGCGCTCGGCATGGGGTATCCGCGCAAACGGGGGCTGATCGATTGGAAGGCCGCGCGGGCGCGTGCCGCTGCCGTCCTGACAACGGTGGGCTGTACGGCTCATCCCGACGCGCGGGTGAAGGATCTCTCCGCGGCGGACCGGTCGCTGCTCGCGATAGGCCGAGCCCTGGCAGTGCGTCATCCGATTCTCATCCTGGACGAGCCGACCGCGGCCCTTCCCGCGGCCGATGTCGATCGCCTGCTCGCCGCCCTGGCCAAGCTGCGCGCGGAGGGTCTGGGCATCCTGTATGTGACCCATCGCCTCGATGAGGTCTTCCGCATCGCTGACCGTGTAACTGTCCTGCGCGACGGACGGGTCGTCACGACGTCGCCGCTCGCCGAGACGACACCCGCCAAGCTGGTGGATGACATCGTCGGGGCCTCGCTCGCTGGTGCATTCCGCCAACCGAATGCGCCGCTCGCGCGGCCGCTCTTCGCGCTGCGCGCGGCGGTGACGGGCGATATCGCCCCGGTATCTTTCGACGTAGCGCAAGGCGAGACGGTGGCGCTGGTCGGCCTGAGAGGCGCCGGCCACCATGAGATCGGCCGCGCCATTTTCGCGACACCGCCCTTCGTCGATGGCGAGGTCATCCTGGGCGATGAGGAGATTTTCCCCAGCGATCCCCACGAGGCCATGGCGCTGGGAATTGGTTTCGTCTCGAGCAAGCGTGGCGAGGAAAGCCTCGCCATGAGCATGCGGGTGCGAGAGAACCTGTTCTTGAACCAGACGCTCTACGCCACGCGCGGCGGTAGGGCGAACTCCTGGCATCCGCTCTCGCGCGCGGAGGAAGGGCGCCGCGCGCGCCTGACCCTCGACCGCTTCTCCGTGCGACCCCGCGACCCCGAACGGGCGGTCGCCACGCTGAGCGGCGGCAATCAGCAGAAGGTCGTCGTGGCGCGCTGGTTGGAAGCGGGGGTGAAGCTGCTGGTGCTCGAGGAACCGACGATCGGTGTCGATGTCGGCGCCAAGGCGGAGATATACCGTCATCTGCGCCAGGCCCTAAGGGCCGGCCTGGGCGTGCTGCTTGTCTCTTCCGATTTTGAGGAAGTGGAGCGAATCGCCCACCGCGCCTTGGTTTTCAATCGCGGCCGCATGGTAGCGGAGGTCAAAAGCCAGGATCTGACGGTCGCACGCCTGACGGCGCTCGCCGCCCAGGCCGTTGCGGCATAGGAGGAAAAATGGAACGGTCCAATCGCATGCGGCATGTTATCGGTGTCTGGGGACTCTTGATTCTGCTCATTATTTTGATCGCGGTTTTTGCGATCCTGCGGCCGCACACCTTCCTGACCGCCTTCAATTTTCAATCCATCCTCACCAATAAGTCGGTGGCAGCGCTCCTGGCGCTGGCGGTGCTCATTCCCATGGCGGCCAATCATTTCGACCTTTCCGCGGGGTATATGCTGGGCATATCGCAGGTGCTGGCGATCGGGCTGCAATCGGAAACGGGGCAAGGCTTGCCCTGGTTTGTGGCTGTGCTTTTGGTCCTGGCGCTCGGCGCGCTTGTCGGCCTGATCAACGGGCTGCTCGTCACCAGAGTCAAAATAGATTCCTTCATCGCCACCCTGGGGACGGGGACGATCCTGTATGGTCTCAACCAATGGTATACGGGAGGGCAGCAGGTGCTGGGGCATCTCGCCGACCCGTTCCTTGCGATCTCCGGGATCATCGCCTTTGGGATACCCGCACCGGCCGTTTACGTCCTCATCGTTGCCCTCTTGCTCTGGCTGACTTTCGAATTTCTCCCGGTAGGGCGGTTCCTCTATGTCCTGGGAGCAAGCCTCCGTGCCGCCGAGCTCAATGGTATTTCGCCGACCCGGTATATTACCCTGGCCTTCGTAGCTTCCGGCTCGATCGCGGCCTTTGCGGGAATCATCTTGCAATCACAGCTCCAGGTTGGCCAATCCTCGGTTGGCCAGGAATATCTGTTGCCCTCCTTCACCGCGGCTCTGCTGGGTGCGACATCCATCCGCCCCGGTCGGGTTAATGTCTGGGGGACCATCCTGGCCGTGGCTGTCCTCTCGGTGACGGTGGCCGGCCTGAACCAGCTTGGCGCGCCCTTCTTTGTCGAGCCGCTTTTCAATGGCTCGATGCTAATCCTGGCGGTTGGCCTTGCCGTCACAGCCGCGCGCCGCCGCACCGCCGCAGGTACACAGGCCGAGCAGGCGGCTTTGGCGGCTGTACCGGAAAAAGCCACTTTGGCGCCGGCCGATCTCTCGCTTGGAGACATGACCGATGAATGACCACGCCCACGACCATTATCAAAAAGCCAGGCCGGGTGAAGATGAAGGTTGGTACCCCTCGCGCTGGGGGAAGGAGGATCAGCGGGGCAATGGCAATTTGCAGGACGCGCGCAAAGTTCTCCAGGCGGTGTCCATGATCGAGAGCGGCGAGATCGTCCGCCTCGGCCTGCCTTATGACACCAAAATGCCGATTGCGCCGGGCCGCGCCTATGCCTTGCGCATGCCGGGCGGACCGACGGGGGGTCCCCACGGAAAAAAGAGCAAAACGGTCTGGAATGACGAGTTCATCTCGACAGAGATCGGGCAGATCGGCACGCAAATGGACGCGTTGGGCCATCTCGGCCGGCAATATGGTGCCGATGGCGACCAGACGCGTATCATGTTCTATAATGGAAACTCTCTGGCCGATCTCTGGTCGCCCTATGGTCTGAAGAAGCTCGGGATCGAGCACGCGCCGGCTTTCTTTACGCGCGGGTTCCTGCTCGACGTTCAGGGCCTCAAGGGCCGGGTAATGGATATCGGCGAGCCGATCCGCCCGGAAGACCTGCTGTCCTGCTTCGCGCGGCAAGGCATGGACCCCGCCGAGATCGAGCCGGGGGATGCGATTTTCATCCGCACCGGCCATGGCAGCCGCTGGTATAGCGAAACGGCGACCTTTTACGATGGCGCTCCCGGCATCGAGCTGGAGAGCGCCAAATGGCTTGCCGAACGCCAGCCGGTAATCGTGGGCGCCGACAATTTCGCTGTCGAGGTGGTGCCCCCGGTCGATCCGGATGATTTCCACCCCTGTCATCAGCATCTGATCATGAAGAATGGCATCCATCTCCAGGAGGGGATGACCTTCGAGGGATTAGTAGAGCGGAACGTCTACCGCTTCGCCTATGTTTTCGTGCCGCTGCCGATTAGCGGGGCGACCGGTTCCCCCGGCTGCCCGATCGCCGTTCTCTGACCGTACATTTGTAAGCCTACGGGAAGCGTACTATGGGCAACGGTATCGCCCCGGACACGGGGCCGCACCCTTAACCTTGTGGTTCGGCAATTTTGCGCTCGCCGCGCTGCTTATGGTTCAACTTTTCGCGTAATTCCTTGCCGGTTTTAAAGAAGGGCACGGCTTTTCCATCGACCTGGACGCTCTCGCCCGTCCTGGGGTTGCGGCCGATGCGTGGCCGCCGGCTCTTGACCGAGAACGCGCCGAAGCCCCGTAGTTCGACCCGCCGGCCCCGTGCCAGCGCCAGGGTAATCTCCTCGAAGATCGTGGTGATGATGCGCTCGACATCCCGGGTAAAGAGGTGAGGGTTCTTTTCGCCGATACGCAAGATGAGTTCTGATTTCGTCATGACCGTCCCTCTTGGGCCGAAGCTAGCCTCGGCTGCTAGACGCGTCAAGATAACTTATTCATTTTTCAAGGGATTTTATAAAAAAACGGCCGGGCATCGCACCCGGCCGTTGGTACCTAATTCCGCGAAAGGTTATTCGCCTTTTTTGGTTTTCTTGGCCTTGGACAGCGCGGCTCCGAGAATATCCCCGAGGCTCGCTCCCGAATCCTGGGAACCGTATTCCGCCACCGCCTGCTTGTCTTCCTCGACTTCACGGGCCTTGATCGAGAGCGTGATCTTGCGGCTCTTGCTGTCGATCGTCATGATCTTAGCGTCGACTTTCTCACCGACGGCGAAGCGATCTGGCCGCTGGTCCGCCCGGTCGCGCGCGAGGTCGCCTTTCTTGATGAAGCCGTGCGCGCCACTGTCGCCGACATTGACTTCGATCCCGCCATCCGTGACGTGCAGAACGGAGCAGGTGACGATCTGTCCCCTTTTCAATTGGGTGACCGTCTCGGCGAAGTTGTCTTTTGCCAGTTGCTTGATTCCGAGGCTGATGCGCTCCTTCTCGATATCGACGTCCAGGACGCGCGCCTTGACGATTTGGCCCTTCTTGTAGTCGCGAATGGCCTCGTCGCCCGACCGGTCCCAGTCGAGATCGGACATGTGCACCATGCCGTCTATATCGCCCGACAGGCCGACGAAGAGGCCGAATTCGGTGATGTTCTTGATCTCGCCTTCGATGTCCGACCCGGCAGGATAGTTGGCGGCGAAACTCGCCCAGGGATTATCCATGACTTGCTTGAGGCCGAGCGAAATACGCCGCTTGGCGATATCGACCTCAAGAATGAGGGTTTCCACTTCCTGGCTGGTCGAGATGACCTTGCCGGGATGAATGTTCTTCTTGGTCCAACTCATTTCGGAGACATGGATCAAACCCTCGATACCCGGTTCGAGTTCGACGAAAGCGCCATAATCGGCGATATTGGTCACCCGGCCCTTTACCCGCTCGCCGACATGGTAGCGCTGGTCCGCCGTGTCCCACGGATCGGATTCAAGCTGCTTCATGCCGAGCGAAATACGCTGGGTATCCTGGTTGAATTTGATGATCTGCACGTTGACCTGCTGGCCCACCTGCAGCGCTTCCCCCGGATGGTTGATGCGCTTCCAGGAAATGTCGGTGACATGGAGCAGACCGTCCACGCCGCCCAGATCGACGAAGGCGCCATAATCGGTGATGTTTTTCACCACGCCATTGATGATCTGTCCTTCCTTGAGCTGCGAAACCAGTTCGGTCCGTGCCTCGGCACGGCTTTCCTCGAGCACCGCGCGGCGCGACACCACGATATTGCCGCGCTGGCGGTCCATCTTGAGAATTTGAAAGGGCTGGGGCGTTCCCATCAGCGGGCCGATATCGCGCAGTGGCCGGATATCCACCTGGCTGCCCGGCAAAAAGGCCACAGCGCCGGCCAGATCGACGGTAAACCCGCCTTTGACCCGCCCGAAAATGACGCCATTGACCCGCTCGCCGTTCTTATGCAGCCGCTCGAGCTCGACCCATGATTCCTCTCGACGTGCTTTCTCGCGGGAGAGAAGCGCCTCGCCGTTCTTGTCTTCCATACGCTCGAGGAAGACATCGACCCGGTCGCCGGCGCGCAGTTCCGATTTTTGTCCGGGACTGGCAAATTCGCGCAGCGGGATGCGTCCCTCGGACTTCAAGCCGACATCGATCACCGCGAAGTCGTTTTCAATTGCAACCACGGTGCCGACCAGCACCGTGCCCTCCAGGCCCTTCGCGGCTCCGAGGCTCTCATCGAGCATCGCCGCAAAATCGGCGCTGGGTTTAGTGGCGGTCACGGCCGCCATGTTCTTAGCCATTCATCAATCCTTATCGTCTTTCTGGCCAGCCGGTTGTCTCCGGCGGTCTCTTCACAGGCCCAAGATGGCGTCGACACATTTCCGGGCCTGTTCGAAGACAGCATCAGCGGAAATATCGGAACTATCGATCACGATCGCGTCATCGGCGGGGATGAGGGGCGCGACATCACGCTTTCGGTCGCGTGCGTCGCGGGCCTCGATATCCTGCAAAATCTGCGGATATATAACGCTCGCCCCGCTTTCTTGCAACTCTTTATATCGACGCGCGGCCCGCGCCTCGGCCGAGGCCGTGACGAAGAACTTCAGGTCCGCATCCGGGCAGATCACGGTGCCGATGTCCCGCCCATCGAGGATGCTGCCCCGGGCGTGGGCGGGATCGTGTGCGAAGTCCCGCTGCCATCGACGCAGGGCCGCTCGCAAGGCGGGATAGGCCGCGATGCGCGACGCCAGCGCCCCGACCTGCTCGCCGCGCAGGTCGGGTGCGGTCAGCCAGCTGGGAGCCAAAGCGCGGGCCACGGCCACGGCAGCGGCCTCGTCGCTTCTATCTTTTAGATGAGCGGCAACAGCACGGTAGAGCAGCCCGGTATCCAGACAAGCGAGGCCGTAATGGGCGGCAAGCCGGTGCGCGAGCGTCCCCTTTCCGGCCGCGGCCGGGCCATCGATGGCAATGACAACGCGCTTAGCCAATAATCGCTCCCAGCCGTGCCATGGTCTCCACGAAACCCGGAAAAGATGTGCCGATGGTGGCGGCGTCATCGATGGCCACCGGCTGCTGTGCGGCCAGACCCAGCACCAGAAAGGACATTGCAACGCGGTGATCGAGGTTGACAGCAATATCCGCCGCACCGCGGGGCCGCTGGCTCGTGCCATGAATGCGCAGCCAATCCTCCCCTTCCTCGAGCGTCACGCCGCAGGCGGAAAGGCCGCGCGCCATGGCGCCCAGCCGGTCGCTTTCCTTAACCCGCAGCTCGCCGAGACCGGGAAAAAAACTGGTACCTTCGGCAAAGCTGGCCGCAACGAACAGGATCGGATATTCATCGATCATCGAGGGTGCGCGTGCCGCCGGGACAGTGATGCCTCGTAAGGCGGACGCCGTGACGACGAGATCGCCGATCCGCTCGCCCGCCGCCATTCTCTCGTTCTCGACCGCGATATCCGCGCCCATTTCCTGGAGCGAGGCCAGGAGGCCGGTCCGATGGGGGTTGAGACCGACATCGGAGATCGTGACGGTGGAATTGGGGACGAGCAGGGCCGCGACCAGCGGGAAGGCCGCCGAGGAAATATCGCCCGGCACATGAATCTCCCGTCCGCAAAGTTCGGGCTGACCCTTGAGGATGATTCGCCGGCCGATCTTTTCGGGAACGATGGTGATTTCGGCACCGAAATGGCGCAGCATGAGTTCCGTATGGTCGCGCGTTAGCTCGGGTTCCAGGACGTGGGTCTCGCCGCGGCAATTCAGGCCCGCGAGCAGAATCGCCGATTTGACCTGGGCGGAGGCGACCGGCAGGATGTAATCGAGCGGAACCGGCCGGCCCGTGCCGCGCACGGCCAGAGGAAGGCGAGCGCCGTCGCGGGCGATAAAAGACGCACCCATTGCCGTAAGCGGCTCCATGACCCGCGCCATCGGCCGGCGGCGCAGGGAATTATCGCCCGTGAAAAAAGTGAGCAGGGGCTGCGTCGCCACTAACCCCATCAATAAGCGCGTCGCCGTCCCGGCATTACCGCAATCGATGACATCCTCCGCTTCGGCCAGCCCGCCCACGCCACGGCCGCGGACCCGCCACAGCCCGTCATCGTCGCGATGGACCTCCGCGCCCAGGGCACGCATCGCCCGAGCGGTGGCAAGTACATCTTCGCCTTCGAGCAGCCCTTGGATCCGGGTCTCGCCCACCGCCAGCGCACCGAACATCAGCGCGCGATGAGAGATGGATTTATCGCCTGGGACGCGGACGCTGCCGGTCAAGGGCGAGCAGGGTTCTGCACGCATCTTGGATTGATGGGTCTTCATGAGCGGGGGTGATAGCAGAGAGCGACGCGCTTAGGAAGAACCGCTAACCCACTGCCGGAAAGATCTGGGCAAGATCCGTGACGATGTCCTCCAGGATGGCCTCGAGCAGAATCTGTCCCTTTTCCGGGGTCGCGAGGGTGGCATCGCCATAGACGCCGCTGCTGCCGAGCGGCGCACCCACGCGGCGGAGCGTTGTCCGGGGTTCGGGCTCCATCTCCCGCACAGCGCGCGCCATCGTGACGCATTCCGGCGCGAGCGCCAGCATGAGCGAGGTCTCCCGCTCGTCGGCGTGACTTCCGGCTTCTTGCTGCCAGAGATAGTCCGCCCGTGCCCCGAGCGTGCGCAGATCGGCAACGGCGATGCGCAGCCGGTGCCTTTCCCAGATGGCGTGCATGACCAGCGACAGCGGCGCCTCGGTTGAATAGCCGGTATTGAGGACCAGGATGCGGGTCAGCCCCTGCGCGATGAAATTCTCGATGAGTTCGCGCACCATGGCCGTAAAGGTCGCGGCTTCGAGATGTTGGGAGCCCGCGAAGTCGCGGAAGGCGGGGTAATAGCCGAAAGGGACCGCGGGGGCGATCAGGACCGCCAGGCGTTCTGCGAGCTTTTCCGCGAGACGCGCGGCCAGGAGCGCATCGGTGTTCATGGGGAGATGCGGCCCATGCTCCTTGCTCGCCGCTCCGATGGGAAGGATCAGGACGGGATTGCGCATGAAAAGCGCCGTCACTTCCGGCCAGCATAATTGCTCCAGCCGCCAGCCTTTCATGACTCGTCTGCGGGCGACGCTCTGCCCGCTGGCCCGATCCGCGCCGCGCAGAACTTGAATTCAGGAATCTTTCCGAACGGATCGAGCGCCGGGTTGGTGAGCAGGTTCGCTGCCGCTTCGACGTAGCAAAACGGAATGAAGATCATGCCCGGCGGGACGTCGCCGTCTGCCCTGACCGCGATTTCGATTGAGCCACGGCGGGTCTCCACTTTTATGAGATCGCCCGCTTTCAGGTCGCGCCCGGCGATCTCGCGGGGAGAGAGGAATGCCATCGGTTCGGGTTCCAGCGCGTCGAGCATGCGCGCGCGTCGCGTCATGGCCCCGGTATGCCAATGTTCGAGCACGCGCCCG
Organism: Dongiaceae bacterium; assembly: GCA_036263455.1. Lineage (GTDB taxonomy): Bacteria > Pseudomonadota > Alphaproteobacteria > Dongiales > Dongiaceae > DATAGZ01. The sequence continues at coordinate 236,116 of DATAGZ010000017.1, forward strand.
GTCGAGAGCACCAGAGGATAATCCTTGTCCGGCACTTCATCGGGCGGAAGTACCTGAGCCGGGACGAGCCGGCCGCGTCCCGAGCCGGTGGGAAAGCCCTGGCCGAAAATAACCGACTCTCCGGGCAGGTTCTCGCCGGGACAGGGATAGGTGACCGCCCCTTCGCGCTCGAGCCGATCCCAGCCGATATTCTTGAGGGACGGCATGATCATCGCCATCTCGGCATAGATCTCCTTCACGTGGCGATAGTTCCAGCTCAGACCAAGGCGGTGCGCGATTTCCTGGATCAGTTCCCAATCCTGGCGCGCTTCGCCCGGCGGCGACAGGGCTTGACGCCCGAGCTGGACGCGCCGGTCGGTATTGGTGAAGGTCCCGGTCTTTTCGGGAAAGGCCGAGGCCGGCAGGACGACATCGGCAAAGCTCGCGGTCTCGGTCAGAAACAGGTCCTGGACGACGAGGTGGTCGAGCCGGGCCAGCGCTTCGCGGGCATGGTTCAAATCGGGGTCCGACATTGCCGGATTCTCGCCCACGATATACATCCCCTTGATGGCGCCGGCATGGGCGGCCTTCATGATCTCGACCACCGTCAGGCCCCGCTCGGGGTCGAGCTTCTTCTGCCAAAAGCTTTCCAGCGCCTGGCGGACATCGGCCTTCTCGACCGAGCGATAGTCGGGATAGAACATCGGAATCAGCCCGGCATCCGAGGCCCCCTGGACATTGTTCTGCCCGCGCAACGGATGCAACCCTGTGCCCCGGCGTCCGATTTGCCCCGTGATCAGAGCCAGCGCGATGAGGCAGCGCGCATTGTCGGTTCCGTGAATATGCTGGGAAATACCCATGCCCCAAAAAATGATCGAGGCGCGCGACTGGGCGTAAGCGCGGGCGACCTCGCGCAGGAGCGGTGCCGGAATGCCGCAGAGGTCCGCCATTTTCTCGGGGCTGAACTCCTGCACGGATTCGGCGAGCGCGGCAAAGCCCTCCGTATATCCCGCCACATACTGGCGGTCGACCAGTCCTTCCGCGATGATGGTATGAATCAGGGCATTGAGGAGCGCCACATCGGTTCCCGGCTTGAATTCCAAGCGCCAGTGTGCATGACGCGACAAAGCCGAGGCACGCGGATCAGCGAGGATCAGGCGAGCCCCTTTCTTGATGGCATTTTTTATGAAGGTAGCCGCGACCGGATGGTTGACGGCGGGATTGGCGCCGATGATGAAAATGACATCGGCATCGAGCGCGGCCTCGAAGGGCGCGGTGACCGCGCCCGAACCGATGCCCTCCATGAGGGCCGCGACGGAGGAGGCGTGGCAGAGCCGCGTGCAGTGATCGACATTGTTGGAGCCGAAGCCCGTGCGGACCAGCTTTTGAAAGAGGTACGCTTCTTCGTTCGATCCCTTGGCCGAGCCGAAGCCGGCAAGCGCCTTGGATCCGTCGCGCGCACGGATATCGCGCAAGCCGCGCGCGGCAAAATCTAGCGCCTCCTCCCAGCTTGCTTCGCGGAAATGCGTAAGAGGATAGGCAGGATCGATGAGGCGGCGCGCATCCTTGGGGCTATCTGCGCGGCGGATCAACGGCCGTGTGAGCCGGTGCGGGTGATGGATATAATCGAAGCCGAACCGTCCCTTGACGCACAGTCGGTTGTGGTTGGCGGGGCCATCACGACCCGAAACGACCAGGATCCGATTATCGGCGACGCCATAGGTGACCTGGCAGCCGACCCCGCAATAGGGGCAAAGCGAATCGACCTGGCGCTCGGGGGCACGGACCTTCCGGCGTTTGCTTTCATCCATTAGGCTCGCCGGCATGAGCGCGCCGGTCGGGCAGACCTGGACACATTCGCCGCAAGCAACGCAGCTGCTCTCGCCCATTGGATCGTCACTGTCGAAGACGATTTTTTCCTGGTGGCCGCGATAGGCCATGCCAATCACGTCATTCACCTGGACTTCGCGGCAGGCGCGTACGCACAGGGTACATTGGATGCAGGCTTCGAGGTTCACCGCCATGGCGGGATGGCTGGGGTCCGCGGCGGGAGGGTTTGGGCGGGGCGTAAAGCGGCTTTGGGTCACGCCCAGCCGCTTTGCCCATTGCCAGAAAGTCGATTGCGGGTCGGGCGCTCGTTCTAATGCCGGTTGATCGGCCAGCAAAAGCTCCATGACCAGGGCGCGGGCATTGCGCGCCCGCGCACTCTCCGCCGCGACCACCATCCCCGGTGTGGGCTTGCGCATGCAGGAAGCGGCGAGCACGCGTTCCCCCGAAATTTCCACCATGCAGGCTCGGCAATTGCCGTCGGGGCGATAGCCGGGCAAGGGCTGATAGCAGAGATGCGGCAGCTCGCGGCCCATCCGCCGCGCCACTTGCCAGATAGTCTCGCCCGGCTGGGCCTCCACCGCCGCGCCATCCAAGGTAAAGGGAATGCTGGTCATGCGCCCACCTCGGGGAAATAGCGCAGGATCGACTTGACCGGATTGCACGCCGCCTGGCCGAGCCCGCAGATGGAGGCATCACCCATGACGTGGGCGAGCTCCGTCAGAAGCGGCTTGTCCCAGGATTCCTGCCCGAGCAGGCCCAGGGCCTTTTCGGTCCCGTTGCGGCACGGGGTGCACTGGCCGCAGGATTCCTCGGCGAAAAACTGCATAAGGTTGTGCGCCACCATGGCGAGATCGTCCTTGTCCGAGAGCACGATCAGCGCGGCCGAACCGATGAAGCAGCCGTGCGGTTCGAGCGTCCCGAAATCGAGCGGCACATCGGCGAGTGCGGCAGGGAGAATCCCGCCCGAGGCGCCGCCCGGTAAGTAAGCATGGAAGACATGGCCGTCCGCCATGCCCTCGCAATAATCCTCAATCAGCGCCCGGGCGGTGATCCCCGCCGGTGCGAGCTTGACCCCGGGGCTCCGCACGCGCCCGGACACGGAAAAGCTGCGCAGTCCCACGCGGCCATTGTGCCCTTGCCGGGTGAACCATTCGGCGCCGCGCTCGAGAAGCGTGGGTAGCCAGAACAGGGTCTCGACATTGTGAACAAGGGTAGGCCGCCCGAACAGGCCAACCTCGCCAGGAAAGGGAGGCTTGTGGCGCGGCAGTCCGCGCTTGCCTTCGAGGCTTTCCAGCATGGCCGATTCCTCGCCGCATATATAGGCACCTGCGCCGCGCCGCAAATGAATACGCGGTGCTTCCGCAAGCGTGGCGATTTCTCGCGCCAACAGCATATGCAGCGCGGGATATTCATCGCGAAGATAGATATAAATATCCTCCGCCTCGATGGCCCAGGCGGCGATCAGCAGGCCTTCCAAGAATCGGTGCGGCTCGCGCTCGAGATAATAGCGGTCCTTGAAAGTGCCCGGCTCGCCTTCATCGGCATTGACCGCGAGCAATCGGGGCTTCGGTTGCGCCATGACGAGCTGCCACTTGCGAACACTAGGAAATCCTGCACCGCCCAGGCCGCGTAATTGAGAAGCGCTCAACGTGGCAAGCAGTTCTTCGCGACCGATGTCCCCCCGCCGCAATTTTTCGAGCATCGCGTATCCGCCGGCCTCGCGATACGCCTCCGCCGTCTGGTAAGCAGGAAGCGATGGCGCGAAGCGATGCCGGGTGACATGGTCTGTAATCGTTTCGGCCGTTGCCGGTGCCAGGGCGTATTTCTCGATCATGCAGGCGGGCGCCTTATCGCACGCACCCATGCAGGGAGCCGGCCGCGCGTCCATGTGCGGGTCGGCTTGACACGAAGCCAGCACTGCCGCTCCGCCGGCGAGTGCGCAGGAGAGCGACTGACAAACGCGCACGACCGGTCGTCGCGGGCGCGTTTCGGCCGTAACATCGAAATGAGCATAGAAGGTAGCGACCTCGTAGACCTCGGTCTGGGCGAGCCGCATCTGCGCCGCCAGCGCGGCGATATGATCGAGCGAAATGCATCCATAGCGATCCTGGACAGCGTGCAGATATTCGATGAGCAAATCGCGACGATACGGAGGCCCGCCGAGAAGTTCACTGATCTCATTCTGGGCGCGAGTATCGGGGATGCGACCCTTGGGCAGGTCATGCCGTTTCATATTGCGCTTCCTGTTCGAACTGATACTTTATCAAACTGAAATAAATTTGCAGCCTTGATGTGAATAGGAGACGGAATGCTGGATTCGGTGGCGATGGAATGGCTGATTTCTAGGATCGCCCATGATCTGGCAAGCCCACTCGGGGCGGTTGGGAACGGCCTAGAATTATGGCGGGAGGAGCGGGACGCTGGCATGCGCGAGCAGGCCCTTGCCTTGAGCGAACGCAGCAACCATCGCGCCAGTGCCATTCTGATGTTTTTCCGTATGGCCTACGGCCGCGCCGGCGCCAGCGTCGATTTTGCCTTTCCGACAGCGCTCGGCGTGGCTCAGGATTGGCTTAAGGGTGGAAGATTGTCCATCACAGGCACCGCCGACGGCGAAGTCAGCGGACCCGCATGTCGCCTCTTCCTGAAAATGGTCCTGGTGGCCTGCGAAATCATGCCGCGCGGCGGTGAGCTCATTGCCAAGCTCAGACCGCGCAATCTCGAGCTGGAGCTCAAGGGCGGCCGCGGCGGCGCGCTCGAAGAAGCACGCCGAATATTGAGTGGCGACGCGGTTGCCTTGGGCGCGCGGACTGCGCCGGTATTGTTCGCGCGGGAGGATGCCTTGCTGCTAGGCCTGCGCTTGACCCTCGCCGAACAAAGCGAACAAAACGCGGTGCTCGCAGCAACGTAAAATTAAGGCTTATCGGTCACTCTCTCGGATACCGCATCGTCCCGTGGCGATGGTGGTTCGCCGGATAAGAGGGAGTCGATGGACGATCTGTTGCGGGAATTTCTGACCGAGACTTCGGAAAACCTGGCGGTCCTCGACCTCGAACTTGTCAAGCTCGAACAAAACCCCAATGATCAGGGGCTCCTCGGCAATATCTTCCGCCTGGTGCACACGGTCAAGGGCACCTGTGGTTTTCTGGGCCTCCAGCGGTTGGAAGCCGTCGCGCATGCGGGCGAAAATGTCTTAGGCCGCCTGCGCGATGGCACGTTGTCGGCGACCAGCGAGGCGATCAGCCTGATATTGCAATGTCTCGATCGCGTCCGTTCGATATTGAGCGATCTGGAGGCACAGCAGGCCGAGCCCGCGGGCGATGATAGCGCGCTGATCGATTGCTTAAATGCATTGGCCAGCGAGGTGGACCAGCCTGCAGCCCCCGCGGCGGCGGCGAAGCACCATGTCGAACCCGCGCCTGCCGTCAGCGCCTATCAGCGTATGGGTGGGATGGGGACAATCGATGCGGTCGTCGAGGTCTTCTATCGCCGTATGCTCGCGGATTTGCGCCTTAAGGCTTTCTATGAGGGCGCGCCCATCGATCATCTGCAAGGTCGCCTGCGTGACTATCTGGCTGCGCTTCTGGGTGGACCCAATAATTTCGGTCAGACCGAAGCGAAATCGGCCCAGGAAGAATTGTTTCCCCAGGGTCTGGCCGCGGCCAATTTCGAGGCGATGCTCGGACATCTGCAGGCGGCGCTCGCCCAACTCGATGTGTCCAACGATATCACGGTCGATGTTGGCGGTATTTTTAGCACTCTGCGCGATGCGCGACTCAGTGACGCTCCACCTCTTCCGCCCAAGGCCGATACCGTCGCCTCGGCACAGACGGAAAAGGAAACCAAGGATTCCGCCGTTGCGCAGCAGACTATCAGGGTGAACGTCGAGCTCTTGGAAAATCTCATGACCATGGTGAGCGAACTCGTGCTCACCCGCAACCAGGTCCTTCAGATCCTGCGGTCCCACAAGCAGAGCGAATTTGCAACACCCCTGCAGCGACTGAACCATGTGACATCGGAATTGCAGGAAGGGGTCATGAAGACCCGCATGCAGCCGGTGGGAACGGCATGGTCGAAACTACCGCGGCTGGTGCGCGATCTTTCCCATGAATTGAAAAAGAAAATCGAGCTCGTCATGATCGGCCAGGAGACTGAACTCGACCGCCAGGTCCTGGAAATGATCAAAGACCCGCTCACGCACATGGTGCGCAACGCCTGTGACCACGGACTGGAGGGACCCGAGATCCGACGCAAGGCCGGCAAGCCCGAAGCGGGGAAGATCACACTCAACGCCTACCATGAGGGTGGCCATCTTATCATCGAGATCAGCGATGATGGATATGGCTTGGACGTGGCCAAAATTCGCGCCAAAATCATCCAAAACAATCTGGCGAGCGAGGGCGAGCTCGACCAGATGACCGACCAGCAGATCTATCAATATATCTTCAAGCCGGGATTCTCGACGGCTAGCAAAGTGACCAGCGTCTCCGGGCGCGGCGTGGGCATGGATGTGGTCAAGACCAATATCGACAAAATCGGCGGCACGGTCGAACTGCGCTCGCAATTTGGCAAAGGGACGACTTTCGTCGTGAAGATTCCGCTGACGCTCGCGATCGTCTCTGCGCTTATTGTCGCCTGTGCCGGCGAACGGTTCGCCGTTCCCCAAATCAGCGTCGTCGAACTGGTGCGGGTAAGCGAGCATAGCGAACTCAAGGTCGAGAAAATCAAGGATACGCCAGTGCTGCGGTTGCGGAACCGGCTGCTGCCGCTCGTCTCGCTGCGCAAGCTGCTCCATCTGGATGATGGATCGACCGATGTTGGTTGTGAGGATACCTTCATCGTGGTGACGCAGGTGGGCGCCTATTCCTTTGGCATCATGGTCGATCGCGTTTTCGATACCGAAGAAATCGTGGTCAAGCCGGTGTCCCCCATCCTGCGCCACATCGATATTTTTTCCGGCAATACCATTCTAGGAGACGGCAGCGTCATTATGATTCTCGATCTGAACGGCATCGCTCAGGCGTCCGGCCAGATGGGCATGGATGAAGCCGAGGCGAAACCCAAGCTTGCCGCGCGCGAGACGCCCCACGGCACCGACCCGGTGCCCCTGCTGGTGTTTACCGGTGGCGAGGGCGCGCCCAAGGCGGTGCCGCTCGCGCTGATTGCCAGGTTAGAAGAATTTCCGGCGGATCAGATCGAATCTTCCAATGGCCGGCACGTTGTCCAGTATCGTGGCGAACTCATGCCCCTCGTCCCGCTCTATCCTGGCCAGACCATTAACCGGGACAGGCGCCAGTCGGTCCTCGTCTTCACCGATCGCGGCCATGCGATGGGCCTGCTGGTCGATACTATCGTCGATATTGTCGAGGCCGCGCTCAAGATCGAGCTTTCCTCCGATATCGAGGGGCGGCTCGGCTCGGCAATCGTCAATGGGCGGGCGACCGATATCGTGGATACCAGCTACTATCTGGGGCTCGCTTTTCCCAACTGGTTCGGCTCGGCCGAGGAGAGCACGCAATCGAGCCATGCCCGGCTCCTGCTGGTGGATGATTCCGCTTTTTTCAGAAATATTTTGGTGCCGCGTCTCACTGCGGAAGGATATGAAGTTACCGCCGTAGACGGGCCGGACCGCGCGCTGTCGCTTGCCGAGAGCGGCGAACATTTCGATGTCATCGTCAGCGATATCGAGATGCCGGGCATGGACGGTTTCGCCTTCTGCGAAAACGTCAAGAAGCATGCCGCCTGGCAGGATGTCCCCATTCTGGCGCTTTCCTCGCGCGCCCGCCCGCAGGACATGGAGCGCGGTCGGCATGTCGGCTTCCGGGACTATATCGCCAAGTACGACCGCGAGGGATTGGTGGAATCGCTGCGCCATGCTCTCGAAGATATCAGGAGCGCGGCATGACCAACTTTGCGCCGGCCTATAAGGACAATTCCGCGCCAGACCAGGGCACACAGGACTTCGTCACCATGGCGATAGCCGACCAGCTGTTTGGAATTCCCGTCCTCAAGGTTCAGGACGTGCTGGGGCCGCAGGCGATCACCCGCGTCCCCCTGGCGCCGCCCGAGGTCGCGGGTTCGCTCAATCTGCGCGGTCGCATTGTCACGGCCATCGATGTTCGGTTGCGGCTGGGTTTCGTTCCCGAGGATGATCGAAAGCCCCAGATGTCGGTGGTGGTCGAACACCAGGGGGAACTCTATAGCCTGTTGGTGGACCTGGTCGGCGAAGTCATGAGCCTGAAGAGCGAGCATTATCAGCGAAACCCGCCCACGCTCGCACCCAACCTGCGCGAATTCTCGGAAGGTATTTATAGGCTCGATGGCGCCTTGCTGGTGATCCTATCGGTGTCGCAGCTGCTCGATTTGAGTAGTGCAGGCACCGATTAGCCATGAAAACATGCTTGATCGTAGATGATTCCAAGGTGGTGCGGATGGTGGCGCGCAAGATCATCGAGGGACTGGATTTCACCACCGTCGAAGCGGAGGATGGCAGCAAGGCGATGGAAGCGTGCCTTTCCGAAATGCCCGACGCGATTCTGCTCGATTGGAACATGCCGGTCATGAGCGGAATCGACTTCCTGCGCCAGCTGCGCCAAATGAAAAACGGACAAATGCCTGTGGTGGTCTTTTGCACGACCGAGAACGACATCGCCCACATCAAGGAAGCCGTTCTCGCCGGAGCGAACGAATATATCATGAAACCCTTCGATGGTGACATCATTCGCTCGAAATTCGCGCAAGTCGGGCTACTCTAGGAATGACGATCCCCGCCGTTTCGCCACGTGCCTCGGAAGCGCCTTATGGCGTGATGCTCGTCGAAGACAGCCACACGATCCGCGCCGTGCTGCGCCGCGCGCTCGAAAACGATCCGCGCATCCGCGTCGTCGCCGAAGCGGTTCATGGCAAGCAGGCGGTCGAAGAAATTCATAAATATTCCGTCGATATCGTCATTCTCGATATCGAAATGCCCGTGATGGACGGTTTGACAGCACTGCCCAAGTTGTTAGCCGCCAAACCCGGTATCCAGGTGATCATCGCCTCGGCCTTGACCCAGAAGGGCGCGCAAATCTCCATCAGGGCGCTGGCGCTCGGCGCTGCCGATTATATCTCAAAGCCTATCGCGGGCAGTCTCGGTCCGGATTTCGCCCACGATCTCGTTGATAAAGTCAAAACATTGGGCGCGGCTGCACGCCATAAGCAGAAATTACGCCCTGTCAGCGCGGCGCCCGCGGCTCCCCTGGCCGCGCCGCGCAAGGCCCTGCGCGCGGAATGTCTGGCGATCGGATGCTCGACCGGGGGCCCGGTCGCCTTGCCGATTTTTCTCAAGCAGCTTGGATCGCGCTGCACCTATCCGGTCTTCATCACCCAGCACATGCCCAGCACATTCACGGCCATGCTCGCCGAACATTTGCAGGAAGTGAGCGGCATTCCGGCTGCAGAGGGCAGGGACGGCGAGTTTGTTTCGGGGGGACGGCTTTATGTGGCGCCGGGCAATTATCACATGATAGTCCATGAGGAAGGCGGAAGAAAGGTCATCCGGCTCAATCAGAATCCTCCGGAAAATTTTTGCCGGCCTTCGGTCGATCCCATGATGCGCTCTATCGCGAGCGTCTATCGCGGCAATGCCGTAGCCGTGATCCTAACTGGTATGGGCCGCGATGGAACTGAGGGCGTGCGCGCGCTGCTGCAGGCCGGCGGCATGGCGTTCGCCCAGGATGAACAGAGTTCGGTAGTTTGGGGCATGCCAGGATCGCTGGTCCATGCGGGCTTGGCGCACGCAGTGCTGCCGTTAAGCAAGCTGGGCGAAACGGCACAGAAATATCTCCCGGGATAGAGCATGACTCAGGCGGATTTTGATTATCTGGTGCATTTGCTCTACCAGCGTTCAGGCTTGGTTCTCGGCCCCGATAAAGGATATCTGCTGGAGAGCAGGCTGATGCCTGTCATGCGCAAGTGGAAGGTGATCACGATCGGTGAATTGGTGCAGCGCATGCGTATCCAGGCCAATGAAGATATGATCACGAGCGTCGTCGAGGCGATGACAACAAATGAATCCTTTTTCTTCCGCGACCAGAAGCCGTTCGACCAGTTGCGCACCGTCGTTCTGCCGGCGCTCATTAAGGCGCGTGGGCAGCAGAAAACGCTGCGCATTTGGAGCGCGGCCTGTTCCACCGGGCAAGAGCCTTATTCAATCGCGATGATCTTAAACGAGATGAATCTGCCGAATTCTGGTTGGCGATGCGATATCGTCGCCACGGATCTCTCCCAGGAGGTCTTGGAGAAAGCCCGCGAAGGTGCCTATAGCCAGTTCGAAGTGCAGCGCGGTCTGCCGGTTCAGATGCTCGTCAAATATTTTACCCAGAACGGCGACCGCTGGCATATCGATCCGAAGATCCGTGCCATGGTCCGGTTCCAGCCATTCAATCTCTTGCAAAACCCGGGTAGCCTTGGTCGCTTCGATGTGATCTTTTGCCGCAACGTCTTGATCTATTTCGATCAGCCGACCAAAACCAAGGTCCTCTCCGTCTTGGCGACGGTCATGTCCCCGGATGGAACGCTGTTTCTGGGTGGCGCGGAGACCATGCTCGGACTGGGAAATTCTTTCACCGGCGTGCCGGAACATCGGGGTCTCTACCGACCGACTCCGCCTGTGTCCGGCCTGCGGGAAAATGCGAGCCTAGGGCGCGCGGCGCCCTAGGCTGACGCAAGGATCGCAACGGTTAGAAATAACCGCGACGGTGGCTGAACCACTGGTCGAACTGCTTGCGCTGGTCGTCATTCAGGGACTGGTAGAAATCCGTGATGGCGGGCTGCAGCTTGGTCAGCATTTCCTGGCGCTTTTGCAGAACGCTCTGCTGGCGGTTAAGGATGTCGGGCACGGTCGCCGTCTTATTGTCGCCCGTCGGGCATAGCGATTTGAAATCCGCTCGCGAATCCTCGACGGTCTTCTCGATTGCCGAGAGCTTGCCGCTTTCGGCGTCGGTGAGCTTGAGCTGCTTGGTCAAGCGATCGGCAATGGCGGTCATCCGCTTATGGAAATCCTCATCGCTCATGTTGCACCAACCGCCGCGATGGAAATGGTGGGTTGGCTTCTGATCCTGTCCCGGCGCGGGAGCGGATGCGTCGGCGGCCTGAGCTAAGCCGCCAAGCGCGAGCATGCCGGCAAGGGAAAGAGCAAAGAGTGGGACACGCATGTTTACCTCCTGTGTTGCGCGGATTGTCCCGCGCGATTATGGCCACAACTGGGCAATACAGGTTCTTTGTCGTGGCGGCGTCAGCGCAGCCAGGTCCGCATGGTCTTTCTACCGGGGTCGAGGGCCACGATACGGTGGTTGTTGGTGTCGCTGACGAGGATGTGCTGCTCGTCGGCGTGGATTCCCGATGGTTCGGCATAGGGAAGGCAGAGATCGTCGAGGCAGAGATAATCCTCGCCAAAATCGCGCAGGACACCTTGTGCGAGATCCACTCGCCGCAAGGCGTTGTTGTAGGAATCGGCGATCAGGAGATGTTCGCCATAGCGGCACAAGCCGAGACTGTGCTGCAGCCGCGCCTCGGCAAAGGGGCCATTACTGTGGCCAAAAACAAACAGCCCGGCTCCGATAAGGGTATCGACCCGGCTTGGCGGTTCCAGGCTCACCTGGCGCAGCGACGAGGTCTCGCTATCCACGAAATAAAGCAGCGTGCCTGCTAATGCCAGGCCGGAAGGCTGAGCGAGCTGCGCCTCGAGAGCAGCGCCATCAACGATATTCTCCCGCCCATTTCCGGCAACAAGCGTCACCCGATCTTGAGCGAGTCTTAGACACCCTAACTGGTGGGTGCCGGCATTAGCGAAATACAATTTGTCTCCATCGAGCGCCACATCCCAGGGCGAGGCGAGCGCGCTCGCTCCTGCGGGCTGCGCCTCTTCAAGGATAGGACCGCGCGCGCCGGATCCGGCCAGCGTCGTCACCCGACCCGTTTCAATATCGATGCGGCGCAGCGCATGGTTGCCGGTATCGGCGACATAGATGGCGTCGCGACTGGCGGCCAGGCCTTGCGGTGCGCGAAATAGCGGCTTCATCCCGTCACGAAAGCCGGCTTCGCCGCCGAAGCTTTTCAGAATGGCGCCCTCGTGATCGAGCAGCAGAATGCGGTGATGTCCCGAATCGGCCAGTGTATAGCCTAAACCCGGAGCCGGCTTGATTTTACCCGGAAACGCTAATTCACCCGCTTGGGTGTTTTCGGTCATGGCGGGCAGAATGCTCGCGACGAGACGTCCTTCCTTCTCATAGGCGGCGAGCACGGCCTCGATGGTCGCGAGCAGCTTGTCGCGGTCGGGCTCACCGGAAAATTGACCCATGACGTAGCCGTCGGGGGAAACGAAAACCAACGTGGGCCAGGCGCGTACCGCATAATCCCGCCAGAGCTGCATATCCGGATCGTGAATGACGGGATGGTGGATTTCATAGCGCCCGATGGCCGCCTTCACCGCGTCGGCATCCTTCTCGGCGGTAAATTTGGGAGAATGGACACCGATGACCGTCACGTGATCGGCATACAGTGTCTCCACCTCGGCGAGGATGGGAAGAATGTGCAGACAATTGATACAGCAGAAAGTCCAAAAATCCAGAATGACCAGGCGACCGCGAACCGCTTCGAGACTGAGCGGATAAGGCGTGTTGAACCAGCGCAGGGAGTCGCGCGCGAGTTCGGGGGCACGCACGGCTGGAATATCCATCACGGCCGCCACGCTTCCGGGTTTTCCAGGAAAGCGCGCACTGACTGTGCATCCTCGGCCGTCAGGCTGTCTTGTTCCAGCGCGGTGTCGTAAACATCCCGCCAGGTCGCGAGCGCGTGCAGGTTTATGCCGAGTGCTTCCATGTTCGCGCGGCTCTGGGGAAAAATGCCGTAGTGAAAAATCACCAGCGCATGGGAGATGGCTGCACCTGCCCCGCGAATCGCCTCGACGAACACGCGCTTGCTGCCCCCATCCGTAGCGAGGTCCTCGACCAGCAGCACTCGCGCATCCTCGGGCATGCTGCCTTCGATCTGGGAATCGCGGCCGAAACCCTTGGGTTTTTTGCGGATGTAGCACATCGGCAGGCCGAGCCGGTCGGCAATCCAGGCGGCATACGGGATGCCGGCCGTTTCGCCGCCGGCGATGACATCGAGCGCCGCAAACCCGATACGCTCCTCGATCATCTGCGCGGCAAGCATCGTCAGACGGGACCGCGCAAGCGGATAGGAAATGATTTTCCGGCAATCGACATAGACCGGGCTCTGCCGCCCCGAGGTTAAAGTGAAGGGTGCCTTGGGGCGCAAATGCACGGCACCGAGCTCGAGCAGAAGCCGGGCGACGAGCGGACCGGTCGGGCCGGCACTTTCCGGAAAGGCCATGGCCCGTTGTAGGGATTTGCGGTGGTCCTTGCAAGGCGGGGGAAAATCACGATGATAGGTCGAGGGGGGAGTACTTGCGATGATCGATCTCTATACGTGGGCGACGCCGAACAGTCTCAAGATCCATATCATGCTGGAGGAGACCGAACTCGACTATACGAGCCACCGCGTCAATATCGGCGCCGAGGAACAGTTCAAGCCGGCTTTCCTGCGCATCAACCCCAACAACAAGGTGCCGGCGATCGTCGATCGGGACGGGCCGGGGGGCCAGCCGGTCAGCATCTTTGAGTCTGGCGCGATCTTATTTTATCTCGCAGAGAAAACCGGCCGGTTTTTCGCCAGCGAGACGCGGGACCGGACGCTGGTGATGCAATGGCTTATGTTCCAGATGGCAAATATCGGACCGATGATGGGCCAGCTCTATCATTTTCGTTCGGTGGCGCCCGAAAGGGTTCCTTATGCGCTCGAGCGGTACGGCAAGGAAGTGCGGCGGATCCTGGGAGTGCTGGAGAAGCGCTGCGAGGAGGTCGAGTATTTGGCGGGCGATTATTCGATTGCCGACATGGCGGCGTGGCCCTGGTTGCGCTATGCGCCCAATCTGGATTTTCCCTGGACCGATTTCCCGCGCGTCAAAAAATGGCATGACAGGGTGGTGGGGCGTCCCGCTGTCCAAAAAGCCATTCGCGTCATGGGCGAAGACGAGGATTGAATGATCGAGGTCTATTCCTTTCCCACGCCCAACGGGCATAAGGTTCATATCCTGCTCGAAGAACTCGGGCTGCCCTATCGCCTGCACAAGGTCGATATTTTCAAGGACGAGCAATTCGCCCCGGATTTCCTGCGCATCAGTCCCAATAACAAGATCCCGGCGATCGTCGATCCCGACGGTCCGGGTGGTGACCCCATGGCGCTCTTCGAATCGGGCCTGATACTGGAATATCTGGCGGTCAAGGCGGGGCGGTTCATTCCCACCGATCCACGGCCGCGCTGGGTGGTCAAGGAATGGCTGATGTTTCAAATGGCCGGCCTGGGACCGATGCTCGGCCAAGCGCATCATTTTCGCGTCTTCGCGCCGGAGAAGGTCCCGTACGCCATCAACCGGTACACTCAGGAGGCCGCGCGGCTTTATGGCGTTCTTAACCGGCGACTTCAGGAAACCGGGGCCTTTCTGGGCGGGGCGGAATACAGCATCGCCGACATCGCCTGCTGGCCCTGGATACGGTCTCACGAGCGCCAGGGGCAGCGGCTCGAGGATTTCCCCGCGGTTCGGAACTGGTTTGCCGAGATTGCCGACCGGCCGGCGGTTAAGAAGGGCGTGGCGGTCTTCGGTGAATGACTAGATGTGGAGGATTTGCGAAGTTTGACAGACTTCGCGCGGGCGGCTAGGTAATTCCTCGCAAACGTCGTGAATTTCGGTTCTTGGTAAACGGTGATCCTGCGGAGGGGTGGCCGAGTGGCTGAAGGCGACGGTTTGCTAAACCGTTATAGGGCCCTAAAGCCCTATCGAGGGTTCGAATCCCTCTCCCTCCGCCATTTTTCATGGGCCAGGCACCCTGAAAAATCGAAGACCAGGCCAGAAGGAAGTTCGCATAAGTGCGGGAAAGATCACGGAAATCAAAACGCAGCAAAGCCACGAAAGGCGGGATTTTCGCGGCGTTTCGCTTCGTATCCTGGTACAGCCGCGTGCTCGTCATCGGCGGTCTCTTCCTCTCTAGTTTCTTCGAATTTTTCGGATTTACCATGATTTTGCCGGTCCTCAGCCTGGCCACGCCCGGCAACGGCATCCATATCAGCGGGACCAAGCAATCCATCCTGACTGGAATCATCGACGCGGTGGAGGTCATCGGGCTTCCCATCAATATTGTCACGCTGTTGGGGGCGGTGGTCCTCGGCCTGATTCTCAAATCGGTAACCGCCATCAGCGTGATGAGCTACGTGGCGCGCGTCATGTCGGATATGTCGAGCCGGGTGCGACTGGCCATCATCCACAACCTTCTAGATGTACGGTGGGGGTTCTTCACCCGCCAACCGCTCGGCCGGCTGATCAATGGCGTCGGCCCCGACACTGCCGCCCTGGGAGAATCCTTTTACACCACCGCCCAGCTCATCGCGTATCTGATGCAGGTGGGGGCGTTCGTGGCCCTTTCGCTCGTCCTATCCTGGCAGTTGGCGCTGGTCGAGCTTGGTATCGGCATCTTCATGATCCTGTCCTTTGGAGAATTGGTGCGCCGTTCGCGCGAAGCGACGCGGCGGCACACCAAGGATATGCGCGGAATGGTGGCGAGCTTCACGGATGCGATCTTGGGGATTAAGCCGATCAAGGCGATGGGTCGTCAGGCGCAGCTTGCCCAGCTTTTCGAGAAAGATAATCGCGCCTTGAGCGAGTCGATCCAGCATAAGGTCGTCAATGCCGAGTTCGCGGGCGAGTTCCAGGAACCGGTAGTCGGCGCGGCGGTCGGGGCGAGCCTTTATCTCGCCACTACCCTGTGGGGGGTCAGTCCGCAGATTTTGTTCGTGATGTTTTTGCTGATGCTGCGCATGGTTACCGCGCTCACCCAGGCCCAGAAGCTCTGGAACCGGATCATCACGACTCAGGATCATTCGGTGGCAGCATTGCGCCTGATGGAAGAGACGCGCCAAGCGCGCGAGGATAATTCTGGCAAGGTTGTGCCGACCTTGACGCAATCGATCGAGTTCCGCGACGTCCATTTCGAATATCCCGGCAAGACCGTTCTCAAGGGTGCAAATTTCACCATTCCCGTGGGCAAGATCACGACCCTCGCGGGCGCGTCGGGGGCGGGAAAATCCACCATCGCCGACCTGCTGCTGCGTCTGCACCGCCCCGATAAGGGGGCGATTCTCATCGACGGGATGAATCTGAACGAGCTCGACATTCTCAAATGGCGGAATTTCGTAGGCTACGTCCCGCAGGACGTCATGCTGTTTCACGATTCGGTTTTGCATAACGTCACGCTGGGCCAACCCAACTTCACCGAACCCGAAGTGCGCCAGGCCCTGACCGATGCCGGCGCAATGGAGTTCGTCGAGCATCTTGAAAATGGTTTCGGATATGTCGTTGGCGAACGGGGATTGCTTCTGTCGGGTGGCCAGCGCCAGCGCATTGCGATTGCCCGCGCCCTCATCCACAAGCCGCGCCTGCTGATCCTCGATGAGGCCACCACCGCCCTCGATCCGGGGACCGAGGCCGCGATCTGCCGGCGGGTCGAACAGCTCTGCCGCGAGCAGGGCCTGACGATCCTTGCCGTCTCTCACCAGCAGGCATGGCGCCGTATTGCCGACCAGGTGCTAGATGTAAGCCAAGGCAAGGCTTTACCTGCCGACCGCGAGGTCCCCTTGAGCGTGATCAGTCAAGCATAACCGCACAGGCCATGAAGATTATTCCCCTGCCGATCTCCGATGTCTTTGTTGTCGAACAACCGTCTTTCGGCGATAACCGCGGTGCTTTCATCGAGACCTATAGCGAGGCGAAGTGGCGCGGGGCGCGCCTGCCTGCGCTGAATTTCGTTCAAGACAACATGTCGCTGTCGCGTCTTGAGGGAACGGTGCGCGGCCTTCATTATCAGCTCGGTCCTAACGCACAGGCCAAGCTGATCAGCGTCGTCCGGGGACGCATTCTCGATATCGCGGTCGACATAAGGCGCGGCTCGACGACGTTCGGCAAGCATGTCGGCTGGGAATTGTCGGGCTTTTCGGGCCAGCAGCTTTTCATTCCCCAGGGCTTCGCGCATGGCTTCGTCACGCTGGAGCCAGACACGATCGTGGCTTATAAAGTGAGCGCGCCCTACGATCCGCCTGCGGAACGCGGCATTGCCTGGTCGGACCCGGCGCTGAGTATTGCCTGGGGGATAACGGAACGGGACGCCGTTCTCTCCGAGAAAGATACGAAATGGCCCGCGCTCGCGCAGGCGGAAATTTTCGAATAGGGGAAAGATGCAGAATCAGGGAACCATTGTCGTCACGGGGGGCGCGGGTTTT
This sequence comes from Dongiaceae bacterium, assembly GCA_036263455.1. GTDB lineage: Bacteria > Pseudomonadota > Alphaproteobacteria > Dongiales > Dongiaceae > DATAGZ01. Next base: position 253,294 of record DATAGZ010000017.1, read on the forward strand.
ATCGGCTCGGCCTTGGTGCGCTATCTCATCGAAAAGACTGCCCATCGCGTCGTCGTCATCGATAATCTTGGCTATGCCGCCAATCTGGATTCGCTTGCCGGCGTGGCGGATAACGAGCGCTACGCCTTCATCAAGGCCGATATCCGTGCGGGCGAGGATATGCAGAAGGTCTTCGCAGTCCATCGGCCTTGCGGGATCATCCATCTGGCCGCCGAATCGCATGTCGATCGCTCGATCGATGGACCGCTGGCTTTCCTGGAAACCAACATCCTTGGCACCTACACGGTGCTTGAGGCCGCGCGCGCCTATTGGCAGACGTTATCCGGCGCGGCGCGGGAGACGTTCCGCTTTCACCATGTTTCGACCGACGAAGTATATGGCTCGCTCGGACCGACCGGCAAATTCACCGAGGACACCGCTTACGATCCGCGTTCGCCGTATTCAGCGAGCAAAGCGGCTTCCGATCATCTTGTCTCGGCCTGGCACCACACGTATGGCCTGCCGGTCGTGCTCAGCAATTGCAGTAATAACTACGGTCCGTATCAATTTCCGGAAAAACTCATTCCGCTCATGATCATCAACGCCCTGACCGGCAAGGAGCTGCCAGTCTATGGCAAGGGCGACAATATCCGCGACTGGCTCTATGTCGATGACCATGTTGCCGCCCTGTACCTGGTCTTCAGCCGAGGCCGTATTGGCGAATCCTATAACATCGGCGGGGATTCCGAGCGCAGCAATATCGAAGTGGTCAAGCGGATCTGCGAATTGGTCGACAGCCATGCCGCGCCAGGCGAGAAGAGGGCGTCCGCGCATTCCCTGATCCGCTATGTTACCGATCGTCCCGGCCATGATCGGCGCTACGCGATCGATGCCAGCAAAATCGCTCGCGAGCTGGGATGGCGTCCTATCGAGACCTTCGAATCGGGTCTGGAGAAAACCGTGCGCTGGTATCTTGACAATCGCCTGTGGTGGCAGAAGATCCACCAGCGCACCTATAGCGGCGAGCGGCTGGGTCTGGCGACCGCTTGAGCCATGCCGCGCTACCTGATCCTCGGGAGAGAGGGACAGCTTGCCCGTGCCCTGCATCTGTTGGGGAAAAGCCTTACAGGGATGTCCAAAATGGTGCTCGATTTTCTGGGTAGCCAGGATATCGATCTTGCCGACACCGCCCATATCCAGGAAAAACTGCGCGGACAGCCGAAGGTCGACCTTCTCATCAACGCGGCGGCTTATACGGCCGTGGACGAGGCCGAGAGCGAAGGTGCGCGCGCCGATGCGATCAACCATCTCGCGCTCCGCGAAATTGGGACTTATGCAGCCGCGCAGGATATTCCCATCATTCATCTTTCCACCGATTATGTCTTCAACGGCAGCCTCACGCGCCCATATCGTGAGGAAGATGAACCCCATCCGCTCAATGTCTACGGCCACACGAAGCTAGCGGGCGAGCGCGCCCTTGCCGCCAGTGGCGCACGCCATGTCATTCTAAGAACCTCCTGGGTCTATTCTCCCTGGGGCACCAATTTCGTGCGGACCATGGAGCGGTTGCGCGCGCGCGAAGAATTGCGCGTCGTCGATGACCAACGCGGCGCACCGACCTATGCGCTTGATATCGCCGAAGCGGTTCTCGCCATTGCCGAGCGTCTGCGTGCGGACCCCGAATCTCCGAAAGGAGTTTTTCACCTCACCGCCCAAGGCGAGACCAGCTGGTATGGTTTTGCCCAGGCGATCTTCGCCATGCTGGGCGCCGATGGCGGGCCAGTGCCGCGTCTCACGCCGATTCCCGCGTCGGAATATCCAACCCCCGCGCGCCGCCCGGGCAATTCTCGCTTGGACGGGTCTGCGCTGAGATCCGCGTGGGGATTGCAATTGCCGCCCTGGCAGAATGGATTAGAACGGTGCGTGGAAAGAATGAGGAGTGAACGGATATGAGGGGCATCATTTTGTCTGGCGGTGCCGGGTCGCGGCTATATCCAATGACGCGCCCGGTCACCAAGCAGCTGCTGCCAGTCTATGACAAGCCGATGGTATATTATCCTCTCTCGGTCCTGCTCATGGCGGGGATTCGTGATGTCCTGCTCATTACGACGCCAGCCGATATCGAACGGTACCGCGCTGCGCTGGGCGATGGGTCCCAATGGGGGATCGACATTTCCTACACGATCCAGCCCGAGCCAGGCGGCTTGGCTCAGGCCTATCTCATCGGGCGGAATTTCGTGAACGGCGGCCCCTCGGCCCTGGTGCTGGGCGACAATATCTTCTACGGCCAAGGCTTGGCCGCCATGCTCCAGGAGGCGGCCAACCTGAAGAGCGGCGCACGGGTCTTTGCTTACCATGTACGAGACCCTGAACGGTACGGCGTGGTCGAATTCGATGGCGATGGCCGCGCCCTGTCGATCGAAGAAAAACCGAGCAAGCCCCGTTCGCAATGGGCGGTCACCGGGCTCTATTTTTACGACGGCCAGGCCCCAGATATCGCCGCGTCCTTGAAGCCGTCGCCGCGGGGCGAACTCGAGATCACCGATCTTAATCGCCACTATCTCAAGGATGCCCAGCTTCAGGTGGACCGGATGGGCCGAGGCTATGCCTGGTTCGATACCGGTACACCCGACGCCTTGATCGAAGCCGCGCATTTCGTCCAGACGGTGTATCATCGCCAGGGAACTAAAATTGCCTGCCTGGAGGAAACTGCCTGGCGCAAGGGTTTCATCGATGACGCGGCCCTGGCGAAGCTGGCCGAGCAGTACCGCAATTCCGAATATGGAAAATATCTGGGCGAGATACTGCGGGAAGGAAAACATGCATGGTAGCGCGGGCAGAAGACGAGATTGCCGCGCTCCGCGCGGAGAAGCATGAGACGCGCCGGGCCACCGTGCCGGCGCTGGAAGAGATCCTGTTCGTTCCGCTTCCCGTCCTCGATCATGGCTTCGTCCGGGTTATCGATTACATGGGAGATGATGCCTCAATCGTGCAGGCGGCGCGAGTATCCTATGGCAAGGGGACGAAGAAGGTCAGCGAGGATCGCGGCCTGATCCATTATTTGATGCGGCATCGTCACTCGACGCCCTTCGAGATGGCCGAGATCAAGCTGCACGTCAAATTGCCGATCTTTGTCGCCCGTCAGTGGATTCGCCACCGCACCGCCAGCGTCAATGAATATTCCGCCCGGTATTCGATCCTCGACCGGGAGTTTTACCTGCCGAGCCCCGAGCATCTCGCCGCCCAGGCGCGCTACAACCGCCAGGGACGAGGGGATATCGTTTCCGGGCCAGAGGCCGGGCACATCCTCGATCTTCTCAAGGACGACGCCCAGCGAGCCTATGCGCACTATATCGAGATGCTCAATGAAGACGAGCAAGGCGTACCGCGCGATGAAGAAAAAGTGGGGCTGGCGCGCGAACTGGCGCGCATGAATCTGTCGCTTAATTTCTATACCCAATGGTACTGGAAGATCGACCTGCAGAATTTCATGCATTTCCTGTCGCTGCGCGCAGACCCGCACGCGCAATATGAGATCCGCGCCTATGCAGATATCCTCCTGGACGTCCTGAAACGCTGGGTGCCATTGGCGGGCGAGGCTTTCGAGCAATACCGCCTCGGTGCATTCTCGCTCTCCAAGGCGGGCCTGGCCTGCGTACGAGCCCTGCTGCGCGGCGAAAATGTCACCCAGGAGCAAAGCGGCATGGGAAAACGCGAATGGGCCGAGCTCATGGCCGCGCTGGAACGATAGCCGTTCCGGACGTTATTCCTGGTAGGGGTTCTTGCTGCCCTTGACGAACAGGCGCAGCACAATTCCCTTGAGATCGAAGGCTTCGCGCAAACCATTTAGCAGATAGCGTTTATAGGCGTCTGGTAATTTTTCGGCTCTGTTCATCATTATCGTGAAGCTCGGCGGCCGGGACGCGCTTTGGGCTATATAGCGCGGCTTGAGCCGCCGGCCGTTTACCAAAGGCGCAGGATGGCGCGCGATCGCCTCGGCAAGCCAGCGGTTGAGCCGAGGGGTCGGGATACGCCTGTTCCATACATCGTGGATAGTGAAGATCATATCGAGCGCGCGCGCGCAGTTCCGTCCGGTCGTGGCGGAGATCGGCAGGAACGGCACGTCTGGTATTTCCGAAAGGGAGTGGTCGAGCCGCTCCTTGATGGCGGCGAGCTGCTTCTGAGGGTTTTCGAGCTGGTCGGACTTGTTGGCCAGGATGACCAACCCTCTTCCCTCCTCGGCGGCAAGACGGGCTAAGGTCAGGTCTTGCTTGTCGAGTCCACGCGAGGCATCGATGACCAGCGCAACGATATGGGCGAACTTCATTGCATGAATCGCATCGCCCGCCGAGAGCTTTTCCAGCCGGTCTTCGATACGCGCGCGCTTGCGCAGTCCGGCCGTGTCGACGATGCGCATTTTCTTGCCGCGCCACTCGGTATCGATTGCAATCGCATCGCGGGTGATCCCGGCTTCCGGCCCAGTCAACAGGCGGTTTTCGCCCAGCCAGCGATTGACCAGCGTGGATTTTCCGGCATTCGGCCGGCCCAGCACTGCCAGGGTGAGAGGTGCGGGTTGGGTTTCGAGACCCTCCTCCTGCTCCCTTTCGGCCATCACCGGGGCGAGCGCGCGTTCAACTTCTTTCAGGCCGATGCCATGTTCGGCGGAGATCGCCATCGGCTCGCCCAGGCCCAAGGCAAAAAGCTCCGCAGGAGCGGTCTGTTGGCCTTCGCATTTGTTGGCAAGCACCATGACGGTTTTGCCTGTCCGTCGCACCAGCTGAGCGAATTCGCGATCCGGCGGTGTTAAGCCCTGGCGCGCATCCACGATAAAGAAGACGGCATCGGATTCGGCGATGGCCGCGTTCGTCTGCTCGCGCATGCGCCCCTGCAGGGAAGCGGCAGCGCCTTGATCGAGCCCCGCGGTATCGATGACCGTGAAGCGGAGCTTGCCGAGTTTTGCCTGGCCATAGCGCCGGTCGCGCGTCACTCCCGGCTCGTCATCGACAAGCGCGGCCTTTCTTCCCGTCAGCTTATTGAAGAGCGTCGATTTCCCGACATTGGGCCGGCCCACCAGGGCAATCTTCATGATCAGCGCAGGGCGATGACATCGCCATTGTCGAGCAGGACATACAGCGTATCATTGGCGGCAATCGGCGAGAGGTGCGTTTCCTCCGGAAGGGCGATCTTGCCCAGCACCTTGCCATCATAAGGGGAGAGCGCGAGCAGCAGTCCGTTGCTGCCGGTGATGAATAGCCGGTCGCCTGCCAGCACGGGCCCCGACCAGATTGTCAGGGTGCTGGTATCCTCCGGATCGTCATAACGGGGAAGGATCTGCACCCAACGGATCTTACCTTCTTCCCGGGTCAGGCACACCAGCTCGGCATTATTGGTGAGCAGAAAGACGAAGTCGCCCGCCACCCAGGGCGTATGGGTTCCCCCTAGCGATACGTCCCATTTGCGAGCGCCGCGAGTCAAATCCGACGCCGCCGCGACGCCGCCATTACCGATAGTCACAACCAGATCGCTGTCGATGACTGGCGAACCGTGAATGTCGCCAAACGAGCCAACCTGAGAGCCGCGTGTCGTTCCTGCGAGCGAATCGCCCCAGATCGTACGGCCGCCAACAACGTCGAGCGCGATCAACTCGCCCGATGAATAGGGCGCGACCACGGTACTTCCGCTGACGGCGGGGGCGCCGCCGCCCAATAGGCCCGCCGATTCCCCGACGCCGTTATTGACCCAAAGTTGCCTGCCGTTTTCCGCGGCATTGGTGGTGAGCTGATTGTCGATCGTCATCGCGAAGACGCGACCGTCGCTATAGGAAGGCGGCGCCCGATAAGGGGCTGGCGCGGCCACGTTCCAGACTTCCTTGCCGTTCTTCGCGTCAAGCGCTATCAGGCGGGCGTAGGGGCTGGTGACGAAGATCTTGCCCTCGCCATAAGCGAGGCCTCCGCCGAATTTATCGGTATCTTCGGCATATTGTTTCGGCGTCACTTGCCAGAGAACCTGGCCGCTTCCGGCATCGAGCGCCGTGACCTGCCCCTCGGAATCGAGTGCAATCAGCTTATTCTCGACAAGGATGGGCTCGGAGAGAATGCGGCGCTCGGAACTGTTGCCCGAGCCGATACTCTTGACCCAGGCTATCGTGGGGTGAGCGCTCATGGTGACATGGTGCAGATTGTGCTGGGCGTTACCGCCCGCCTGCGTCCATTCCTCGTTCTTGTGCGGCGCCGGCAGGCGGACCGGAATTTCCTGAATATCCGGACTGACCTCGAGTTGCTTGTCGAGCTGTAACACCGACACGCGCGTTCCCGGCAAGGGTTGCTTGTCTTTCCCGATTCCCAGCCAGCTGCAACCGGCCAGCGCGAGCAGGCTCAAAAGGGTGGCAAACTTTTTCACGAACCAAAACGCGCTTTGAGTATGTCGAGCCTTGCCCGCAATCCTTGCGGAGCTCCAGGGCCAGCCGCCTCGGCGTCAAGCTGCTGCAACCAGTTTTTCGCCTTCGCGCGATCCCCCTGCTGCCAGCTCGAGAGAAATTGCGCCTCGAGCGCCAGGGCGCGGTAGGGATTTCCCGCTTCCAGCAAGGGTGCCAGATATTTGTCCGCCACCCCGTATTCCTTGGTGTCGATGGCTATATGCGCCGCCTCGATGCGGGCAAGCCCCGCCGCGGCGGAATCGGCACCCTGGGTGATACTGTCGAGCAGGGCCCGTGCTCCAGCCGCGTCGTTGGCCTCGAGCCGGCTACCCGCAAGGGAAAAGCGTGCAAGCGGCGCATACGGACCTTTGCCCGACGCAATCTGCTGGAGCGCGGCCTGGCCTGCGGCCTTGTCGGTTTTCAACTGCGCGAGCGCCGCTCCATAGGTCATGCCTTCCCGCGCCGCCTGCCGCGCGGCATAAGTCTGCCATAAGGAGTAGCCTGCCACGAGCACGAGGATGAGAACGGCCGCGCCGACGATCCAATGACGATATTTCGTCCATATCTCCATCGCGCGGTCGGCGCGCAATTCTTCTTCGAGTTCCTGAAATAGATCCGCCACGGTCACCTCTGCGCCGCCAAAATAGCCGCGCCGCACTCGTTTGTCGATATAGCGAACGAAAGCTCTTTTTTTACGGATTGCCAGCGAAATTTTAAGGGCTCGTCTCCTATACCTTTCTAGACACGCCTGGCGTTGGAGGCGGAAACCGGATCGTCAGGAGGATGATAATGCAGAAGTTCGCGAAATTTTCCTTTTTCGATTGGCTGACGACGTCGAGCGCTGTCCCGTACTCGCTAACGGGTGCCGCCACGACCGGTAATGACGTCCTGCTCGGCGACGAGCAAGCCAACGTGATCGACGGCCTCGCCGGCAACGACACAATCAGTGGTTTAGGAGGAAACGATACCCTTGTCGGCAATCTCGGCGATGATATCCTGGCCGGGGGAAGCGGCAGCGATGTTCTGAACGGAGGTTCTGGAAACGACAGCGCCGATTATTCTGATCTCGCCGGTAATGATACGCTCACGACCTTGCTGGATGCCACGGGCAACGGGTTCAGCATGCTTTTGCGTAACGGCATTGTCGAGCAGGATACACTGGTCGGTATTGAATTTCTTGTCACGCTTGCCGGAACGAATTTTTTCCAGGGAAACGGATTCGCTAATATCATGCACGGCAGCGCCGGCAACAACAGCTTCTATGGTGGTGATGGCGACGATACCTACTTCTCGAAAACCCAGGGTGCGGACACGATCTTCGGGGGCAACGGCAACGATACGGTGAGCTTTGCCGAGCTTGGCTCTGGTCGCACGGTCTTTCTAGATCTCAGCACCGCCAATGGGAGTGCCGCGGTGAGCGGCGGCGGTGTCGTCCATCTTGGCGGCTTTGAGATTTATGAAGGATCGTCAGTCGGCGACGTCATGATCGGGAGTGCCGCGGCTGATACGCTCTATGGCGGAAGTGGGAACGACGTCCTATGGGGATGGGGCGGCGGGGACAGAATCTATGGCGGCGCGGGGGACGATTTCATCGATACAGGAAACGGATATACCCTGGTGGCGAATCATCCAGATCCTAATCGCATCATTCTCACGACGGCCGATGGTGGTGCGGGCTACGATACCCTCATGCTGCGCAATCTCGATACAGGAGACGTTCCGCTTGATCTTACTTTTACTCTTGCGACGGGAACGGTCACCTACACGCCCGGTCGCGGTGATCCGGTGGTAATCGTTCAGGCCAGCGGGATAGAGGCCTGGGGCGGTAGCGTGGGAAATGACACCTTCATCGGTTCGACGACAAACGGCAACGACACGGTGAGTTACGAAACCGGCCTGCCCAACGGCGTGGGCGTTTCCGCCGATTTGCGTCACGCTCAGGCGGGCGGCGCCTATGACGGCTCTGGTTCGGCGCAAGGGGACGTTTATGCATCTATCGAAAATCTAAACGGGACAGGCGCGGACGATGTATTGACCGGCAACCAGGCGCTCAATACCCTTCGCGGCGTGGGCGGCAGCGATATTTTCCGCTCGATTTCCAATGGGCTGGATGGCAGCAAGAACTTTTTCGGTGGAGATTATTTCTACGGGAGCAGCGCCGGCTTCAATACCGCCGATTATTCCGAGGCGTTGCGGGACGGAACGGCGGCAGACCGTTTCGTCGGCAATAATAACGGCCGGGGTGTCTTCGTCAATCTCACGCTGCAGCTCGGGTTCGTGAATTATAATACGGGAAGCAATGCGGGACGGGTCACGTCGCTCTATGACCTCGATTCCGCGTCGCAATATTCCGCTCCCGACCGCTTTTTCAACATCCAAAATGCCCGAGGCAGCGATGGGAACGATTGCCTGATCGGCGATAAAAACGACAATGTGCTGGAGGGAGGAAAAGGCGCCGATTTGATTGCCGGATATGACGACATATTCCTGAGCTCAGGCGGAAACGATACGGTTTCCTACGCGCATGCCGCCCCCGGTCACATTTTCAATAGCGGCGTTCTGACCACCGCCACCAGGGCGCTGTACGATACCGGCGGCAGCCTCATCGAAGTAACGGCGGGCGATTATATTCTGGGCGGGATTCTCCACCATGCCAACGACGCGATTGCGCTGGATTCACGCGGTAGCGCCATCGATCTCACTCCGTATCTCGGCACGCATACCTGCGGCGTCAACGTTTCACTCGCCCTGTCATCTCCAGCCACCTATTGGGGTACGCTACCGCTATTTACCAACGCTTTTCCCGTTTACGTATTCAACAGCGATGCGCAGGGCGATGTCGTCCTCCATTGCAAGAATCTGATCGGCAGCGCCTACGACGATATTCTGTCCGGGGATGGCCAGAATAACCTCATCCGGGGCGGGGCCGGCGATGACAAGCTCGACGGAGGGCTCGGCGATGATATCCTGGTCGGTGGGATGGGCAACGATTGGCTCAATCTTTCAGCGGGTGGATCCGATACGCTGACCTACGAGGCGCTCGCCGATGGAATGAAGGCGGTGAATGCCGGCGCGCCGCTCGATCTCGGCGACATTGTGTCAGGCTTCGATGGGGCGAGCGATCATATCGATCTGCGTCCGCTGCTCGACGGCGCCTTTCCGGCAGCGGCCTCGGCCGAGCGTGCCGCCATGGTGGCAATCGATTCCCAGGGCCATCTCTTGGTCACCGACCACCAAGGGGCGCAGACAGCGCTCGCCACGTTTCACGCGGCAAGCCCGGCTATGCTCGCTACCCTCATCCAACAGATCGATGACGACCTGCACGGGGCCGGCACTCACCAGATCGTCCTTCTCTCCTAAGATAGGAAGGTCAAGCGACGGGCTTACGCTAAGCTTTTGTGAACGTAGCCCGTCTAGGATGGCTGATGCGTCTCTTCTCGGCCCTGGTTCTCGTTCTCGGCTGTAGCGGCTGCGCCGCAGGAATTTACGGGGCGGTCGAAAGCGTGACGCCGGCGAGCAGCAAAAAGACCGCCAGCGATCATCTCGTGTCCTTCATCACCGGCGATGATTGCTCCCTATTGCGCTACCAGCAGACGGGACATTACTGCCTTTCTCCCGCTGAACTCGCCCAGGCCCGCGCGCAGGAGCGGCACGGACAACCCATCTGCTATCGGCATTTGGGCGATATCACCTGTTATGATAGGATCATACCGGGTGCCACCACCCGAGTGCAGTAGCGGGAGAATGTGTGTCGACCATCCATCTGGCGGAATACCGCCCACACACTAAGGGCCTCTATTTCGGGCGCAGCGATCTCAACAAGCTGCTGTCGTTCTATGCGATGGAGGTCGCCGCAGGTCGGTGGCGCGATTACGCTTTGGACCACGAGCAGGACCGGGCGATTTTTTCCTTGTTTCGGAGCGCCCATGAAGCGCCGCATTTTCAAATCGCCAAATACCGGCCGCGCAAAGGACCGCTCCGCTACGGCCTGTGGAGTCGCTCCCGAGAACTCAAATGGTCCAGGGAGTTAGATGTTATCTTAGAAGCGCTCAAAAATATCCTCGCGGCGCTCTGAATCGTGCTGTCGTCCATATATGGCCCTTATTTTAAGAGCGAACCCCAATAGCTTGCGTTTTTTATTGCCTGGCTGGCGCATTCATGGCATAGTCTACATATAGCGTTTCAGAAATGGGGGACTACCATGGAATGGAATGAAAAGCGCGTCGAAACATTGCGGCAATTATGGGGGCAAGGCCAGACGGCCAGCCAGATCGCCGCGATCTTGGGCGGGATTACTCGCAATGCCGTCATCGGCAAGGCGCATCGCTTGGGCCTTACGGCGCGTCCGTCTCCTATCAAGCGCGAAATGGCGGCGCGCCTGCCAAAGCGCCCCGCATCGATTATCGCGCCCAAGAAAGCGACGGCGCCGGCCGCTCTGCGCGGTGCCGTGGTGCAGCCCCGGCTCGACCCGCGCAAGGATCCTCATTTTTCCCGGCCCTCGATGACGAGCAGAATCGGCGGTGGCAACATGCGGGGCTGTTCCTGGCCCATCGGCGATCCGAAGAGCGCCGATTTTCATTTCTGTGGGGACGCCAACGTACCCGGCCGCCCTTACTGTCTCGAACATTGCGCCGTCGCCTATCAACGCAAGAGCGACGCCGCCTAAAGTTTTTTCATGATTCCTTCCCGTCGCTGCAACCTCGTCATCGGTTCGCAGGCTGGCGACTGACGTCCTCAGTCTCTGCGGGTGGCGGAAGCCAAGTTGAGGCGGAGATGTCTTTGCCATCGCCTGGTTTTCGGCATCCCTGCTTCATTCGTAAGGGGAGAAACCATGAAAATGAGGGGAGCGTCTGGCTTACGCCTTGTCCGTGCGCCGATACCATAGGCGTACGCGCTTGCTCATGACTCAGGTGTCAACGAGAGCACGATCAGCCAGTAATCTGGTAAAAAAGGCGGGAGAACCCCGCCTTTTTTATTATTCTTCCATTTGCGGTTCGTAGGAAGGTTCCTCGAAATCCGCAAGCATCTGATCGACATCCATGTCGACCCGGTCTTCGGCATGGGCGATAAAGCCACCGTGCTTCTCCTGGGCCGCGGCTTCGTCTTCCGACTTGGCCACATTGACGGTCACCGTGACGATCACCTCTGGGTGTAGGGCGATCCGCGTCGGATGGAGCCCGAGCATCTTGATCGGCCGGTCGAGGATGACCTGGCGCTTTTCAATGGTAAAACCCGCCTGGGTCACCGCATCCGCGACGTCGCGGGCGCCGACCGACCCGTAGAGGTGCCCGGTTTCGCTGGCCTGCCGGATAACGATCACGGTCAAACCCTCGATGCGCGGTCCGATCTTCTCGGCTTCCTGGCGGCGGGCGAGGTTGTTGGCCTCGATCTGCGCCCTTTCGGCGGTGAACTTCTGCTTATTGGCTTCGGTTGCGCGCAGTGCCTTCTTCTGCGGCAGCAGGAAGTTGCGGGCATAGCCAGGCCGGACTTTCACGACATCGCCGATCTGGCCGAGATGCGTGACGCGTTCCAATAAAATGATTTCCATCATGATTCACCTATTCCGAGGCATAAGGCAGCAGGGCCAGGAACCGGGCGCGCTTGACCGCCTGGGCGAGGGCGCGCTGCTTCTTGGCCGACACCGCCGTGATGCGGCTGGGCAGCATCTTGCCGCGTTCGGAAACAAAACGCTGCAGGAGCTTGACGTCCTTATAATCGATCTTCGGCGCGTTCTCGCCGGAAAAAGGGCAGGTCTTGCGGCGGCGGAAGAGGCCCTTGGGAGCCCCGCCGCGCTTATCCTTATCGTTCCGCTCGCTCATGCCATCTCTCCTTCGCTCATCTCGGCCATCCGAGGCCGCAGCCGATCATCCCGGCGCCCCTCGCGCTCACGCGGCGCCCCATCGCGACCCTCGCGACCGCCCGGTAATTCCCGGTCGTCCCGCTTGCGCAGCATGATGCTCGGGCCGTCCTCGAGTTCATCCACCCGCAAGGCGAGGTGGCGCAGCACGTCTTCATGGAGACGCAAGGTGCGCTCCAGCTCCTGGATGGCCGCGGCCGGCGCCTCTATGCCAAAGAAGACATAGTGACCCTTGCGGTTCTTCTTGATGCGGTAAGCGAGATTGCGCAGTCCCCAGAACTCGCGCACGCGGACTTCGCCGCCTTGGCTGGCGAGGATGCCGGCGAAATGGTCGGCCAGACCCTCGACTTGCGCGGCGGTCACGTCCGGCCGCGCGATAAACACGGTTTCATAATACGACATATGGCTCCCTATGGCTCGTCGCGACGGAATATCCGTCATCAGCCGGAAGCAGGGCCGCCGGCAGGAAGAGGGTGCACTATAGGCTGATGACCGGAAAAAGCAAGCTCAATCGCGCGGTAAAGTCTCTTTGAGCGCCGGCCGATCTCCGATGGCCCGGTGCCATTTCGCGAGCGCGGGCGACCGGTCACGCCATTTTTCATTGGGAAAGCGAAAGTCTAGGTAATCGAGAGCCGAGACCAGCGTGAGCGATCCGATGTCCCAGTCGGCGAGGTGTCCCCGCGCCGCGGCGTCTTCGAAGGTAGCGAGACTCTGGGTGATCTTGAGCGACTGGCGCTTATCCCAATCGGAGGAACGCAGATTTTCCGGCCGCCGGGTTTCCATGACCCTGAGCACCGCCGCATCTAAAACCCCATCGCCCAGCGCTTGTTTTTTCAAGGCCCACCAGCGCTTCTCGCCCGAGGGTGGATGGAAGCGGCTGCCGCCATAAAGCGTATCGAGATATTCACAGATGACGCGAGAATCGAGAAGGGACTGCCCATCTTCCAGGATTAGAGCCGGAATCTTATTGAGGGGATTATCCTTGGCCAAGCCAGAATGCGGATCGGCGACTGAGGTTGCGACATATTCGATCCGGTCCTTCATTCCGATTTCAATCGCCACCACGGATACTTTCCGGACATAGGGGCTGGTGGTCGAATAGCGCAGTTTGAGCATGAATCCTCCTGTTCCGCTTACCGGACCATGGCGTGCCCGAGTTTGTCAACTATGAGCAGATTATTCGGGCGTGACGAGGGTCGCGGTGAAGGCGAGTTTTTCCTCCCCGTGTGGGGCGAGTTCGATCGTCCACCGTGCCGAGCCGGCATCGGGACGCTCGTGCGGGAAATTTTCGCGATCTATGTGCCATTCGCCGGGGAAAAACTCCTTGAGATCAACCGTCACCGCCAGGCTCTTCTGGTTGTGCAGTGTGGTTTCGAACGCCACACGGTGCCGATGCGGATCGATCTGGGCATATGCGGTCTGACGCGTTCGCCCGGTCACGTCGAAGGCCGCGCCGAGCGGCACATCGATATTTTCCTCCACCGGCACATCGCCGATCTGCGCCTCGCCCAGCAGGAGGGTTTCATTCCCGCTGCCCTCATAGACCCGCAGACTACCGCTCGGCAAGGGAAGGCCTAGCCCGTCTTGCGTGCGGTTGCGCAGATGAAGGGTTACCACCGCGTGTGCCGCGGGCGCGTCGGCGGGAGAAGGCACGCTCAAGTAGGGCGTGGCCAGGCCGTTCAATTCGTAGCGTTTCTCGACGGCGATGCCAGATCTCAGGGCGATGGGCACCTGCTTTATCCCCTCGTTTTCCAGCGTAACCGGATTGCTTAATCGATATGTATGGTAATCGCTCTGAGGCTGTTCGGTGACCGTGGCATTCGCCGAAAGGGTTTGTTCCCGCTTTTCGACCAAGGGAAGGCGCGGCTGGCCCGCGACGAGCGTGATCTTGGCGGCATGGAAATCCAGGCCGCTGTTATTTTGGATCGTGGCGTTGGCCGCAAGGGACCCGCTTCCATCGGGCGCCAGGGAGAGGATGTAATTGGCCGACCAGGAAATGCCCCTGGTCGCATAGGTCAGGTGCAGCGTGGCATTCTCGGCCCGCTCGGCCTCGATCGTGGCACGAAGAACCGGCGATATGTGGAAATCCGGCGGCATCCTGTCCAGGAGAATCTGCCCATCGGGATTAAGGATGATTTGGCCATTTATCTCGAGCAGGGGCTGCCCGGCATAGACTCCCGAGATCCGCGCTTTTTCCCGCGTCCGCCCGCCTGCCGAATCGCGCGTTTCATAGGTCACGGTCTGCCCGATCAGGGCGGTCCATAATTTCTTATAGCTATCGGGCGCGGCGACGAAGCCGCTTTCCCCGACGCGCCGGCCGGGGATGAAAAATGTCTCGGGTTGAATCTGGCTCGGGATGTCGGTGATATCGAAGCTATTGAGCCCAGGCATCATGTGCACTTGTCGCGTATCGGTGACCAGGGCCTGATCCTGGTTGTAGATGATAAGCGACAGCGCCGTGCGCGTATCGGCGGGCAGGGGCTCCGCCCGCGCGCCGAAAGCCGCGATGAGCAAAAGCAGCGGTAGGTATTTAAGCACCGTTTCTCCTGGTTCCTGGTGGTTTCGAGCGCCGTTATTGCGGAAGCAAATGTCGGTAGGGTTCGGCTTCCTTGACCGCCCGCGCGAAGGACGGGCGGGCGAGAAGGCGCGCGAAATAGCTCGCCACCTTCGCATGCCTATCCGTAAAGGGTTCCAGGAAATTGGCGTAATAAAGCGCGGGCGCAGCCGCGCAATCGGCCATGCTGAATTCCTCGCCCATCGCCCAGGTCTTTCCTGTCATTTCCCCTTCGAGCAGGTCGAGCGCCACGCGCAGCGATGCCTGGGCGCGCTCTACCCCGAAGGGGTCTTTCTTATCCGCCGGACGCCACCGGTCGCTGACAATTTTTTGCATCGGTACCTGGATGTCGAGATCGAAGAAACGATCGCGCGCCCTGTTTTCGCGCGCAAGGTCGGGATCGGCGGGTACCAGGGTAGATCGGCCCGGATAATATTGGGCAAGATATTCGATAATGATGCTCGATTCGGGAACGACGCGGTTGCGAGACAGGTCCTCGAGCACCGGAAACTTCCCAATGGGCCATATCTTCAGGAGTTGGGCCTTGGAGGCTTCGTTGCCCAGATCGATGAATACCGGCGTAAAGGGGGTGTCATTTTCATAAAGCGCCACAAGCGCCTTCTGGCAGAAGGAGGATAGGGGGTGATAATAAAGTTTCAGCGACATGGGACCTCTCGATGGAGGCGGATCATCGCCCGAATCGCGGACTTGGGCAACCATGCCGACGGCACCGGCGCAATTCTGAAGACTGCCCTTGACATGCTCCTAGGGAATCGCTAGAAGACGCGCGCCTAATGGGCAAAGGCGGTAGTCCCCGTTCGCGGCGGACTAGACGCTTTGCCAGCTAAAGCATTGGAATCATTAGCTCCTCTCGCCGGCTTGTCCGGATTGATGAGCGCGGGGTTTCAGATAGTGCCGCGTCGACCAGGTGAAGAGGCCTGGGCAAGCCGTGGCTTTTGGTGTTTGTGATTTGAGGAAAGCATGCCGACGATCAATCAATTGATCCGCAAGTCCCGCGCCCCTCTGGTGGGTCGCAATAAGGTGCCGGCGCTCAAGGCCTGTCCGCAGAAGCGCGGCGTCTGCACCCGCGTCTATACGACGACGCCGAAGAAGCCGAATTCCGCGCTCCGCAAGGTGGCGCGCGTGCGCCTGACCAATGGGCACGAGGTGATTTCCTATATCCCCGGCGAGGGCCACAATCTCCAGGAACACTCGGTGGTCATGATCCGCGGCGGTCGCGTCAAGGATCTGCCCGGCGTGCGCTATCACATCATCCGCGGTACCCTCGACACGCAGGGCGTGAAGGACCGCAAGCAGCGCCGTTCGAAATACGGCGCCAAGCGGCCGAAGTAGGAGGAATCAGCATGTCACGCCGTCGCGCCGCAGAAAAACGCGAAGTTCTACCGGATCCCAAGTTCGGGGACATCGTTCTTTCCAAATTCATGAACTGCCTGATGTATGAGGGCAAGAAATCCGTCGCCGAGACGATCGTCTATGGCGCGCTCGCCACGCTCGAGAAAAAGAGCAAGGGCGAGCCAGTGAAGGTCTTTCACGAGGCGCTTGCCAACGTCCGGCCGTATCTCGAGGTGCGCTCCCGCCGGGTCGGCGGCGCCACCTACCAGGTGCCGGTCGAAGTGCGGCCCGAGCGCGCTCAGGCGCTGGCTATTCGCTGGATCATCACGGCCGCGCGCGCGCGCGGCGAGCATACCATGACCGATCGCCTGTCTGCCGAGCTCATGGACGCTTCCAATAATCGCGGCAACGCGGTGAAGAAGCGCGAAGACACCCATAAGATGGCGGAGGCCAATAAGGCCTTCTCCCATTATCGCTGGTAGGACGGATCATGGCGCGCACCACCCCCATCGAGCGATACCGCAATATCGGCATCATGGCCCACATCGATGCCGGCAAGACCACCACGACCGAGCGCATCCTCTATTATACTGGCCGTTCCTATAAGATCGGCGAGGTCCATGAGGGCACGGCCACCATGGATTGGATGGAGCAGGAACAGGAGCGCGGCATCACCATCACCTCGGCCGCCACGACGTGTTTCTGGCGCGACCATCGCGTCAATATCATCGACACGCCCGGTCACGTCGATTTCACCATCGAAGTCGAGCGCAGCCTGCGTGTCCTCGATGGCGCGGTGACGGTGTTCGACGCGGTTGCCGGTGTCGAGCCGCAGTCGGAGACGGTGTGGCGTCAGGCCGACAAGTATGGCGTGCCGCGCATTTGCTTCGTGAACAAGATGGATCGGATCGGTGCGAATTTTCCGCGCTGCGTCGATATGATCAAGGAACGCCTGGGTGCCAAGCCCATGGTGATCCAGTTGCCGATCGGGGTCGAGAGCGATTTTGTCGGGATCGTCGATCTGGTCGCGATGAAGGCCTTCACTTGGAAAGATGAAACGCTCGGCGCGGAATTCGTCGAGGGCGAGATCCCAGCCGCGATGAAGGACGAGGCCGAGGCGCTGCACCATACGCTGGTCGAGATGGCGGTCGAGCTTGATGAGAAGGCGCTCGAAGCCTATCTCGAGGGCAAGCAGCCGGACGTCGAGACGCTCAAGAAGCTCATCCGCAAGGGCACGGTCACGAGCGCCTTCGTGCCGGTCCTGTGCGGTTCTGCCTTCAAGAACAAAGGCGTGCAGCCGATGCTGGACGCGGTGGTAGATTTCCTGCCTTCGCCGCTCGATCTGCCGCCGGTCGAAGGCCACAAGGTCGACAGCGAAGAGAAGGATGTCCGCATTTCCTCGGACGATGCGCCTTTCTCGGGTCTGGCCTTCAAGATCATGACCGATCCCTTCGTGGGCTCGTTGACCTTCGTGCGCATCTATTCCGGCGTGCTCAATTCAGCGACCCAGGTGCTGAACACGGTCAAGGACGAGAAAGAGCGGGTCGGCCGCATGCTGCTCATGCATGCCAACTCGCGCGAGGATATCAAGGAAGCGCGCGCGGGCGATATCGTGGCGCTGGCCGGTCTCAAAAATACTACGACCGGCGATACGCTGTGCGCGCCCGACCATCCGATCGTGCTCGAGCGGATGGAATTTCCCGATCCGGTCATCGAAGTGGCGGTCGAACCCAAGACCAAGGCCGATCAGGAGAAGATGGGCGTCGCCCTTAACCGCCTAGCGCAGGAAGACCCATCTTTCCGTGTGTCGGTCGATCACGAATCCGGCCAGACGATCATCAAGGGCATGGGCGAACTGCATCTCGAGATCATCGTCGATCGCATGAAGCGCGAGTTCAAGGTCGAGGCCAATGTTGGCGCGCCCCAGGTCGCTTATCGCGAGACGATCACCAAGGCGCTCGAATGGGATTATACGCATAAGAAGCAGACGGGCGGCTCCGGCCAGTTCGCGCGCGTCAAGATCCAGTTCCAGCCGATGGAGCCGGGCTTCGGATTCGCCTTCGAGAATGAAGTGGTTGGCGGTGCCGTCCCTCGGGAATACGTCCCGGGCGTGGAAAAGGGCTTGAAGGCCGCCAAGGAAACCGGCGTTATCGCGGGCTTCCCGGTGATCGATTTCAAGGCGGTTCTGGTCGATGGTGCCTACCACGACGTCGATTCCAACGTGCTGACCTTCGACATCGCGGCGCGGGCCTGTTTCCGCGAGGCGATGCCCAAGGCGGGGCCGAAGCTGCTCGAACCGATCATGAAGGTCGAGGTGGTGACGCCCGAGGATTATATGGGCGATGTCATCGGCGATCTCAATTCCCGGCGCGGCCAAGTCCAGGGGATGGACAGCCGGGGCAATGCGCGGGTGATCACGGCTTTCGTGCCGCTCGCCAACATGTTCGGCTATGTAAACAATCTGCGCTCGATGAGTCAGGGTCGCGCGCAATACAGCATGCTGTTCGATCATTACGAGCAGGTGCCTCAGGCGGTTGCGGACGAAGTCCGCGCCAAGTTGGCGTAAGCGGAGAGAAGAGGATCTATGTCTAAGGCGAAATTTGAGCGGACGAAGCCGCACTGCAATGTGGGGACGATTGGTCACGTTGACCATGGGAAGACGTCTTTGACGGCGGCGATCACGAAGGTTTTGGCGGAGACGGGTGGTGCGACGTTCACGGCCTAC
>DATAGZ010000018.1:0-134465 GCA_036263455.1 Dongiaceae bacterium
ACCTACATATAAGCGTACTTGCATCGTGGCTGGGGCGCCAGGATTCGAACCTGGGAATGGCGGTACCAAAAACCGCTGCCTTACCGCTTGGCTACGCCCCACCGGAAAGCGGCGCACCATAGGAAAAATCCTGGCGGTGCGCAACGCTTTCTTCCGTAAAGCCTCCGGCTTGCACCCACCAGTTCGGATAATCCGCAGCGATGCGCTGGGCGGATTCGCTGGCAGCCTGCCGGTCGGCATAGAGTCCGAAACAGGTCGCCCCGCTCCCCGACATGCGGGCGAGCAGTATGCCTGGTTCCGCGTCGAGGCGAGCGAGCACGACACCGATCTCCGGCACGAGCGCCATCGCGGCTGCTTCAAGATCGTTGCGGCGCTGCGCGAGCGCGGCGATGAAATCCGATACGCCGGAAATGCGCGGATCAAGCCGCGCCGGACGCGAGTAATCGCCGCTTCGCGCCTTGAAGACATCCGGCGTCGCGGTGGCGATCAGGGGATTGACCAGCACGAGGCCGAGCGGCGGCGGCGGCGGCGCTAGGTCGACGATATCCCCAATGCCACTGAAATAGGCGGAACGGCTTTCCAGGCACACTGGCACATCGGCACCCAGCGAAAGAGCGAGAAAGTGCAGACGCTGGGGTTCCGTGCTGTGGCCCCACAACCGCAGCAACGCCCGGATTGCCGCCGCCGCATCGGCCGAACCACCGCCGATGCCCGAGGCGAGCGGCAAATTCTTGGTGAGCGTGATATGGGCGCCCGCCTCCGTCTCCATGAGAGCGCGCACGCCACGCGCGGCACGCACCACCAGATTTTCGTCACCTGTTGAAAGCGCCTCGGCAAAGGGGCCATCGATCGCAAAAGACAAGTTCGATGCCGGCTTGACCCGGATCTCGTCCCCGATATCGGCGAAGGCCAGAAGAGAATCGAGCAGATGATAGCCGTCGGGACGACGGCCGGTCACATGGAGGTAGAGATTGATCTTGGCCGGTGCCGCTTCCCGTATCTCATCCGCCATTCTTGGCGAGACCGTTCTTGAGCTTGGCGGTGATTGGGGCAACCTGATCGGGCTCAGGATTGCTGATCAGCGCCCGCTGCCATTGGAACCGCGCCTCGTTCTTGCGTCCGGCGCGCCAGTAGGCGTCGCCCAGATGATCATTGAGGGTGGCGTCGGCGGGCGCAAGCTGGACCGCCCGCTCCAGCAGGGGGACCGCCTTCTCGACATGCCCCATCTGCAGATAGACCCAGCCCAGCGAATCGACGATGAACCCTTCCTCCGGACGAAGGGCGACCGCTTTTTCCAGCATGCCCAACGCCTTATCCAGATTCTGCTTCCGCTCGGTCCAGCTATAGGCCAGATAATTCAATACGTAGGGTTCATCCGGCATGAGCTGGAGCGCGGTAAGGAAATCCTTTTCCGCCTCGGGCCAGCGATGGGACCGTTCGAAACAGGTTCCGCGATTATAGAACAGGCGCCAATCCCTCCGGCTGGGCGAGGAACCCACGCGCGCGATGGCATCGCTATAGGCCGCGATCGCCTCATCGAAGCGCTTGTCGTTGCGCATCATATCGCCCAGTAGCGAAGGCGCGTCGCTGGAGCGCGGCGTTTCGGCGGCGATCTCTTTCAGCAGATCGATGGCAGCTGGCGTCCTGCCGTCGCGTTCAAGCGTCGCGGCAAGCGAAAGCTGGGTAATCGCGTAATAGGGCGAACCGCGCGGAATTTCGCGGTAATATTGCTCGGCCAAGGCGTCCTTGCTTTCCGTACGGGCAAGATCGCCGAGCAGCAGCTTCGCCACATCGAGCTTGGGATCGAGCGATACCGCCGTCAGGCCGAAAAGCTCGGCATCGCTGCGCAGATTCTGCTGGGCAAACAGCCAGGAAAGGTCATAAAGCGCCTGCGCCAATCCCTCGCGCGGCGTTGCAATCGGGGCTGTCGCGCGTTTCTTGTCCAGATTGAGAAGGAGCTGCGCAATAACCGAGCTCTGGGTGTCCTGCCCCTCCTGCTGTGCCAGCTTGCCGAGAAGATCGCGCGCGCGCGCGGCTTCGCCGTTACGGGCCAGATAATCGGTATAGAGCTCGACCCAACGCGGCTGAACTTCCGGCTGGGCCTGCAGGGCAGCGAGATATTCCGGCTCGATCTTCGCTGGATCTTCGTGCAGGAAGGGCGCCATCACCGCCCGGTGAATCATCACGACCGCGCCGAAGCCCTGGAGACCCATCGCATCGGCGAGCGTCGCGCGAGCCGCCTTGATATCCTTGGCGCCTGCCTGAACCCAGGCCTTGAGCAGCGGCACGATATATCGGTTGTCGCCACCCTGGCGCGCCAACGCGGTAAGCGAGGCCTGCGCGTCATTCCACCGGTCATGCATGGCGGCGTCGGCCATCAGCACCAGATCCACCATGGCCTTTTCCGAGCCCGCCTTGCGCAATTCCCGCGCCAGGGATACGGCGCTGGGAAACTGGTTGTTATGCAGCTCGGCAATCATTTGCGCGAAGACCAACGACGGATCGTCGGGATTGAACTTGCGTGCCAATGGCAGAAGCGTTGCCGCCTCATGCCAATCACCCTGACTTTCGGCCAGGCGGCTCGCAAGATACGCACCCGCGCCCGACCAGGGGATCCCCGATGTCCGGATTTCCCCCGTCTCGGCCACGCCCTTTCCATGGCACGCACTGAGAAGAACACACGTCGCGGCAAGCATGGCCGGCAGGGGAAAACGTTGCTTCATGAAAACTCACATATTGGGGTAGTTGGGACCGTCACCGCCTTCGGGAACGGTCCAGACAATGTTCTGCGCGGGATCCTTGATATCGCAGGTTTTACAGTGAACGCAATTTTGCGCGTTGATCTGTAACCGCGGTTCCGGCCCATCGATGATCTCGTAAACGCCCGCGGGGCAGTAACGCTGTTCCGGCGCATCGTAGAGCTTTAGATTAATTTCCAGCGGAACGGAAGCGGATTTGAGGCGCAAATGGCAAGGCTGATCCTCACCATGATTGGTATTCGATATATAAACCGAACTCGCCCGGTCGAAACTCAATATTCCGTCAGGTTTCGGATAAGAAATGCGCGGCATGTCTTCCGCAAGCCCAAGCTGGGTATGGTCGGGCCGGTGATGGAGCGTCCAGGGCGCGCGGCCGCGTAACAGATAGGTATCCAAGGCGGCATAAGCAAGCCCGGCCCAAAGGCCGCGATGAAAACCCGGGCGGATATTGCGGGAGCGGTGAAGGTCCCGCCCGACCCAGCTTTCGCGCAGGTGGCGGTCATATTCCGACGCCTCCCGCCCCGCTTTCTGGTCCCGCAGCAGGGGGAAGACGGATTCGGCGGCGAGCATCCCGGATTTCATCGCGGTATGCGAGCCTTTGATCTTGGGGACATCCAGGAACCCTGCCGCGCACCCGATCAATACGCCGCCCGGAAATGCGAGCCTGGGGATGGCCTGGTACCCGCCTTCGTTCAAGGCACGCGCGCCATAAGCGATCCTACGGCCCCCCGCGAGGATAGGCGCAATCGCCGGATGATGTTTGAAGCGCTGGAATTCCGCAAATGGGTCGAGGTGAGGATTGCGGTAATCCAACCCAATGACGAAGCCCAGAAAGATCTGGTTGTTTTCGGCATGGTACAGGAAGGAGCCGCCATAGGTGGCGCGGTCGAGCGGCCAGCCCACGGTGTGAACGATATGCCCCTCCCGGTGCCGCGCGGGGTCGATTTCCCAGATCTCCTTGAGGCCGATTCCATAGGTCTGGGGGTCGCTTTGCGCATCCAGGCGGTAGCGGGCGAGGAGTTTCCGCGTCACCGAGCCGCGACACCCTTCCGCCACCATCACCTGGCGGGCGCGGAGTTCCACGCCCGGCATGTATTGCGCGGTGCGCTGTCCATGCTTGTCGATTCCCCGATCGGCGGTGACGATGCCCGAGACCGCGCCGGATTCATCAAAGAGCAGACCCGCGGCAGGGAAGCCCGGGAAGATATCGACGCCCAGTTCCTCCGCCTGCTGGCCGAGCCAGCGACAGAGATTGCCGAGCGAGATAATATAATTCCCGTGATTGCGCATCTGGGGCGGGGTCGGGAGCCGAAAAGCGCGCTTCTCCGTCAGAAAAAGAAAACGATCCTCGCGCGCCTGCACGGTCAGGGGCGCGCCGCGCTCGCGCCAGTCGGGGAACAGCTCGGCGAGCGCGCGCGGCTCAAAGACGGCGCCCGACAGGATATGCGCGCCGACCTCGGCCCCCTTCTCGACCACGCAGACGCTCAGCGGGTGTTCCGCCTGCTTTGCAAGCTGCTTGAGCCGGATCGCCGCGGCGAGGCCGGACGGCCCCGCCCCTACGATCACCACATCATATTCCATGCTTTCACGTTCAGGCATTTGTCCCCCAAAACGACGTCACGATCATCGCTATCGCCGCGAGAGCCATGACGGCCGTCGCGAGCCAGCCCAGCACGCGTAGCCATCGGGGCAAGATGAATTTCCCCATGACCTTCCCGCTCGAGCCCATGACCAGCATCATGGCCATCACCGGCACGGCCACGACACCATTGATGACCGCGCAGTAGAAGAGAGCCTTGATCGGATCGATCGGCAGTACATTCAACACCATGCCTAAAAAGGTTGCCAGCGCCAATGTGGTATAAAAGGCCCTGGCTTCCGGCCAGAGTTTCGACAGGCCCACCGGCCAGAGCTGCGCCTCGCCCACCGCATAGGCGGCCGAACCCGCCAGCACGGGCAGCGCGAGCAGGCCGGTGCCGATGATGCCTAAAGCAAAAAGAAAGAAAGCAAAGTCACCCGCGATGGGTCGCAGAGCTTCCGCCGCCTGGGCCGAGGTTTCGATGTTGGTGACGCCGTGGCTGTGTAGCGTTGCCGCTGCCGTCACCATGATGAAAAACGCGACGATATTCGAGACCGCCATGCCGATAATCGTATCCCATTCGATCCGGCGAATCTCCTGGCGGGCGCGCTTGGCGGGAGTCTGGCGAAGCGGCTTGGCGCCTGGCTCGGCCTGCTGGTCTTCGACTTCCTGCTCGGCCTGCCAGAAGAAGAGATAGGGGCTGATGGTCGTTCCCAATACGGCAACGAAGGTCAGAAAGTAATTCGTCGTGCTGTGAATGGTTGGAACGAATAGATGATAGGCAAGCTGGCTCCATGGCAATTTCACGACGAACACGGTCGCGACATAGGCCAGGAGTGCTAGCGTGAGCCAGCGCAGGACCGAAACGTACCGGGAATAGCGCACGAAGATTTCCAGCAGGACAGAAACCACGCCAATCACCACGATATAGATCAGGGCTGGGCCTCCGACCAGCAATCTCAGGGCCGCGCCCATGGCCCCGATATCCGCGCCGAGATTGATGATATTGGCGATCAATATCAATCCGACGATGGTTTGCAAGAGCCAGCCTGGATAGTGGCGCCGCAGGTTGCCGGCGATGCCCTTCCCCGTCACACGTCCGATGCGCCCGGCAATATCCTGGATGCCCACCATGAGGGGATAGGAGAACAATAACGACCAGGCCAGATCGTAGCCGAACTGCGCCCCCGCCTGCGAATAGGTCGCAATGCCGCTCGGATCGTCGTCCGAGGCGCCGGTGATCAAACCCGGACCGATGATATTGAGAGCGGAGGATTTCGATCCCTCCGCGTGCTGCTTATTCCTCGCCATCATTTTCCTTCGAAAGATGAATGTGCCATCTGCCAGGCATGGACGGTCCCCAGGCACTCAGAGGCATGGATCCCTGCGACCGGAGTCATATCTGGCGAGCAAGGCAATCAGCGATTCGCGGCGATACCATGTTTCAGTGCGCGACCCATTGGTCCGATTTCACCTGCGCCAGGATGTGCCAAGCACCTTGTCCATCCGGCTCGACAATGATGGCTTCGCCCTCGTCCAGATATTTGCCCCCGAACGCCTCGCCGACCGTGCCGTGACTTATGAACACCGAATTGGTGCCGGGCAGGGGCAGGATCTTCGCGATATTACGCAGATTGCGCCAGATCTTGGCCTCCTCCACATCCTGGGCAGGGTTGGTGCCGTGCAGGCGCATATTGTCATCGCGCTCGTAATGGCCGAAGGCCAGCCATGCCGTATCCTGGGTGCGGCAGAGTGGGCTCGCCCGCACGATGCCCACGGGGATTTCCAGGTCGCGGAAGGCGGCGCCGATGGCCTGGGCCTGTTCGCGGCCTTCCTTGGAGAGATTGCGCTGGGTAGCGCAATTTTCCAGATTATTGTCATCGGCCGCGGCGTAATTGGGCGTCTTGGCATGCCGGAAGAAAAGGAGCAGCCCGCCGTGGCGCAGTTTTTCCAGGAGCGGCATGGGGAGGCTAGTCTGAACCTGTGGAAGATTCTGCACGGCCTCGAGGGCGTTCTTATAATTGAGTTCCTGTGCCTGGCTACTCCCAGCCAGGAATATCCAGATTAAAAAGAATATGCGGCGCATGGTTCCCCCTCTGGTTATTCTAGCAAAGGCCGAGCTCACGCGCCAACGCACTGAATGGCGTGGCGTCCTCGCGGCCAAGTGGAAATATTCTCGCCTGGGTAAATTCAGCCATATGCGCGCAAAACACCGCGAGCGGGAGCGGCGCGCCGGGCGTTTCATTCGCAATCACGGCTTCTATAGGGACCCCCCACGCCTTGGCGGTTTCTATCGCCGTCAGGCAGTGACTTAGGGCGCCGAGATAGGTGCCGCAGACCAGCAGGGCCGGCACGCCAAGATCGGCAGCCAAACGGAGCGAAGGCATGCTTTCGGCAATCGGGGATAGGATGCCCCCTACCCCTTCCAGCAGCACATGATCCTTGATGGCAGCGAGCCGCTGCGCACAGAAACTGCGTACCGCCTTATATTCGAGAACCCGCTTCTCTTGCCGCGCCGCGAGGTCGGGCGCGAGCGGCGCTGTAAAGCGCCAGGGCGATATCGCGGCAAGATTGGCTTCGTCGACGCTGCGCCTCAGTGCCGCGAGGAGAATGCCTGCATCACTTTGCTCTGCTCTGCCGAGATCGAAGCCGCTCATCACCGGCTTGAGGGCGTCGATGGTCCCGCCCGCCTCCGAGACCGCGCGGATGAGGCCCGCCGTGACATAGGTCTTGCCGATATCGGTGCCCGTTCCGGTGACGAAAAAGTGGCGAAGGTTCAATGCGCCTCGGCCCAATTGACGCCGAAGCCGGTCCCGACCACCAGCGGCACCGACAGGGCATGCACCGGCAGCGCGGCCCTTTCCATTACATCTTTCACCAGGGCGGCGGTCTCCTCGACCTCATCGCGTGGCACTTCGAAGACCAGTTCGTCATGCACTTGCAGGAGCATCTGCGCCTTGAGGCCGCGCGCCGCCAGCGCCCCCGGCAGGCGGATCATGGCGCGCTTGATGATATCGGCGGCCGTGCCTTGCAGAGGCGCATTGATCGCGGCCCGCTCCATGAACGCGCGCCGCGCCGGATTCTTGTCCCCGATGCCCGGGACATGGCAGCGGCGGCCGAACAGGGTTTCGACATAGCCGTGCTCGCGCGCGAATTTCTTGATGCGCTCCATATATTCCCGGATACCGGGATAGCGCAAAAAATAGGCCTCGATATAGCTCTTGGCCTCGGCCTGGGGGATACCGAGCTGCTGGGCCAGACCGAACGGCGAGATGCCGTAGATGATGCCAAAATTAATCGCCTTGGCGCGCCGGCGCACCATCGGATCCATTCCGGTCACCGGCATGCCGAATACTTGAGAGGCGGTCAGGGCATGGATATCTTCGTCTTGCCGAAAGGCTTCCTTGAGCGCGTCGATGCCAGCCATCTCTGCGGCGAGCCGGAGCTCGATCTGCGAATAATCCGCAGACATCAGCACATGCCCCTTTTCCGCGATAAAGGCATGACGGATGCGCCGCCCTTCCTCCGTCCGGATCGGAATGTTTTGCAGATTGGGATCGTATGAACTCAGCCGCCCGGTGGGCGTCGCCGCCATGGCATACGAGGTATGAACCCGGTGGTTCCCGTCGATCTGACCGACGAGCGTATCGCTGTACGTGCTCTTGAGTTTGGCAAGTTGCCGGTAGTCTAGCACTTTGCGCGGCAGCGGATGCTGGTGCGCTAACTCTTCGAGCACGTCGGCGCCGGTCGCATAGGCACCGGTCTTGCCCTTCATGCCCTGCCCGAGCTTAAGCTCGTCGAAGAGGATCTCGCCCAATTGCTTGGGAGAAGCAATGTTGAAGCTTCTCCCGGCCAGCTCATAAGCTTCCGCCTCGAGCGCCTGCATGCGCTCACCGAATTCAGCCGAAAGGCGGTTAAGTTCGGAAATATCGAGCTTGATCCCCACCCGCTCCATGTCGGCGAGAACCGCAACGAGCGGCCGGGCGGTAGTTTCATAAAGCGCGAGCGCGCTCTGAGACATCAGGCGCGGCTTGAGGAGCTGATGGAGTCGCATCGTCACATCGGCTTTTTCTGCCGCATAGGCAGAAGCCTTCTCGAGCGGCACACGTGAAAAAGGCAGCCGGTTGCGCCCCGTGCCGACGACTTCGTCTTGGCCGATGGTCTTATGGCCGAGAAACAGTTCGGAGATTTCCTCCCTGTCGTGACCGTGCACGCCGCCTTCCAGACAATGCGACATCAACATCGTATCGTCGATAGGCGCGATGCGGAGCCTGTGGCGCGCCAGCGCCAGCATGTCCTGCTTAATATTATGCCCGATCTTGAGAATAGCCTGGTCCGCCAGGACGGGCGCCAGCAATTCGAGCGCGCGTTCCACCGCGATCTGCTCCGGCACCACCTGTCCGTCCAGCAGATCGCCCCCGCCATGGCCAAGCGGAACATAACAGGCGCGGCCATCCGGCAAGGCCATGGAAATACCTACCAACTTGGCCTGGTGAGCGGAGTTTGATTCGGTCTCGGTGCAGATGGCCATCGCACCCTGTTCGGCCACGCAGGCGAGCCAAGCCACGAGCGCCGCTTCATTCTGCGCGCATTCGTACCGCGGTGCTTTTTGGCTTGCGGCAGGCAGCGCCGGGTGCTCCTGCTTTTCGATCTTCGGCGGTTCGATCGCGGTGAGTCGGGTGAGCAATGAGCGGAACCCATTCTCCTGGAGAAAGATCCGCACGGTCTCTCTTTCCCATGCCTTGCGTCTAAAGGTCGCGAGCGGCACCTCGACTGGGACGTCACGCCTCAGACGGACGAGCTCGCGCGAGAGCAGCGCCATCTCACGCTGTTCCTTGAGGATCTCGCGGCGCTTGGTCTGCTTGATATCGTCGAGATGGGCAAGCAACCCGTCGAGATTGCCATATTGTGCAATGAGCTCGGCGGCTGTCTTTACCCCGATGCCACGCACGCCCGGAACGTTGTCCGTACTGTCGCCGATCAGGGCTTGGACATCGACGACCAGCTCGGGAGAAACGCCGAACTTTTCCTTGACCTCGCCTACGCCAATCGGCCGATTTTTTATGGGATCGAGCATCCGCACGCGCTCGCCGACCAGCTGCATTAAATCCTTGTCGGAAGAAACGATGGTGACATCGGCGCCTTGGGCCACCGCCTGGTGGGCGTAGGTTGCGATAAGATCGTCGGCCTCGAAGCCAGGCATTTCGACACTGGCCACGTTAAAGGC
The DNA here is from genome assembly GCA_036263455.1 of Dongiaceae bacterium. GTDB lineage: Bacteria > Pseudomonadota > Alphaproteobacteria > Dongiales > Dongiaceae > DATAGZ01. Next base: position 9,566 of record DATAGZ010000018.1, read on the forward strand.
CTGGGTCGCTGCCCGGATCAGCGAAAATTGTGGGATAAGTTCGGACGGGGGATCGGGCCGGTGCGCTTTATATTCCTTATAGAGATCGTTGCGGAAATTGGTGCGCCCTGCATCGAAAATCACCGCGATATGGTCGCAATCGGTTTCGCTCAGGAGCTTGACCAGCATGTTGGTGAAGCCCAGCACCGCATTGATCGGCGTCCCGTCGGCGCGCGTCAGCGGCGGGAGAGCGTGAAAGGCACGGAAGATATAGCCGGACCCGTCGACAAGATAGACGTGCCGGGCCGCCGATAGGGATTCAATGGCCGTGATCGGTCGCGTCCTCTTGCATGAAGCGGCGCCCGCAATAGGGACAACTCAGCTCCTTTTCCTTGCCAAAAATCATATAGATGCGGGGATGACCACCGGCGGCGGCATTGCCTTCACAGGATACGCGGGAACCCTTTACCGCGACAATCTCGCTTTGTTGCATCTCGTGGCGCTCATTGACCTTGATAAGGCCGGGATGTAACCATTAAAGCCGCGATGAATCAACCGTCTCCTTTACCAAGCCATGCGATCTCCGTGCGCGGGCTCTCCAAGCGGTACCGGGGCGCAAAAAAATGGGCGCTCGACCACATCGATCTTGACATCGCGAGGGGCACGATCTTCGCCCTTCTGGGACCAAACGGGGCGGGGAAATCGACGCTGATCAATATTCTCGCCCGGCTTGTCATCAAGAGCGCGGGAGAAGCCCGCATCTGGGACATCGATATCGACCGCGACCCGCGCGGCGCGGCGGCGGCGATCGGTGTCGTCCCTCAGGAACTGAACATCGATCCGTTTTTTACCCCACGCATGCTGCTCGAGCTTCAAGCCGGTCTCTATGGCGTGCCGCGCCGCGAACGGCAGACCGAGGAACTGCTGGCCGCCTTATCCCTTACGGACAAGGCGGAATCTTACGCGCGTACTCTTTCCGGCGGCATGCGGCGGCGTCTGATGGTTGCCAAGGCGCTCGTACACCGGCCGCCGGTCCTGGTCCTGGACGAGCCTACCGCCGGGGTCGATGTCGAGTTGCGCCAGCAATTATGGTCCTATGTCCGCGAACTCAACCGGCAGGGCGTGACGATCCTGCTCACGACCCACTATCTCGAGGAAGCGGAGAAACTCTGCGACTGGATCGCCATCATCGATCACGGCAAGCTCGTGGCCAGCGAGACGAAATCGGCCATGCTGGCCCGTCTCGATCGCAAGGAGATCATCGTGACCCTGTCCCAGGACGAAGGCATAACCCTGCCCAGCCTGCCGGAGACGGAGTGGATCCGCAGCAATGCGCAGCAATGGCGCCTGCTCTATCGCCCCAGCCGAACAAAAATTGGCGAGCTGCTGAGCATGCTGGCGCCGCTGGGCAGCCATATCCAGGATATCTCCACCCGCGATACCGAGTTGGAGGACGTGTTCCTGCGCCTGACCCAGCGCGGCCAATGATGCGGATCGCGACGGTTTTACTCTTCCTGCTCGCCGCTTGCGCGCCGCGCCTACAGACCGTCGCCACCGAAAAGGACGCACCATATCTGAGCGACACGCGCTTTCACACCACAGACGGCGCGGATCTTCCGATGCGCCATTGGCTTCCCGACGGGCCGCCCCGCGCGGTGATCTTGGCGCTCCACGGATTCAACGATTATTCCCGGGCCTTCGCCCGGCCCGGCCCGGCTTTTGCCCGGCAAGGCATTGCGCTCTATGCCTATGACCAGCGCGGCTTCGGCGCGACCCCGGACCGGGGTGTTTGGCCGGGCGAGGCCCAGCTCGTCAAGGACGCGCGCAGCGCCCTGCTCCTTTTGCGGCGTCTTTATCCGCACACACCGCTTTTCCTGCTCGGCGAATCGATGGGCGGGGCGATTGCGATGGTGGCGGCGAGCCAAGCCAACCCGCTGCCGGTCGATGGCGTGATCCTTTCGGCGGCGGCCGTGTGGGGGTGGGACAATCTCAGCGGCTTTTCGCGCTTCATGCTGCGCAACGCGGCCGCGACCATTCCCTGGATGGTTGTACGCCCGACAGGCGTGGTGCTGCGCGCCTCGGATAATGACGAGGCGCTGCGTGAACTCGGCCGCGACCCGCTCGTTATCAAGCGGACGCGCGTCGATGCCGCTTATTATCTCGTCGATCTCATGGACCGAGCGCAGCATGGAGCGCAAAACCTGCGCGAGCCGCGCCTGCTCGTTCTCTACGGCCAAAGGGAACAGATTCTGCCCCGGCCGTCGATCATGGCGATGCTCGAAAATCTTCCCAAGAGCGGTCACGCGGACCGACGCATCATTTTTTATCCGCAAGGATATCATCTCCTGTTACGCGATCTGGATGCGCAGATGGTGATCGATGATATCGCAGCCTGGATCGCCGATCCGCATGCGCCGCAACTCGCCGCGCGCGCAGCGACACCTCCGGACGGCAACGCCGAGGCCCAGCCTTAGCCTTGATGGAAATGGTTCATTCATGAGGCACGCAGCGCCTCTAGCGCCATGCTCCGAGAGAGACCAATCCGGTCCAGGAGCGGGCGGGGCCTAAGCTTGCGGTTGCAGGCGTGAAGTACTGCGCCATTCGTGCACGGCTATGGCCAGTCCTGGACCGATGATGAGGATTGCTCCGTATAATGTATGCGCGCTGAGACGCTCTCCGAAGAAGATCCAGCCGAGCAGCGCCGCATCGATCGCCCAGCTATAGCCGAAGGGCGCGAGAAAGCCTGGACCGGCGAAGTGAACGGCACGGATGTTGCAGTACTGGCCGTAGAGCGCCACCGGACCAAGCGCGAGGCAGAACAGGACGTCCGCCAGCGCCATCGATTGCCAGCCGGGAACAGCGATCGATGCCGCCAAGAGCAAACCAAAGAAATTCACGCAAACCAGCATCGTCAAAGCGGAATCGGAACGGGCAATCAGCTTGATGAGCACAAACTCCACGGCAAAGAGAAAAGCACCGCCCAGCGCCACCAGCGCAGGAAAAACCGTCGCGCCACCGCCAAAGCTGGGAATGGCGGCGCCCAGAATGACGATGGCGGCGCCCAGCCCCGCCACGACCACGGCAAGCCACTGGGCGAGCCCAATCTTTTCCCTGAGCAACAGGGCCGCAAGCGGCAGCAGAAACAAGTTTTCGGAAAGACCAATGATCGTCGCATCGGCAAGTGCAAGGTGGGTCGCGGCGTAGAGAGCGGCGGCTAGCCCGGTCGCGCCGGCCGCGGCCCTCAGCAGTTGCAGGAGCGGAGCGGTGCTGCGCATCGCATTTAATTGGCGCCGCTTGAGCATGACCATCAGCAGGCACAGACAGCCAGCCGCATAGCGGAGCAGAATGATTTGAAAAGGCGGCACCGCTCCATGGAGAAATTTGCCGGCGGCGAATACGAAAGTGAAAATCGTGACGGCGATCTGGGCCCATAATACGCCGCGCAGACGCCCTACCCACATATTGGAAGGAAATACACGACCGTCGCTCACGCGCTCCAACCGGGCAAGCGCTGGCGCGACGCCACGATCGCGGCAGGCGCAATGGAAAGCGATTCCGCGACCGCGAGCAGGACCGCATCGGACTGCAGCACATAATCAAGCACGGCACCGAGCGCGGCGGGATTGTGAATCATATCGCCGAGATCATCTGGGCTAGCGCCCGTCGCTTCCAAAAAATTCGCGCGATGTTCCTCACTCGCAACGAGAAACGCCAAGGCCTGCAAGGCACAGATTTCAGGGTCAATCGCAGGAATTTTCGCCATGGCGCGAGCTTACCAAAAAAACTTCGGATCGCAATGCGCTCCTGCCGCGTCATCGGACAAAGAAGATTTTTCATCACGTTCGATGGGTGCGGCCAACATACGGACGGCAGCATCACCGGCACCGCGAATGGTGGCGTGAGCGGCAGCGCCGCTAACCAATCCATCGGCACGGTCAGCGGCATGGCCGATGGCAGCGCGGCAAGTGCAGCGGACAGCCCCACGCTTGTCGGCCTTGCCCCACGCGGCAATTCCGGTTAAGGTGGTCGCGGCCTGCACCCGTAGCTCAATTGGATAGAGCGTTGCCCTCCGAAGGCAAAGGTTGTACGTTCGATTCGTATCGGGTGCGCCATTTCCATTACTCTCTATTTCCTGGCGCTTCCTTCCTGGACGGGCCGATTGAAATGTGCTAGGCCCTCGCCAATCATGGACTTACGAAATATCGCCATCATCGCCCATGTCGACCATGGGAAAACGACGCTCGTCGACCAATTGCTGAAGCAGAGTGGAGCCTTTCGCGCCCACCAACAGGTCGCCGAACGCGTCATGGATTCAAACGACATCGAGCGCGAGCGCGGCATTACCATCCTCGCCAAATGCACTTCCGTCATGTGGCAGGACACCCGCATCAATATCGTGGATACGCCGGGCCACGCCGATTTCGGCGGCGAGGTCGAGCGCATTCTCAATATGGTCGATGGCGTCGTCGTTCTCGTAGATGCCGCCGAAGGGCCCATGCCCCAGACCAAGTTCGTCACTTCCAAGGCGCTGGCGCTCGGGCTCAATCCGATTGTGGTCATCAACAAGGTGGACAGGCCCGATCAACGCGCCGAGGAAGTCCATAATTTGGTGTTCGACCTGTTCGCCGCCCTGGGCGCCAATGACCACCAGCTCGATTTTCCAACCCTTTTTGCCTCCTCCAAGCAGGGCTGGGCTGCGCCGAGCCTGGAGGCACCGCGCGAATCGCTCGCGCCGCTCTTCGATTTGATCTTGGCCCATGTCGCACCGCCCAAGGTGGAGCGCGATGCGCCCTTCGCCATGCTGGCCTCTATCCTCGAATATGACAATTATCTGGGCCGGGTACTGACCGGGCGCATTCAATCGGGGCGCGTCGCCATCAATGAACCGGTCAAGGCGCTCGCTCCCGACGGCACCGTTTTGGAACAAGGTCGACTCACCAAGCTACTGAGCTTCCGGGGCATCGAGCGGGTCCCGGTCGACACCGCGGAAGCGGGCGATATCGTCTGCATCGCTGGCCTGACCCAGACCTCGGTCGCGGATACGATTGCCACTCCCGAGGTCGGCGCGCCGATCCCCGCCCAGCCCATCGACCCGCCGACGCTGGCGATGCGCTTTTCCGTAAACGATTCGCCTCTTGCGGGACGCGAGGGCGACAAGGTAACGAGCCGGGTCATCCGCGCCCGTCTGCTGCGCGAGGCCGAAGGCAATGTCGCGATCCGCGTGCGCGAGAGCGAAGACGGCGACGCTTTCGAAGTCTCGGGACGCGGCGAATTGCAGCTCGGCGTCCTGATCGAGACCATGCGGCGTGAAGGGTACGAGCTTTCGATCGGCCGGCCGCGTGTCATCTTCCGCGAGGATCCGGCGACGGGTGAACGGCTCGAACCCATCGAAGAGGCCGTGATCGATGTCGATGAGGAATATGCAGGGATCGTCATCGAGAAGCTCGGCACGCGGCGGGGCGAGATGCAGGACATGCGCCCGACTGGCTCGGCCAAGACGCGGATCGTCTTCCACATTCCCACGCGCGGCCTGATCGGCTATCACGGCGAATTCCTGACCGATACGCGCGGCACCGGCGTGATGGCCCGGCTGTTCAAGGGTTACGAGCCCTATAAGGGCGAAATCGGTGGACGGCGCAATGGCGTCCTGATCGCCAATGGCGGCGGCAAGGCGGTCGCCTACGCGCTATGGTATCTCGAGGAGCGCGGCGTTCTCTTCATCAATCCGGGCGAGGAGGTCTATGAAGGCATGATCATCGGCCAGAACAGCCGCGACAACGATCTCGAGGTCAACCCGCTCAAGACCAAGCAGCTCACCAATATCCGCACCAAGGCGGCCGACGAGGCGATCCGGCTCACCCCACCGCTCCTCATGACGCTGGAGCGTGCGATTTCCTATGTGGAAGAGGACGAAATCGTCGAGGTGACGCCCCATTCCATCCGCCTGCGCAAGGCGGTTCTGGATCCCCATCAGCGGAAGCGCATCGACCGCGCCCGGGAAGCGGCCGCCTGAGCACGCATTCGTTGCCTTGCGTGCCGGCTTTCTCTATATCCGGACCATGAGGGGAATATGAGCCAGATGGATCAGGCGGTCGGTTTTCATGACGTGTCCCGCCATTACGGGCAGGTAAAAGCCGTCGATCGGGTGAGTTTCACCATTGCCCAGGGCGAGTTTTTTGCCATGCTCGGCCCTTCGGGATCTGGCAAGACAACCTGCTTGCGGCTGATTGCCGGCTTCGAACAGCCGAGCGCGGGTGACGTTTTCATCCAAGGGAAATCGGTGCGCGGCGTGCCACCCTACGACCGCGACGTCAATACTGTATTTCAGGATTACGCCCTGTTTCCGCACATGACCGTGCTGCAAAACGTTTCTTATGGGCTGATGATCCGCAAGGTTCCGGCGGCAGAGCGGAAAAAACAGGCCGAGGCAATGCTGGAGATGGTGGCCTTGCCGGGGTATGGTGAACGCAAGCCCTCTCAATTATCGGGCGGCCAGCGCCAGCGGGTTGCGCTCGCGCGCGCGCTGGTCAACCACCCGACAGTGTTGCTGCTCGATGAGCCCTTGGGGGCGCTCGATCTCAAGCTGCGCGAGCAGATGCAGGTGGAACTCAAGGCGATCCAACGCCGGGTGGGGGTCACCTTCGTGTACGTCACCCACGATCAGGGTGAGGCGCTCAGCATGAGCGACCGAGTCGCCGTCTTCAATAACGGACGTATTGAACAGATCGCCTCGCCCAAGCAACTCTACGAGGAGCCTGCCACGCCCTTCGTCGCCGGCTTTGTGGGCATCTCCAATCTCATCGATGCACAGACCGCCGCGCGTATCACTGGGCAGCCCGGCCCCTGCGCGATCCGGCCCGAGAAGGTCCATCTCGGCCCCCAGGGGGCGGGGGTCGCGCCGGAGCGGATCTGCGCCGATGGCGCGGTCGAGACCGTCCTCTATCTCGGCGCGGCAACGCGCTACGACATCGCCCTTCATCAGGGTGGTCGGATCAGCGCGCTCATGCAGAATCGCGAGCGTCACTTCGACCCACAGCCAGGCATGACGGTGACCGTGTCCTGGGATCGCCAGCACGTGCTGCGCTTCGGCTGACCCATGCTCGCCGTAGGCAAGCGTGAAGGTGGGAATGTGCCAGCATTGGCGCTCGGGGATCGGCCCTCGCGTATGACACTCTCCACCTATCTCTATCGACGACCGCGGCTGGTTCTCGTTCTGCTGCTCTTGCCTCCCGCCCTATGGCTCGGGGTTATTTACCTCGGCTCGCTGGGCGCGCTTCTGGTCCAAAGCCTGTTCCATATCGATGATTTTTCCGGCCAGCTCGTGACTCGGCCGGGGATCGAAACATTGGCGCGCCTCTTCAGCCCGACCGCGCGCGAAGTCATTAGCCGCACGGCACTGGCGGCTACCATCGTCACCGTATTGTGTGCGCTGCTCGGATTTCCCCTCGCTTATTACATGGCCCGCTATGCCGGCCATCGCATGAAAGCGGTCTGCTATATCGCGGTCATGCTGCCGCTCTGGTCGAACTATCTGGTCCGGGTCACGGCCTGGCGGCTGATTCTCGCCAAGGAAGGTGTCGCGAGCTGGTTTGCCGCCAAGACGGGCCTGTCCGGCATGCTGGAGTTTTTCCTCGGCCTGCCCGGCATCGGCGGCCCATCGCTTTCGAGCTCGGCTCTCGGCACCGTCATCACCTTCGTCTATATCTGGCTTCCCTATATGATCCTGCCCATCCAGGCAGCACTTGAGCGCGTGCCGCGCTCGCTCGTGGATGCGTCCAGCGATCTGGGCGCGCGACCCACCGCCACATTCTGGCGCGTCATTCTCCCGCTCGCCATTCCTGGGATCGCGGCGGGCTCAATCTTTACCTTTTCACTGACGCTCGGAGACTACATCATTCCCAACCTGATCGGCACATCCCGTCCCTTCATTGGACAGATCGTTTATCAGGCGCAGGGGACCGCGGGCGATATCCCATTCGCCGCAGCCTTCGCGCTCGTCCCAATTGCCATCATGGCGATCTATCTGATGCTGGTCAAACGCCTGGGAGCCTTCGATGCGCTCTGAAACCGCACCCTGGGGATTGCGGATCGCAACCGTTGGCGCCATCGCTTTTCTCAATCTCCCGATCCTGTTCATTATCCTGTATGGCTTCACGACCGATGAGCAGTCCTATGCTTTCCCACCGCCTGGCCTGACCACGCGGTGGTTCGCGGTCACCTATGCGCGCGCCGATTTCTGGGCTGCGCTCTCGCTCTCGGTCCAGGTCGCCGCCCTCGCCATGGTCATGGCGCTCGTCATGGGAAGCTTGGCTGCGGCAGCGCTTTATCGATTCCGTTTTTTCGGACGCGAGGCGCTTTCCCTGCTTATCCTCCTGCCGATTGCCCTGCCCGGCATCGTGACAGGCATTTCGCTGCGCTCGGCCTTCGCCTTGGGCGATATTCCCTTCAGTTTTTTTACGATCGTCGCCGGTCACGCCACCTTCTGCATTGTCGTGGTGTATAACAACGTGATCGCGCGCCTGCGCCGCTCATCGCCGGCGCTGATCGAAGCCTCGATGGATCTCGGCGCCGATATTTTCCAGACACTACGGCACGTCGTGCTGCCGAATATCGCGACGGCGCTCCTCGCCGGTGGCATGCTCGCTTTTGCTCTTTCCTTCGATGAAATCATCGTGACGACTTTCACTGCCGGGCAGCAGCAGACCCTGCCGATCTGGATGCTCGCCGAACTGGCGAGACCCCACCAGCGTCCGGTCACCAATATCGCGGCGATCACCGTCATGGCAGTCACGATCGTGCCGATCCTGCTCGCCTATTATTTAACCCGCGACACCCAGGACGCCGCGGGCAGCGGGAAATAGCGCTCCCCTTGCGCCGGCTGCGGGCCTATGTCAATTCTGCTCCCCATGAACGCATCTTCCCAGATACCTCAATGGCACGGCACGACGATCCTGTCTTTGCGCAAAGGCCGCGACATTCTGATCGCGGGCGATGGACAGGTCAGCTTTGGCCAGACGATCATCAAATCCAACGCACGCAAGGTGCGCCGGCTGGGCCATGACAACGTGATTGCGGGCTTTGCCGGCGCGACCGCCGATGCGATGACGCTCTTCGAGCGGCTGGAGGCCAAGCTCGACGCGCATCCCGGCCAGCTCGCCCGTGCCTGCGTCGAGCTTGCCAAGGACTGGCGCACGGATCGCTATCTACGAAGGCTCGAGGCGATGATGGCTGTAGCCGACCGCAATGTCTCGCTGGTTATTTCGGGGAACGGCGACGTGTTGGAGCCCGAGGGTGGGTTAATCGGCATTGGTTCGGGCGGCGCCTTCGCGCTCGCCGCGGCGCGAGCCTTGATCGATCTCGATCTCTCGGCCGAGGAGATTGCCCAAAAAGCCATGGCGATCGCCGCCGAGATCTGCGTCTATACCAACACCCACGTCACTATCGAGAAGCTGTGAGTCTTATCTCCATGGATGAGAAGGAAAAGGCGGCGTTGACGCCGCGAGAAATCGTTTCCGAATTGGACCGGTATATCATTGGCCAGCATGATGCCAAGCGCGCCGTGGCGATTGCGCTGCGCAACCGCTGGCGCCGCCGCCAGCTTCCCGCCGACATCGCCAACGAGGTGATGCCGAAAAACATCCTGATGATCGGCCCGACCGGCGTCGGCAAGACCGAAATTGCCCGGCGGCTCGCAAGGCTCGCCGATGCACCCTTCATCAAGGTCGAGGCCACGAAATTCACCGAAGTCGGTTATGTCGGGCGCGATGTGGACAGCATCATCCGCGACCTCATGGAAATCGCCTTGTCCTTGACCAAGGAAAAAATGCACCGCCAGGTGCACGCCAAGGCCGAGGCGCTCGCGGAGGAGCGCGTGCTCGACGCGCTCGTCGGCGCGAATGCCAGCGCCGAGACCCGCCAGAGCTTTCGCAAGAAGCTGCGCGCGGGCGAACTCGATGACAAGGAAATCGAACTTCAGGTCAAGGAAAGCGGCGCCTTGCAACTCCCCACCATCGATATCCCCGGCATGCCAGGGGCGCAGATGGGCATGATGAATCTCAACGAGATGCTTGGCCAAGCGATCGGCGGTCGCACCAAGCCGCGCCGAATCAACGTTCGCGAATCCTACGCCATCCTAACCGCCGAAGAATCGGATAAGCTGCTCGACCAGGACAAAGTCGTCGCCACGGCGATCCGCCTGGTGGAGGAAGAAGGCATCGTTTTCCTCGATGAGATCGACAAGATCTGCGGACGCGAAGGACGTGCCCATGCCGACGTCAGCCGGGAGGGCGTCCAGCGCGACCTTCTGCCCTTGATCGAGGGGACGAACGTGACGACCAAATACGGACAAGTCCGTACCGATCACATCCTTTTCATCGCCTCGGGCGCATTCCATCTCTCGAAACCGTCCGACCTCTTGCCGGAATTGCAGGGTCGCCTGCCGATCCGCGTCGAGCTCAAAAGCCTGGATGTCGAGGATTTCAAGCGCATCCTCGTCGAGCCGGAGACCAGTTTAATCAAGCAGTACCGCGCCCTCCTGGGCACGGAGGAGATCACGATCATCTTCACCGAAGATGGTATCGCCGCCTTGGCCCAGCTTGCCACCGAGATCAACGCGCATGTTGAAAATATCGGCGCCCGACGGCTACATACGCTCTTGGAAAAGGTCTTGGAGGAGATCAGCTTCACCGCGAACGAACGCAGCGCGAGCGAAATCGTCATCGACGCGGCCTACGTGCAAACCCGCGTGGGCGAACTGGCCCGGAATGTCGATCTGAGCCGGTTTATTCTTTAGCTTTCTTGCGTCGCCTCGGCGGTCGGGTATCGCAATATATTTGACGCTTAATGCAGCGTGAGCGGCACCAAGCCGTTCTGCAAGGCGAGCGTCGTCGCTTCTTTCCGGTTTTGCGTAAGGGCGATGCGCCGACCGTTTGCCGCATAGAGCGATACCATCGTGCGTCCATCGATCGCTACATCGCGAATATAGGCAATCTCGGGAAGGCCTAAATCGAGGAAATCACTGGACGGCAGGGGAAAGGCGGAAGAGACGTTTTCAGCTTTCATAATGTTCTCCTACGAAGCAAATAGGGATTAGCCGCGGTGCATTCAAGGTCCTAATTACACCTCTCCCAGGGCAAATCTTGAGTTTCCCGGTAACGGTATGTATAATCGACCGATGCGTCTCCTCCTGATAGTCTCTGGCGGCATCGCTGCCTATAAGTCGCTCGATTTCATTCGCCTGGCGCGACGCGCTGGCTATCGGATAAGCACGATCCTCACAAAGGCGGGAACGGAATTTGTCACCCCGCTCGCACTCAGCGCACTCAGCCAGGAAAAGGTATACCAGGACCTTTTCTCCCTGACCGAGGAAAGCGAGATGGGCCATATCCGCCTAGCGCGGGAGGCGGACCTCATCCTCGTCGCGCCGGCCAGCGCCGACATCATCGGCAAATACGCGCGCGGCTTGGCAAACGATCTGGCCAGCACCGTGCTGCTTGCCACGCGCGGGCCGGTCCTGGTCGCACCTGCCATGAACGTGGAAATGTGGCGCAACCCGGCGGTCGCCGAGAATGTCACCCTCCTGGCGCGCCGCGGGGTACACTTTGTCGGGCCGGACGAGGGGGAGATGGCATGCGGCGAGTATGGCGAAGGGCGGTTAGTCGACCCTGCTGCCATCCTTGCGGCCTGCGACCGTATTCTCGGCCGGGAATCGCTGCTCGCCGGCAAGCGTGCACTGGTGACGTCGGGACCGACCTTCGAACCCATCGATCCGGTGCGCTTTATTGGCAACCGGTCCTCGGGCAAGCAGGGCCACGCTATTGCGGCGGCGCTGGCCTGGGCCGGGGCAGAGACGATACTGGTCACAGGACCGGTCAATGAGCCCGATCCAGATTCCTGCACCGTGGTCCATGTCGAGACGGCGCGGGAAATGCAGGCGGCCTGCAAGAAGGCGCTGCCGGCCGATATCGCTGTCTGCGCGGCGGCCGTCGCCGATTGGCGCGCCGCAGAGACGCACATGCACAAGATTAAGAAGGACAACGGCGCCCCGCCCGCTTTATCGCTGATTCCCAACCCCGATATTCTGTCCGAGCTTGGCGCCGCAGGACACGACCGACCTCGCCTGGTGGTGGGATTCGCGGCGGAGACCGAAAACCTTCTCGTCAATGCGCAGGAAAAACGGCGGCATAAGGGATGCGATTGGATTCTCGCCAATCGCGTCCAGCCGGGCTTATTTGGCGGCGAGCGGAACCAACTGACCGTCGTGGATGGCCACGGCATAGAAGAATGGCCCGAAATGACTAAGCAGGCCGTAGCGCAGCGCTTGACGAAGCGGATAGGAGATTTCTTCGCCACAGGAGATAGACCATGCTGAATCCGAGCAAGCGCTCGCTCTTCACGCTCGAGGCGGTCCTGGACATTGCTTATTATGGCGCGGACCAGCCGGTGCAGAGCGGTGATATCTCCGCCCGGCAAGGCATACCGCGCCGCTATCTGGAACAATCCCTCCAGCAGCTCGTGCGCGAGGGTCTCCTGACGGGCCTGCGCGGACCGCGCGGAGGCTATCGACTGTCGCGGCCAGCGGAGCAAATTACGCTGGGCGAGATTCTCCGCGTGCTGCTGGTTCAGGAAGATCGGGAAAACGAGGTCCAGGCAGGCTCCGCTCTGGGCTTGTCGGTGCTGCGGCCCATTCTGCTGGACATGCGCAAACAAGCGATCGAGGAATTCAGCCGCATCAGCCTCGCCGACCTGTGCCAGAAGGCGCGCGCGGTAGGGATTCGGCGCGAGACCGATCAACGTCTGGACTTCATTATATAACCATCCTATCAAACAACTGACGCAGGAGCCCTCATGAGCGAATTTCGTGGCAAGATTTATAGCAGCTTTGTCGACACCATCGGCGCGACTCCACTCGTCGCCCTGAATAAATTGACTGCGGCCGAGAGCTGTCCCGCCGTGCTTCTCGGCAAATGCGAATTCTTCAATCCGCTTTCCTCGGTGAAGGACCGGATCGGTTACGCCATGATCGATAGCCTGGAAAAGGCCGGCAAGCTCGCGCCCGGCGCCACCGTTATCGAACCGACCAGTGGCAATACCGGCATTGCGTTGGCTTTTGTCGCCGCGGCCAAAGGCTACCGCCTGATCCTGACCATGCCTGAGAGCATGTCGATCGAGCGGCGCAAGATGCTGCGCCTCTTGGGCGCCGAGTTGGAATTGACGCCGGCCACGCGCGGCATGTCCGGCGCGATCGCGCGCGCCGAGGAATTGCTCAACCAAATTCCCGGATCGGTTATGCCCCAGCAGTTCAAAAATCTCGCCAATCCGGAGATCCACCGCCGTACCACGGCCGAAGAAATCTGGCACGATACCGACGGCAAGGTCGACGCGGTTATCTCGGGCGTGGGCACCGGCGGAACGATTACAGGGGTGGGGGAAATTCTCAAGCAGCGCAAGCCCTCGGTCAAGATGATTGCCCTCGAGCCCGAGGATTCGCCAGTCCTTTCGGGAGGCGCCGCGGGTCCACATAAGATTCAAGGTATCGGCGCCGGTTTCGTCCCGGACATTCTCAACCGGACGGTGATCGACGATATCATTCGCGTCTCTAACGCGAATGCCTTCGAGATGGCCCGCAAGGTCGCGCGGCTCGAAGGCATGCCGGTTGGCATCTCGTCGGGAGCCGCACTGTGGGGGGCGGTCGAATATGGGAAGCGTCCCGGCATGGCGGGCAAGAACATCGTGGTGATCCTGCCGTCCAGCGCGGAGCGGTATCTTTCGACGGCTCTATTCGAAGGGCTTGAATAGCGATTTCACCCCGCGCACCGTCGTTCCGGTCAAGATCGAGCTTCTGCTTGCGACAGGCGCGTCGTTGAACGTCGCGGCACGCGGGAGCGCCTAGCGCCGAATGTTCAGCCGGAGGGCATGGATCGTCCCGGCCATTTCCTCGCGCAGAATGTCATAAACGCGGCGCTGGGCCTCCACCCGGTTCAAGGCCGCCAAGGCGGGCGCAGCAATATCGACAAAGAAATGGCTCTCGCCCGAGGGGCGCGCACCCGCGTGCCCCGCGTGCAAGTGCGATTCATCGACAATATCGAGAAAGGAGGGAGAAAGCGCCGCCTCGAGCTTGCGGCGGATTCGCGCGGCGAGCTCCGGCACTATTGCTTTTGGGCGAGATCGGTTTGAATCTTCGCCTGCAACGTCTTGATCAGGCCATCGATGCCGCCCGAATGCGCGATTACCGCAGAGAATTCGTTGCGATGGGTTTCGGTCAGGCTGAGGCCTTCAATCTTGACATCGAGAATCCGCCAACGATCGCCTTCGGGGCGCACAACCCAGTCGATGCGCGGGTTATCTTGGGAATTGGGATTTTCGACCGTGGTATAAATGGTGCTCATGTCCGGACCGTTCTGGCGGACATTGTCGACATGCAGCTTTTGCCCGGAATATTCCAGGAAGCGCTTGGCATAGATCACGCTCATATATTCTATGAACGTGTCGACAAATACCTTGCGCTGCTCCTCGCTCGCCTGGCGCCAATACCCACCCAGCACGTATTTGGCGACCGCGGGCATGTCGAAATATTCCAGGAAAATCGCCTTGACGCGGCTCGCCCTCTCGGCCAGCGATATATCGCCTACGGTCAGTTCTCCGATAGCGCGCTGGACCAGCCCGTCCAGAAACGCCTTGGGATCAGCCGCCGCCCAGGCACGTAACGTACGGCCGATTGCGAAAGCCATCACCGTCGCGCCTAGAAAATGGCGTCGTTTCAAAGCTACCATAGAATATCTCCCGATCAATTTGCCGCAGGTGCCTGCCGCGTTTCGAGCTGAGACTGCGTCAGGGGTGGAGTAACTTGGTAAGGTGCCTCCGCACCGTCCTGAGGAATGCTCAGATCTATATCCGATGCCTTGTCGCTGATAAACCCGGTGTCGACGCCATTGCGAATTTCGTCATTGCGGTGCTGCCGATACAGGGAACGCAACGTGGCATAATAATCCACCGATCCACGCTGCAGCTCACTCAGCGCCTGCATGTTACGCGAATAGGTATCGATCTGCAACGTGCCTTGGGTGGCAATTTGCAGATAGCCGAGCTTGTCGATGAAAATATCGAGCCAGAACGGGGCGTCGAAAACGTTGTCGACAACCTGCTGACCGAAAGCGTCGCGCGGATTGCTCGGCCCAAGAAGCGGAAGCACGAGATAAGGTCCCTCGTCCACACCCCACACCGCGAGGGTCTGACCGAAATCCTCCTCGTGATATTTGTATCCCCAATCACTGGCCCAATCGAAAATACCTCCGATACCGAGCGTGGTATTGATGAGGAAGCGCATGGCGGTCGTGCCGGCGCGATCCCAGCTGCCCTGCAGCAAATCGTTGGCAAGGGTGACAGGCGTGTTCAGATTGCGCAGGAAGTTGCGGATACTGTCCTGAACAGGATCAGGAATGCCGATGCGGTACCAACCCGCAAACGGCTTAATGAGGATTTCTTCGACAAAATGATTCACTTCGAAAAAGTAGCGGTTCACCGGCTCGATCGGATCATTGGCTTCCTGATACGCGGCCACGGCCACTTGATCGTTAGGGTTGGGCTTGGCCGCACACCCCGCCAAGATCAACCCCACCCCGATGACGATGACGGCCTGCATTTTTCTGAGAGCACTATACATCTTGTGTCCGTTTCTTATTTATGATGCTATTCATGGCAGTCTATCCTAAGCTCAGCCGTTCTGCAACGAATCACCCTCGGTTGCAAAGGATATGCCTTCGCCGGCTTCGTGGCACGAAACCCAATGCCGCGCAAGAGGACGAAGTTCCGGCCGCTCCACGGAGCAGCGATCCGTGGCATAAAGGCAACGCTTGTGATATGCGCAACCGGCGGGTGGGTTCAAGGGCGACGGTAGCTCGCCTTTTGCCGCCACCCGGCGTGAGCGCTGTACCGAATCGACCGTGGGAGTCGCGGCAAGCAGCGCCCTTGTATAGGGATGCGATGGGCGAGAAAAAATGTCCTCCTTCGCCCCGACTTCAACAGGCCTGCCGAGATACATCACCATGACGGTATCGGCGATGTGACGCACCACCGAAAGGTCATGCGAGATGAAAACATAGGCCAGGCCCAGCTCCTCCTGGAGGTCCATGAGCAAATTGAGCACCTGCGCCCGAACCGACACGTCAAGCGCCGAGACCGGCTCGTCCGCCACGACGATCTTCGGACGCAACATCAATGCCCGGGCAATCGCGATGCGCTGGCGCTGGCCTCCCGAAAACATATGAGGGTACCGGTTATAATGTTCGGGGCGCAGTCCGACCCGCGCCATGATATCACGCGCCGCCGCTTCGCGCTGCTTGCGACCGAGCGGGGTATTGATCTCCAGCGGTTCTTCGAGAATCTGGCCGACCTGCTTGCGGGGATTGAGAGAGCCGAACGGGTCCTGGAATACCATCTGCACTTCGGAACGCAACATCGCCATGGCCTGGCGTTCGCTAATGTCCGCCTTGCGACCGGCGATGGTAATCTCGCCTGCGGTCGGTTTTTCGATCAGCGACAGGAGGCGTGCGAGCGTGGACTTGCCGCAGCCCGATTCCCCTACGATCGCCAGCGTCTGGCCAGCCGACAGATCAAAGCTCACCCCATCGACCGCGCGGAGCACGGCACGCGTCCATAGACCCGTTTTCACGGTATAGTGGCGCTTCACATCCCGCACACGTAACAAGGGTTCAGCCATGCGCCAATTCCTTGCGGTTTACTGGAAAATAGCAACGGACATTATGGCCCGCTTGCCCCGTCAGGGCCGGATGATGGGCCCGGCAAATGTCCTGGGCGTAACGACAGCGCGGGTGAAAGATACATCCGGTCGGCCGGTCGGCGATCCCCGGCACCACGCCTGGTATGGTGTTGAGGCGGCGCTTGCCCTGGGCGCGTTCGGGCAAGGCGTCGAGCAGGGCCGCGGTATAGGGGTGGGCGGGCGCGCGGAATAGCTCGGCGGCGGACTGCTCCTCGACCTGCTGAGAGGCATACATCACCATGACGCGCTGCGCCGTCTCCGCGACCACGCCCATATCGTGGGTGATGAGCACGAGCCCCATGTCGCGCTCGCGTTGCAGGGTAAGCAGAAGATCGAGAATCTGCGCCTGGATCGTGACATCGAGCGCGGTGGTGGGCTCGTCGGCAATAAGCAGGCGCGGGTTGCAGGCAATCGCGATTGCGATCATTACGCGCTGACACATGCCGCCTGACAATTGATGCGGGTAAGCGCTCAGCCGCGTTTCGGGCGCCGGAATGCCCACCTGCTCCAGGAGGGCTATTGCCCGCTTCCTGCGCTGCGCGCGGCTACCGCCCTCGTGCGCCTTGAGGGTCTCCATGATCTGGAAGCCGACCGTATAGCTGGGATTGAGGCTGGTCAGCGGCTCCTGGAAAATCATGGCCATATCTTTACCAGTCAATTGGCGGCGGCGGCTTTTGCTGAGGCGCAGCAAGTCGATTCCGTCGAAATGCAGGCGATCGGCCGTGACCTTTCCCGGCCAGGGGATGAGACCCATGAGGGCGAGCATGGTGACGGATTTGCCCGATCCCGATTCGCCCACCACACCCAGTACCTCACCGGCCTCGAGGTCAAGATCGACCCCATCCACCGCGCGGAACAGTCCGCGATGGGTTTGAAATTCGACCGAGAGATTGCGGATTTCCAAAAGCGCCATGTTATTTCTTCAGCTTGGGATCGAGCGCGTCGCGTAAACCGTCGCCCATTAAGTTGATGCCGAGCACGGTGACGAGGATCGCCACGCCCGGAAGCGTCACGACCCAAGGTGCGCGGGAGATAAAGGCATTGGCGGAGGCCAACATAGTGCCCCATTCAGGCGTGGGCGGTTGCGCGCCCAGGCCGAGAAAGCCCAGCGCCGCCGCATCCAGAATTGCCGCCGAGAAGCTCAATGTCGCCTGCACGATTAACGGCGCGGCACAATTCGGCAACACCGTGTCAAACATGAGCCGCAGGGTTCCTGCCCCCGCCATGCGCGAGGCTGTCACGTAATCCTTGGACAATTCATTGATGACGGAAGCACGGGCGAGGCGGGCATAAAACGGTACATAAGTGATCGCAACCGCGATCATGGCATTGGTCAGTCCCGGACCCAGGATCGTCACGATCGCGATGGCGAGCAGCAGGCTCGGCATCACAAGCAGGATATCCATGAGCCTCATGATCAGGATTCCGACGGGTCCTTTGAAAAACCCGGCCACCAGCCCGAGGGTAATGCCGATCCCCAGCGAAATAGTGACGGCAATTGCGCCGATGAGAAGCGAAAGCCGCGTCCCGTACATGAGACGCGAGAGTAGGTCGCGACCAAGATCGTCCGTCCCGAGAGGAAAGGCCCAGGATCCGCCCTCCTGCCAAACGGGCGGCATGAGGGCATTGTCGCGAAACTGCTCGACGGGGTCATGGGGCGCCAGGACACCCGCACTCAACGCACAGAGGCAGACCAGCAGCACTATCGTCAAACCAGCCATGGCGCCATGATTGGCACGAAAGGAGAGCCAAACTTCCCTGCGGGGCGATAGGGGTGCCGATGAGATTGTAGCGAGGGTCGCAGTTTCTGCCATATTATCTCTTGTGCCGAATGCGCGGATTGAGGACGCCATAGAGGAGATCGACGCTCAGATTGACGACAATTACCAAGCAGGAGATCAATAAAACGCCCCCTTGCAAGGCAGGATAGTCGCGGCGCTGGATCGATTCCACCAGCCAATGACCGACCCCCGGCCAGGCGAAGATGGTCTCGGTTAAAATGGCGCCTGCCAGCAGCTGGCCAGTCAGGAGTCCTATCACGGTCACAACCGGGATCAGTGCGTTGCGCAGGGCGTGCACCACCACTACCCGGCCGCTGGAAAGCCCCTTGGCGCGCGCCGTACGGATATAATCTTCGTTCAACACTTCAAGCATCGAAGAACGGGTCATACGCGCAATCACCGCGAGCGGAATAGTTCCAAGAACGATCGTGGGCAGGAGCAGATGCGAGAGCGCGGAGCGAAATGCCCCGGGCTGGCCAGAGAACAGCGCATCGATGGTCATGAAACCCGTTATGGCGGGAAAATAATATTGCACATCGATGCGCCCATCGACCGGAGTCCAATGGAGATGGACGGAAAAGAATAGGATCAGCAGCAGGCCCCACCAAAAGATCGGCATCGAATAACCCACCAGCGCCGTTCCCATGACGGCGTGGTCCACGGGGGAATTACGTTTGGTCGCGGCCAGCATTCCCATCGGAATGCCCAGCAGAACAGCAAAGAGCATTGCCGCAAACGAGAGTTCGACCGTCGCGGGAAAAAGTTCCACGAATTCATGGAAGACGGAATCGTTGTGGCTGATCGATTTACCGAGATCACCGCTGAGCACATCGCCGATATAAGCCACGAACTGGATGGGCAAGGAACGGTCCAAACCCAATTCATGCATGGCGCGGGCATGTTCCTCGGGGCTAACCGCGTGCTGGCCATGCCGGATTTCAACCGGATCACCCGGAATAGCATGGATCAGTCCAAAGGACAGCAGCATCACCCCGAAAAAGGTCGGAATGACCAATGACAATCGGCTGAAGATAAAGCGCAGCATGAAACTGCCCCTCTTCTATGGTCCGGCGCCATGAGGGTCAAGCGATTTAGGTGATGTGCGACCCCTACCCCTGCTTGCATCACCCTATCGCCGGGATGAAACCTCGCCTGAAAAGGACGTGCCTTGCATCCCCTTGCGGGCTCAGTGTAGCTTTCGCAAATGAATGCGGGAAAAAACGTAACACTATTCTACTATAAATTGAAAATAGGGGAAGAGTGGCGGCTGGTAAGCCTCCTAGCGGCCATGACCGTTCTGATAATGGGCCTCGCGATCAGCTTTCAGCGCGGGTTCGATATGCTGGACGAGGCGTCCTACATATATGACATGACCCATCCATCTCTTCAAGGCGCGAACCTGGCACATGTCATCGCCGGAACGGCGGGGGCGGTCTTTCAGAACAATATCATACTTTGGCGCCTCATCGGACTGGCGCTACTAACCGGCGCCGCTCTCCTGTTCGGGCGGGGGTTATACAATCTCTGCCATATTCTCGGCATTCATCTGCGTTCGACACATAACGATATCTCCCTCAGCCTCATCTCGCTCGCAGGTGCGCTGCTCTATTACGCCACCGTACCTGCCACGCCCAGTTATAATCTCTACGGCTCGGCGGGTCTCCTCGGAGGATTCGGAGGCCTGATGATGGCCCTGGATGCCCGGCAGGGCCGTAAACGCCACCTCTGGCTCCTCCTGGCTTCCTTCTTCCTTTTCATGATGATCGTCGGACGACCGCCTTCCCTGGCCATGTATTGCCTCGCGGCACTGCCTCTGCTTTTCGCCTGCGCAACGCGCATGAACTGGCGTTTCCTGGCGGGGACGGCATTCTGGCATGCCGGTTACGGTCTCCTCTGGGGAATTTTCATTATCTGGTCGCTTGGCCTCACAACAGAAATAAGTCTATGGATCAAGTGGCTTACACTGGAGGCACACACCACGCACAAGCTGGGCCCTACGCTCCGCCAGCACGGCGTCGATCTTCTGTTTGTCATGAGCAGGATTGCCTGGCTCTCGCTCGCCGCCATCGCGGCAGCCTATATAGCCGCAGTGGCAGCACTGATTTTGAAAAAAGGCCATGTAAGCCGCGGCCGCGAGGAGTTCTTCGAAAATCTCGCCTCCGCTCTCGCATTGGAAGTGGTTCTTTTGCCGCTATGGATTCCCTTTTCCTACCTGTTCCGCTGGCCGTCTACCTCGTTTCTCAGCCAGGCGTGCGAGGAGATCGTATGCTTGCGTGCGCCCGGCCTGGATGGCGTTCTCTTTACCGATATGCTTGGAGTTCAGGCCATTTGCTGTGCACTCGTCATCTTCTTGGATCGTCGGCGTAGCTATCCGCGCAAGAAAGCTTCTTCCTCCCCAGGCTACCCACTCGTTTTCATCCTCTGTTTTTTAGGCCTGGCAATCCCCACCTCGTCCTTCCTCACCAATACCGGCCTGTTTGCGCATTCGATTGTCAACCTTGCCCCTCTATTCACCGCTTCCTACCTGATGGTTGCCGCCATGCCCGTGAAAGATAGGCTTCGCCGAATGGCTTCCTTGCCGTTACTCTGCGCGGGATTGCTCCTCTGTGTCGCGGTTGGCGTAATGCATGGTCGACTTCTCTTTCCTTATGGTTTAGCGCGTGACATGTCTCGCCAGACGGCAATGCTGGAAGCACCACCCAGCCTGCATGGGCTTCGCGTCGACCCAGACGTGAAAAAAATTCTCACCGACGTCGGGGATATACTAGCGCAACACGGCTTTGATCCCCGCCGCGATGTGATTCTCGCACCCTATAATATTCCTGGCGTCGTCGCCGGCCTGGGCGCACGAGCCCTGGGCAGTGCGTGGCTGGAAACCTGGCCGCCCAGCACTGTCACCGCTTTCCGTGCCTGCACTTTTCTCGCCGATGACCGGATCGACCTCGCCGCCCGGGGACGAGTATTTATGATTCAGAATATGCCGCTATTGCCTCCGCTTCACGACTGCGCCGCAGCGCGAGGCCTCGATATTGAACATTCCCAGGTCCTGAGTACCATCAGGCTCGATCCCAATCGCAACCTCACCATTTCCCTGATAGCCACGCATTGACGTCACCCGCGCCAGCAAAAATAGTACCGGCGCAAGAGAAGCTGGCTAAAAAAGCCGAGTTGCGCAATACATAGCCTGAAGGGGGAGATCATGACGGAAGAAGCGGAAGCGGGGCACCAGGGCGGACGACGGGCCCGCGGCGGCGCGGAGGCGAGGCGCGCCCAGCGCAGCCGACCCAAGCTCGTGCAGCATCCCTATATCACGCGCAAGATCCCGCTCATGACGATTCTCGATGAGGACGGGCTTAGTCTCATCGAACGGAATGCCGATACCATCCTTCAAGAGACCGGAATCGAATTCCGGGACGATCCAGAAAGCCTGGCCCTATGGAAGGCCGCCGGCGCAGATGTCACAGGTACGCGCGTCCGTTTTCCGCGCGGCTTGCCGCGCTCGCTCATCACGAAATCTGCCCCCGCGCAATTCACCCAACATGCACGCAACCCGGACCGCTCCGTGGCGATCGGCGGCAACCATACCGTCTTCGCACCAGTTTATGGCCCGCCTTTCGTGCGCTCACTCGATGAGGGCCGCCGCTACGCAACCATCGAGGATTTTCGCAACTTCGTGAAGCTCGCTTATATGTCGCCCGCCATCCACCATTCCGGTGGAACAGTGTGCGAGCCGGTCGATCTGCCTGTCAATAAGCGGCATCTCGACATGGTTTACTCGCATATCAAGTTTTCGGACAAACCTTTCATGGGCTCTGTGACCGCGCCCGAGCGGGCCGCCGACACGGTGGAAATGGCTCGGATCCTTTTCGGGGCGGATTTCATCGAACACAATACCGTCATTACCTCGCTCATCAATGCCAATTCGCCGATGGTGTGGGATGGGACGATGCTGGGCGCACTTAAAGTCTATGCACGCGCTAACCAGGCTTGCATCATCACGCCGTTCATTCTCGCCGGCGCGATGAGCCCGGTGACCACAGCCGGCACGCTCGCCCAAGTGCTGGCCGAGGTGCTAGCCGGCGCCGCAACCGCCCAGCTGGTGCGGCCCGGCGCTCCGGTGATCTTCGGCGTCTTCGCCTCCTCGATCTCCATGCAATCGGGGGCGCCGACCTTCGGCACACCGGAACCGACGCTCGTCTCGCTGGCGGCAGCGCAACTCGCGCGCCGTCTCGGCCTGCCCTTCCGGACCGGCGGCTCGCTCTGCGCCGCCAAGGTTGCCGACGCCCAAGCGGCTTATGAAAGCGCTCAGACCCTATTGCCGACCCTGCTCGCCGGAACCAATTTTGTCCTGCACGGCGCCGGCTGGCTGGAAGGCGGTTTGGCTTCGGGCTATGAAAAATTCGTTATGGACGCCGATCAGCTCGGCATGATGCAGGTATTGTCGCAGGGTATCGACCTTTCCGAGAATGGACAGGCCATGGACGCCATCCGCGAAGTCGGGCCAGGGAGCCATTTTCTTGGCTGCGCGCATACCCAGGCGAATTTCGAAACGGCGTTTTACCGATCCACCATCGCCGACAACAATTCCTTCGAGCAGTGGGAGGCCGAGGGCGCACAGGACGCGGCCAGCCGCGCCAATGGCATCTGGAAGCGCATGCTGCGCGAATATGAACAACCTGCCCTCGATCCCGCCTTGGACGAGGCTCTCCTGGACTTCATCGCCCGCAAGAAAGCCGCCCAACCCGATTCGAACGTCTAATTCGTCACGCCGCGTCGCGCACCAAGGACATTGCCGATAATGATGAGAAGCGCGCCCGCGGCATCGGACCAGGCTGGGATGTCATGCCAGAGCACGACCCCCAAGGCCATGCTATAGGGCAGAGCCATGTATTCGAGGGGCGCGATGCGTGCCGTTGGCCCGCTCAGGTAAGCCTCGTTGATCCAGCTCTGCGCGAGAAACCCCAAGCCACCCATGAGCAGCATTAGCAGAAGCGACAGAACATCGGGACGTTGCCACAAGATGATCGTGCCAGGCAAAGCACCGGCGCACATAATGAGCGTATTATAAGCGAGGATATTCCTGCGACTTTCCATAGCTGGCAGCCGGCGCAGCAGAATGATGGCAATCGCATAAAACAGCGCGGAAGCGACGGCAAACAGGCTGGCAGCCTTGAAGTCGCCGAAGCCCGGACGAATCATAACTATGCTGCCGCTGAAACCGACCCCCAGCGCAAGCCAGGAGCGCCCAGGCACTTTTTCGCCGAGAAATGGACCGGCAAGCACGATAATGAGCAGCGGCGCGGTAAAAGTGATCGCAACCGCTTGGGCGAGAGGAATGGCAGCGGCGGCAAGGAAAAAGCAGCTCGCCGTCGCTAATATGGCAATCCCGCGTACGAGATGATGCGGCCAGGCCTTGGCGGTGACGACGAAGCCTTGGCGCCCCAATGTCCATACCATAGCTAGCGATGGGACGACCCGGCTGAGACAGAGGATCTCCCACGGCGAATAGCCGCGGGTCAGCCATTTTCCGGTTGCGTCATAGAGTGCAAAGCACAGGACGCCGCCCAGCATGTAGAAAATGGCGCGCCGTGCCTGCGTAGTACCGGATATCAGGACGGCCTGCGCTTCCATTTTTTCTCCGAGCCTGGCATCGCAAGCTCGCATTCTAGCGAGGCATAGCAAGTAATTCTTCCGGATTCTTCCGCAATCGATGGCAAGGCCGAGTTTGGCCGCGCCTACGTTCGGGCTATTCCGCCTTAGATGGTCACGTTCGTTGTTTTCTCCATTGCGATACAGGAATGGCCTGGGTAGGTTCGTCAGATGGCGTTGTCTCCTCTTTTCGATGAATCGTCCGGCAAGGATTCACTCAGGGAGGATATCCGCCTCCTCGGCAGATTGCTCGGAGATACCGTGCGCGATCAGGAAGGGGAAACCGTCTTTACTCTGATCGAAACCATCCGCCAAACTGCCGTGCACTTCCATCGAACCGCGGACGAGGCCAGCCGCAACGAACTCGGAGTTTTGCTCAACGGCCTCTCGCCTACCCAAACGATCCAGACAGTCCGGGCCTTCAGCTATTTTTCCCATTTCGCCAATATCGCCGAAGATCAACATAACCTGCGCAAGAATTGGAAGCGGGAAAAGGCTTCGCCGGAAAGCGAGCCGGGAACGATAGCGCGCGCGCTGAGGCGTGCCGAAGAAACCGGGCTGGATCTCTCCGATATTCTGGGCTTTTTTCAGCGCGCGTTGATCTCTCCGGTTCTTACCGCACACCCCACCGAAGTGCGCCGCAAGAGCGTGATCGATCGCGAAAGGGAGATCGCCGAATTGCTCGCCCAGCGCGACCGGGCCTGGCTCACGCGCGCCGAAGAAACTGCCAACGAAGAAGCCTTGCGCCGCGCTATCCATATCCTCTGGCAGACCAGCCTGCTGCGCCGGCTGCGCCTGGCGGTGCTCGACGAGGTGGCCAACGGCCTCTCTTTCTACGACTACACTTTTCTCTCTGAGGTCCCCCGCTTCTATCACGAACTCGAGGATGAGCTTCGGACGCGTGCCCCCGAGGCGGAAAATCTAGAACTGCCGCCCTTCTTTCGCATGGGTTCATGGATTGGCGGTGATCGCGACGGCAATCCTTATGTGACTGCCGACATCTTACAGCACACCTTGCGCATGCAGGCGCGACGCGCACTCGGCCATTATCTTGAGGCCGTCCATGTGCTGGGAGGGGAATTGTCGCTCGATTCGAGCCTGGTGGATGTCACGCCTGAAATGATGGAGCTCGCAGTCGGCTCCCCGGACCGATCGCAGAACCGCGATCAGGAGCCCTATCGCCGCGTCCTCTCGGGCATCTATGCCCGTTTGGCAGCGACGGCACGGGCACTCGACCCCAACATGTTGATGCGTCCGCCGATCGGTCCGGCGCCACCTTATGCGTCACCCGCGGAATTTTCTCGCGATCTCGACATTATCCATCGCTCGCTGCTCAGGAATGGGGCAGGCGCACTGACGCGAGGACGGCTGCGCGATCTCCGCCGCGCCGTCACTGTGTTCGGCTTCCACTTGGCTGCCATCGATATCCGGCAGAATTCGGCGGTACATGAGCGCACCGTCGCCGAGCTGCTGGAGGCTGTGACGCCTGGCATTCGCTATAAAGAGCTAGATGAAGCCGAGCGCGCCCGCCTGCTCCTCGCCGAGATCGAAAATCCACGGCCGCTGGTTTCTCCCTTTTACACCTATTCCGAAGAGACCCAATCCGAGATCGCCATCTTCCGCATGGCAGCCGTCGCGCAGCGCCTTTATGGCAAGCAGGCAGTGCCTCATGCGATAATTTCCAAGGCGGAATCGGTTTCCGACATGCTCGAACTCGCAGTGCTGCTC
Organism: Dongiaceae bacterium; assembly: GCA_036263455.1. Lineage (GTDB taxonomy): Bacteria > Pseudomonadota > Alphaproteobacteria > Dongiales > Dongiaceae > DATAGZ01. The sequence continues at coordinate 35,480 of DATAGZ010000018.1, forward strand.
AAGGAAGTCGGCCTGCTTCGTTCCCGAGACAAAACCACCGATGTCGCGCTTGTTCCCTTGTTCGAGACCATCGCCGATCTTAGGAATTGCGCAACGATCATGGAGAAGCTGCTGGCTCTGCCGTTTTATCGGCAAATGCTTGCCAACAATGACAATCTCCAGGAGGTCATGCTTGGCTATTCCGACAGCAACAAGGACGGGGGCTTCCTGACGTCGAGCTGGGAACTCTACAAAGCGGAGATTTCGCTGATCGCCCTCTTCCACCGCTATGGCGTCCGTTTGCGTCTGTTTCACGGCCGCGGGGGTTCGGTAGGGCGCGGCGGCGGACCGAGCTATGAGGCCATTCTCGCCCAGCCGGGCGGTGCGGTGGAAAACGGCCTGCGCATCACCGAGCAAGGAGAAGTCATCGCCGGCAAATATTCCAATGCCGAGCTGGGGCGGCGTAACCTGGAGATTATCGCGGCGGCGGCGCTTGAGGCCAATCTAGATGATCGGGATAACGCCGCGCCCGATCCCAGCTATCTCGAAGTCATGGAGGAGCTGTCGCAGTTCGCCTACCGCGCCTACCGCCACCTGGTCTATGACACGCCCGGCTTCGAGGATTATTTCTGGCAATCGACGGTTATCGGAGAGATTGCCAGCCTGAACATCGGGTCGCGCCCCGCTTCGCGAACCAAATCTCGGCGGATCGAGGATCTGCGCGCCATTCCCTGGGTATTTGGCTGGGCGCAGTGCCGGTTGATGCTGCCGGGCTGGTATGGATTCGGCTCGGCGGTTCGCGAATGGCTGACCCTGCGGCCCGAAGATGGATTGCGTGTTCTCCACAATATGTTTAGCGCCTGGCCTTTCTTCCGGACCCTGCTCTCCAATATGGATATGGTGTTGGCCAAAACCGATATCGCCATCGCTTCCCGCTACGCGGAATTAGTGGAAAATCACGAACAGCGCGACATGATCTGGAAAGCGGTGCGCGAGGAATGGCAGGCCTCGATCGACGCCGTGCTGACGATTACCGGGCAGCACACATTGCTGGAACGCAATACCGAGCTGGCGCGCTCGATCCGCTATCGTTTTCCTTATCTAGATCCGCTCAACCATGTGCAGATCGAGCTGCTCAAGCGGCACCGCGGCGGCACCAGCGACCAGATGACCCGCGAAGGCATCCACCTGACCATCAACGGCATCGCGGCGGGATTGCGCAACAGCGGCTAGATCAGCCGCCGCGCACCACTTTGGCAATCGCCAGCACCAGAACGGCACTAACTCCAGCCTCAAGCAATATCCGGCTGCAAGCGGCGACCGTGGCACCCGTCGTGATCACATCGTCAACGAGCAGCACCGTCTTGCCCTCGAGCTGGCGCGCACGGACCGGATGCAGCGAGAACGCATCGCGGACATTGCGCACCCGCGCGCTCGAATTACGGCGCCCCTGGCTCGGGGTGCGGCGATGCCGCAGCAGCAGCAGCGGCTCCATCGGCATGTGGTGGAGCCGCGCCAGTTCGCGTCCGAACAGCGCCGCCTGGTTGTAGCGCCGGGCAAACAGCCGCGACCAATGCAGCGGCACCGGCACGATCATATCCGCTCTGCCCACAAAGTCGGTGGCGCGCACCCATCGGGCAAAGGCCCGCGCCAGTTCGGGCCGGTCGCCATGCTTGAAGGCAAGGATCGGCCCGCTGGAATGATGGTCATAGGCAAAGAGCGCCCGCGCCTGAGCATAAGGCGGGCGCTCGGCCACGCAACGTGCGCAGAGGGCATTGCCCCCGACATCGAATTCGAAGGGCTCGGCACAGATCCGGCAGCACGGTTCGCCCAGGAACCGCACGTCCTTCCAGCAATCGGGACAAAGCCCGCCCTCATGCTGCACCAGTTCGCCGCACCGCAGACATTGTGGCGGCAAGACAATATCGAGGGCGCGCCGCGCCCATAGGTTAATAGGCGAAGACGCGATAGAGCGGGGCCACATCTTGGCGCCATTCCCCCTGATATAGCGCGAGCTTGCGTTCGGCGGGCGTGATACCCGATTCGGCGATGTTCTGTAGCGTATTCAGGAATCCCGACTCGTCCCCGCCGATCGCATCATGTGCTGCACGCCGTATCAGCCCATCCCGCGCAATGCGGAGCACGCGAAGCGCGATTTCCTGCACTGTTTCTCCTCGGAAGCGTGCCTTGAGCGCAAGCCGGGGCACGTCGCGCCTGAGCTCGGCCATTTCCTCGATGCCCCAATCCGAGATGAAGGCGGCGGCTTCGGCCTGCGCCTGCGCATCATAGAGGAGACCGACCCAAAAGGCGGGCAATGCGCACAGCCTGTCCCAGGGGCCTCCGTCCGCGCCCCGCATTTCCAGGAATTTCTTGAGCCGCACCTCAGGAAAAACCGTCGTCAAATGATCGGCGAAATCGCCGATGCTCGGCACCTCGCCGGGCAGCGCCGGCAGCCGGCCTTCCATGAAATCGCGAAAAGATTGGCCCGAGGCGTCGATATATCTGCCGTTGCGGTAGACGAAATACATCGGGACATCGAGCAGGTATTCGACATAGCGCTCAAATCCCATCCCCGGCTCGAAGACAAAGGGCAACATCCCACACCGGTCGGGATCGGTATCGGTCCAGATGTGCGAGCGATAGGAGAGAAAACCGTTCGGCCGCCCTTCGGTAAAGGGCGAATCGGCAAATAGCGCCGTGGCGATGGGCTGAAGCGCGATGCCGATCCTCAGCTTCTCGACCATGTCGGCCTCGCTCGAAAAGTCGAGATTGACTTGAACCGTGCAGGTGCGGGTCATCATATCGAGGCCCAGCGTACCGCGCTTCGGCATATAGTCGCGCATGATCCGATACCGGCCCTTGGGCATCCAAGGAATGTCCGCGCGGCGCCAGTGGGGCGAGAACCCCATCCCCAGAAAGCCCAGATCGAGCTCCTGGGCGACTTCCTTTACCTGGCGCAGATGCGTTCCGACCTCGGCGCAGGTCTCGTGGATCGAGCGCAGGGGCGCGCCCGAAAGTTCGAACTGGCCACCCGGCTCGAGGGTGATCGAGCAGCGCCCCTGGGTGAGCGCGATGATCTTGTCCTTTTCGGTCACCGCCTCCCACCCAAAACGCTGGAGACCGCGTAGCAAGGCATTGATCCCATTAGGTTCTTCGTAGCTCACCGGGCGCAGGTCGGCCCCGTGGAAGACGAATTTTTCATGCTCGGTTCCGATGCGCCACTCGCTCTTGGGCTTACAGCCGCTGGCCAGATAATCGGCGAGTTGGTTTTTGCTGCGGATCGGTTCGCTTTGCGATTGCGGCGGTGCGGACATTCTTCCTCGCTTACTCCTGTTCCGGATCGGGGATGTCGCGCAAGGGACGCGCCGCACCGTCGCCCCATAATGCCTGGATGACGGCCAGGGCAGCAATCGCCGCCGTGTCGGCGCGCAGAATGCGCGGCCCCAATGTTACAGACGTAACAAAGGGTAGTTTCCGAAGGAAATCAAGCTCCATTTGGGGAAAGCCGCCCTCCGGCCCAGTCAAGAGCGCTGCCTCGTTTCCGGACAGGGAATCGATCGCCTCAGCCAGGGACAGCGCCGGTCCGCTTTCCGCGCAGAGAAGCACCGGACGGCTCGCGGGCCACGCCTCGAAAAGATTCTCGAGCATGACAGGCGGAACGATCTCCGGCACGCTCAGCCGTTCGCTCTGCTCCGCTGATTCGGTTGCGATGGTGCGCAGGCGGTCCAGGTTGACCCGATGCGGACCGGCATGCCGGGTGATGACCGGGCAGATCGTGGTGACGCCGAGTTCGCAAGCCTTGGCGACGATCGTTTCAAGCGCCGGACGCTGCACCAGGCCGGCCAGCAGCCACAAAGCCCGCTCGTCGGTCTGGGCGCGGCGCTGGCGCGAGAGGCGGAGGTGCAGCGATGATTTCTCGATTGCCGCGATATGCGCCCAATACTCCCCGTCGCGCCCATTGAAAAGGATCAGATTGTCGCCCGCGCGCCGGCGAAGCACCCGCGCGATATAATGCGCCTCCTTGGCGCCGAGAACGATCTCGGCATTGGCGGTGAGTGCGCTTGCGACAAACAGGCGTGGGATCACACCGCGGCCCGCTTGTTGGCAAGCGATACGTTGCGTCCCGCCTCGCTTGGACGGGGCAGAGCGGCATGGAGATGATGGATCTCCGCAGTGCGGCGGGCCAGCGCGGGCGGCATCGGTGCTGCGCGGCGGCGATGAATATCGATGCAGAGGACCAGCCACTCGCAACTTGCCGCGAGATACCCTTTTTCCGCGTGATAGGCGCGCTGGAACCAGTGCCAGCGCTTTTCGTCATAATCGAGCAGTTGAGAGGTCACGCGCAGGCGATCACTCTCGAAGACTTCGGCATGATAAGTGAGGTGATTCTCGACCGCGAAGGTCGTGATTCCCGTCTCGGCGACCGCGTCGTAGCGAATGCCGATATCGGTGAAGGCTTTTTCAATCGCCACGTCGAAAAGAATGAGGTAGCGCGAGACATTCATATGACCGTTATGGTCGATCCAATCCGGCAGGACCATCTGGTCATCATCGGTATAGAGCATCGTCATCGATTTTTCCTTTCAATGAAACGGCAATGGCGCGCTCCAATCCCCGCGCGGTCGTGATGCGCTCGGCGCCGGCCAGGCCGGCCAAGCGGTGGATCGCCTGTCTGAGCAGCTCTCGGGAGACCGGTTTGTGGAGCTCTATTGCCACGATATGCCAGTCGCCCCCGCGCTTGCCCGCATCGAGCAAGCCGATAATCTCATCGCGATGGAGCAGCGGCAGGGCATAATAGAACCGGCGCGCGTGAACCGGGGTATATGCCTCGAATTTATAGGGAATGCCGAAGAGCTCCTGGAAGCGCCTGCGGTGGAAGAGCAGATTCTCCAGTGGCGCCAGCACCCGGACAATATCGCTGTCGCCGCGGCTGTTTTCAACGCGCCGTTTGTCCTCGCGCAAGCCAAACAGGCCCGGCGCCATCTCGACGATATCCTCGTCGCTTTGACGGCGCAGGAACCGTTCCAGCATGGCGCGCGCCTCCGCCTTGCCGCCCCGCGGCAGCCAATGGTGCGCGATCCTGTCCACCCATTGCGCGGGCGTGGCGAGCTTGAGAACTTCCAATGCCGAGCGCGCGAAAAAAGCATCCCTCTCGGCTTGGCGCGGCCGTTTCACGGCCAGCGCCTCGGGCACCACGCGTTCGGTCAGATCGAAGAGACGGTGATAGTGGGCGGTCCGGCCGGCGATCTGGAGCTTGCCCTCGTAATAAAGATATTCCAACGCGCGGGTCGAGGCCTTGATCGTATTGAACCCGCCGGGGATACGCGCCTCGTTGAAGTCGGCGGGGGAGACGGGGCCGTTCTCGCGAATGTGCGCCAGCATGCGGCGCATCATAGGCTTGAGCGAAACATAGACCTCGCGCCGCGTGATGTGTGCATCGAAGCCACGGTTGAGCCACGGCACCCAGTCGCGCCGCGTGGCGAAGAGGGGATAATGGGTTTCGATCATCGCGCGGTCGCGATAGAGCAAGTCATAGAAATCGCCGACCGGCGCATCGGCGCGGGCGAGCCACGCCAGTTCATGATTGCGATGACCGGTGATGCGGATCGAATCGATCTGTACCATGCCGAGACCGACAAAATTCTTCTTGGCGTCCGCACGCTTCCATAGCGGTCCCGAAAGACCGAGCGCGGCGAGGAGAAAGGCGCGCTGCGCGGCGCTATCCATGCCAGCCGCGCTTCTCACATGCCATGCAGGACCGGTCCGCGATTGTTTTCCTCGAGATTACGATACCGCGCCAGCGCCCAGAGCGGAAAGTAAGCCCGGTAGCCATGATATTGCAGATAGAAAACGCGCGGGAAACCCACGGCATTGTAGTTGCTCTCTTCCCATCGGCCCTGCTGGTCCTGGGTTTCGAGCAGGTAGGCGATGCCGCGCGACACGGCGGGATCTTCTCTCTCGCCCACCGCCATGAGGCCGAGCAAGGCCCAGGCGGTGTGCGATGGCGTCGAAATGTCCGCCTCTCCGCGTGGCCCCCCTTCGTAATAGGAAAGTCCGGTTTCGCCCCAGCCGCCGTCGGGGCGCTGTCTGCTTTTCAACCAGATGACGGCCTTGCGGATCGCGGGATGGCCATGATCGATGCCGACGGAATTGAGGGCGCACAGCACCGACCACGTCCCATAGATATAATTGGTGCCCCATCGGCCGTACCAGCATCCCTCTTTCTCCTGCTCGCGCAGGAGGTAATTGACCGCCCGGGCGACCGCCGGATGATCGCTCTTATATCCAAGCTGGGCGAGGAGCGAGATACAGCGCGCCGAGACATCGGCGCTCGGCGGATCGAGCAGGGCGCCGTGATCGGCAAAGGGGATATAGTTGAGATAATGATATTCATTATCCTTGTCGAAGGCGCCCCACCCGCCGCAGGTGCTCTGCACACCCAGGATCCATTCGACCGCGCGGGCGATGTTCTCGCGGTAGCGGGGATCGGCCCGACGATCCAGCGCCATCGCCACCACCGCCGTATCGTCGACGTCCGGATAATGATCGTTGGCGTATTGAAAGGCCCAGCCGCCCGGACGGACGCCGGGGCAGTTCACGGCCCAATCGCCCTTCACATCGAGAATCTGCTTGCCCTGGAGCCAGTCGAGCGCCGCATCCGCACTTTTCTCCGCCTCGCCGCCCACCTCAAGCAAGGTATGGGCAATCAATCCGGTATCCCAAACTGGGGAGAAACAGGGCTGGCAGTAAGCGCGGTCTTCCTTCAAGATCAGCAGCTTCTCGACCGCCTCCCGCGCCGTCCGATAGGGCGGGTAATCCTTGTCATAGCCGAGCGTGTCATAGACCATCACGGTATTGGCCATGGCAGGATAGATCGCGCCCAGGCCATCCAACCCGTTGAGCCGTTCTTCGATCCACGCCACGCCACGCTTGATAGCCTTCTCACGTGGGCCGCGCGGAAAGAAGCGCTGTACCCGTTGCAGGACGCGATCGAGGCCGCGAAAAAAACCCGCCCACGCCCCGCGGCGCTTCATGCTGTACCAATTGGTGACCTGGGCCGGCGGAACAATGAAAAGTTCCGGGATATTCACTTGTCGCGGGTTGCGTGCCCGCGGCCTCTTCGCCATCAGAATGGTCAGCGGCACGATGACGCAGCGCGACCAATAGGACACCTTGTCGAGGTGAAAGGGAAACCAGCGCGGGAGCAGCATGATCTCGGGCGGCATGACCGGCACCGCCCGCCACGGCACCTGCCCGAAAAGCGCCAATTGGATCATGGCAAAGACATTGACCTCCTTCGCGCCGCCATGAGCAAGGATGGCGGCGCGTGCGCGACTCATATGCGGGGCGTCGGGGTCCTCGCCGCATAATTTCAGGGCGTAATACGCCTTAACCGATGCGCTGATATCGAAGGCACCCTTGTGATACAGGGGCCATCCGCCATGATCTTCTTGGGTCGATTTCAGATAAGCGACAACGCGCTGTTCGACCGCCACATTGGGCGTGCCCATGAAATGCCCGAGCATGATATATTCCGAGGGAATGGTCGCGTCCGCTTCCAGTTCGAAGACGAAATGACCGTCCTCCTGCTGATGGCGGAGGAGAATATCCGTGGCACGGGCGATAGCGCCGTGCAGATTGGTGGCGGCAACAACGGAATCCAGGGCTGTCGTCATGATGAGGCGGTACAGGGTGGGGCAGGCGAAGTCAAGATCGAGCTTTTCCGGTCGGGGCGTCAGGAGGGATGCAGCTGGCCCTCGTGCATTTCGAGGATCTCATCGGCATAGGATTCGACGAGTTCCCGGTCGTGGCTTATGAAGAGGATAGCGGTCGCGGCATGTTGGCTTCTCAGCAATTCCAGGATCTGATGCGCGCGGCTCCGATCGAGGGCAGAGGTTATTTCATCGCAGATCAGGACGGCCGGCCGCGCAGCCAGCGCCCGGGCAATCGCCACCCTCTGCCGCTGTCCGCCCGACAATTGCCGGGGTCGCCGCCCCCGGAGGTCGCTTTTCAAGCCCACCCGGGCCAGGAGGTCCCGGACTGTCTCGCCGAGGCTGGCCCCACGATGGCCGAAATAATATCGTAGCGGCCGGCCGATAATGGCGGCGACCGTCTGCATCGGGTTTAAGGCGAGCTCGGCGCTTTGTCCGATATACTGGATCTTGCGGCGCTGCTCGTTGGTACGCTTTCCATAAGAGAGCGGAAGAGAAATGCCTTGCAATTCTATAATCCCCGATGCGTCGGCGAGCAGGCCGGCGATGGCGCGGGCGAGCGTGCTCTTGCCGCTGCCTGAGGGGCCGACAATGGCCACGAAGCCCCCTTGCCGCACCCTTGCCGAGACGCCGGTCAGGACCGGCCTGTCTGCGTAGGAGACGGAAAGGTCGTCGATGCGCAGCGCGACTTCTCCCACCGGGCGGGAGGCCGGCCGCGTCGCATGGCGGTGCAAGAGGGCGCGGGTATAGGAATGGCGCGGATCGCGGAATACGGCATCGCGCGCGCCGGCCTCGACGATCGCTCCGTCCTTCATCACGGCCACGTCATCGCAGAGCCGCTCGATCTGGGAGAGATCGTGCGAGATATAGAGCCCGGCGAGACCGCGGCGGAGGACAATATCCTCGATCAGCTGGGCGAGCCCGCCCTGAAGCGCGCGGTCGAGCGAAGCGGTCGGTTCATCGAAGACGATCAGGTCAGGCTGGGACAGCAGCGCCATGGCGATGCTGGCGCGCTGGAGCTGGCCCCCCGATAATTGATGCGGAAAGCGCGCGAGCAAGCCGCGGCCGAGCCCCATCTCGTCGAAGAGCCGCTGTGCCTCGGTGATGGCCGCGCGACGCTCGGTGATCGCATGAAAGACCGGCCCTTCGATGAGTTGCGGGAGCAGCCGGCGCGCCGGGTTGAAGGCGCTCGCGGGACTCTGCGGAACATAAGCGGCGTGGCGGCCCACCCAATGTCGGCGCGCCTCGGCCGGCAGGACAAAGAGCGGTTGACCGAGTAAGCGGACCTCCCCGTCGCTGTGCTCGCATCCCACCCGCATATGGCCGAGCGCGGCCAAGCCGAGCGTGGTCTTGCCCGCGCCCGATTCTCCGATAACGCCCAGCATCCGGCCGCGCGCAAGGGTGAGCGAGATACCGGCGAGGATTGGGCGACCTGAAGCCTGCACCGAGAGGGAATCGATGGCGAGGATCACGCGCGCCGCCGTTCCGAAAAGGAGAGGCGGTCGAGGATCGCATGGACGCAGGCCGCTATGAGCGCGATGGCAGCAGCGGGATAGAGCGCCGCCGGATTGCCGAGCCCGATCGCCGGGGCATTGTCGCGAACCATCGAACCCCAATCGCTGAGCGGTGGCGGCAGACCCAGGCCGAGATAAGCAAGTGCCGCGATCAGCAGGAAGACGAAGCTGAAGCGCAGACCTGCCTCTGCCGAAAGCGGGCGCGCGACATTGGGCAGGATCTCGCGGCCGATCATCCAGGGAATCCCCTCTCCGCGCAGGCGCGCCTGGAGCGCGTATTCCTGAGCCAGCACATCGCGCGCGAGAAGGCGCGCCAGCCTGTAGACGCGGGTCGAATCAATAACCGCAAGGGTCAGGATAATCGTGGCGGCGCTGGGTCCGAGCACGGACAGAATGATCAGAACGAAAATTAGCGTCGGCATGGCGAGGAGAATTTCGAAGGCACGCGTGAGCAGGTGATCGACCCACCCACCGGCCAGGGCCGCGGCGAAACCGGCCCCGATGCCCAGCATGAAGGAGAGGCTGGTCGCACCGAGGGCAAGACCGATCGACGTCCGGCCCCCGACGAGCAGACGGGCCAGCATGTCGCGGCCGAGATTGTCGAGCCCGAGGACATGTGCTGCGCTGCGTGGCTGCCAAGCAGGGCCAAGAATAGCATCGGGGTCGACCGGCAAAAGCACGGGTCCGATCACACAGGCCAGCAGGACAGCGCCCAGCAGGATAGCGGCGACGATGCCTCCTCGCCTCATGAGCGGCCCAGGCGAGGATTGCCGAGCAGCACGCAGCAATCGGCCACCATGTTGAGGATCACGAAAACCGCGGCGAAGACCAGCCCGGCCGCCTGGATCGCGGGAATGTCGCGTTTTCCGACCGCGTCCACCATCCATTGGCCGAGGCCCGGATAGCCGAAGATGGTCTCGACCACGATCACCCCCAGAACCAGATGAGCAAGATTGAGCGTCACGACGTAAGCGAGCGGGGCGACCGCGTTCGGGAGAACATGGGAGAGGATAATCCGCCCGCGCGGCAAGCCCTTGAGCACCGCCATTTCGCAATAGGGCGCATCGAGGAGGTCCAGCAGCGCGATCCGGGTCATGCGGAAGAGGTGCGCAAAGATCACGATGGTCAGGGTGGCTGCGGGGAGGATCAGAAAAGGTATCTTTTGCCCGAGTGTCATGTCCTCGCGCACCGCCGCGAGCGCGGGCAGGATGTGGAGCTTTACGGCAAAGATGAGGATCAGCAGATAGCCGGTAAAGAACTCCGGCACGGAGAGCGAGAAGACGGCAATTCCACTATTCAGCCGATCGAACCATCCGCCGGGCCATAAGGCGCCCGCATAGCCCGCCAGCAGCGCGAACGGCATGGCAACGAGCGAGGTCGCGCCGGCTAATAAAAGCGTATGCGTGAATCGCGGCCAGAGCGATTCCGCTATCGCACGATGATTGACGAGCGATTGGCCGAGATCGCCGCGCGCCACGCCGCCGAGCCAGGCGAGATATCGCACCGCCAGCGGTCGGTCGAGATCCAGGCTCCGATGCAAGGCAGCGACCGTCTCGGGGGTTGCTTCCCTGCCCAGGATGGCGGCGGCCACATCGCCCGGAAGCAATTCGGTGCACAGAAAAATGAGCAGGCTCGCGGCGATGAGCGTCCCTAGTCCAAGGACGAGGCGGAACAGCAGCCGGCGCACAACCAGCCGCGTGTTCCCCCTTGTTTCCCCACCCATTGCTACGCCGAGAACCAGGCCTTCTCCGCAAGCCGCAAATTATCAAAATTGGCGATGCCATGCGGCGTTAATCCCTTGACCCGCTTGTGGCACGCATCGACCCAATCGGCGAAGACCGGAATAAGGGCGCCGCCATCGTCATGCAGCATGGCCTGCATTTCCCAAATGGCCGTACGCTTCTTCGTCTCGTCGGTTTCCGCCCGCGCGGTATTGAGCAATGAATCGAAGCGGGAATTGTTCCAGTGGGTCTCGTTGTAGCTCGCCTGGGATTCGTAGGCGACCGCCAGCATCTGGGTAGCGGCTGCTCTTCCCGCCCAGTAGGACAGGCAGAACGGCGCCTTGAGCCAGACATTGCTCCAAAACGAATCGGCGGGCTCGCGGTGAATATCGATCGCGACTCCGGCCTTCTTCGCGGCCGCTTGGTAAAGCACTGCCGCATTCACTCCGCCGTCGAAGGCGGCTTCGCTCGCCGACAGACCCACCGCCAGGGAAGAGAGTCCTGCCTTCCCCAAGAAAAACTTAGCCTTGTCGGGATCGTAGGCGATCTGAGGCAATTCGGAATTATAGAACGGGTCGCTGCGCGGGATGGGATGGTCATTGCCGAGCGAGCCATAGCCGTTGAACAGCGTCTCGAGCATCTGCTGGCGATCCATCGCGTAACGCAGGGCGCGGCGGACATTACTATCGGTGAAGGGCATTTTGTCGGTTTGCATGGCGAGGATCGCGTGCCACCCCCCGGGTGAATTGACGACCGCCAGATCGGGAACATTCTTGATCAGCCCGATGGTCTTGGTATCGGCGCGGCTGATGGCGTCCACCTGACCAGAGATGAGCGCGTTCATGCGGGCCTGCGTATCATTGATTACCAAGGTTTCGACACTGTCGACATTGCCGCGCCCCTCTTTCCAATAATTCATGTTGCGCTTGGTGAGCAGACGTACGCCCGGTTCATAATGATCGAACGCGTAGGCGCCCGTTCCCACCGGATTCTGCCAATCGGTGAAGTTGTTCGGAACGACCAGCAGATGGTAATCGCCCAGCGAATAGAGAAAATCGGAATCGGAGCCCGCGAGCGTGATGCGAATCTGATCGTCTGCGAGTTTCGTGATTTCGGTAATGGGCTTAAGCAGGCTCTTCGCCCCGGATTTCGAAGCGTCGCCGCGATGCAGGTTTAAGGAATAGAGGATGTCGTCGGCATCCAGGCTTTTGCCGTTATGAAATGTAACCCCCTTGCGTATGCGAAAAATCCACTGCTTGGCTTGGTCGGCAACGTCCCAGCTCTCGAAAAGTTCCGGCTGCGCCCGGTTATGTTCATCGATCTCAATCAGGCCATTCATGATCTGATAGCCCTGCGCGATCGGCACCGAATCGGCATAGGTGGTAGGGTCAAAGGAATCGGTCGAAGAGCCCCCGGCCATGCCCAGGCGCAGATGGCCTCCACGCTGTTTCTGTTCTTGGGCGCGCGCCAGCGAGGGGGCGCCCATCAGGACAGCCGCCGCCATGCCGGCCTTCAGGACCTTGCGGCGCGAAACGCGAACTTTCTTTATCATTATTCTTCTCCTTCTGCGTGAGCGGCAGATTAAAGCGGTTCACGACGAGATGGAAGCGGTTCTGTTGCGCGATGCCTCGGTATCGACCAGGCAGGCTCGAACACATCTAGACATGCACCGGTAGCATGGCCCAGTCGACGGTTGCGCCCTTCCCAGGGATGGGCTACGAGAAAATAATGCCCAAGCGCACCGATATCGCCTCGATCCTGGTCATCGGCGCGGGCCCGATTATCATCGGTCAGGCCTGCGAGTTCGATTATTCGGGGGCGCAAGCCATCAAGGCTCTCAAGCAGGAGGGCTATCGGGTCATCCTGGCCAATTCCAATCCGGCCACGATCATGACGGATCCCGAGCTCGCCCATCGGACATATATTGAGCCGATCACTGCAGAGATCGTTGCGCGCATCATCGTAACCGAACGGCCGGACGCGCTTTTGCCGACCATGGGCGGCCAGACAGCGCTCAACATCGCAATGGAACTTCATCGGCTGGGCGTGCTGGAACGCCATGGCGTGGAGATGATCGGCGCCCGGCCGGACGCCATAGCCAAGGCAGAAGACCGCGAGCTGTTCCGTCGCGCGATGGAAAAGATCGGGCTCGATACACCGCGCGGGCGCACGGTTCGTTCGCGAGAGGACGCTCTGCTCGCGCTTGAGGAAACCGGTCTGCCGGCGATCATCCGGCCTTCTTTCACCCTGGGGGGAACCGGTGGCGGAATCGCCGCCGACCGCGACCAATTCCTGGCAATCGTCGAGAGCGGGTTGCGCGCCTCGCCGGTGGGTGAAGTCCTCATCGAGGAAAGCATTATCGGCTGGAAGGAATATGAGATGGAGGTTGTCCGCGACCGCGCGGATAATGGCATCATCGTTTGCTCCATCGAAAATATCGATCCGATGGGCGTCCATACGGGTGATTCGATCACGGTCGCACCTGCCTTGACGCTTACCGACAAGGAATATCAAAGGATGCGCAACGCCTCGCTCGCGGTCCTGCGCGAGATCGGCGTCGATACCGGTGGGGCAAATGTGCAGTTTGCGGTCGACCCGCGTAGCGGGCGCCAGGTGGTGATCGAGATGAACCCACGCGTCTCGCGCTCCTCGGCCCTCGCTTCGAAGGCAACCGGCTATCCGATCGCCAAGATAGCCGCCAAGCTCGCGGTGGGCTATACCCTCGACGAGCTGCGTAATGATATCGCCCCGGCGATACCCGCTTCCTTCGAACCCACCATCGATTATGTGGTGGTGAAGATTCCCCGCTTCGCTTTCGAAAAATTCCCTGGAAGCGTGCCTCGACTCGGCACCGCGATGAAATCGGTGGGCGAGGCCATGGCGATCGGCAGGTCTTTTCCCGAGGCCCTGCAGAAGGCCTATCGCTCGCTCGAGACCGGTCTCGATGGTCTCGCGGACCTCCCCTGCCCCGACGAACAGCTCGAAGATGCTTTGACGCAAGCGACACCGGAGCGCCTGCTTTATGCTGCCCAGGCCTTGCGCCGGGGCTGGAATCCCTCCCGTATCGCCGCGCGCGCCGGTTTCGATCCCTGGTTCCTCGAGCAGATCGGCCATATTGTCGCGGCGGAGCAGGAGCTCGCGGCTGGCCCGCCGCAGGATCGGACCGGCTGGGCGCGCATCAAAGAACTGGGATTTTCGGATCGCCGCATCGCCCAGCTCACGGGCAGCACAGAAGATAAGATTGCCCAGATGCGCCTGGCGGCGGGCATCCAGCCGGTCTATAAGCGGATCGATTCCTGCGCGGGAGAATTTCCCACCGCCACCTCTTATTTCTATTCCACCTATCAGGGCGCTCGCTTTGGAAGCGCGGAAGATGAAACGCGCCCGAGCGAGCGGACCAAGATCCTGATTCTGGGCGGCGGCCCCAACCGGATCGGCCAAGGAATCGAGTTCGATTATTGCTGCGTGCATGCCTGCTACGCCCTCAAGGAAGCAGGATATGAAACCGTCATGATCAATTGCAATCCGGAGACGGTCTCCACCGATTACGACACCGCCGACCGGCTTTATTTTGATCCGCTGACCTCTGAGGATGTGCTCGCGATCTGCCGCGCCGAGCAGCAGGCCGGCACCATCAAAGGTGCGATTGTCCAGCTCGGCGGTCAGACTCCGCTCAAGCTCGCCGCTTCCCTGGAGAAAGCCCATATTCCCATTCTCGGGACCTCGCCCGCCGCCATCGACCTCGCCGAGGATCGGGAACAGTTCCAGCGTCTGCTTGAAAAAGCGGGCCTGCGCCAACCCAACAATCGTATCGCGCGCTCGGCCGAGGAGGCGCTGCGCGAGGCACGCCTGGTCGGCTATCCGCTGGTCGCACGGCCCTCCTACGTGCTCGGCGGGCGGGCGATGGAAATCGTCCACAGCGAAGCTGCCCTCGCCGATTACATGCGGCGCGTCCAGAGCGCGCTGGGCGAGAATGTGATCCTGCTCGATTCCTATTTGCAGGACGCCATCGAAGTGGACGTCGACGCGCTGGCGGACGGCGAGGATGTTTATATCGCGGGTATCATGGAACATATCGAGGAAGCGGGGATCCATTCGGGTGATTCGGCCTGCACCCTGCCGCCCCATACCTTGCCGCTCTCCACCATCCTCGAACTGCGCCGCCAGACCGAAATCCTTGCCCGCGCGCTCGGAGTCGTCGGCCTGATGAACGTGCAGTTCGCCATTCAGGATCGCGACATTTACGTACTGGAAGTCAATCCGCGCGCCAGCCGGACCGTTCCCTTCGTCGCCAAGGCGACCGGCGTGCCGATTGCCAAGATTGGCGCGCGGATCATGGCGGGCGAAAAACTGTCCGCCTTTCCGCTGGGCGCCACGCGCCGCCAGCCCTATATCGCGGTCAAGGAAGCGGTTTTCCCCTTCTCCCGCTTTCCGGGCGCGGATGTCATTCTCGGACCCGAGATGAAGTCCACGGGCGAGGTCATGGGACTGGACCGCGATTTCGAGCGGGCCTTCGCCAAGGCTCAGGCCGGCGCGGGCGCGCGCCTGCCGAGCAGCGGGACGATTTTCGTTTCCGTCAAGGATAAGGACAAGCCCTGGCTGCTTCCCTCGATGAAGCGCCTGCTCGTGGCGGGTTTCGACATTATCGCGACACCCGGAACCGCAGCCTATTTGCGTCACCACGGCCTCAATGTCACGTCCATCAATAAGGTGCACCAAGGCGGCCCCCATATCCTGAGCGCCCTGGAACGCGGCGAAATCGCTTTGGTATTCAACACAACTTCCAGTGTTAAATCCATTCATGATTCGCAAAACCTGCGCAGGACTGCCCTCATGCGCGGTATTCCCTATTACACAACCCTGTCGGGAATCATCGCCTGCGCCGGCAGCCTGGTCGCGCGCGACCGCGGGGAACTTGAAGTCCAAGCCTTACAATCGTATTTTAATGCCTAGCGAGGGAATATCCAACCCGACACCCTTCGGCGCCGGGGCGCATTTCTATTGTAAAGGAGTACGGCATGAACAAAATCCCCATCACCGCAGAAGGCTACGCGCGGCTGGAGGAAGAACTGCGCCATTTGAAGGGCGTGGAGCGGCCGGCCATCATCCGGGCCATCGCCGAAGCGCGCGAACATGGCGATCTCTCGGAAAATGCCGAATATCACGCGGCGCGCGAGCGCCAATCCTTCATCGAGGGCCGCGTGGCCGAACTCGAAGACAAGATCTCGCGCGCCGAGATCATTGATGTCAGCAAGCTGAAGGGCAAGCAGATCAAATTCGGCGCGACGGTGACCCTGATCGACGAGGATACCGAAGAGAAAATGGCTTACCAGATCGTCGGCGAGGACGAAGCCGACATCAAATCGCGGCGCCTGGCGGTCACCGCGCCGCTCGCGCGCGCGCTCATCGGCAAGTCCGTGGGCGATACGGTGGAAGTCACCACCCCGGGCGGATCGAAATCCTACGAGATCGCCAAGGTGCAGTTCCGGTAGGTTCTGAACCTCTTTCCCTTTTTATCCGTCACGGCGGGCTCATGACCCTCTCCCTTGAAGGGTGGCGAGGCCGATAGGCCGAAGCCGGGTGAGGGTGAGCTTGGCTGCCTATTTCCTGACCCTGACCTCTGTTTCCTGCACACCCCCACCCAACCCTCCCCCATCAAGAGGGAGGGCTAAAGGTAATTCTCCTCGACCCAGATATAAGGTCATACTCCCGGGCTCTAGCCCTCACCAACCCTCTCCCTTGATGGGAGAGGGTGGCGAGGCCGATAGGCCGAAGCCGGGTGAGGGTGAGCTTGGGTCCTATTTCCTGACTCTGACCTCTGATTCCTGAGTACCCCACCCGACCTCCCCCATCAAGGGAGAGGGCTTAATCGTGTGCCAAACGCGCGTGAAACCGGCGATCTTATCCTTCCGGGGGATGCCCCGGCCCAAGGCCGGGCATGATGGATAAGAAGGCCCGCTAAGAAATAGCGTTCGCGGTATTCGATATTTCGCAGCTTTTGGAAATAGCGGCTGAGCACGGGGGTGAAACCGCCTACCTTCTTTGAGCTTCGCGGATGTGCGAGAATATGGGAAGCGAGGCAATGAACGGCCGCGCCTTTTCTTCCCGCCGAGAATTCGATCAGGGCGAAGAACAGCAGAACCAACGGATCATTAGGGAAAAGCGCCGCCGCCCTCTTGATGGTGCGGAGAGCCATCCGCTCGCTGCCGACATTTCGGTAAGAAGAGGCGAGGCAGACGTACCCATCTCTTCTATCAATCTTGCCGAGCCGGCCACGCAGCGCCTTCTGATATAAAGGGATTGCCGCGGCCTCCCTCCCCTGCCTATCCAGGTGGAAAGCCCGTTTTAGCGAAGCCCGGGCTTCCTTTTCGCTTCCTATATCCACGACCGTTCTCTCACCTATCACGCGATATTCGCGAGTTTTTCCGCTTGGTCTGCGGCGGTCAGCGCATCGACGATCTCATCCAGAGCCTCGCCTTCCACTACCTTGTCGAGCTTGTAGAGGGTGAGGTTGATGCGGTGGTCGGTGCAGCGTCCTTGGGGAAAATTATAGGTGCGGATGCGTTCGGAGCGGTCGCCGCTGCCCACCTGCGAGCGGCGGTCGGCGGCGCGCGCGCTTTCCTGCATCTCGCGCTGGCGCTCGTAGAGGCGCGAGCGCAGGATCTTCATGGCCTTGGCCTTGTTCTTGTGCTGCGATTTCTCGTCCTGCTGGCTTACCACCAGGCCGGTCGGCAAGTGGGTGATGCGGACCGCGCTGTCGGTGGTGTTGACCGACTGGCCGCCGGGGCCGCTGGCGCGAAAGACATCGATGCGCAGATCCTTGTCCTCGATGCGGATATCGACCTCCTCCGCCTCGGGCAAGACCGCGACGGTGGCCGCCGAGGTATGGATGCGCCCGCTCGCCTCGGTGTCGGGCACGCGCTGCACGCGGTGCACGCCCGATTCATACTTCAAGCGGGCGAAGACGTTGCGGCCGGTGATCTCGGCCACCGCCTCCTTATAGCCGCCCAGGCCGCTTTCGCTGATCTCCATGATCTCGAAGCGCCAATTATGCAGCGCGGCATAGCGCGCATACATGCGGAACAGCAGGGCGGCGAACAGCGCCGCTTCCTCACCGCCGGTGCCGGCGCGCACCTCAAGGATCGCATTGCGTTCATCGGCCTCGTCCTTGGGCAGGAGCATGATCTGCACCTGCCGCTCCAACGCCGGAATCTTTTCGCGCAGCGCCGCAAGCTCGCTCTCGGCCATCGCGCGCATTTCCGCATCCTCGCGCAGCGCCTCGAGATCGCGCGCCTCACGCTCGGCCGCGCGCAGGGCGCGGATCGCCGCGACCACTTCCTCGAGATCGGCATATTCCTTGGCGTTTTTCGTAAACTCGCCGGAGCGCGCGGGATCGGCCATCAAGGCGGCAAGCTCGTCATGGCGGGCGATGATCTGTTCGAGCCTGTGGGTCAGCATGTTACGCCAGTTGCCGGTTCCGGATGGCGTTCCGCAGCTCATCCAGTGTGACCAGCCCTTGCTCGCCGCTCTCCATGTCCTTGAGGCTATATTTGTTCTGCCGTGCCTCTTGCTCGCCGATGATCACCGCCCAGCGCGCGTTCAATTTATTCGCGCGGGCGAGTGCCTTCTGCAATTTGGCCATGCCGATAATCTCGCAAATGACTTTATCTTTCCGGAGCGAATCTACGACCTTGGATGCGAGCACGAATTCCGCACCGTCGCCAGCAACGATGACCGCCACGAGCGATGGTTTCGGCTGATCGCCGAGCAAAAGCGCGAGGCGTTCCACGCCGCTCGCCCACCCAACGCCCGGAACGGCAGGGCCGCCCATGGTCTCGATCAAACCGTCATAGCGGCCGCCGGCCAGCACGGTTTTCTGCGCGCCCAGCTCCTGGCAGGTAATTTCAAACGCCGTGTGGCAATAATAATCGAGGCCGCGCACCAAATGCGGATTCACCTCTGCCGAAATACCGCGCAGGGTGATAAAGGATCGCACCATATCGAAGAAGATTCGCGCATCATCGGACAGATAGGAAGAGAATAAAGGCGCATCCGCGATGATGGCGCGGTCGCCATCATCCTTGGAATCGAGGATGCGCAGCGGATTGCGCGCCAACCGCGCCTGGCTCTCGGGCGAGAGCGCGTCGCGATATTTTTCCAGATATTCGACCAGGGCGGCACGGTAGGCGTTGCGGCTCGGCCCGTCGCCGAGCGTGTTAATCTCCAACGTGCAGCGCTCCCACAGGCCGAGTTCCTGCAGGAACTCGATACCGGTCAGGATGACAATCCCGTCGGCCCAGGGCGTCGCATCGCCCAGATATTCCACGCCGGTCTGGGTGAATTGCCGCAGGCGCCCGGCCTGGGGCCGTTCGTAGCGGAACATCGGCCCGGCATAGAAGTATTTCAGGGGCAGATTCTGCTGCAGCCCGTTGGAGATGAGCGCGCGCGCAACCCCGGCAGTGCCTTCGGGACGCAAGGTGATGCTCTCGCCGCCGCGATCCTCGAACGTATACATCTCCTTGGTGACGACATCGGAGGTATCGCCGAGCGTCCGGCTGAAGACTTCCGTTTTCTCGAAAATCGGCGTTTCGACTTCCTCGAAACCGTTGACTTCGGCCACGCCGCGCGCAGTATCGATGATCCTGCGGTGTTTTCGCATCTGCGCAGGCAGAATGTCGTGCGTTCCCCGCACGGGCTGAAGCTTGGGCGCCATAGAAAGGTCCTATGCCGCTTGGGCTTTTTTCTCGGCCTCGATCTCGGCGGCCTTCTTTTCGATGAGCTCGACGAGATGATCGACGATGCCCTGTTCCTTGAGGCGATGGTGGGGCACCCCGGCGATATAGACCTGGTGGGTATTGTTGCCGCCGCCGGTGAAGCCGATATCCGTCTCGCGTGCCTCGCCCGGGCCATTGACCACGCAGCCGATGACCGAGACGGTCATGGGGGTGGTGATATGCGCCACCCGTTTCTCCAGCTCCTCGACGGTCTTGATCACCTGGAATTGCTGCCGGGCGCAGGAGGGGCAGGAAATGATGTTCACGCCGCGGTGGCGCAGATTCAGGCTCTTGAGCATCTCGAAGCCCACCCGCACTTCTTCAACCGGATCGGCCGAGAGCGAGACGCGGATCGTATCGCCAATGCCCGACCACAGCAGCATGCCGAGCCCGATCGAGGATTTCACCGTGCCGGCGCGCAGGCCGCCCGCCTCGGTGATGCCGATATGCAGCGGATAGTCGCAGGCGTCCGCGAGCGCCTGGTAGGCGGCCACCGCCAGGAAAACGTCGGACGCCTTGACCGAGATCTTAAACTCGCGGAAATCGTGATCTTCGAGAATGCGGATATGCTGGAGAGCGGATTCGACCATCGCCTCGGGACAGGGTTCGCCATATTTCTCCAGCAGATCCTTCTCGAGCGAGCCCGCATTGACGCCGATGCGCATCGAGCAGCCATGATCCTTGGCGGCCTTGACCACTTCGCGCACCCGTTCGGGGGCACCGATATTGCCGGGATTGATGCGCAGGCAGGCGGCCCCCGCTTCGGCGGCCTCGATGCCGCGCTTATAATGGAAATGGATGTCGGCGACGATCGGTACCGCAACTTCGCGCACGATCTGCTTGAGCGCCTGGGTCGATTCCTCGTCGGGACAGGAGACCCGCACGATATCCGCTCCTGCCGCTTCGAGCTGCCTGATCTGCTCGATGGTGGCGGCCGCGTCCGACGTCAGCGTATTGGTCATGCTCTGCACCGCGATGGGCGCATCGCCGCCGACCAACACGGAACCCACGCGAATCTGCCGGGACTTGCGGCGGAGAATATCTCGATACGGACGATGGGACATGGATCAACCTTTCAGGAGCAAAATGCCGCGATTGCCCCAAAAGATCAAGCGGGCAGCGCGCGATGGGCGCGAATATCCGCCGCCAACTGGCGCATTACCGCGGGATAACTGGAATAGAGACTGCGCCGATAGCTAGAATCGGCGGGCAGAGCCTGGATCAGCCGCCGATGCACCTTGCCCATGTTGTGATACGGCAGGGCCGGCATGAGATGGTGGAGTGCATGGTAGCGCATCCCAACCGGGAAGAGGAGCTCGTGCAGCCAGGGCGCGCCAGTGATCGTGACCGATTCCTCATATTGGGCAAGGTGGGACATCGGGGTCCCGTCCGAGAGGAAGCGGTGGCCGGCCAGATTGCGCAACCAGTTGAGAAGGATGGCGAAACTGCTCAGCACGTAAATCTTGGGAATGATCGCCCAGGGGATAAAGCCGGTCACGAAACCGGCCAGCGCCGCCCACAGGAACAGGCTCGCGGCGAGTTCGGAAGCGACCCACCAGCGCCGGTCCTCCTTCTCGGGCAGGATGCGCACATAGGCGAAATTGGAGACGTAGGAACTGGCATGGCTCAGGACCCAGCGCCGTAGGCGCGGCCAGATCAGCGAAAGCGGTGCCAGAATGAGAAAGCGCAGAATGCCTAGCACGGGGAGAAGCGGCACTTGTACGAAATAGAGGGCGACCTGGCCCCAACTGCCGCGACCGAACGGCTGGTATTCGCCATCCTGCGCCGTACCGAAATTCTTAGCGCTGTGGTGATCGACATGATTCTTATACATGAAGGACGGTGTGAGCATCGGCACGCCATAGAAGACATTCCAGAAAATCTTGAAGGCGGTCATTTCGCCCGCACGCATATGTACGATCTCGTGGATGAAGATCCCCGCCCGAAACAAAGCCAGACCTGCTAATGGAAAAAAGGCAAGCTGCTGCACCGAGCCCAACGGCGCTATCAGGTAAAAATAAGCGGCGGCATACCCAACTCCCGCCGACATGATGAAATCGGCGAAATAAATGGCCGGACGATGGGTCATGGCATCTCGGCAGGCCAGACGTATATCCGCCATGGAAAAGCTTGTGCTCATGTGGTCATTCTACGCATTTTTCCTGCGAGGGGAAACGTTCATTCCGCCACCGCTGCCTGCGGGACTGAGGGCAAGGCTGTGTTCTCGACCACATCGCTGATCAGGCGATATTTCACGTCGATCACCGAGAAATCGCGATACCAATTGACGATATCGCCCCAGGGATCGTTGATCTTGTCGAGCCCTGACACAAAGGCGACGACCGTACCGAGTTCGAGCGCGCCCTTGACGGTATAGAGCCCGCCCACCGCGAGCACGACGGCAATCCCCAGATGATGGGCAAGGTTCATGAGGAAATTCATGGTGAATTTGATGCGGAAGATACCCATGTTCAAGGTGAAGACCCGCTCGATCTTGCGGTCGAGCGGGCCTTGCCGAGCTGGACCGTCCTCGGCGGCATGAGCGACGATAGCAATGCTGACTTGGCGCAAGGCGCGGATGCGACTACCGGCGCGGCGGTTGATAGCGGTCTGCATCAGCGGCACGAAAATCAGCTGCGGCGAGAAAATCGCCAGGCTGAGCATCGCCATAAAAGGATTGAGATAGAACATATAGCCGAAGACGCTGAGCAGGATGCCACCCTGCAGCATAGGCTGGGCGATGGCATCGCCTAGAAAACCACCGATAGGCTCGACCTCGGCCAGCAGGATCGACAGTTCGAGCCCATCTTCCTCGCTGCCGCGCGGAGGCAGGGTGGCGAAATGCCGGGAGATAAATTGCCGCAACCGACGCACGGCATTTTCGCCCACCCAGGCGCAGTAGATATTGAGAAGCAATTTCAGTCCGCCCTCCGCAAAAGCGATGCCGGCATAGCCTGCGCCGAGGAGAAGGATGGCGTGCAGATCCTTGCTGCCGATGGCGTCGTTGACCAGCCGTCGCTGTAATTCGAGCGGCGCGGTGCTGAGCACGAAGACGGCAATGGACAGAAGCCCTATCCAGACCTGATCCCAGCGCGTCATACGCCAGACGAAGCCAAAGATCGAGCGCGGCATCGGTTTATGCAACGTGGGCCTTTTTCGGGCGGCGACCGTGGGTATCCAGGAAAGGATCGGCATGTGCCTATTCTATCAGAGCAGCGTCCTCGATGCCGATCTCAATATTGCTCCGTTCGCGCCAGCGATTATTGCGCAGGCTGCCCGCGATATGCAGGCTTCGCCCCGCCGAACGCAGTAGCAGTGCTCCCAATTCGCTCCCCTGGGCACGGAAGGCGATGCCCTTGATGCGTTGTCCATCCATTCCGGCAAGCTGACAGCGGACATGGCCTTGCTCGCCCACCGCCTCGGCATAGAGAACACGCACGGCGGGCACGGCAAAGACGGGTTGTGGATTCGCGCTGCCGAAGGGCCCGACCCGCTCGATCATACGGCATATTTCTTCATTCGCCGCGGTAGGCTGGAGGATCCCATCGAGCTCGAGCAAGGGCCGCGCCATTTCTGCATCCAGGCTGCCGAAGCGGCGATCGAGGAACGCTTGAAATTCGACGAGTTTTTCAGGGGCGATTTCAAAGCCCGCCGCCATCGCATGGCCGCCGCCCTTGGAGACGAGTCCTGCCTCACGCGCGGCGACAACGGCATTGCCGATATGGAAGCCTGGCACGGAACGCGCCGATCCCCGCCCGGCACCGTTGCCGAAGGCAATGGCGCAGCAGGGACGGCCATAGCGGTCTTTGATCCGGCTCGCGATGATCCCCACGATCCCCGGATGCCAATTGCTGTCGCCGATGACGAGCACCTGGTGCCCAACGTCGAGATGGCGCTCGGCAACGAGAAGAGCATCGCGGAGCATATCGTTCTCTAGGCTTCGCCGCGCGTCATTGTACTCATGCAATCGTCGGGCGATTTCCGCCGTCTCGCGTGGATCGTCGCTCGACAACAGGCGTGCGCCGAGCGACGCTTCGCCGACCCGCCCGCCCGCGTTGATGCGCGGACCGAGAACGAAGGCGGCGTGGTACGCCTCGGGCGCTTCTTTGAGCGCAGCGATATCGCACAAAGCGGCGATACCTGGATTGGTGCGCGCCGCCAGTACTTTGAGTCCCTGCCGCACTAAGGCACGGTTGGTACCGGTCATGGGAACGACATCGCAGATCGTGCCCAGCGCCACGATATCGAGCAGCCGCAGCAGGTCGGGCTCGCGTCGCTGGGCAAAATAGCCCGCTTGACGCAGGGCGCGCTGGGTGGCAATCGCGAGCAGATAGGCCACGCCGACGGCAGCCAGATCGCCTTGGGCGGACTTATCGTCGATTCGGTTCGGGTTGACGATGGCATAGGCATCGGGCAGGTGCGGCTCGGCAATGTGATGGTCGACGATGAGGATATCCAGGCCGAGTCCCGCGCCCTCCGCGATGGCGGAAAAAGCAGTGATCCCACAATCGAGCGTCACGACCAGTCCAGCGCCGCGCGCGCGTAGTTCGTGGAGGGCGGCGCTATTTGGGCCGTATCCTTCCTTCTGGCGATCGGGAACATAAAGAAGCGGCTCGGCCGCGCCCAACTCGCGCAGGAAGCGGATCCACAAGGCGGCCGACGTCGCGCCATCGACATCGTAGTCGCCGAGGAGGCCAATGGTTTCTCCTTCCATGACCGCCCGCGCGATCCGCTGCGCCGCTTTTTCCGCATCGGCCAGGATCGCGGGATCCGGAAGCATGTCGCGCAATCTCGGTTCGAGAAACCGTTCCGCGCTGTCTGCCGTCTGGCCGCGCTGTGCGAGGAGGCGGGCGACGAGTTCGGGCAGGCCCAGTTTCTGTGCGATGGCCAGCGCCTCGCGTTCGGACCCGGCGCGTTGATGCCACAGCCGGCCTGAAACCGAAGACCGGACGTCGAGGAGCGGCACCATGTTCAGCCGCGCGCCCTGGTGTCAGCCATTACGGCTGAACCCCGCCTTGCGGTGCCAATTGTGCTGTGCCTCAATCCAGCGCACCGTACCGGTCTTCGAACGCATGACCACGGAATGGGTGGAGACTCCATTGGGCGAGATGCGGATGCCGCGCAGCATTGACCCATCCGTGACGCCGGTCGCGGCGAACATGACCTCGCCCTTCGCCAGATCGAGCAGATCATAGCGGCGCTGGAAATCCTCGATGCCCCATTTGCGCGCGCGCTGTCTTTCATCCTCATTGCGAAAAAGCAGCCGCGCCTGCATCTGCCCACCGATACAGCGCAGGGCCGCGGCCGCAAGCACGCCTTCCGGCGCGCCGCCCGAACCCATGTAGATATCAACACCCGAGCCAGGCCGCGCCGTCGCGATCACCGCGCTGACATCGCCGTCATTGATGAGCATAATCCTGGCACCTGCTGCGCGTACCTGGGCAATCAGCTCCGCATGGCGCGGCCGGTCCAGGATGCAGACGACCAGATCGCCGACCTGCATGCCGCGCGCCTCGGCCAGAGCGTGCAGATTTTCAGCAGGCGAACGGTCAAGCTCGATGATGCCTTGCGGCAGATCCGGACCAACCGCGATCTTGTCCATATAGACGTCGGGCGCATGGAGGAACCCGCCCTGCTGCGCCATGGCGACTACCGCGAGCGCATTGGCCCCGCCTTTTGCCGTAATCGTCGTGCCTTCCAGCGGATCGAGCGCAATATCGATCTTTGGCCCGCCAGCCCCGACCCGCTCGCCGATATAGAGCATGGGCGCCTCGTCGCGCTCGCCTTCCCCGATCACGACCGTACCGTCGATAGCAAGATCGTTGAGTGCGCGGCGCATTGCATCCACCGCCGCCTGATCGGCGGCTTTCTCATCACCTTTACCCATGAGACGAGACGCGGCTAAGGCCGCCGCCTCGGTGACGCGCGCCGCCTCGAGGGCGAGATTTCTGTCCATCTGCTACTCCAGGCTTTCGATAACCATAATATGCGGGGGTTCAACGATCGTCGCAATTGTCGCCAGGCGGCGCGATGCGCGCTCGATCGCGCTCTCGCTCGTCTCGTGGGTGGTAATGACAATAGGAACCGGCTCGCCGGGGGCGCGTCCCCGCTGTATCATCTGTTCCATCGAGACATTTTCATCGCGCAGGCTGGCCGCGATATCCGCCACCACCCCCGGCTTGTCGACGACCATGAGGCGCAGGTAGTAAGAGCCCCGATAATCCTCCATCATCCGCACGGGTTTAAGCCGGTGCGCCGGCGCAGAGAAGACCGGCAGGATATGGCCGCGCGCGATATCGATGAGGTCGGCGACGATGGCGGAAGCCGTGGGGCCAGCACCCGCGCCCCGCCCCAAGCTGACATTCTGGCCGACGAAGTTTCCCTTGGTGACGACGGCATTGTAGACACCCTCGACCTTGCCGATCAGGCTTTCCCCCGGAACGAGGCACGCATGGACCCGCGCACGCACACCCTGTGGAGAAGAATGGGCGATACCGATCAAGCGAATGCGGTAACCCAACTCCTCGGCAAACCCAATATCGAGGGCGGAGACTTGGCGGATGCCGGTCACCTTCACCTCTTCGAACGGAATGATTCCGCCGAAAGCGACCGATGCCAAAAGGGTCAGCTTATGGGCAGCATCTATTCCATCGACGTCAAAAGAGGGATCGGCCTCGGCGTATCCCAGTCGCTGGGCCTCCTTGAGCACTTCGGCAAATTCGCGGCCACTGCGGCGCATCTCCGTCAGAATATAATTACTGGTGCCATTCAATATGCCGTAGACGCTCGTGATGCGATTGGCCGCCAACCCCTCGCGCATCGCCTTGATCACGGGAATGCCGCCTGCCACGGCGGCCTCGTAGGCGAGCGCCCTGTTATTCCGTTCCGCCTTACGCGCCAGTTCCGCGCCGTGATGCGCCAACAGGGCCTTGTTGGCTGTCACAACATGTTTGCCCGCGTCGAGCGCGGTCTCTACCACCTCGCGCGCAATTCCCTCGGCGCCGCCGATCGCTTCCACGACAACATCGACCTCGGGATCACGGGCGAGCAAACGGGCATCGTCAAGCCATCGTAGGGCGCTGACATCGTACCCCCGCTCCTTCCCCCGATCGCGGGCCGCCACCGCAATCACCTCGACCGGCCGGCCCGCATGTTGGGCGACGATTTCGCCGTTACTAGCCAGAAGGGACGCCGTACCGGCGCCCACCGTTCCGAGCCCGGCCAGACCGACGCGCAAAGGTTGGTTCATCGCCATGCCGCTTAATAAGCGAGATAGATATCTACACGGCGGTCGGTAGGAATATCGAGTCCCCGCGCTCTCGTATCCCCGACCCCGACAATCTCGACCAGATTCGCAGGCACGCCGAGCGCCACGAGGCGGTTGGCCACCGCATGGGCCCGCGCAAGCGACAAGGCCGCGTTGCTTCCGAGATTGCTGCCCGCCCGGTTGGCACTGGCCGAGCCCAAGATCTGCAGGGGCCGACCAGTCTGACGCTGGGCCGCGGCAACTTCCTGCAGACTCGCGACGGAAGCGGGCGCAAGATTAGCGGACCCTCTAGCGAAAAAAACCGACCCGGCAAGCTGCAGGCGGGTTGCGTTGACCGCACTGCCATAAGGAGAAACATAGACCGCCTGCGCCGTGGAACGTGCGGCATAAAGTGGATATTGGCCGGCGAGATATCCCTGCTCCCCGGGCAGGGCCTGGAGACCCGTCCGAAGGGGAACGGCGCCGGGTCCGGCGAGGTCTGTGGGCGCGCCATTTGGCGAAAACGGTTTGGGTTGCGGCGAAAAATCGCCCGTCACGCTGGGAATATAATGATCGGGAACATCCTGGGCCGCGGCCGCTCCGCTGGCTGGCGCAGCTGTCGGAGGCTCCGCCGCAAGCTGAGTCTGGGGGGCGGTACTTGCGGCTTGTGTAGTCGCGGTCGTTTCCTGCTGTGGCGTGGATTGGACCGGAGGCTCCGGAGCCGGCGCCTGCGGAGCGGATGCCTGCGGGGCCGTCACCTGAGGTGTGCTCGTAGGTGGCGTGGTTGTCGGCGCAGACGTGGTTGAAGCGGGAGCAGCCGGCGCAGGAGTGGTTGGCGTAGGAGGAGCGACGACCGGCCGAGGGGCGGGCTCGGGAGAGGGCGCTTCGATATTATCGGCATAATCGGGATGCTGGGCGGGAGCATTGACGCCTTCCGGCGCACTATTGATATCCGCGGTGCTCGGTTTAGCCGGGACGCTATTGATGTCAGGAATCGTATCTGAAGGTTTCTTTTCCTGGCCGGGCGCCTGCTCTGTTTGGCCGGGCTTTCCGTTTGCGGGAGCGGTGCTCTTGGCATTTTCACTTCCGAACAGCCAGGAGCAGCCCGCCAGGGTCACCACCATTATCAATGCCCATACGCCCCGTTTGTTCTTCATCACACCCTTCCGTGTTTGCAATATGTCCGCTTTATGGAAGCCGATCAATGCGCTACAACCTATCGGGATTGGCCCGAGCATGCAATGACGACAACCCCAAAATCTCCATCACAGACAGCCCAAGATGCCTTGCCCGCCATCATGGGCGAGATCACTGAAACCTCGCAACGGCTGATCGCCGAGTACCTAGCGCGCCAGGGGCAAGGCCAGGAATTAGTCCCCGTGGACGCCTCGACGGTGGGGAAGGCTTTTCTTGAATGGTCGACTAAGCTCTTGGCCGAACCGGAGAAACTGATCGCGGCGCAGTGCGACTTATGGAGTGGTTACTTGTCGCTCTGGGAGAGCGCCAGTAAAAAATGGCTGGGAGAGCCGACCAAGCCGGTGATCACGCCAGCCCCAGAGGATCGGCGCTTCCGCGACGAGGCCTGGCAGAACAACCAGCTCTTCGATTTCATCAAACAATCCTACCTGCTGACCTCCCGCTGGCTGCAGGATACCGTCAAGACTATCGACGGGCTCGATCCCAAAACCGCACAGAAAGTGGAATTCTACACCAGGCAGTTCATCGATGCGCTCGCCCCGAGCAATTTCGCACTCACCAATCCTGAAGTCCTGCGCGCGACCCTCGAAAGCCGGGGCGAAAATCTGTTGAGCGGGCTGCGCAACCTGCTCGAGGATCTCGAGCGCGGTCAGGGTCAGCTCGCCATCCGCATGACCGATCTCAACGCTTTCGCGGTCGGGCGGAATCTCGCGGTCACGCCGGGCGCGGTCGTCTATCAGAACGATCTCATGCAGCTCATCCAATATCAGGCAAACACATCGGTAGCCGCGCGCCGCCCGTTGCTGATCGTTCCGCCTTGGATCAATAAATATTATATCCTCGACATGAAACCCGAGAATTCCTTCGTCAAATGGGCCGTCGAGCAGGGGCATACGGTTTTCATCATCTCCTGGGTCAACCCTGACGAGAAACTGGCCCAAAAAAGCTTCGCCGATTACATGCGCGAAGGTCCAATCGATGCCCTGCGCGTCATCGCGGATATCACCAGCGAGCCCGACGCCAATGTGATCGGCTATTGCCTGGGCGGAACGCTGCTGGCGTGCACCCTTTCTTATCTCAACGCCAAGAACGAATCTCACCGCATCGCGAGCGCGACATTCTTGACGACACTCATCGATTATTCCGCGCCAGGTGAAATTGAAGTCTTCATCGACGAGGAACAGATCCGCGCGCTCGAAGAAAAAATGGACGAGCGCGGTTATCTCGAGGGTTCGGAAATGGCGACGACCTTCAATCTGTTGCGCGCCAACGATCTCATATGGTCCTTTGTGATAAATAATTATTTACTCGGCAAAGAGCCTTTCCCATTCGATCTGCTCTACTGGAATTCGGATTCCACCCGCCTGCCCGCCGCCATGCATTCCTTTTATCTGCGCAATATGTACCAGCGGAATCTGCTTGTCCGTCGGGGCGGCATCGAACTCGATAGCGTGCCGATCGACCTCTATCAGATTCGCGTGCCTTCCTTTCTTCTCTCAACCCGCGAAGACCATATCGCACCTTGGCGGGCGACCTATGCGGCCACGCAAATCTATGCCGGTCCGGTTACCTTCGTGCTCGCCGCCTCCGGTCATATTGCCGGGATAGTCAATCCTCCCGCGGCGAAGAAATACAGTCACTGGGTTCATCCGGGCGGGGCCAATCCTGCCGACCCCGACCGATGGTTCGCCGAGGCGGAAGCTCGCCCGGGATCCTGGTGGCCGGAATGGCAGGCGTGGATCACGCCATATCTGAACGGCGAAGTGGCGGCGCGAGGGCTGGGCAGCGCGTCCTATCCCAGGCTCGAACCCGCGCCGGGTTCCTATGTAAAGATTCGCCTTCCGTGAGCGATGACGCGGCATTAGCCTTATCCAGCTCGCCCCTCGTCGCAGCGGGGCACCGTTACTGGTTAAGCAAACATAGAGATGGCCGCCTTCCGGGGCGCGATGCTCTCGATCCCATGGAAATGCGTCAATTCCTCAGCAATGTCGCATTGGTTGACGTCCAGCCCGATCCGCTCGATTTTCGTTACCGGCTGATCGGGACCGCCATCACGAAGCATCTCTTCCGCGACTACACCAGCACGTGGATGTCCGAGATCGATCACCAGAAGCCCGGCTCGACCATTTTTGAAAACTGTCGGGAGGTTGTGAAGACCCAGAAGCCGCTCTTCAATGCGACACCCTATGTCGGCCCCGACCGGGAATTCCTCACCCATCAGGAGATTATCGCGCCACTTATCGATGCCTCCGATAATGTGGCGATGCTGTTTGTTGTCATCGAGTTTATTCGACTCGCCGCCTGACAATTGCGGCGGTCATCGAGGGTTTTGGCGCATTTTGCATACCACAATGCACAAGCGGAAAATACGATACAATTTGCTCCTGAACCAGGAGAGTTTATAGGAGGAAACTCCTTAAACTCGCGCATTAGCGCCATAATTATTCTCAATAATCCCTCAAGGCCCCCTTTAAAAATAAATCATAAATTTGACGGGAACTCACAATGCCCTGTCTCGTTATTGCTACGTTGTACTCGCCCTAATGGCGAAGAGATTACGGGTTCAGAGGTCGTAATGAAAAAGAGTAGTCAATGGGACCGGGACGATTCGGCGGCGGTCTTCCATCGCATGCAGAGAAGCGACGATGCCGTCCTCGCCAATATGGATGTGGATGCGGCTCCCGTCGAACCGCTGATCGGAACCGAGCCACCGCCACCGGTTCCTCAACCTACCAATTATGTTGTCGAGGGAGGCAGCGGCAGTGACGTGCTCGTAGCAACAGTGGATGCCGACAGCCTCGACGCAATCTACAAATTGTACGGATATGGCGGCGACGATATCTTGATCGATTCCGGCCTCGACGAGTTTTATTATGGCGGCACGGGATTGGACTCCGTTTCCTATCAGAACTGGAGCACCGGCGTTAGCATCAGTCTTCTGGCGCCTCCTACTAACGGCGGTCTTCCTGTCTATTATTCCATTGAAGGGCTGCGAGGCTCCAATTACGACGACAAATTATTAGGCAACGCCGAAGATAATCTTCTCTCGGGCCTGGATGGTGACGATATCGTCGATGCGGGCGCCGGAAATGATACGATCATGGGCGGTGGCGGAAATGACCACCTTCTCGATTTAGTCGGCACGAATCATATCGATGCGGGCGCGGGGAACGATACAATCATTGTCTCAGATATTATCGGCAACGCCGGCATCCATGGAGGAAGCGGCAAGGATACGCTGGTCGTAATGAATACCGCGCCCAATACAAACATCGATCTGCGCACGCTGCAGCCGGGGATGTGCGACGGCATAGAACACATCTTACTCATGGGGAGCACCTTGACGCTCACCGCCCAGGCCGTGGCCGCGATAAGCGACAGCGGCATGCTGCAGTTGAATCGCGGCTCGCTCACCGTCGCCGATGCGAGCACATGGCAATGGCAAGGATGGGTCGCGCTGGATGGCCAATCTTACCGCCTCTACGCCAATCACCTCGAAAATGGGCAGAATGTGACACTGGCGATCGGAAAGGACGTGGCGGTCTCGGGCCTGAGCAACGTTCTGTTTCTCAATACGGCGGTCAATGCGCAGCGCGTCGACGGCGTGGCGCTTCCCGAAGCTCTGGGGCAACCCGCGCTACAGTTCGATCCCTCTAATCCCGATCCGCGCTCGCCCTACTGGGTAGCCGAGACCGGCTTCGCTGTGCACACCGCGGGCGACTTCAATAATGACGGTTATGTGGATGTGATTATTGGTGCCCCCGGCGCCACCAATGCCGTCAACAGCCTGGATCATGCCGGGGCCGCCTACATCCTCTATGGCGGACCGCACGGAGTGGCGCTCAGGGATCTGTCCCAGCCCTTGGGAAATTCCGGGGTCCGTATTTTTGGCGACCATGCGGGCGCCGCCGCAAGCTTCGCGCTCGGCTCGGGCGACTTCAACGGTGACGGCATTTCCGATGTGATCGTTGGGTCGCCTCTTTCCAATGCCGGACGAGGCGCGGCCTATGTCATCTATGGCAGCGCCGCGGGGTTCCCCACCAACACCGATATTAATCTCTCTGCACTGCGCCCCGAGCAGGGGTATAGAATCTCTGGCTCGACCTATTATCCGCAAAGCGGCCAATATAATGGGTTTGAGGAGGCGGGCGGCGGCGTATGTTCCGTGGGTGACGTCAATGGCGATGGGATCGACGATATGTTGGTCGGCGCCGCCTTCGCCGATCCTATAGGCAGGGTGGATGCAGGCGAAGTCTATCTCGTTTACGGCAGCCGAGACGGCCACCCGAATGGCCTCGATCTCACCTCTTTCGACGCGCCCGGCTTCACGGGATCTACTGGCGTGCGCTTTCTGGGCCTGGAGCGTTATGGTCGGGCTGGCTACGGCATCGCGGGGCTGGGCGACGTCAATGGTGACGGCTATTCCGATATCGCAATTACCGTGCCCCAGGCCGATGTTAATGGCCACCGCTCCGGTTATTCCTATATCCTTTTCGGCAATAGCCATGGCTTTGGAACCAACGGTACGCTCGACCTCGGCTCTTCTTGGCAACAGCCGGGCCTGCTTATCGATGGCACGTTCCCTGCGACGGGACTGAATGGCACGGGCGGGCGGTTGGGTGAATCGGTGGCGGGCATTGGCGACGTCAATGGCGATGGAATCAACGATTTCGTGATTGGCGCCGATCGGCTTGAAGCTGTGCGGTCCGGTACGATTATCCCCGAAGCAGGCGCCGCCTATATCATCTATGGCAGCAGAAATCTCGCCACTTTAGGCGACCTCAACCTCACTTTCCTCACGCCAGACCAGGGTGTTCATCTGACGGGCCATCTCGCGAACGATCGCGTGGGCTTCTCGGTATCCTCGGCGGGAGATTTCAACGGCGATGGTATAGAGGATCTGATCGTAGGTTCCACGTGGGTCAGCTCGGACGGCACCAGCAGCGGCATCGCCGCAGGCGGCGCCTATGTGGTCTACGGCCATAGGGGCGGTATCGGAAATGGCGCGGAAACGCTCGATTTGGGCGCTCTTCTCCCCGACCAGGGGTTCGAAATTCGCGGCAGCCATGGCGGAGATATCGCCGGCATCGTTTCCAAGGCGGGAGACGTCAATGGCGATGGCTATGGCGATCTGATGATCGGCGCCTATGGGGCGAGTTATAGCGGAAACGCCGCGGGATCGGCCTACATCCTCTATGGCGGCAATTTCGTGCCGCCTCAGCACGTGATAGATCATTCGTAACGAAGGACAGCTTTACAAAAAGCGAGCGGGACAATATCTTTCTTCCATGAAAAGAAGAATATCCATCGGAACGGTGCGAACCGTGCGTCTCGCCTTGATTATAACCTTGTGCCTGGGAGCGACCGCGGCCTTCGCACAAGACGCGTCCTTGGGAACCCAGGCCGCGCATGAGATCGGGGCGACGGCACGCCTGCTCATCAGCAGCTATTTCCAGCAGCAACTGAACCAATATGAGGCAGGCCACATCGCCACCGCGCCTCAAGTCCAGATTCTTCAATATGGCGACGATTATGGCCAGGGAAACCAGGGCAGGGGAAAAAAGGGCCATAAACAAGGCAACGGTCAAGGCGGCGGGTGGAAAAAGAATGGCGGCTTACCGCCAGGACTTGCGCGCAAGGGAACGTTACCGCCTGGAATCGCCAAGCAACTCGCGCGTAACCATCCGTTGCCCAGCGGTATTTCCTACCGGCAGCTTCCCGTTGATCTCGAACGGCAATTGCCGCCTCCCGCACCTGGCACCGTTTATATGCTGGCGGATGATACGGTCCTTCTGGTGGATAGGGCCAAGCGTCTCATCCTGGATACGCTGACCGTCGCGGCCGCGCGCATGCCGTGATTTGACACGGCATCTCCATACTTAACGCCCCGCAAGGGTATTTCTTGCGTTGCTCTATACGTCATGCCCGGCCTCGAGCCGGGCATCTCCTTCAGAGGAAGAAAGATCACGGGGTCAAAGCCCAGTGATAGCGACAACCGATGCGCATCAAGAACAGCGTGCTTTGCACCGGGATTGCTTAAGAGCCACAGCTACAAGGCCCGTCGCGCAGGCAATCAATGGCAAGCCAGACGTTAGGGTATTCCCTGCAATCTCTGTGTTACTTGGTCGGAGCGACTGGATTTGAACCAGCGACCCCCAGACCCCCAGTCTGATGCGCTACCAGGCTGCGCTACGCTCCGACGGAGGGTCTTATAGACCGACCGCGCGCCTCATGCAACGATAATGCCGAGTTTAGGCTGACCGCAGCGCGTCGACCAGACGCGCGCGAAGTTCTTCGAGTTCGCTCAGTACCAGCTTGAGCTCGGCAACCTGCTGGTCGGTAAGGCTGGTGGCTTTGGTAAAGAGCGGCAGATCGCCGATCTCTTTTTCCTGGGCATGGCGCGCTTCCGTGAGGGGCGCGGGCTCCTGCTCCGCCTCCGACGGAACGAAAACCGCGCCCTCGGGCGTGAGACGCAGCGCGCCGTCGCGGATCAATTTCTGCACGCCTTTGATGGCAAATCCTTTATCGTAGAGAAGCTCGCGGATGGCGCGCAGCAATTCAACGTCTTCAGGGCGATAATAACGCCGGCCGGATTCTTTCTTTATCGGACGAACCTGGGTAAAGCGTGTCTCCCAAAAGCGCAAGACGTGCTGAGGAATCTCGAGCTCGTCCGCCACCTCGCTGATGGTGCGAAAAGCCTTGGCCGATTTTTCCTGTCGCCGCGGCGCCGTTTTGACCGGAGCGGCGACGGATGCCAGCGCCTTTTTGATCACGCTCATGCCGACCCTTTTTTCACACGGTCTTTAAGGACATGCGAGGCGCGAAAGACAAGCACGCGTCGCGGGCGGATAGCGACCTCTTGGCCCGTCTTCGGATTCCGGCCCACGCGTTCGCTTTTCATACGGACCAGGAAAGAACCGAAAGAGGAGATTTTGACGCTCTCCCCTTGAACAAGCGTATCAACGATTTCTTCGAGGATTTGATCGACCAGTTGCGAGGATTCGTGGCGCGAGAGCCCTACCTCTTGGTATACAGATTCACTTAGCTGCGCTCGCGTCAGACTCTCAGCCACCGGCCCCTCTCCCCATTGGCGTACTGTACCGAATCTGCTGTTTTGCGTCAATGGAATTGCGGCCCTCGCTCACCAACGCACCAGCGCGGAACCCCAAGAAAAACCTCCACCCATCGCCTCGAGCAGCACGAGATGTCCTGGCTGGATGCGTTGATCGCTCGCCGCCTCGGCGAGTGCGAGGGGAATCGATGCCGCGGAGGTATTGGCGTGGCGATCGATCGTGACGACGACCTTCTCCATCGGCAGTCGTAATTTCTGCGCCATATTTTGAATAATCCGCAAATTGGCTTGATGAGGGACCAGCCAATCGATGGCGCTCGGCATAATGCCTGTCGCGGCGATGGCCGCATCCACCGCTTCCGACAGATGAGCCACCGCGTGTTTGAAGACGTCCCGTCCCGCCATGCGGACATGGCCAACCGTACCGGTCGCCGATGGCCCGCCATCGACGTAAAGCCGATCGTAATGCGCCCCATCTGCGAAAAGATGAGTGGTCAGAATGCCGCGATCCGCAAGCTGTCCGGCCTGCTCCTGGGCGTCGAGCACTACGGCACCCGCGCCGTCGCCGAACAGGACGCATGTGCCGCGGTCGGTCCAGTCGAGAATGCGCGAGAAGGTCTCCGCCCCGATCACGAGTGCGCGGCGCACCTGTCCCAGCTTGAGAAAATTATCCGCAATCGCCAGCGCATAGATGAAACCTGAACAGACCGCCTGGACGTCGAAGGCCATGCCACGCGCACCCAGGCGGTGCTGGACCTTGGTGGCGGTCGCCGGAAAAGTATGGTCGGGGGTGGTCGTGGCAACCAGCACGAGATCGACCGTCTCCGCCGCGATTCCGGCGTAGGCGAGCGCGGCGAGCGCGGCATGGAAAGCGAGGTCTGAGGTCAATTCACCCTCGGCGGCGATCCTCCGCTCGGCTATCCCCGTACGCTGGCGAATCCATTCGTCGCTGGTTTCCAGCGAGCGCGCCAGCTCATCATTCGTGACGACCCGCTCGGGCAGATATTTGCCGACGCCTACTACGACCGAGCGCCGCATAAACTACACGTCTGCAGCCGCTGCGGCCTGATGGATGACGCGCGCGAATTCGTTTTGCATCTTGTCGATAGCTCCATGGGTCACCATGTCGATGGCTACCGAGATGGCATTGGCGAAGCCGAAGGAATCCGTGCCGCCATGGCTCTTAACGCAAATCCCGTTCAGTCCCATGAAAATTGCCCCGTTATACCGGCGCGGATCGACACGCACGCGCAAGGCACGCAGGGCCGGCTTGCAGAGCAAATAGCCGAGCTGAGCCAGCCAGGACGAGCGCAAAGTCTGGCGCAGGAAATGCGAGTATAGCTTTACGGTCCCCTCTATGGTTTTCAAGGCCACATTACCGGTGAAACCATCGGTCACGATAACATCCACCGTCCCTTTAGTGATATCGTCTCCCTCGACGAAGCCCACGAACCGACCAGGCAGGTGATTCTGCCGCAGGAGGGCGCTTGCCTCCTTGAGGACGTCGTGGCCTTTCATTTCTTCCGAGCCAATATTGAGGAGCGCCATGCTGGGCTCGCGCACGCCGAGGACCGTGCGGGCGAAGACGTTTCCCATCACCGCGAACTGAACCAGGTTGGCCGCATCGCAGGAGATATTGGCGCCCAGGTCCAGCATGACCGATTCCGAGCGAAGGGTCGGGAAAAAAGAGGCAATCGCCGGTCGGTCGATGCCCGGCAGGGTCCTGAGTATGAATTTCGCGAGCGCCATCAGCGCTCCGGTATTGCCCGCCGAGACCACCGCTTGCGCTTTGCCTTCCTTGACAAATTCGATGGCGAGCCGCATCGAGCTGTCCTTGCCGGCGCGCAAGGCCTGGCCCGGCTTTTCATCCGGACCGACGACCTGATCGGTATGGTGAATTTCGCTGCAGGCGGCCAGCGAAGCCAATGGCGCCAGCAGGGAAGAAAGACGCCCCTCCGGCCCAAAGAAATGAAATCGAGCATGGGGAAACCGTTCGCGGGCAAGTTCGGCGCCGGCAATGACGATGTCAGGCGCCGCATCGCCACCCATGGCGTCCAGGGCTATCGCGATTGGCGTGGTCATCCGACTGCTACGCCGGACGCTGCACACTCACCTCGCGACCATCATACTGACCGCAGGCGGGACATACATGATGGGGCCGCTTGATTTCGCCACAATTGCTGCATTCTATCGAGCCTTCCAGGGGCAAGGCGTGATGCGCACGCCGCATGTCGCGCCGCGACCGGCTGGTTCTTTTCTTGGGAACGGCCATGATTACTCCTAAAAATATAAGGGCAGCACTAGGTGCCGCCGTCTGCCCCGCTTCTAGCGAAAAAGCGGCTGTTATGCAAGCCCTGCAAAAGCGATCTTGCCCGTGGCCATGACCGCCATCTCTTGGTCCGCCAGCACCCTGGCGGTGGCCTGAACATACCGGTTCATGCGCAGAAGCCGGGTATCATCGGCAGCCAGGCGCTCCCGATAGAGATTCCTACGCAGTGCCGGCGCGATATCGCCTTTTTCGAGCCCCTCTTCGTAGGCTTGTAGGCGCCCCTTGAGCGCTCCGGCCATGAATCGGACACGCCGGGCGACACCCAGATCGCCCGCCCCGAGTTCTCTGAGGTTAAGATCCATGTCATCGACGAAACGTTCAAGCAGGGATCGCGCCAGCAGCTCGCTGGTTTTTCCTTCCGCCTTGAGGCGCAGCAGAAGCAAGGCGAGGTGAAGCGCCAGCATGTCGAAACGGCCGTCCGGGTCATCCATCACGCCAAGCTCGCGGAAAAAAACCGGCTGACGCGACTGGGTAACGATCGCGGCATAAAGCCTGTCGGCCGCCGGCATGTCCCGGCTGGGCGAGGAACGGAATGGCCACATGGTTTTCCTTGCTCGTAGGGGAAGCCTGGATTAAATAATCGGTTCGGATGAGGGTGGCAAGAATGAAAAGGACGGTATCTTCGCTCGCGCTGGCACTCGCTCTTTGCGCCTGCAGCCCGATCGTGGAACAGCATGGCAACCGACCGGACGAAGACCAAGTGGTGAAGATCAGTCCCGGCGTCGATGACAAGACGCAGGTCGCCCATGTCTTGGGATCTCCCACCTCCGTTTCCACCTTTGACGACAGGACCTGGTATTATATTTCGCGCAGGACCGCGCGGCTTGCCTTCTTCGATCCGAAGGTCCTCGAGCAGGAAACCTTGGCCATCCGTTTCGACAAGGACAATATTGTCGAGGATATGCGGATCTATGACGAGAAACAGGGCAAGCAAATCGCCTATATCGATCGCGAAACACCCACCCAAGGCACCGATTTCAGCATTCTCGAGCAATTGCTGGGCAATGTCGGCCGTTTCACCTCTCCCGATAGCGGTGGCGGCAAGGGTGGATCTGGCGGTGGAAGCGGCGGCGGTAGTGGCGGTGGCGGTTACTAATGCTAGCTACTGCATGAACCAGCCGTGACTGACGACGAGCGATTGGCCGGTCAGGGCATTGGTTGGAAACGAAGCCAGGAACAGCGCAACCTCGGCCACGTCCTCGGTAGTGGTGAATTGACCGTCCACCGTGTCTTTGAGCATTACTTTTTCCACAACATCCTGTTCGCTTATTCCTAATTCCTTGGCCTGTTCGGGGATTTGTTTTTCGACAAGTGGCGTGCGGACGAAACCGGGGCAAATGACATTGGCTCGGACATTGTGATGTGCCCCCTCTTTCGCCACGGTCTCGCAGAGGCCGATCAGACCGTGCTTGGCCGTCACGTAGGGCGCCTTGAGGGGCGAGGCTTCCTTGGAATGGACCGATCCCATATAGATAATCGATCCGCTTTTCCTTTCATACATATGCGGCAGGCAGGCCCGGGTAGTGAGAAACGCGCCATCGAGATGGATCGCCAGGAGCCGACGCCAATCGGCGAGCCGCAGCTTCTCGATGGGGTCGATATGCTGGATGCCGGCATTGGAGACCAAGATATCCACTTGGCCCCAATGGTCGAGAACCATCGATACGCCCGCCTCGACTTGGGATTCATCGGTGACATCCATGGCGATGCCGAGCGCCGCCTCTTCGTTGGGCGATAATTCGCGGGCGACCTTTTGCGCGCCCGCCAGGTTGAGGTCGGCGATGGCGACCTTCGCCCCTTCCCGCGCGAAAACCTGAGCCATATGCAGGCCAATCCCGCTGGCCGCGCCGGTGATGATCGCGATCTTATCCTTTAGCCTTCCCATATCGTCCCTTTCCGCCATTAATCGCGATTGGAATAATCGTAAATGGCTACGCCGGAAAAATTCGTCGGCCGCTCATAAATTGCCTGGTGACGCAGGGTGCGCACCGTATCGTAATAACCGGCGCGCCAGTGTTCCCGCATGCTGAGCCGTGAAAATTCGTAATCCTTGGAATATCCCTCGTACTGGCGGGCGTGATAGATGAGATGGACAAGGTTATAGCATTTGAAACTGCCATATTCCTTCAAGGCCTGGACCGCCGAGACCTCCTTCATTTCCTCAGGCAGGGTTTCGAGGAGATTGGCGATGGCGTGGCGCAGGTGCTGGTTGGTGATGAAACGCTCGGAATTCTCGCGCGTCCGGCTCGAATAAATGATCTCCTTGCGGCGGGTGGCGACCTCGCTGAGATTGGTGGGAAGGGCGCCGCGCGCGCTCCACAGATCGACCTGGAAGGCGAGCGTATCCTGCTGCGGCCCATATTCGAGCACCCACTGCAGGGGTGTATTGGAGACTAAGCCGCCGTCCCAATAATATTCGCCATCGATATCGATCGCAGGGAAGCCTGGCGGCAGGGCGGCGCTCGCGATGATGTGCTCGGGGCCGATAATCCGGTCGCGATTGTCGAAATAGACGAAATTGCCGGTGCGGACATTGACCGCGCCGACGCTCAGGCGCATGGGCGTATTGTTGATCAGATCGAAATCCACGAACTTCATAAGAGTGGCGGCGAGATTCTTGGTGTCATAGAAGCTCGTCGCCTCGGTGGCGGCCAGGAGCGGCCAGTAAGGGAGCGGCAGGCGCGGCTCGTAAAAGTTCGTCACGCCCTGAAACAGCGCCGAGGCAGCATTGATCTGATTGACCAGGCGGCGCATCGATGCACCCTTGGACACCGAGCTCCAGACTTCATTGAGCAAATTGCTGATCCCCGAAGCCGTGATCGTATGCCAGAAACCGCGCAGTTTTTCCGCGCGCATTTCGGGCGGATTTCCCGCTATGATCGCCGCGTTCAATGCACCGATTGAAATACCCGCCACCCAGTCGGGATGCAGGTTTGCCTCCGAGAGGGCCTGGTAGACGCCGCCCTGATACGCCCCCAGCGCCCCGCCGCCTTGCAGCAAGAGAACGATCGCTTCGAAGGGCGGCCGTTCCTTGCGCCGGTGAGATTTGATCAGGGTTTCGGACATCGGAGAAAACTTCTTGTCCGGGTGAAACACAATTTCCACCGCTTGGTTCCGCTTGCGTGATCTAGGCGGGCCTGAAATACTCCGCAGCAGGAGACAAGATGAAGATCGGCATGATCACCGACTCCTTGGGCCATCTCGGCTTCGAGGACATGCTCAGGGCGAGCGCGGAGCTGGGACTTGAGCAATTGGAATTTGCCTGCGGCAATTGGTCGAAGGCACCTCACCTCGATCTCGAGCGCCTGCTGGAAAGCGCCTCCGCGCGGCAGGACTTCCAGGCCAAGATCCGGGACCACGGGTTGGAGATCGTCGCCCTCAACTGCTCGGGCAACCAGCTGGCACCCGGGGATTACGGTAAGCGTCACGACGCAGTGGTGCGCAAGACCTTTCGGCTCGCCCGACTTCTCGGTATTTCACGCGTGGTGATGATGTCGGGACTGCCCGGAGGGCCGGGCGATGCCAATCCCAATTGGATCGTGACCGCTTGGCCCCCCGAGGCGGCGGCGGCGCTGCGCTGGCAATGGGAGGAGGTCGCCATCCCCTACTGGCGCGAGCTCGCCGGTTACGGAAGGGAATGCGGCATCGACAAGATCTGCATCGAAATTCACGGGACCCAGCTCGTCTATAACACCGCGACCATGTTGCGCCTGCGTGATGCAGCCGGCGAGAATGTCGGCGCCAATTTCGATCCGAGCCATATGATGTGGATGGGCGGCGAACCCTTGACCGCCATAAGGCGCCTCAAAGGTGCGATCTTCCATGTCCATGCCAAGGACACGCGGATCGATCGCGAGAATGCGGACCCCAACACCTTGCTCGAGACCAAGCCCAGCGACCGGGTGTCGGAGCGCGCCTGGAATTACGTCACGCTCGGCTATGGACATGGCGAAGGCTGGTGGCGCGATTTCATCACGCTGCTCGCGCAGATCGGTTACGATGACGTGCTCAGCATCGAGCATGAGGATTGCACCATGTCGCCGCTCGAAGGGATGCGGCGTTCGGTGGCGTTCCTGCAAAATGTCCTGATCCGCGAGGTTACGGCTACCCGTTAGGCCTGCCTCGACCGGCCGGCACGTCCAGGGAATTGCGCATGGATTTTTGCAGCTTCTCGAAGGCCCGCACCTCGATCTGGCGCACGCGTTCGCGGCTGATACCAAATTCCTGCGACAGATCCTCGAGCGTGGCCGGCTCGTCCTTAAGCCGGCGTTCGGCCAGGATCCGCCGCTCGCGCGGGTTGAGCGTCTCGAGCGCCGTTTCCAGCAAGCGGTGGCGCTGGCTCAACTCCTCATGCTGGGCGAGCGCCGTCTCCTGATTGGCATGATCATCGACCAGCCAATCCTGCCATTCGCTGCTCTCGCTTTCGCCGGCGCGCACGGGCGCGTTCAGCGAATGGTCCGGCGCGAGCAGGCGCCGGTTCATGTCGATCACATCCTGTTCCGGGACGTCGAGCCGCTGGGCGATTTCCCGGACGTGCTCCGGCCTGAGATCACCATCCTCTAAGGCGCGTAGCTGGCCCTTAGTCCGGCGCAGGCTGAAGAAGAGCTTCTTCTGGGCCGCCGTGGTGCCGATCTTGACCAAGGACCAGGAGCGAAGAATATATTCCTGTATGGCCGCGCGTATCCACCACATGGCATACGTCGCCAATCGGAAACCGCGATCCGGATCGAATTTCTTGACCGCCTGCATCATGCCGATATTTCCTTCCGAGATCAGCTCGGCAACCGGCAGGCCATAGCCGCGATAGCCCATCGCAATCTTGGCGACTAGTCGTAAATGGCTCGTCACCAATCGATGAGCGGCGCTCGTATCCTGGTGCTCCTGCCAGCGCTTGGCCAGCATGAATTCCTCATCCGCTTCCAGCAGCGGAAATTTCCGAATCTCATCGAGATAGCGGGCAAGCGAGCCTTCGCTGACCGTGAGCGGCGCTGCGCGCAGCGCAATGTTCGTATTCGCCATAATTGGTGTCCCGCCTCGTGGCTATCATGTAGGGATTAACAAATCATAGCGCAAGGCGACGAAAAAGGATAGCAGGTTTATCGAGCTAAGCTATTGATTAAATTACGCATATCTTGCGGAAGAGATGAATCCCATTGCAGAAGGGCCCCGCTGCGCGGGTGCGGAAAACCGAGATGGCTCGCATGGAGGGCCTGGCGGGGAAAGGTCAGCGCCGCGGCCAACGGCGCCGGATCGAGGCGGGACCGGCGCGCGGACGTAGTGCGGCCATAGACCGGATCCCCGATCAGCGGGTGACCGATCGCCGCCATATGCACGCGGATCTGGTGGGTTCGACCGGTTTGCAGGCGGCAGCGGACCAGCGCCGCGCCCAACCCGAAGGATTGCTCGAGCGCATAATGCGTGACCGCGGCGCGGCCTCCTTTTTCCAGCACCGCCATGCGCTTGCGGTCGGTCCGGTGGCGGCCGATATTGCCGGAAACCACGCCCTCCGCGGGCGAGGGGACGCCCCAGATCACGGCCTGATATTCGCGCGCGACGGCGTGCTGGGCGAACAGCTCGGACAGATGACGATGTGCTTCGTCATTTTTGGCGGCCACGATGAGGCCCGACGTATCCTTGTCGATGCGATGCACGATGCCGGGGCGCCGCACGCCCCCGATCCCCGACAGGCTCGCGCCGCAATGGGCCAGCAATGCATTGACAAGCGTATCCTCATGATGGCCGGGCGCGGGGTGAACGACCAGGCCGGCGGGCTTGTCGATGACGACGATGTCCTCATCCTCGAAAATAATGGAAAGCGCCATGGAATGCGGCTCCGGAGCGGCGGCGATCGGTGGAGGGATGTGGATGGTATAGGTCTCACCCACCCGCGCTTTGTGCGCGGGATCTAGTGCTCGGTCTGTTTTCGGGCCCTCGACATGGCCAGCTTCGATCAATTGCTTGAGACGAGAACGCGACAAATCGGTGGTCGCCGCGAGAATGCGGTCGAGCCGCTCGCCGGCCTGGGCCGCCGAGATTGTCACCACTTTCGTGTCCATGTTAAAGGATATAGCATGAATTTCAGCAGCGACACGGTTGTCCCGGTTGCGCCTGCCATCATGGCGGCGCTGGCTGAAGCCAATCGCGGCGCCAGCCCTTCCTATGGCGCCGATGAATTAAGCGCGCGGCTCGAGCGCATGGCCGCCGACATCTTCGAGCGTCCCGTCGCGGTCTTCCCGGTCGGGACCGGCACGGCCTGCAACGCGCTTGCCCTGTCGGCGATGACGCCGCCTTATGGCGCGGTGCTCTGCCAGGCCGAAGCCCATATCGCCGTCGATGAATGTGGCGCACCCGAATTCTATACCGGCGGCGCCAAGCTGATCGGTGTGGCTGGGACTGACGGAAAACTCGCTCCCGCCGATCTGGCACCCTTTCTTACGCAAAGGCGCGCCGACAATGTGCATGCCGCCCAGCCCGCCGTATTCAGCATCGCGCAGGCGAGCGAGCTTGGCAGATGCTATTCCC
The DNA here is from genome assembly GCA_036263455.1 of Dongiaceae bacterium. Classification (GTDB taxonomy): domain Bacteria; phylum Pseudomonadota; class Alphaproteobacteria; order Dongiales; family Dongiaceae; genus DATAGZ01. The sequence continues at coordinate 79,546 of DATAGZ010000018.1, forward strand.
CCGCTGAAATCGGCGCGCTGGCGGAAGCCGCGCACCAAGCGGGTCTTCTTGTCCACATGGATGGAGCCCGGTTCGCCAATGCGATGGCTCATCTCGGCTGTTCCCCTGCCGAGGCGAGCTGGCGAGCGGGTGTCGATATGCTCTCGCTCGGCGCCACCAAGAACGGGGCAATGAATGCCGAATTGGTCGTCTGTTTTCGCCCCGAGCTTGCCGCTTCCCTCAAATATCGGCGCAAGCGGGCCGGGCATCTCTTTGCCAAGATGCGCTATGTGTCCGCCCAGCTCGTCGCCTATTTCACCGACGATCTCTGGCTGCACCACGCCGCGCAGGCCAACCGCATGGCGGCCCAGCTCGCCGCGGGCATCGCAAAAATACCCGAGGCACGGTTGCTCTACCCGGTGGAGGCGAACGAACTCTTCCTCCACCTTCCGCCCGCGCTCGTGGCGGCGCTCCGACAGGAGGGCGCGGCCTTTTACGATTGGCCGGGCCGTGAAGCGGGAACTTTCCGCTTGGTCACCTCCTACGTGACTACCGCCGAGGATGTCGCGTCTTTCCTGGCCGCTCTCGCCAAAGTAGCCGGCGGCGCGGTGCAGGCACGGCGCGGATTCGTTGAGGACAAGACGGTCCAGACGGCGGTGCAGGAAATTTGACAAGCCCCAACGGCTCCTTTATCGATAGACGTCCCGTCCCCATCGTCTAGTGGCCTAGGACACCGCCCTCTCACGGCGGTAACAGGGGTTCAAATCCCCTTGGGGACGCCAAATCAATTTCGATGTTTTCGTGCTTTCGGTAGCCATCGCTTGTGCCGTCGCACACCATATATCCACGGAACTGACCGGATATCCACGGAACTGACCGGCACCGCGCCCTGCTGCGGCGATGGACCAGGCCGCCTGGCCCCTTCTTGCCGATCCCCTTCAGGGAAAAGTCGCCGCTGACGTAAAGCTCGAACAGGTGCGTTGCAGCATAATTGCCCGGCGGCCCCTACGCACGGGCATGCCACGCAGATTACCATTCCTGTAGGCCACAGGCGCCGCCCACCATCCATTTTTCGAAAAGATAAAAATTTTACCGTGGTGTAGAATGATTTTCAATTTTTGGTTGCTAAGGGGCAAAAAGTGTGCAACCGATATCTCGCTGAGCATCTGAACACGTGGCTGAGCGATCGCGCTAGGCTTTTCTGGAAAGGGGAAGATATGCAGCTGAAATTCAATTCTATGGCTTTACTGGGAATTGCCTTTGCGGTGGGGCTCGGCTGGAGCCAGACGGCAAGCGCTGAAATAGTGTTTCACCGTGGGAACGGGGCCGAAATAGAATCGCTCGATCCTGCGAAGGAAGAAACTATTCCGGGTCTCAATGTCGTATTGGATGCGTTCGAGGGGCTTACCGTTTACGGGCCCAAGGGGGATGTTCTTCCCGGCGTGGCGGAAAAATGGGAAATCAGCGACGATGGCAAGACCTATATTTTTCATCTGCGCACCAATGCCAAATGGTCCAATGGGGATCCCATAACCGCCCAGGATTATGTCTATTCCTGGACGCGGGCGCTGGATCCCAAAACCAATTCTCCCTACGGCTTTTACTTGGATAAGGTTAAGGGAGCTAATGCCTTCCGCACGGGGAAAACGACCGATCCCGCCACGATCGGCGTGAAAGCTATCGCTGACAAGACCCTGCAGGTCGAGCTGGAAAACCCCACGCCTTATTTCCTCGTCATGCTTCATTCTCCCGTTACCTTTGCCGTGCCTAAAGCAACGGTGGAAAAATACGGCGATCAATGGACCAAACCCGAGCATTTTGTGGGAAATGGCGCCTATAAGCTGACCGAGTGGGTGCCTCATGTCCAAATGACGTTCGTGAAGAACGATCAGTATTGGGACGCAGCCAATGTGCATATCGACAAGGAGATTTTCTATCCTATCGAAGAAGCGGGAGAGGAATTGAAGAAATTCCGCGCGGGCGAACTGGATGCCACCTATACGGTGCCCGACGAGCTCCATGCCCAGTTGAAAAAGGAATTCAAGAGCCAATACCATGTCCAGGCGTATTTCGGCACGTATTATTATCAGTTCAATACGTCAAAGCCGCTCTTCAACAACCCCAAATTGCGCCGCGCTATGGCCCTGGCGATCGATCGCGATTATATCGTGAAGAAGGTCACCCAAGGCGGAGAAATCGCTGCCTATGATTTCGTCCCCCCGGGTGTCCCAGGCTATAAGAGCGCGAGCGCTGATTTCAAGAATCTGACCCAGAAGCAGCGCAATGCCGAAGCGCGCGAGATCATGAAGGAGCTGGGCTATTCGGAAAGCAATCCACTCAAGATAGAGCTGCTTTATAATCCGGCCGCGCGCCATCGGGCCATCGTGGAGACCCTTCAAGGGATGTGGAAGCAGATTTATGTGGAGGCAACGCCTGTCATCGCTGAATTCAAGGACGTAACCGAACGAAGAAAGACCGGCGATTTTCAGCTTAATCGTGCCGCTTGGATCGGAGACTATATCGACCCGACAACTTTCTTGGGCAATTACGTGCTCGATTCCCAGCAAAACGATCCAAGATACCATAATCAGGAGTATACCGATCTGGTAAAAGGGTCGGACGCTATCGCCAACAGCGAGAAGCGCATGGCGCAATTGCGGAAGGCGGAAGCCATCTTGCTTCGGGACCTTCCCGTGGCGCCGATTTATCACTATGTCAACAAGCGCCTAGTATCGAATAGGATTTCCGGCTGGAACGCCAATGTTTTGGGCTATTGCCTGACGCGCTGGCTTTCGAAGAAAGGTTAAAGCGAATAGAGACCGGAGATAAAGCAGAGTCGGTTGTCTCAGTTTGAAGTATACATGGAGCGGAGAAGCCTTCGTAATAAGAGCGTAGATAATCGATGCAACCGTTAGCGACACTAAAAACATCAGGATTGCTGGCGCGCATTTTTTCGGAGATCCAGCTCAGCGTCAGGCACGGAAACCACTATGCCCGAGAGAAAGGCCGCCAGCTTCTCCCGGGCAAGATCCAAAGTCATTTCCGGAAAAGATTGAGCACAAATGACAAACCAATAGTTGAGGCCATACTCCAAGCCGAAGGCCCGCGCAGCTTTTGGCTCCAGGTGCGATGTCTTCATCTCGAGCATGTCCCTCTTTCCTAACGCCGGCGGTTGAAGAGCGCAGAAAAACAACAACGCCAACCCATAATATGGCCGGCAGCAGGAACGCACCACGCCAACCGTAAGACATTCCCATGAAGCTATCCCACCACGCTGTGACCGAGGGTTTCGATCATGGCCGGGAAAGCCATCCGGTCACGCCGCATTGGCCCGAGAAGAATAAGATCTTAGTCTCGCTGGGGCAGCATGGATCTCACCCTGGATGTGGTAGGCACGTCGGGCGAGAGTGATTCAAGCACGATACTTTTTCAGGCGTATCAGACAAAGTATCAGTGGCTTTGATTCGTATCCTATAATGTGAGGGACAACATTATGGCTGATACCGGAACGCATCGGTTCTGTTTGACCCGTGCCCGTGATCATGGCGGCGCTGGCCGCGGCCAATCAGGGCGCTAGTCCAGACGAGGTGGGCGCGGGGCTCGAACGGCTCGCCGCCGAAATCCTTGAGCGCACCATCTCGGTCTTTCCGGTCGAGAGCGGTACGGCCTGCAATGCGCCGCCCTGTCGGCCATGACGGCGCCTTATAAGGCGTCAGCAGCGTAATAATCCTCGCCGACTTCTCTTAGCATATCCTGTCAGGTATTGCCCCGTGCTATACTTTACTTCCAAGAAAAAGTATTAATTACATACCTGTCTGAAGCGTATTATTTTCATCGGATATAGTCGGCTAAGCGGCTTTATCGCATGATCTCCTTCACCTGAGCGACATAACCCGGCAAAAATCACATGAAAGATTTATTGACTGTTTATCCTGCTCTTGATAAGAGACCCCTCAATTGAGGCAGGTATTCGTATGAAAGTGACAAATATCGACGTAACATTGCGGGATGGAGGCTACCGCAATCGCTTTCGCTTTGACGAAGGATACGCGATACGGCATGTGCATAACATAGCGCAGAGCGGGATCGAATGGATTGAGATTGGCTATCGCAACGGTTCCTTCACCCCAATCAAGGACATAGGCATCACGGGATTATCTCCGGATTCCTATATAAGAACGGTCCGCGATAGGGCCGTCTCGGCCAGGCTTTGCGTCATGGCACATCCCAAAAATGTTTCAAGCCAGGAAATCGTCAAAATCCACGGGCTCGGCATCGAGCTCGTTCGCTTTTGCATGGACAATCATAATTCAGACCTAACGTGGAACTGTATTAAAACCGCGAAGGATTGCGGGCTGCTCGTCTCGCTCAATTTGACCCGCGTAAGCCAGCAGCCGCTCAAACAACTGATAACCAATGCCGAACTGGCGCGGGCGGCTGGCGCGGACGTGCTGTATTTGGCCGATTCGAATGGCAGCTTGACCCCCTCGAAAGTAGCAAACCTGGTCAGGACAATGGCCGATGTGTCGAATCTAGACATTGGCTTCCACGCTCACGACAATCTGGGGTTGGCTATGAGTAACAGCATCGCCGCCTTCGAAGCAGGCGCCACCTACATGGACGCCTCGCTCCGGGGCATGGGCAAGGGAGCTGGAAATCTAAAGCTGGAGCTCTGGCTCGGCTATCTTTTTCGCAATCAAAAGGTGGAAAAATACGATCACGGCGTCATTCTGGACCAGATCGACGATCTGGTAATGGCGGAAAGGCTGGATGCGTCGGAACGACCCTCGGACGACCTCATTCTTGGGATGTTCGATTTATCCATCGACGAGAAGGAGCGTATCTTCTCGAACGTCACGAATAACTCACTTGCCTTGGCAAGGGCCAGGGACCGAGGATGAATTCCGCATCGCTTGTAGTTTGCGGCTCAGATCCTCGTTCAGCTGTAACATGGTCGCCCATATTGCCCGCAACCTCCAGTCTGCGGACATTTCCGCACGATATGCGATTCATTAAAGGGGTTCGATCGGCCCCCGGGCATAGGGGCCGGATTTTTCAGCGATACCTCATAGATCGGTTACCTGCGGCAGCTTTATGAAGAAAGTTTTACTTTTGCCTGGAGATGGCATCGGCCAGGAAGTCATGGAAGCTGCCATTCCAATTTTGGAATCTCTTCGGCTTCCTATCGCCATGGAGTTTGGCGAAATCGGTTGGGAATGCTGGCGCTCCCAGGGAAATCCGATCCCCGAAGAAACGTGGCGTCGCATTGAAGTTAGCGATGCAACCCTGCTGGGCGCAATTACAAGCAAGGGAATGAGCGAGGCAGAAGAAGAGCTGGCCCCGCAGCTGCGGGGCCAGAATTTGAAGTATGTTTCTCCCGTCGTTCAACTCCGCCAGCGGCTTGATCTCTATGCGAACGTGAGGCCGGCATTTGCCTTGGTGGGAAACAGAAAGCCCTTTCGGTGCTGCGTTATCCGTGAAAATACCGAAGGGCTATATGCCGGGATCGATCGACATGGCGTGCCCAACGATCTGCGCGACGTGCTCTCTCACCCCAATGTCAAGAGGAGTGGGAGCGAGAACGCCACCTACAGTGTTCGGCTCCAAACACGCTTTGCCCTGGAACGGATTTATACGTATGCTTTTCGCCATGCCGTATCCGAGGGCTACGATCGGGTTACTTTAGCGGATAAGCCGAACGTCTTGCGCGAGAGCGGCCAGTTCGCCGCCGACATATTCCATTCGGTGGCGGCCGATTTTCCCGGCATTACGGCAGACATTCAAAACGTCGACGCGGCTGCATTGTGGCTGGAACGCCGTCCAGAGAAATTCGGCGTCATCGTTGCGGAAAACATGTTCGGGGATATTCTTTCCGATCTTCTCGGGGGTGTCATGGGAGGATTAGGGCTCGCCCCCAGCGCAAATATCGGAGCCCAACAATGCTATTTCGAGCCCGTTCATGGAAGCGCTCCCGGCTTAGCCGGCAAGGGACGCGCCAATCCATCGGCTATGCTGCTTTCGGCTGCGCTCATGCTGCGTCATCTCGATTTTGTCGACAGCGCCGAGCGTATTGAACAAGCAGTACGGTCGGTCATTCTGCAAGGCCGTACCGTAACGTACGATCTGGGGGGAATCGCTTCGACACAGGCCATGGCGAAGGCCATTCTGGCCGAGCTCGAAGCGCCGGGCCGCCGCTTACGCGCAAGCGTCCTCTGCATCGGCAATGAATTACTTCGAGGAGATGTCGTCAACAGCAATGCCGCTGAGTTCGGCAAGCGCTTGGAAGCAGCAGGGTACCAAACGGTACTGCAATTGACATGCGGCGATCGCATGGCGGGCATCCGCAATGCCATGGACATTTGCCTTGGCCAATCGGATGTCGTCGTAGTCAATGGCGGCTTGGGTCCGACGTCGGACGATCTTACGCGCGAGGGGATATCTGCTGCCCTCGACGCCCCTCTTATATTCGACGACGCGTCTTGGCAGGCCATCCATAAGCGGCTTACCCAATTTGGCCTGCCGGTACATGATTCGAATAGAAAGCAGGCTATGTTCCCCCGCGGCGCTACCATACTGCCCAATCCTCGTGGCACGGCGGCAGGTTTCACTTTGCATTGGAAGGAAAGGGTCATCCACGTTTTGCCCGGACCACCGAGAGAGTGCCTGGCGATGCTCGATACCCTTCTCGTTGAACATGCCGGTGCTGCGAGAGAAAGTCATGAATGGCGATTGCTTGGCGTGCTCGAAGGCGATATAGCCGATGCCGTCGATAAAATTATTGCTCCCTTGGGCGATCAGGCAGAAGTGGCGTATCGCTGGCACTATCCTTATGTGGACGTGCGGCTCATCCTTCCCTCGCGCAGCAGAGATCGGAGCGAAGTCGTCGATGCTATCGAACGATTGGTACAAGACAGCGTCGTTAGCCGCAATGGGCAAACCGCAATCGAGCAACTTTCCGATATTCGCGAGAAATATCGCATCGAAATCCAAGATGACATGACATCGGGCGCTTTCATCGGGCGTCTACCAAATCTATCCCGTGACGATGCACCGCTGATTCGGATTGCCGCTTCGCTGGGGAATGCGCGGCCTCGGGAATATATCGGTACGCTCGACCTGATATGCAACATTCAATGCGAAGATACCGCGCAGGTATTCATGCATTCGATTTCCAACCGTGGACCGGAAGTTGTCGAGTATATGTGCGAATTCATCGCCTGGAGCGTATTGCGCTCCATAGAACAACAGGACGGTAGATTACACGGCGTTGCGCATACCCGCGAAAATGCACATCGAAGCAATTTTTAGTTGGATTAGATTTAACTGGATTGAATTTGGAAATTTGCTAAATCAGCGTGAGACCATTTTCCACAGGAGGATATAGACAATGGCTGCTTATTTGATCATCGATTTAACCGTAAAGGATGCGGAAGCGCTTAAGGAATACGGGTCACGAACACCGGATATCCTGAAGGTCTTTGGCGGAAAGACGGTGGCGAAAGGACCCGTACAGGTTCTGCATGGCGATTCTAAATTCGATACCAAGGTGGTTTTCGAGTTTCCGGATAGGGAAGCCGCAGTCGGCTGGTATAACTCCAAAGAATACCAGGCTCTACTGGAGCTTCGCGATCGAGCTATCGACAGCCAATTCCATCTCATAGGCTGATACAGGATTAAGGTAGTTTATGGAGCCCCTAGGATATTTCCATCGGCGAGCGGAGCGCATTCGTAAGCGGCCCAAAAGATCTGAGCCGGTTGATCGGTTGCGCGTATGTCTTCGCGCATATTCCGCATGATCGAGGCGACGCACCCTCGGCATGCGGTAATTGTCGGTCCGGTCATGCCAGTCTGGGACGAGGGACGGTTCGCTCGAACCCTGTCCGATTGGTTGATTGCTCGCGGCTACAGTGTGTCGGCGGTCGACAGCATGACCTATTCCAAGCACGAAGATTTGAAATGTGCTGTCGCCGCCTTTGAAGAAGACTTGTATTCCCTTGTCCCACCGGTAAGCCTGCTGGTTGGCTATGCCTTTGGCGGGGCCCTGGTAGTCCGGGCAGCTGAGAACTTGCCTGAATATGTTCGCGTGATCGGACTATCTTCGCCGACCATGGTCTCGCAGTCCTTGCGCGAAAATCTTGGAAAAATGTGCGCCGCGCTGGACGAGGGTGATCTCTTGCGCTCACTCGAGCTGCACGAGCGCTACGCCACCAATACCCCACACGTGCCTGGAGCTTTAGGGGCGATTGATCGATCCGACTATCCCAAGATCTGCGATCGGATGGCGCGTTCCTTTCGCTTGCTGATGTCGCAGTCGGAGCATCCGGAGGACGGCGGGAAACGACCTCCGATCCTGTTTATTCTGGGGGAGAAATCCGAGCTTGTGCGGCGTGAGCATCTATCGGTGCGCGGACATGATCGGCTCGCAGTGCTACCTGGAGCTGGTATGCGGGTCCTTAGCGATGCGCCGCGCGCGACACTTGCTTGTATCGAGACCTATCTGAGCGAATGACCGGCCGACCGATGAGGAAAATTCTTGTGCTTCCCGAAAAAGGGATCGGGTATGGGGTCCGCCGGCGCGCCCTATCCATGCTGGACGATTTCGATCTGCCACTAAATATCCGCTTTGGCGATACCGGCTGGGAGTTCTGCATCGGCCCGCAAAGCACCGCGCAACAGACCCGTATCGCCCTGCATGGCCAGGATCTGCCGCTGCCTATCTGGGAATTCCCATGCTGGTCGGCGGAGCGCGAAACCTACGACGCGAAGGGGGCGCTCGATGCCTGAAACGCTTAAAGATATTCGGCAACGCTTTCTGGCATTAGACAGCTCGGCCGTGTCGGATGCCATGGACAGCATGCTGCTCGATGGACCGCGCGTGGTGCCTGGCTTGCATCCCCAGGTGGCAAACAGCAAGCTCGTAGGACCAATCTTTACCGTGACCTATACGTCCGAGTTTTCCGAAGCAGGGACATTCGCAAATGCCGGTACCTATATAGACGACGTTCCACCTGGCCATGTCGTGGTTATCGACAGTCAGGGGCGGAGCGATTGCACCAATTGGGGCGATTTGCTGAGTCGCGTCGCTCTGCATAAGGGGCTCGGTGGAACGGTCGTGTATGGCGCGGCGAGAGACATTGCCGACATCCGAGCACTCGGATACCCCCTTTGGAGCAGCGCTTTGAATGCAGTGTCGGGCAAGAACCGCACCCGCATGGTGTCGACTGGGGCGTTAGTTAAGGTTGGCGTGCTGACGATGCGGCTGGGCGATTGGCTGTTCGGAGACGACAACGCTTTGCTACTGCTGCCGCAGGCACATGTCGAAGAGATCCTGGCCCGCGCCGAGCGCGTGTCGCTGACCGAAGACCGCATCGCATCGGCAGTCGAGGCAGGCATGTCGTTGAAAGCTGCGCGAGAGCGCTTCAACTACAGCAGGCCCTGGCAGGTGAAAGATGCCGAGCAGGTTTGAAACCTATTGGAAGGCCCATCTGGACTTCCTTGATGTGCATTACCACGCCAACCCCGATCTGTATCTCAGACGGTACGATGCATTGGAAATTGGCGAGATCTATGGCGCACATGGCGGTGCGGTCGTGCTGAAGAACCACCTCGGCGGTGCGTCCGAGGTCGCTGCGATGGCGCGGTCCCGCGGCTGTCACGTCTTTGGCTCGGTGGTTTTGAACGATATCGCCGGCGGCATTACACTGAAGACCGTCAAGCAGCAATTGTGTTATCATGGCGACGATCCTGACCGAAACGGCAGGATGCTCGTGCATCTGCCGACCAATGTACCGCACGCGCATAAGAGCGTCCTGGCCCGGCAATATTACAACAGCCATGTCAGCGCATGGGCCACGCAGCCTACCTGTATCTGCGATGCCGCAGGTCGGCTCCTGCCCGAAATCCTTGCACTGTTCGACTTCGCTCAGGAGAATCCGATCGTGATCTCAACCGGCCATGCAAGCCGGCGCGAGGTCGATATGCTCATCGAAATCGCAGCATGCCGGTCGCATCCGGTGCGATTGATGCTGAATCAGCCAGCCAACCCGATAACGGGAATGACCGCGCAGGACCTCCTGGCGCTGGCACGGGAGGATTGGCTGTTCATCGAACAAACCAGCCTCACCGTTCTGTTGGGTTATCAGGACGAGGAGGATTTCTACGACGTGCTGCGCGAGGTTCCAAACCTTATCTATAGCTCGGATCTCGGCCAGACGTCGCAGATGCTCCCCGCCGAGTGGATCGCCTGGTCCAATCGTCATTTCGAGGCCGCCGGGCTTTCTCCGGAGCGCCGCGCGGAGATCCGCTTAGAAACCCCTCTAAGAATGCTAGCCCCCTAACCGGAAAGACCCCTGATGACCACTACCACATCCCTCGCATCCAGCGCCGTCAATACCAATCTCAAGGGCATCCTGCTCTATTGCCTTGCGGTCTTCCTATTAGGGATCATGGATGCATCCGCGAAATGGCTGTCCGCCAGCTATCCGGTGGGGGAAATGCTGTTCTTCCGGGGCGCGTTCGGCTTCCTTCCGGTACTGCTAATCTATCTGCTGCAGAAGCGGCAGGAAGCCAATCCGAAAATCCTGCCGGTAAACCTTCGGGGGCAGTTGCTGCGCGGCTTCTACGTGACGATGATTACGTTGACCTTCTTTATCGCGCTCACCGGCATGCGGCTCGCCGAGGTTACCGCCGTGGCGATGACTGGTCCGATTCTGATGGTCGTCCTTGGTGCGCTGCTATTAGGTGAAAAAGCCGGGAAACTGCGCTGGATTTGCGTACTCATCAGTTTTTTCGGCGTGCTTGTCATCGTCCAGCCGACATCGGGTAAATTTTCATTCTATGGTCTTGCGGCCTTTGCCTCGGCCATTTTTTACGCGCTCGCAGCGGCGCAGACGCGGGTACTGACCCGGACCGATTCCTTCCTGCAGATCATTCTCTGCACTACAATTATGATCTTCGTTATCGGGCTCGGTCTAGCAGCCTTCGAGCATTGGGTGATGCCGCATACCGGCGACTGGCTCGTGCTGCTGCTTCTGGGTTTTACCGGCGGGATCAGCAATATTTTTTACATCTCCGCCTTTCGCAACGCCGAGATTTCTCTGCTGGCGCCCTTCGACTACTCCGTCTTCCTTTGGGCTGTTCTCTTCGGTACTGCGCTGTTTGGCGAAGTACCCTCGCTTACCGTGATCCTCGGAGCGGGAATGATTGCCGCCACCGGCACTGTCTTGGCGCAAAAAACTGCATCTTGATAAAATAAAGGAGTTTCCCCCATGCTCAATACCAAAACCCGCTGCAAAAGCATTTTTCCCATCGTTGGCGATCTCGCGCTCGAAGATGTCGTCGCCTCCGCGCGACGGCAAGAAGCCGACGGAGGACCGAGGGTTCCCCAGCTCATTGAGAGCCTCGCCGACCTTGAGGTCATTGGCCATGACGTGATCCGCATTACAACCGAAGCCCGGTCCCGTAGGGAGCCAATGATGCTCGTTTCAAGCGGCGGCACCACCGGACAGCCGAAGCTGACCTTCATTCCACAGGACCAAGGCATTACGCGAGTGGCGCGGGAATGGCCGGCGCTCGGGCCGGGCAATACAATGGTCAATTGCTTCCATCCAGGTAGGCTCTGGGGTTCGCATTATCTGTTACAGGCGATCGCGCAGAAGCAGGGAGCGAGCGTGGTGCCGATGGGGTCGCTCGCCGCCAGCGAGGTTGCCGAATACTTGCCTGCTCTGGAAGCCGCACGTGCCGACGCGATCTGTGCCACGCCGACTAGTGCGCATGAATTCTGCATAGGATTGCAACGGGCCGGCTCCCCTATCAAGATCCGCAAGATTCTCTGGGCCGGAGAACCGTGGAATGATGTTCAGAAGGCAGAGATTCGTCAGATCTTTCCGGAGGTGGAGTTCTGGGGTAATTATGGTTCGATCGAGACCTACCAGATCGGCAACAACTTTCCCGGCTGCGAAACCGATGTCTTCCATCTCATGTCTGACCAAATCCTGGAGCTCGACCCGGAAGGTGCCCTGCTGACGCGCGTAGGGGATCATTGGACGGTTCCGGTCGTACGGTATCGTCTCGGCGACCGCATTGAGAAAGCGCAATGCAGCTGCGGCCGGGCTAAGGCCTTCCGTGTGATTGGTCGGCGGGACGATTCCATTAAGTTCGGAGGGTCTCTGTTCAGTCTCGGCGAGATCGTGGCCTTCGTGCAGGCTCGGACGCAAGCGCCCGGCGTGCAGATCGTGCTGAAAGGCAATAAATCTGAAGGCAGTGCCCGCGCAATGGAGATTCGAGTGCTCGGCTCCCCGGACGAGGCTGCGCTCAAGACGGAGATTGCGCGGCATTTCCTCGATATCGATGTGAAGGACCATACCGGTGCATCGATGCTGACTGTCAAAGCTTGCACATCGTTGCATAAGAATGAGCGCACGCATAAGACGCCCGCTGTCCTGTGGAGCTGATGTGCATGCGACCTTCGGAAAATCGTCCTCGGAACACCGTCATGAGCGCCGTATTCTGACTATCGGCGGCGCAGATGTTCTGGATCGAGCCGTAATTCCTACTATCGCGTGGAGTTCCGCGAATGGATGACCGACAGTTTATCTCATGCTCTTTCGGAGGCTCGACGGGCGCTAGCGGCGAAGGGCGGTAAGATATGTACACTGCTACTTGCCGCTCGGCCGAGCCAGCTCTTATCCATCCAACGGAGCTTCACTGCCACGCATTGGCCGCTGAAGTAGATGCTTTGGATGGTGAAGATGAAGCAGGTTGACGTCCTTGTCCAAGGAAGAATTGACCGTGGAAAATTCTCCCACATAATCGGCGAGGACCGCGCGATTCTCGGTGCAAACGATCCGATATCCGATCCGCCAATCCACGCCGAGACCGGATCCGGCTTCTCGGCCTGGCTCCGGCCCCTTGCTCGCGACTACCTCCACGCCTGCCGGGGGCTCAATTTTCCGCGAAGCGGGAAAAAGGAATTTGACTGCGTGAAGCGTGGGATGCGAGACACAGGTTTCCAATTCGCCGCGGTTGGATAATCCCGCCCGCGCCCGGATGAACGCTTCCTCCAGATTGATGCCCCAGCTCAGTTCGACTAGATTCGAGATATTGCCGCCAGCCACCCGGCACCCCGCCTCGATGAAACTGATACGCCCGTCGGCGATTTTGAATTCTACATGCAAGATGCCGGCACGCACTCCCCAGGCCGCGATGATCCTCGCCAGATCATCACGTAGCTGCCGGCCGAGCGGTTCGACGAGCCGTACCCCGCAGACGTGGGCAAGCTCGTCGCATGCAGGGGGATCGCTTACGAATTTGCGCACCACGAACGCCTCCAGCAATGCCCCGTCCTCGACGACGCATTCCGCACTATACTCATCCCCGGTCGCAACCTCCTCGACGATACTACGGGCAGCGAAGCGCAGGCCCGAGAACGAAGATTTATGCAAGAAGATGCGGCGTAACGTTTGTTTCACCGCGGCGACGGAGTCGCACAGCCGAACATGAAGGCTCCCGGCAAGATCGACGGGCTTCACGACAACGGGAAAACGAACCTCGTGCCAGGGAAATCTATCGGCTTCCTCCATTGACGCAAAAACCGCCAGTATCCGAGGCTGCGAGACGCCCGCCTGCATGAAACTGGCACGCATCGCGACCTTGTCCCGGTATGCGTGCACCCGGTCGAGGGGATTGTGCGGACATCCTAGAGCACTGGCGATCCGATCGGCCAAGATGACGGAGAATTCTCCAGCAGGTATTACCGCGTCGAATCGCCGACCCTTGAGAGCAGGTAGAATTTCCTCCGCATCATCGGAAGCCCGCGAAACCTCAAACACGTCAGCGAAGGCCACCCGGTCGATCGCAAAAGGCGTCTTTGGCACCGTGACCAATGATATCTTCCATCCATGACGGCGACACGCCGCGAGATACCGCGCCATGGGATGCAAGTCTGCAGGTTGAATCAGAAGGCAATGCATGGTGTCCTTTCCCCTAGAGATTTCTGTATTCTCCCTTGTCGGGATAGGCCCGAGAACAACTTAAATAAAACAAAAGCAAGTCGTTTTAAACGATTCAAATGGCGTCGGCATGATATTATAGTATATACTTGACATTACCAAAAGCAAAGATATACAACCCTAGGTCGAGTAATCGGGGAGGAATATCGTGGCTGATCTTGCCGAACGTCTGAAAGACACTCAATCCTCTTCGGGGCTAGCCAAGGACCTCGCTAAGGCTGAAAAACCGCGGTGGCGGTTAGCGGCGATTTTCGCCATGGTGCTGGGGCTGGGCACCCTGACGGTGGCGGTGGGCAATTACATGCTCGCACCGCTGACCTACAACGGAAACGCAATCCGCGAGGCCGCCGAAGCCCTGGCGGGTGGTCACAATATCGCTGTGCGCGACCTCAACATGGACTGGCGAACCTTGCGCAAGGAGCAAATCGCCAGACTATCCGCGCGACCCGACATTCTTATTTTCGGGGGCAGCCGATGGCAGGCGGCTAGCGGGAGTCTGGTTCCAGGCAAGACGATGATCAACGCTTTCGTGTCGAGCGATCATTACGAAGATATGCTTGCGATAACGAAGATCCTTTTGGACGCCGACAAGCTCCCCCAGACATTGATGCTAAGCGTTCGGTATTCGACCTTCGAAACATTCGACCAGCGGCCTGCGGCGGACTGGAAAGTCTATGGTGAAGATTACAGGGCCATGGCGCGACAATTAGGCGTACCAGCCCATACCTGGCTGGAAACGCTCCCTGTGCAGAATGGGTTCAACCTCTTATCGCTCGACGCGCTCGTCGCGCGTTGGAGGGACTGGCGAAAAACGCCGCGGAGCTGGTGGACGACCCCCGACCTCATAGATCCGACCGCTAGCATTGTCGGTGCTGACGGCGCTTTGCATTTTTCAAAAGCGCGAGAGGAACAAGCGAACGAACAAGCCTCGCTTCAGAACGCGCTTCGGCACGCGGCAGAGGATAAGCTATCACGTCTCAAGATCGATCCCGACGGTATCTCTGCCGTAACGGCACTGCTCCAGTTTCTTAAAAACAAAGGAGTACGTGTCATTCTCGCTCAATCTCCTTTCCATCCCGCTTACTTTGCGGGTATCAAGGGCTCAGCATATTACGACGATTTGATGGCGGTCGAGGATACGATAGCCAAGATCGCCCACGATACGGGCATCGAAGTCTACGGGAGCTTCGACGCCACTGCCCTGGGTTGCGTTGCTGCGGATTTTCGCGACTACCACCATGCCCGGGAGAACTGCCTCGGAAAAATCACGGCCCAGATTTGGAAGCAATGAGCCTTTGCGGCATTGGGCAGGGCCATGCTGTTTCACAGCCCTGAATTCATCCTTTTTTTCATACCGCTCGTCTGGGCTGTGTATGTCCTGACACTCGGCAGATCGGCGCGGATATCTACGTGGTGGCTGATCGGTGCCTCTCTGTTCTTTTATGCCATGCTGGACGGCGAGAAAGTCGTCCTGCTAATAGGCATACTCCTGGGCAATTACTTCTTTTCCCGCGTCCTGGCAGGTGCACCCCCCTCGCTCCGTAAGGGTCTTCTCGTGTGCGGGATCACCGCGAATTTAGGCTATCTTCTCTATTTCAAATATGCTGGTCTCCTGACCGCCCACCTGTCTCTAGGCGCGATCGTGACACCGATCGGCATCTCGTTTATTACGCTTCAGCAGATCATTTACCTGGTACAGATTGCCCGAGGGCAAATCCCAGTGCCTGCCTTCGGCGATTTTCTCCTTTTCGGCACCTTTTTTCCTTATATTGTCGCAGGCCCGATCGTCCAAGCATCGGAAATCTTCCCCCAGCTAACGGCTCGCGATCGCCGCACGGTGTTCGAACTGGCGGTGCCGGGGATCATTTTGTTCAGTTTCGGTCTTTTCAAGAAAGTCGTCATTGCGGATAACCTGATCGATATCGTCAAGGATGTATTCGACACCAATCGTTTTGGATTCCCCTTGGGCGCGCTCGATGCCTGGGCGGGTGTTCTCGCCTATGTCTTGCGTCTCTATTTTGACTTTTCAGGCTATTCCGACATGGCACTCGGGATTGGAGCCCTTTTCGGCATACGTCTGCCGATTAATTTCTACTCGCCCTACAAGGCGACCAATATCGCCGATTTTTGGCGGCGCTGGCACATGTCCATGACTCGCTTCTTTGCGGTTTACGTCTACCTGCCGCTTGCAGTTTCCTTGACTCGTCGCAGCATGAAATCGGGGCATGGAACCATCGGGCGTTTTATGGCTGCGAGGGGGATACCGCTTGTGGTCACCTTTTTCCTTTCCGGTATTTGGCATGGCGCGAAACAGAATTTCGCCGTGTTTCCGCTGCTGATGGGAATAGCATTGATCGTCACCAATGCATGGCAAAGCTTGCGCTTGCCGCCGCCGCCGTCGGCCCTGGGATGGGCGCTGACGATGCTCGTTGTGACCGCCGGTGTCGTTATCGATCGCACTGGAACGCTGGGGGACGCAGGCCATATGTTCCTCGCGATGGTAAATGGAAGGGCTGGTGAGCTGGTGTCCGCCGATGGCATGGTGCGTATCCTTGCCTGCGGTCTCATTGCTGTGGCGATGCCGAACACGCATGAAATCATGGCAGCATGGCCTTTATCCATCGATACAGGCGGCCATGATACCAGCAGATTTAACGAGAGAATGCGCTGGCTGCGAGGCGAAGCCGGCGCCCTGGTTGCCGGTGTGGCGGCGGTCATCAGCTTCCTGCTCATGACCAAGGCAAGCGATTTTATCTATTACCGCTTTTGAACGAGCGTCTTGCCATCAAAAGGAGAGAAAGTGTCCCGAGAGATAGAAGTCTTGCTAGACAAGCCTATGCCACCCGATCTCGCAGCCGAAATCGTCAAGCAAGCCGTCTACGTTTCAACGGAGATAACGCGCATTGAGATCGATCGCGACAAGCAAAGAATAACCGCCGCATGCGAGAGCGATGATCCGTCGACGGCGCGGGAAAAGCTTGAGCGATTCGTCGCATCCATGGTCAGGGGCTATCGACCCATCGAATCGCGACGGGCCGGAGCAACGCGCCGACGGGACCGCGGCGCCTATCATCCCGATGCTCATGCCGAGCTGTGCCGGCGTCGATGGGTGATAGAGCTTGGGCAAGGCCAAGTTGCCCTGTCCGGTCCCGCCTTGGCAGCCGCCAGCGTTATCGATGAGACGATCGCTCGCATCGGGCGCGAACAATTCGGTGCGCACGACGTGCGCTACCCGACCTTGATTCCGGCCGAGGCGCTGGCGCGGTGCGGATACGTCGACTCCTTTCCCCAAAACCTCACGATGGTTGCCCACCTGACCGAGGATTTCGACGCCATAGAGCAATTCCGCCAAGCCAATATGCGACGGGAAAGTATTGCGATACCGAAGGTCGAGGCTCTTTCCCTGATTAAGGCCTGCTTCTGCCCCGCTTTGTGCTATCATTGCTATCCGACCCTCCGGGGAACCCGCCTCGGCGGGGGCGGCCATGTCGAGACCGCGTCAGGACGGCTCGCCCGCTACGAATCTTCCAATATTAAGGGACTCGACCGCTTATGGGAATTTAGCCAGCGCTCTATCATCTGGCTGGGCGGGGAAACCTTTTGCCTCGAACATCGTGACCGCGCCCTGTCGGCGGCCCTTTCGCTGGCCGAAGAGTGGGACATAGATTGTAGCGTCGAGACCGCGAACGACCCCTTCTTCGCTTCCATCGCAACGGCCAAGAGCTTCTGGCAGCGCAGTCAGGATCTGAAACTCGAGATGCTGCCAGCGCTCGCGCCACCGGACTCTTCCTCCTATCGCACCGTCGCCGCTTCTTCTTTCAATTTGCATGGTACCTTCTTCGGTACCGCATTTGATATTCTAGACACGGATGACAAGCCCGCGTGCAGCGGATGCGCGTCGTGGGGGATCGAACGCTGGGTACTCGTCTTATTCACTCAGCATGGTTTTGAGCCCAATCGATGGCCCGCAGCCCTGCGCCAATCCATATTCTCATGATCGACGTTACAGGTAGGAGGGAAAATGCTGCGACAGATCTTTGCCCGAGTCCTCGGAGAGCCTTTAGAGCGTATCACCGAGGACATCAGTACGCTTACCTTGCTTTCCTGGGACAGCATCCGCCATGTCGAATTGGTGATAACTTTGGAGGAAGCCTATAATACGACTTTTACCACCGAGGAAATCATCGCCATGACCAGCTTTCAAGGCATTTGCCAAGTTTTGAGGAAAAAGGGCGTATCGATAGAATATTAGCTTTATCAGCCTTGGGATTAAGATCGCCGACATTGGTCGAGGCTGTCGGGGCTATCGCCACTTGGAGCGTGCTGGTCGAGGTAAAGTTTCCATCGGCATTGGTACCCGATAAAGACCAGGCCCTATTCCAGTGGACAAGATATTCCGCCATCGGCGGTGGCCGCTACGCCCGTGCTCTTAACATTGAAGACGCTGCATGACTGAGGGTCAGGCTGTCTTCGCTCGCGCTCTCCCATCTTTGTTCATCGGTTCGCCTTTCGAATGGTAGGATTCGTTAGTGTTTTATTCGTTCTCTTCTACCTGTCACCCACCCGGCCTGGGGGAGAAGACAACCGATTGCTGTGAAAAAATGGAACCCCGACCATCTCGCCGCCCCGCTACCGCAACCGGCATTGGTATCGCCTCTTTTTCGTGATCTCCAGGCGTCCAGCGATGCCTGTCGCTGCGTCATCGAACAGCGCTAGTGATTGTCGCGGGGCAGCGTTTTTGCCACCGCCTGGTATTTCAGCGCCAACTCCATGCACATGCCGCCGCCCAATTGCCCCGTGGTCTGGCGGAAGATTTCCTGCCACGGCGTCAGGCTCGCGGGGTAATCCGGCTTCCAGGCGGCGCGGCGCGCCTGCCATTCGGCCGCATCCACCAGGGCGTCGGCGGTGCCGGCATTGAGATCGATGCGGATCTTGTCGCCGGTTTTCAGCAAAGCCAGCCCGCCCCCGATGGCCGCTTCCGGAGAGGCATTCAGGATAGAGGCCGATGCGGAGGTCCCCGATTGCCGCCCGTCCCCGATACAGGGCAGCGTTGTGATGCCGCGTTTGATGAGCGCGGCGGGCGGCTGCATGTTCACCACTTCCGCCGATCCTGGCCAGCCGACCGGACCGGCATTGCGGATGACCAGGATCGAATGTTCATCCACGCCGAGGTCCGGATCCTCGATCCGGCGGTGATAATCTTCCGAACCCTCGAATACGACGGCGCAGCCCTCGATTATGCCGTCCTGGCCGGGCCTGCCGAGATAGCGGTTCCGGAATTCCTCGGAAATGACGCTGGTCTTCAGGATCGCACTGTCGAAGAGATTGCCGCGCAGCACAATGAAGCCGGCCCGTTCCTTTAGCGGCCGCTCGTAAAAATGGATGACTTCCCCGTCGGGGGCCGGCGCATCGGCGATATTGTCGGCCACCGTTCGGCCGCTGACCGTCAAGACCTTGCCGTGCAATTTGCCGGCCTTCAGCAATTCCTTCATCACAGCGGGAACGCCACCGGCGCGGTGAAAGGCTTCCCCGAGATATTTTCCCGCGGGCTGCATATTGACGATCAGCGGAATATCGTAGCCGAATTCCTGCCAATCTGTCGGTTTCAGATCGTGACCCGCATGGCGGGCGATGGCGGTGATATGAATTGGCGCATTGGTCGAACCGCCGATGGCGGAATTGACCAGGATGGCGTTCTCGATGGCAGCCCGTGTCAGAACCTTGGACGGGCGCAGATCCTCTTCCACCAAGGCGACGGCGCGCCGGCCGGTCGCATAGGCCATCTGTCCGCGTTTTCGGTAAGGCGCGGGGATCGAGGCATTGCCGGGCAGCGACATGCCTAGCGCCTCGGCCAGCGAATTCATGGTCGATGCCGTTCCCATCGTATTGCAATAACCGGACGAAGGCGCCGAGGCCGCGGCGGCCTCCATGAATTCCTCGTACCCGATCTCACCCGCCGCCAGTTTCAACCGCGACTGCCAGATGATGGTGCCGGAGCCTGCCAGCTTCCCCTCATGCCAGCCATCCAGCATCGGCCCGGCGGATAAGACGATGGCCGGCAAATCGACGGTCGCCGCCGCCATGATCAGGGCCGGCGTAGTCTTGTCGCAGCCGGTGGTCAGCACCACGCCATCCAGCGGATAGCCATAAAGGATTTCCACCAAACCCATATAGGCGAGGTTGCGATCCAAGGCCGCCGTGGGACGCCGTCCGGTTTCTTGAATCGGATGCACGGGAAATTCGAAAGCGATGCCGCCGGCGTCGCGAATCCCTTCGCGTATCCGTTGCGCGAGCTCCAGATGTATACGATTGCAGGGCGACAGGTCCGAACCCGTCTGGGCGATGCCGATGATAGGCCGGCCTGACTGCAATTCCGCGCGGGTCAGGCCATAATTCAGGTAACGCTCGAGATAAAGCGCCGTCATCCCGGGGTTATCCGGATTGTTGAACCATCGGGCGCTGCGATAGATCCGTTTGCTCATGATTCTCTAGCAATGACGCAGACTTCGCAAGGCGGCAGGGGCGTGCCGCCCAGCTTGACGCATGCGCCGGCGATCAAGGTGCCGATATCCACCGCTTCCGGTCCATAATTGAAAATATAGCGCAGATTCCCATGGTCGCGAAGCCGGATATCGCGCGGCAGGTTGAGCGGATGCAGCCCCGCTTCACCCAAGGCCCGGCGCGTGAAGGAGGCCAGCGCCTCCTCGTTTCCCCACCCCGTGGCATAGAAGACTTTTTCCTGGCGCAGTAGCGCGGGCTCCCCGTCTTGGGTGCGCTCGAGCGTTTCCACGCTTGGCCCCAGCGCCGCGAATTCCCGCCACAGGCCAAGCGATGCACGATTGCTGCCCGCCAACGGCAGGCGAATGCCCGGCGGCAGGCTTTCCACCCTGCGGATCTTAATATCGATCAGCTGCTGCAATTGCCCAGGCGGCAGGTTTGCGGGAATATGGAAATCGGGAGTCTTGGCGCCGCTGCGCGGCCCTATCAGGATTGCGGCGTCGCTATTGGCCAGGGCCGCGACAAAGTCCGCCCGCGCGGTGAACAGCCCAGGCAGGACGATCAATTTACGGTGAGCGAGAGCGGCGGGCTCCGGCGGCACGATATCGATGGAACAGCCCGCCCCGCGCAAGGCGCGGTAATAATCCAGCACAAGGTGAAGGTAAGAAAACTCCTTTCCCTGCGGCTGGATTTCCCAGGCCCACTGGCTTTCGTAATCGAAGACGAGGGCGATGTCGCTGCGGCTGGGCCGCACCTCGGCTTCCAACTCTTTCAATTCTCCCGCAAGCCGGTGGACGGTATGCCAGCATTCGCTCGGATCGTTGTTGGGCAGCAGTAAGGCTTCATGCATCTGCTCCTGAGAAAAGGGTGCCTGCCGCCAACGGAAATAGCTGACCGTTTCGGCGCCGGCGGCAAAGGCTTCGTACGCCCACAACCGGGTCGCACCCGCGGCCGGGGCAGGATTGTGAAACGCCCAATTGACCGGGCCGGGCTGCTGCTCCATCACCCACCAGCGCCCCTTGCCGCAGGCGCGGTAGAGATCGTGGTGAAAAGCCTGGGCATCGGGGTCGCCGACCCGGAGGTAGCGCGCCTGTCTTTCCGGATCACGCCCGTCCCGATCCAAAAAACCGAGAGGATAGGAATCCCAGGCCGCCGCATCCAGGTCACGCGCCAGCGCGTAATGGTCGAAGGCGGTGAAATATCCCATGAAATTGTGCAGGATCGGGCGCCCTGGCGAATAGGTCCGCAGGATGTCGGTCTGCAGCCGGTTGAAGGCGATGACCTGGTCGGATGAAAAGCGCTGGAAGTCCAGCCGGTGGCTCGGATTGGCTTCCGTGACGGTCAGATGGGGAAGCTCGATCTCCGAGAAATCTCCATATTCCATCGACCAGAACACATTACCCCAGGCGCTGTTTAATGCCTCGATCGTGCCATATTTGCGCGAGAGCCAGGCTCGGAACGCATGCAAGGCAGCCAGCGAGTAGCTCTCCACCGTATCGTGGCAACCATATTCGTTATCGGTCTGCCAGGCGGCAAGTCCCGGATGCGCACCGAATTCCTGCGCCAGCCGCGTCACGATCCTATGGCATTCCGCGCGGTAGCTTTCCGAACTGAAGCAATAATGGCGGCGCGAGCCGAATCCCCTGCTCTGCCCGTTTCGGTCGAGAGCCAGCATGTCGGGGATCTTGTCGACCAGCCATTTCGGCGGGGTCGCCGTCGGCGTGCCGAGGACGATCCGCAGACCTGCCTGGTGCAGAATATCCATGACGCGGTGCAGCCAGCCGAACCGGTAATCCCCATCCCTGGGTTCCAGCCGCGACCAAGCGAATTCGCCGACCCGTACGAGGGCGATGCCGGCTTCCCGCATCTTGGCGGCATCCCAAGCCCACATTTCTTCTGGCCACTGTTCGGGATAATAGCAGACGCCGAGCTTCTGTGCACTCATGCGGAAGCCGCCCGTAGCAATCCCCGCTGGGCCGCATCCTGGCCAGGAAGAGGGACGGGCTCGATTCCCGCCAAGGTCAAGGCGTCGGTATAGAGGGCGAGCATAGTCTCGTTCCCGATCACCTGGACCTTGCCGCTTATATGCCGGCGCATGGCCGCTACCTCCATCCCCACCAGAAACCCCGACAGCTCCCCGTGCAATTGCTCAGGGGTTTCGTGCATCAGCAAATGCCGTGCCCGCAAGGTGAAGGCGAAATGCGTGAAATCGCCAGGCGCGGCAAAGGCCCTTTGGATGCCGGTCTGGATAGGTGCGATCGGCAAGGGTGTGCCAGTTTGGGGGATGTGCCGGAGCATGGAATGCTGCGTCATCAGGGAAAACATTTCCCCGGTCGCGAACGTATGGAAACGCATGACGCGGCTGCCTTCGATCCAAACCCATTTGCTGTGAGTGCCGGGCAGGCAAACCCATCGCCGTTCATCATGCTGAAAAGCCAGGGCGCCTAGCAATTTCGTCTCTTCCCCGCGCATGACATCGGGAAAGTCAGCCCGACGTTGCGCCAGTCCTGGCATGATGCGTACGGGGTGACCATCGAAATCGAAGCCGAGCGCATAAGCGGGCAGGCTGATAAGATCGACCGGAACGTCGCAATACGGGACTTCCCTCCACCCCTGGCGCGCGCCGACCATGCCGCACAACATCACCGGCAAGCCGGCAGGAACCTGGAGATGATTCAACCCGCTGCGCAAGGTCTCGCCATATCTTTCCGGAGCCATGGTGTTGACACCATCCTGGCTGTAAATTTCCCGCAAGACGGTTCCCGTCTTGCTCAGCAACCAGAAACGGCAATTACTGCTGCCCCAATCGCCGGCAGCCAGGAACGGTTCTTCGCTCATGCCCGGGACCCGAGGGCGATGATAAAGGCCGATGCGTCCCTCATATCAGAAAAATGGGCGAGAATTTTCATGAAAATCTCCTTCGATCAACCATATCTGGTCCGGCCAGCCCGGCGGCAGGCGGAAGGCGCCCTGTTGCAAGGCGGCGCCGGAAAAATCCGCGCCTGCAATAAGCGGCGAACGGTAGGCGCGGGCCCCCAGCCGGGGAACAGGCGCCCCCTCGGCGAACCGCACGCGATAGGAACGTTCCGGCAGCAGACCGGTCAGCGCCACGATCGGTGGCATGGTCTGGGGAAAGCTTTCGCTTTGCACGATGGCCGTCAGAAACCGGGTACCCTCTGCCGCTATCATGATGTGTCCATCATAGGGTCGCGGCAATTCCAAACGATGGCGAATGCCACCATGCAGGATGGAGCGCCATTTTTTGTGGAAAGCGATGGCCTGGGCGAGAATCCCGCGTTCCGCGTCGGTCAGCCGCCGCAAATCGAGTTCCATTCCCATATGGCCGCCGCTGGCGGCCGCGCTGAAGGCGCGAAATTCCATGCTCAGCGACCGGCCGGTCGTGTGGCTCGGCGAAGGGCCGACATGGTGGCCGAAGATCTCGGCAGGAAAGAAAAGCCCCGCTTCCTCCTGGATCCGCCAGCGATCATGGGCGTCGTTATTGTCCGACAGCCAGAACCGCGTGGCGTGGTGCGCGATGGCAAAATCGATTCGTCCGCCGCCAGAGGAGCAGCTTTCGATCTCAATTCCGGGGTGCTTGCTGCGCAATTCTCCAAGCAAGGTATAAAGCGCGGAAACCTGTTCCTGGGCAACCGGCCTGCCGTTCCGCGCGGCGGGCAGAAGGGGGCGATTCATATCCCATTTCAGATACGTGATGGCATAGCGTGTCAATAAGTGATCGAGCCGCTCGAAAAGATACTGCCGCACCTCGGGCCGGGCGATATCCAGAACCGATTGCTGGCGTCCAAGGACCGGTTCGTGCCCCTCCAGTCGGAGCACCCAGTCGGGATGGTTCCGGAAAAGATCGGAATCCTCGCTCACCATTTCCGGCTCGACCCAAAGACCAAAGGACATACCCAATTGCTGCACGCGCGCAATAATCGGCCCCAGCCCGCCGGGCAATTTTTCTTGATCTGCTTCCCAATCGCCCAATGCACGCCTGTCATCGGATCGGCCTTTGAACCAGCCATCATCCAGGACGAACCGTTCCGCGCCGATGGCGGCCGCGCGCTCGGCAAGATCGAGCAGCGCCGCCGGCTCGGTCTTGAAATAGAGAGCTTCCCACGAATTATAATGGACCGGTCGTGGTCCGGAACGCGGCGGCAATATCGCCTTGCGCACTTCACGATGAAAGGCCTGCGCCAAGCCGTTTAGCCCCGCGTCGCTTCGCCCGGCGAACAAAGTGGGTGTGGTATAGGAGCCGCCCGGCGGCAGGATTTTCTCTCCGGGTAGAAAGAGCGCGCCCGCGAGGATACGCTTCTCTCCGGCATGCGTCATCTCCGCCACCATGCGCCAATTGCCGGAATGGGCAAGGTGAAAGCCCGTGGCCTTGCCGGTATGCTCGCCTGCGCCGGGGCCGAGCGACACCAGGCCGGGAAAATGCTCATGGCTGGTGCGGCCCAGGCGGGATTCGGTGGTAAAGCATCCCTTGCGCCAGGGAACCTGGCTGCGCTGAAATTCCGCACACCATCGTCCTCCCCAGGCCAGCAATTCTATATCTCCGGGAAGGCAGGGCAAAACGGGACAGCTCAGCCAATTCACCACCAAGGCTTGATCCGCGTCGTTGGTCAACACGGTGAAGGCCGACAGGAGCCCTGTTTCGCTGGCAAGCGAAAGATGCATCTCCAGCGTGAGGGCCGTCTGGTGGTCTTGGGCGCGGACAATCAGATGCGCGGGCGTCAGATTTTGCATCCGAGCCCCACATTGCGTCGCCCAGCCATGTGACTCCCCACCATCCCAATGAAAGGCTTCCATTCCCGCCTGACCGAAATCGCCCCTTCCATATTCGGGAAAAATCGTGGCATGCGTGTGCTGGTCCAAGGAAGCATGGGCAATCGGCATTTCCTGCGCCCCGAGGAGCGCGGCGATATCGAAATCCTCGGGCAACCGGGTTCCCCAATAAAGGATGCCCGGCACGCGGCCTTCCGCTGCGCCGAGAAGAAGCGTCACCCCTCCTCCGTCAATCCGTGCCGTTGTGGGCGAAGCGGCGGTGCTCATCCTTTGGTCGCTCCCAGCGTCAAGCCAGCGATGAAATGCCGCTGCATGAGAAAGAACATGGCTACCGGCGGCAGAGCCGCAACGATGGAGCCCGCCGACACCAGATTCCAGGCCGACACCCATTGCCCGTTCAGGGAATAAAGGCCGGCGGTCACCGGCTGGGTGTCCTTGCTCTGCGTAAGGACGGTCGCCCAGAAATAATCGTTCCAGACGAAAGTGAAGACCAGGACAGCGAGGGCTGCGATGGCCGGACGCATCAATGGCAGGACGATATTCCAGAAAATGCGCCATTCGGAAATGCCGTCGATCCTGGCCGATTCGATCAATTCATAGGGCAAAGCGCGGATGAAGTTGCGCATGAATAAGGTGCAGAAGCCGGTCTGGAAGGCGATATGAAACAGAACTAGCCCCAGCGTGGTGTCATAGAGCCCCGTCCGGATGGTAAGATCGCGCACCGGCACCATCAGGATCTGAAAAGGAACGAAATTCCCCGCCACGAACATGAAAAAGATCAGCAGGTTGCCGCGAAACCTATAGACGCCGAGGGCAAAACCAGTAAGGCAAGAGAGTGCGACGGCGCCCAGCACGGTGGGAAGCGTCACTTTGAAGGAGTTGAAAATATAATAGGCGATCGGACTATTTTCAAAAATGGCCGTGTAATTTTCGCGGAAGGCGAACCTGGACGGCCAGCCGAAATAATTGCCCGCCGCCAGATCGGCGGCTGGCCGTATCGAAGTGATTGCAATTCCGATCATCGGTATGAGCCACAGCAATAAGGAAATGGGGAGGGCGATCCTATAAGCCCATTGCGTCGCGGGCGCGGCCTTCTCGATCGGTTTCGGGAACATGTCAGACGCTCCTTTCGCGGCCAATCATCCGGATCAGGAAAATCGAAATGAACACCATCATGATCGCGAACAGAATCACGGCAATGGCCGCGCCATATCCCATCCGGTAGCCATACTCGGATAGAGCCTGCTCGAACATGTAATAAGATAGGACGCGGCTGGAACCGTAAGGACCGCCATTGGTCATGATGGAAACAAGATCGAAGGAACGCAATGCGCCTATCACGGTCACCACTACGGCAATGAACGTCGCCGGTCCCAGTTGGGGCAGGATGATATGCCACAGCATCTGGGGTCCCTTGCAGCCGTCGAGGCGGGCGGCCTCCACTTGATCCGGACTGATATTGCTCAGCCCGGTCAAATACAGGATCATGCAATAGGCAATCTGCGGCCATAGGCCGGCGGCGATAATCCCATAAATGGCGAAGCGGGAATCGGCCAGCACGGCCACTTGCGTGCCGGTCAGCCATCCGATGAAGCGCGCAAAGAGACCGAAATTCGGTGCATAGAACCAGGAGAACATCAAGCCGACCACGACCTGGCTCATGACGAAGGGAAAGAAAAAAAGCGATTTCACCAGACGGATGCCGAAGACGTTCTGATTGAGGAAAAGCGCAATCGCCAATCCTCCCGGCACGGCCAGCATATAAAGGGTAAGGAATGCCACATTATTTTTCAACGACACATAAAACGCATCGTCGCCGAACAGTTCGATGTAATTGTGCCAGCCTATCCAGGTTTTTTCACCCAGCCCGTCCCAATCATAAAAAGAAAGGCCGATCGACTGGCCGATCGGGATAATGACATAAAGCAGAAACATCGCCATGCCCGGAGCGAGGAAGAGCCAGGGAGCGATCTTGCGACGCTTCAACATCATGGGCAAAGAGTGCCCTCCTTGGAGAAATCCCGGGGTCACGGAGACCCCGGGGTACGATGATGTCTACTTGTATATGCGTTTGCGTGCTTTTTCCAATTCGCCGAGGATTTGATCGACATTATCGGGCTTGGCCAGGAACTGCTGAAACCCTTCCATTCCCGCCTTGGCCATATCGGCGGGCGCATCGCGGTCATAGAACTGGGCCAAGGCACTCGCCGAAGACAGCATGTCGAATCCCGCTTGCAGGAAAGGATCGTTGGGCTTGGCGGATTGGTTGTTGGTCGGCAACTGGCCTAGCGCCTCGTTGGCGGCCGCCTGCACATCAGCACGCGCGATGTAAGCGAGGAATTTCTTCGCTTCGGCTTTATGCTTGGCTTTGGCCGGCATATGGACCGTATCGGTCGGGGCGTCTTCGGCCCGTGCCACGCCCGGGGTAATTTCCGGGAAGGGAAAGAAGCCAAAATTCGCGTCGGTCAGGCCCGCTTCCTTGGCCGGTGCGACGATGAAATTGCCGAGCAGGAACATCGCCGCCTTGCCTTGGGTGAGGAGGGGCAAAGCATCTTGCCACTTCAAGGCCGCGCTGTTTTCCACAAAGTAGCCCGGCTTTACCAAGTCGGCCCATTTAGCGAAAACAGCCTTCACCCGATCATCGGTATAAGGAATTTTGCCAGCGGTCAGATCGCGGTGAAATTCATAGCCATTGACCCGCAGGTCCAAATAATCGAACCAGCCAGCGGCAGGCCATGGAGCCTGGGTGCCGATCGCGATCGGAATGATCCCGGCCGCTTTCAGCTTGGCGCAAGCGGCGACGAATTCATCCCATTTTGTGGGAACGGCAATGCCGTTCGCCTGGAAGATATCCTTCCGGTAATAGACGCCCCATTGGTAGTACGTATAAGGCACACCCCACTTCTTGCCGTTCATTTCCATCGAAGCGGCAGTAGATTTCATTGCGTCGTCGAGCTTATTGTCCGTCCAGACATCCGTCACGTCCGCGAACAATTTCGCCTTGACGAACGGCGCCATTCGGTTGCCGGCGTACCATGTGACGATATCCGGCGCATCCGCCGACAGGAAATTACGGATCGACGTCTTGAAGCCCTCATGGTCGAACGTGTTTAGCTTGACCTTGATATCCGGATTTTCCTTTTCAAACCCGGCAACGATAAGTTCCCAGGCCTTTTTAGGCGCCGGGTCGGATGCATCGGTGTTGATGACCAGGTCGCCGGCCATCGCCTTGCTGGCCAATGACGCTACGAGGGCACCGGCAAGCGCCAGGTTCCATGTACTGATTTTCATTTAATCCTCCCATAAGCCGCATGCCCCTGCCGCGGCATTTTCGTCTCCTCAACCGTTCCGATGCTGCATTCCAACATATGGAACTTGATTTGACTATGTGGGATTATCTTGGCAGTATGAAAGAAAGTCAACATTGAAAGGTGGCCATGCCCCGCACCACCAGTTCGGCGCCTAAGAAACGGAACACCCGGACATCCGGCGCGGTAAGTCGCGCTACCGGCACGCTTGGAAAACTTCTGGAGGTGCTGCAGGCCATCGCGGACGCGGACCGGCCGCCGCGCTTTACGGACCTGCTGGAAAGCATCGCGCAGCCGCGCGGAACGCTGCACCGCCATGTGCGCCACCTCGTGGCCGAAGGGCTCGTCATCGGCGGAGGCGACCGGCCTTATGAATTAGGCCCGCGCTTCCTCCGCCTAGCGGCGCAAAGCTGGAGTAAAAACCGTTTCCGCAGCCTGGCGGAGCCGTTCTTGCGCGAAGTCCATGAAAACAGCGGCGAAACCATCCATCTCGGCCTTCTCAACGGGACCGAAGTCATTTATGTGGACAAAATCGAGAGCCGGCAGGCGGTGCGCATGCATTCCCAAGTTGGCCGGGCGTCCCCTGCTTATTGCACGGGGATCGGCAAGGCGGCGCTGTCCACGCTGGCGGCCGCCGACCTCAAACAGGTGGTTAGTCAATTCCACTTCGTTCGCTACACGCCAAATACGATCCAGACACAGGCGGCGCTACTGAAGGAAATCGACCGCATCCGGCGATCCGGCATTGCCGAAGACCGCGAGGAGCACGAGCTTGGCATTCGCTGCGTGGCAGCACCAATCGCCGGCCCGCACGGACGTTTCGCGGCCGGTCTCTCGGTTACCGCACCCGCTTATCGCGTGGGACGCCGGGAGATTGCGCACTGGAGCAAATGGGTGCGTAAAGCCGCCCAGGCCATAGAATTAGCACTTGATTCGGGCTTGGGTCCGCGAGACTCTTAAACGTAACAACGACCGGATAACCGGCCAAGGGGAGAAGCTGCATGACGGGCGTGCAATTGCGCAAGGTCGAAAAAAGTTTCGGCGACACTGTCATCATCCACGGCGTGGATCTCGACATTGAGGAAGGCGAATTCGCCGTTTTCGTTGGACCTTCGGGCTGCGGCAAATCGACTCTATTGCGCTTGATCTCCGGCCTGGAGGATGCCAGTGGCGGCCGGATCATCATCGGCAACCAGGATGTCACCAATATCGAGCCCGCCGATCGAGGCATCGCCATGGTCTTTCAATCCTATGCCCTTTATCCCCATATGACGGTTCGGGAAAATATGTCTTTCGGGCTGCGCATGAGTAAGATGCCCAAGGCGGAGATCGAGCGTCGCGTCGCCCGGGCGGCCGGCATCCTGCATCTCGAACCTTACCTCGACCGCAAGCCCCGGCAATTGTCTGGAGGTCAACGCCAGCGGGTGGCGATCGGTCGGGCCATCGTGCGCGAACCGAAAGTCTTCCTGTTCGACGAGCCCCTTTCCAATCTGGATGCGGAATTGCGGGTGCAGATGCGGCTGGAAATTGCAAAACTACACCAGGAACTGGGTGCCACCATGATCTATGTCACCCACGACCAGACCGAAGCCATGACGCTTGCGGATAAGATTGTCGTGTTGCGGGCGGGCCGGGTGGAACAGACCGGCGCGCCGTTAGACATGTATCATGATCCCGACAATGTTTTTGTCGCGGGATTCATCGGATCGCCAAAGATAAATTTCTTCTCGGGGAATCTCGTTGCGCCGGACCGTGTGCGGCTTGCACAGGGATTGGAAATCTGTATCCAACCCCGCGCCCGGTCCGAGGGGGAGAGCCGAATCCAACTGGCCATCCGCCCGGAACATTTCGACCGTGCCGGAGCTTCGTCTTCTTATTCCTTACCCGTGACGGTCGAGCTTGTCGAACATCTGGGTGGCACGGCCTATATCTATGGCAAAGTGGCGAGCGGAGAACCGATCGTCATCGAGAGACCCGATGCCGGCGCCTTGCCGCGCGGGAGCCACATCGACGCCACTTTTTCACCCGACGATCTGCTAATTTTTGACGAAGAAGGCCGCCGCATCCGATAAGGATTGCGGCCGCGCTAGGCCTGAGATACACCCGCACAGAGGATCGGTCATGGAACTGGCGAACCGACCAGATACGGCTCGGATCGAGCTTCCCCCCGGGATTTCACTCTCTGCCGCCTTCGGTACCTGGGTGCGCATTGCCTTGCTGAGCTTCGGCGGGCCGGCCGGGCAGATCGCAGTTATGCACCGTATCCTGGTCACCGAGAAAAAATGGATCGGCGATGAGCGGTTCCTGCACGCCTTAAGCTATTGCATGTTGCTGCCGGGCCCCGAGGCACAGCAGCTCGCCACCTATATCGGCTGGCTGATGCATGGAGTGCGCGGCGGTGTGATCGCCGGATTGCTCTTCGTGGCGCCGGGCCTGATCTCCATCATGGCGCTTTCCTGGATTTATGTGCTTTATGGCCATGTTCCGTTGATCGATGCGCTCTTTATCGGGCTCAAAGCCGCCGTTCTGGCTATCGTGATCGAGGCCGTCCTGCGGGTCGGGAAACGCGCCTTGAAAAACAGAGCGATGATCGGTGTAGCGCTCCTGGCTTTTCTTGCCCTCGCTTTGGTCGAAGTTCCGTTTCCTGTGTTGATTGTGGCCGCGGCCCTGCTGGGATGGGGTGGCCACCGCCTGGGCTGGTCCGCCTTTCAAACCACCGGCGTGCCTCCTCGGTTTGCCGGTGTACAGATTTCCGACGGGGAGACACTGATCGGGACGGCAATGCCGGATCATACCTCCCTCTCCCGCCGCCGCATTCTAGGGGCCGCCCTATGCTGTCTTGTCCTGTGGCTCGCGCCCGTCGCGCTCCTGCTCCTGCTGCGAGGGCCTTCGGACGTATTCAGCCAAATTGCCATCTTCTTCAGCAAGATGGCGGTCGTCACCTTCGGGGGCGCTTATGCCGTCCTGGCCTATGTAGCGCAGCAGGCGGTGGAGATCCATCACTGGCTCATGCCTGGCGAGATGCTGGACGGGCTGGGCCTGGCCGAGACCACGCCAGGTCCGTTGATCATGGTCTTGCAGTTCGTCGGTTTCCTCGCGGCTTACCGGCGTGCTGGCGGGCTCGACCCCTTGTTGGCCGGTACGCTCGGTGGATTGCTGGCGACATGGGTCACCTTCACCCCGTGCTTTCTATGGATCTTTCTCGGCGCCCCTTACATAGAGCGTTTGCGAAGTCATCGCGCGCTCACCTCGGCGCTTGGCGTCGTCACAGCTTCTGTCGTTGGTGTGATTTTCAATCTCGCGGTCTGGTTTGCTTTCCATACCTTGTTCAGGGAACTGCAGCCGGTGCATGTTGCGGGATTGCATTTCTCCTGGCCGGTACTTTCGGAGCTGCGGATCCCCCAGGCCGTGCTGGCTTTGTTCGCGTTTCTTCTTCTCTTCGGCTTTCGGCTGGGGATCTTGTCGACCCTGGCGCTGTGCGCGCTTCTCGGCATGGCCTGCCGCCTGGGAGGCTTCGTCTAATACGCTTCATTCGCCTCGGCCAATGCGAATCACGTCACCCGAATGACCGTCATCATACCCGTTTCCTGATGATCGAGAATATGGCAATGGAACATCCAATCCCCCGGCCGGTCGGCTGTGAAAGCGAGTTCCACCATATCATTGGAACGCAGCAGTTCCGTATCGCGCCATTCGCGGTACGCCGTCGGCTTCCCATTGCGGGTCATGACCTGGAAAGGAAAGCCATGCAGATGAACGGGGTGGTTCCAGAGCGTGCCATTCTTCACTTCCAGGATGACCGTACGGCCGCGCGCGATTGCGAACATCGGCGCGACGTGATGATCCCGCGCGGCAACGCCATTGATCGTCCAGAATGTGGCGCCTGACGGGGCCGTTTCCGCCTCAGGACCACTGCCATGCTCGCCCATCGTGCCACCGCCCACGACCACCTTCTGGCGAACAGCGTTGCCAAGATCGAGCGGCGGCAGCGGGTTGGCCGGCAAAGCAATGGAAGCCTCCAGAGGCGAGCCCCGCAGGGGCGTTTCCGTCGAGTAGGCGAGGCTGGTCAAGACATAAGGCGGAACCGAGGACGATACGTCGCGCACGGCGAAGGTCCCACCCGGCCTGCCGGACATGTCTAGAATAAGATCCGCCCGCTGGCCTGGCGAGAGATCGATTATATTCTCGTCGGGATGATGCGGCGTCACGGGATTGCCATCCAGGGCGATGATCCATGGCTCGTGGCCTTCGAAAATCAGCGACATGATGCGCGCATTGGCTGTATTGACGAGGCGCAGCCTCCAGCGCTCCCCGGCTCGCACCTTCGATGGAGTCGGCTTCCGCCCATTGATCGTGACCAGATTGCCGAACCGCCCGTCATGCTCGGCATCGAGCGCATTCTGAAAATCAGGTTTTATTTGGCCATTTTCGACCAGCCGCCAATCGTTCAATTGCCAAACGATGTCGCGATCGACCTTGGGAGGTGCAACCTCGTCCACGATCAACACGCCTGAAAGGCCGCGCCCCAATTGTTCGCGGCTGCTATGGTGGGGATGGTACCAGAAGGTCCCGGCATCGGGCAGATCGAAGACATAGTCAAATTTCTGACCGGGCTGGACAAGAGGCTGGCTAATGTCCGGGACACCATCCATCGCAATGGGAACGCGCACGCCATGCCAGTGCACCGTCGAGGGTTGGGGCAAATCATTGACGAATTCGATGTGCGCGGTGGCGCCCTGGCGGAAACGGAGCACCGGACCGGGCACGGTACCGTTATAACCCCACATCTTGGTTAAGACGCCTTGGCCGCGCAGCGGGACTTGTACAGGACTTGCGCGCAGACGGCGCAATGACGGCTTGGCGAGCGGCCTTGCGAAGGGCAATCCGAGCGCGGCGGTGAGAGCACATCCACTCGCCAGCAGAGCGCGCCTGCTTATTCCGTTGTTATAGCGTTTCATATTCGCCTTGCCTCCGTCGCGCTCTTCGCTCTCGCCAAGCGCATCAACACCCGCGGATAAAGATCGTGCTCGGCCTTGAGTACGCGCTGAGCCAGGCTCTCCACACTATCCCCGGCAAGGACAGGAACTTCAGCGTGTGCGAGAACGGGACCGGCATCGAGCGCGGACGTCACCAGGTGCACCGAGCAGCCATGGCGCGTTGCGCCATCGGCGAGGGCGCGCGCATGGGTATTCAATCCGGGATAGGCTGGAAGCAAAGAAGGATGGATATTCACGATTCGCCCGTGCCATAGCGCGACGAAATTAGACGTGAGAATCCGCATGAACCCGGCCAGCGCGATCCAGCTTGTCCCCCAGGAGAGCAGTTGATAGTGCAGCGCGCTTTCGAAGTCGCGGCGCCGCGGCAGATCGATGAGCCGGTGACGCAGACTCACTGGCGCAAGCATCGGGAGAACCGGCGCGTCAGGGTTATCGACAATCGCGCCGACCAAGGTGACGGGAGAATCCTTTCCACCGAGCCGCTCGACGAGGTTGACGAGATTGCTGCCGCGACCGGACGCGAGAATGGCAAGCCGCATTACGAAAGCACCGCGATGTTGTCCAGCCGAACCCCTCGATCCGATGCGGCGACGATGCGGCCGATCACCGCCGGATTTTCCCCGCGACTCTCGAGATGATGCACAGCATCCTCGCAATCTTTTTCGGCGACGATGAGCACCATGCCGATTCCGCAATTGAAAGTCCTCACCATGTCCTCGAATGGGACGTTGCCCATGCGCCGCAGCCAGGAAAAGACCGAAGGAATGGCCCAGCCCGCCATGTCGATCTCGGCCGCCACGCCCTGAGGCAGAATACGCGGGATATTCTCCACGAGTCCGCCGCCCGTTATATGGGCCAGGCCCTTCAGCACCCTGCGCCTGATCAGAGGCAGGAGGGATTTCCCATAGAGACGGGTCGGGCGGAGCAGAATGTTGGCAAGCTTCTCGTCGGGGGCAAAGGGCGCTGGCGCGTCGAGCGCCACCCGCGCGCGGTCCAGTATGGCACGGACCAGGGAAAAGCCATTGGCATGCAGCCCAGCCGAAGCAAGTCCGATGATCCAGTCGCCAGGCGCGATATGGACGCCCGTAATTTCCTGCCCCCGTTCGACGGCGCCGATGGCAAAGCCCGCCAGATCATAATCCTCGCCCTGATAATGGCCCGGCATTTCCGCGGTCTCGCCGCCAGCCAGCCAGCACCCGCTTTCTCGACAAGCGTCGGCAATCGAACGCAGGATAGTCTGTCCCGTTTCGGGATCCAGCCGCCCGGTCGCGTAATAATCCAGAAAAAGCAGAGGCTCGGCACCCTGCACGATGAGATCGTTCACACACATAGCGACCAGATCCGCCCCGATGAAGCGGTGGTCACGCGCGGCAATGGCAAGTCTGAGCTTCGTGCCCACCCCATCGGTGGTCGCCACCAGAATAGGATCCTGATAGCCGGCCGCACGAAGATCGAAAAGAGCCCCGAACCCACCTAATCCGCCCATGGCGCCGGGTCGCCGGGTCGCCTGGGCAAGCGGCGCGATCGCGGCGACAAAGGCATTGCCGGCGGCAATATTCACGCCGGCCTGTTCATAGGTCAGGGACTTTATGGCTTCCTCGCGCACAGTGGGCTATACTAGCACAAAAGAGAATTATCGATTTAAAAATGCGCTGGCTTCCTATCTTCCTCTCTTTGCTGCTGTTCTGGGCCACGATGCCACAGCCAGTGCTGGCGGAGAGTACAGGAATTTTCACCGTTCCGGGCATCACCGTCGAGCAGGACGGCGAGCCGCTGCAGGCGCGCGAGAAAGCGCTCGTGGCGGGCGAACGACCGGCGTGGCAGAAGCTTATGGCGCAGATTGCGCCAAGCGGAAATGCTCCAGCGCCCAGCGACGCCGAACTCGCAGCCTGGGTGCGGGATTTCGACGTTGAAAGCGAGAAGTTCACCCCGAACCATTATACCGCCCGTTTTACCTATCGTTTCGCCGCCACGCCGGTCCGAGCCTTCCTTGACGCTAATCGCGTAGTGTTCGTCGAGCAGCAAACCCAGCCGCTGCTAGTCATCGCGCCTTATACCGACACGACGGGCCTGACATTCCTATGGGAACCTCGGAACATTTGGGCTGCGGCCTGGCATAATGCAGGCCAGAGCATCGCGCCGCTCATGCCGCCGGCCGGAACGCTTGAGGACCAGCAGACGCTCAGCGCCTCCGCACTCACGTCTAGCGCCGCCCTCCAGCGTCTGGCAAAAGCCTACAATGCCGTGGGTGCCGTAGTGGCTTCGGCAAAACTGGCGGGTGCACCGGACCAGGGCGGTTTCCGGCTCGACATCGTCGCCACTCTTTACAGTAATGGGCAACCGCCGCAGACGTTCGTCACCAGTATCCAGCCGGAGCAGGATCTCGACCTTCTAATGAAAAAGGGCGTCGCCGACATCGCGGTGCAAATCGCGCGGCAATGGAAACAGGAAAATGCCACGGATGGCGGCCAGACGAGCGCGGTAACCGTGCATGTTCTCATTACCGATCTGGTCGGCTGGGCCGACCTCAATCGGCGGCTTGCGAATGTACCGAGCGTCACTGCCGAGCGGCTGCTGTCCTTTTCTCGCCAGGAGGCGGTCTTGACCCTCTCGCACCGTGGCACTTCCGATCAGTTCGCCCAGGCGCTCGCCAATGCGGGGCTTTCGCTGACCCCGGCCGTGAGCGGAGAAATGATCCTCGCCATCAATACATCCTTCCATCCATCGGCCGGCACGCCCCAGCCGATCGCCCCTCAACCTTCGCCGAGCACCCCTACGCCATGAGCACGTCCCGTCAAATCCTTTGGTGGCTCGGCATTTTGCTGACCCTTCTGCTGTTCATTTACCTGCTTCGTCCCGTTCTGCTGCCTTTTGTTGCGGGCATGGCAATCGCATACGTCCTGGATCCCGCCTGCGACTGGCTCGAACGGCACGGTGTCGGCCGCTTGTGGGCGACTGTCATCCTGACCACTGCCTTTGTTCTGATCATTCTGCTCGGCCTGGGATTGTTCGTTCCCTTCATCATCCAACAGCTCGGCCAATTGGTGGAATCCTTACCGAATGCCCTCCAGAAGCTCGAAAATTCCGCCGCGCCATATTATCAATCGCTCCAGCGCGCATTTCGTCTGCCCAATGTGAATAATTTGCTGCCGATGGCCCTGGATAAGCTCGGCGGTGGCGTGGGTCTGATCGGCGCGGCGGTAGGGTCCCTTGTGCAGCGCAGCCTGGAAATCGCCAACATCCTCTCGCTGATTTTCATCACTCCCGTCGTCGCCTTCTACCTGCTGCGCGATTGGGACCGGCTCGTCGCCTGGGTCAATGAATTGCTTCCGCGCCGTCATGCCCCGACCATCCGCATGCTCGGCCACCAAATGGACCGCGCCTTGGCGGGATTCGCAAGGGGACAGGCCGCCGTCTGCCTCATTCAAGCGGCCACCTATGGTATCGGGTATGGGCTGGCCGGCGTCCCCTTCGGTATCGTGATCGGCACCGTGGCCGGACTGTTCACGTTCATTCCTTTCGTCGGCTCCATTTCCGGCATCGCCCTATCCATCATCGCATGCTTCCTCCAGGATGATCCGCTCCTGCATGTAAGCCTCGCGGTCGGCGTATTCGTGATCGGCCAGACCCTGGAGGCCAACATCTGGATCCCCAAGATCGTTGGGGACCGAACCGGTTTGCATGCGGTCTGGGTGATTTTCGCCCTGCTCGCCTTTGGGGCGCTCTTCGGTTTCGTCGGCCTCCTGCTCGCCGTGCCCTTGGCAACGGCGATGGGCGTTCTCGCCCGCTTCGCCCTGGCGCGCTACCGGCAGAGTCCGCTTTATTCCGGCACGGAATAGCCATGCGGCAGATGGCTTTCGAGTTGCCCGTGATCGCCGCCATGGGTCGCGAGGATTACGTTCTCTCGGCCAGCAATCGCGAGGCGGCGTTGTGGATCGACCGATGGCCCGACTGGCCGTCTTATTCTCTCTCGATCTGGGGTCCGCCTGGCGCCGGCAAGACCCATCTCGGACATATCTGGCGCACGCGCACCGAGGCGGTGGCTTGGACAGGCGCGGCTCCCCTGCCGCCGGAGCGGCATCTCCTGATGGATTTTTCTGCTTCCCCGCAATGGGACAAGGAGGGGGAGATCGCCATGCTTCATGGCTTGAACCTGATCGCCTCTGAACAGCGAAGCCTGCTCATTCTCACCCCGACACCACCGGCGCGGTGGAATATCCAGCTCGCGGATTTGTCGTCGCGTCTTGCCGCCATGCCGGCGATAGAGATGTTTCCCCCTGACGATACGCTCTTGGCCGCCCTCCTTGTGAAGCATTTCCGTGAC
Organism: Dongiaceae bacterium; assembly: GCA_036263455.1. GTDB lineage: Bacteria > Pseudomonadota > Alphaproteobacteria > Dongiales > Dongiaceae > DATAGZ01. The sequence goes on from DATAGZ010000018.1 coordinate 117,449, forward strand.
CGCCGCCTCGTCGCCTCCTCGGAAGTGATCGCCTATCTGCTGTCGCGCATCGACCGTTCCTTTGCAGCCGCCCACGATATTGCCGAGGGAATCGACCGCATCCTGTGGGAAAAGAAGCACCCCTTGACCATCGCCAGTGTCCGCGAAGCGCTCCGCCGAATGGAGCCGCGCGAATGATTGCGTTTTCTTGGCAGGTCCCGATATATATTGTTCCGCCAGGAGGACCGTATGGTTGATTTTCGGAGAGACGCCCAGCCCACCCGTTTTTTCAGCGATTTCGGCGGCCTCTGCCCGACCTTTCTCACGCTCCCGCTATCCTTCGTGGACGTCGCGAACTCGGACTCCTCGACGCCGAGGAAGAAGAATTACTGAGAAACTGGATAACGAACGGATTCGTCATCATCCGTAACGCTGTCGAGAGACATGTCGTCGATGCGGCCTTCGCCGATATCCAATCCGTCTACGAAGAGGGTGGCGCAATCGTCGAGGAAACCGATCATGAGCGTCTTGTTCCCGTTGAGCCTAAGCATCGCCATATCCCCCACAAGCTCATAGACTGCTACGCCATCTCTCCCGCGATCCTCACAAGGCGGCGATCTCGGATAAGGTCGTCCGGTTTCTCAATTTGATCTTCGATGCACCCGCGATGGCGTTTCAAGGTCTTTATTTCGAAAACGGATCGAGCAGCCGATGCATCAGGATACCGCCTATGTGCGCCTCAACCGGCCAATGGAACTGGCCGCGTCCTGGCTCGCGCTCGAGGACATCCAGCCGGGCACGGGCGAGTTGGAATATTACGTCGGTTCTCATCGGATTCCTGAATTCCTGTTCGAGGGTACCGCTAAATGGATTTCCATCGGCGCGCCCAAAAGAATGCATGCCGACCTCGCGCATGGCGGGTCCGCTCGGCGCGCGGAGGGAACACGGCGCAGTCTCGTCATTCATTGGTGTCCGACGACCGCGGAGCCATCTTATTTCCAATATCCCAATTCTGGGATGATCCGATACAGCGCGAACGCCGCCTATTGTTATTCATTTCACGGACAATCAGGGAATCCCTATCGGAACCGCGAGCGTGCGGAAACGGAGAAAGTGTTTATTCCCTAGGGCCGAGTCGCCCGGCTCCTTCGCAATCGCGCGACATTCTGATTATGCTCGGCGAGCGTCTCGGCGAAGGCGTGCCCACCCGACCCGTCGGCGACGAAATAAAGCTCCCTCGTTTTGAGTGGGTGGAGAACCGCCGCGAGCGCGGCCAGACCGGGATTGGCAATCGGGGCGGGCGGCAAACCATCGGCGACGTAGGTGTTAAACGGACTGGGAAAAGCCAAATCCTCATGCGTCAACGGGCGTGGCAGTTTCCCCTCACCCTGGCTGAGCGCGTAAATCACAGTCGGATCCGACTGGAGTCGCATCTTTCGCATGAGCCGATTAAGAAAGACCGCGGCGATGCGTGGCCGCTCGGCGGACACCGCCGTTTCTTTCTCGACGAGCGAGGCAAGGGTGAGGGCTTCCGCCGGAGAAGACAGCGGCAGATCGCGCTGCCGCTCCGCCCATAGAAGGCCGAGATGCTGCTGGAGGGCCGTCTGCATGCGGATGATCAGGACATGCGGGTCATCGCCGCGCTGGAAATTGTAGGTATCCGGCAGAAGCGATCCTTCCCTTGGCGGCACAAGCAAGACGGAAGCCAGGTACGGAGATTGCCGGAGCAGCGTCACTACCTGGCGACTGGTCAGTCCCTCGGGAATGGTGATCTGCCGCTCGAAAGGCCGGCCATGCGCCAGAAGATCGATCAGATCCTGCAGGGACAAATGGGCCGGAACATGAAATTCTCCCGCCTGGATTCTATTATGGCCTAGGGTGAGAATCCGCGCGGTGAGGAGCGGCATGCGCAGCATGTCTTCCTGGGCGAGCATGGCGACGATGGCGGGGCGGCTCATACCCTTTCGGATCCAGATGTCCCTATTCTCGAGGAGCGGACCGGGCGCGTGAAAAAGCCAGGCAAAGAACCCTCCGCTCGCGAGGAGAAGGAGGGCGAACCCGGCTAAGAAAATTCTATTGTGCCGCTTGGAAAATAAGGCTGGCATTGGTGCCGCCGAAGCCAAAGGAATTGGACATGGCGGTGCGGATTGGCCTTTCCTTGGCCTGCTTGGCGGCAAGGTCGAGATCACACCCCTCGGAGGGTTGCTCGAGATTGAGAGTGGGCGGCGCCACCTGGTCGCGAATCGCGAGGATCGAGAAGATCGCCTCGACCGCCCCGGCCGCGCCCAATAGGTGCCCGATCGCTGATTTTGTCGATGACATCGTCAACCGGTAAGCGGCATCTCCAAACAGCCGCTTGACCGCACCGAGTTCGATCTCATCGCCGAGCGGCGTCGATGTGCCGTGCGCGTTGATATAATCGATATCCGCGGGGTTCAGTTGCGCGCGCTTGAGCGCCGCCTGCATGGCGCGGTACCCACCCGAACCATCTTCGGCCGGAGCCGTAATATGGTGGGCATCGCCCGAGAGACCGTAGCCACGCAGCTCCGCGTAGATCTTGGCGCCCCTGCGCAGGGCATGTTCACGTTCCTCGAGAACCAGCACGCCTGCCCCTTCGCCCATGACGAAACCGTCGCGTTCGCGGTCCCATGGGCGCGACGCCTCGGTCGGCCGATCGTTGAAGCCCGTCGAAAGAGCACGGGCTGCGGCAAATCCTGCAATTCCGAGCCGGTTGATTGTGGATTCGGCACCGCCGGCTACCATGACGTCCGCATCGTCGAAGGCGATCAAGCGCGCCGCATCGCCGATAGCATGCGAACCCGTCGCGCACGCGGTGACCACCGAATGGTTCGGACCCCGAAAATGATGACGAATCGAAACATGGCCCGAAGCCAGATTGATCAGGCAGGATGGAATGAAAAACGGACTGATCCGGCGCGGGCCCTTTTCTTTGAGCATGAGCGACGCCTCGTAGATCCCGCTCAAACCGCCGATTCCCGACCCGATCATGACGCCGGTCCGGTTCTGCTCCTCCTCGTCCGTTGGGGTCCATCCCGCATCGGTGACCGCCTGTTGGGCGGCGGCAATCGCCATGACGATGAAGCGGTCCATCTTGCGCTGCTCTTTGGGCGCGACATAATCGTCGGGATTGAAATGACCCGACGCCGTATCGCCCAGCGGCACTTCTCCCGCCACTTTGCATGGGAGATCGGTAACGTCGCAGGACTGAATTCCGGCGATGCCCGAATGACCTTTGAGAAGCCGTGACCAGACATGTTCGACACCTACCCCGAGAGGGGAGATGATGCCCATGCCTGTGACCACTACTCGCCGCATCGTGGGCTATGCCGCTTTCTTCTGAATGAAGGCAATCGCATCGCCGACCGTCTGAATCTTTTCGGCGGCATCGTCGGGAATCTCACAGCTGAATTCTTCCTCGAAAGCCATGACCAGCTCAACGGTATCCAGGCTGTCGGCGCCCAGATCATCGATGAAGCTCGCGCCCTCGGTGACTTTGGATTCATCGACGCCTAAATGTTCGACAACGATTTTCTTCACGCGCGTGGCGATATCACTCATATCCATCCCCTTTTTCTGTAAAAGCCTTGCGGCCCTGGTCACTTAACATAGTCACGCATCTTTGGCTAGGGCGAAAAACCCAATTAAATCATGGCCATACCGCCATTGACCTGTATCGTCTCCCCGGTGATGTAGCCGGCTTCGTCGCTGGCCAGAAATACCACGGCCGCCGCGACATCCTTGCCTTCGCCCATTCGCCCCGCGGGAATGGCACCGAGCAGCTTTTCCTTGAGCCGTTCGTCGAGCGATTCCGTCATCGCGCTCACGATGAAGCCCGGCGCCACGCAATTGACCGTGATATTGCGGCTGGCCACTTCCTGGGCGAGCGCCTTGGTCATGCCGGTCAAGCCGGCTTTGGCGGCACAGTAATTCGCCTGGCCGGGATTGCCGGTATGCCCCACGATCGAGGTAATGGTGATGATCCGCCCCTGGCGACGTCTGGTCATGCTTTTGAGGGCGGCGCGGCTCAGGAGAAAGGTCGCGGTGAGGTTGACCTGGATCACTTTCTGCCAATCCTCGTTGCGCAAGCGCAGCGCGAGCATGTCCCGCGTCAGCCCCGCATTGTTGATTAGAATATCTACCGGACCTTCATTTTCCGCCGCAGGAAATAGGGCCTCGACCGCATTCGAATCGCTCAGATCGCACGGCACGATCTGCGCCGGGCGTGACAGTTCGGCGGCGTGCCGCTCAAGCGTATCGCGCCGCGTGCCAGAGAGGACCAGCGACGCACCTCTTTCGTCGAAGGCCCGTGCAATCGCGCCGCCGATGCCGCCAGAGGCACCGGTCAGCAAGACTCTTTTTCCCTTCAGATCGAACATGTGTCTCCTGTCTGCGTATCAGCCCAATATCTTCAGCACGGCTTCGATCTCGGCCGGGCCGTGCACGGAATGCGTTTCGACGTCGCGATCGATGCGCTTGACGAGCCCAGCCAGGACCTTGCCAGCGCCCAATTCCACCACGCGCGTGACACCGCGGTGACGCATGGTCTCCACCGATTCGCGCCAGCGCACGGTGCCGGTGACCTGCTGGACCAGCAGCGCGCGGATACCTGCCGCATCGATGACCGGCTGCGCGGTGATGTTGGCGATGATCGGCACCGCGGGCGCTTGAATGCCCGCGCCCGCCAGAGCCTCTTCCATGCGCCGCGCCGCCGGCGCCATGAGCGTACAGTGAAACGGCGCGCTGACTGGAAGCAGCACGGCTCTTTTCGCGCCTCGCTCCTGGGCGAGCTGGATCGCCCGCTCCACCGCGTCTTTGTGGCCGCTGATCACGACTTGACCCGGCGCATTATCATTGGCGCTTTCGCAGACGCGGCCCATTTCCGCGCGCACCGCATCGACCACGGCATTCACCGCGGGAAGATCGAGGCCAAGGAGCGCGGCCATCGCGCCCTCGCCCACCGGGACGGCCTCCTGCATCGCCGCACCGCGGACGCGCAGGAGTCGCGCGCTCTCGGCAAGCGCCAGCGCGCCCGAGGCGGCCAGGGCAGAATACTCCCCGAGCGAATGGCCCGCCATGCAGGAGGCCCGCTCGCTCAAGCGGAAGCCGCCTTCCTGTTCGAGGACCCGAACGACCGCCAGGCTGACCGCCATGAGAGCGGGCTGGGCATTGGCAGTCAGGGTGAGCTCCGCTTCGGGCCCTTCGCGCATAAGGCGGGAGAGTTTCTGGCCCAGCGCGTCGTCGACTTCCTCAAAGACCAGGCGTGCCGCGGCGAAGGATTCGGCAAGCGCCGCGCCCATACCGACGGCTTGGGACCCTTGGCCCGGGAAAACGAAGGCGTTTGTCATGGATGCGATGCGCTAGGCTGGAATGGAAGAAGCGAGAATATGGTCGATGGCGGCCGTGACCGTATCGGGCGATTGCATACCATCCACCCGGCGCAGAAGATGCTGCGCCTCGTAATAAGGGAGGATGGGCGCGGTCTGGCTGCGATAGACAGCGAGCCGGTCGCGCACCGTCTCGGCGTTGTCATCGGCGCGGCGGGTAAAGGACGCTCCGCCACAGACATCGCACACCCCTTGTACACGCGGCAGTTGAAAGAGATCGTGATAGCCGGCGCCGCAGCGCGCGCAGGCATAGCGGCCTGCGATGCGCTCGACCAGCGCATCCTCGTCGACCGCAAGTTCGATCACCGCATCGATTTTCTTGCCGCGCGCGGCAAGCATGGCATCCAGCGCCTGCGCTTGCGCCTGGGTCCGGGGAAAGCCATCCAGCACAACGCCGTTGCGGGCGGCCGGCTCGGCAATACGTGCGCCGATCATGTCGATGATGGTCCCGTCGGAAACCAGCTTGCCGGCATCCATGATCTGCTTGGCGGCACGCCCGAGCGCGGTCCCCGCCGCCACCTCGGCGCGCAGCATGTCGCCGGTCGATAATTGAACCAGGGAATATCGATCGACCAGCCGCTTCGCCTGGGTCCCCTTCCCCGCGCCGGGCGGGCCCAGCAGGATCAGATTCACGCGCGGCGACCCTTGAGCCGCGTCTTGCGGATCAATCCTTCATACTGATGCGCAAGCAGGTGGGAATGGATCTGCGCAACGGTATCCATCGTCACCGAAACGACGATGAGGAGCGAGGTTCCGCCGAAATAAAAGGGAATGGAATAACGCGACACCAGGATCTCGGGAAGAACGCATACCGCGGACAGATAGGCCGCGCCTATTACGGTCAGGCGCGTCAACACATAATCCAGATATTCGGCGGTATTTCGGCCGGGACGGATCCCCGGAACGAAACCGCCATATTTCTTTAGGTTTTCGGCAGTCTCTTCGGGATTGACTACGATCGCCGTATAGAAAAAAGAGAAAAAGACGATCAGGGCAACATAGAGCGCGATATAAAGCGGCCGGCCGTGGCCGAGGCTAGCCAGGATCCATTGCACCCAGGCGGGCGTATTGGCATTGGTGCCGACAAAGCTGATGATCGTCAGAGGCAGCAACAGCAGCGAAGAGGCGAAGATCGGCGGTATGACTCCCGAGGCGTTGATTTTCAGCGGAAGGTGCGAGGACTCGCCACCGAACATGCGATTACCCACCTGCCGCTTGGGATATTGGACGATGATGCGTCGCTGTGCACGCTCGCAAAAGACGATTCCGGCGATCACTACGATCGCTAGCATCAGGACGATCGCCACGAACACGCCACTGATCGAGCCAGCGCGCAGCTGCTCGAGAAGCTGCACCAGCGCGAAAGGCAAACGCGCCACGATTCCTGAAAAAATGATAAGCGAAATACCGTTGCCGATCCCTCGCGCCGTGATCTGTTCACCTAGCCACATCAGGAATACCGTACCGCCCGTCAAGGTAACAGCGGTGGTAAGCTGGAATTGCAGGCCCGGATGGATCACCGCCGCGCCTCCATCGAGATTCTGCAAACCATTGGCGATGCCCCATGCCTGGGCAAAGGCCAGCACTACGGTTCCCATTCTCGTATATTGGTTGATCTTCTTGCGTCCGGCCTCGCCTTCCTTCTTGAGCGCCTCGAGCTGAGGAGAGACCGATGTCAGGAGCTGCATAATGATCGATGCGGAAATGTAAGGCATAATGCCCAGCGCAAAGATCGTCATGCGCGACACGGCACCGCCCGCGAACATGTCGACCATGCCGAGCACACCACCGGAATGCTGTTGGAAAATCTGAGCGAAGATGTGGCCGTCGATGCCGGGAAGGGTGATATAAGCGCCGATCCGCGCTACCACCAGCGCGCCCAGCGTGAACCAAATGCGCCGTTTCAACTCGGTCGCCTTCGAGAAGGCGCCCCAATTGATGTTGGCGGCTAATTGTTCCGCTGCCGATGCCATATCATCCTCCGCTTCTCCCTCCCGCAGGAGGGACCACTATACTCCCCTTCTAAAAAAGCCGCGAGCCCCCTTGACCGATTCAGGGACGCCGGAAATCCAGAGCTCAGGCCGTGGGGGATTTTTTCTTGGCCGAACCCGCCTTCTTATCGGACTGTCCGGCGGCCGCCTTTTGCGCGGGGACGGTTAATTTGCCTCCAGCCTTCTCGATCGCGGCGATCGCGGCCTTGGACGCGCCCGCGGCTTCCACGACGAGCTTCGCCTGCAGCGTACCCTGGGCCAGGACGCGGACGCCATCGCGGATCCGGCTGAAGAGGCCGGCCTGCTTGAGCGTTTCCGCCGTAACGGTCTTGGCGGGATCGAGCCGTCCTTCATCGATCGCGCGTTGCAGCTGGCCGGTATTCACGATGGCGTAATCCTTGCGGAAAATGTTGGTAAATCCGCGCTTGGGTAGGCGCCGATAGATGGGATTCTGGCCGCCCTCGAAACCCGAGCCCGACCAGCCAGAACGCGCGGTCTGACCCTTGCCGCCCCGCCCGCCAGTCTTGCCCTTGCCCGAACCGATGCCGCGTCCGACGCGGATCGCCTTCTTGCGGGCACCGGGATTGTCGCGCAAATCGTTGAGTTTCATGACCGCTCCGCCTTCTTCTCTTGTACCGTCACCAGATGCCGGACCTTATTGACCATGCCGCGAATGGCGGGATTGTCATGATGGTCCTTGCTGCGACCGATGCGATTCAATCCAAGCGCAACCAGGGTCGCGCGCTGGTCCTTGGTTCTGCCGATCGGAGAACCGATCTGGGTGATGGTGATCATTGCCGCCATTTCTTCCTCACGACGCCATCTGCTCGGTTTCGCGCTTGCCGAGAATATCGGTGACCTTCTTGCCGCGGCGCGCCGCCACCGAACGGGGGCTCTGGCTGCGCAGCAGGCCATCGAATGCCGCCTTGATCATGTTATGCGGGTTGGAGGAACCGGTCGATTTCACGACCACGTCGTGAATGCCCATCGCCTCGAACACCGCGCGTACCGGTCCACCGGCAATGATGCCGGTACCGGCGGGCGCCGCCCTCATGACGACCCGTCCCGAGCCGAATAATCCGGTAATATCATGGTGCAGAGTCCGGCCCTCGCGCAGGGGGACGCGCACCATTTCCCGCTTGGCGTGCTCGGTCGCCTTGCGCACCGCCTCGGGCACCTCGCGCGCCTTGCCCGAGCCAAGCCCAACCTTGCCTTTGCCGTCACCAACCACGACGAGAGCGGCGAATCCGAATCGCTTACCGCCCTTGACCACTTTGGCCACGCGATTGATGGTGACCAGCTTCTCGACCAGTTCCGCCTCCGTCTGGCGATCGGCCCCGCGGTCGCGGTCTCTGCGTTCCCTCTGTTGGCGCGCCATAGCTTATTCCCTCATCCTAAAACGATAACCCTGCTTCGCGGGCCGCATCGGCCAAGGCCCGCACCCGCCCATGATAGACATATCCGCCACGGTCGAACACCACCTTGTCCACGCCCGCTTCCTTGGCGCGCGCGGCGATCAACCGGCCGACTTCCTTGGCCGCATCGATATTCGCCCCGCTCTTGAGCTTGCTCTTCAATTCCTTGTCGATCGAAGACGCCGCAGCGAGCGTCTTGCCCTGGGCATCGTCGATCACCTGGGCATAGATATGCTGCTCGGATCGAAAGACCGAAAGACGGGGCCGGCCGGGCGCTTTCTTGCGCAGATGAATCCGGGTCCGCTCGCGGCGCCGTTCGAAGAGTTGCTGTATATTAGCCATGGCTCACCTATTTCTTCTTGCCTTCCTTGCGGAGGATCTTTTCGTCGCTATAGCGAATTCCCTTGCCCTTGTAGGGTTCGGGCTTCTTGAGCGCGCGCAGCTCGGCTGCAACCTGGCCCACCCGCTGGCGGTCGAAACCGCTCACCGCGATCATGGTCGGCTTCTCGCACTTAATCGTGATGCCTTCGGGGATCGGATAGTTGACATCATGCGAGAAGCCCAACTGCAACTGCAGATTCTTGCCCGCCACGGCGGCACGGAAACCGACGCCCTCGATATCCAGATTCTTGACGAATCCCTTGCTGACCCCCTCCACCATGTTCTGGAGATTGGCGCGCGTGGTGCCCCATAGCATTCGCGCTTCCTTGGTCTGGTTGCGCGGCTTTACCCACAGCTTTCCTTCCGCCTGGGTCACCTCGATCAACTGCGACAGCGCAGCCTCGACCGTGCCAAGCTTGCCCTTGACCTCGATCCGGCTCTCGCCGACCGTCACGCTCACGCCTTGAGGCAGGGCGACCGGATTTTTTCCTACGCGGGACATGGTCCTCTCCTTAAAACACCCGGCAGAGCACTTCCCCTCCGACATGCTCGGCACGTGCTTCCGTATCGGAAAGCACGCCCTTGGGCGTCGAGAGGATGGAAATACCCAGACCGTTATAAACCCGCGCCAGATCGTCGATGCGGGAATAGACGCGCCGGCCCGGCTTGGACACGCGGGCGATCTCGCGGATCACCGGATGCCCTTCGTGATATTTGAGCTCGATGCGAATCTCGCCACCCGGCCGTTCCTTGCTCACGCTGAAGCCGCGGATGTAGCCTTCGCGCTTCAAGACGTCGAGTACGTTCTCCCGCAGCCGGGACGCCGGCGTCAACACCGCGTCGTGGCCGGCCATCTGGCCGTTGCGGATACGGGTGAGCATGTCGCCCAGCGGATCATTCATCGCCATGCTATCCTCCTACCAGCTCGCCTTGATCAAGCCGGGAATGCGACCCGATGAGGCCAATTCCCTAAGCGCGATCCGGGAAAGCTTGAACTTGCGATAGACCGATCGCGGACGGCCCGTCAATTCACAGCGCAGATGAAACCGCACCGGCGAAGAATTGCGCGGCAATTCGGCCAGCCTGAGGCGGGCGGTAAAGCGCTCTTCCATGGGCAGCGCATCGTTGTCGGCGATTGCCTTGAGGCGGGCTCGCTTGGCCGCATGCTGCTTAATCATGCGTTCGCGCTTCCTGTTGCGCTCGATCATGCTTTTCTTTGCCATCTTACCTTCCTTAGGCTTTCATGTCCCAAAAGGGCATTTGGAATCCCTTGAGCAGGGCGCGCGCCTCGGCATCGCTCCTGGCCGTGGTGCAGATCACGATATCCATGCCGCGAATGTCTTCGACCTTGTCGTAATCGATCTCGGGAAATACCAGCTGCTCCTTGAGGCCCAGCGCGTAATTGCCGCGACCATCGAAGCTCTTGGGGTTGACTCCCCGGAAATCGCGCACGCGCGGCAGGGCGATGTTGATCAGCCGGTCGAGGAATTCGTACATGCGCGCCTGGCGCAGCGTCACCTTGCAGCCGATGGGTTGATTCTCGCGCAGCTTGAAATTGGAGATCGCCTTGCGCGCGCGCGTAACCACGGGCTTCTGGCCGGCAATGAGCGAAAGCTCTTCCACCGCCAGATTCATCTTCTTTCCGTCCGCCGCGGCCTCGCCCACACCCATGTTGATCACGACCTTCTCGATCCGTGGAGCTTGCATAATATTCTTATAGCCGAACTCCTTGACCAAGGAGGGGCGCACCGTCTTGGTGTAATGCTCGTGCAACCGTGCCGTCTGAGCCATCGCTATCTCCCGATTACTTCGCCCGAGCGGCGCGCGATCCGTACCTTGCCGCCATTCTCGAGCACTTTGTAGCCGACCCGTACCGGCTTGCCATCCTTGGGGTCGATATGCGCAACGTTGGAAACGTGGATCGGCGCCTCTTTTTCGATGATGCCGCCCTGGCTGGTCGCGGAAGCCCGCGTATGGCGCTTGACCATATTGATGCCCGCCACCAGGACGCGCGATTCCTTGGGCATGACCCGAAGAATCTCGCCGCGCTTGCCCTTGTCGCGCCCGGTAAGGACCACCACCTGGTCGCCCTTTTTTACTTTGAGTTTGATTGCCATGTTCGTCCTACAGCACTTCCGGCGCGAGCGAGATGATCTTCATGAATTTCCTGGCGCGCAGCTCGCGGGTCACCGGACCGAAAATGCGCGTCCCGATCGGCTCGCCCTGTTTGTTGATCAACACCGCCGCGTTGCGATCGAAGCGAATCGCCGAACCATCGGTGCGGCGGATCTCCTTGGCGGTGCGCACGATCACCGCCTGGTGAACGTCGCCCTTCTTGACCTTGCCGCGCGGAATCGCATCCTTGACCGAGACGACGATGACATCGCCCACGGCGGCAAAGCGACGCTTGGAGCCGCCCAGCACCTTAATGCACTGAACGCGCCGCGCACCGGAATTGTCGGCTACGTCTAAATTGGTCTGCATCTGGATCATGGTTTGCTCCCTTAATCCTAACTAGCCGCCGCGTCCTGGGCGGTAATAACCTCCCAGCGCTTGCTGCGCGAGAGCGGCCGGCACTCGCGAATGAAAACCTGATCGCCAACCTTGTGTTGGTTAGCCGCATCGTGGGCCGCATACCGCTTGGAGCGGCGGATGAATTTCTTATAGACCGGGTGCATGATGCGCCGTTCGACCATGACGATCACCGTCTTGTCGTTCTTGTCGCTCACGACCGTTCCTTGCAATATTCGCTTGGGCATTTCTTTCTCCGCCTAGGCTTTGCTCACCAGCCGGCTTCTCAGCACGGTCTTGATCTGAGCGATATTCTTGCGCACGGCGCGCACCCTCGCCGTATTCTGCAGCTGGCCGTTGGCCTGCTGGAAACGGAGGTTGAACTTCTCCTTGCTCAGCGCCACCAGGTCCGCCTTGAGCTGATCCTCGGTCTTGAGACGCAGATCCTCGATTTTCATCACCAACTCCTAATCCGTCAGACGCGCGACCATGCGCGTCTTCACCGGCAGCTTCGCCGCGGCCAGGGCAAACGCCTCCTCGGCGGTCGCCTTGCTCACCCCGTCGATCTCGAAGAGGATCCGGCCGGGATGGACGCGCGCCACCCAATATTCAGGCGAACCCTTGCCCGATCCCATACGGACCTCGGCAGGTTTGCGCGAGACCGGCACATCAGGGAAAATTCTGATCCACACTTTGCCGACACGCTTCATGTGCCGGGTGATCGCCCGCCGCGCCGCTTCGATCTGGCGTGCGGTCACGCGCTCCGGCTCGACCGCCTTGAGGCCGTAGGAGCCGAAATTCAACGTAGCCCCGCCCTTGGTCGCTCCATGGATGCGCCCTTTATGCGCCTTGCGATACTTTGTGCGTTTCGGTGATAACATGGTGACTACTGCCTATCCTTGGCGCGCCGGTTGATGCTCGAGCGCGCGCTTTTCCGTTGCCATCGGATCATGAGCCATGATCTCGCCCTTGAAGACCCAGACCTTAATGCCGCACGTCCCGTAAGTCGTGAAGGCCGTCGCGGTCCCGTAATCCACCTCGGCGCGGAGCGTATGCAGCGGCACGCGGCCTTCGCGGTACCATTCCATCCGGGCGATTTCCGCCCCGCCCAGCCGTCCTGAGCAATTGATACGGATGCCGAGCGCGCCGAGCCGCATCGCCGACTGCACCGCGCGCTTCATAGCGCGCCGGAAGGCCACGCGTCGTTCGAGCTGCTGGGCGATTCCCTCGGCCACCAGCTTGGCGTCAATTTCCGGCTTGCGGATCTCGACGATATTGAGGCTGACCTCGGAACCGGTCATCTTGCCGAGATCGGCGCGCAGCTTCTCGATATCGGCGCCCTTCTTGCCGATGATAATGCCCGGGCGCGCGGTATGGATGGTGATGCGCGCCTTCTTGGCCGGCCGCTCGATCACGATCTTGGCTATTCCCGCCTGATCCAGCCGCTTCTCGAGATATTTGCGCAACCGGAAATCCTCATGGAGAAGGCTTGCATAATCCTTCTTGTTCGCAAACCAGCGCGAGTCCCAGGTCCGGTTAATTCCTACCCGCAGACCGACGGGATTGACCTTCTGACCCATTATGCTTGCTCCTTCACTGCGGCTTCACTCTTGGCGGCCTTGCGACGCGGCGGCTTGCCGTCCGTGGCCTTGGTATCCTTCGCGGCCTTGGTACCCTTGACAGAGCGCTTCGCCTTCTTTTCTTCGGCCTCGGCCGTCCGCACGATCACCGTGAGATTGCTCCAGGTCTTTTCGACCCGGGCGCCCCGGCCGCGGGCGCGAGCGTGGAACCGCTTCAGCTTGAACCCGCGCCCCACATAAGCGTGGGCGACCATCAGCTGATCGATATCCAATCGGTGATTGTTCTCGGCATTGGCAATGGCCGCCTGCAAGACTTTCTTGACGTCATTGGCCGCGCGCCGCTTGGAAAAGGTCAACGCCGCCAGCGCAGGCTGCGCCTTCAAGCCCCGGATCATGCCGGTGACGAGGTTGAGCTTGCGCGGGCTGGTCTGCACCACACGCATGCGGGCCATCGCCTCGTTCTCGCTTACTCGTCTTTGTGCTTTGGCTTTGCTCATCATCCACCTCTACTGCCGCGTCGCCTTTTTATCGGACGCGGTATGACCGTTGAACGTGCGGGTCGGTGAAAATTCACCCAGCTTGTGGCCGATCATGTTTTCGGTCACCAGCACGGGCAAGAATTTGTGGCCGTTATAGACGCCGAACGTCAGACCGACGAATTGCGGGACGATCGTCGAACGGCGCGACCAGGTCTTGATGACCTCGTGCCGGCCGGACGCGCGCGAGGCCTCTGCCTTCTTGAGCAGATAGCCATCGATGAACGGACCCTTCCAAACTGAACGCGCCATTTTCTATCCTACTTATTCTTCGCATTCCGCCGGCGCAGAATCTGGCCGTCAGTGCGCTTGTTGTGACGTGTCTTCTTGCCCTTGGTGGAAACACCCCAAGGCGTAACCCAATGCCTGCCGCCGTTGGTACGCCCGCCGTGCGGATGATCGACGGGGTTCATGGCAATGCCGCGCACACTTGGACGGATGCCAAGCCAGCGCGACCGGCCGGCCTTGCCGATCGAGACGTTCTGCTGGTCGGGATTGGAGACCGCGCCGACCGAAGCCATGCATTCGGCCTTGACCATGCGCACCTCGCCCGAGGCCAGGCGCAACAAGGCGTTGCCCTGGTCGCGCCCCACCAGCTGGACAAAAGTACCCGCGGAACGCGCGAGCTGGCCGCCGTGGCCCGCCTTGAGCTCAACATTGTGCACGATCGTGCCGACCGGGATATTTTTGAGCGGCATGGCGTTGCCCGGCTTCACATCGACACGCTCGCCCGCCACGACCGTGTCGCCGGGCGCCAGGCGTTGCGGCGCGAGAATATAGGAAAGCTCGCCATCCTCATATCGGATGAGGGCGATGAAGGCGGTGCGGTTGGGATCGTATTCCAGCCGCTCGACCTTGGCCGGCATGTCGAATTTGCGTCGCTTGAAATCGATCAGGCGATAGCGCCGCTTATGCCCTCCACCCTTGCGGAACGAGACCAGATGGCCCTGGTTGTCGCGCCCGCCCGACTTGCGCAGACCGATCGTCAACGCCTTGACGGGATCGCCTTTGTGCAATTCACTGCGGTCGATATTCACCAGCTGACGCTGGCCATTGGTTACGGGCTTATAATGCTTCAGACCCATCTCACACTCCCGTCGTCACATCGATCGTCTGGCCGGAAGCCAGCGTCACGAATGCCTTTTTGGTGTCGGAGCGCTGACCCATGCGGCCGCCGAACCGCTTGCGCTTACCCTGGGCGCGCAGCGTATTCACCGCGATCACCTTCACCTTGAAAATCCCCTCGACCGCCGCCTTGATCTCGGGCTTGGTCGCATCGAGCGGGACACGGAACGTCACCTGGCCATACTGGGACCCGAGCGTGCTTTTCTCGGTGATGACCGGGCGGCGAATGATCTCGTACATGTCGGCCATGGCGAGCTTGGGAACGATCTTACGGATCGGACGGGCGCGACTCATGCTAAACGCTCCACTAGTTTCGTAACGGCGTCGCGGGTCAGAACCAGTTTCTCGCGGCGCAAGATATCATAAACATTGGCGCCGATCGACGGCAACACATCCACCTGCGGAATATTGGCAGCGGCACGCCGGAACGCGTCGTCGACCGCCGCGCCGTCCACGATCAATGCCGATTTCCAACCCAGCTTCTTGAGCTTGGCGGCCAGGTCCTTGGTTTTGCCCGACGTCTTGGCCGTGTCCCAAATAACCAGATGGCCATCCTTGTGCTTGGCGGACAAGGCGGTCTTCAAGGCGAGCTTGCGAACCTTCTTGGGCAAGGCATGGGCATGCGAGCGGACCACGGGGCCGAAGATCACCGCGCCGCCACGAAATTGCGGCGAGCGCAGCGAACCCTGGCGGGCGTTGCCCGTGCCCTTCTGGGCATAAGGCTTCTTGGTCGTGCCGGAAACATCGCCAATTTCCTTGGTCTTGTGGGTCCCGGCGCGCCGCTTGGCCAGCTGCCAGTTCACCGCACGAGCCAAGAGGTCGGCGCGCACCTTGCGACCGAATAAATCGGCAAAGACCGCATCGGCGAGTTCGAGCTCGCCTGCCTGCTTATTGTCGAGATCGGTTACGGGAAGTTTCATGATCATGCCTTCGCCTTGAGTGCAGCCGGATAGGGCGCGTCCTTGGGGCGGTCGCGCTTGACGGCGTCGCGCACCAGCACGTACGAGCCCTCATGGCCGGGCACGCAGCCCTTGACGAGGATGACGCCCTCGGATGGATCGGTCGAGACCACGGTCAGATTCTGCGTCGTGACGCGTTCGACGCCCAGATGGCCCGCCATCTTCTTGCCCGGAAATGTACGGCCCGGATCCTGGCGGTTGCCGGTCGAACCATGCGAGCGGTGGGAGATCGACACGCCGTGGCTGGCGCGCAGGCCGCCGAAATTCCAGCGCTTCATGCCGCCGGCAAAGCCCTTGCCGATCGTGACGCCGGTGACGTCCACGTACTGGCCGGCGATGAAATGCTCCGCCGACAGTTCGGAACCCACTTCGAGCAGCGCATCCTTGGCGACGCGGAATTCCACCAGCTTCTTCTTGGGCTCGACCCGCGCTTGGGCGAAAACGCCGCGCATCGCCTTGCCCGCGCGGCTCGCCTTGGCGCGGCCCACGCCGAGCTGAACAGCGTTGTAGCCATGCTTGTCTTCCGTCTTCACGCCCACCACCTGACATTCCTCCAGGCGCAGCACCGTAACGGGAATGTCCCGCCCGTCCTCGGCGAAGACGCGCGTCATTCCGACTTTCTGTGCAATGAGACCCGTACGCATCAGATCCTCATCTTCCTATAGCTTGATCTCGACATCGACGCCGGCGGCAAGGTCGAGCTTCATCAGCGCGTCCACCGTCTGCGGAGTCGGATCGATAATATCCAGCACGCGCTTATGCGTGCGTATCTCAAACTGCTCGCGGCTCTTCTTGTCGATATGCGGCGAGCGGTTGACCGTATAGCGTTCGATGCGGGTCGGCAGAGGAATGGGGCCGCGCACCTGCGCACCCGTCCGCTTGGCCGTGTTCACGATTTCGCCTGTCGATTGATCGAGCACGCGGTGATCGAAAGCCTTCAACCGGATCCGAATATTCTGACTGTCCATAGCTGCATCCTCTCCTGGGGCCGCGTCCGCCGTATTATTCGATGATCTTGGCGACGACGCCTGCGCCGACGGTCTTGCCGCCCTCGCGGATGGCGAAGCGCAGTCCCTCGTCCATGGCGATGGGCGCGATCAGCGTCACTTCCATCGAGACGTTGTCCCCCGGCATC
>DATAGZ010000019.1:0-6161 GCA_036263455.1 Dongiaceae bacterium
CGGCGTCTATAAGGCCCTTTCGCGGCGACGGCCATGGCGATGATGGGGCATGCCCAACCGTTCCGCGCACTATCGAAAGAGGATAAAATGCCCAAGATGAAGACTAAATCCAGCGCCAAGAAGCGGTTCAAGCTGACCGCCTCGGGCCGGGTGAAATTCAAGCCCGCCGGCAAGCGCCATGGCCTGTCCAAGCGCCCGCAAAGCATGAAACGCAAGACACGCCGTAACGCCGTGATGGCGGAGCAGGATGGCGACAAGGTCGTGCGCTACTATCTTCCTAACGGCCTCTAGGACGGAGAACGATCATGGCACGTATGAAACGCGGCGTGACCGCGCGCGCGCGGCACAAAAAAGTCGTCAAGATGGCCAAAGGCTATGTGGGCCGCGCCTCGACGAATTTTCGAATTGCGATCGAAAAAGTCGAGAAAGGGCTGCGCTACGCCTATCGGGATCGGCGCCGCAAGAAACGCGACTTCCGCTCGCTGTGGATCCAGCGCCTGAACGCAGGCGCGCGCGAACATGGCCTGACCTACTCGCAATTCATGAATGGCTTGAAGAAGGCCGGCATCGCGATCGACCGGAAGGTCTTGGCCGATATCGCACTCAAGGAGCCGGCTTCCTTCGCAAGCCTTGTAGCCCAGGCGAAATCGGCGCTGAAATAAGCGCCGCATTTGACTGGCCTGTTCAGCCTGGGCTGAACGCTTTCCGAAAGAGAAGCGTTTGCGCCCGGGATGACGGAGCTGTGGCCGGTCGCTTGGCCCTTTTGAGGATTGACCATGCCGTCTGCTTCTCGCGATCTTCTCCTCGAGGATGAGATCGATACGTCTCGTATCGATACCGTCTCGTCCCTTCAGGATTTGGACCACATCAAGGTCGAGCTTCTCGGCAAGAAGGGCAGGATCAGCGAGGCGCTCAAGCGCCTGGGCGCGCTTGCCCCCGAAGAGCGCCGCGCGGCGGGCGCCGCCTTGAACGCGCTCAAGGATCAGGTCAGCGAAAAGATCGAGGCGCGCCGCCACATTTTGGAGAAAGCCGCGCTCGATCGCCGCCTTCAGGCTGAAGAGATCGACGTCACCCTGCCGGCGCGCTGGGAAGCGCGGGGCCGCATTCATCCGATCAGCCAGACCATCGACGAGATCATCGCCATTTTCGGAGCGATGGGCTTCCGCGTCGCCGAAGGCCCGGACATCGAGAGCGATTTTCGCAATTTCACGGCGCTCAACATTCCTCCCGATCATCCGGCGCGCCAGATGCAGGACACGTTCTACCTGCCGCCCGACGCGACGGGCGAGCGCGCCGTGCTGCGCACGCACACCTCGCCTGTGCAGGTGCGCACGATGATGAGCGAGAAGCCTCCGATCAGGGTCATCTGCCCGGGCCGTACCTATCGCTGCGATTCCGATATGACCCACACCCCGATGTTCCACCAGGTGGAAGGGTTAGTGATCGATGAACAGACCCATATGGGTCATCTCAAGGGTTGCCTTCAGGATTTCGTGCGCGCCTATTTTGGCATGAGCGATCTCCGCGTCCGTTTCCGCCCGAGCTATTTCCCCTTCACCGAACCCTCCGCGGAGATGGATATCGGTTGTGACCGCACCAAGGGAACGCTGAAGATCGGGGCGGGAGCAGACTGGCTCGAAATCCTGGGCTGCGGCATGGTCCATCCCAAGGTGCTCGAGAACTGTGGCATCGATTCAACGCGCTACCAGGGCTTTGCCTTTGGCATGGGCATCGAGCGCATCGCCATGCTGAAATACGGCATCCCCGATTTACGGACCTTCTTCGATGCCGACCTGCGCTGGCTGCGCCATTATGGTTTCGCGCCGCTCGATATTCCGAATACAGTTGCAGGGCCTCTGCGATGAAGATCACCTATTCCTGGCTTAAGGAGCATCTGGACAGTACTGCCACGCCTGCCGTGCTCGCCGAACGCCTGACCGCCATCGGGCTCGAGGTCGAAAGCGTCACGCGCGGTGGGCTCGAGGGATTCGTCATCGCGGAAGTGCTGAGCGCGGAACGCCATCCCAATGCCGACAAGCTCAGGGTCTGTCAGGTCAGCATCGGCAAGGGAACGCCGATTCAGGTCGTCTGCGGCGCACCCAACGCCCGCGCCGGCATGAAAAGCGTCTTTGCGGCGCCCGGCATGCATATTCCGGGAACCGGAATTCAACTCGCGGAGGGAAATATTCGCGGCCAGGCCTCGCGCGGCATGCTGTGCTCGGCGCGCGAGCTTGGGCTGGGCGAGGATCACGACGGGATCATGGATCTGCCCGCCGATGCGCCGGTCGGCGAGGATTTCGCCCGCTGGCGCGGCCTCGACGATGTCCTGATCGATATCAATGTGACGCCCAACCGCGCCGACTGCTTGAGTGTGCGCGGCATCGCGCGCGATCTCGCCGCGGCCGGGCTTGGAGCGCTCAAGCCACTCGCCCTCTCGCCCCATCGCGGCACCTTCCCTTCCCCCTTGCGTTGGGAGATCAAGGATGACGGCTGCGTTGCGGTCGCAGGGGTGTATTTCCGCAACGTCACCAATGGCGAAAGCCCGCAATGGCTCAAGGACCGGCTGGCAAGCGTAGGCCAGCGATCGATCTCGGCGCTGGTGGATATCACGAATTACATGACGCTCGACCTCGGCCGCCCTCTGCATGTCTTCGATGCCGATAAGATTAGCGGTGATACGCTGACTATGCGCGCGGCGCGTGACGGCGAAAATCTCGCGGCGCTCGACGGCAATACCTACGATCTCGGCCCGGACATGCTGGTGATCGCGGACAAAGCCGGACCTTTGGCTCTCGGCGGGATCATGGGCGGGGCGCCCTCCGGCGTGTCCGTGGAAACCCGCAATGTATTTCTCGAAGTTGCTCTCTTCGATCCTCGCCGGATCGCGCGGACCGGCCGTATGCTCAATCTTCAGTCGGATGCGCGCTACCGTTTCGAGCGCGGGGTCGATCCGCAATCGCTGGTGTGGGGAACGGCCCGCGCGATTGCCCTGATTATGGATCTGTGCGGGGGCGAAGCGAGCGTGACGGTCCTCGCGGGCGAGATTCCGGCCCAGCCGGCGGCGATTCCCTACCGGCCCTCGCGCACCGAGACACTGGGGGGGTTAAAAATCGACCCGGCGAGCCAGGAAATGCTGTTGACCCGCTTGGGCTTCGCGATAGAGCGCGGAGAGAGCCAGTGGCGTGCCTCACCTCCATCCTGGCGCGGCGATATCTCGGGCGAAGCCGATATCGTAGAGGAACTTCTTCGCCTCGAAGGCTATGACGCCATCCCGATGCGCTCCCTTCCGCTCGAGGAATCCGTGCCCGAGCCGGTTCTCACCATCGTGCAGCGGCGCGCCCAGGCGGCAAAGCGTTTGCTCGCAACTCGTGGCCTCATGGAGGCCGTCACCTTTTCCTTCATGGCGGGCGCGACCGCCCGCCATTTCTTGCCGTCTCCGGTCGCGCTCGCAAATCCGATCAGCGTCGATCTCGATGTGCTGCGCCCGTCTATCCTTGGCAATCTTCTGGCCGCTGCGCAACGCAATGCCGCGCGGGGTGAGAAGGATACGGCCCTGTTCGAGGTCGGACCGGTCTATCTTTCGCCCTCCGAGCGCGACCAGTTCCTGGTAGCGACGGGGCTGCGGGTCGGTCTCAGCCATCCGCGCCAGTGGCAGGGCGGAGCGCGGCCGGTCGATTTTTTCGACGCCAAGGCGGATTGCCTGGCTTTGCTCGAGGAATTCAGCGTGCCGACAGCCAACCTCCAGATCGAACGCGCTGTCCCGGCTTATTACCACCCCGGACGGGCGGCGAGCCTGCGACTCGGACCGGCGATTCTCGGCTATTGCGGCGAGATGCATCCCGGATTGCTCGGGGCGAGCGGGCTTGGCGAGGCGATGGCGGTCGGGTTCGAGCTGTTCCTCGACCGTCTGCCCCAGCCGCGCGTCAAGGCAGGCCAGGCCCGGGCGCCTCTCGTGGCCTCGCCCTATCAGGCGGTCGAGCGGGACTTCGCCTTCCTGGTCGACCGCGGACAAAGCGTGGCGAATCTGCTCAAGGCCGCCCGGGGCGCCGACAAGCTTCTTATCACCGCGGCGCGGGTCTTCGATCTCTATGAAGGTGAAAAGCTGCCCGCGGGGAAAAAGTCCGTGGCGCTTGCCATCACCCTCCAGGCTTCCGACCGGACGCTTACCGATAAGGAAATCGAGGAAACCAGCGCCCGGATCGTCGCCGCCGTGACGCGCGCCACCGGGGCGGAGCTGCGCACATAACCATGACCGACCTTTCCCATATCCGCAATTTTTCGATCATCGCTCATATCGACCACGGCAAATCGACGCTGGCCGACCGGCTGATCCAATATTGCGGCGGCCTAGCCAATCGCGAGATGCGCGAGCAGGTACTCGATTCCATGGATATCGAGCGCGAGCGCGGCATCACCATCAAGGCGCAGACCGTGCGGCTCACCTACCGCGCCCGCAACGGCGAAACATACCAGCTCAACCTCATGGATACGCCGGGCCACGTCGATTTCGCCTACGAGGTCAGCCGCTGCCTTGCCGCTTGCGAAGGTTCCCTGCTGGTCGTCGATGCCAGCCAGGGGGTAGAGGCGCAGACACTCGCTAATGTCTACCAGGCGATCGAACACAGTCACGAGATCGTCCCCGTGCTCAACAAGATCGATCTGCCCGCCGCCGAACCCGAACGGGTCAAGACGCAGATCGAGGACGTGATCGGGCTCGACGCTTCCGATGCCGTGCTGATATCGGCCAAGACCGGCCTGAATATCGAGGGCGTGCTCGAGGCCCTGGTGACGCGCCTGCCCCCGCCGAAGGGAGAAGGCGACAAGGCGCTCAAGGCGCTGCTCATCGATTCCTGGTACGACGCCTATCTGGGCGTTGTGTGCCTGGTGCGCATCGTGGATGGCACGCTGCGCAAGGGCCAGCTCATCACCATGATGTCGAATGGCGCTACCTACACGATCGACAAGCTCGGCATCTTTACCCCCAAGGCGCTGGATCTGCCCGCGCTGGGTCCGGGCGAGGTCGGTTTCTTTACCGCGGGCATCAAGGCCGTCGCCGATTGCTCGGTGGGCGATACCATCACCGAGGAAAAGCGGCCGGCCGCGGAGCCGCTGCCCGGTTTCAAACCGTCGGTGCCGGTCGTGTTCTGCGGCCTGTTTCCGACCGACGCGGCCGCCTTCGAGACGCTGCGCGATTCGCTTGCCAAGCTGCATTTGAACGATGCCAGCTTCCATTACGAGATGGAAAGCTCGGCCGCGCTGGGCTTCGGCTTCCGCTGCGGGTTCCTGGGCCTGCTCCATCTGGAGATCGTCCAGGAGCGGCTCGAGCGGGAATTCAATCTCGAACTGATCACCACGGCGCCGTCCGTCGTCTACAAGGTCCACCTCACCGATGGAACGGTCAAGGAGATCCACAATCCAGCCGACATGCCGGAAGTCATCCGCATCGATCACATCGAGGAACCCTGGATCCGCGCTACCATCCTGGTGCCCGACGAGTATCTCGGCGCGATCCTGAAATTATGCGAGGACCGGCGCGGGGAACAGATCGACCTCACCTATGCGGGAAACCGCGCCATGGTGATCTACCGCCTGCCCTTGAACGAGGTGGTGTTCGATTTCTATGACCGGCTGAAATCGGTCAGCCGCGGCTATGCCAGTTTCGATTATGCGATTGAGGAATATCGCGAGGGCGATCTGGTCAAGCTCTCGATCCTGGTCAATGGCGATCCTATCGATGCCCTGTCGGCGATGGTGCACCGCTCGCGCGCCGAGGCGCGCGGCCGGGCGCTATGCGAGCGGCTCAAGGAGCTGATCCCGCGCCAGCTCTTCAAGATCGCGCTCCAGGCCGCCATCGGCGGCAAGGTCGTCGCGCGCGAGACCATCAGCGCGCTGCGCAAGGACGTGACCGCCAAATGCTATGGCGGCGACATCACGCGGAAGCGTAAGCTGCTCGAGAAGCAGAAAGAGGGCAAGAAGCGCATGCGGCAATATGGCAGCGTCGAGATCCCGCAATCCGCCTTCATCGCCGCGCTCAAGATGAAGGATTAGCGGGGGCGCATTTCCTCCCCTCAGGTCGCGTGCAGCTCGTGAAGCGGCAGAGTAGCTGCGCCGAAGGCGACATTGCCGAGGAGGGCCTGGGTGCCGTCGTCGCGGGTGTAGTG
>DATAGZ010000020.1:0-51218 GCA_036263455.1 Dongiaceae bacterium
TGGTGGATGGCGGAGGCGGTTACAATACGCTGTCTTATGAACGCGCGGCTACGTTGCTCGACAATCAGGGCAATCCATTCGGGGCTATTTTCGATCCGCTGAATGGCAATGTCATTTATAGCCTTTCGGGGAGGGGGACGATATTCGACCCGGATTCGGCCCATATCCAATCCTTCATCGGTACGATTTATGACGACACGTTCCTGGGCGGCAAGGGGGATTATAATTTCAATGGCGGCATCACCGGGACCGACACGCTCAGCTTTGTAAATTCCGGCGGCGCGATCACGCTGACACTGACCAGCTATTTCACCGCCCAGTTCGACCCCAACCATATTTTTTATCCGAGCGGGTTCGAGGGGTACGGCCATGACGGATTCTACACCTACGAAGATACCAGCGGCCTCTATACGGGTGTTTTTCAGAACATCGACCGCTATCTCGGCTCTATGTTCGACGATCGCCTCTTCGGCGGCTGGTCGGACGATACGATCGATGGCGGAGCGGGCAATGATTATTTCCGTGGCGGCATCGGCAACGACACATTAATCGGTGGTAACGGCAACGATCTTATTTTCGCCGGACCTGGCAACGATGTGATCAGCGGCGGAAACGATAACGATTTCCTGACTGGTGGCCTTAGTGGCGACGATGTGCTCTATGGCGGAAGTGGCGATGACCTCATCGAGGAATATTCTGGACGCAATATCCTGACCGGCGGCGGTGGTCACGATACGTTCGTGTTCGACACGCTCATCCGGGCTTCCGCCCAGCCGTCCTATCTCGGCGAGGTGCACGACACGCTCAACATCGTCACCGATTTCCATGTCGGCGATGTTTTCAATGATGCGAACGCGGACAGGTTGGATCTGAGCCCGCTGCTCGGCAACCTGTTCTTCCAGGCGACGGCTTTAACGGCTATCGATCCGGCGGTGACGGGCTCGACGAGCCTCACGAATATCACCGGTTTTGACGGGGCTGCCGATCCGACCGGCGCGACCCTCAATGACTTTGTGCGGGTGATCCAGATCAATGGCGCCGGCGACTACCATTTGCAGATCAATGTCGATGGCACCCGCTCCTTCGCCCAGTTCGAAGGCCTGACGGGCGGCTGGACCGATGTGGCGATCCTGCAGGGGACGAGAGGGGCCACGCTTTCCCTCGATCAGCTGCTCGCGAATAATGAAATCATATTTACGGCGCACCAGCAGCAGAGCCAGGCCCACGGCGGGACGCTGGCCGAATACCCCTATGTATTGGGCGACCCCAATACCGCGCCCTATTATCATCCGGCGCTGCCCGCGCCGAACCATCCCTAATCCCTAGGGTCGCGCCGCTCCACAAAGAAGCGGCGCAAGAAGATCGGCGGAGCGGGCCAAGACAACGGGGCGGTGGTGACATATCGGTTGCGTGAAAAAGCGCACGCCATGTTCCACCACCCCGATTTTTTTGGATCTTCCGGCTCGACTCTGATCCAGACAGCCTCGCTCGCCTTTTTATTCCAAAGCGGAAATCCATAAGCAGAAAGCTTTTCTCTGTGCTCTTTTTAGTAGTTAACGGAACCTTACTCTTCTGTTAGCATGTGCCGCCCTTAAAGGAGGTGGAGATGGCTAAACAACAAAATCGGGATACTGCGGAGACGGATATTGCCACGTCGCATCATAGCGCGGCGCTTATTGGAAATGCCGAAAGTGTGATTTTCCAACTCGAAGGGCCAAATGCGCCATCGGTATTCGACGACGCGGCCCTGGCATCTTTGCGTACCCAGGGGTTTACGGCGATTGCGGGGGGCAATCTCGACAATATCCTACGGCTCAACGTGACCAATTTCTCGACGTTCGACTTTAATCTGGATGGCGGCGGCGGCTTTAATACCATCTCTTTCGCGGGTTCCGCAAATGGGGTGACGGTGGATCTGACCCATCTGAACGGCATAACCATCGATAATTTCCAGCAAATCGTCGGGACGGATTCCCGCGATATATTGATTGGCGATGACCGCGCCCATGTTTGGGATGGCGGCGCTGGAAGCAATTCCATTATCTGCGGGGCGGGGAACGACCTCGTCTATTCCGGTAACGGATTTGATAGCGTGACCGATTTCGGCGGGGCCAACACCCTATCCTATGAGCGCGCGGCATTAGTGGTGGACAACCAGGGCAATCCTCTAGGAGCCATCTTCAACGCGGTAGGGAATGTGGTAACCTTTGGCACGACGCTGTCGACAGTATATAACGCTAATGCCTTCCATTCCTTCATCGGTACGATCTATGACGATACCTTCCTCGGCGGCAAGGGCGACTTCAACTTCGATGGCGGGATCACCGGCAACGATACGCTGAGCTTTGCAAATTTCGGCGGCGCGATCACGCTGACACTGACCAGCTATTTCACCGCGCAGCTCGATCCCAACCATATTTTTTATCCGAGCGGGTTCGAGGGGTACGGCCATGACGGGTTCTACACCTACGAAGACACCAGCGGCCTCTATACGGGCGTTTTTCAGAACATCGACCGCTATGTCGGCTCAACTTACGACGATCGCCTCTTCGGGGGCTGGTCGAACGACACGCTTGACGGCGGAGCGGGCAATGATTATTTCCGCGGCGGCATCGGCGACGATGTGCTGACCGGCGGGGTTGGCAACGACCTTATTTTAGCCGGCCCGGGAAGTGATATCGTCTATGGCGGGACCGATAGCGATTTCCTGACCGGTGGGATCAGCGGCGATGACGTGCTCTATGGCGGCGCGGGTGATGACGTGATCGAGGAATATTCGGGCCGCAATACCCTGACCGGTGGGGGCGGGCACGATACGTTCGTCTTCGACACGCTCATCCGGGCTTCCGCCCAGCCGTCCTATCTCGGCGAAGTGCACGATACGCTCAACATCGTCACCGACTTCCATGTCGGTAATTTCGCGGCCGACGCGAACGCGGACAGGCTGGATTTAAGCCCGTTGCTCGGCAACCTGTTCTTCCAGGCGACGGCTTTAACGGCTATCGATCCGGCGGTGACGGGTTCGACGAGCCTCACCGACATAACCGGGTTTGACATAGATGCCAATCCGACCGGCACGACGCTTAACCAATTCGTTCGGGTCATTCAAGTCAATGGAGGCGGCGACTACCATTTGCAGATCAATGTCGATGGCGCCCGGCCTTTTGCGCAAGTCGAGGGTCTGGTTGGTGGCTGGACCGATGTAGCGATCCTGCAGGGGACGAGAGGGGCCACGCTTTCCCTCGACCAGCTATTCGCGAATAATGAAATCATATTTGCGCCGCACCAGCAGCAGAGCCAGGCCCACGGCGGGACCTTGACCGATTATCCCTATGTGCTGGGCGATCCCAATACAGCGCCCTATTACCATCCGGCGCTGCCCACGCCGAGCCATCCTTAGTCCCGCCGCTCCACAAAGAAGCGGCGCAGAAGATCGGCGGAGCGGGCTTCGTCGAGCCCGCCCAAGACAACGGGGCGGTGGTGGCATGTCGGTTGCGTGAAAAAGCGCACGCCATGTTCCACCGCCCCGCCTTTTGGATCGCGCGCGGCATAAAAAAGCCGGCCGATACGCGACAATGAAATGGCTGCCACACAGAGCGTGCAGGGCTCCAACGTGACATAGAGGTCGGCGGATGGCAGGCGAGGCAGGCCTTCCTTCCGGCATGCGTCGCGGATCGCCACTATTTCGGCGTGCGCCGTGGGATCGCGCTCTTCTTCCGTGCGGTTTCCGGCCTGCGAAAGGATCAGTCCGCTGCGCCGCTCGACAATCACCGCGCCGACCGGAACCTCGCCTCGGCGGAGCGCCTCCTCGGCCTGTTGAAAGGCCAGGGCCATAAAATCTGGCTTTGTCATGGATGCAGGCGTAGCATGGCGGGCGGAGAATCGGAAGCAAGGCCCCATGAAACCACTCATCGGCGTAACCCTCGATAGCGAAGCACCCGGCGGTTATTCGCGCTTTCCCTGGTACGCGCTCAGGGAAAATTACTGCGCCGCCATCATGGAGGCCGGCGGGACACCGATTGCGCTGCCTCACGAAGCGGATCTGGTTGACGATTATCTCAACCGGTTGGATGGATTGCTCGTGACGGGCGGAGCCTTCGATATCGACCCGGCGCGGTTCGGCGCGGCCAGCCGGCATGCGAGCGTCACCATCAAGGAGAAACGTACTGCCTTTGAATGGGCGATGGTCGAAGGAGCCTTGTCGCGTGACATGCCTGTCTTTGGTATCTGCGGCGGCCAGCAATTGTTGAATGTCGTGCTGGGCGGCAGCCTGATCCAACATATTCCCGACGAATTTCCGAACGCCTTAGCCCACGAACAGCCCAATCCGCGCAACGAGCCCAGCCATACGGTCGCGCTGGCGGCCGGGAGTAAATTGCGCGCGATCTGTGGTCAGGACCGGCTCTCGGTCAATTCCGCTCACCACCAGGCCGTTAAGGGGACCGCCCCGGGCATCGTCATCAACGCGGTTGCCGGCGATGGCATCATCGAGGGGATTGAGGATCCTCGCCGCCGCTTCTGCATCGGCGTTCAATGGCATCCGGAATTTCTCCTGAGCGATGGCGATCGGAACCTCTTCCGCTCTTTCATAGTGCACTGCCGCTCATGAGAATCGCGCAGAGGATTGCCCGGGCGGGCCTGGCCTCCCGCCGGGAAGCCGAATCATGGATCGCGGCAGGCAGGGTCCGGCTCAATGGCAAGACCCTGGCGAGCCCCGCGCAGAATGTCACCGAGGAGGATCACATACTTGTGGACGGCCGCCCGCTTCCTGACATCGAAGCGACGCGGCTGTGGCGCTACCATAAGCCGAAGGGTCTGCTCACCACCCGCCGCGACACGCACGACCGGCCGACGATCTATTCCGCGCTTCCTCCTGAATTTGCCCAAGTGAAATGCGTGGGCAGACTGGATATGAATTCCGAAGGGCTGCTTTTGCTTACCAATGACGGTGCCCTTGCCCGGCGCCTGGAACTGCCGAGCACAGGCTGGCGGCGCCATTATCGGGTGAGGGTCCATGGCCACGTCAATGAGGAGCATCTGCGTGTTCTCGCGAAGGGCGTGACGGTTGCGGGTCAGAGATATGGGGCAATCGAGGCCAAGCTCGAGCGCCAGCAAGGAGACAATGCCTGGCTGTCGATGGTGCTGCGCGAGGGCAAGAATCGCGAGATCCGGAATATTTGCGAGCATTTCGGCTGGCCGGTGACACGCTTGATCCGTACGAGTTTTGGCCCCTTCCAGCTCGGCGAACTGCCCCGCAATGGTGTTGAGGAAGTTCCTGCGAAAATCCTCCGCACGCAGCTGGGTATCGCCCGCCCGCATGCGCATCATCGCCGGTAAAGCACGGGGCACGCGTCTCGAGGTGCCAGCGGGAATGGGGACGCGCCCGACGGGGGATCGGGCGCGGCAGGCGTTGTTCAATATCCTGTCGCACACTTATCGCGATGAACTGGAAAAAGCCGAGGTCCTGGACGGTTTTGCCGGCACCGGCGCGCTCGGGCTCGAAGCCCTGTCTCGCGGCGCGGCGCGCGCGACCTTTATCGAAAGCGATTCCGCCGCCTGCCGTATCCTCGCGCGCAATGTCGCGGCCTGCAGGGCGGAGGGGCTGGCCACGATACTGCGCACGGATGTCCTCAAGCCGCCGCGTGCGCCGCTTCCGGCTTCCCTCGTCTTTCTCGATCCGCCCTATGGCGAGGGGCTGATCGCGCCAGCTTTAAAATCGCTGCGCCAAATGGGCTGGTTTTCACCGGGCGCGCTTCTCTGCCTCGAACATGGGCCAAGCGAGGATATCGCCCTGCCGCCGGAATACGAGATCCTCGATCGGCGGAGCTGGGGCCGGGCATCGGTGCTGTTCGCTCGGCTAACGCCGTCCGAATAGGCGTTCGATATCGCCGAGTTTGAGTTCGATATAAGTGGGCCGACCGTGATTGCACTGGCCGGAATGCGGCGTTGCTTCCATCTCGCGCAGCAACGCATTCATCTCCTCGGCCGTGAGCCGCCTTCCCGCGCGCACCGAGCCATGGCAGGCGAAGGTGCTGCAGATGGCGAGCAAACGCTCCTCGAGCGGGTTCGCCCCATCCGGTTCTTCCAGCGCATCGGCAAGATCCCGGACGAGTCCCTGGACCTCGTCCTGGCCGATCAGAGCGGGGACTTCGCGCACGACCACTGCATTGGCGCCGAAACCTTCGAGGACAAGACCCAGCGCCGCAAGCTCCTCGCCATGAGCGATGAGGGCGCCCGCGCGCTTGGCGTCCAGGCTGACGATCTCCGGAATAAGAAGCGCTTGGCGGGACATGTTTTTCCCCGCGAAGGCGGCTTTCATTTTCTCGTAGGTCAACCGCTCATGGGCCGCGTGCTGGTCCACCAGGATCATGCCATCCTCGGTCTGGCAGACAATATATGTTTCGTGCAGCTGGGTTCGCGCGACACCGAGGGGAAAAGAATCGGCACCCTTGGGTTCGGCGAGATGTAGGTCCATGCGTGGGCCTACTGGACGGGGCAGGTTTTCGTCGGTTGGAGCGGCGGCGGTTTCCTGCCGTGCCGAGGGTGCGAAGCCCAGCGCGGCCTGTGCCACGAGCGAGGAGAAGGCGGCGTCTGGCGATCGCGGCGCAGCCGGTCCGCCCGGGCGGAAGGCCCGCTGGGCGCCGTAGCTTCCGGTCGAGGCGGCACGGTGTCCAGCCTCGCCCAGCGTGTGCTTGATACTGGCGACAACCAGGCCGCGGATCATACCTGGATCGCGAAAGCGCACTTCCGCCTTGGCGGGGTGCACGTTCACATCGACCTCGTCGGGTGCAACCTCGACGAACAGCAACGCGGCGGGGTGACGGTCGCGCGCGAGCAGATCTTGATAGGCGCCCCGTAAGGCGCCGTTCAGGAGGCGATCCTTCACCGGCCGCCCATTGACGTAGAAATATTGCATGGTGGGCAAGGCCCGGTTGAAGGTCGGTAGCCCAACAAAACCGCTCAGGCGTGCGCCGTCGCGCTCGACCTCGATAGGCAGACTGTTCTCGCGAAATTCTGTGCCGAGGACGCTCGCCAGCCGCGCCGCAGGGTCTTCGGGATGAAACCGGAGCAGGACGCGCTCACCCTCGCGCAAGGTGAAGCCGACCTCGGGGTGCGCGAGCGCCATGCGCTCCAGCACATCGACGATCGCCGCCGTTTCGCTGCGGATGGTTTTGAGGAATTTGAGCCGCGCCGGGGTCGCGAAAAATAAATCACGCAGCTCGACGAGCGTGCCCTTTGGACCGGCCGCCGGCTCCAGCGCTGATTTTTTACCGCCTTCCACGCGAATGGCCCAGCGGTCGGGGCTGGCGGCGGTCCGGCTTGTCACCAACAATCGCCCGACCGCGCCGATGGCGGCCAGCGCCTCGCCCCGAAAGCCGAAATGGCGGATATGAACGAGATCGTCGTCGGGAAGCTTGGATGTGGCGTGGCGCTCGACCGCCAGGGCCAACTGATCGCGTTCCATCCCCGCCCCGTCGTCGCTGACCGACAGAAAGGATGTGCCTCCGTCGCGGATCTGGACCTCGATATGCGTCGCGGTGGCATCCAGGGCATTTTCGACCAATTCCTTGATCACCGAGGCCGGGCGCTCGATCACTTCGCCGGCCGCGATCCGGTTGATCATATCCTGAGGCAGGAGCCGGATCATGCGTTCCGGCTCCGATACCAGGCGACGAATTTCCCGATTCCTTCCTCGAGGCGCGTCCTGGGTTCATAGCCGAGTTCGCGCCGCGCCCGGTCGATATCGGCCCAGGTCACTTGCGCTTCTCCGGCCAGTGGCGAGCGACGGGTGATGCGTGCTGGCTTTCCTAAATGCCTTTCCAGCGCGGCGATCAGCGCGGAAATTTTTTCAGGCCGATCATTGCCGAGATTATAGATCCTGTGGGCTTCTTCCCGCTGCGGTCCCCGCTCCATGGCGGATAATATACCGACGACGATGTCATCGACATAGGTGAAATCACGCTGCGCCGATCCATCCCCGTATAGCGTCAGGATCTCGCCGCGGTCGATCGCCTGGGCAAAAAGATAATAGGCCATGTCGGGTCGCCCCCACGGGCCATAGACCGTGAAAAAGCGCAGCCCGGTCTGGCGGATGCCGTAAAGGCGCGTATAGGTTGCGCTGAGAATTTCCGCCGCCTGCTTGCTGGCCGCGTAGGGAGAAAGGGGGAGGAGCGTACCGTCCTCGCGAAAAGGAGGCTTCGCCGCGCCATAGACGGAGCTTGAAGAAGCGTAGACGATGTGGCCTACTTCGAGGATGCGGGCAAGGCCGAGAATGCCCTGCTGGCCGAGGATATTATTTCGAAGATAAAGGTCGGGACGGGTCAGCGACAGGCGCACGCCCGCATAGGCGCCGAGATGAAGAATGGCTGCAATTTTCTCTCCCGCCAGCAGGGGAGCGATCTCATCCGTGGCGATATCCGCCGCATGAAAAGTGAAACGAGAAGAGGCCAAAAGGTCAAGTCGCGCGCGCTTGAGCGCCGGATCGTAGTAATCGTTGAGGCTGTCGATGCCAATGACCCGCTCGCCTCGGGCGAGCAGCGCGCGGCAGGCATGAAAACCAATGAAGCCCGCGGCGCCGGTGACGAGGATGCCGCTCATGCCTTGACGGTGTGGTGATCGTTGAGGCTGAGGCGCGCCATGACATTGCGTGTATCGACGACGAGCGGGGCGTATTTGGCAATCTGCGCATAATCGACCGCATCGTGATCCGTGACGATCAGAACGGCGTCGGTCTTGCGCAGTGCGGCCGGCGTCAGGGAGGTGGATTTTTTACCGGCAAGCTCAGGAAATTCCCGCGACGGCTTGACCGCCGGGATGTAAGGGTCGTGGTAGCCGACCCGCGCGCCTTGTGCCTCCAGCAGGCGCCAGAGAGCCAGGGCCGGGCTTTCCCGCATGTCATCGATATTCTTCTTATAGGCGAGACCGAGCAGTAGGATCCGGGCGCGCCACAGGGGTTTCCCTCGGCGGCTCAGCGCCTCGCCGAGGCGTGTCACCACGTGGCGCGGCATGGCGGTGTTGATCTCCCCGGCAAGTTCAATGAAGCGCGTGGCGATGCCGTATTCGCGGGCCTTCCAAGTCAGGTAAAAGGGATCGATCGGAATGCAATGGCCGCCCAGGCCGGGACCGGGGTAAAAAGGCATGAAGCCGAACGGCTTGGTTTTAGCGGCTTCAATGACTTCCCAGATATCGATATTCATCCGGTCGAAGACGAGCTTCAGCTCGTTGACGAGGGCGATATTGACCGCGCGGAAAATATTCTCGGTCAACTTGACGGCTTCGGCGGTGGCGGAACTCATGACCGGGACAATGGTTGGAATGGCGGCGCCATAAAGCTGCTTGGCCAAAGCCAGCGATGCCGCATCATCAGCCCCGACGATTTTCGGAATAGTAGCGGTGGAATGGTTCCCGTTGCCGGGATCCTCCCGTTCGGGGGAATAGGCAAGAAAGAAGTCTCGGCCACATTCCAGACCGGTTTCGGCCAAGATCGGTAGTACAACTTCCCGGTTTGTTCCGGGGTAGGTTGTCGATTCAAATACGACCAGCTGTCTGCGCCGTAAATTCCGGGCAATCTCCTGCGCGGTATCGCGCACGAAGCGCAGGTCGGGCTCGCGATGATGGGTCAGAGGGGTAGGGACGCAGGCGATAATGCAGTCCATCTCGGCCAGCTGCGCGAAATCGGTGCTCGCCGAGAGGATCCCCTTTTTCACCAAGGAGCGCAGCCGCACACCCGGAATGTGGCGGATATAGGACTTGCCGGCCATGATGGCCGTGGCTTTCACCCGGTCGATATCGAATCCAGTCACGGCGAAGCCACGCTCGGCGAACAGGCAGGCCAGAGGCAGCCCGACATAGCCAAGACCGATAATGCCGATCCGCGCCTTTTTTTCGGCAATTCGGCGCCGCAGGCCTGAAGCGGGCGCATGACGGTCTTGACTTCGGGGAAACATCGGCGAAACCTAGCAAAGTTCTTTCCGGAAAGAAAAGGTTAAGAAGTCGGTAACCAAAAGGGACTTGAATATACCCATGAGCGCAAGAGCGCATTTCTCGCTGCGGGTCGGTAAAGATAGGCAATGGATCGTCGAAGATGCCGATGAGACGTATTGCGCGCTGACCGGATACGTCCGCGCCCAGCTTACCGGTCGGACGATCGATGATTTGTGGGGCGGCTTGGCGCGTCCGATCCAATCCGTGGCCGCAAAAGTGACGCTCGAGCAATTCCCCGACACGATCGAGGCATGGTTTCCGGTCCCGCGCGGCCGGCAGTGGCATCGGCTCTCGGCCGCGAAAATGGGCGACCGGCTGCTGATCACGGTCATGGATATCACGCAGGAAAGAGAATCGAACGAAAACGCCTTCCGGGTCCTGACTCAATGCCGAGATATTCTCTATTCCATGGCGCTGCCGGATTACCGCATCGTTTATACCAGCAGTTCGATCACCGCGGTGGTCGGCTTTACCGTGCAGGAAATTCTCGAAGATCCTTTCCGTTGGCAGCACATTATTCATCCCGAGGATCGGGTCACCGTCGCGGAAGGCCTTGAGCGTGTCGTGCAGACCGGGCGCGTGGAAAACCAATTTCGAGGGGTCCTCGATACGGGAGAGGTACGACAATTCGCCAATCGCATGGTCCTGGTGCGCGATGCCGAAGGCAATCCCTGGCGGGTCGATGGGGTGATCTCGGACGTGACCGACCAAAGCCAGCAGCTCGGTATTCCCGACGACCATCGATCCCATACGGATGTCGTGCTGCGGATGACGAAGGATTACCGCATTATCTCCTGCAACGCCGCCTATGCTTCGATCTACGGCCTGGTTCCGGCTGAGGTCATCGGCCAGAACCTGCTCGATCTCGTCACGCCCCAGGAAGCGTCCATCATCTCCGCGAAATATTCCAAACTCGTTAAGGAAGGCGGCATTTTCCACGAAGAAGCACCCAAGCGCGGAGCGAGCGGCGCCATGCGCTGGTATCGCTGGACCGGAATTGCGATCACCGATGCATACGGCGAGGTGACGGAAATCCAGGCGGTTGGGCAGGATATCACGACAGCCAAGGAGATGGAGCTCGCGCTCAAGGAAAGCCGGATCCGCTTTTCCCTCGCTGCAACGGGGAACAACGATGGCATTTGGGATTGGGACATGGTGCGTGGCCAATTATGGCTGTCGACCAATTTCAAAGAACAGCTCGGCTACGAGGAAACGGCTCTGCCGCCCCATTCGACCTCGCTCGCTGGCCTCATCCACCGGGAAGATTACGCGGAGTTCCTGGCCCAGATCGAACGCTACCGGCAGGGAAGAATCCCCCGCATCGATCTTGTGCAACGCTACTATCACGTTTCCGGCGCGGAGATTCACTTTCATTGTCGGGCCATCGGTGAACGTAACGAGGCCGGCGAGCTGATCCGGCTCGTTGGAACCAATACCAATATCACGCGGATCGTGCGTGCCGAAAACCGGCTGAAGGACGCTATCGAGGTGATCAGCGAAGGTTTCGTCCTTTTCGATCCTCAAGACCGCGTGGTCTTGCATAATGACCAGTTTTTTTACACGCCGGCTTTAAGCGCCGCCGGAGATTTGACCGGCAAGACCTTTGGCGAGATCGCGCGAATCTTCGCCTATGGCGATGTGACCGACAAGAAGGTCGGCGACGATCCCGAGGCATGGATTGCCTGGCGCATCGCGCAGCACAATAATCCATCCGCCGAACCCTACGAACAGCAGCTGACCGATGGAAGATGGATGCGAATCCATGAACGCCGCACATCGGATGGCGGATGGGTCGGGATCTGGACCGACATCACCGCCCTGAAAAAAGCGGAACTGCGGCTGCGCGACGCGATCGAGGCGATCAATGACGGCTTCCTGCTCCTCGACAATGACTTTACGATCATCACATGCAACAGCCGCCTCCAGGAGCTCTATCCGATCAGCGCGCCGCTTTTGAAGCCTGGCATGCCGCTTGCCGAGGTACTGCGCTACGGTGCCATACACGGCGAATATCCCGGCGTTACCGATATCGATGCCTTTATCGAAGAAGCGCTGCGGCTTATCCGGCCCGATCGTCCGGTAGTGTACGAGCGCGAAGTCGCCAATGGGCGCTGGCTGCTCTCCAGCCAGCAGCATACCAGCAATGGCGATATCGTCGGGACGCGTACCGATATCACCAGCCAAAAAGAGAAAGAAGCCGAACTGCGCATGGCGCGCAATGCGGCCGACCAGGCGAACGCAGCAAAGTCGCGCTTCCTTGCTCATATGAGCCATGAATTGCGAACGCCGCTCAATGCCATCCTGGGTTTTACCGACGTCATGCGCAATGGCGTGTTCGGCGCGGTGGGCGACCCCCGCTACCTTCAATATCTCAATTTTATTTATGAGAGCGGCTTTCACCTTCTGTCGCTTATCAATGACATTCTCGACCTCTCCAAGGTCGAGGCCGGCAAACGCGAACTGGTTATCGAGGAAGCGGTCACGCAGGAGCTCGCTCATAACTGTCTCCAGATTGTCATCGGGCAGGCGCGCGACAAGAATATCACGCTGCGCTACGATCCCAGCCCGCGCTGCACCACGCTTCGGTGCGACGTGCGGGCCGTCAAGCAGATCATCATCAACCTGCTCTCCAACGCTGTTAAATTCACGCTCGCCAACGGCGTGGTCGATCTCGAACTCGATACCGAAGGTGACTATTACCGCATCAGGGTGACCGATTCCGGCATCGGCATGGCGGAAGAAGATATTCCCCGCGCCTTCGATCCTTTCGGCCAGATCGAAAGCGATCTCGCCCGTTCGGTTCAAGGAACAGGACTCGGCTTGCCGCTCGTCAAGTCGCTGGTCGAGCTGCATGGCGGCTATATCGACATCGCCAGCACGGTGGGTAAGGGAACCTCGATCACCATTTATCTACCGGTCCATGGCCAGGTCATCGCCGATCAAACAAGACACGTCTTGCGGTACCGGGAATTCCCGCCTGCGGTTCCTGTAGTCTCTTTGGCGGAGCGAACCGCGCCTTAAGGCCATGGCGGTTACGATTAAGCCGTTCTTAACGGGGATCGGCGAATCATGGATTTTTTTGGGAGCAAGAGATGCTTTTGAAGTCCATGTCCATATTCAAGAAGCTGCTGATCGTTTTTGTGCTTTTCGCCACACCGCTCGGCTACCTGCTTTTCAGCCTGGTCAATGCGCTGCAGGTCAATATCGACTTTGCCAAGCAAGAGCTTCAGGGGAACGCCTATCTTGCCAAGGTCCAGCAGGCGCAGGAGCAGCTTCTCGTCAAGGGTGACAATTCCACCCTCAAGCAGGTGTTGGCGGCGATTCCCGCGCCCTTCGATGCCGACAAGCCGGCGCTCGGCCTCAGGGATAAGCTCGCCAGCCATATCGATACATCCACGACCGACGCGTTCCACCAAGATCTGCTCGATTTCATTCAGGCGATCGGCAATGTATCGAATCTTATTCTCGATCCTGACCTCGACACCTATTACACGATGGACACGGTGGTCATGCGTGTCCCGCTGCTGGCCAACCGGGTCAAGGAATTGAGCGCCGCTCAGCCGCAATCGCCGCGCGTGCCCTTCCTGTTGGACCAAATCAACTCCTCCTGGCACGATGCAAAAAATTCACTGGCGTCCGCGTTCGCCGGAAATTCCAGCGGCACTGAGCAATCCGCACTCGATGGTCTGATCAAGAATGTCGATGCAAGCCTCCAGGCTTTTCTCGCCGGTATCCAATCCGACGCCCGCCAGGATTCGCTGAGCGATAATACCCTGCGCGCCTTGTTTACCTTGGCGGTCGCGTCCCGCCAGCAGCTCGATCTCCTGCTTCAGGCCCGGATCGACCGGTTACAGGGCGAGCGCACCCGGACATTAACCATAGCGTGCTCGCTGTTTCTCGCGATGTTGGTCCTGGGCGGGATTATCTTGCGCATGAGCGTGCTGGGACCGTTGCGCACCCTGACTGCGGCCATGCAGCAGCTTGCCAAGGACGAGTCGAACACGGCAATCCCGCTTGCAGATCATCATGACGAGCTCGGAACCATGGCGCGCGCCGTGGAGCAATTCAAGGGGCTGATGGCGCAAAAAGTTGCCGCCCAGACCGCCGAATGGGACAAGACGGTGATGCGTGAGCGTGGCTTTGCGGCCATCGACCGCATGACGCGGGATTTCGGCGAAGGCATCATCGGGACGCTGCGCGCGGCTGCCCACGCGAGTGAGCAATTGCAAAAGGCGAGCCGCGACGTCACCACAGTCATCCAAAGCAGCCTCAACAGTTCCGACAACGCTGCCTCTATTGCCCACCGCAGTGCCCAGGATATCGGCGCGATCGCCGCCGCGGCCGAGGAATTGGCTACCAGTGGCAACGATATCGGCTCCAATGTTCAGCATTCGATGCAGACCGCCAATCGCGCGGTGGAGGAAGCGGAGAAAGCGGCAAAGATCATTGCCAGTCTGGGCGACATGACCAGCCGGATCGGCTCGATCGTCAATCTGATCAATGACATCGCCAGCCAGACCAATCTCCTGGCGTTGAACGCCACGATCGAAGCCGCTCGCGCCGGAGAGGCAGGCAAAGGCTTCGCGGTCGTTGCTAATGAGGTGAAGTCGCTCGCCAACCAAACCGCGCGGGCGACCGAGGACATCGCCAAGCAGATCGGCTCGGTGCGGCAGATCGCCCAGGACGTGTCCCATGCCATTGGCAGCGTTGACAAGGTCATCGCGGAGATGCACCAATCGGCGAACGCCATCGCCGCCACCATCGTCCAGCAAAACAGCGCAACCACAGAGATCGCCCAGCGCGCCACCCAGATATCCGACAATACGCGCAGCACCACGGCGGATATCGACAAGGCCCGGGACGCAGCCAGCAGCGCGGTTGGCGATACCGAGCGTCTGCTGGTGGAAAGCGGGCAGCTCGCGGGCATCACCTTGACCCTGCGCAAGGAAATGGAGAATTTCCTGGAAACGCTCGGCGCCGTCTCCGATCGCAGCCTCTTCGAATTGCGCGAGGTGGAGTGGCCGGCCTCGCTTACCTGGGAAGGCGGTCAGGCCAATGGACGCATCGTTCAGGCGTGTTTGGGAAGCGTGGATTTCTCTGCCATGCCCCCTTTGGAATCCGGAACCCAGCTCAACCTTTCCTTCCGCAACCTCGAACTCACGGGGCGTCTCGTGCGCCGCGAGGGCGAGGTAGGGCGAATCCATCTTGACGTTTCGCTTGACCGGCGGAGCCAACTCCAGGCGCTGCTGGCGGCGTAGCGATGGTGTGTCGCCGCTTTCAAGAATCCTGGGGATCCGGGCGATACTCCCGGCCTAGTGTTCCTTGACCTTCAGAAAGCGGAGGTCGGGATAATCCTGTGCCGCTTTATCCAGGTGCCAGGCATTTCGCGCGAGAAAGACCGGTTCGCGATTATGGTCGAAGGCGAGGCTCGCGCGGTTGGCATCCTCAAACCGCTTGATCGCGACAGGATCGTCGGCTTCGATCCAACGCGCGGTGTGGAGGCTCGCCGGCTCGAAGCGGACCGGGAGATCGTATTCGGCGCGGATGCGCGCAGCCAGAACCTCAAATTGCAGCGCGCCGACGACGCCGACGATCCAATCGGTACCCAGCTCGGGCTTGAAGACACGCGCGGCGCCCTCTTCGGCGAGTTGGGTGAGGGCTTTTCCGAGGTGCTTGGCGCGCAGCGGGTCGCCCGCCCGCGCCGCCTGCAGATATTCAGGAGCAAAGGCGGGCAGGCCCAGGAAGCTCAGCTCTTCGCCTTCGGTCAGGGTATCGCCGATACGCAGATTGCCGTGATTGGGAATGCCAACGATGTCGCCGGCACAGGCGCTCTCGGCGAGCTGGCGATCTTGAGCCAGGAACAGCACCGGATTGTGGAGGACGATCTCGCGGCCCGCTCGGACATGGCGCATTTTCATGCCGCGCCGCAGGCGCCCCGAACATAGCCTGAGAAAGGCGATGCGGTCGCGGTGCTTGGGGTCCATGTTGGCCTGGATCTTGAAAATGAAGCCCGTTGCCGCTTTTTCCTCCGGATGGACGAAACGGCTCAGCGCCTTTTGCGGCCGAGGGGAAGGCGCCATGGTGCGGATGCCCTCCAACAATTCCTGGACGCCGAAATTATTGATCGCGCTCCCGAAAAACACTGGGCTGAGATGGCCTTCACGATAGGATGACAGCGAGAAGGGCGGCAAAGCCGCGCGGGCGAGCGCGATTTCCTCGCATAATTGTTCGGCTGGGCGCGGTCCGATCGCCGAGGCGAGCGCGTCCTTATCCAGACCCGAGATTTCAGTGAATTGCGTCTTGCCGCCGCGTTCCATCAACGCCAATCGATTGTGGATAAGATCGAAGCAGCCCTGAAACTGCTTGCCCATCCCGATGGGCCAGCTGGCGGGGCTGACGTCGAGGGCCAGCGTTCCAGCGATATCGTCGAGCAGCGCGAAAGGGTCGAGCGCCTCGCGGTCCATCTTGTTGATGAAGGTAATGATCGGTACATCGCGCAGGCGGCATGCTTCGAACAGCTTGCGGGTCTGGCTCTCGATCCCCTTTGCGGCATCGATCACCATGATGGCGGAATCGACCGCGGTCAGGGTCCGATAGGTATCCTCGGAAAAATCCTCGTGGCCGGGCGTATCGAGCAGATTGAATGTGCAATCGCCATAGGAGAAGGTCATGACCGAGGCCGTGACCGAGATGCCGCGCTCGCGCTCGACCGCGAGCCAGTCGGAACGCGCGCGGCGCTGTTCACCTCGCGCCTTGACGGCTCCGGCCAGCTGGATCGCGCCGCCGAGGAAAAGAAGCTTTTCGGTCAACGTCGTCTTGCCGGCATCGGGGTGGGCGATAATTGCAAAGGTGCGCCGGGCCGCGATTTCCTGCGCGAGAGTCATCGCCGGGTTTGGCCGCGACCATGCACCAGCCATTTGTAGCTTGTAAGCTCCATGGGGCCGACCGGCCCACGCGCATGAAGTTTTCCGGTTGCGATGCCGATCTCGGCGCCCATGCCGAATTCTCCGCCATCGGCGAACTGCGTCGAGGCATTGGAGATGATGATCGCCGCGTCGATCTCCCGCTCGAAGCGAGCGATGGCATCCGCATCCCCGGCGATGATGGCCTCGGTATGACGCGAACCATAGGTGCCGATGTGGCGAATCGCATCCTCGAGATTGGCGACGATTCGGATCGCGAGGATGGCATCCAAATATTCCCGTCCCCAATCGGTTTCATCGGCGGGACCGATGCGCCGATCCCATCGCTGTGCTTCCTCATCGCCGCGCAAAGCACAGCCCAGGCTGGAGAGCTCGGCGATGAGCTGGGGCAAGACCATCGGAGCGATGGCACGGTCGACGAGCAGTTTTTCGGTCGCCCCACACACGCCAGGCCGACGCATCTTAGCATTACAGACCACCGGTACCGCCATGGCGGGATCGGCGCTCACGTGAATATAGGTGTGATTATTGCCTTCGAGATGAGCGAGCACGGGGATGCGGCTTTCTGCCTGCACACGTGCGATCAAGCCCTTGCCGCCGCGCGGCACGATGAGATCGATGTACCGGTCGAGCCGCAGCATCTCTCCTACCAGCGCACGGTCATAGGAGGGGAGCGCTGCGATCGACTCTTCGGGGAGACCTGCAGCCGCCAAGCCCTTCTTGAGGCAAGCGAGGATCGCCGAGCTTGAATGCTTGCTCTCCGAACCGCCGCGCAGGATCGCGGCGTTTCCTGCTTTGATGGCGATGGAAGCCGCATCGGCCGTCACGTTCGGACGGCTCTCATAAATGATGCCGATCACCCCGAGCGGGACGCTGATCCTCTCCATCATCAAACCGTTGGGCCGTGTCCGGCCATCGAAGCGCCGCCCGAGCGGGTCCGGCAAGGCCGCGATCTCTTCCAGCCCCTTTGCCATGGCATCGATCCGCGCCTCGGTGAGCGTCAAGCGGTCGCGCAGCGCGCCGCCTTCGCCGCTTTCTGCCAGGTCATAGCGGTTGGCATCCAGAATCGCGGTGCGGTCGAGACGCAGGAAACGCGCCGCCTGCCGGAGCGCTTCATTGCGTCGCTCGGCCGTGCTCATGGCAAGAATCTGGCTGGCTGCGCGGGCAGCCGCGCCGATTGCTTCCAGCGAAGAGAAATCGCCATCACTCATCGGTCGGGTCGTTCATCACCAAATCATCGCGGTGGATAATCTCCGCGCGGCCAGCATAGCCGAGTATCCCGGCTATTTCATGCGAATTATGCCCGGCAATCTTCTCGGTCTCCGAGGCATCATAGGCGCTTAGCCCGCGCGCGATCTCCTGTCCGCTTGTATCCTCGATGATAATGGCGTCGCCGCGGCTGAATTTCCCGCTCTGTCCGCAAATGCCGGCGGCGAGCAGGGATTTTCCATCGCGCAGCGCGCGCACTGCGCCAGGATCGATCACGATCCTGCCGCGCGGTCTGACCGTGCCGCCGATCCATTTCTTGCGGGCCGCAAGCGGCGCCGAGCTGGGAAGAAACCAACTTGCCTTGCCGCCTTGGGCGAGCGCGTGCAGGGCGTGATGCTCCTTGCCGCTGGCGATGGCCATGGCGCACCCCGCGCGCAGGGCGATCCGCGCCGCTTCGAGCTTGGTGACCATGCCGCCTGACGAGGTGACGGTACCCGCTGCTCCGGCCATGGCGAAGATCGCCGGTCCGAGCCGATCAATGACCGGGACGTGACGCGCAGCCTGATCGCGGCGCGGATCGGCGGTATAGAGG
Source organism: Dongiaceae bacterium (assembly GCA_036263455.1). GTDB lineage: Bacteria > Pseudomonadota > Alphaproteobacteria > Dongiales > Dongiaceae > DATAGZ01. The sequence continues at coordinate 18,709 of DATAGZ010000020.1, forward strand.
CCGTCGATGTCGGAAAGCAGAACCAGGCAATCCGCGCCGATCATGGCGGCAACACGGGCGGCAAGCCGGTCATTGTCGCCGAAGCGCAGCTCCTCAGTCGCGACCGTGTCGTTTTCGTTAATGATCGGGACGGTACCGAGGGCGAGCAGCGTGCGCAATGTTCCTCGCGCATTCAGATGACGCGTGCGATCTTCCGTATCATCGAGAGTGAGAAGGATCTGCGCCGCCGGAAGGCCCCGGGCGCCGAGTGCCTCCCGATATGCGTGGGCGAGCGCGATCTGGCCAATCGCTGCTGCGGCCTGTTTTTCTTCGAGCTTGAGCGCGCGCCTGGTCAAATTGAGTTGAGATCTGCCCAGTGCGACAGCGCCGGAGGAAACCAGGACCACATCTTTTTTTTGCGCGCGCCAGGCTTGGAGGTCTTCCGTCAACGTCTCCAGCCAGGCGGTTCGTAAAGCACCGTTTTCGACGAGCAGCGCCGAGCCGATCTTGACCACGATTATGCGCGCCTTAGCGAGGACCATCGCTTTCCTCCTGCTTCTTTTTGTCTTCGTCGATGAGAACGATGGCAGCGCGCATCAGCGCGGCGACATTGTGTCCGCTTGCGCCAGAAATTCTCCAGAGTGCTTTTTGTGGGATCTTGGCTGCCCGCGCGAGCGCGCGGCCCCGTGCCGCAATCTGTTCCTCGCTCAGTGCGTCACATTTATTGAGGCAGACGACCTCCGGCTTGGCGGCGAGCGTCGCGGAATATGCGGCCAGCTCCTGACGCACGGTGCGGTAGGCGGCAACCACATCCTCGCTCGTGCCGTCGACGAGATGGAGCAGCACGCCGCAGCGTTCGACGTGACCGAGAAATTTGTCGCCCAGGCCGGCCCCTTCATGCGCGCCCTCGATCAGCCCGGGAATGTCGGCGAGAACGAATTCCCGCCCGTCGCGTTCCACGACGCCAAGCTGGGGGTGCAGGGTCGTGAAGGGGTAATCGGCGATCTTGGGCCTGGCGCGGGACACCGCGGCGAGCAGGGTCGACTTGCCGGCATTGGGCAGGCCGATCAAGCCCGCATCCGCGATGAGCTTGAGGCGTAGCCAGATCCAGCGCTCCTCGCCCGGCCAGCCGTCACCTTTCTGGCGTGGCGCCTGATTAGTCGAGCTTTTATAGTGCGCATTGCCAAAGCCACCATCGCCGCCACGGGCAAGCAGGATCCGCTCACCAGGCCGGGTCAGATCGAAGAGGAGGGTTTCTTTGTCTTCCGCGAAGATCTGGGTTCCCACGGGAACGCGCAGCACGATGGAATCCGAATCGCGGCCGGAACGCAGCTTACCCATTCCATGATACCCGCGGCGTGCCTTGAAATGCTGCTGGTAGCGGTAATCGATCAGCGTATTGAGATTAGGCACGGCTTCGACCCAGATATCGCCGCCACGCCCTCCATTACCGCCGTCGGGGCCGCCGAATTCAATGAATTTCTCACGTCGAAAGGATACGCAGCCTGCCCCGCCGTCGCCGCTTTTGATGAAAATCTTCGCCTCGTCGAGAAATTTCATGATCGTGCGAATTTCCTCAATTGCGTCTGTGGAGGCAAGCGGAAATCCGGTGCTGCCAAAAAAAAGGGGATGGTTCCCCATCCCCTTTTTTCAGGAGATTAGGCGGCCTAGCCGTTCGGCTTCACCGAGACATAGATCTTATCGTCATGGCGCCTGCGGAATTCCACCGCGCCGGCGCGGGTCGCAAAGATCGTATGATCGCGCCCCATGCCGACATTGTGTCCGGGGTGATATTTGGTGCCGCGCTGGCGGATGATGATATTGCCGGGGATCACGGCCTCGCCGCCGGCGCATTTCACGCCGAGCCGCCGGCCCGCCGTATCGCGGCCGTTGCGGGATGACCCGCCTGCTTTTTTATGTGCCATTTTCCGCTCCTATGCCGCCGTGATGTCCAAGATTTTCAGGACCGTGACATTCTGACGGTGGCCCTTTTTGCGCCGATAATTGTGCCGGCGCTTCTTCTTGAAAATCAACACCTTATCCGCTTTGTGCTGATCGACGACCTCCGCAGTGACCCGCGCACCTGCGAGGAGGGGCGTGCCCACCTTGAGCGAGCCGCCCTCGCCGATCATGAGCACGTCGGCAAGCGTGATTTGCTTGCCTGGCTCCGTGGTCAATTTCTCGACGGTAATGACATCGTTTTTCACGACCTTATATTGCTTGCCACCGGTTTTGACGATCGCGAACATCCTAGCCTCGAACCAATCTTCCAAAATAAAAGACCGCGTAAGCGGTCCAATCCAGGCACGGTATAGAAAAAAACCCCGATTATGTCAAGGCGGTGTCGGCGAGGGCGTGCGAGGCTCGGCCGCGCCGACAGCCGCCCGCCCCTCAGGACTTTGAAATCGGGATACGGCGGGTCTTTGCCTGGATCTCGGCCGGACGCTCCAGCGCGATGTGGAGGATGCCCTTTTCGAAGCGAGCCTGAACCTTGTCGGGTTCCGGCTGCCAGGGAAGCGGGATCGCACGTTGGAACATGCCGTACCTGCGCTCCGCCACATGAAAGTTCTGCTGCTTTTCGGTCCTTTCGGATTTCTTCTCACCTCTGATGATGAGCTGGTCATCCGCAAGCTCGACCGAAATATCGTTCTCTTCGACGCCGGGGAGCTCCGCTGTGAGTTCGATGCCGGTGTCCGTCTCGTTTACATCGATTCGTAGCCCAATATCGTCATCACCGTCATTCGGGGCCATGGAACGAAACATGTCCTCGAAAACGCGGCTCATATTGCGCTGGAATGCGAAAAACGGATCACGATCCCAGGAAGCGGGAGAGCCGTTCCTGCCGCTGGGTAATAGAGTCTTCCAATTCATATGCCTCTCCTCTGCAGTTGCGTTACAGAGACATGGGAAAGTTCATACTGCTTTCAAGAACGAGCGTAGGGTAAATATTCGCGCAAGGCTTGGAGCTGCTCTTCGACCGCCGGACGCTCCCGCGCCAGGAAGTCGGCCACTGCTGCGGCGAAGGCAGGGTGGGCGATCAGGTGCGCGCTATAGATTGGGACCGGCTCGTAGCCACGCTGGAGCTTATGCTCGCCCTGGGCGCCCGCCTCGACGCGGCTGAGCTTGTGCGCAAGCGCGTAATCGATGGCAGCGTAGTAGCAGGTCTCGAAGTGGAGAAAGGGCATGTCGACGAGGCTGCCCCAGTTCCGCCCATAGAGAGCATCTTGGCCGCGCAGGTTCAGGGCCGCTGCGACCGGCTCGCCCTGGTGCCGGGCTATGATCAGCACGACGGCCTCGCCCAGATACTCGCCGAGCAGCGAGAAGAAGCGGCGGGTCAAGTACGGCCGGCCCCATTTTGTCTTGGCGGTGCTCCGATAGCAGCGGAAGAAAAAATCCCAATCCTGTTCGCTAAGCTCGGGTCCGCTGAGGGCGACGGTTTCTATCCCCGCCTGGCGAAGCGTGGCACGCTCCTTGCGGATCATCTTTCGTTTGCGCGAGGAGAGGCCGGCGAGGAAATCCTCGAAATTCTCATAGGAACGATTGTGCCAATGATATTGACAGCCCAGGCGGAGGAGATAACCGGCTTCCAGCAGTGCCGCGCGGTCCGCCTCGTCACAAAAAGTCACATGCAGGGAGGAGAGGCCGCGCCGCAAAAGCTCATCGCGCAAGAATGCCGTGAGAAGGTTGCGGGCGCCGAGCAGCCGCGGTCCCGGCACTGGCGTGAAAGGTACCGCGACCTGGAGCTTGGGATAATAGGACCCCCCGGCCTGCTCGTAGGCCTCGGCCCAGCCCCAGTCGAAGACATATTCGCCGAAGGAATTGCTCTTGAGGAATAGCGGCGCGGCGGCAATCAATCCGCCGGCTCGGTCGCTCACTGTCGCATAATGCGGCTGCCAGCCGCTTTGCCCTCCTATGGAGCCCGATTCCTCGAGTGCCGCGAAAAAACCATGGGCAAGAAAAGGATGTCCCGAGGGGACGAGGCCATTCCACGACGCGGCGGGAATGGCGGAGATGCTGGAATGAAAAGAAGCGCTGAACTCAGCCGATTTCGAAGAGACCATCCACCTCGACCGCGACATTGAGCGGCAGGTTGGCCACGCCGACCGCCGAGCGGCTGTGCTTGCCGATCTCGCCGAATACTTCGACCATCAAGTCGCTGACGCCGTTTGCGACCTTCGGCTGATCCGCGAAATCGGGCATGGAATTGATAAACACATTGAGCTTGATCACCCGCCTTACGCGGTCGAGATCGAGCGCCGCCTTGAGCTGGGCGATGAGATTGAGCCCGCACAGACGCGCGGCCTTTTGACCATCCTCGATAGAGAATTCCCGCCCAAGCTTGCCCTGATAGCGCACCTCGCCATTCCAGCCGGTGATTTGACCCGAAACGGAGGCGAGCGTGCCCGAGACGACCACCGGCACATAATTAGCGACAGGCGCGGCGGCCTTGGGGAGCTCGATTTTCAACTCGTTCAGTCTCGTCTCGACAGTGCGCGCCATTATATCCTCGCAGCTTGAAGCGGTGACCCTATCAGATCGAAGCGAGTCGAGCAATGACGCTCGGGCTCACATGGAGGCGGAGGTGACGGTGCCAAATACGCGGCAACTTATCTTCCTTATCCCCACGATTCACAGGATGAAACCGCCGGAAAATCGGCTATGAAGCTGGAGAGCGAGGGGATATGTCGGCGAGTACACTGGTTCAATTTGCGGAAAAATCAGAAGCGGCGCGCCTGCCTCCTCATAATGACGAGGCCGAGCAGGCACTGCTCGCAGCGATTCTGGTGAATAATCTGGTGCTCGATCGCGTGAACGATTTCCTGCGGCCGGAGCATTTCGGCGATGCGCTGCATGGCCGGATCTACGCGGCTTCGGTGACGCTGTGGGAGCGTGGGCAGATCGCCGATCCCGTCACGCTCAAGAATCTCTTCGATCGCGATGAGGCGCTCAAGGATATCGGTGGGGCTCAGTATCTCGCGGCCCTTGCCCGCGCGGCCGTGACGATCATCGATGCCGAGGATTATGCGCGGGCGATCTACGATTTGTATCTGCGCCGCCAGCTCATCGATGTCGGTAGCGACATCGTCAACCGCGCCTTCGATTTCGACCCCCAGGAATCCGCATCCGAGCAGATCGAGCAAGCCGAGCAGCGGCTGTTTCAGCTCGCCGAGCACGGACAGGTCGAGAGCGGACCGCAAGCCTTCTCCCGCGTCATCGAACGCGCGCTCGGCCAGGCCGAGGCGGCCTTCAAGCGCGATTCACATATTACCGGCGTGACCACCGGTCTGCGCGACATCGACCGCAAGCTGGGCGGTCTGCAGCCCTCGGACCTCGTCATTCTCGCCGGCCGGCCGTCCATGGGCAAGACGGCGCTGGCGACCAACATGGGTTTCAACGCCACCCAGGCCCGGCGCGACGACCAGGACCATTACCGCGTCGTGTTCTTCTCGCTTGAAATGTCCGCCGAGCAGCTCGCGATGCGCATCATGGCGGAGAAATCGGGCATTTCCTCGGACCGTATCCGTCGCGGCGAGGTCGGTACCGAGGATTTCCAGAAGATCGCCGACGCCGCCCTGGCCATGGCCCAGGCGCCATTTTTCATCGACGATACGCCGGCCCTGACGGTGCCGGCCTTGCGCACGCGTGCGCGAAGGCTTAAACGCCAGCACGGGCTCGATCTCATCGTCGTCGATTATCTGCAACTCATGCGCGCGGCCCAGCGCGGTGGCCAGGAAAACCGCGTCCAGGAAATTTCCGAGATCACCCGCGGGCTCAAGGCGGTCGCCAAGGAGCTCAACGTGCCGGTGCTGGCGCTCTCCCAGCTCTCGCGCGCGGTCGAGCAACGCGAGGACAAGCGTCCCCAGCTCGCCGATTTGCGCGAATCGGGGTCGATCGAGCAAGATGCCGATGTCGTCATGTTCGTCTATCGCGATCAATACTACCACGAGCGCGAAGAGCCCAAGCCGCGCAACGAAGAAAGCGACGAGAAATTCGGCGAACGCATGCGCCGCTGGCAGGATCGCGGCAATCGGATTCACAATAAGGCCGATGTCATCATCGCCAAGCAGCGCCATGGACCGATCGGCACCGTCGAATTGTATTTCGAGGGGGCGACCACCCGCTTCAGCGATCTGGCACAAGACGAATCCTTGCCCGAGCGGCGAGGCTGAGCGTCATGCGTCCACGCTTGACGGTGGATTGCGCCGCGATCGCGGATAATTATCGTGCGCTCGTGCGCCGGGCGCAGCCGGCGCGCGTCGCGGGCATCGTCAAGGCCAACGCCTACGGGCTGGGCGCGACTAGCGTAGCCCCGGTTCTCTACGAGGCTGGGTGCCGTGATTTTTTCGTCGCCGATCTCACGGAAGCCAACGAAATTGCGCCGGTCATCGGGAGCGATGTCCGTCTTTTCTTGCTGAGCGGACTGGCCGGAGAAGATCCGCGCGTGCTGAATGGTTTCGTTCCCGTCCTTAACACTCTCGGCGAGGTGCTCCTCTGGACCAAACATCATAACGCGCGCGCCGCGCGCCCTTGCGCGCTGCATATCGATACGGGCCTTTCCCGGCTTGGTCTGCCTCCCGCCGAATGGGTGGCCCTGCGCGCGGATGTCGCGCTGATGGACCGACTGAACTGTTCGCTACTCATGAGTCATCTCGCCTGCGCCGATCAGCCCGGCCATCCGATGAACGATGCCCAGCACCGGACCTGGCGGGAGGTGATAGATTCATGGCCAACCTCCGTAACGCGTCCCAGGACTAGCCTTGCCGCTTCGGCGGGCATTTATCTCGGACACGCCTATCATTACGATCTGGTCCGGCCCGGGGGGGCGCTCTATGGCTTGATCGACCCCGTCATGGCTCCGGATATCAAGCTCGCGGTGACGCTGGAGGCGCCGATCATCCAGATCCGTTCCGTTGACGCGGGGGGGGCGGTTGGCTATGGTGCCACCCATTCTTTCACCCGGCCCGGCCGGATCGCCATCCTGCAGATTGGCTATGCCGACGGGCTCTTCAGAGCCTTGGGGAACGCGGGAAATGTCATCGTGCATGGTCGGAAAGCTCCCATCGTCGGCAGGGTTTCCATGGATGTGATGGCCATCGACGTGACCGCTATCGACGCCGCCGCGGTAGGCGATTATGCGGAGATATTCGGTCCAACGCAGACCCCCGACGCGCTGGCTGTTACAATCGGCACCATCGGTTATGAGCTGACGACAGGGCTGGGGCCGCGCGTGGAGCGGCGCTACGTAACGGGCGCATCATGATCGGTCCCGTTCGAGCGCTGGGCGCCACGACATTGCATGGCCTCGCCAGCGCCGGCCGCATCGTGCTCTTTACCCTCCAGGCCGTATGGCTCGCCATCCGGCCGCCTTATTATCCGCGCCTGCTTCTCGCGCAGATGGTTGAGATTGGCTTTTATTCGCTGCCGGTGGTCGGCATGACGGCAATCTTCACCGGTATGGTGCTTGCCCTGCAATCCTATACCGGTTTTTCGCGCTTCAATGCCGAGATGGCTATTCCCAATGTCGTGGTGATTTCACTTACGCGCGAATTGGGTCCGGTGCTGGCCGGCCTCATGGTGGCGGGCCGGATCGGCGCTGCCATGGCGGCGGAGTTGGGAACCATGCGCGTGACCGAGCAGATCGACGCCCTCGCCACGCTCTCCACCAACCCATTCAAGTATTTGGTGGCGCCACGCCTCATGGCTGGGTTGCTGATGTTGCCGCTTCTGGTCCTCGTCGCGGATTTGATCGGGGTGGCCGGCGGCTATCTGGTCAGCATCTTCAAGCTGGGCTTTAACCCCGGGGTCTATCTGCACAATACCATCCAATTCGTCGAGCCGATCGACGTTATCTCGGGCCTGGTCAAGGCTGCCTTCTTCGGCTTCGTCGTGGCCTTGATGGGCTGCTATCACGGGTTTCATTCGACGGGAGGCGCCCAGGGTGTGGGCAAGGCGACCACCAATGCCGTGGTGACCGCCTCGATCCTGATTCTCACGTCGAACTACATTCTGACCGAGCTCTTCTTCCTGCGATGAGCGGCGAACCCCTGATCCGTATCCGCGGCCTGACCAAATCCTTCGGAGACAAGCACGTCCTGCGCGGAATCGATCTCGATCTGCACCGCCGCGAAAGCCTCGTGATCATGGGAGGATCGGGGACGGGTAAGTCGGTGCTGATCAAATGTGTAATCGGTCTGCTTGAGCCCGACGATGGATCCATTCAGATCGACGGACAGGAGGTTGTGGGTGCCCCCGCCGACGTGCGGGACGCTCTCCATGCACGGCTGGGGATGCTGTTCCAGGGATCCGCCTTGTTCGATTCCCTACCGGTTTGGGAAAACGTCGCCTTCGGCCTGATTGCGGGGCGCGGCATGAAGCGCGGCGAAGCGCGAAAAATCGCGCTTGAGAAGTTGGCCGCGGTCGGCCTGGGCGAGGATGTCGCCCCGCTCTATCCTGCCGAGCTGTCTGGCGGCATGCAGAAGCGTGTCTCCCTGGCCCGCGCCATCGCCACCGAGCCGCAAATCATCTTTTTCGATGAACCGACCACCGGGCTCGACCCGATCATGAGCGGCATCATCAACCAGCTTATCCGCAAATGCGTCTCCGCGCTTGGTGCGAGTGCGCTTTCGATCACCCACGATATGAACTCGCTGCGCCACATCGCCGACCGCGCCGCCATGATTTATGAAGGCAGGATCATCTGGCAGGGAACGCGCGTCGAACTCGACCACGTCACCGAACCCCATGTCGACCAATTCGTCCATGGGCGTCCCGATGGGCCGATCCGCATGCCGGTCCGCTCGCTCTGATGGCGCGCTCAGCCAATCACTATGTCTGCCAGGCTTGCGGGGCCATGGCGCCGAAATGGGGAGGCAAATGCGATGCCTGTGGCGAATGGAACAGCCTCGTTGAGGAGAGCGTCGATGCGACCCCGCGCGGCCTGGGCGGTAAACGCGGCAAGGCCGTGCCCTTTATCGCGCTCGATGGGCAGGCGCCCGAGGCCGAGCGTCGCCCGACCGGCAACCAGGAATTCGACCGGGTAACCGGCGGCGGGCTCGTCAAGGGCTCGGTGATTCTGATCGGCGGCGACCCGGGCATCGGCAAATCGACCTTGCTTCTCCAGATCGCCGCCGTGCTGGGCAGCGCGGAGCACGGCCACAAGATCGCCTACATCTCGGGTGAGGAGGCGGTCGAGCAGGTGCAGCTCCGCGCCCGCCGTCTCGGCCTCAAGGCGCCCCATACGGACCTGGCGGCGGCGACCAATCTCGGCGATATCGTGGCGACTTTGGAGCGGCGCGGCGATCTCGATCTCGTCGTCATCGATTCGATCCAGACGCTTTATTTGGACAGCCTCGATTCGGCGCCCGGCACGGTCGCCCAGGTGCGTGCCTGCGCGGCCGAGCTGATCCGCCTGGCCAAGAAGCGGGGCTTCGTCCTGTTCCTGGTCGGTCATGTGACCAAGGAAGGCCAGATCGCCGGACCGCGCGTGCTCGAGCATATGGTGGATACCGTGCTGTATTTCGAAGGCGAGCGCGGACACCATTTCCGCATATTGCGCTCGGTGAAGAATCGCTTTGGCCCCGCCAATGAGATCGGCGTCTTCGACATGACCGACCGTGGCCTCGAGGAAGTTCGCAATCCCTCGGCGCTGTTCCTGGCGGAGCGGCGCGGCAATGTCTCCGGTTCGGCGGTCTTCGCCGGACTCGAGGGAACCCGGCCGGTCCTGGTCGAGATCCAGGCGCTGGTGGCCCCTTCCGTCCAGGCCAATCCGCGTCGGGCGGTGGTAGGGTGGGACCATGCGCGCCTTTCCATGATTCTCGCGGTCCTGGAAACGCGTGGTGGGCTGGATCTCGCCACCCATGAAGTCTATCTCAATGTCGCTGGCGGATTGAAGATCGGGGAGCCTGCGGCCGATATCGCCGTGGCGCTCGCCATTGTCTCCGCCTTGTCCGATCGGGCGGTGCCCGAGGATATCGTCGCCTTCGGCGAGATCGGCCTGTCGGGCGAAGTGCGCCGGGTCGCGCAGACGGAAGTCCGCCTCAAGGAGGCGGCCAAGCTCGGCTTCAAGCGGGCCCTCGTGCCCGGACCCCTGGCCAAGGTCGGATCGAACGGTCTTGCCTGCGTGGAGATTGCCCACTTGCAGGATATCATCGGCTGGCTCTATGGTGAAACCGCCGCCTCGCAAGGCGTGCGCAAGGTGAAGGCATGAACATCCTGGATCTCATCGCCATCGGGGTGCTGGGCCTGTCGGGGCTCATGGCTTTTTCGCGCGGGTTCGGCAAGGAAGTCCTGTCCCTGGCGGGGTGGATCGCCGCCGCGCTGCTCACCTTCCATGTCCTATATCCGCTGGCCCTGCCGGTCGCGCATCGCTATATCGGTATCGACATCGTGGCCGAGATCATCGCCGCGGTGGGGCCTTTTCTCGTGGCCCTGTTCGCCTGTACCATTTTCAGCACCTGGATTCGCGCGATGGTGCGGCCTCAGGCCCAGCAGGCGGGGCTTGGACCGCTCAACCGCTCGCTGGGTTTTCTGTTTGGTCTGCTGCGCGGCGCGGTCATTCTTAGCATTTTCTATCTATTGCTGGTCTCGTTCCTGCCTAAGCCGGAAGAGCGGCCGTCTTTCATCAACGAGGCGCGCACGCTCCCGATGATGGAGCGCGGCGCCACCCTCGTGCGCGCGCTTCTGCCAGCGCAATTCGCCAAGATCGGCGAACAGGCCATCGATGGTGCGGCCCAGACGATCGAGACTGGCAAGACCCTCAATAACGCCTACCAAATTCTGCATGCGCCGGCGCCGCCGAGCCCGGATACCGAGCCCGGCCCCATCGCCGCGCCAGTCCAGGCGCCGCCGCTTGCGGCACCCGCCCAATCCGTTCAGGCGCCGCCGCCCACACCGGTCGAAGCCGCGCCGCCCGCACCCGCCGTGCCCGCGGTCGCAAGTCCGGTGAAGGCACCTGCCGCCGCGCCCATTGGCCAACCCGCCTCTGCCGCCCCGGTAAAGCAACCGGAGGCCGCGCCGGCGACGAATAAGGCGCCCACTGCCGGCTACAAGGCTTCGGAACGCAAGGGACTCGACCGTTTGATCCAAGGCACGGATCAGTGATACCCACCCGCGAGGATGAAGACCGCCGCTACGAGGAATGCGGCATAGTGGCCCTCTTCGACGTGAACGAGGCCGCGCATCATGCCACGCTGGCGATGCATGCGCTCCAGCATCGCGGCCAGGAGGCTGCGGGGATCGTCACCCACGATGCGGAGGATTTTCACGCCGTCCGCGGACGGGGCGAGGTCGCCGCCATTTTTGGCTCGGCTGCGGTTCTGACACAACTGCCCGGCAAAAATGCGATCGGACATGTCCGCTACGCCACGACTGGCGAGGGGTCGCTGCGCAACGTTCAGCCGCTTTTCGCCGAACTGCCAAGCGGCGGGTTCGCCCTTGCGCATAACGGCAATTTGACCAACGCCATGACGCTGCGCGCCGAACTCGCCAGCCGCGGCGCGCTGTTCCAGACCAGCACCGATACCGAGATCATCCACCATCTTATGGCGACGCGGTTGCGAGGGACATCGGTCGAACGTTTCGTTCATGCCTTGCACCAAATCGAAGGCGCTTATTCGCTTGTGGCGCTCGCCCCCGGCTGCGTGATCGCCGCGCGCGACCCCTTGGGCGTGCGCCCCTTGGTGATGGGCCGCCTCGGGCAGGGCCATATCTTTGCCTCGGAGACTTGCGCGCTCGACATGGTCGGAGCCGATTATGTCCGTGACATCGAAGCGGGCGAGGTGCTGGTAATCGATGACCAAGGCATGCGCAGCTTCCATCCCCTGCGCAAGCAGTCGCCGCGCTTCTGTATTTTTGAGTATATCTATTTCGCGCGGCCCGATTCGAGCCTGGAAGGCCGTAGCGTTTATGAAGCGCGAAAGCGTATCGGGGCCGAGCTTGCCCGGGAATCCTTGGCCGAGGCGGACATCGTCGTGCCGGTCCCCGATTCCGGCGTGCCCTCGGCAATAGGATATGCGCAGCAGGCGGGGTTGCCGTTCGAGCTCGGCATTATTCGGAACCATTATGTCGGCCGCACCTTTATCGAACCCACCGACCAGATCCGCCATCTGGGCGTGCGGCTCAAGCACAATGCGAATCGCCGCTATATCGAGGGCAAGCGCGTCGTCCTGATCGATGACTCGATCGTGCGCGGGACCACGTCGCGCAAGATCGTCGAGATGGTGCGCCAGGCCGGCGCGCGCGCCGTGCACCTGCGCGTGGCCAGTCCCCCGGTTACCCATTCCTGTTTCTACGGCATCGATACGCCGGAACGTGCCGCACTGCTGGCCGCCGACAGGTCGCTCGATGATATGCGGGCCATGATCGGCGCAGACAGTCTTGCGTTTCTGTCCTTCGATGGCTTGTATCGCGCGATGGGAGAGGCGGGGAGAAATCCCGATCAACCGCAATTCTGCGATGCATGCCTTTCGGGCGAATATCCGATTCGGCTGGTCGATGTCGTGGCAAACCAGGAACCGAGGGAATTATGGAACAAGGACGACTAGCCGGTCGCGTTGCTCTTATCACCGGCGCTAGTCGTGGTATCGGCCGCGCGGTTGCCGCGCGCTATGCGCGCGAAGGCGCGGAACTGATCCTGCTCGCGCGTACCGTTGGCGGGTTGGAGGAGGTCGACGATCTCGTGCGCAAGGAGAGCGGATGCGATCGCGGGGCATTGCTCATTCCGCTCGATCTCGCACATGGCGAGGCACTCGATGCGCTCGCGCCGGCCCTCCACGAGCGGTTCCAGCGCCTCGATATTCTCGTCGCCAATGCCGGTTCGTTCCACGCGCTTTCCCCGCTCGCCCATATCGAACCCAAGGACTGGGAGGAGGATTTTGCGGTGAACGTCACCGCGCCCTGGCGGCTGGTGCGCGCGCTCGATCCGCTGCTGCGCCAATCCGAAGCGGGCCGGGCGATCTTCGTCACGACCGGAGCGACGCTCGCGCCGCGCGCCTATTGGGGGTCCTACGCTATTTCCAAAAGTGCGCTGGAAATGATGGTGGGGATTTACGCGCAAGAACTCACGATCACCAAGGCGCGCGCGAATTTGATCGATCCTGGCCGGGTCCGGACCGCCATGCGCGCCCGCGCCTATCCTGGCGAAGACCCCAGTACGGTGCCTGCGCCGGAAGACATCACCGAAGCCTTCGTCTACCTCGCCGAGGCCGCGTGCATCGCCAACGGCGAACGCTTTCACGTCCGGGATTTTTCCGCGCTGCCAGCCTGAGAGGCTTCCGTTCGGCGGGCCAGCTCCTGACGTAGTGCCTGGTTTTCCTGCCGCAGGCGTTGAAGGTCGCGCCGGCGGATGCGGCCCTGCCAGTAGCCGGACACGATACCGATTATGAGACCGAACAGGCCGGCCAGGATAACCAGCAGATAAAGCGGGAGGCTGACGTTCCAGGGAAAGGGCCAGAAGGACAGGCTGGTCCAGGCGCGGTTGTCCAGCGCGAACAGCAGAAAGCACACCGAAAAGAGCAGGGCAAGAAGGCGGACGATCACACGCATGGGCCAAGAATAGAGGGGTTCGCGGCCGAAGGGAATGGCGCCGCTTGCCGACCCAATGGTACGCGGCCATGTGCGGCCGGTCCGGCTTGCGCTCCGTACGTGCTTCTGTTAGCCCGAGGGGGCGAGGTATCGATGCCGACTTGGCTGCTATATTCCATTACCGTTTTCGTCTGGGGGACATCCTGGATCGCGATAAAATATCAGTTCGGTCCCGTCGCGCCGGAGATTTCCATCGTCTATCGCATGGCGGTCGCAGGTGGCCTGACAGTGCTCTATTGCCTCGCCACGAGAAAATCCCTGCGTTTCCGTCTGGCGGATCATGCATGGATCGCCTTCCAGAGCATTTTCATTTTCAGCACGAACTATATCCTGATCTATTATTCTGAGGTCCATTTGCCGAGTGGGCTCGTGGCCATCTGCTTCTCGACAGTCACGGTCATGAACATCATCAATGGCGTCTGGATTCATAAGACCAGGATTCGCGCGCAGTCGGTGATAGCCGCCGCCTTGGGCATCTTCGGCCTCTCCTTGGTATTTTGGCCGCAGCTCCGCGACGTGTCGGCCTCGCATGAGACCTTGATCGGCCTGGCCTTCGGGATCGGCGCGACCTTCAGTGCCTCGTTGGGCATGATGATCTCGGTATTTCTGCGCAAGCGCGCTATCCCGGTATTGGAAAGCAACGCACTCGGCATGCTCTACGGCGCCCTGTTCGCCCTGCTGGTCTCTCTCCTGCTCGGCGTGACGCCCACGCTCGATGCGCGGCCCAGCTATTACTGGGCGCTGCTTTATCTATCCATCCCGGCGACGATCGTGGGTTTTGCCTGTTATCTCACCTTGATTCAGCGTATCGGTCCCGACCGGGCGGCCTATTCCTCGGTCCTGTTTCCCATCGTCGCCCTGGCGATCTCCACCTTTGCCGAGGATTACCATTGGACGATCTGGGCGGTCCTGGGTGTGATGTTCGTGCTCGGCGGCAACGTGCTGATGCTGCGCAAGCCGCGCGCGGTGGCGGGTCTCTCCGGCGATCGGCCTGCCAAAGTGGCACCCTAGGGCGCGGCGCCCGGATTTTCCAGCGGTGGTGCCAGGCGCGGAACCTGACGATGATGGCCGGGGGCAAAGCGGATGGAATCGTGTCCGTGGCAAAGCGGGCATTCCCACGCCCAGCCGGCGGTTTCGCCCAGGCAAAGACTACAATGCCAGGAGGGCGCGGGCGGCGCATCTTGCGCCCGCCGCAGCCAGGCGATTTCCTGATCCTTGTCGCCATCCTGGGCAAACCAGGTGCTCCAGAGCTGGCAGGCCTCGCGGTCGGGCGGATCGAGAGCCTCGAGATGGCGGCGCGCCTCTCCCCACAGACCGGCCTGGCAAGCGAGCTGCGCGCCAAGCCGATGAGCAGCGGGGTGGTCGGCCATGACCAGTCTTTCTCCCGCCCTGACCCGCTCGAGCGGCGGCATGTCGGCGGTGGCCGCGAAAAAAAGCGGCAGGAAGGCGGCCGAGGGTTCCTGCCAAAAACGCGCGATCAGGGTGAGCGCCTTTCGGGCATCGCCCAGTTCAAGCGCGGCCTGGACGGCCAGGAGCTGCGCGGGCAAAAAGTCAGGTCTCGCCTTGAGTGCGAGCTTGGCCTGACGCGAGGCGGTTTCCCCATCATTCTCGGCCAGCGCACGTCGCGCTCGTTCCGCATGGAGGCGAGAATGCCATAGTGCGCGCCGCTCGGCGGGACCTCGCGATGCGAGATGGTCGGCCTCGTCCCAGGCACCCCGCGAGAGCGCAAGTGTAAAGATCTCAGAGGCTGTTTCGCCGGAGAGCGAAGGCGCGGTCGCGAGGTCGCGCGCGATTTGCCAAGCCTCATCTTCCGCCCCCTTGGCGAGCAGGGCGCGCATCTCGCCGATTCGTCCCGCGACCTGCGTGCCGGGGTTACGCGCGAGGGCGTGAAATTTCGCGGCGGCGGTGCCGTATTCTCCCAATTCCTGCGCCATCTGCGCTTCGAGAAGGAGCAGGAGCGGATCGCCGCTCAATAAATTTTGCGCCTTCTTGAGCCAGCCGTGCTGGGTAGCGTGGTCGCCCGTTGCGTGCGCCAAGAGGCCATGGAGCAGAAGGTTTCGGCTTTCGCGCCACCGCGCCCGCTCGCGCCGCTGGCGCCAGGCCCTTCCTGTGCGTCCGATGCGGCGCACCCCGCCGAGGAGGAAAGAGAAGATCAGCAGCAGCACGGCGAGCGCGCCGAACAGCAGACCGGTGCGGGTTTCTATGCGATAGCCCAGAAGTCCAATACTGACCCGGCCTTCCAGACTGGCAAGGGCAAGGAATATCGCCAGGAGGACGCCCAGCCGCAGCAGAAAGAGAAACAGGCGGAGGATGACCATCTTACGCTTTGAGCAAGGCCGGCAACAGCGCATCGAGGCGGGCCACGGCCTTGTCCCATTTTAGCCGCCGCATCAATTGATCGCGCCAGCGTACCGCCTCGGCGGGCAGAGGGAGGGAAGCGAGCTCGTCGAGCACCTGGATAGCATTGCCGGATTGGGCGGCGAGCTCAGCGCGCGCGAGGCGATCCAGACTGCTGTCCCCTTCCGGCCGTTCCGGCCGGATTCGCACCATTGCGGCGAGATTGCTCTGTATGCGCGCCCAGACGCCCCGATCGCTGCCGCCGAGTGCATGCCGGTTGATCTCCGTTGCGATCGCCGCGGCAGGAAAAGCGCCGAGCAGTTGGTTGCGGGACGGTACGTCCTCGGTGGATAACGCGGCTATTCCCGTGAAGAAGGCGCGCAGGTCGGGCAAGTCGGGGGCGCCGGCCTTGGCGGTTTCCAGCGCCCCGGCAATATCGTGGCCGCTCGCGATGGCAGTGCGCAGATTCATGAGGGCGAGGGCTGCGACCAGATTGTGCGGGATGGCAGCGGGCGCCTCGATGCGGCGCTCATCCCGCGCCAACCGGTCGTCGAAAGTGGCCAGGCGGGCTTCCAGCGTGTCGAGTCGCGCAGGCATTCCAGCGACCTGAGCCATGATCTTCTCGAGTCCGCTCAACCGGTCCTCGATTCCGGAAAGATCGGGGGGAGGCAGATGGGCGAGCCGCTGCTCGAAACTGGCCAAGCGGTCCGACAGGTTGGCAATTTCCTGGCGCGTGGCTTGGTCGCGATTGTGCAGCCAGAGGCGGAGGAAGGCCGCGCCGGAAGCCAAGGCCGCCAATACGCCCAGCAGGAAAACTCCGACCAGCACAAGGGTGCGCGACCGGCGTGGTGAAATTTCCACGAACTTAGCCTCGACCGGTTCGCTCATCATTCCTCAGCTGGTCATCCATGCAGCGCAATAATGACGGCAAGTCGGGGTGGTGCGCAACCCCGAGACTGCGAAAGGGCAGGTCGGCCGCCTGGGCGACGGCGGCGCTGAGGCACGTCGCATACGTGAAAGGCAGGGCCAATACCCCTGCTTCCCGGCATAAGCGACAGAAGATCCGCGCCGTACGTGGAGAAAAAAACAGGACGGCGGCGTAGAGATTCCCGGCGAGGCCCGCGCGGCACGAACCCGACAGCGCACGGGCGGGCGCGGACTCGTACCCCTCCCACCGTCGGGCCGGGAAACCTGCCGCACAAAGATCGTTCACGAGATTGCCTTGGCCCTTCGCCGTTGCATGCAAGCCGAGACCAGGCGGATGCTCGCGCAGGATCAGCTCAGCCAGGCTCTGCTTGTCCCCGCGTGCGTTGGCGATCGAGGAAAACCCCATGTCCTTGGCAATCGCTGCCGTATGATCGCCTACGGCAAAGACCAGAAAGTCCCGCCGGTTGCTCGCGCGGGCAAAGGCCCGCACGCCGTTTGCGCTGGTGAAGATCAAGGTCGTGATATCGTCGAGCGGCGGCGGCGTATCGCTGAATTGGATGTGCATGAGCGGCTCGAGGATCGGTTCATGGCCGCGCGCACGCACTGCCGTGGCGAGCGGCCCCGCATCTTCCTTAGGCCGGGTGATCAGGATCGACGCCATGGCTAGAGGCGGAAAAAGTCGGGACCGCCCGCGGCGAGAAGGGTCCGGCCGATTTCCTCGCCGAGTGCGCGCGCCTCGGAAGAGGCGGCTCGCCCTTCCGCGCGGTGATATCTGGCGCCGTCGGGTGTCGCGATGAGCCCGCGCAGCCAGATCCTGTCGCCCTCGCGCAGCGCATAGGCCGCGAGCGGCGTGCGGCAAGAACCTTCGAGTACGGCGAGGCAGGCCCGCTCCGCCGCGGCAACGATGGCGGTGTCTCGGTCATCGATATCGTCCAGGAGCATACCCGTCCGCGCGTCCCCCTGCCGCGCTTGCACGGCGATGATCCCTTGAGACGGGGCGGGCAGCATTTCTTCCGCGGTGAAGACGGCGCTGGCACGTTCGGCGAGCTCCAGGCGCAACAAGCCGGCCTGGGCGAGCACAGTCGCCTGGGCTATGCCGGCCGTAATCTTGCGCAGCCGTGTCTCGACATTCCCGCGCAGAGGCACGAAGAGGCAGTCGGGGCGCGCCATTCTGAGCTGAGCCTGCCGCCGTACCGACGAAGTTCCGATCACCGCACCTGGGGGAAGGTCGCTCAAGGCGGCAAAACCGGGCGCGATCAGGGCGTCGCGGGGGTCGGCGCGCGGCAAGACGGCACGGATTTCGAGCCCGTCGGGACCCAGCGCGGGCATGTCCTTCAGAGAATGGACCGCGCAATCGATGTGGTGGGCGAGCAGGGCCTCTTCGATCTCCTTGACAAACAGCCCCTTGCCCCCGAGCTCGACGAGGCTGCGATCCTGGACCCGGTCGCCCGTGGTGACGATCGGATGGATTGTGACGGCCATGTCGGGGTGGCGCGCCAGCAGGGCGTCGCGCAGCAGGCCCGCCTGGCGCAAGGCCAGGGGCGAACCGCGCGTGCCGATGCGAATCTCATTTGCTCCCGTCATGAAAAGTCCTTAGCTTGCCCAAGGAATTGACGCAATGATTGTCCTGGGTATCGAAACATCCTGCGATGAGACGGCAGCGGCGCTGGTCGATGGATCGGGAAAGATTCACGCGTCGCTCATCCGGTCTCAATGGGAAGAGCACCGGCCGCATGGCGGAGTGGTCCCCGAGATCGCCGCGCGTGCCCATCTCGATCATTGCGCGCCGCTGGTCGAGGCGGTCCTGCGCTCGGCTGCGCTCGGCTGGCAGGACATCGACGCGGTCGCAGCCACGACCGGACCGGGGCTGATCGGTGGTGTGATCGTGGGCGCCGTCTTGGGCAAGGCACTCGCTTTGGCGCGCGATATTCCCTTCGTCGCGGTCAATCATCTCGAAGGCCATGCCTTGTCCGTGCGGCTCGGTGCGCGGGTGGATTTTCCGTATATGCTGCTGCTCGCCTCGGGTGGCCATTGTCAGTTGGTCGCGGTCGAAGGCGTGGGCTGTTACCGGCGGCTCGGAACGACCCGCGATGACGCCGCAGGCGAGGCCTTCGACAAAGGCGCCAAGTTGCTGGGGCTTCCCCAACCAGGCGGTCCGGCCATCGCGGCGGCGGCACGGATGGCCGAGGCGCCGGTCGATCTGCCGCGGCCGTTTCATGGCGCGGCCCATTGCGATTTCTCCTTCAGCGGATTGAAGACCGCCTTGCGCCAAAGGGTCGGCGGCCGTTCTTTGACCGAGGCAGAGCGCGCAAACCTTGCCGCCGGACTGGAGCAGGCGATTGTGGCGTGTCTTGCCGACCGGACGGAAAGAGCGCTAGCCTTGGCGCCGAACGTGACCGCCCTTGTCGCCGCGGGGGGCGTCGCGGCCAATCGTGTCCTACGCGATCGGCTGGAGAGGCTGGGTATCGCGCGCGGTGTGCCGCTCATTCTCCCGCCCCCCGAATTGTGTACGGATAACGCCGCCATGATTGCCTGGGCGGGAATTGAACGCTTAAGATTGGGATGGCAGGACGGGCTGGACAGCTCGGTGCGGCCGCGCTGGCCGCTCGAGGAACTGACAGTGGGATAGGGGAGATTATGCCTAACGCCATTTATTGTCTGGAGGAAAAATAGCCGTGCGCTACTGGCTCATGAAATCGGAACCTTCCGCTTACTCCTGGCAGCAACTTCGCGCCGATAAAAAAACGGGGTGGAGCGGGGTGCGCAACCATCAGGCGGCTTTGAATCTCAAGGCGATGAAAAAAGGCGACCGGGCCTTCTTTTATCATTCCAACGAAGGCAAGGAGATCGTCGGCATCTGCGAGATTACCCGGGAAGCCTATCCCGATCCCAGCGACAGCACCGGTCGCTTCGTTCAGGTCGATGTCGTCCCGTTGGAAGAGTTCGCCCGGCCGGTCACGCTCGCTGCGATCAAGCAGACGCCCGCGCTCACCGATATCGCCCTCGTTCGGCTGTCGCGCCTGTCGGTCCAGCCGGTTAGCGCCGCACATTGGAAAATCATCTGCGGCATGAGCAAAAAATCTGGAGAGGAAAAAAGTGACAAACGCACAAACCATTCCCGTTAAGGATGCCTGGAAGAAGGACGCCCTCATCGATGAGGCGCAGTACCGGCGGATGTACGAACAATCCATCGCCGACCCCGAAGGCTTTTGGCGCGAGCAGGGGAAGAGCCTATTCTGGCATCGACCCTATACCAAGGTCAAGGATGTCGATTTTCATCCGCCTGTCCGCATCCGCTGGTTCGAGGATGGGGCGCTCAATGTCGCGGTGAATTGCATCGATAGACACCTGCCCGCCCGGGCGCAGCAGACGGCGATTCTGTGGGAAGGCGACGATCCTACCCAATCGCGGCATATCACCTATCAGGAACTTTCCGAGCAGGTGGGCAGGCTCGGCAATGTTCTCCGGCGGCACGGCGTGAAAAAGGGTGACCGGGTCACGATCTACATGCCGATGATTCCCGAGGCGGCCTACGCCATGCTGGCCTGCGCCCGGATCGGCGCGATCCATTCGGTCGTGTTCGGCGGCTTCTCCGCCGAGGCGCTGGCAGGAAGGATCCAAGATTGCGGTTCGGCGCTGATCATCACCGCTGACGAGGGTGTGCGCGGCGGTCGTAAGGTCGCCCTCAAGGCTAATGTCGACAAGGCGGCCGCACATTGCCCCAGTCTCAAGACTTGCCTGGTCGTCAAGCGAACCGGCAGCGGGATCGGCTGGCAGGACGGACGGGATTACTGGCTCGAGGAGGAGATGGCCGGGGTTTCCGCCGAATGCGCGCCCGAGATCATGAATGCGGAAGACCCGCTGTTCATTCTCTATACCTCGGGCTCGACGGGTCAACCCAAGGGCGTGCTGCATACCAGCGCCGGTTATCTTCTCTATGTGGCGATGACGCATCGGTATGTCTTCGATTATCGCGAGGGCGAGGTCTATTGGTGCACCGCCGATATCGGATGGGTGACTGGCCATTCCTATATTCTCTATGGTCCGCTGGCCAACGGCGCCACGACCCTCATGTTCGAGGGCGTGCCCACCTATCCCGACGCTTCGCGCTTCTGGCAAGTGTGCGAGAAGCACCGCGTCAACATCTTTTATACCGCGCCGACCGCGATCCGCGCCTTGATGCGCGAAGGGCCTGACTGGGTCCGTAAGGCGGACCGTTCCAATCTGCGGGTCTTGGGCTCGGTGGGCGAGCCGATCAATCCCGAGGCTTGGCTATGGTACTACAGAGTGGTGGGCGAGGAGCGCTGCCCGGTCGTCGATACCTGGTGGCAAACGGAAACCGGCGGTATCATGATATCTCCGCTGCCCGGCGCGATTCCGCTCAAGCCCGGCTCGGCGACGCGGCCCTTTTTCGGCGTGAAGCCCGCTCTGGTCGACCAAGGCGGCCATGTCCTGGAAGGCGCCGCCACCGGCATGCTCGTGCTGACCGATTCTTGGCCCGGGCAGATGCGCAGCGTCTACGGCGACCACCAGCGCTTCGTCGATACCTATTTCAAGGCCTATCCCGGCACGTATTTCACGGGTGACGGCTGCCGGCGCGACGAGGATGGCTATTACTGGATCACCGGCCGTGTCGATGATGTCATCAATGTCGCGGGGCACCGCCTCGGCACGGCGGAGATCGAATCGGCGCTGGTGGCGCATGCGAAGGTCGCGGAAGCGGCGGTCGTTGGCTATCCCCATGACATCAAGGGCCAGGGCATCTACGCCTATGTGACCCTCAAGATCGGGGCGGAGCCCAGCGACGAACTGAAGCGCGAGCTCATCCAATGGGTGAGAGAGGAAATAAGTCCGATCGCGACGCCAGATATCGTACAGTGGGCGCCTGGCCTCCCCAAGACGCGCTCGGGAAAAATCATGCGGCGCATCCTGCGCAAAATTGCGGAAAACCAATTCGACAGTCTGGGCGACATCTCGACCCTCGCCGATCCGGGCGTAGTGGAGGATCTCGTACGTAATCGGGAAAGGTGACCGCTTTCGCCGCTATTTATTAATAATTGGTTAACTATTATTGCAACGCGAGCTGAGCTGTGGTAATGAAAAGGCCCAAGGGGGGTGTCCATGGTCCAGCAGCGCCAGCATCGCCATGAGGAAATTCTCGAATTGGTCCGCCGCCGCGGTTACGTGCCTATCGAGGCGCTCGCGGCACATTTCGCGGTGACTGCCCAGACGATCCGCCGCGATCTCAATCAATTATCCGACCAGGATCTGCTGCGCCGTTATCATGGCGGGGCGGGATTGGCCTCATCGGTGGAGAATGTTTCCTATTCGACCCGACAGGTACACATGCTCGAGGAGAAGCGCCGCATTGCGCGCACCTGCGCCCAACATATTCCCAATGATTCCTCGCTTTTCATCAATATAGGCACGACCAGCGAAGAAGTCGCCCGTGCGCTGTTACGTCATCGTGGCCTTCGTGTGATCACCAACAACCTGAACGTCGCGGCGATCCTGTCCGAGAACCAGTCCTGCGAGCTGATCGTCGCGGGCGGCCAGGTACGCCATGCCGACCGTGCCATCATCGGAGAAGCCGCGCTCGATTTTATTTCCCAGTTTCGAGTGGATTTTGCAATTGTCGGCGTTTCGGGCATCGATCTGGACGGCACGCTGCTCGATTACGATTACAGCGAAATCCGCGCGGCGCAACTCATCATGCGAAATTCCCGCCAGCACTTCCTGATATCGGATCACTCGAAATACGAGCGCAAACCGCTGGTCAGGCTTGGCAATATCGCCGATGTCGATGCCTTTTTCACCGATGTGGCGCCGCCCGATCCTATCCGGGAGATTCTGGAAGAGAATGACATCCGGCTGCACATTGCGCCTGTCGATTACGTTCTGTTTTAGATAGCGGATCCGGTCCAAGTCGGCTATAGAGGCGGCCATGACGAAGGCCGCCATACCTCGCGTCGGGCTGGTCAGCCTAGGCTGTGCGAAGGCGCTCTATGACAGCGAGCGGATCGTTTCCCACTTGCGTGCCGAGGGGTATGAATTCGCGCCCGATTACGCTGGCGCGGATATGGTGATCGTCAATACCTGCGGTTTCCTGGAAAGCGCCCGCGCAGAGTCCCTGGATGCGATTGGCGAAGCGATCGACGCGAACGGCAGGGTCATCGTCACGGGCTGTCTTGGTGCCGAGCCCGATGTCATCCGGGCACGCTATCCGAAAGTCTTCGATATCACCGGGCCCGCCCATTACGAGGCCGTCATCGATGCGGTGCATCGGGCCCGCCCGCCGCTGCATGACCCGCATTTCGACCTGTTGCCGCCCGGCGGGCTCAAATTCACGCCACGCCATTACGCGTACCTGAAAATTTCTGAAGGCTGCAATAATCGCTGCCGGTTCTGCATCATTCCCGCCTTGCGGGGAGATCTCGTGAGCCGGCCGGCTTCCGACGTGCTGGAGGAAGCCGAGGCGCTCGCGCGGGCAGGCGTGAAGGAGCTGCTGGTCGTTTCCCAAGATACATCCGCCTACGGAATCGATCTCGCCTATGCCGAAAGCAACTGGCGCGGCAGGCCGGTGCCGGCGCGTATCCTCGATCTCGCCCGCGCACTGGGTTCGCTCGGCATTTGGGTGCGGCTTCATTATATCTATCCCTATCCCCATGTGGACGGGCTCATTCCCCTGATGGCAGGGGGTCTGATCCTGCCCTATCTCGATATCCCGTTCCAGCATGCGAGCCCGCGTATCCTCAAGGCGATGCGGCGGCCGGCGAATGAGATGCGCATGCTCGACCGGATCCGCGCGTGGCGTGCTCAGGTCCTCGACCTTACCTTGCGTTCGACGTTCATCGTGGGTTTTCCCGGTGAGAGCGAGGAGGATTTCCGCCTGCTGCTCGACTGGTTGAGCGAGGCTGAACTCGACCGGGTCGGCTGCTTCAAATATGAGAATGTCGCGGGCGCAGCTGCGCGTGAACTTCCCGGTCATATTTCCGAAGATGTGAAGCAGGAGCGCTGGGACCGCTTGATGGCGCACCAGCGCGAGATCTCGCGCCGGCGGCTGGAACGCTGGGTTGGCCGATCGCTTCGCGTGCTGGTGGATCGCGCGGACAAGACCGGTATCGTTGCGCGCGGCATGGCGGATGCGCCCGAGGTGGATGGCGTTCTGCACCTCCCGCCGCGCAAGGGCATCCGCGCGGGAGATTTCGTCACCGCCACGGTCACGGGACGCGATGATTACGATTTGATCGGCGAGATTGTGGCGAACGCGTAAACAAGAACATCCTGGCCGACGAGCCGGAGCAGCGCATCAGCGCGCTTTGCGGAATCCGAGAGCCACCACATAGATTTCCGCCGAATCCTTGCGGCTGGCGGGAGGCTTGACGTGCTTGACCGCCGCGAAATCCTGCTTGAGGCGCCTCAACAACGTCGCGGTCGTGCCGCCTTGCAGGACTTTAGCGACGAAGGCGCCATTCTCGGCCAGAATCTCCTGAGCGAAATCATAGGCGGCCTCGGCCAAGCCGATGATTTTCAAGTGGTCGGTCTGGGCATGGCCCGTGGCGTGCGCCGCCATGTCGGATAAGACCACGTCGGCCTGCTGGCCGCCCAACAGGGTGCGCAGCTGGCCGGGCGCTTCCGCCGCCATGAAATCGAGATGAAGAATGTCGGCGCCCGCCAGCGGTTCGACCGGCTGGAGATCGATGCCGACGACGCGGCCGTTCTTGCCGATCCGCTCGAGCGCCACCTGCAGCCAGCCGCCCGGAGCCGAACCGAGATCGACCACGATTGCGCCCGGCCTCAGAAAATGGAACCGGTCATTGAGTTCCTTGAGCTTGAAGGCCGCCCGCGAGCGATAGCCCTGCTTCTTGGCCTGGGCAACATAGGGATCGTTGAGCTGGCGCTCGAGCCAGCGCCGGGAGGATTCCCGGTGCTTGCCTTTGACCCGAACCGCTTCATCCCTGCCGGTAAATCGTGTGCGCATGTCGGTAAATTCCGTTTCTGTCAGGGAATGGCGCGGCGTCCATGCTCAGACATCCACATCTTTGACGAAGGACGCATTCTCCTGGATGAACTGAAAGCGCAGCTCGGGTTTGCGTCCCATCAGCCGTTCGACTAAAGCGGCCGTGGCACGCGCTTCCTCGCGATCCTCGTCGCGATATTTCTCGGGAATATGTACACGCAGCAACGTGCGCGTCGTCGGGTCCATGGTGGTTTCCTTGAGCTGCTGGGCGGGCATTTCCCCGAGTCCTTTGAAGCGGCTGATCTCGATCTTGGCGCGCGCGGAAAATTCCTTCCGGACGAGGCGCTCCCGGTCGGCATCGTCCCGCGCATAGAGAACCTTGCCGCCATGCGCGAGGCGATAGAGCGGGGGCTGGGCAAGGAAGAGATGGCCCTTGGCGACGAGCTCGGGCATTTCCTGATAGAAGAAAGTCATCAGCAGCGAAGCGATATGCGCGCCGTCGACATCGGCATCGGTCATGATGATGATCTTCTCATAGCGCAGGCGGCGCAGATCGAAGCTATCCCGCGTGCCGCAGCCCAGGGCCTGGATCAGATCGAGGAGCTCCTTGTTCGCGCCGAGCTTGTCGCTGCTCGCGCTGGCGACATTAAGGATCTTGCCGCGTAGGGGCAAGACCGCCTGGTTCTCGCGATTGCGCGCCTGCTTGGCCGAGCCACCGGCCGAATCGCCTTCCACCAGGAACAGCTCGGTGCCCGCCGCTTCGGATCGGCTGCAATCGGTGAGTTTGCCGGGGAGGCGCACCTTGCGTCCGCCGATGCGGCGCGACAATTCCTTGTCCTGCTTGCGCCGCAGGCGTTCCTCCGCGCGGGCGATGACGTAATCGAGCAGATCGCTCGCCCGCCCGGGATCGCCGGAGAGCCAATGGTCGAAATGATCCTTGACGCTCGCTTCCACCAGGCGCTGCGCCTCGGCGCTCGCCAGCCGCTCCTTGGTCTGGCCCTGGAATTGCGGATCGCGGATGAACACCGAGAGCATCATCGCGGCCGGGGCCGTGATGTCGTCGCCGATGATCTGGGCTACCTTGCGATTGCCCGCGAGCTCGCCATAGGCCTTGATGCCGCGCAGCAGGGCGGTGCGCAGGCCGGTTTCATGGGTGCCGCCCTCCGATGTCGGCACGGTATTGCAGTAGGAGCTCAGGAAACCCTCGCCGTCGGCGGGCCAGGAAATGGCCCATTCCACACGGCCAAGCTTGTCGGGAAACTCGGCCTGGCCCGAAAAAGGCTGCGCGGTGACCGTCGCGCGTTTCTCGAGCATGCTGGCCAGGTAATCGCCAAGTCCGCCCGGAAAATGCAGGATATCCTCGGCGGGCGCGGCGCCATCGGCGACAAGAGTGGGATCGCAGGACCAGCGGATCTCGACACCCCGGAACAGATAGGCCTTCGAGCGGCACATGCGATAGAGCCGCTCGGGGCGAAAGTGCAAGGCATTGCCGAAGATCTGCGGGTCGGGGTGGAAGCGGACGGTCGTGCCGCGCCGGTTGGGCGCGGCCCCGAGCGGCTTGAGCTTGCCAATCGGCTGGCCGCGGGAGAATTCCTGCGCATAGAGCTTGCGTTCGCGCGCCACCTCGACGGCGAGATGGTCGGAGAGAGCGTTCACCACCGAGGATCCCACCCCATGCAGCCCGCCCGAGGTCTGGTAGACCTTGCCGCTGAACTTGCCGCCCGAATGAAGGGTGGTCAGGATGACTTCGAGCGCGCTCTTGTTCTTGAATTTCGGATGCGGATCGATGGGGATCCCTCGGCCATTGTCCGTGATGGTGAGGAAATTGTTCTTCTCGAGCCTGACTTCGATGCGCGAGGCATGGCCGGCCACCGCCTCGTCCATGGCATTGTCCAGAATCTCGGCAGCCAGATGATGGTAGGCGCGCTCGTCGGTTCCGCCGATATACATGCCCGGGCGGCGGCGCACTGGTTCCAGTCCTTCGAGGACCTCGATATCCTTGGCCGAATAATCGCCGTCGCGCCCGCGCCGGTCTTCGAACAAATCACTCATTGCGCCTGTTTCTCCGATTCGGCCATTATAGGATGATCATCCGAAGGGGAGGAAGAAAACATGGCCGATTCGCATTGGCACGGAATATATCCCGCGATAACGACCAAGTTTCGTCCAGATGACGCGCTCGATCTCCCCATGATGGAGCGGCATGCCGATTGGCTGATCACGCGCGGCGTTCATGGGTTGATCGTAAATGGCTCGCTCGGCGAGGCCAGCACCCTGTCTTTCGGGGAAAAAATCGAGACACTGCGCGCGGTTGCCAGAGCGGCCGCCGGCCGGGTGCCCGTGCTCGCCACCATCGCCGAGAACAGCACGGCGGAGGGATGCCGCCTCGCCAGGGAATCCGCCGCCGCGGGCGCCGACGGGCTCATGGTCCTGCCCGGACTGCGCTATGTCGCCGATGCGCGCGAGAGCGCCCACCATTTCCGATCCATCGCCGCGCAGAGCGACCTTCCTCTCATGATCTACAACAACCCGCTCGCCTATGGCACCGATGTCACCCCGGCGCAATTTGCCGCGCTGGCCGCGGAGGAACGGTTCGTGGCAATCAAGGAATCGTCAGGCGATATCCGGCGCATCGCCGAGATCCGGCGCGTCACGGGCAAACGCTATCGGCTGTTCTGCGGAGTGGACGATCTGGCGCTCGAAGCCTTGCTTATGGGTGCCGATGGCTGGGTGGCGGGCCTCGTCACCGCCTTTCCCGCCGAGACGGTCGCGATTTACGAGGCGGTGCGCGCCGGCCGTTTGGATGAGGCACGCCGGCTCTATCACTGGTTCCTGCCGCTCCTGCGGCTCGACGTGTCGGCCAAGCTCGTCCAGAACATCAAGCTTGTCGAATGCAAGGTCCTGGAGAGCAGCGAGCATGTGCGGGCGCCCCGCCTGCCGCTCATGGGAGAGGAGCGGCGCGAGGTGGAACGGCTGATCGAGGACGCGCTGCGCACCCGGCCTTGGCTGGAGGCCTAGATGCGTCACTCCTTCCACTGCATCGACGGCCATACTTGCGGCAATCCCGTGCGGTTGGTGGCGGGCGGCGGGCCACAACTGGTAGGCGCGAACATGAGCGAGCGGCGACGGAATTTTCTCGAGGAATATGATTGGATCCGCACCGGCTTGATGTTCGAGCCCCGCGGCCACGACCAAATGTCGGGCGCAATCCTTTATCCCTCCACGCGCCCCGATTGCGACAGCGCGATCCTATTCATCGAGACCAGCGGGTGCCTGCCGATGTGCGGCCACGGGACGATAGGAACGGTGACGCTCGCGCTGGAGCATGGGTTGATCACGCCCCGGCGCGAAGGCGAGGTGCGCCTCGACACGCCGGCGGGTCCGGTGGTCGCCCATTACCGGCGCGAGGGCGACCGTATCGCCAGCGTGACACTCACCAACGTACCGAGCTTCCTCCATGCCCGTGACCTGCCGGTTTCTTGCCCGGGTCTCGGCGACATCACGGTCGATATCGCCTATGGCGGGAATTTCTATGCCATCGTCGATCCGCAGCAGGCGTACCGCGACATGGCCGATTATAGCGCCGCCGACCTGATCCGCATGAGCCACGCGCTGCGCATCGCCTTGAACCGCGCCTATGAAGTGCACCATCCCGACGATCCCTCGATCTCCGGTATTTCGCATATCCTGTGGACGGGCGCGCCGCGCGCCGCGCAGGCCACCGCCCGCAATGCCGTTTATTATGGCGACAAGGCCATCGACCGCTCGCCATGCGGGACCGGCACCTCGGCGCGCATGGCGCAGTGGGCTGCGCGCAGCCGTCTCGCCGATAGCGAGGAATTCGTGCATGAAAGCATCATCGGCAGCCTGTTCCGCGGCCGCATCGCCGGCCAAACGAACGTCGGAAACCATGCGGCAATCATCCCGACCATCGAAGGATGGGCCTGCCTGACCGGCTATAACACGCTCTTCATCGACGACCGCGACCCTTATGCCCGCGGGTTCCAGGTGGTATAAAGCACCAGCGCCTAGCGTAATTTCCAGTCGAGCAATATCACAGGGCGAATCTCATTTGCCAAACGCGCGCTATCGAGACGGTATAAGGTGAGAAATTCAACCGATAGTTACAATAGGCGGTAAATAACGCCGCATTATTTTTAAAAGTTGCGTATACTGCTTGCGGAACGCCGAGCTTGGGTTCAAGATATTTCGATGCACGGAATCTTGCAGATCTTAAGGGTGAGATGAAAAGGGTAGTAAGTTTAGTAATCCTAGTAGTGGTTTGGATGTGCAAAGGTGCGGTTGGTCAAGCTCGATCACCAGAAACGCCAAATGCGGCGCCGCTATCTAAGGAGCAAAAAATTGAGATTGCTGCTACCGACTTTTTCTCCCGTACCCTTCTAGGGGGTGATCTAAAAAATCTATCTGAGGATGCCAAGGTGATCCTCTATCGATGGCGTGAGCCTCTGAACGTAAGAATCATCATGTTAGCCATGGAAGGATTATAGAAACGGGTGCCAGAGGAATGAGGGATGCGGAGACCATGATCAAATGAAAATCTTGCCCGTCAATGCCTTACAGCTACGTTCTCATCCGCTAGGGCAACTTGTCAGAAAGGTTAACGCCTGTTCCAGGCTAATATATGCTTGAAAAACGGCAAAGGCGGCTTGCCAAGCGGGGAAGGGAAGCATATAGTTAACAGACTCATCCGGAGGCACGCTTGGGACCATCGGCTAGGGGTACAAAAACCGCAGATGAATGGAAGAGCGGCCCAAATAGTCCGCTTGTCTCATTGACCAGACAGGTGGAACAGCTGATAGAGCGATCCCCGTCAGCGGGTTCGTGGAGTCCAAAATCCATTTTTACCTATATCCAACCCCCTCTGTGGCTCAACCAATATGTATTTCTTGCCGATAAAGGGAAGATAATTGCTTGGTGCTCGTGGGCATTCTTAAACGAAGAAACCGAAGCGCGGTTGCTAGCGCGGCTTTGGCCGCTGACGCTCGAGGATTGGCACTGCGGCGAGCGGTGCTGGATCATCGATCTGATTGCGCCGTTTGGCGGCATGAGAAGAATATATAGGAAGCTCGAAACTTTCTTTGCAGATAACTTTCAGGTGGAATGCGTACGATGGCTGCGCACGACTAATCAAGGGGTTCCGCAACGCTTAGGAACATGGCGTCCTCTATCATTTCGATTGAAGGATCGATAAGAATGAATTCTTCAATAGATCATCGGGGGTTTTCACACCAATTGCCAAACAAGATGGTAAAAAGGACTCTTCTGCTATCACTCGCCGTTATATTTATAAATATCTGGACAGGGCAACACAGCATCAACACGCTTTTTTTTGGATTAGCGTGGTTTTGCATAGCTATACCTATCCTCGTTATTGGAGAGGTTTTATGGCTAAGCAAGACAAAGGACGTTAAAAGAATTGCGATATCCTTGAGCAAGGATACAAGTTTTTCCATCGCGCTAGCCATCTCAGTTATTTCGGTACATATCGGCTTTGCTTTATTGATTCAGAGAATCGATATATACCCTTTGATGAAATTTCGGCAAGTAATGTCAGCCGCCACCATTATGTCGCATACTCTTCTGATTTTTATCCTAGTTTACTCGCTCGGTATTATTGGTAACGAGCGAAAGAGCATTAAAACTATAATAGTATGTTGGTTTTCCGTTTTGAGCGCTTATGCTATAGTCATAGGTATAAGCGCGCCGAATCTTTTTACCTATACAAATGGTAATGTAGCAACGTCAGGGCCTGATTGCCAGTTAACTACAGTAGCGCTAAACACGTTCCGAATTTGTGAGCAGCTCGAGCGGAGCAGCATGAACCATTTTTACCAAGTCTTGGTTAAGCCGGCACTCTATGTTAAAAAAAGCAGTCCTGATGAAGGATTTCCTGATATCTCTGTCAATTATAGGGATATATTGCCTTTTAGGTCATATATCCAGATAGGTGATTGCAATAGAAGTACATGTCGAGACTATAGGGAATTTTCTCTCATGGAATATGGTTTGATTTTGCCCATAAGCGATTACGGTCAATTCCATGCTGTAAATGGAGATGTCATTTATGTGTTCAACGTTATGATTGCTGGAGTATATGGGATAATTTTTCTTAATATTTCCCGAGGTGAATACAGTATTGTAAATACCAGAAAACAGGCATCTTACTACCTGGAGGAAGATTCAAATGGGTTCAAACAGAGATAACAGTAATTCTAGTCATGATTTTCCTTCCAATAGAGATGTATGGTCTCAGCCGTCTTACGGCGGCGGTCTTGCGGAAGATGGTCGAGAAAGGCGTTACAATGAATCCCGTTCCGAAGAAGAGCGGGAGCTAAATCTTCCTGGAGGTCAACCAGGAGATCATGCATATGTTAATGATCGTTTGCATAGCAGCCTATTCAATGGACATATCCCCTATAGCTCAAATGGTGGAACCTTAAGCCCTTCCCATGACGATATAGAAGAACATGATTTTGAAATGGGACTTGATGGTCACTGGCATCAAGTTGGAGGTGTTACAGCAGGACTTCAAAGTGATGGCATAGTTCATACAAATGAACAGAGAATACGAGGGTCTGTAACGGAAGTTCATAATCAAACAGAGCAACAATACAGAGACGCACTAAAAACTATAAAGGAAGAAGCAAGCTACATACATAATTATATTGGTATTGGCAGCGATTGGGGGTCTCAATATGAAAATTGTCATGATTGGGCATCTAGAGTTGAGAACCAGATAGCGCACCCCCTCATTCTCGATCTCGACGATAAGGGATTGACGACCATCTCCAAGGACCAGTCGAATGCCTTCGTGGACGTGAACGGAGACGGGAAGAAGGAACGGGTGGGGTGGGACACGCAGAACAGTTTCCTGCTCTATGACGCGGATGGGGACGGCAAGTTCACGCCCCAGGACATGTTTCTCGACAAGCTGGTGCATAAGCCCGACCCACGCACGGTCGTGGCCGAGCTGGGCCTGGCGCTGGAACTAGTCACACTGATGGCGGCAGGCGGCGGCGGTGATTACGAGGGTGGGTACCGCGCGCCTCCGGCCCATGATGGACAACCCCGCCCCCGCCCCTCCTTCGATGGCGCGGGCGACAGTTCCTCCGCTGTGGCCGCCGCGGTGGAAGAGGCGCTGCTGGGATCGCTGTTGGCCTCGCTCACCCCGCCCACCGACTATGACGGGTTGAAGACGCTGGACAGCAACAAGGACGGCAAGGTGGATGCCAAGGATGCGGCGTGGGGGAAGCTCGCGACCTGGCGCGACAAGAACGGCGATGGCAAGATCGACCCGGACGAACTCGTCCGGGTGAACGAGCCCGCCCTGCTGGGCGGGCTGCTGGCCATCAACCTCAATATCGACGGCAAGGGCTTCGACGATCACGGCAACCGCATCAACGGCACCTTCACGGTGGAGACGGCCGACGGCAAGAGCCACAAGGGCTACGACGCCGGTCTCGCGGTGGTCCAAGGCGTGGAATATGTCGAGGGGACGCTCCACGTTACGGGGCTCCAGGCGAGCGGGGATGGCGGGGCGGCCGCGAGCCTGGGGATTCATGAGGGCAAGGCGAGCGATCTGCACGAGGTAACCGGCGCGCCCGCCCCGGGCGCCATAATCGCGGGCACGCTCGCGGATGCGCCCGGCACGCACCATCCGGTGCAGGACCGGCCAATATTCGAAGTGGGCGGCGGTTCGCTCTCT
>DATAGZ010000021.1:0-138545 GCA_036263455.1 Dongiaceae bacterium
CTTGCCAAGGCCGAAGTCCAGCAACTGGAAGTTGCCGCCGACCTTGAAGCCACCGATCGTGCCGACGAGGCCGGTCTGGTAGCTGTTGGGACCCGCACGATTATGGTGCCGAACATGGCCGTCTTCCGTCTGATCGAACTCATAGCCCTTGGCATAGATCGAATCGGTGCCGAGACCGGAGTTGAAACCCCACTCGCCGCCGCCGCCCCAGTTCAAGCTCCATCCGTCGCCTTCCAACGTGTAGGTCGCGTAGGCTGAGAACTCATGGAGATTCTGGCCGCGCTGCACGTAGGGAGTGCCGTTACCGAAGGTCTGCGAATTCTGGCTGCGGATGCCGTTGTCGGGCGAATAGCTCAGCAACAGCTGGAAGCCCGCGAATTCCGGAGTTTCGTACAGAATCTCGGTCGCCGTGCCGTTGATGGTCGCGCAGTTGAAGTTCGATCCCACGCCCAAGGCTTGTTCGTAATGCGAGCCGGTGCCGTTCTGCGAGAAGGCGCCGAACGAACCCAGGCCGCCCGGAGCAGTGACGCAAGCCTTGCCGAGAGCATCGGAATCGTTACCGATATGCAATTCACCGAAGCCGCCCTTGAAATAGGCATAGGATTGGTCGATCTGGTTGTTCTTCGGATCGCCTTCGAGCTCGACATGCACACCGACGGTCAGGCCATTGTCGAGGGTGGTCTCACCCTTGAAATGGATTTCCGAATCGTTGGTCAGCGAATCGATATTGGCGCGGAATCCCGCGTCGCGATTGGTGCGGCTACGGTAGATCGCATAGGTGTCGATAATCGGACGACCGGTTACCGGGTCGGTGGCGGGAGAGCCATCCGGGTTCCGTCGCACCGCATAGCGCAGCTTGTACCGGCCATGGCGGAACGAGTTTTGGTCGGTGTTGATATTTCCACCGGGGACTTGATTGTCAAGCACCGGCGTGCCCGCACCCACCACAGGGTCGCTCACGAAACCGCGAGGAATGCCGGCAATACCGTTGTTGAACGCACTCGGACGGACGTTATAGACGTTACCCTGATACGTCGTACCATAGCCGACTGGAAGCGGCAGGCCGGCCGCACCGGAGACGTCGGTCAGACCGCCGTCATTGTTGTCATTCGTGACGCCCTTGCGGTCGTCATCGAAATTCAGGATGTAGAAGGTATTGAAGAAGCCGCCAACGGTCAGCTTAATCCCCTTGTCGTCGGCATGCGCGGCGTGACTGGCCAGGAGGCCTGCGCCGATCAGTGCCGAAGTACCGATGAGAATCTTTTTCATCTCGATATTTTCCTTTTGTTGCACAGAGGATTGGAGCCCCCAATTCCCCTGTCCTCCTGCCGATCGCTCTACTCGTGCCCCGAATTTGGTGCCCCGAATCGAGGGAACTTCAGGCGGACAGACGAAAATTCAGGCATTAACCCTGGCAAGTCAAAGTAATTTGCGCGTGGCTGTATCATTTTGTCGACACCTGTGGCTTTTTTACAACAGCCGCAGCGTGCTCTATTTGCGCCGTCGCGCGAGGCCTAGAGCCCTTCGGTAAAGCGCGCTGCGCGGCAAGCCGAATTCCTGGGCGGCCAGCGCCGCCGCACGGCTCGGCGCATGGCTGCGCAGCAAATCCTCCAGATATTCCGAGACCTCTTCTTCGCCGGGCGCGGCGGATGCCAGAGGGGGGCCGACCACGATGACGATTTCTCCCCTGGGGACGTCGGTAAATTTCGCGGCGAGTTCCGGAAGTGTTCCTCTGAGCACTTCTTCGTGGCGCTTGGTTAATTCCCGCGCGACGCAGGCGGGACGAGGCCCCCAGGCCTGGACCATGGCGGAAAGCGTTGCGCCGAGCCGCCGGGGGCTTTCAAAGAAGATCAGGGTCGCGGGAATATTGCCATAGGCGTGCAGGGCCTTGTCCCGGGCGAGCGGTTTGGGGGGCAAGAAGCCGCCGAAGAAGAAGCGGTCGGAGGGGAGGCCGGAGAGGATCAGCGCCATGAGGGGGGCGCTGGGACCGGGGACGGCGGTCACTGGAATGTCCGCGGCAATCGCCTCGCGGACGAGTTTGTAGCCAGGGTCGGAAATCAAGGGCGTGCCGGCATCACTGATAAGCGCGAGACGCTCCCCTTTCGCCAGCGCCTCGAGCAGGTGCGGCCGCATGGTCTGGGCGTTGTGCTCGTGGTAGGGCAGGCAAGGCGTGGCGATTCCATAACGGCGTAGGAGAATCTGGCTCGTGCGCGTATCCTCGGCGGCAATGCGGTCGGCGTCTTTCAGTGCGGCGATGGCCCGGGCGCTCATATCCCCGAGATTGCCGATCGGGGTTGCAACCAGGATCAGGCTTGGCCGTGGCCACGGATTGCGTGGTTCTTCCTCGCTTGCTAGGTTGGTTTCCATGCGTTTCGTCGTCCTTGCCGTCGCTCTTGCCCTTGCCGCCTGTGTTTCTAACCCAAGCCCGCCCATCGGCAAAGCGGTCCCGCGGCTATCACCGCCGTCTCCCCCGCCGACCGCCATTGTACCGCCGCAGCAGGTCGCGCCGCCGCCATCCGATTCGCCAGAGGCAGGGTTGCTGCTGCCGCTCAGCGGCGCCAACGAAAAGCTTGGACGTAATTTATTGCATGCGGCCGAGATGGCGCTTCTTGAATCCCCACCTAGCCTGTTGCGGCTGGTCCCCATCGATACGGGACGGGGAGCGATCTCGCTCGATAGCGGGAGCGGAGGCAGCGGCGCAATCCTCCTCGGGCCGATTTTTTCCACGGAAACCAAGCAGCTCGGCCATCCCGCTGTGCCGGTCCTCGCGCTCACGAACGACAGTTCAGCGGCACGCCCGGGCGTTTATGTGCTGGGCGTGACCCCGGAAATGCAGATGAACCGCGTCCTGTCCTACGCCCTGTCCCAAGGGCTGCGCCATTACGCGGCCCTGCTTCCCGACACGCCCTATGGACACGTGATCTCGTCCTCCATGGAAAAGACCCTCGGCCAGGGCGGTGGATCCATCCTCCAGACCGTCTTCTATGCACCCGACAGCTCCGATTTCACCGTTCCGGTGCAAAGGCTGGCCGATGTCTATCGCGCGCAGCCGTTTGAGGCGCTAGTGCTTCCGGAGGGCGGCACCCGCGGCGCTACCCTCGCCGGCCAGGTCCGCCGCCTCGGCATGAGCGCGGACAAGGTACGATTGATCGGCAGCGGACTCTGGCAGACTGCCGACGCCGATCCGGCGCTGGCTGGCGGCTGGTATGCCGCCACCCCTCCGGAGCGTCAGCAAAGTTTTATGCGGCGCTATCAGCAGATTTATGGCGAAGCGGCTGACCCGCGCGGTCTTCTGCTTTATGACGCGGTTTCCCTCGCGGCTGCGATGAGCAGGAGCGCCATCACGCCCGCCGAACTGGAGACGCGCGATGGCTATAGCGGGCTGAGCGGCCTGTTCCGCCTCGAACCCAGCGGCGCGGTCGAACGGGGTTTGGCAATTCTCGAAGCAACCCCACAAGGTGCGCACGTCAGGGACGCGGCGCCCGAGCGCTTCCCCGCGCCGGCGAGCTGATTAGTATCGGCGCAGGTCATTCCTCTAGCCGAGATCGGTCACGACCGCGACATGGTCGGAGGGCTGCTCCCAGGCGCGCATCTCGCGCAGGGTTTTACTTGCCGCCAGCGCGGGAACGAGATCGGGCGTCACCCAGATGTGGTCCAGCCGCCGCCCCCGGTCGTTCCGGGTCCAGTCCGGCGAGCGGTACGACCACCAGGAATAAAGCTTTTCCTCGGGCGGCACGAAATGGCGAGCGCTGTCGACAAATCCTCCTGCCTTTTGCCAGGCGTTCAGGCGCTCGACCTCGCCCGGCGTATGGCTCACGATATTCAGGAGCTGGCGATGCGACCAGACGTCATGCTCGAGCGGCGCGACATTGAGGTCGCCCGTGACGATCGTGCGCTCGGGGGGACTGGCACGGAAATACGCCGCGACCTCGTCCAAGAAATCGAGCTTGTGCCGAAATTTCTGATTGAGCGCGGGATCGGGAATATCTCCACCTGCCGGAACATAGAAATTATGCAGCGTAATGCCCCCGGGCAGATGAACCACGCCGTGGCGGCAATCCGCTTTCTGGCACCAGAGCTCGGGATCTTTCGCCGCGAGGGGCAGGCGCGAAAGGATGGCGACGCCGTTATAGGATTTCATGCCATGGTGCAACACATGGGGATAGCCGAGCGCGGTCACTGCCTCGCGCGGAAAGAGGTCGTCCGAGACCTTGATCTCCTGAAGGCAGATGACGTCGGGCTGTTCGCTCTCAACCAATCGCCGAAGAAGAGGCAGCCGCAGCCGCAGTGAATTGATGTTCCAGCTCGCAATACGCATGATTCGGGTGCTTGTCTTGTCTTTCCTATCCGATTACCGTGAGGAATGAAAGTCATCGGCCTCACCGGCTCGATTGGCATGGGGAAATCGACTGCCTTGGCCATGATTGCCCGGATGGGCATCCCGGTCTTCGATGCCGACAAGATCGCCCGGCTGCTGACCGCCCCGGGCGGGCCAGCGCTTTCCGCCCTCGAACGACATTTTCCCGACTTTGTCAGGGATGGGATCGTCGACAGGCCGGGGCTGGCAAGCCATGTCTTTACCCGCGACCCCGAGCGGCGCAGGCTGGAAGCCGTGCTGCACCCTTTAATCGCCCAGGAACGGGAGCGGTTTCTGCGTTTCCATATGCGCGGTCGGCACGCAATGGTGGTGCTCGATATTCCGCTGCTTTATGAAAGCCGGCTGGATCCGCTGTGCGACGCGGTTATCCTGGTCTGGGCGCCGCCTTTTTTACAGCAGAGCCGGGTGCTCGCCCGGCCCCGCATGGATGCCGCCTTGCTCGCCGCTATTCGCGCCCGCCAGATGCAGGACAGCGAGAAGAAGCGCCGGGCCGACTTCCTTTTGCCGAGCGGACTCGGCCGGGCCTTGACCTTCCGCCGCCTTCGGCGCATTTTCGCAACAATCGATCATGCGTGAGATAGTTCTCGATACGGAAACGACAGGGCTCGACCCCCGAAGCGGACACCGACTGGTGGAGATCGGCTGCATCGAGCTCTTCAACCGCATTCCTACCGGCAAGCAATGGCACACCTATCTCAATCCCGGACGCGACGTGCCCGAGGAAGCGCTGCGCGTACATGGCCTCTCCGCGACCTTCCTGCGCAGCTATCCCGCTTTCGAGAAAAAAGCCGAAGAGCTGTTGCTCTTCCTGGGCGACGCGCCGCTGGTGGCCCACAATGCCGATTTCGACGTGGCTTTTCTCAATTGGGAATTGGGCCTGTGCGGTCACCCTCTGTTGGAGCAGGGGCGCGTCATCGATTCGTTGAAGCTCGCGCGCGAGCGTTTCCCGGGCGCGCTGGTCGGGCTCGACGCCCTGTGCCGGCGCTTCAATATCGACAATACCCGGCGGACGCTGCATGGCGCGCTGCTCGATGCCCAGTTGCTGGCCGAAGTTTATCTCGAGCTGACCGGTGGCCGGCAGACGAGCCTTGTTCTGGCGACCGAGAATACCGCGACTTCGGACCTCGCCTCACCGCCGATCATTCCTTCCGAGATTCGCGTGAAGCGTCCGCACACCGCCAGCCCCGAGGAATTGATCGCCCATCGCGCCTTCCTGGCCAAGCTGGTCAATCCCATCTGGGAATCGTGACCGTGAGCGCCCAAGCACCCCATCCCCGCAGGACCATCCCCGAATTGCGCGCCCGCAAGGGCGGGGAACCGATCGTGTGCTTGACCTGCTATACCGCGCCGATGGCCCGGCTGCTCGATCCTCATGTCGATCTGCTGCTGGTGGGCGATTCGCTCGGCATGGTCCTCTATGGATTCGAGACGACTTTGCCCGTGACCCTCGAGATGATGGTCCAGCACGGCGCGGCGGTGCGGCGCGCATCCAGCCAGGCGGCCGTGGTCATCGACATGCCGTTCGGTGCCTATCAGGAAAGCCCCGCTCAGGCCTTTGCCAATGCGGCGCGCGTCCTGCGCGACACCGGGGCCCAAGCGGTGAAGCTCGAGGGTGGTATCGAAATGGCGGAGACCGTCGCCTTTCTCGTCGAGCGCGGCATTCCGGTGATGGGTCATGTCGGACTCACCCCGCAATCGGTCCATCAGATGGGCGGCTATCGCGCCCGCGGCCGGGAGAAACTCGAATCGGACCATATATTGCGGGGCGCTCAGGAGATCGCCCAGGCAGGAGCCTTCGCCATCGTCGTAGAAGGCGTTATGGAGGCTCTCGCCCAGAGCATCACCACGCGCATTCCCGTTCCCACCATCGGTATCGGCGCGTCCGCCGCATGCGATGGCCAGGTCCTGGTCACCGAGGATGTGCTGGGCCTCTCCGGGATGAATCGCCCGCGTTTTGCCAAGGGCTACGCCGATCTAGGGCCGATGGTCGAGGAGGCCGTTCGCCAATATGGCCGCGATGTGCGCAGTCGGCGTTTTCCGTCCGCCGAGCATGTCTTCGGTGCGGCCAAGAAGCCGGTGATGCCGCATTCCTGATATAGCCCGGTCGCGCATGGCCTTCGCGGTTCTTATCTTGGGCGCCGTGCTGATCTCGACTTCCGGTATTTTCGTCAAGATTTCCCCGCTCGGTCCGGATGGGACCGGCTTCTATCGAATGTTTCTCTCGCTGCCGGCACTCGGCTTGTGGATGCTCTGGCGCGGTCGGCACGCGCCTTATCCGGTCGTGCGGCGCGTAGATTGGATAGCGCTCGCCTGCGCTGGAATCTTCCTGGCCGCCGACCTGATCGTCTGGCATCGTGCGCTGCATCTCATTCCCGTCGGGGCGGCGACCTTGCTCGGCAATACGGCGCCCTTCTGGGTGGCGCTTTCCGGCTATCTCTTCTTCGGCGAACGCTTCGGCCTGCGCTTCCTCTTCGGCATGGGTCTGGCTTTCGGCGGCGCCTGCCTCCTGGTGCTGGGTTCGGGTCAGCCGCTCGGTGGGGGCGGATGGATCGGCTATGCGCTCGGCCTGGCCGCGGGGATCGGCTATGCCGGCTACATCAGGGGCGTAGGCTGGGCGCGCGGCCGGCTAAAGAACAGCCAGGTGATGGTGTATAGCGCGCTGTTTGCGGCGCTTACCATGCTCGCACCGATGCTGGTGACCGAGACACAATATTGGCCTGTGAACATTCATGGCTGGAGCGTGCTTGTGGGGCTTGCCTATATCAGCCAAATCATGGGACAAGGATTGATCGCCTGGGCGATGGGCGCGTTACCACCATCCTTCACGGCAGTAAGCCTGTTGCTCAATCCGGTCGCGGCGGCGTGTTTCGCCTGGCTCGCATTGGGCGAGACGGTGACGGTTGCGCAGATGATCGGGGGAGCCGCCGTGCTGGCCGGAATCGTTATCGCGCGCGGACAAGGCCAGAAGAGGGGGAAGAATGCGCCGCCAAAGAAAGGCGAAAATTGTTGCCACGCTGGGACCGGCCACGACTAGCCGGGCGGTGATCGACCGATTGTTCGAAGCGGGCGCCGACGTGTTTCGACTGAATTTCAGCCACGGCAGACACGAAGATCACCGCGATCGGCACGCCGTGATCCGCGCCATCGAGAAAAAGCGCAAGCGGCCGATCGGGATTCTCATGGACCTTCAGGGACCCAAGCTGCGGATCGGGACGTTCGCGCAGGGACCGGTGATGCTGTCGGCGGGACAGACTTTCCGCCTGGATCTGGAGAACAAACCCGGCGACCAGCGCCGGGTCTATCTTCCCCACCCGGAGATTTTTGCCGCTTTGCGTCGCGGCATGCGTCTCCTGCTCGATGACGGCCGCATTCAGTTACGCGCAAGCCGCACGGGTAAGGACTTTGCCGAATGCGACGTGCTGATCGGCGGTGCCCTTTCCGAGCGCAAGGGCGTCAATGTTCCCGATGCCCTGCTCAACCTCACGCCCTTGACGCCCAAAGACAGAAGGGACCTGCGTTTCGGGCTCGAACTCGGCGTCGATTGGGTGGCGCTGTCCTTTGTCCAGCGTCCGGATGATATCCGCGAGGCGCAGGCTCTGATCAAGGGCAAGGCCCGAATCGCGGCCAAGCTCGAAAAACCCGCGGCTATCGAAAATCTGGATGAGATCGTCGCTCTGTCCGATGCGGTGATGGTGGCCCGTGGCGATCTGGGTGTCGAGATGCCCGCCGAGGATGTACCCATCCTGCAGAAGCGGATCATCGCCGCCTGCCGGCGCGAGGGGAAGCCCGTGATTGTGGCGACGCAGATGCTCGATTCCATGGTCCATGCCCCCACGCCCACCCGCGCGGAGGCGTCGGATGTCGCAACCGCAATCTATGACGGGGCCGATGCGGTGATGCTCTCGGCGGAGACCGCCTCGGGCGACTATCCGGTCGAGGCGGTGGCGATGATGGACCGTATCATCGGCCGCGTGGAGCGGGATCCCGCCTATACTAAGATCATGTCTGCCCAGCATCCTGAGCCGCAGCCTACCGGATCGGATGCGATCAGCTCGGCGGCAGCCCAGGTTGCCCATACGCTGTCTGCCGCGGCGATTGTCACTTTTACCTCGACGGGCTCGACGGGGCTGCGCGTTGCGCGCGAGCGCCCGGAAGTTCCTATCCTCTGTTTGACGCCATGGCTGTTGACTGCGCGGCAGATGAGCCTGGTGTGGGGAACGCATTGCGTGCCGATTTCCGATCCGGACACTTTCGGGGCCATGGTCACCATGGCCGAGAAAGTCGCGGTACGGGAAGCGTTCGCCGCCAAGGGCGATCGATTAGTGGTGACGGCCGGTGTCCCGATTGGAACCGCGGGCTCCACCAACACGCTGCGGGTCACCAAGGTAAAGTAATAGGTCGCGCATCGGTGGTCGATACGGGTAGGATTAAATGGTGGACCCGATCAGGATCGAACTGACGACCTTCGCATTGCGAACGCGACGCTCTCCCAACTGAGCTACGGGCCCACCGTGGGGCGGAATATGCGAGAGGGTCTTGCCC
This sequence comes from Dongiaceae bacterium, assembly GCA_036263455.1. Taxonomy (GTDB): domain Bacteria; phylum Pseudomonadota; class Alphaproteobacteria; order Dongiales; family Dongiaceae; genus DATAGZ01. Next base: position 8,921 of record DATAGZ010000021.1, read on the forward strand.
CTGTCAAGCACTGCCATCGGATTGCCAAGCGTCATGGATATGCAGGAGACCCAAGCTGCGTACCAGCATGGCATCGAAACGCACGGCACACTCCCTATGTTTGGGGTGACATTGAAGAAAGTGGCGCGCGGCCCGCAGCAGGCGCAGGCGCTGGCGATGCTGGATGGCTTCAGGCAGGCGGTGCCGGTCGCGCCGGCTCTTTACCTCGACGATGACGATCGTACGTCCGCGCCGGGCGACGATGTCGATCTCTCCTAAGGGGGAGCGCCAGTTGACGGCGAGGATCCGGTATAGTTTGAGGCGCAGCCAGAGACGGGCCAAGAGTTCTGCCCGCCGACCCCTGCGATGGCGCGCCGCGGTGCTCACCCCCGGCTAGCGATAGGGATCGGCGGCATCGCGTAAGCCATCCCCCAGGAAATTGAAGGCGAGCACCACGACCACCACCGGCAAGATCGGCAATAACAGCCAGGGATAGAGCGCCACGGTATTGACGTTCTGTGCCTCGTTGAGCAACACGCCCCAAGATGTGATCGGCGGGCGCAGGCCCAGGCCGAGAAAGGACAAAGCGGTTTCCCCGAGGATCATGTTTGGAATGGCCAGCGTCGCCGAAGCGATCAGATGGCTCATGAAGCTCGGCATCAGGTGGCGAAAGATGATACGCCGTGGGGATGCGCCCATCAGCTGGGCGGCGACACAGAAATCCTCCTCCCGCAGCGAGAGCAGGCGCGAGCGTACCGCGCGGGCGAGCCCCGTCCAATCGATCAGGCCGAGGATGATGGTGATGCCGAAGTAAATCAGGACCGGCGACCAGTTCACCGGCAGAATCGCCGCGAGCGCCAGCCAGAGCGGCAAATGGGGCACCGAACGGATCACTTCGATCGCGCGCTGGACCAGATTGTCGATCCATCCGCCATAAAAGCCGGCCACCCCGCCGATACTGATGCCGAGAACGAAGCTCACGATGACGCCGAGGAGGCCGATCGTCAGCGAGACGCGCATGCCATACAGGATGCGTGACAAGAGATCACGGCCCAGCCGGTCGGTGCCCTGCAGGAACAAGGTGCCGCCGTCGGGCGGACAGACCAGGTGGAAATCCCCCGGCACCAGTCCCCAGAAGCGATAGCTGTCGCCGGCGCAGAAAAACCGGATCGGGAGAACGCGCCGGTGGTCTTCGGTATAGATACGCTGGAGATTGTCCAGATTGAGCCGGTAATCGAGCCCGTAGACAAAGGGGCCCACGAAGCGGCCCTGGTGGAAGAAATGCAGGTGCTGCGGCGGCGCGAAAATATGGTCGACGTTGCGGGTGTGCAGGTTATAGGGCGCCAGGAGCTCGACGAAGGCCACCTGCAGATACATGAGGCCGAGCACCACGGCGGCCGCGAGCGCGAGGCGGTGCCGCTTGAAGCGCAGCCACATCATCCGCCATTGCGAGGCGAAATAAATTTTTTCCTGTTTGGGATCGATCCGTTCGACGGCTTCGGGGTCGAAGGGATCGCCACGGACGAAATGGGGGAGAATGTCGGATTGCAGCGCGTCCTGGCTCATTTATCCACTCCTCCGCCCAGCCGGATGCGCGGGTCCAGCAGGGCCAGCATCACATCCGAAAGAAACACGCCGATCACGGTCAGAAACGCCATGAACATCAGGAAGGCGCCGGCGAGGAACATGTCCTGCGAACGCAATGCCTGTAGCAGCATGGGTCCGGAAATGGGCAGCGACATGACCACCGAGACGATCACCGAACCCGAGATCAGCTCGGGCAGCAGCGAACCGATATCGGCGATGAACGGATTGAGCGACAGGCGCAGCGGGTATTTGAGCAGGAGCCGGCCGGGCGACAGGCCCTTGGCACGTCCCGTCGTGACATATTGCTTATTCAACTCGTCCAGCAGGTTGGCGCGCAGCCGCCGGATCATGCCCGCTGTCCCTGGCAGGCCGATCACCAGAACTGGCACCCAGAGGTGCTGCAGGATCGAGCCGAATTTCCCCAGGCTCCAGGGCTGGTCGATATATTGCGGGTCCATGAGGCCACCCACCGAGATGCCGAACCAGGCATTGGCGAAATAGAGAAGGATCAGCGCCAGCATGAAGCTCGGCGTGGCCAATCCGATATAGCCCAAAGTGGTTGCGGCGTAGTCTCCCACCGAATATTGATGCGTGGCGGAATATATGGCGATGGGGAAGGAAACGACCCAGACGAAAATAATCGAGGCGATCGATACGATCACGGTCAGCGCCAGCCGGTCGCCGATAATTTCGGAAACCGCCTGGTTGTTCTCGAACGAATAGCCGAGATCGCCGTGCAGCAGGCCGCCGATCCAGTGGATATATTGCACCAGGAACGGCTGATCGAGCCCATAGGTCTCGCGCAGGAAGGCGATCTTGTCCTGGGCAACCGTCTCGCCCTGCGCCTGCAATTCGGCCACCATGGTGGAGAGATAATCTCCAGGCGGCGCCTGGATGATCGCGAACACCAGAAAAGAGATCACGGCCAGCGTCGGCACCATGATGAACAGGCGATGCATCAGATAACGGAACATGCCGTCTCTCCTCCCTGGCGACGTCCAGCCATGGGCCGGCGTGCCGCCGTGTACCGTACCTGGATCACGATTCCTCCTTGATGCTCTTTACCTTGCTGAGCGGCCGTTTTTCGTCGAGCCAGAATGTATCCGGCTTGAAGACCCCGATCTGCGCGCCCGGCTCCCATGCCCAAATCGCCTTGAGCGGCACGTTATGCAGATGCTTATTCACCACGACCGGTTGCGGCACGTTTGCAACCGTTCCGAGCGTATAGACCTGATCGGCCCAAATGCTCAGCACCTTGGCCCAGATGGCCTGGCGGGCAGGGGATTCGGTGGCCACCCGCCACGCGGTCAGAAGATCGACGAGCATCTGCGCCTCGGGCATGTCGACGGGCTTTCCCGATTTGCCCTTGGTCTCGATATATTGCCCCCACTGGCACCATTGCAGTTGCTGCTGGCTCGAGGGACACAGCTCGTGCGGGCTATCGTCGGCATCGGGAAATCCGTCATCCAACCCCAGCCAGACCGCCATGATCGCCTCGCCGCCGAACAGACGGTCGCGGAACACTTCGCGTTGCGAGGGTTTGGGGAAGAGCTTGACGCCGATCTCTGCCCAGGAATCGCGGATCAATTCGAGCACATCGGCCTCGGCGGTGGATTCGCCCGCCGTCTCGACGATGATCTCCGCTCTCCTTCCATCGGGCAGGAGCCGCCAGCCATCGTCGTCGCGCTTATCGAGGCCGAGCTTATCCAGCATGATGCCGGCGCGTACCGGATCGAAATCGGACCAGGCCGCGCGATATTCCGGCTTATAGAGCGGCGAGCGCGGCAGGATGGTGTTCGCCCCCTCCAGTCCCAAGCCGAAATAGATCGCCTCGTTGATCTCGTGGCGGTTGATGCCGAGCGAGAGGGCGCGGCGAAAGGAGACATCGCGGTTGAGTGTGCGCCAGACCGGATCGTTGCAGGTCAGATTTGGATAGAGGGCAAAATTGGACCCGATTCCACCCTCCCAGAGCCGCACCTGATAGGGCTTGCCCTGGCGTTCGCCTGATTTCAGAAACGTGTAATTGTCGAAGCGGATATTACGACCCTGCAGATCGCTCTCTCCCGCGCCGGTCTTGGCGGGGATGATCTTGGGATCGGCCACGACGAAGACGATCTGGTCGAGATACGGCAGCTGGCGCCCCAGCCGGTCGACCCGATAATAATAGGGATTGCGCGTGAAGACGAAGCGGTCGGCTGGCGGCTTCTGGTGGTTGAGCCATGGGTCGAGCGTCGGCAGTTTCGGATTGTCGTTGCGGTAGAGATTGTCCTTGCGATTATGCAAAGCGGCCCAGTTACGCTGCTTGGCCTCTTTGACGGCGGCGGCGAGCTTATCGGGCTTCTGATAGCGGGCGTGGTATTTCTTGAGATAATGGGCGGGCCGGAAGATATACAGCGGCTCGGCACCCGCGAGCGCAGGCAGGAATTCGGGGTTGGGTTTTGACCAGCTATAACGGACGGTCACCTCGTCGATGAACTCGACCTTGGGCCTCTCGCCGTCCACCACCAATTCGATGGGCGGTCCCGCCGGCGACAGGTCGGGATTGAGCGCGACATCCTGCCACCAATAGCGGAAATCGTCGCTGGTGAAGGGCTTACCGCTCGACCATTTGTGGCCGGGGCGCAGGTGAAACGTGAAAATGCGGTTCTGTTCCACCTCGAAATCGGCGAGGATGTCTGGAACGAGCTTGTACGTATCGGTATACCGGACGAGACGCGCATAGGAATAGGCGACCAGGATGCGCGTGTCCTTGGCCGAACCCATCAGCATGGTGATCTCGCCGCCATATTGGCCGAGCTCCGGCATATCGGCTATGGCGGGCAGCTTGGGCAGCCGCTCGGAAACCGGCGGCAAATCGCCGGAATTCTCGGCGTCGGCGAAATAGGGCGCGCCGATGAAGGTGTTGGCGCGGCTCGGTCGGGCAAGCGCGCTTGCCCCTAGCCCGGCCGAGAGGGCGAGAAAATGGCGGCGGGACCAGAATCGTATCATGCCATCACCTTCGCGCGTTCCTCGGTGCGGACCCAATGCCCTCCGCCGATATCCACGAGCCCGGGCTGGTGGTCGGCATCGATGCAGAATGGCTTGGGCCACGCGGCGGGAAGCGAGGCCTTGCCTTCGAGCAGGCTCGAAAAATCGAGTTTGCTGTCCAGGCGCGGGTCGGGCACCGCCGCCAGCAGCGCCCTGGTATAGGGATGCACCGGATTGCGGAACAATACCTGGGTGGGGGCGGTCTCGACCAGGCGGCCGGCGCACATGACCAGGATGCGGTCGGCGATATAGTCGACCACGGCGAGGTTGTGGGAAATGAAGAGGTAGGTCAGGCCAAGCTTGCTCTGCAAATCCTTGAGCAGGTTGAGCACCTGGGCCTGGATCGATACATCGAGCGCCGAGACGGGCTCGTCGCAGATCAGCAGTTCCGGCCGGAGCGCGAGGGCGCGCGCAATGCCGATGCGCTGGCGCTGCCCGCCCGAGAAGGAATGGGGGTAGCGCTTGAGCTGCTTGACGTTGAGCCCGACCATCTGCATCAGCTCCTTGACCATATCGGCCCGCTCGGCCGGCGTGCCGATATCGTGGATGACGAGGGGTTCGCTGATGATATCGAACACCGTCATGCGCGGATTGAGCGAGCCGAACGGGTCCTGGAAGACGAATTGAATCTTCTTGCGGAATTCGGCGAGCTGATCGCCCTCGAGCTGCAGCACGTCGACCGGTTGGCCGTAATCGTTGAAGATGACCCGGCCGCGATCGGGCTTGAGGGCGCGCATGATCATCTTCGAGAGCGTGGTCTTGCCGCAACCCGATTCACCCACGAGCCCGACGCATTCGCCGCGCTTGATCTCGAAACTGACATCGTCCACGGCGATCACCTGCGCCTCGTTGGCGCGACCGAACCACCGGCTCTTGCGGATCCGGTAGGATTTCGACAGATGCTCGACCCGGAGGAGCGGGCCGCCGGCCTCGCATTTCTTGTCCCACTGCTTGGGCCCGGCGAACATGTCGCCGGCGCTGCTCTTGATCTCGCGCAGCGGCACCAGGCGTTCGCCCGGCTTCATGCCGAAGCGCGGCACCGCCTTGAGCAGCGCCTTCAGGTACGGGTGCTGCGGGGCGTTGAAGATATCCTCGACCGTCCCTGATTCGACGATCTCGCCGTGATACATGACCACGACCTCGTCGGCCATGTTCGCGACGATGCCGAGATCGTGGGTGATCATCAGCATCGCCATGCCGAATTCCTGTTGCAGGTCGCGCATGAGCTTGAGGATCTGTGCCTGGATCGTGACATCGAGCGCGGTGGTCGGCTCATCGGCGATCAACAGGGCAGGACGGCAGATCAGCGCCATGGCGATCATGGCGCGCTGCCGGAGACCGCCGGAGAGCTCGAACGGATAGGCGCGCGTCGCCCGCTCGGGGTTCGGAAAGCCGGTGACGCGGAGCATCTCCAGGACGATTTCCTCGGCTTCCTTGTCGCCGACCTTGCGATGCAGGCGCAGCGCCTCGCCGATCTGATTGCCGACCGTGTGCACGGGCGAAAGCGAGGTCATCGGTTCCTGGAAAATGATCGAGATCGCGCCGCCACGCAGTGCCTGCATCGGCCGGCCGGCCGGATCGAGGCGCGCGATATCGACGATGCCATTGCCCCGTCCGCTATCGTCGAAGAGGATCTCGCCCTGGGAAATACGCGCGCGCGGGGGCAGGATGCCCATGATCGCCTGCGCGGTCACCGATTTCCCCGAACCCGACTCGCCCACGAGCGCCACCGATTTGCGCGGCGGAATACGGAAGCTTATGCCTTTGAGCGCCTCGAGCTTCGCGCCTTCGAGCTGGAACTCGACCTTAAGGTCGCGGACGACGAGCAACGGATCCATGATATTCCCCCCCTTGCGCCGCGTGCCCCAACGCGGCCAGATTGTCCTGAGTGATCGGATCGAGCGCAAGCGCTTTTTTCTGAGCGGCCCGCACGGCGGTCGAAACGATATCGGCGAAGTCCGGCAAATGATCGTCGATGCTCAGCCTGGTGCGGCCATCGGACAGCGCAAGATTCAGCGTGCCATCCTTCTTACGCCGCGAACCCCAATAGCGCATTTCGAGCTGCGTCAGGGATGGCCAGGCGATTTCCCGCACCCGGCCGAACAAGGTGCGGCGCACGCCAGTCTCGTCCCAGGCGAAAGTCTGAAATTGCTGCGAGAGCGTGTGCGCGAGGAACAACGCGAAGGCAATCTCGAGGCTGGCCATTACCCAAAACATTCCGCGTCCGATCTCAAGCGAGGTCAAAATCATCCCCACGATGGCGAGCCCGAGCACAGCCCGGCCATAATCCCACGCGAGTGCGCGAAATGTATAGCGATTCACGCGACGCTGACCCACTTCATCTCCTTGGCCCTATCATTCAGCAAATGACACCATTTGTCCAGAAATGCCCAGCATTCCCGATCGTGGACGAGATGGTGGGTCAATAAGCCGGTCGGCTGATCCCGAGGGGCGCGGCCGCTGCGCCGAGCATGCAGGTGCGCCAGTATCCTATCTAACGTCCGGGCCTCGCCGGCAAAGGCGCGCGTCCGCCAATCGATGAGATCGACGTGGGTGGGCAGGCGATGCGGCTCTCCCGCCTCGCTCCCGTTGAAGACCGACCAGTCGCGATACTGGGAAATCCAGGTGCAGCCGGCCTTTCTCCACGGATAGGCATGCTCATAGCGGTTCCAGGGCGGGACGAAGACCGGCCGGAACTGTCCGGGAAAGCGGCCCTGGAGCAGCGCAAAGCCGCGTGCGAGATCGTGGCCGACCTCTTCGGCCGGGCGTTGGGGGGGGAATTCGCTTTTCTTCTCGCCGGGGCCGGCGCGGTTGCGGTGATCGAACCCGTGCTGGAGCGCGGTCGCATGCTGGGGGAGCGACAGCCCGCCTGCGAGCCGCGCGGGGATGATCGCGAGGGCGACCGGCGCACCATAGGCGAGCAGACGCGCAAGCGCCGGGGTCGCCGCGACGCAATCGTCGTCCCGCCACCAGAAAGTGAACGGTGCCCCGTTCCATTGCTCAAGTTCGTGGGCGAGATCGTCCCAATCGGCCATGATGGAGTTCCCATAAAATCTCGGCGGACGCCTCGGCTCCCTTCATGGCGAGACCAATTGCTGGCAGCGTCAAGGCCGCCGCCTGGTCGATCGCCCGGGGCAGTTCGTCGAGCGACTGCTCATCCAAAGACACGCACCATCCTCTTTCGGCGAGCAGGCGGGCGCGGAGGATCTGCTCGCTTTCCCCTCCTTCGGTAAAGGGAACGATCACCGCGCGCTTGCGCAGGGCAAGGGTCTCCAGCACCGTATTGTACCCGCCTTGGGAAATCGACAAGGTGCAGGCCCCGAGCAAGCGCGGAAAATCCTCGCGAAACCGCTCCAGAACGACGCCGCCGCCCGCCGCCTGGGCAAGGGTGCGATACGTATCTTCGGGGAGGTTGGCTCCCGTGATGATCCGCCAGGGCCGATCTTTGAAGGCTGAGCGCGGACGCGCCGCCAATGCCGCGGCGAGCAGGGGTGCGCCGACCGCCCCGCCACCTGCCGAGACCAGAATTTCTCCGCTGGGTGGGCTGGCTTCCGGCATTCGGTCGAGCACGTAGCCTGTATAGATCAGCTTGTCCGCGATCTCCGTCAGGCGCGGGAAATTGAAAGGCGCGACGGCCGCGTCGCCATGGACCAGAATGCAATCGAAATGATCGCGGATGAGTGTCAGCACTTCCTGATCGCGCGCCGGCTTATGCTTGGGGACCAGGATGTCGCGCACCGATGCCGCGACCGGCAGGCCGCGCGCCGCGGCGAGCAGCGGCAGGAGTTCGAAATGAAATTGGCGCCGTCCGAATGGAAACATTTCGAGCAGCAGCATATCCGGCCGCTCCGCGCTGAAGGCGTCCAGCAGCGCATGCCGCCGCCGGTCGCGCCACTCCTCATCGATGGGCCGGCCATCCTGATCCGCGATGAAGGAAAAACCATGATCGCCCGCCTTGGCCGGGGGGAGCTGGATCAGCCGAACCGAATCCTCGCCGGCCCACGAGACCGGCATGCCGCCGCTCACCACCGCGACCGAAAAACCGCGTTTAGCCGCCGCCCGGGCAATCGCGCGCGCGCGGGTAAGGTGGCCGATGCCGAGCAGATGCTGGACATAAAGGAAGAGGCGCGGCGCGCGGCTCATGATGCGCGCTCGAGCCAGAGCGAGCTTGCCAGCCCGTGCGGCCGGCCGGCGAGGGCAGGAGGTAGGGTAGTCAGTCCCAGATAACCCAAGGCATGGCTGGAAAAAAGCGGCGACCATTGCGTGCCGATGAGGAGGGTGCCGAGCGCCTGGCTCTCGTTATAGCCGCGCCAGCGCCAGCCGGCGGGATAGGAATCGGGCAGAAAAATATCATGAAAATGCACGAGAACCCCAGGCGCGAGCGCAGGCAGGATTATGTGCAGGAGGATGTCGACATCCGAGCCGGGCATGAGGATGTGGCTCGAATCGATGAACAGGATGTCGCGCGCCTCGAGTTGGGAAAAAAGCGCCAGATCGCATTCCTCCAGCCGGTGCGGGAGATGCTGCACCTGGCCGGAGAGGCGGGCGAGGCTGGCGCGCGGGGCGGGGTCGATCGCCAGGAGCGTCGTGGCCAATCCTTCGTCGCGCACCGCCCGGGCGGCGAACCTTGTGGAATGGCCCGAGCCGATCTCGATGATGCGCCGCGGTCGGTAATGGCGGATCATCGCATAGAGCATCGCCGCGTCGAGCGCGGGAAACCAGTCCTGTCCCCAGCGCGGCTCAGGCGGCTCGGCATTGTCGGCGATGCGGGCGAGCGCGCCCTGATAGTGGAAGAGCAATTCGTGGTGGGCGGCGATGCGCGCACGCGCCTCCGTGAGGCGAGCGGCGATAGCGGGATAATGATCGATGACGTGGTCGGAGCGGTATCGATAAGGAATGAAATAGCCGCGCCGCGCGCTGATCCGGAGGAGCAGGGCCGTGAGGAAGGATGCCATACGCTAGCGCGCCTCGGGCCCGAGCACGCGCTCGAAAATCAGATCGACATGCGCGAAATGGTAATCGAGGTCGAAACAGGCGGCGAGCGTGGCTTCGTCGAGCGCGAGCGCCGGATCGCCGCGCAGTTCCTCGCGCAGGGCAATTCCTTTTTCCCACGCCGCCATGGCGTGCCGCTGGACCGCCCGATAGGCGTCCTCCCGCGCCATGCCGGCACGGATCAAGGCCAGCATGACCTGCTGGGAATGGACGAGACCGTGATAGCGGTCGAGATTACGGCGCATCGCCTCAGGATAGATCACCAGTTTCTCGACGATCTCGGCCAGACGTGCGAGCGCGAAATCGAGCGCGATCGTCGCATCGGGCGCATTCACCCGCTCGACCGCCGAATGGGAGATGTCGCGCTCGTGCCAGAGCGCGACATTCTCAAGCGCGGGGATCACGCTGCCGCGAACGAGGCGCGCGAGACCGGTGAGATTCTCGGACAAGATGGGATTGCGCTTGTGGGGCATCGCGGACGAACCCTTCTGCCCCGGCGCGAAATATTCCTCGGCCTCGCCGATCTCCGAGCGCTGCAAATGGCGGACCTCGATCGCGAGATTTTCGATCGAGGAGGCGACGAGCGCCAGGGCTCCGAAATAGGCGGCATGGCGGTCGCGGGGAATGATTTGGGTCGAGATGGGCTCGACCGCGAGGCCGAGCTTGTCCGCCACCATGGTTTCGATGCGCGGATCGATATGGGCATAGGTGCCGACGGCGCCCGACAGGGCACATGTGGCGATCTCTCCGCGCGCCGTGGCGAGTCTCTTCCGCGCACGCGCGAAAGCGGCGTAATGGGTCAGAAGCTTCAGGCCGAAGGTGGTGGGCTCGGCGTGCATGCCGTGCGAGCGGCCGATGGTGGGCGTGCGGCGATGCTCGCGGGCGCGCCGCGCCAGCGCCTCGAGCAACCGGTCCATATCGGCAAGCAGCAGGTCGGCGGCATCGCGCAGCTGGATCGCCAGACAGGTGTCGAGGATGTCGGACGAGGTCAGGCCCTGGTGGAGGAAGCGGGCCGCGGGCCCGACATATTCGGCGACGTTGGTCAGGAAGGCGATGACGTCGTGCTTGACCTCTTGTTCGATCTCGGCAATGCGGGCGCCGTCCCAGCGCCCCTTGGCCCGGATCTCGCGCGCGGCGTCCGCGGGTATTTGACCGAGCGCCGCCATTGCCTCGGCCACGCTCGCCTCGATCTCGAACCACAGGCGATATTTAGTGTCCGGCGTCCATAGGCGCGCCATTACGTCTCTGCTATAGCGGGGGATCATGCGGGCATCGTGACGCGCCTTTCGTCGCGCCGCGCCACGATCTATGCAGCGGCGCGGGAGGCGATGGCGCACCCGAAGAGATTCGAACTCCTAACCTTCTGATCCGTAGTCAGATGCTCTATCCAATTGAGCTACGGGTGCTCTCGATCGCCGACGGGGCGGGACACTACACGAGCACAGCCGGCGGCGCAAGCGCTCCGGCCCCGCCAAGCAACTGGCACATGCGCGCCGATTTTGATAAAAGGCCCGCATGTCTCTCTCGATAATGTCGCCGTCCCGCCGGCCATGACCATTCATCTCCACCAGGGCGATTTGCCGGAGGGAATCGACCTCGGCCCGCTCGTCGCCATCGATTCCGAGGCCATGGGTCTCGATCCCCGCCGCGACCGGCTCTGCCTGGTCCAGCTTTCGGCCGGCGACGGAGTGACCCATCTCGTGCAGCTGCCGCCCCTCTCCCCGGGGGGTATCCATCGCGCGCCGGTATTGGCGCAGTTGCTCGAGGATCCGGGCCGCGTGAAGCTCTTCCATTTCGCGCGTTTCGACGTGGCCGCCTTTCGCGCCTGGCTGGGCGTCGTGTGCCGGCCGATCTATTGCACTAAGATCGCGTCGCGGTTGGTACGCACCTATACCGACCGCCACGGGCTCAAGGATCTGTGCCGCGAGCTTCTTGGGATCGATCTTTCCAAGCAGCAGCAGAGTTCGGACTGGGGCGCCAGGGAGCTCAATGCCGACCAGATGAAATATGCGGCCTCCGATGTCCTCCACCTCCACGGCCTAAAAGAACGGCTCGATAGCATGCTGGCGCGCGAGGGGCGCGCTTCACTCGCCCAGGCCTGTTTCGATTTTCTTCCTGTGCGCGCCGAGCTCGATTTGCTGGGTTGGGACGAGCCGGACATCTTCGCGCATTAAGCCATGACGAGCGGCATCGATTCGGTAAGATCCGTCCTGCGTCAAGAAGCCCGTGCCCTCGAGACGCTGGCCGACGCGCTTGACGGCGCCCTTTCCCAAGCGCTGGATATTCTCGGCCGCGCGTCTGGCCGGGTCATCGTCACGGGAATGGGCAAGAGCGGTCATGTCGGACACAAGATCGCCTCGACGCTCGCCTCCACCGGAACGCCGGCGCAATTCGTTCACCCCGCCGAGGCGAGCCACGGCGATCTGGGCATGATCACGGCCCAGGATGTGGTGCTGGCGCTCTCCAATTCCGGCGAGACCACTGAGCTTGCCGATCTCCTCGCCTACACCCGCCGGTTCGGCATTCCTCTGATTGCGATTACCGGGCGGAGCGGGAGCGCTCTCGGCCAGGCCGCGGATGTCACGATTCTCCTGCCGGCCCTGCCCGAGGCGGGCTCGATGGGACTGGCGCCCACGACGTCGACGACGATGATGCTTGCCCTCGGCGATGCCCTCGCCGTTGCCTTGCTCGAGAAAAAGGGCTTCACGGCGGAAGATTTCCGGGCCTTTCACCCAGGCGGCAAGCTCGGGGCGCAGCTTCTCAAGGTTTCCGATCTCATGCATCGGGATGACGAGGTGCCGCTCGCGCCGCGGAACATGCGCATGGGCGAGGCGATCTTGATCATGAGTGCCAAGACCTTCGGCGTGGTTGGCATCGTCGACGAGGCGGGTCTGCTGTGCGGGATCATCACAGATGGCGATCTGCGCCGCCACATGGGCAAGGATCTTCTCGACATGACCGCCGAAGGCGTCATGACGCCTCATCCCCTCTCGATCCGGCCGCAGGCCCTGGCGAGCGAGGCGGTGCATCTCATGAACGCCAAGGCGGTGACGAGCCTGTTCGTTCTCGATCAAGGCAAGCCCAGCGGGATTATCCGCCTTCACGATTGTCTCGCCGCGGGCGTGGGGTGATGGCCGGGCCGCGGAAACGCCGCGGGGCGGTCTTCTGGCTAAAGATCGCGTTCCCCGTGCTTGCCGCGACTGTTACGACGGTCATTATCGTCTGGTCGAGATTGGTCTTGCACGAGATCCGCGTCGATGTTCCGCGCAGCCATGACCCGGCCCGCATCACGGGCCCGCGGCCCGGCGCATCGGTGCGCAATGTCGTCTATGCCGGCGTGGATGCGCGCGGCCGGCCCTATACGATAAATGTACGTCGCGCCACCGCCGATCCGGGCAAGCCGGGGAATTATTTTCTCGAGCAGCCCGATGGCGAGCTGACGCTCCCACCGGGGCGCTGGGCGGCATTGCGCGCCGACAAGGGCTATTATGATGGTAGCAATCGCATTATCGATCTTGCCGACCATGTCTCGGTGTTTCGCAGTGACGGCATGCTGTTCGAAACCGACAAGGCGCGGATCGATATTGCCGCCAATGTCGTGACGAGCGACAGCCCGGTCATCGGCAGCGGCGATCACTTCTCGGTCACTGCCCAAGGGGTGCGGATCTTCGAGGATGGCAACCGAATTTTATTCCTGGGCAAGGCGCATTTGCTGCTTTACCATTCCCCGGATTCCCCAAAGCCAGGGCAGGAAGGGACCAACCCATGAAAGGAAGGATGATCGCGGCAATTGTCGGGCTTGTCGGGCTGGCCCGGCTTTCGCTCGCCCAGGATCCTCCCGCGCCTCCCGCGCCGCTTCCCAACCAGGCCCATGCCGTCCAGAGCCATGGCGACGACCTCTTCGGCGATTCTCATGAGGACATCAATGTCACCTCGGAGGGCGGGCTCGAATGGCTGCGCGACAGGCACATCTATATAGCGCGCCAGAACGCGGTGGCGACACGTGGCAAATCGAGTATCACCGGCGATATGCTGACGGCCTTCTATGACGATAGCGACAAGCATCTGAAGCGTCTGCTCGCCGAGGGTCATGTCACGATCCACGACGGCGACACCGTTTCGAGCGGCGAGCGCGCCGATTACGATGCCGACCGCAAATGGATCCGCCTGACCGGCCGGGAGATAAAATCGGAAACCAGCGATTCCACGCTGACGGCAACGCGCAGCCTGGATTACTGGAGCGATCCGATGGTGGCGGTTGCCGATGGCGGCGGCCGGGTGGTCCAGAGCGATAATACGATCACCGCCAATCATCTGGTGATTTATTTTCGCAAGGACCCGGCGCAAAACGACAAGCGCGTCGCCTTTCAGATCGAGGGGACCGGCGATGCGCATGTCCTGACCGCCAAGGGCCAGGCGACCGCCAGCAAAGTGGTCCATAACATCGATCAGGACTTCACCTTGCTCACGGGCAATGTCCATCTGTGGGAAAATGGCCGTGAAACCTTTGGCGAGCGCGCCGAGATCAATAACAAAACCGGTATAAGCAAGGTTCTCGGTGCGGGCAAGCCGGTGCGCGCCAACATCAAGAGCAATGATAATCCATCGCCGGCGAACCCGCCCGCCACGCCATGAAAGACACGCAAACCCTGTCCATCCCTCCGGCTTTTGCCCAGACATCCGAAAATGACGGAGAGGGCGTCATCGATCCGAGCCATTATGCGGGCTTGATCGGAACCCATCTCGGCAAGGAATACCGCCGCCGTCCGGTGCTGCGCGATGTCACCATCTCGGTGCGCCGCGGCGAGGCGGTCGGCCTGCTCGGCCCGAATGGGGCGGGCAAGACGACCTGCTTTTACATCATGACCGGGCTGGTTCGGGCCGACCGGGGTCAGGTCTTTCTCAATGGGGAGGACGTGACCGGCCTGCCCATGTATGCGCGCGCGCGCCGCGGCATTGGATACCTTCCCCAGGAAGCGTCGATTTTCCGGGGCATGACGGTGGCCGACAATATCATGACCGTGCTTGAGTTGAATGAGAAAGTGAAGTCCGCGCGGGAGAAGCGGCTGACTGCCTTGCTCGAAGAATTCGGCATCGATCACCTGCGGGCGACGCCGGCCGCGGCGCTCTCGGGCGGCGAACGGCGCCGCACGGAGATTGCGCGGTGCCTCGCATCCGAACCGAATTATATTCTGCTCGACGAGCCTCTCGCCGGCATCGATCCGATCGCGGTGGCCGACATCCGCCAAATTGTCTCCCACCTCAAGGATCGCGGCATCGGCGTGCTCATCACCGATCACAATGTACGCGACACGCTCGGTATCGTCGACCGCGCCTATATCCTGCATGACGGCCATGTCCTGCGCGAGGGACCCCCGCGCGAGATCATCCACGATCCTCAGGTGCGCCGCGTTTACCTTGGCGAAAGCTTTTCCATATAGATCCAAGCGATGGGTCTCACTCAAAAGCTCGATCTCAGGCTTGGCCAGCACCTGGTGATGACGCCGCAATTACGCCAGGCCATCAAATTGCTGGAAATGCCGCACGACGAGCTGGCCGCCTATGTGGAGGGCGAGCTCGAGCGTAATCCCTGCTTGGAAAAGGCCGAGGATAATGTCTTCTCTTTTCCTACGCCGCCTGCATCCACCGGTTCGCCACATGAAACCGGCGAGCGGCAGATCGCCACGGAACGGACGCTGCGCGAGCATCTGGAGGAACAGGCGCGTCTCGATATTGCCGACCGGTCGCTTCTCTCGCTGGTCCTTCATCTGGTCGGCCATCTCGACGAGAAGGGCTACCTCGCGACGCCGCTCGCCGAGATTGCGGCAGGGTTGCGCGTCTCCTCGGCCCATCTCGAGGAAGCGCTCCTCCTGCTGCAGCGCCTCGATCCTCCTGGGATCGGCGCGCGCGACCTCGCGGAATGCCTGGCGTTGCAGCTACGCGAGCGAAACCGGCTCGACCCCTTGATGCGCGGGCTATTGACCCATCTCGATCTCGTGGCGCGCGCCGAACATGAAAAACTGCGCGCGTTGCTCGGGGTGAACGGCGAGGACCTCGCCGATATGCTCGATGAACTGCGCGGACTTAATCCTCGCCCCGGCCTGCAATACGGAACCGCGCCGCTCGATCCCGCCGAGCCGGACGTACTCGTCTCCCGGGGTAGAAACGGCTGGATTATCGAACTCAATCCACGCACTTTGCCCCGCCTGATCTTGAACGAAGATTACCGGATCGAGGCCGGGCGGGGAGACGGTGCAATGCGGAATTTCGTGGCACCGCTGGCTGCCCAGGCGTCCTGGCTCATCCGTGCGCTCGATCAGCGCGCCCGCAGCATCCTGAGGGTTGCCGAGGCGCTGGTCGCCAAGCAGGAAGCGTTCCTGCTCGCGGGCGTGCATGCGCTGAAGCCCCTTTTGCGCAAGGATCTCGCTGGCGAACTCGGCCTGCATGAGAGCACGATCAGCCGCATTGCCGCTCACAAGACCATGTTGACGCCGAGAGGGGTCATCGGTTTCAGCGATCTTTTCTCGGTTTCCCTGGCATCCGAAAGCGGTGAGGTCGCTGCCGCCAAGGCGGTCAAGGCGCGGGTGCGGGCCCTGATTGAACAGGAAAAAATCGTGCTTTCCGATGCGCGGCTGGTCGAACGGTTACGGGAGATGGGCATCCATATCGCCCGCCGCACGGTCACCAAGTATCGAGAATCCTTGAACATTCCGAGTTCGGCGCAACGGCGTCGCCAGCGCCGTGGCGTCGTAGCGCCGCGCAGCCCCACCCTTTCATAATCTGTTCTTGACGACCCTGCCAGGGGTTACCTATGGTCGCGACCTTCATAGCAATGGCTGGAGCATGAATATCACCATAAAGGGTAAGAACCTGGATGTCGGCGATTCGCTGCGTCAGCATGTCACCGCGGGTTTGGAAAAGATGCTCGGCAAGTTTTTCGGCGACGCTATCGAGTCTCACGTGACTTTTTCGCGCGACGCCCATCGATTTCGGGCTCATATCGACGTGCATATCGGGCGGGGCATCCTGCTGCAGTCGGAGGAAAGCGGCACGGGGGATGCGTATCAGACGTTCGATCTCGCTGCAGAGCATCTCAATGCGCGTCTTCGCCGGTATAAGCAGCGGCTCCGCGACCATCATCGGTCGGAAACCGACGGATTCAAGGCCCAGCAATATGTTATCGCCGCCCCATCGGGGGAGGAGGAGGCGCCCCCTCTCGACAGCGCGCCTGCGATCATCGCCGAGATGCCTACAGAGATTCCGCACCTGACGGTGAGCGAGGCGGTGATGCGGCTCGACCTTTCCAACAATGCCGCCCTTCTGTTCGCCAACCGGGCGCATGGCCAACTGAACATGGTCTATCGGCGCAGTGACGGGAATATCGGGTGGGTGGACCCCACGATGAACACAAAGGAGCGCTAAGCCGATGGTCGATTTTCTCACCCCGCAGCATATCCTGCCCCGCCTGAAGGTCACGAGTAAGAAGCAGCTCCTCCAAGAACTCTCCCGTCGCGCCGCGGAATTGACCGGCCTGGACGAGCGCCGCATCTTCGACATTCTGCTAGAGCGCGAGCGCTTGGGATCGACGGGCGTGGGCAACGGCATCGCCATTCCGCATGGCCGCATATCCGGCCTCGGCCGCATCTTCGGCCTGTTCGCCAAGCTCGATCAGCCAGTGGAATTCGAAGCTGTGGACGAGCAGCCGGTCGATCTCGTCTTTCTGCTGCTCGCCCCTGAAAACGCGGGCGCCGACCATCTCAAGGCTCTGGCGCGGGTGAGCCGCCTGCTGCGCGACAAGAGCATATGCGAGAAGCTGCGCGGTGCAGACCGGGCGGATGCGCTCTATGCACTGCTCTCCGATGACGCCGCTTCGCACGCCGCCTGAAAGCTTCCCCGTCCGTTTCGCAGGCGCTAAATGAATCCGTCGCCTCCTACTTCCTGATTTCTGAATCACCCGCACCCAAACCCTCCCCCATCGGAGAGGGAGCTTTTAATTTCGCGCCAAGCGCGCCACCGGGAATCTCATGCAAGGCGAATCGTCGCCAGCCCTCTTGGCAAAGAGGCTGACTTGGGCGAGAATGCCCGCACAAAGGGGGAAATAGCGTGAAAGCTCTGGTAACCGTAGCTCTGGTTGTTCTACTGGCGGCCTGTACGTCCGGCTATTGGCCGAGCCAGGCCGATCAATGGCGTGGCAGAAATCTGAACGATTTCATTCGTGAACATGGCGCCCCGCAAACCGCCCAGCGCATGAACGAGATGGGCGAATATCTCTACGTGTGGAACGCGACAGCGACGGGAGACGTGTCGAGAGCGGATTGCCGCACGGAAGCGGGCGGCAAGCTCGTCTGTCTCGGGACACGAAAGTGGCAGCGCAGCTGCAGCTATACGCTCGTGACCGATCCCCGCAATATCATCCGCCAGGCCTTCAGCGACGGCGATTGTTCATGGAGCGAGTGAGCGTGCGGGACAGCACCGACAGGCGGCGCAGAGGCCATCTCGACATAAGCCGCTGACGCCAATGGGCGCGGTGCGAATGAGGTCGGCCAGACCGGCAATAAAATGGCTGTCCTGGGCGACGACCGGAGCGCGCCAATAGCCTGCCGCGCCTTTTTCCAAAGCCAGTTTGCGATATTCGATATCGAGCTCAACCAGCGTTTCCGAATGATCCGAAACGAAGGAGAGGGGGACCACGACAATCGCCTCGCCGGGCCGATTCGACAGCACCTCGTCGGTTGCGGGTTTCAGCCACGGCAATCGACCGACGCGACTTTGATAGGTGAGGATCCAGCGATCGGGCGCCAGCGCGAGCTTATCTGCCACTGCGCGTGCGGTCGCCTCGATCTGCACCTGGTACGGGTCGCCCTTGGCGATAACCCTTTCCGGGAGGCCGTGGGCGGTAAAGACCACCAGGGGCGCCCCGCCGGTCTGGCCCTGCGCCGCGTTGATCCTGAGACGCGCCCCGCGCGCCACCGTCTCGACGAAACCCTCGAGCAGCGGATAACAGCAGATCGTGGCGGTGGGCGCCTCGATGCCGGCCGCCGCTGCCGCCCGATGCCATTCCCGCACGGACGAGCCGGTGGTCGTGGTGGAATAATGCGGGTAGAGGGGAAGAAGGATGATTTTATCCGGTTTATCGCGCTTCACGAGCGCCGCGGCCTCGGCGATAAAGGGATGCCAGTAGCGCATGCCGATCCGCACGCGATAGGGATCGCCCAGCACCCTTTGCAGCGCCTCCATCTGCGCCAGCGTATTGGCGAGCAAGGGCGAACCGCCGCCCAGGTGTGCATAGATGTCCCGCGCGAACGGCGCGCGCCTGCGCGCGATGAAGCGCGCGAGCAAGGGCCGGAAGGGCCAGGGAAGCGAAATAATGGCGGGGTCGTTGAAAAGATTGAACAGGAAGGGCTCGACGCTCTCCTGCCGGTCCGGGCCGCCCAGGGTGAAGAGCACGACGGAGATGGTCATGCGCGCAGTACGTCCAGCAGCGCCTCGACATGTTCAGGCGGCGTTTCGGGCAAGACGCCGTGACCGAGATTGAATATATGCCGCCCTTCTGAAAACGCCGCGCGGATCATCCGGGTCTGATGCGCCAGCGCCTCGCCCCCCTCGCGCAGTTTTTCGGGCGCGAGATTGCCCTGCAGCGCAATCGCCGGCAGGAGCTGTCGCTTGGCCCAATCGAGGGGAACCGCGGCATCGAGCGACAGGCAATCGGCGCCTAGCCCGAGATAGTCGCGATAGGCTCCGCCTACGCCGCGTGGAAAGACGATGACGGGAACGCCGGGGCATTCCTTCTTGACGCGGGTGATGATATCGGCGAGCGGCTTTACCGAATAGGTAATGAGATCGCTCATGGCAAGCTCGCCTGCCCAGGAATCGAAGATCTGCACGGCATCGGCCCCGGCATGGATCTGCGCGATCAGATGATCGGCGACGGTCAGGCACAGAATATCGATGAGGCGCGCGAAATCGGCGGGACGCTCCGCGATCCACCGCTTGGGATCGCCGCACATATATCGCGCCAGCGTCCAGGGGGCGCCTGCGAATCCCAGCAAGGTCACCTCCGGCGCGAGCCGCGCTTTCACCCCGGCTAGCGTGTCATAGACCGGCTGCAGCTTGACCGGCTGATAGAGGAGGGCGCTGATATCCAGCGGACCCAGGACCGGTCCGTCCTGAAAAGCGACCTCTTGGCCGAGCGCAAGGGGAAGTACCAGAATGTCCGAAAAGACAATCGCTCCGTCGAGATCGAACCGGCGCAGCGGTTGCAGCGTGGCCTCGGTGGCGAGCTCGGGCGTGAAACAGAAGGCGAGGAAGTCAGGGGCCTGCGCGCGCAGCGCCCGGTATTCGGGCAAATACCGGCCGGCTTGGCGCATGAGCCAGACAGGCAGGCGCAGGGGCTTCTCTCCGCGCAGGACGCTGAGTAACGGTTTCACGCTTCTTCTATAGCGGAACAGGACGAGTCCGTACACCTTCTCGCCCATTTGGTGGGGCGCGCTCATGGGACAGATACACGCGCCTTGCCAGATGGATCCCGGCTCGGCATAACCGCAGCGGGAGAGGAAAGACATGGGCAGGGTTTTTTCAGGCGCGCAGCCAACCGGCAATTTGCATCTCGGCAATTATCTGGGAGCGATCCGTAATTGGGTGGCGCTCCAGGATAGTCACGAATGCCTCTTCTGTGTGGTCGACATGCACGCGATCACCTTGTGGCAGGATCCGGCCGAACTACGCCGCGCCAGCCGCGCGACCGCGGCCGCTTATTTTGCCGCCGGGGTCGATCCCAGCCGCTCGATCGTCTTCCTGCAGAGTCAAAATCCCGTCCACGCCCAGCTCGCCTGGCTGCTCAGTTGCGTGGCGAGGGTCGGTTGGCTCAACCGCATGACTCAATTCAAGGACAAGGCTAACAAGGACCGGGAGAATGCCTCGGTGGGGCTATATACTTATCCGGTTCTCATGGCTGCCGACATCCTCGCCTATCGCGCGACCCATGTTCCGGTCGGCGACGACCAGAAGCAGCATCTCGAGCTCGCGCGCGACATCGCGCAGAAATTCAATGTCGATTATGGACATGCGTTCTTTCCGCTGCCCGAGCCCTTGATCGGTGGCCCGGCCGCGCGCGTCATGTCGCTGCGCGACGGAACCAAGAAGATGAGCAAATCGGATGCCTCCGATTATTCGCGCATCAATTTAACCGACGATGCCGATACGATTGCGCTTAAATTACGCAAAGCGAAGACGGACCCCGAGCCTTTGCCGGACGAAACTGCGCTCGGACCGGACGGCGCCGTGCAGCCGGGGATGGAACAGGCGCGGCCGGAAGCTTTTAACCTGATGCGTCTCTATGGCGCCATGGCGGGACAGGAATTGGTTCAAGTGATATCTGGGTTCGGCGGCAAGGAATTCTCGCTCTTCAAGAAGGCGCTGGCGGATCTCGCCATCGCGGTTCTCGATCCGATTGCGCGGGAATACCGCCGCCTGCTGGCCGACCCCGATGCGCTCGACCGCCACCTCGTCCAGGGTGCGGCCCGTGCCCGCGCGCTGAGTGCGCCGGTCATTGCGGAATGCATGGATTTGATGGGGTTCCTGCATGGCTGAGGATTTTATCGAGGGTGACGAACCTACGCCGGACGCCCGTCCACGGCGTCTTTCCCTACGCGGGAAAAGCTGGCGCTGGGTCTTGCTCGCGGTCGTGGTTTTTGTTCTGCTCTATTACCCTTTAGGCGCGTTGTGGGCCGAACATATCGATGACAGCATCGCCGTCCAGCCGGAGAAGGGTGGCAGTCAGGCAGTCGGCATCGCCACGGCCCTGATCGACCGTGAGATCAACCAGCATAGCTGGGTCTCGAGCGACCCCTTCTTCCTGCCGGGATATATCCTCGACAATATGCCGAACTTCCAACAGGGGTTGATGAGCGCGCTGGCCCGCTTCACGCTGGAACTCACCGATCAAATCGGACGAACGCGGGGATCTTCGCGCGCCGATCCGGATGCGGACCAGGCGGCCGGCCTGTTGAAATATCCTGCCAATGTCTTCTTGTGGAACACAAACGTCTCCTTGCTGCCCACGGCGAGTTCCGAGGCCCAGTACCGGGCGGCGCTGGGGGCGCTGCGACGCTACAATCTGCGCGTCTCCCAGGGCCAGGCGGTTTTCGAACGCCGCGCCGATAATCTGCGCGGCGCGCTCGAACGGATCGCGGCAGACCTTGGCTCATCCTCGGCTCTCTTGGAGCAGCGCATCAACGAACATGCCGGGGATTGGTGGGATTTCCAGGCCGACGACATCTTCTATAACGTGAAGGGCCGCATGTACGCCTATGGCCTGCTCCTGCGCGGGCTGGGCGAGGATTACAAGGCCATCATCGAAACCAAGGAAATGCGCGCAGCCTGGGACCAGACCGTCGATTCGCTTCTCCGCGGCGCGGCCGTTCACCCACTGATCGTTGTCAATGGCGCGACCGGGGCATTCCTGACCCCGAACCATTTGGCGAATCTCGGCTTTTTTCTCCTGCGCGCCAGGACGCAGCTCAGGGAAATCACCGCCATCCTGCAAGATTGATTGTCACGAAAGTGTCACCGCATCGCAATCGGGCCGCTACAGATTCCCGCTAGGGAGGATGGACAGAAAGGAAAAATCATGAAACAAGCTTTTCTCGGTCTCGGTCTTGTCCTTGGATTCTCGGCAGCGGCGGTTGCCGGCGGGCAAATTCATCTGGTGGGCTCCTCGACGGTCTATCCTTTTGCGACCATTGTCGCGGAGCGGTTCGGCAAGGGTGGAAAATTCCCGACCCCGACCGTGGAATCGACGGGGACCGGCGGAGGGTTCAAGATATTCTGCGGCGGCAATGGCAGCGATACCCCGGACATCTCCGATGCGTCGCGGCCGATCACGGAGGCGGAAATCGCGACATGCAAGAAAAATGGCGTCACCAATGTGTCGCAGATCCCCATCGGTATCGATGGCATCACTTTCTCGAATTCCAAGACGCATGCGCGCTTCTCGCTGACGCGCCGCCAGTTATGGCTCGCCATCGCCAAGCAGGTGCCAGCCGGTGGCAAGCTCGTCGATAATCCCTATAAGAAGTGGAGCGATATCGATCCGACGCTGCCCGGCGACCCCATCCTGATCTATGGCCGGCCAAGCGAATCGGGCACGTTCGATGCCATGAAAGAGCTGATCATGAAGCCGAGCTGCAAGGGCGTGCCGGAGCTGGATGCGATCACCGACCCGGCTTCCCATGACAAGGCCTGCCTGACCGTGAGGGAGGATGGCGCCTGGGTGGAATCGGGCGACAATAACAATGTCATCGTGCAGAAGGTGGAGGCCAACCCGTCCTCGCTGGGCATGTTCGGCTACTCCTTTCTCGCGGAGAACACCGACCGCATTCAGGGCAGCGTTCTGGATGGAATAGAGCCCACGGAAGACAACATCGCCGCCGGTAAATACCCCGCCGCCCGGCTGCTCTATATCTATGTCAAGCTCGGCCATCTCGGCGGGACGCCGGGGCTAAAGGAGTTTATCGCGGAATTCATCAGCGACAAGGCCACGGGTGACGAAGGCTATCTGGTCGATGCGGGCCTCATCCCCTTGACCGCGGATCAGCACAAGAAGGCTGTTTCCGGCGCTTTTACCCCTTTGTTCTAGCCAGCCTCGCGGCTATTGCGCCTGCTGCAGCGGACCGAAAGTGACGTTCCCATACCAGGCCTCGGCCTCGCCATGGGAATTGTCGCTGTCGGTCATGAGGCAGACCGTATCGATCCGGGTGGTATCGATATGAAAGGCCGTGGCGAAATCGGCGCGCAAATCGCGCCCGTGGGATAAAAATGTCCCGGCCTGTTTCGTGCCGCTATCCACCGCAATCTGATAGACGCGATCGGTGAAGGGATTGTACCAGCCGGTTCCCGCCGGCAGGCTCAGCGACCAAGCATATTGTACCACCTGCGCATCGAACCAGCCATTGCGATGGACAAAATACAGGCGCAGTGGATGATCGTCGCCTTCCTTGCTCCGTTCGTCCAGCTTTTCCGGCCCTCGATCCATGCGCCATGACCAGCTGACAAAGGGGGTGCGGGTAAGATCAATCGCCACATCCTTGCAGTAGCCGGAAGCGCTGGCGCGTGACTGGGCGTGGAGCGCCATGCCGCCGCCGGGGGATGGTTCGAGCGCATAGGAGGTCTCGCCGGCAAATTTCTTGCGATACCAGCCTTCGAGGCCGGAACGGTCGAAATCGGCAATCGGGATCATCTGGGCCTGGGCATGACAGGAAAAAACCACCAGGCTCGCGAGTAAAAATCTACGCATCAATCCTTCCTTAAGATCCATTTCCTAAAGATGTACGAGGCAGGTGTCTATGGCGGATATCACATCTCTTGCAGCAACATCCAGCGCAGTCGGCCCGGCGCGTATCGCCCAGCAGACCGGCATTGCTGCCCTCAAGGCGGAGCGGGCGCATGAGCGCCAGCTCGCCGGGACGGCGCAGGCTCAGACTGAACAAGCGGTTCAGGAAAATACTGCGAATCCCCGACGCGGCTCGATCGTGAATATCGTGGTCTAGGCGGATTCGGCCCCCTCTCTAAGCGCGCTACCTCAGGCCGCGCGCTCTTGCGTGGCCGCTGCGGAAAATTCCAGCCCATTCGGGCCGCTCCGGACCGTGATGCGCGAGCCCGGCGGGAAATCGCCCTGCAGCAGCCTCTCTGCCAGGGGGTTCTGGAGATAGGTCTGGAGGGCACGCTTGAGGGGGCGCGCGCCATAGACCGGATCGTAGCCTTTTTCCGCGAGCCAATCGCGCGCCTGCTCATCGAGTGCCAGAGAGAGCTTGCGCTCCGCCAGGCGCTCCTCAAGCCGGCGCAGCTGGATCGCGACGATATGGCGCATCTGCTCGCGAGTCAGGCGGTGGAAGAGAATGATCTCGTCGAGCCGGTTGAGGAATTCCGGCCGGAAGGCGCGCCGCACGATCTCCATGACCGGGCCGCGCAGACTTTCCAGATCTTCGCCTTCTTTCTGCTCTGCAAGGATCTCGCTGCCGAGATTGGAGGTCAGCAGGATAATGGTATTCTTGAAATCGACCGTGCGGCCCTGCCCGTCGGTGAGACGACCGTCGTCCAAGACCTGAAGCAGCACGTTGAAAACGTCGTGGTGCGCCTTCTCGACCTCATCGAAAAGGATCACCTGATAGGGGCGCCTGCGCACCGCTTCGGTAAGCACACCACCCTCTTCGTAGCCGACATAGCCGGGAGGCGCGCCGATCAGGCGCGCGACCGCGTGCTTCTCCATGAATTCCGACATATCGATGCGGACCATGGCCTGGTCGTCGTCGAAGAGATAGGAGGCGAGCGACCTGGCGAGCTCCGTCTTTCCTACACCCGTTGGCCCGATCAGCAGAAACGAGCCGATGGGCCGGTTGGGGTCTTGTAAGCCCGCGCGCGCGCGGCGCACCGCGTTGGCAACCGCCCGCACAGCTTCATCCTGGCCGATGACGCGCTCGCCCATCACCTCTTCCATGTGGAGAAGCTTCTCCCGCTCGCCCTCGAGCATCTTCTCTACGGGAATGCCGGTCCAGCGCGCGACAATGCCAGCCACGTCTTCCTCGGTTACGACCTCATTCACCAGACGGTGCTCGGCCTGGCTTTCGGCCGCCTCGACCTTGCGCGCGAGATCGGGAATGATCGAATAGGTGAGTTCGCCCGCCCGTGAGAAATCGCCCGCGCGCTGCGCCCGGTCGACATCGAGGCGCGCCTGCTCGAGCTGCTCCTTGAGCTTCTGGGCATCGGCGAGGCTCTGCTGTTCCTGCCGCCACTGTGTGGTCAAGACCGCCGATTGCTCGGAAAGCTGGGCGATCTCCTCTTGAAGCTGCTTCAACCGTTCCTGCGAGGCGGGGTCGTTCTCTTTTTTGAGCGCCGCTTCCTCTATCTTGAGCTGGATGAGACGTCGGTCGATCTCGTCCACTTCCTCGGGTTTGGAATCGACCTGCATGCGCAGGCGGCTGGCCGCCTCGTCGATCAGATCGATGGCCTTATCGGGAAGAAAGCGATCGGTGATGTACCGATGCGATAGGGTAGCCGCCGCCACGATCGCCTGATCGGCGATGCGCACGCCATGATGCAGTTCATACTTCTCCTTGAGGCCGCGCAGGATCGAGATCGTATCGGCCACCGTGGGTTCGTCCACGAAAACCGGCTGAAAACGGCGCGCCAGCGCCGCGTCTTTCTCGATGTATTTGCGATATTCGTCGAGCGTGGTCGCGCCCACGCAGTGCAGTTCGCCCCGCGCGAGCGCCGGCTTGAGCATGTTGGAAGCGTCCATCGCGCCTTCGGCCTTGCCCGCGCCGACCAGCGTATGAAGCTCGTCGATGAAGAGAATGATGTCGCCCGCTTCATTACCGATTTCGACGAGAACGGCCTTCAGGCGCTCCTCGAACTCGCCGCGATATTTGGCTCCCGCGATGAGCGCCCCGAGATCGAGCACGCGCAGCGATTTGCGTTTCAATCCCTCGGGCACGTCGCCGTGGGCGATGCGCAGCGCGAGCCCTTCCACGATGGCGGTTTTGCCTACGCCCGGCTCACCGATCAGCACCGGATTGTTCTTGGTCCGGCGCGACAGGACCTGGATCGTGCGGCGGATTTCCTCGTCGCGGCCGATGACCGGATCGAGCTTGCCCGCGCGCGCAGCTTCGGTCAGATCCCGGGTGTATTTCTTTAGCGCGTCATAGGCCTCTTCCGCCCCGGCCGTATCGGCGGTGCGGCCCTTGCGTAGCTCCTCGATGGCTTGGTTAAGCCGGGCCGGCGTGACGCCGGCCGCCTCGAGCGCACGCGCGGCTTCGGTCCCTTTGGCCAGGGCGATCGCGAGCAGTAAACGCTCCACGGTGACGAAGCCGTCCCCTGCCTTCTTGGCGATTTCCTCCGCCTGGGTCAGGATTCGTGCTGTCTCGGGCGTCATATAGATCTGCCCCGCGCCCGCGCCCTCGACGCGGGGTATCTTGGCGAGCGCGGCTTCGACCGCCGCGAGGGCCTTGCGTGAATCCGCGTCCGCGCGCTGCAGTAGGCCCGCGCATAGTCCTTCCTTGTCTTCGAGGAGCACCTTGAGAAGATGCTCGGGGGTGAAACGCTGATGGCCTGCCGCCACGGCTTGAGTCTGGGCGGATTGCAGAAAGCCGCGCGCCCGATCGGTAAACTTCTCCAAATCCATCTTGCCTCTCCTGAGCCGAAACGGCATCGCTTCCTACGATATGGGGAGGCGGAAATATGTTTCAAGTTGGCGCGCCTCGGTTCATGCGTTAACGCGCCGCTCGGGATGAGTTGCCGCTTGACTTTGGCGGCAAAAGAATAAAAGGTGCGCGCGGGCCCAGGTGGCGGAATTGGTAGACGCGCAGGTTTCAGGTACCTGTGGCAGCAATGTCGTGGAAGTTCGAGTCTTCTCCTGGGCACCACCTGCGGCGCGGCGCCACCCCCGATAAACATCTTGTTCTCAAGTCCTTGCGCCATCGCGGTTAAAGTGCCCGGCTCAGGCCGGGCATGACGGCAAAGACACCCTCTCCCCTTGATGGAAAAAGGCCGCCGCGTTTGAATTACACACGCGCCCTCCTGATCTGTCGCCGTGGTAGACAGAGTGTGGATAGGCGCGCGTATGCCTCTCTCCAATAATGCTAGGGTCATCGAGCGCGTTCCGTTTCCCGTGCGAGGCTATCGCTTAGGCGATCCGAGCGAGCGGGGGTGAGGATAGCACGGCACGTAGAGGCGCCTTTCTTTTGCCATATCGCTAGCTATACTTCGGGCCGTGACGAGGGAGGCTCGGCGATTGACGAAGGAGAGAACAGACTACTCGCGCCGAGGATTATTGGGCATGCTCGGAGCGACCTTTCCCGCTGTGTCTGCCTTCGCCCGTACCCCTCTTGCCTGGTCGTACGATGGTCCTGCCGGACCGGATCATTGGGGTGACGTGGCTCAGGAATATGCCGTCTGCAACACCGGCCTGCGCCAATCGCCTATCGATCTGGCCAATGCCGCGCCGGCGGCTGCGCCTCCCTTTACGCTGCGCTATCGGCCGAGCCCCGTGGCGCTTGAAACCGACGGACGCTTGCTCCGGGCGCTGGTAGGGGGGGAGAACATGCTCCTGACCGACAAGCGCGCCTATCGCCTCACCGATCTGCGCTTCCATCATCCGAGCGAGCATCTGCTCGCGGGCAAAAGGTTTCCGCTGGAGATCCAATTCACCCACCGCAGCGCCGAAGGATTCATCGCCATGCTCGCGGTCCTGGTTCATGCCGGGCAGGGCAATGCGGCGCTGGGCGCGCTCTGGCCGCGCTTTCCGGTCCCCGAGGAGCATCTTGCCATCAAGGGTCTCGTCGATCTCACGGCGCTGCTCCCGCGCGCGCGCCTCGCCTTCCGCTATAGCGGCTCCCAAAGCGTACCGCCCTGTTCCGAGATGGTCGATTGGACGGTCTTCCAGCAGCGTATCGAGGCATCGGTGACGCAGCTCGAGGATTTCGCCGCCGCTTATCCCGCCAATGCCCGTCCAGTCCAGGAACGCAAGGGGCGCCCAATCTTCCTGGATCTCTTCTGATGGGGCGCGCCCTGGCCCTGCTGCTGGGCTGCCTGCTGAGCATGCCGGCACAAGCCCAGCTCGCCGGCGCGCGCGCGCGCGACGTGCCTGAGGGCCTCGCGGTCTACATGGGGCACTGGACCGTCGCCGCAATCCTTCCCGACAAGCCCGACAAGGATTACAGCCTGCGCGTGGGGGCGGCGCTATGGCTTTTGGAGAAGGCCGCCAGCGATCTCGAGGGAAGGTCTTGTGCTGAGCCCGACTATGCCGTCCAAGAGGAACGATTTTCCCGTTTTCTCGGCGCGCATGCATTCGCCGGCGACCGGGAGCGGCCCATCAAGGCGCTCGTCGTGGCATGCGGCAGCGATCCGTTCGGCACGTATGTGCTTCTGGCTAACGGCTTCCTGCTTCTGGTTCGGGAAGAGGCGCTATATCTCTTGGAGCGCGACGGGAGCGGCGATTTCAGTGCGCTTTCCCCTGGTCGGGACCAGCTCTTTCAGGGTTGAAAGGAGGTCGCGGCGACCACCTGCCCGTTCTGGTCCTGGTTGACCAGCAAAGCGAGATGATCGTGGGGCACATTTTTCACCTCGGGGAGGGCGATCTCCATTTTCTCCCCGGTCCATCGGCCAATCATCTGGAGCGAACGCACTACGTTATAGCTGCGCAGCGCCCGTCCTGCGTTCTCGCCGACATCTGCATGGCTCACTACTTGGCTTTGATAGGCGATAAGCCAGATCTTCGCTCCGCCGCGTAGCGGTGCCTGGGGCAGGGCGGCATGGAGACGGCCATCGGGGGCGCGGGTGAGGGTGATCGGATAGCTCGTCAAGCGGTGCCGGGCGGCATCGATCGCCTGGTCCACCCCGTCATGGTCGGACCCGACGACATCGAGGGTGCCATTAATTACCATTTGGGGGGTGTAAATTGTGTGGGAGCCGAAAACCGATGAATAATACCGCTGGCGCTCGGTAAAGCGGGGATCGGCGAAGCGGTCCTTCCAGCCGATATAATCCCAGTAATCGACGTGATAAGAAAGCGGGAGCACGTTCTGCCGGGCCTGTAAATCGGCCATGAATTCGTCTGCCGGCGGACATGACGAACAACCTTCTGACGTGAAAAGCTCGGCGACGACCAGGGGTGACGTCGTCAAGGGTTTCGACTTTTCCTGTGCGTATGCCGTCCATGCCATCGTCATGATGGTGCATAACGCTATTACTTTCTGCATTGTTCCCCTCTCACTGTAATTTTCTTAAAAATCGCTTACACGGCCTTTGCGCTCCCAATCGCCGTAGCGCGTGGGTTCGGGTCCCTCAGGACCGCCGATTTCCCGGGGCCACTTTCCGTCGGTTTCGGGGCGGTTTCGGTCGGCAGGCGCGGCAGGTGGCTTTTCAGGAAGGCTTTTTTCCGTCATAAACCTTTGTACCATGGTTGCCCGGCCATTTCGACTGGTTAATGGAGCAGATGACAGAAGAGCGTAACCGTCTGGATCGAGCAACCTCGCCATATTTGCTCCAACATCGGCATAATCCCGTGCATTGGCAAATGTGGAGTCAGGAAGCCTTCGATCTGGCGAGGCGCACCGAGCGTCCCATCCTGCTCTCGGTAGGCTATGCCGCCTGCCATTGGTGCCATGTTATGGCTCATGAGAGTTTTGAGGATCCGGAAATTGCAGCGGTGATGAACCGGCTCTTCGTCAATATCAAGCTCGACCGCGAAGAGCGTCCCGATCTCGACGCCATCTATCAACAGGCCCTCGCGCTTTTGGGCCAGCAGGGCGGCTGGCCGCTCACGATGTTCCTCGACCACGAAGGAAAGCCCTTCTGGGGCGGTACATATTTCCCCAAACAGGCGCGGTGGGGAAGGCCGGCCTTCATCGAAGTGCTCCAGACCCTCGCGCGCCTCTATCGGGAGGAGCCGGACCGGATACGCCAAAATCGCGGCCAGATCATGGACGCGCTCGCGCGGCTCTCGGCCTCCGCCGATGGTCCTCCTTTGCCAAAAGAACAAATTACGGTCCTGGCCGAGCATTTGTGCCGGGCGACCGATCCGGTCAATGGAGGCTTTGGCACTGCGCCGAAATTTCCGCATGTTCCCAATCTCGAACTGCTCTGGCGCGTCGGAGCGCGGGCCAAGGATGCCGCAAGCCGGGAGCGCTTCCACGCGCCGGTCCTGCGCGCCATCCGGGCGATGTGCCAGGGGGGCATTTACGATCACCTTGGCGGGGGCATGGCCCGCTATGCCACCGATGCGCAATGGCTAATTCCCCATTTCGAAAAGATGCTCTATGACAATGCCGCCCTTCTCGACCTGTTAGCGATGGTGGCGCCCTGGGTATCCACGCCGCTTCTCTCTGCCCGCGCTACCGAGATCGTGACCTTTCTCGATCGGGACATGCGCGCGGGCGGCGGGCTGGCCGCGTCGTGGGATGCGGATTCCGAAGGCGAGGAAGGCAAATATTATGTGTGGGACCAGGCGGAGATTGTGCGGGTCCTGAACGCCGACGCCGATTTCTTCGCCGCGCATTATGGCGTCAGCGCCACGGGAAATTGGGAAGGGAAGAATATTCTCAATCGTCTCGCCGTGCCGGAATGGCAGGGAGAAGAGGTTGAGAACCGCCTGGCGGCGCTGCGGGCGCGTCTCCTTGCCGTCCGTGCGCAGCGTCCTTCCCCAGGCTTTGACGACAAGGTTCTGCTCGACTGGAACGCCATGGCCGTGGCGGCGCTCGCCCGCGCGGGCCTGGTCTTTCAACGCCCGGACTGGATCGCCCGCGCCGAGGAGATTTTCGATTTCCTGGCAGCGCACCTGCGGGATGGCGAGCGCTGGTTTCATTCCTGGCGGCATGGCAAAACCGGCGCCGGCGCCCTGCTCGAAGATCATGCCCATTTCGCCGCCGCCGCCCTAGTGCTGCATGAAATTACGGGTGACGAAACGCATCTCGTCCAGGCCGTGGCCCAGGCGGAGATTCTGGACCGCGATTTCTGGGACGAAAAAGGAGGAGGCTACTTCACTACCTCGCGCCATGCCGCGGATGTCATCCTGCGCCATAAGACCTGTTTTGACGGGGCGATTCCCAACGGCAATGGGATCATGCTCGGCGTCCTCGTCCGCCTCTGGCTTCTTTGCGGAGAGGATGCATATCAGGACCGCGCCGAACGGCTTGAGCGCGCTTTTGCCGCCCAGGTGCAGTCCGATGTCTTTTCGCTGGGCACCTATCTTAACAATGTCGATCTTCTGCGCGACCCTTGGCTCGTCACGCTCGCCATGGATAAGGCGCAAAGCGCGGCATTCGACGCGGTGCTCGCGCGCCAGATGACGCCCTTTCTGATCGTTCAGCGCTGCGCCACGGGCGTCCCCGCCGGCCACCCCGCCGCTGGCCGTGGCTCGGATGCCGCCTTCCTTTGCCGCGGCCAGTCCTGCTCGCTTCCGCTCACCAGTCCCGAGGCGCTGGAAAGCGCGCTCGGGGACGCCTATACAGAAAAGGGAGGAAACGGGAATGAGCCTGCATAACGATGTCGAAATCCTGCGCCGCGTGCCCCTCTTCGCTAAGATCGAGCTCGCCAAGCTGAAGCTGCTCGCCTTCGCGTCGGAGCGGATCACCTACCAGGATGGCGAGCTTCTTTTCTCGCAGGGCGACCGTTCGGACGCGGCCTATATCGTCATAGAGGGCGAGGCGGATATTCTGATCGACACCCAGAACGGCCCCTTGACCGTAGCCCATCTCGGCAAGGACGCCATCATCGGCGAGATCGGCATTCTGTGCGATGTGCCGCGCACCGCGACGGTGCGGGCGGCAAAACCGCTCACCGTCATCCGCATCGCCAAGGACCTCTTCCTGCAGATGATGATGGATTTTCCCGCCATGGCCATCGAGATCACCCGGGTCCTCGCCCAGCGGCTCGAAGGCGTCAACCTCCAGCTCCGCAATGCGAACGGCAGAAACGGCACGGCCGAGCGCTCATGATGAAGACCCAGGCTATTCGTATCTCCAAACCTGGCGGCCCCGAACAGATGGAGTGGGTCGCGGTCGATCTGCCGGAACCGGGTCGCCACCAGGCGCTGATCCGCCACGAGGCGGTCGGGTTAAATTTCATCGATGTCTATCACCGTAACGGCCTCTATCCCCTGGCGACACCGTTCGTCCTGGGCGTGGAAGCGGCGGGGATCATCGAGGCGGTGGGCGCCGCCGTAACCGATTTTGCGGTAGGCCAGCGCGTCGCCTATGTCAGCGCGCCTGGAGCCTATGCCGAGCGCCGCGTCATCGATACGCGCCTGCTCCTGCCCTTGCCGGAGGGAATTTCCAGCGAGGTGGCGGCCTCTGTCCTGTCGAAAGGCATGACGGCGGAATATCTGATCCACCGAACCTATCCGGTCAAGAAGGGGGAGTGGGTGCTGTGGCATGCCGCAGCGGGCGGCGTAGGCTCCATCGCCGTACAATGGCTAGCTGGCCTGGGTGCTGAGGTGGTGGGCACGGTAGGCGGCGCGGCCAAGCGTGCCGGGGTCGAGAAGCTCGGCCTCGCGCGCATCGTCGATTACTCCGCAGAGAACTGGGTGGCCGCGGTGCGCGATATCGCGCCGGGCATGCATGTCGTTTATGACGGGGTCGGCAAGGCCACCTTCCAGGGTTCGCTCGACTGCCTGCGTCCGCGCGGGATGATGGTCTGTTTCGGCAATGCCTCGGGTCCGGTCGATCCCGTCGACCCATTGCTCCTCTCGCGCAAGGGTTCGCTCTATCTCACGCGGCCCACCCTCGCGCATTACGTGGCCACGCGGGAGGAATTGACGCAATCGGCCTCCGCGCTCTTCGATGCGATCGCACGCGGTATTATCCAGGTCCAGATCGGCGCGCGATATCCGCTGTCGCAGGCCGCCCAGGCGCATAGCGACATCCAGGCGCGCAAGATCCTCGGCAGCGCCATCCTGCTGCCCTAGGCCTATCCCACCGCGCCGCATAACTCGCGCGATTACCGATTGTGTAAATATTCCCGTCACGTGCGGCTTGCCAGGGCCTACCGGCTTCGCTAGCGTGCGGGCCATGCGCGCCCTTTCCATTTTCGTTCACGACGTCATCTGGCTCTATACATTGATCCTCCTGGTCTTCGTCGTTCTGAGCTGGCTGATCTCGCTGCGGATCGTCAATATGTCCTCGCCGATCGTCCGGTCGGTCTACGATTTCTCCTGGCGCCTTACCGACCCGGCGCTCCGGCCTATCCGCCGCCTGCTGCCCAACCTGGGCGGCATCGATATTTCGCCGGTCGTCCTCATTCTTCTGCTGCAGCTGGTCCAGAACCTGCTCGCCGAATATGTCTTCCCGCTCGGCTACTAGCGCCGGCCTGCACATGAATAATCCGCGGATCATCGACGGCAAGGCACAGGCGCAGAGGCTGCGCGCCGGCCTCGCCCAGGAGGTCCGCGCGCTCGCGGCCGTGGGCGTGACGCCCGGCCTCGCGGTGGTCCTGGTGGGGGACGATCCGGCGAGCCATATCTATGTCCGCCGCAAGGGCGAGGCGGTGCGCGAGGTCGGCATGGCGAGCGCCGAATACCGCCTGCCCGTTTCGACCTCGCAGGCGGCGCTGCTGGCACTGATCCGGGAGCTGAACGGCCGGGCCGATATCCACGGAATCCTGGTCCAATTGCCGTTGCCTGCCTCGATCGACCAGCAGGCGGTGATCGATGCGATCGACCCGCGCAAGGATGTCGATGGTTTTCATGTGGTGAACGCCGGCCTGCTCGCCACCGGCGGCACGGGTTTCGTGCCCTGCACGCCGCTCGGCTGCCTTCTGCTGCTCAAGGAGCGGCTGGGCGATCTTACGGGAAAGCGCGCGCTGATCCTGGGCCGGTCGAATATCGTCGGCAAGCCCATGGCGCAGCTGCTGCTGCGCGAAAATTGCACGGTGACCATCGCCCATTCGCGCACCCGTGCCCTGGCCGAGGAATGCCGGCGCGCGGAAATTCTGGTAGCCGCCATTGGCAAGCCGCATTTCGTCCAGGGAGATTGGCTCGATTCGGGGGCGACCGTGATCGATGTGGGTATCAACCGAACCGCGCAGGGAAAAATCGTGGGCGATGTCGACACCGCCGCGGCGGTTACACGCGTGGCGGGTATTACGCCGGTGCCGGGCGGGGTAGGCCCCATGACAATTGCCTGCCTGCTGCTCAATACGCTCGAAGCGGCGCGCAAGCTTCATGCCGAGGCCTAG
This sequence comes from Dongiaceae bacterium, assembly GCA_036263455.1. Taxonomy (GTDB): domain Bacteria; phylum Pseudomonadota; class Alphaproteobacteria; order Dongiales; family Dongiaceae; genus DATAGZ01. Next base: position 43,229 of record DATAGZ010000021.1, read on the forward strand.
TCTTGCATTCATGGCCACGCCGTGCCAGACAGACGCATCAGATAATACAACCCATGGCAATGAACCTCTTCGATCGGCTCTATTGGCAGGCCAGTAAGAATAAAATCGGCTTCCATCTTCGCCTCGCCATCGCGGAAGGGCGCTGGCGGCTGTTCCGCATGCTCAACCGAGGCGCGAGCTTTGGTGAATTCTATGCCACCGACGTCGCGCGCGCGATCAAGCGCGGCGCGGGCCATCCGACGCTAGGCAAGCGCCGGATGACCGACGACCCCTGCGCCCCGCGTGTCATGACCGAGGAAGAATTGCGGCAATGGGGACGGGAATTCTTCGAGGATATCCGCGCAGCCGGGCTCGAAGTACACCATCTGTGCGTCGATTATGGGTGCGGGTCGCTGCGCGTCGGCCAGCACCTGATCGCGTATTTGGAAAGTGGAAAATATTGGGGACTGGACGTCACGGACCGATTCTATCGGGACGGGCTCGATATGCTACCTCCGGGACTGACGGAGGAGAAGAAGCCGCAGCTGCGGGTCATCACGCCTGAACTTCTCGACGAACTGCGCCACAAGCAGCCCGATTTCATCGTCTGCACATCGGTGGTCATGCATATCCCCCCCGCCGAACTCGACGCTTTTTTCAAGCGCCTGCTCAGGCTACGCGCGCCACATACGCGCATTTACATCTCCTTCGTCCATGCCGAGCGGTCGCTGCGCACTTTCAGCAAATCCTGGGCCTATCCGGTTGCCAAGATCCGGCGGCTAATCGAGCGCCATGCGTCCGGTGTACAGGTGGATTTCCACGCGGCGCCCCTCAATCAAGTCCGGCGCGGCCGCAAGTTCGCCCATGCCTATGCGGTGATTTCGCCTTCCCCATCGTCACGCTAGCTTCTTGAGCCTAAAGACGCGGCGGGCGCAATAAAACTGCGCAATAACGGATAGGGCGGAATATTGTTTTGTCGCTTTACACCGTCCGGCCAAAGAGAGAAGCTGACGCCGGGAGATGAAGCATGCTGGCGAGTATCGCGCTCGATGACAAATATACAGTCGAAAAAGGCCGGGTCTTTTTAACCGGTATCCAGGCGATGGTGCGCCTGCCGATGATGCAGCGCCGCCGCGATGAAGCCGCGGGACTGAATACGGCTTGCTATGTGACGGGCTATCGCGGCTCACCCTTGGGTGGAGTCGATATCGCCTTCAATCAGGCGCGCGCGTTTCTCGGCCGCCACAATATCGTGTTCCAGCCGGGCATCAATGAAGACCTCGCCGCGACCGCGGCGTGGGGTTCGCAGCAGACCGATCTTTTCGGGGATAACCGCTATGATGGCGTCTTTACGCTCTGGTATGGCAAGGGACCAGGCGTCGATCGTTCTGGGGACGTCCTGCGCCATGGCAATCTCGCGGGCAGCGCCAAGCATGGGGGCGTGCTGCTGCTTGCCGGCGACGACCACGGATGCAAATCCTCGACGACGGCGCACCAGACCGAATACGCCTTCATGGATTTCGGCATCCCGGTTCTTCATCCGGCCAATGTGCAGGAAATCCTCGATTACGGTCTCTATGGCTGGGCGCTCTCGCGCTATTCCGGCTGCTGGGTCGCGATGAAAATCGTGTCCGATACGGCCGATTCGGCCGCTTCGGTAACGGTCGATCCGGCACGGGTGGATATCCGCATTCCCGAGGATTTCACCATGCCCGAGGGCGGCCTGAATATCCGGCTGCCCGTCTCGCCCTTCGCCACCGCCCAGGGGCTCGAGCAGGAAATGCTGCTCCAGAAATACAAACTCTACGCCGCGCTGGCCTTCGCGCGTGCCAATCGCCTGAACCGCGCGGTGATCGATGGGCCAAACCGGCGCTTCGGCATCGTAACCTGCGGCAAGTCTTATCTGGACGTCATGCAGGCGCTCGACGATCTGGGCATCGACGAGGAATACGCCAAGAAGATCGGCCTGTCGGTCTATAAGGTCGGCATGACCTGGCCGCTCGAGCGCGATGGCGTGCGCCGCTTCGCCGAGGGGCTCGAGGAGATTCTCGTCGTCGAGGAAAAACGGGCGCTCATGGAGAACCAGCTCAAGGAGCAGCTCTATAACTGGCACCCCGACGTGCGGCCGCGGGTCATCGGCAAATTCGACGAGCATGGGGAGTGGATTCTCCCTTCGGCCGATGAGCTGACGCCCGCGCGGATCGCGCGGGTCATTGCCCGGCGGATCGCCCGCTTCCACACCTCGCCGCACATCACCGAACGCCTGGCCTTCCTCGACCGCAAGGAGCGGGCGCTGGCCGATTTCAAGCCGCCGCTCCGCCGCGTCGCCTATTATTGCTCCGGCTGTCCGCACAACACCTCGACCAAGGTTCCCGAGGGCAGCCGGGCGCTGGCCGGCATCGGCTGTCATATCATGGCCACCTGGATGGACCGCAGCACGGCGACCTTCACCCAGATGGGCGGCGAGGGGGCCACCTGGATCGGCCAGGCGCCGTTCTCCCGCACGGCACATGTCTTCCAGAATCTCGGCGATGGCACGTACTATCATTCGGGGTCGCTGGGCATCCGCGCCGCCGTCGCGGCCAAGGTCAATATCACGTTCAAGATCCTCTATAACGACGCCGTCGCCATGACCGGCGGACAGCCGGTCGACGGGCCGCTGGATGTGAAGATGATCGTCGACCAGCTCCACGGCGAGGGGCTGAAGCGCATCGCGGTCGTGAGCGATGATCCGGGCAAATATCCCAACCTGGAGAATGTCACCGTCGCACACCGCGACCAGCTCATGGCCTTGCAGGAAGAGTTTCGTTCGGTTCCGGGTGTCAGCGCGATCATCTACGACCAGACCTGTGCCGCCGAAAAACGGCGCCGGCGCAAGCGCGGCCTGATGGAGGACCCCGCCAAGCGGGTCTTCATCAACGAGCGCGTCTGCGAAGGATGCGGCGATTGCGCCGACACATCCAACTGCCTGTCGGTCATTCCCGTGGAGACCGAGTTCGGCCGCAAGCGGCGCATCGACCAATCCTCCTGCAACAAGGACTATTCCTGCGTCGCGGGATTCTGCCCCAGTTTCGTCACGGTGCATGGCGGCGCGCTGCGCAAGCCTAAACCGGTTGCCGCGCTGGGCGAGATCCTGCCCGACCCGGTCCTGCCCAGCCTGCGCGAGCCCTACAATATCCTCATCACCGGCGTTGGCGGCACGGGCGTCGTGACGGTGGGGGCGATCCTCACCATGGCGGCCCACCTCGAAGGCAAGGGCTGTTCGGTGATGGACATGACCGGGCTCGCCCAGAAAGGCGGCGCGGTCTTTTCCCATGTCCGCATCGCAAGCCAACCAGAGGACATCCATGCCGTGCGAATCGCAGCCGGCAACGCACACCTCCTGCTCGGGTGCGACATAGTGGTCACGGCGAGCTACGATTCGCTCGCCAAGGTGATGGCCGGACACAGCCGCGCTGTCGTCAACGATCACGCCGTCCCCACCGGGGATTTTCTGCACAAGCCGGACCTCGAATTTCCCGCGGAGAAATTGCGCGCGGTCATTCTCGAAGCCCTGGGAAAGAATGCCGCCGATTTCATCGATGCGGAGACGCTGGCCACAGCGCTCATGGGCGATTCGCTGCCCACCAACATTTTCCTGCTGGGCTATGCCTATCAGAAGGGCTTGATCCCCGTCTCCGCCGCGGCGATCGAACAGGCGCTGGAGCTCAATCGCACCGCGGCCCAGCAGAACCGCCAGGCCTTCACCTGGGGACGCCGCGCCGCCTTTGACCCCGAGAGCGTGGCGCGACTGGCCGCCCGCGAAATTCCGGCCGCGGCAGAGATTCCGAGCGGGCTTGAGGAGATCATCGCTCACCGGCGCGCTCATCTCACCGCCTATCAAAATCGCGCCTTGGCCGAGCGGTACGAGAAATGGGTCCGTCACATTGCCCGGATCGAGAGCGAGAGAGTACCCGGTCGCACCGAGCTTGCTGTGGAGGTCGCCAAGAATTATGCCCGCCTGCTCGCTTATAAGGACGAGTACGAGGTGGCTCGGCTCTATACGGACGGCGAGTTCCTGGCGCGATTGCGGGGGACCTTCGCGGGCGAAATGTCGCTGCGCTTCCATCTCGCGCCGCCACTCGGCGCCAAGCGCGACCCGAAGACCGGTCATTTGCGCAAGGCGGAGTACGGCTCCTGGATGATGGGAGTCTTCCGGTTGCTCGCGCCGCTGAGATTCCTCCGCGGCACCTGGCTTGACCCCTTTGGCTACACGGCCGACCGGCGCCTGGAGCGCGACCTGATCGCCGAATATGAGCAATGGATCGAGGGCGCGCTGCCGCACCTAACGCCGGCCACGCATCGGCTCGTCACGGCGCTGGCGGCGCTTCCCACCCAAATGCGCGGTTACGGACACATCAAGGAGGCGAATGTCGCCAAGGCGCGGGCGCGACGGACGGAATTGCAGGCCTCGCTGGAGAACGCCCCGCTGCAGGCGGCCGCCGAATAGCTAGGGGATGCGCGGCTTTTGATGGTGGGGGCCTAAGCAGGGAAATGCTTAGAATGATGGCCAGCGGGCCCGGTGCCGGTCGAGGGTAAAAAAAGAGCTTGCTTTATGGCTATTAATACTATCAGTTTAATCGAGTATCATAGACGAGGAGGATTCGATGATCAGGCAATGGTTGGTCTCTCTCACGATGATCGTGACATTCGGCCAGGCGCTGGCCGAAGAGGCGACGCTGCTCAACGTATCCTACGATCCGACCCGTGAATTTTACCGGCAGTATAACCGGGCCTTCGCGGATTACTGGCAGAAGACCAATGGTCAGAGCGTGGCCATCAATACGTCGCACGGCGGTTCGGGCAAGCAGGCGCGCGCAGTGATCGATGGATTGGAAGCCGACATTGTGACGCTGGCGCTGGCCTATGATATCGACCAGATCGCCGCCGCCGGCCTGCTTGCGAAGGATTGGCAGAACCGCCTCCCTGGTAAGAGCACGCCTTATAATTCCGTGATCGTTTTTTTGGTCCACAAGGGCAACCCCAAGAATATCCACGACTGGAATGATCTGGTGCGCCCGGATATCCAGGTCATTACGCCCAATCCCAAGACTTCGGGAGGGGCGCGCTGGAACTACCTCGCGGCCTGGGGGTGGGCATTGAAGCACAATGGCAATGATGCCGCCAAGGCCAAGGAGTTCGTGGGCGAGCTTTATAAACATGTCCCCGTGCTCGACACTGGCGCGCGCGGCTCGACGACGACATTCGCGAAAAACCAGATCGGCGATGTGTTGATTGCGTGGGAGAACGAGGCGCTGCTCTCGCTCAAGGAGTTTCCCGACCAGTTCGAGATCGTCTCGCCCAGCCTGACCATTCGCGCCGAGCCACCGGTCGCCTTGGTCGACCGGGTCGTAGATAAGCACCAGACCCGGGCCATCGCCGAGGCGTATTTAAAATATCTCTATTCGCCGACTGGCCAAGAGATCGCCGCGCAGAACTTCCTCCGGCCCACCGATCCAGCGACGGGTGGTAAATACGCCGCGCAATTTCCCAATGTACCCACCTTTACGATCGATGAGGTCTTCGGCGGATGGACCAAGGCGCAGAAGGATCACTTCGCCGATGGCGGCAGCTTCGATCAGGTTTATCACCCCGGCGGGCAATAGCTGCCAGGAGACTCATCAGGGCCATGTAGATTGAGGCGGGCCATCCAGCGAACCGTCTGGATGGCCGCGCCGGTAATGTCTAGGCGTCGCTCTCGGCCCTGCTCTCCGCCTTGGTGTGGTGGGCGGAAATGTCCTCTCCGGTCGCCTGATCGACGGCCTTCATGGACAGCTTGACCTTGCCGCGGTCGTCAACCCCGATGCATTTCACCTTGACCATGTCGCCGACCTTGACGACATCGTCCACCTGCTTGACGCGATGCGGCGCGAGCTCGCTGATATGGACCAGCCCGTCTCGCGTGCCGAGGAAGTTTACAAAAGCGCCGAACTCCATGAGCTTGACAACCTTGCCTTCGTAAATCGTGCCGATCTCGGGCTCGGCGACGATCGAGCGGATCCAGTCGATGGCCGCCTTGCCGGCCTTGGCGTCCACCGCCGCGACCTTGATCGTGCCATCGTCTTCGATATCGATCTTGGCGCCGGTCTGTTCCACGATTTCGCGGATGACCTTGCCGCCCGTACCGATCACTTCGCGGATCTTGTCCTTGGGGATGGTGATGGTCGTGATGCGCGGGGCATTCTGGTTCACCCCTTCGCGGGCGTTGGTGAGGGCCTTGGCCATTTCGCCCAATATATGCAGGCGGCCATCCTTGGCCTGGTCGAGCGCCTGGCGCATGATTTCGCTGGTGATCGAGGTGATCTTGATATCCATCTGCAGGGCGGTGATGCCCCGGTCGGTGCCCGCCACCTTGAAATCCATGTCACCGAGATGGTCCTCATCGCCCAGGATATCGGAGAGAACCGCGAAGCCGTCCTTCTCCTTGATCAGGCCCATGGCGATGCCCGCCACCGGACGAGGCATGGGCACGCCGGCATCCATCAAACTGAGCGAGGAACCACAGACCGTCGCCATGGAGGAAGAACCGTTGGACTCGGTGATCTCGGACACGATCCGGACCGTATAAGGGAAGGTGTCCTTGCTCGGCAGAAGCGGGCGGATAGCGCGCCATGCCAGCTTGCCGTGACCGATCTCACGACGCCCTGGCGAGCCCATCCGGCCGGTTTCACCCGTCGAGAAGGGCGGAAAGTTATAGTGCAGCATGAAATGCTCGCGATATTCGCCGGCCAGCGCGTCGACGATCTGCTCGTCTTCGCCGGTTCCGAGTGTGGCCACCACCAGGGCCTGCGTCTCGCCCCGCGTGAACAGGGCCGAGCCATGCGCGCGCGGCAGGACGCCGACTTCGCTGGTAATGGGGCGCACCGTCTTGGTGTCGCGGCCGTCGATGCGGCGGCCGGTCGAAAGGATAGCCCCGCGGACGATGTCGCGCTCCAGCTCCTTGAAGCGCTTGCCGACCAGCTCGGTCAGGGCGGCATCTTCGCCGCCGATCTTGGCCTTGGCCTCGGTCTTGACCGCGGCGACTTTTTCCGTGCGCGCCTGCTTCTGGGTCTCGGCATAGGCCGTGCGCAACGCGTCGCCGAACTCGGCCCGGAGCCGGTTGTCGACATCCGCGACCGCGGGTGAATCGGCTTCGAGCGAACGCGGTTCGCGGGCAGCCTGTTCGGCAAGCCCGATGATGGCCTGGATGACCGGCTGGAATTCCTTGAAGCCGAAATTCACCGCGCCCAGCATGATATCTTCGCCGAGTTCCTCGGCCTCCGATTCCACCATGAGCACGCCCTCGGCCGTGCCCGCGACCACCAGGTCGAGCGCCGAGCTCTCGAGTTCCCCGGCACGCGGATTGAGAAGGTAGGCGCCGTCCTTATAGCCGACCCGCGCCGCGGCGATCGGCCCCAGGAAGGGCAAGCCGGAGAGCGTAAGGGCCGCGGAGGCCGCGACCATCGCCACGATGTCGGGATCGTTTTCCAGATCGTGGCTCAGCACCGTCACGATCACCTGCGTGTCGTTGCGATAGCTGGGATGGAAAAGCGGCCGGATGGGCCGATCGATCAGGCGCGAGGTCAGCACTTCTTTTTCAGTGGGTCGGCCTTCGCGCTTGAAATAGCCGCCCGGGATCTTCCCCGCGGCAAATGTCTTTTCCTGATAATTGACGGTTAGCGGAAAAAAGTCGATGCCCGGCTTCGGCTCGCGAGCGCCTACGGCGGTGGCAAGCACCACGGTGTCGCCATAGGTGGCGAGCACGGCGCCGTCGGCCTGGCGGGCGATGCGGCCCGTTTCGAGGGTGAGCGTGCGGCCACCCCACATGATTTCTTTGCGATGAATAGTAAACATGGATCCTTCTTTGAGGGTTAGAGCCGCACCGGACCCACGCAAACGATGCCGCCATCGCTTGCGTCGGCCCGGCCAAAAAAAGCGACCCACCGCCGGCTCGTGCGGTGGGTCACCGAATCTATCGCCGCAGACCGAGTTTTTCCACGATGGCCTGGTACCGGCCATTGTGGCGGCTCTTGAGATAATCGAGGAGCCGTCTGCGCTGACCCACCATGATCAACAGGCCACGGCGGGAATGAAAATCCTTCTCGTGGGTTTGCAGATGCTGGGTCAAATTCTTGATCCGCTCGGAAAGAAGCGCGATCTGCACTTCGGCCGAGCCTGTGTCATTCTTGCCTTTGGCAAATTCCGCAACCAATTCGGTCTTGCGTTCCGCGGTTATCGACATCGTCCATCCTTTCTTTCTTTAAAGATGAAGCACCCGAAGCGGCCGGATTTCTCCTGCATGAAAACGCACGAGCGCCACGAGCCTGTCGCCTTCCATGGCCTTGAGGATCATGTCCGGACGAAGATCGGAAATACGCCCAAGCTGGCTTCGGTTGAAGAAACCCAGGGTCTGCCCCGATCGCAGGCGATCCGCTTCATTTCCGGTCAGGGCCAGCGCCGGGATGTCGTCCAGCGCGGTCGCAACCGGCAAGAGGTGCGAAGCGCCGGCACTATGCCCGCCCTGCTCGAGCTTGTCGAGTGAAATCGCCAGGGCCTCGGTGAATGGCCCGACCCGCAGCCGGCGCAGCTCGGTCGCATGGCCGACCGTGCCCAGATATCGGGCGAGGTCACGCGCCAGCGCGCGGATGTAGGTTCCCTTGCCGCAGCGGACCCATAAGATGGCTTGGTCCGGCTCCGGCCGCTCCTCGAGCGCAATGGCATCGATATGTACCCGCCGCGCCTCCAGCACCGGCTGGGTGCCTGCGCGCGCCAAGCTATAGGCCCGCTTTCCCGCGACCTTGATCGCGGAATAGGCCGGGGGGACCTGCTGGATATCGCCCGTGAAATGGCCAAGCGCCTCCCCGATTGCATGGTCCGTGGGGCGCACCGGCGAAGTCCTAAGGATCTCGCCTTCGGCATCGTCGGTGGTCCTCTCCTCGCCGAAGCGCAGGGTGAAGCGATATTCCTTGGCGTCCTCGATAAGATAGGGAATGGTCTTGGTCGCCTCTCCGAGGGCGATCGGCAGGATGCCAGTGGCAAGGGGATCGAGCGTTCCGGCATGGCCGACCTTGCGCGCATCCAGGCCGCGCTTGACCGCCGCAACAGCTTGGGCAGAGCTTATCCCCGCTGGCTTGTCGAGGGCGATCCAGCCATCGATTTTATGACCCTTCATCGTCTCGCTTGCCGATATCGCGGGCGATGCGCGGGTCCTTGAGGATTTTCTCGATTTTCTGCGCCTGGTCGAAAGAGCGGTCGAGCACGAAATTGATCCTGGGCGTATAACGTAGCGTAAGCATGCGGGAAAGCTCGCGGCGGAAATAACCTGCGGCGCGATTGAGGGCGGCGATAACCTTGTCCGGCGCGCCCGCCATGGCGAACGGCGTGACGAACACGGTCGCAAGCTTGAGATCGGGCGGCATCTTTACCTCGGTGATGGTCACGCTCAGTCCGGACAGATCGGGATCGTCAAACCGCGCCGTTCCCATCACTCTCACCAGCGCGTGGCGGATTTCTTCACCGATGCGCAATTGGCGCTGGTTTGGCCCGCGTTCTTCTCCCTGTTTCATGCGGCCTGCTTAGCACGATGCGCGGGTGAAAGGAACGGCCGCGGCACCGGTTTGTTGAAGTCAAAACGGAGCTGACCATGGAAATCGATTCCCCCGAATGCCGAAAAGCCGTCGAGACCTGCCTACGCTGCTATCGCATCTGCATCGACATGATGGCGAGCATGTGCCTGGAAAAAGGCGGCGAGCACGCCAAGCCTGACCATTTACGGGCCATGCTGACCTGCGCCGAACTCTGCCGGGCCACCGCTGCGGTGCTTCTGCTGAAATCTCGCCACCACGCCGAGTTGTGCCAGGAATGCGCCGAGGCCTGCGACGATTGCGCCGAAAGCTGCGCCGCGCTGGATGAGATGGAAGATTGCGTCGAGGTCTGCCGCGAATGCGCCGAGGCCTGCCGCGCAATGTCCCGCCTCCACGAGGCCCGGGCGGCCTGAGCCGCGCAATTCTTCAGCAGGTCCGGCCGATCCGGGCTACAGGCGATGGAGCCACCATCCTTCCTCGTTGACGGAATAAATCGGCAGGTATTGATGCACCTGCGCTTCAGGCAGAATCTGCCCGGTCTGATTGTCGAGGACGAAGGTCACGCCCTCTAAGTAGGCAATGAGCACCGCGTGGCCGATATTGAGATTGCGGTCGCGCACGATCGCGATCCGCAGGCGATCCGCGGGCCACCCTATCGCACGCAACAAGAGATATTTGGCGATCGCGTAATCCTCGCAATCGCCGCTCTTTTTGAGGAATTCAAACGGCGTTTCCCAAAAATCCTCGACGCCCCAGCCGGTATAGTCCGGGATATAAGGGTGCGCGTTCATGCGGGTATTCACTTCGCGGAGCTGCTGGAGCGCCGGCAAAAGACGCAGCGTCGCGACAGTATTTTTCCAACCGGCATGCGTGCATGGCCAATGCGCGCAGTCCTGCGCGCCGCTCTCATAGCGCGCGAGCATGCCGATCCATTTGGGAAAGCGTGCGACATGGCGCGAATGATACTCCTGAGAGCCGAACAGGCCGGCTATGGCCGGAACGGCGAGGAAAAGCGCAAAAAGCGCCAGCCCGAGACGATGCATGGAAAAGCATAGAAGGGCAGGTTTTAAAAGAAGCTTAAACGGCATATGGCGGGCGCGGGCAGCCGTGTCCGCTCACCCGGCTGTCTTGCTTATACGGCTCCGTTGGGCAATATGCGTGGCGTGTCGGGGAAGCGAGGGCAATGAAGATACTGGCCATTTCCGGCAGCCTGCGTGCTGTCTCCGCGAATACCGCCGCCTTGCAGGCGACCCGCGTCCTGGTTCCAGCCGGACACGAAGTGATTCTTTATGAAGAGCTGGGAAGGCTTCCCCATTTCAATCCGGACCTGGATGACGAGAATCCGCCCGAGCAGGTCCGCGCGCTGCGCGCCTTGGTGGGGGATTGCGGGGCGATTCTCATCTCCAGCCCGGAATATGCCCATGGCATTCCGGGAAGCCTGAAAAATGCGTTGGATTGGCTGGTGGGCAGCACCGAATTTCCAGGAAAGCCGGTCGCGCTCGTCAATACCTCTCCGCGTGGGTTTCATGCCCAGGCGGCGCTCAGGGAAGTCTTGACCACCATGGCGGCCGATCTTATCGAGAGCGCTTTTGTGACGCTGCCGCTGCTGGGGCGTTCGCTCAGCGCCGAGCAAATCTTAGCCGATCCCGCGCTCTCCGCTCCCCTATCCGATTCGATCGCCAGCCTTATCTCCGCCGTCACGCACGCCCAGCCAGTTTAAGGGAAGCTTAAATCGCCTCCGCTCATAATTGCGGATGAATCGAATCGCGCGCGCGGGCATTTTGCTGTGGCCCTCGTTGGGCCTGGGCATTTTTCTGGCGGCGAGCATGGTCGTGGGGTTCTGGTTGTGGTCACACGAACGCGACCGCCTTATTGCCGAAAACGGCCGGCAACAATCGCTGCTGCTGCAGACGCGCCTGGTGGCGCTCGACCGTTTCCTAGCCCAGCAATGGGCGCCGCTCGAGCGGCTCGCCCAAAATGAATCGCTCGCGCTCTTCCTGGACAGCAAGAAGAATAATGTATCCTCGGCGCAGGACGACCGGGCCCTCGCCGATTACGCCCGGCAAATCCTGACCGCTTCGGCCGTCGCCTATGGGTACAGCTCTTTAACGCCGCGCGATGGGTCCTCGCAGGCCGGCTTGACCGTTTTCGATGAGAAAGGCGCGGTCCTTCTGCGCAGCCAAGCCGGGCCGGAGGAGCCCTGGCACATTCCCGACAAGATCGGCGCGGCACTCTGGCTCGAATCCCGCGAAGGGTTGATGCTTGCCCTGGCCGTGCCGATGGCGAGCGGCGGTTGGGTCCTGGGTAAGAAACCGATCGGCACGGAGCTGGCTTCTCTGCTTAAATCCACCGAGGAGAACAGCACGCAATTTTCGCTCGTGCGGCATGCCGGCGATGCCATTGCCTATATCCTCCCGCCGCGCCCCGGCCTCAAACCCCTGCAATTCTCTTTTCCTGCGGCGGCGACTGCCATCGATACCGTCGCATCTTTTGCCACGCCTGGTGTGCCGCTCAAGGCGGAGAATGCGTTCGGCGCACAGGTCTTGGCGATCGGGCTGCCGGTTGCGGACACCGACTGGATGCTGGTCTCGGCGACGCCGCTTGCTCGGATCCTCGAACCTCTGCTGGTGGAAACGCGTCTTCTCGTTCTGCTCTGGGTGGGCGCCAGCCTGGCCGTCGCCTGCCTGATGTGGGCGCTGTGGCACCGGGGCGCGTCACGGCGGGCGCTGGCTTTCGCCCAGAAAGCACATGAGGCGCGGCTGCGCTATGAACAGGAGCGCCTGCTGCTGCACATGGTCACGGATTGTTTTCCCGGGCTGGTTTCGATCGTGGATAGTCATCAGCGCTATGTTTTCGCCAACCAGGCGATGACCGCCAAGGCGGGGATCGGCGGCGATCTGATCGGCAAGCGGCTCGCCGCGGTGCTGGGTCCCGACCTGGCCAGCGCCATGATTAGCTATAACAAGCGGGCCACCAAGGGGCAGGTGGTCTACGAACGCGAAGACGAATCGAGCAAGTATCTGGTCCAGCACGTCGCGCTACCCGACGGTCAGGCCCTGATTCTCGAGCAGAATATTACGGAATTCGCGCGGGTCCGCGACCACCAGATGGAGCTGATGCATGCGCTGGTCGATACGGTCATCGATGCGATCGACGAGCGTGACCCCTTCGCCCAGCACCATTCCCGCCGCGTTGACCAGCTTGGTCAAGCCATCGCCAAGGAGATGGGCCTGGAGCCTCCAGAACAGCAAGCCATTGGCCTGGCTGGACGGCTGCTGAATTTTGGCAAGCTGCTCGTGCCGCCCGATCTCCTGGTCAAGCGCGGCGCGATGACGGCGGAGGAGCAGCGCATCATGCGGGACGCCCACCTGCGCGGCATCGCCCTCCTGGAGCGGGCCGCTTTCCAGGATATGGCGCTGGACATCATGCGCGAGACCACGGCCGCCGGCCAAAAGCCCGCCCGCGCCCAGATCGTGCTGCTCGCTAACGCCTTCGTCGCCATGATCAGCGCCCGCGCCTATCGCTCGGCCCTGGCGCCCGATGCGGCGCTCGACCAGCTCATGGCCGAGCATCGCTTCGACCGTGCCGTCTTGGCCGCCTTGCTTCATTGCGTGGAAAACAAGCGCGGCCTGGTCCTCGCATCGCCGGACACGCCCGCTTGATTACTTTCGCGCTTGATACAGAGGATCCCCTGCCGCGCACCGCTTTCTCCTTGATCGCAGGGCGGCGCTATGACAAGGGAGGACATGGACACGGTGTCAATCGCGCGGCGCGGCCTCATGCTCATCCTCTCCTCGCCCTCGGGAGCGGGCAAGACCACTATCTCGCGGCGCCTGCTGGAACGCGAGCCGGGCCTGCAGATCTCGATCTCGGCGACCACGCGTCCACCGCGGCCGGGCGAGCAGGACGGGGTGGATTATTTCTTCATGTCCCCCAAGGATTTCGACGCCATGGTCGCCTCGGGCAGTTTCCTAGAACATGCCCGCGTCTTCAATCATTGCTATGGCACGCCGCGCAAACCGGTCGAAGCCGCGCTGGCGGCCGGCCAGGACGTGCTGTTCGATATCGATTGGCAGGGGACGCAGCAGCTTGCCCAGAATGCGCGCGAGGATCTCGTTTCCTGTTTTGTATTGCCGCCCACCAAGGCCGAGCTTGCCCGGCGGCTCCATGCCCGCGCGCAGGACAGCAGCGAGGTCGTGGCGCTGCGCATGTCCAAGGCGGCGGATGAAATCAGTCACTGGGCGGAATATGATTATATCGTCATCAATCACCATATCGAGACGAGCACGGCCCAGGTCCATGCCATCCTGATCGCCGAACGCCTCAAGCGCAAGCGTCAGACGGGGCTGCTGCGCTTTGTCCAGGGGCTGCGCGAGGATGGCCGCTGACGGTGCCGGCGAGGCTGTCCGCCGCCTCGGCCCTGGCTTGACGGCGGCTTTGGGCAGCATTAGCGTGCGGCCACGATGACACCATCCCCCTTGCGCCACGATTGGACTCGAGCCGAAGCCCTGGCCCTGTTCGCCTTGCCGTTTAATGATCTGCTTTTTCAGGCCCAGCAGGTCCACCGAACCTATTTCGCGGCCAACCAGATACAGCTTTCCACACTTCTCTCGATAAAAACCGGCGGATGCCCGGAGGATTGCGCCTATTGCCCGCAAGCGGCCCGCCACGACACAAACGTGGCGGCCGAGAAGCTGATGGCAGTGGAGGCGGTCCTCGCGGAAGCGAAGGCCGCCAAGCAGGCCGGCGCGCAGCGCTATTGCATGGGTGCCGCCTGGCGCGAGCCCAAGGACCGCGATCTCGATTCCGTCTGCGCCATGGTCGCAGGTGTGAAGGGGTTGGGGCTCGAAACCTGCGCCACTTTGGGGATGCTTTCGGCGCCGCAGGCGGAGCGGCTGAAGCAGGCGGGGCTGGATTACTATAACCACAATCTCGATACCTCGCCCGAGTTCTATGGCGAGATCATCACCACGCGCGATTACCAGGACCGTCTGGAAACGCTTGAACATGTGCGCGCGGCCGGCATGAAAATCTGTTGCGGAGGGATCGTCGGAATGGGCGAGAGTCTCGCCGACCGCGCCGGCATGCTGGTCGCCCTCGCTACCCTGCCGGAACACCCCGAATCGGTGCCGATCAATCTGCTGGTCCAGGTCGAAGGGACGCCGCTGCATGGCGAAGCGCCGCTCGATCCGTTCGAATTCGTGCGCACCATCGCCGTGGCGCGGATCATGATGCCGGCCTCGATGGTGCGCCTTTCGGCGGGGCGGGAGCAGATGAGCGACGCCGTGCAGGCTTTGTGCTTTCTTGCGGGTGCCAATTCCGTCTTTGCCGGACCCAAGCTGCTGACCACGAGTAACCCAGGGGCAAGCCAGGACGAGGCGCTGTTCGCCAAGCTCGGCCTTGTCCCCATGGCGCATGCCTGACCAAGACTGGCTCGGCCAGGGGTTTTCCCATATCTGGCTGCCCTATGCGCAAATGAAGAACATGCCGATGCCGGTCCCGATCGTGGGGGCGGAGGGTGCGCGCCTCTATTGCCGGGATGGACGGGTGCTGATCGATGGCGTCTCTTCCTGGTGGACCGCCTGTCATGGCTATAATCATCCGGCCCTGCGCCGCGCGCTTTTCCACCAGGGCGGGCATCTCCCGCATGTCATGCTCGGCGGCCTCGCCAACGAGCCGGCCTATCGCCTCGCGGGCAGGCTTGCCGGTTTGACCGGGCTCGACCGTGTCTTTTTCTCCGAATCGGGTTCGGTCGCGGTCGAGATCGCCCTCAAGATCGCCCTCCAATATTGGCGTAATCGCGGGCACGGCCAGCGCACGCGGTTTCTCGCCTTTGCGGACGGCTATCACGGCGATACGCTGGGCACGATGGCGGTCAGCGATCCGGTCGCGCTCCACGGGGCCTTCGCCGCGACCATTCCTCCTCAGTTCAGCACGCCGGTCCCGCGCCTCGAATCCGAGCGCCGTCAATATAGCGCTCTGCTCGATGCCCATCGCCATGAACTGGCGGCAGTGATCGTCGAGCCGCTGGTGCAGGGGGCGGGCGGCATGAAATTCCATGATGGGGAAACGCTGCGTTTCATCGCCGATCAGGCGCGCGCGCGCGACCTGCTGTTCATCGCCGATGAGATCATGACCGGTTTCGGACGGACCGGCACCATGTTCGCCACGGCCGAGGCCGGGCTCGTGCCAGATATCATGACGCTTTCCAAGGCGCTGACCGGGGGCACCCTGCCGCTGGCGGCGACCCTCGCCTCGGCTAAGGTCTTCGCCGCTTTTCATTCGGACGCCGAGGAAGACGCCCTCATGCATGGTCCGACCTATAGCGGCAACGCGCTCGCCTGCGCGGTGGCGCTCGCCGCGCTCGATCTCTTCGACGACGAGCCGCGCCTGGCCCAGGTCGCGCGCATCGCCGATCAGCTCCGCATCGGCCTCGCGCCGTGCGCCACCCACCCCTGGGTCCGCGACGTACGCGTCAAAGGCGCGCTGGGCGTGGTCGAGCTCGACCGTCCCAGCGCCTTCCTGCGCCCGGCCTTTCTGGCGCGCAACACCTGGATTCGGCCGTTCGGGTCGGTGATTTATCTGGCACCCCCCTTTGTCATCGCGGAGAGTGAGCTCACTCGCCTCACCGATTCCGTCTCCGCCGTGCTCGCCGCCCATGGAGGATGAACTGCGCCAGGCCCTGGCGGCGATGGGCGAAAACCGGCGGGTTTTGCGCACGCACGATCCGCGTCTCGTCGATTTTTCCCACAACGATTATCTTGGTCTCAGGACGCATCCCGTCGTGATCGAACGCGCGCGCGCATGGACCCTGCGCCATGGCGCGGGAAGCGGTTCGTCCCGCCTCGTCTCGGCGAGCCATGCGGAGTACCTCGCGCTCGAGCGGCGGCTCGCCGATTTCAAGGGGAAGGAAGCCGCCCTGCTGTTTGCGAGCGGCTACCAGCTCAATGCAACCGTCATACCCGCAATCGCCGATCTGCTCGGAGCCGACCTCTTCTTCGATAAGCTCGCCCACGCTTCGATCTATCACGGTGTCAAAGGCTTGCCGGCGCGCCGCTTCCGTCACAACGATCTCGACCACCTCGACAGTCTGCTCAAGGCAAGCCGGGCGCGCCACAAGCTCATCCTTACCGAATCGGTGTTCAGTATGGATGGCGACCGGGCTCCGCTGGAGGATCTCGCGGCGCTCGCCGAGCGGCATGGCGCGCATCTCTATATCGACGAAGCGCATGCCGGCGGCGTGCTCGGCCCCGAAGGGCGCGGTCTGTGCTATCCCCTGGGCAGTCGCATCGCCATGGTGATGGGAACTCTCGGCAAGGCGATGGGCGGCGCCGGCGCCTATATCGCCGGCAGCGCCGCGCTGATCGCCTATCTGGTCAACCGCGCCCAGGGCTTCGTGTATTCGACGGCGTTGCCGCCTGCAGCCCTTGGCGCGCTCGAGGGTGCGCTCGACCTGCTACCCGGCATGGAGGAGGCACGCGCACGGGTCCAGGACCGGGCAGCGCGATTACGCCGGCACCTTCGCGCGCGCGGCTTTTCTTGCGGGCCCTCGACGAGCCAAATCGTGCCGCTGATCCTGGGTGCGGCGGCGGCGGCGCTCGCCGCCCAGGCACATCTCGCCCGCCACGGTCTGCATGCGGTGGCGATCCGCCCTCCAACCGTCCCTCCCGGAAAAGCGCGGCTGCGCCTGAGCATGAGCGCGGGACATAGCGAGCCGGATTTCGCCCTCTTATGCGAGACGCTGGCCGCGCTATGATTCTTTTTCTGCTGCATGGCTGGGCCTATGATTCGGCCTATTGGGACCCGCTCGGTCTGCCGGAGGCGGTGCGGGGCGAACTGGGCTATTTCGGGGCGGAGCCGATGCTCGATTTTCCGGAGCAGCCCTTCATAGGGGTAGGGCATTCGCTAGGCTTTCTGCGATTGCTGCTCGATTGGCCGCCTGCCATGCGCGGCCTGGTGGGAATCAACGGTTTCGCGCGTTTTTGCCAGGGTTCGGATTTTCCCGCGGGTATTCCGGCGCGGGTGCTGGCGCGCATGAAGGATAAATTAGCCCAGGATACCTCGGCCGTGCTCGGGGATTTTTGGGAGCGCGCCGGCGCACACGGACCACAGGCCGTGCCGCATTTGCCGCGCCTTGTGGCCGGGCTGGAATTTCTCGAGAAGGCCGATGGCCGCACCGCGCTCGCGCGGCTTGCCGAGCGCATTCTCCTGCTGGCAAGCCGCGAGGATCCACTGGCGCCCGGCGTGGAAGCGCTGGGGGTCCATACCGCATGGCATGAGACGGGCGACCATGCTCTTGCCCGCACCGATCCGCCTTGGTGCCGCGCCCAGATCGCGGCGTTTGCGGAAGCGCATGTACGATAAGCTCCGAATTGCCCGTAATTTCGCCCGCGCCGCCGCCAGCTACGATAGGGCCGCGACGGTTCAGGCCCAGGCTGGGAAGGAGCTTGCCCACCTCCTGCGCGATTGCGCGCCCGATGCGCGGCTTGTGTGCGAGATCGGCTGCGGTACGGGACTCTTCTCCGGCGCGCTGCGCGCGGCATTCCCGCGAATCCGTCTGATCGTCAGCGATATCGCGCCGGTCTTGGCTGCGCGCGCCCGGGACCGTGGGCGCGCGGAGCTTGTCTTGGCGATGGATGCGGAGCGGCCCGCCTTCGCCGCCGGATGCTGTGATATCGTTGCCGGCAATTTCGTCGCGCAATGGTTCACGACGCCCGATTCCAGCATGGCCGGATTGCTGAATCTGGTGCGCCCAGGCGGGGTGCTCGGGCTGAACATCCTGCTCGAAGGAACTTTCGCGGCATGGCACGTGCTGGCCGGGCAACGCGCCGTTCCTTTTCCCAGCCTGGAAACGGTGCGGGCCAATTTCGGAAGTAATACGCTTCTCCATCTGTCGGAACGGCGCGCACGAATAGCCTGCCGCGATGCCCGCCAGGCGCTCGCCCATATTCGGGCCTTGGGCGCGCGCGCCGCGAAGAATGATTATCGGCCGCTTTCCGCATCGAAGCTGCGAACGCTGCTAGTGGACCCGCGTCCCATCGATCTCGATTATCGCTGGGTGAACGTCATCCTCCGGCGTGGATGAGTGCGCGCCGAAATGATACGCTGGGGATAGGATTCACGATAGGATTAGGCAATCATGGGCGGAAAAATCTATGTCGGCATTGGCGGCTGGACCTTCGAACCCTGGCGCGGCACTTTTTATCCCGAGGGGCTCGCTCACAAGAACGAACTCGCCTATG
Organism: Dongiaceae bacterium; assembly: GCA_036263455.1. Classification (GTDB taxonomy): domain Bacteria; phylum Pseudomonadota; class Alphaproteobacteria; order Dongiales; family Dongiaceae; genus DATAGZ01. The sequence goes on from DATAGZ010000021.1 coordinate 62,052, forward strand.
CGAGCCGCCATCTGAGCTCGATCGAGATTAACGGCTCCTATTACTCGAGCTTCAAGCCCGAGACATGGCGCAAATGGCGGGAAGAGACGCCCGAGGGTTTCGTGTTTTCCGTGAAGGCGTCGCGGTATGCCACCAACCGCAAGGAATTGGCCCAGGCGGAACCCTCCATCGCGAAATTCATCGGGCAGGGGATAGGCGAACTGGGGGATCGGCTCGGCCCGATCAACTGGCAATTGGCGCCCACCAAGAAATTCGTGCCGGAAGATGTCGAGGCGTTCCTGAAGCTGCTCCCTTCCAACGCGGGCGGCCGTGCGCTGCGCCACGCCTTGGAGGTCCGCCACGAGAGCTTCCAGGACAAGGCGTTTTTCGCGCTCGCCAAAAAGTATAACGCCGCGATCGTCTTCGCCGATGACGACGTCTTTCCCGCCATCGACGAGCCCACCGCCGATTTCACCTATGCGCGCTTGATGCGGACCACCGAAGACCATCCGACAGGCTATAGCGAGGACGATCTGGTCCAGTGGGCGCGCCGCGCCAAGAGCTGGGCGAAGAAGGGCGATGTCTTTGTCTATTTCATTTCAGGAGCCAAGATCCGTGCGCCGCACGCCGCTCAGGCCCTGATGAAACGCTTGGGACGCTAGCAGGAGTTCGCGCCGAGGCGTGCTTGTGTTCAACTGGCGGAGAAGCGTGAGCGCCCTGCATTGTTTCGGAAGCCCGTCTGAATCATTGACAAGCCCTGCGCGCCTCGCTAGGCTCCATACTTCATCCGCCCGTACCGGGCCCTTTCTCATATCAGCGATGACCATGACCACCCCTCAAGACATGAATCTGCAAGACCTCAAGCGCAAGACCCCTGCCGAGCTCTTGGAAACCGCCGAAAAACTGGAAATCGAAAACGCATCGGCGTTGCGCCGCCAGGATATGATGTTCGCGATCCTGAAAAAGCTCGCCGAGAACGATATCCCGATCAATGCCGACGGCGTGGTCGAAACCCTGCAGGACGGCTTCGGTTTCCTGCGCTCGCCCGAGGCGAATTACCTGCCCGGGCCGGACGATATCTATGTCAGCCCCAGCCAGATCCGCCGCTTCGGCCTGAGGACTGGCGACACGGTCGAGGGTCAGATTCGCGCGCCCAAGGAGGGGGAGCGGTATTTCGCCCTTCTCAAGGTCAACAAGATCAATTTCGAGGATCCCGACAAGATCCGCCATCGCATCAATTTCGACAATCTTACGCCGCTCTATCCCGACGAGCGTCTGAAGCTCGAGATCGAAGATCCGCGCATCAAGGACAACACCACGCGGGTCATCGATCTCATCGCGCCGCTCGGCAAGGGTCAGCGCGCCCTGGTTGTCGCTCCGCCGCGCACCGGTAAGACGGTCATGCTGCAGAATATCGCCCACGCGGTCGCGAACAATCATCCGGAATGCTACCTGATCGTGCTGCTGATCGACGAGCGACCCGAAGAAGTCACCGACATGGCGCGTTCGGTCAAGGGCGAGGTGGTCTCTTCGACCTTCGACGAGCCGGCGTCCCGCCACGTCCAGGTCGCCGAGATGGTCATCGAAAAGGCCAAGCGTCTCGTCGAACACAAGCGCGACGTGGTGATCCTGCTCGATTCGATCACGCGGCTTGCGCGCGCCTACAATACGGTCGTCCCTTCATCGGGCAAGGTTCTGACCGGCGGCGTGGACGCCAATGCCCTGCAGCGCCCCAAGCGCTTTTTCGGCGCGGCGCGCAACATCGAGGAGGGCGGCTCGCTGACGATCATCGCCACCGCCCTGATCGATACCGGTTCGCGCATGGACGAGGTGATCTTCGAAGAATTCAAGGGCACCGGCAATTCCGAAATCATCCTGGACCGCAAGGTTTCGGATAAACGCACCTTCCCGGCAATCGACATCACCAAGTCGGGTACGCGCAAGGAAGAATTGCTGGTCGACAAGGCGACCCTCAGCAAGATGTGGGTGCTGCGCCGCATCCTCATGCCGATGGGCACGGTCGATGCGATGGAGTTCCTGGTCGACAAGCTCAAACATTCCAAGACTAATAGCGATTTCTTCCAGTCGATGAACCAGTAGCGGGTTCTGCGAAGGCCGCTAGCGCGCGATTATAGAAGGCGAGGCTTACCCGGCTGCGGCGGACCGAAAGGTAGCGCGGTCTCGCGCGAACCCCACCAATAGCGTATGATGGTCCCCGATTCGATCCAAGATGCCGGCCAGGGAAGGCAATGCGATTATCGTAGCTATAGTGCGTTGGAAGAATGTGCCGCCGGCTCGATGCCGCACGTGATCTTTCACACCCGGAAATCGACCTGCGCCGGCGGCTGTAGCCGGAATCCATAGGCAGAGGCCGCGAACACGTAAGGCTCGATGGTCAGGCCGGGGTCGAGATATTCCTGGGCAATGTGCTGGGCAAGGAACGCCGCATGCGATGGGGCCGGCGCGACGCGCGGCGGGCTCCCTATAGTAGGCACGAGCGGAAATTCCGAAGCCGATCCATGCGAGGCGCGAGCCTGCCGGGCGCTGGAAAGATCTTCCCATGCCGTCGCGCCGGGCCGCTGGAGCCGGATATTTTCGACCGAAATCATGGCTCGACTATAATCTGGTTCTAATGCCAGGGAAAGACGCATCTTCGTTAACCCTACGGCCGTAGATTTGCCTCGCCATTTTAACCCTTCTTAACGCACAGCGGCGACAGTGGAAGCATGAAGGACGCGGCTGTTCAGGAGGAAAAGGAAAACGTCGCGGCGCTGCCCGCGCCATCCTGGGCGTTGGACGCGCTCTGCCAGGTGGGCGAGATTGCCTATCGCTGGAATCTTCACGACGACCAGATGAGTTGGTGGTCGCACGGCCTTGCCTTCGGGGACTTCGCATGGCCCGACCGCGGCCACCAGATGATGAGCCGTATTCACCCCAATGACGTGCCGCGCCGCATGGAGGCATTGACCCAGCATTTCCAGGAGCTCGATCTCTATGAGTGCGAGTATCGGCTGCGTATGAATGACGGCACGTTTGTGTGGATTTTGGATCGTGGCCGGATGCAGGGTTCGTACCTTACCGGCCTGATGCGGGTGATCTCGACCCAAAAGGAAGCGGAGGAGGACCGGCTCGAGGCACAGTTGCGCGATCCGCTGACCCAGCTCATCAGCGTGCGGCGGTTCATCGAGGAGATCGAGCGGTTCGTCCGCCTCCGCCGCGCCCAGGACAATCTGTCCGGGCTTATGATCATCGATTACGCGCGAAGCGATCTCGTCAGTGATACATCCCTCATGGACAAGGCGCTGGCGGTGCTAGGTGCAGCGCTCGACCGGATCATGGCGCCGCTCGATGCCGCGACGCGCCTCGAACATTGCCGGTTTGCGCTGCTCATCGCTTCGGCCGACCGGCAGCGCATCGAGGAATATGCACGCGCGCTGGCGCAGGCGGTGGGCGAGCTTGCCACAACCGTTTCGCTGCCTCAGCCCCTTTGGAAAATCAGGTTCGGCTCGTCGCTGTTTCCCGGCGAGCTGCATCGCCCCGAAGACATCATCAATGCCGCTCAGACCGCTCTGCAGAAGGCGCGCAGCCGGCACCTCGACCACGTGCACAACATGCCGGCCATTTCCGCGCACTACCTGATGGCTACCACCCACGCGGCGGCCCTGCGCCAGGCGCGCAGCGATGATCACCTTTGTCTCTTTTATCAACCCATTGTGCGGGCGAATGATTATTCGATCTGCCTTTATGAAAGCCTGCTGCGCCAGCGAGGCACCAAGGGGGAGATCGTCAACGCGGCCCGGCTCATTCCCGATCTGGAATTGCTCGGCGACATGCGCTGGCTGGACTGCCACGTGCTCGATCTGGCCACCAGTACGTTGCTCGCCAGGTCGGACCTGACCCTGTCGATCAATATTTCCGGCCTTACGGTCGGCGACGCCAATTGGGCCCGCGCCCTGCGCTTCAACCTGCAACGGCGACCGGACATCGCGCGCCGGCTCATCGTGGAGATTACCGAAACTACCGCGGTCGATGACGCCGAGGAAACACTGCGCTTTATCCGCCTGCTGCGTCATCTCGGCTGTCGCGTCGCCATCGACGATTTTGGCGCCGGCTTCACCTCTTTCCGCCAGCTGCGCGGCCTGCCGGTCGACATGGTCAAAATCGATGGCGAGTTTATCCGCGACCTGGAAACCAACACCGACCACCAGCTTTTCATCCGCCACCTCGCGACGCTGGCCCGCGAATTGAGCTTTGTGACCATCGCCGAATTCGTCGAGACCCCCCGGCAGGCAGCGCTTCTCCAGCAGGCCGGCATCGATTACCTGCAGGGCTATTTCTTCGGAGGGCCGCAAGCATTGGCGAGCGGCGGCGGCTGATCTTATAGTGGGGGAGTGACTGCTTATCGCCGCCTGCTCTGGCCATTGCTGCGCCGCCTCCCGCCCGAAGCGGCGCATGAATTGGCCCGGCTCGTCCTGCCCTGGTGGCCGGCCGCTTCAGTGGCTCCCGACCCCGCGCTCCGCCAGACACTATGGGGCCTCGACTTCACCCACCCGATCGGACTGGCGGCGGGCTTCGATAAGCGCGCGGACCTCTTCCCTGCGCTAAAGCGGCTGGGTTTCAGCTTCGTGGAGAGCGGCACCATCACGCCTTTGGCCCAGCGAGGGAATCCGCGCCCGCGCCTGTTCCGGGACGACCATGCGCGCGCGATCATCAATCGCATGGGTTTCAACAATCCCGGCATCGAAACGGCCGCCCGCCACCTCGCCCGGCGGAAGACCGGCATCGTCGGAATCAATCTCGGCAAGAATCGCGACAGCCGCGATGCGCTCGGCGATTACCGCGAGGGCGCGCGCCGGCTCGGACCATTGGCGTCCTACGTGACGATCAACGTCTCCTCGCCCAACACACCCGGCTTGCGCGACTTGCAGAAGGCGGCCTATTTGCGCGAACTCAGCCTGGCTCTTCGCCCTCTGCTGGCCGGAATCCCGCTTCTGGTCAAACTCACCCCGGATCTCGATCCCGGCCCTCTCGCCGATATCGCCGCGCTGGCGCGCCAGAAATTCTACGACGGGATCATTCTCGGCAATACGACACTCGCCCGGCCGCCGGGTCTCGCACTCGATTTCGCCGCCCGAGAAGGCGGATTGAGCGGCCGGCCTCTCTTCGACGCGATGATCGAAAAGCTACGCCTGCTACGCATGGCGAGCGGCGGCGAAACCGTCCTGATCGCTTCGGGCGGCATCATGAATGGCGAGGATGCTTATCTTGCGATCCGCGCGGGCGCGCACCTCTGCCAGATTTATTCCGCACTGATTTTCGAAGGGCCGGGCATCGTTGCCGCCATGGCGGCAACTCTCGCGAAATGCCTGCGCCGCGATGGATTCACCCACCTTTCCGCTGCGGTCGGCGCCGATGTGCGACCGGCGTCCCGCTAGCTGGCGGAGCGCGCCCGGTCCACGGAACCGCTAATGGCGATGGTTTTTCTCGTAGAGCGCCTTCTGTTCGGCGCTGGCCTCGCGTTGATACTTGGCCTTCCATTCCTCGTAGGGCATGCCATAGACGTGCTGGCGCGCCTCGGGATCGCTGAGCGTAACACCCCGCTGCTCGGCCGCCGCGCGCAGCCATTTCGACAGGCAGTTCCGGCAAAAGCCCGCGAGATTCATCAGGTCGATATTCTGCACATCGGTCCGCTCGCGCAGATGGTTCATGAGCGTGCGGAAGGCAGCGGCCTCGATCTCGGTCTGGGTTCGGTCATCCATGGGTTTCCTCCTGGGTTTCTCTAAGTAAACCATCGACAACCGCCGCGAGCGCGTCCTCGCGCGAGGCGCCGGCGTTACGCGCCGAAAAGAAAGTGGCGCGCTGACGGTGGGCGCTGGTGCCGCGCGCGAGGATGGTCCGCGCATGCTCGACCTCGGCCAGGCAATCGAAGAAACGCGCATCGGGCGCGATTAGCTCCAGAATCTCCTCGATCAGGCCGGCCATCGGGACAATGGCGCCACGGCCGAAATCCACCAACCCCTCGTCGATACCGTAGCGTTGGGCGCGCCAGCGATTTTCGTTGATCAGCATGGCGGCATACCGACGCCAGCGCTGATTGCCGCGACGCAAGCGATAAAGCATGCGTAGCAGGCAGCGGTACAGCGAGGCAATGCACAGCGCATCGGCGAGCGCCGTGCAGACATCGGTGATGCGCATCTCCAGGGTTGGGAAATGCACGGAGGGGCGAAGGTCCCACCACAATTTCGTACCGTCTTCGATGAGGCGCGGTCCGAGCAGTGCCTGAAGGTGGCGCTGATATTCGCCCCAGGAATCGAATATCTCCGGCAGGCCGGTCCGGGGTAATTCGTTGAAGACTGCCAGGCGGTAGGATTTGAGTCCGGTATCCTCGCCCCGCCAGAAGGGCGAGGAGGTGGAGAGGGCGAGCAGGTGCGGCAGGAAATAGCTCGCCTGGCTCATGAGGTCGATGCGCAGCTCGGGATCCTCGAGCCCGACATGGACGTGCATGCCCGAGATCAGCAGGCGGCGCACCGGACCCTGCAAATCGCGCGCCAGCGTCGAATAGCGTTCGTTTTCGGTGTGGCGATGGCCTTCCCAGGCCGCGAAGGGATGGGTCGAGGCGGCCATCGGGCTGAGCCCATACTCCTCGCCCAGCGTGCCGAGGACGCGCCGCGCCTGGGCGAGCTCCGCGCGCGCCTGGCTGATGCCGCCGCAGACCGAAGTGGTCGCCTCGATCTGGGCGCGCATGAATTCGGGGTGAACTCGGCTTCCCAGCTCTTCGCGCGCGCGGTCAAAAAACTCGCGCGGTGGATCGAGCGCGAGATCGCGGCTCGTGCGGTCGACCAGCAGATATTCTTCCTCGATGCCGAGGGTGAAGCTGGGCTCGCTCATGGATAAATATCGCGAAGGATCATGGCCATGCGCTCGGCCCATGTCCGGGCGTCCTCCGGCCGTGCGATCAGGTCCTGGCGCACCTCGATCAGGCAGTGGGGCAGATCGTGGGTCTCGGCGTGACGTTCCATGGAATAGCCGTGCTCGTCGCGCCCCGAATAGGGTTGATTGTCGCCCACGCAGACGCCCTGGGCGCTGAGCGCGTCCATGAGCGGCGCGACCAGGCGCGCGTCGCGGTTCCACAGCAGGCCGATTTCCCACGGCCGGCGCGTTCCGCCCATTATGGGGGTAAAGGAATGCAGCGACAGCACAGCGAGCGGTCCTTGCCGCTTGCGGGTCTCAATCGCCTGGGCGAGCGCCTTATGATAAGGCAGGAAAATTTCGTCCGCCCGGCTGCGTCGCTCGTCCGCGCTGAGCCCGCGATTGCCCGGGACGGCGATACCGTCGCTCTCCTGGGCGATGGAGCTCGGATCCTCCAGGCGGCGATTGCAATCGATCACCAGACGGGAATAGCGTGCAAGGAACAGCGGCGCATCGAGCAGATCGCTCAGGCGCTCGGCGAACGTGGCTATGCCGATATCCCAGGCGATATGCCGTTCGAGATGGGTGTCGTCCAGCCCGAGCGTGCCGAGACGTCGCGGGATGGCGCGCCCGGCATGGTCGCAGAAGAGAAGGAAACGGCCCTGTCCTTCCAGGTTCCTCGTGCAAAAGGGGGCCGGATCCTCGGACGTCAGGAGGGACATGGTTCACCCATGCCGTAAATGGGCCATCCGGTCAACGGCCCGGACGCGCGCCATGCGGACATTCTTATTTTGCACTTTGGGATGGGAATCCGTATAGATAGGCGGAGCGAACATGATGTCTCCTTGGTCTCCCGATTCGTGGCGTACCCGTACCATCACGCAGACGCCTGTCTACCCCGACCCGAAAAAACTCGCCTCGGTCGAGGAACAGCTCAGATCGTTCCCCCCTCTGGTTTTCGCCGGCGAGGCGCGCCGGCTCACCGATCTGCTGGGGCAGGTCGCCCAAGGCAAGGCATTCCTGCTCCAAGGCGGCGATTGTGCCGAATCCTTCGCTGAATTTCATGCCGATACGATCCGCGATACGTTTCGGGTATTGCTGCAGATGGCGGTGGTCTTGACCTTCGGTGCCTCGCTGCCCGTCGTCAAGGTCGGACGGATGGCCGGCCAGTTCGCCAAGCCCCGCTCGGACGCGGTCGAAAAGCGGGGCGGGGCCGAATTACCCACCTATCGCGGCGACATCATCAACGGGATCGAATTCTCACCCGCTGCGCGGATTCCCGATCCGGCGCGGCTCGTGCAAGCCTATAATCAGTCTGCCGCCACGCTCAATCTGCTCCGGGCCTTTGCGCAGGGTGGCTTTGCCGATCTTCATAAAGTGCATCGCTGGATGCTTGATTTCATGCGCAACTCGGCTTTGGCCGAGCGCTATCGCCAGCTCGCAGACCGGCTCTCGGAAACACTGGAATTCATGGCGGCCTGCGGCCTGACCTCCGAGACGGTCCCGCAGATCCGCGAGACCGAATTTTTCACCTCGCACGAAGCGCTGCTGCTCGCCTACGAGCAGGCGCTCACCCGCATCGATAGCCTGACCGGCAAATATTACGGATGTTCGGCGCACATGCTCTGGATTGGCGACCGCACGCGCGCTCCCGACGGTGCGCATGTCGAATATATGCGGGGCATTCATAACCCGATCGGACTTAAATGCGGGCCGAGCATGACGATCGATGATCTCCTGCGACTGACCTCCCAGCTCAATCCGCAGAATATTCCAGGCCGACTGACCCTCATCGTCAGGATGGGCCATCAGCATATCGCCGCCAAGCTGCCGCCGCTCATCCGCGCCATCCAGCGTGAGGGCGCTCACATCGTCTGGGCGAGCGACCCGATGCATGGGAACACCATTAAATCGGCGAGTGGCTACAAGACCCGCCCCTTCGATCATATTCTTTCGGAGGTCCGGCAGTTCTTCGCTATCCATCGTGCCGAAGGCACCCATGGCGGCGGCGTTCATTTCGAGATGACCGGCCGCGATGTGACCGAATGCACCGGCGGCGCCATGGAAGTAACGGAAGACAGCCTGGGCGATCGCTATCACACCCATTGCGATCCGCGGCTGAATGCCACCCAGGCGCTGGAGCTCGCCTTTTTGCTTGCCGAGCAGCTCAAACTGGAACGGATAGGGGAGCAGGCCGATGGGCAAGCTCGAACCGGTTAGCGCGCCGGGCGCCAGCCTGCCCGACGATCGCGATGTCGCCGCCTGGACCGATCTCTATTTCCTGAAGACCAAGGCCATCATCGAGAAATTCGGCGACATGCGCGTCACTTATGCCGTGTTCATGCGTCGTCCGGTCATTTCGGCGCCTCGCCTCGCCATCCGCTGGCTCGAAACCATGGCGCTGGCCCGGAGGACCGTCTTCGACATCGAACTGATGTACGAGGAAGGGAAATGGGTCGGCGCGGGCGAACCGCTCCTCTATGTTACCGGCTCCTTCGTTGCCCTGTGCGATCTCGAAACGCTGCTGTTGCAGAAACTGGGGCCGGCCTGCGTCGCGGCCTTCAATGCCTATACGATGTGCGCCGACTTGCCCGCGACCGAATTCATCGCCATGGATGCGCGCCATTGCGCCGGACTGGAAATGGCCGAGCTCATGGCCTATGCCGCCTCGGTCGGCTCAGGACGCGCCCAGCGCAAGGTGGGCGCGCGGGGCTTCATCGGCAATGCCACGCCGGCGACCGCGCATTATTTTCCAGCCGGCCGGGCCTTCGGCACGATGCCGCACGCCTTGATCGGCTATGCCGGCTCGACCCTCCGGGCAGTCGAAATGTTTCATGAGACCTATCCCGAGGAACCGGTCACGGCGCTCGTCGATTATTTCGGCCGTGAAGTGACCGACAGCCTCACTGTGTGCCGGAAATTCGCCGATCTCGCGCAAGCCGGCCGCGTCAGGATTCGGATCGATACCCCAGGCTCGCGTTTCGTCGAGGGCCTCGATCCTGCCGCCTCCTACGCGGTTCTCGACCGCCGCGCACCCCGCGCGATTCGCGGGTACCGCGGCGAGACCGAGCTGCGCCATCTGGTCGGGGCAGGCGTGTCGGCGGCGGCGGTGTTTCACCTGCGCGAGGCGCTCGATGCAGCCGGCTTCGATAGGGTAGCCCTGATCGCCTCCTCGGGGTTCGACCCAGCCAAATGCCGGGTAATGGCCGAGGCTGGCGCGCCCATCGATATTATCGGCACCGGCTCGTTCCTGCCCGAGCGGTGGCGCGAGACATATGCAACGGCGGATATCATCGTCTATGACGGTACCAAGCGGGTCAAGCTCGGCCGTGAATTCCTGTTCCGCAGGCCGGAATGACCGAACGGATTTTGTGGGTGCTGCTGACCGACCGCGCCGGCGATAATGCCCAGGCCTTGGCCCTGGCCCGCGCCTGCCGCGACTTTCCCGGCTGGAGGGTTATCGAGAAGACACTGGCCGTGCGGCGGCCGCATAATCTGCGCACCCATGGCCAACTGCCCGGCACCGATCATGTCGATCTCCCGCGCTCCGATACGCTCGCCGCACCCTGGCCGGATGCGGTGTTATCGGTGGGTTTCATCTCCGCGCCGGTCGCGGCCTGGATCAAGGCGCAGGCGGCTTCCGTCCGCATCGTCCAGCTCGGCCGGCCGCGCATGGCGGATATTCATTTCGATCTTCTGGTATCGACGCCACAATACCGGCTCCCTGCGGGAGAGAAATATCTCGGCGTCACTCTGCCGCTTTCCCTTCCCGATGAATCGGCGCTCGATCGCGAGGCGGATTCGTGGCGTGGCACTTTCGTCACCCTACCGCGGCCGCTCGTCGCGCTGGCAATCGGCGGGCAGGAGAAGAATATGGTCTTGACGCCCGATACGGTGCGGGACCTGCTCGCCCGCGTGTTGCGCTTCACCGACTGCGGCACGCTGGTCACCATGACATCGCCGCGTTCACCGGCCTGGGTGAATGAAGTGATCGCCTCCCATGCCAAGGCGGGTCAACATTTCTTTCCATGGAATCGCGACCGGCCGAACCCGTATCGGGCCTTGCTCCGGTTGGCCGACGCTTTCGTCACGACCAACGACAGCGCCTCGATGGCGGCGGATGCGCTCTATGGGGGACGCGCGGTTTTTATCCATGAGTTCCCGCAACAGCGGAAAATCCGGCCATGGCGCGAGCTGCTCCTGGCGCGGCCGCGCCGTGCGCTTCTGCTGCATCGCGAGGAGCGCGATTATCGAGGCCTGCCGCGCGATTGGATCGGGCGGATGACCGATGCGCTGATCACACGCGGATGGGTCTCGCCCAATTCCAGCAACCGGCTGTTCCTCCAGCATCTCTATCGCTGCGGCCTGGTGCGTCCGCTGCCCGACCGCCCCGACGCATCGCTGGCCGCCCCGCCCTTACCGGTCGAGTTTCCCAAGGTGGTCGCGCGCATCAGGGAGCTGGTTGCTTCGTGACCCGCATCTCCCTACTGGAACGAAGCACCGGCCGTACCGGGCAAAGGCTGCGGCTTCTTTTCGGTTCGTCGCGGTTCGGTCCACGGCGCGCGCGCCTGGCACCCCTCCGGCTGCTTCTCTGCACCACGCGCCCGGATCTTCCCACGGCGCAGATCAATTTCCTGCGCCCAATGCAACCATGGGTCGAGGCTGGCGCCCTCGGTCTGTGGCAGGCCACGGACCGGTCGGTGCCGCGCGACAGCCCAGGAAATTGGCTCGGCTGGATCGTCGATTACTTGGCGCCCCACGCTGTTCTGGTCTGCCGCGATTTCGCGGCGGCATCGGACATTCTGCGCCTAGCGCGCGCCAAAGGCGTTCCGCTCATCTATCACATCGATGACGATATGACCCAGGAACCGCCGCGCGCGTCGTGGGACGAGCTCAAGCGTCCGCGCTCGATGGGACAGCTCGATCGGGTTGGGCGATATCTCGAAGGCGCGGACCTCGTCTATTTTTCGAACGACCGTCTCGCCACCCACCTCGGAAGCCGGGTCGGGAAGAGGAGCGTGACAGCGGGTATCCCCGCGGCCGCCGTCACGCGCCCCGCTGCGCGCACACGACCGTACGCCGCCATGAAGTTCGGTTATATGGGCGGTTCAAGCCATTCGGCGGATCTCGCAGTCGCCGCCGAGGGGATTCAGGCCCTGATGGCGGCAAGGCCCGACATCAGTTTCGAGATTTTCGGGCAGATTGCCTTACCGCCCCTGCTCGCCCAGTCGCGGATCGTGCGCCACCAGGCGCACGGCGATTATGCCGCCTTTCTTGACCGGCTGAACACGCTGGGGTGGGATTTCGCGATCGCACCCCTGGCCAGCCATCCTTTCAACGAATGCAAGAGCGAGGTCAAATGGGTGGAATATGCCGGCGCCGGCATTCCCGCGCTCTATTCGGATTGCGCAGTTTATCGCAATTGCGCCGGGGACGGCGCGGGCCTTCTCGTCGCCGATGATGGATGGAGCGCTGCTTTGCGCCGCATGGCCGACGATGTACCCTTGCGTCACGAGATCGCCACTGCTGCCTCTGAAAAGGTCGCGCGATTCTATACATCGCAGCGGATGCGCGGCCAGCTCCGCGCTCTGTTCCTGGAGGCGGGCGTGGCGAATGCCGAAAGGCTCGTGCCATGACCGAGCGCCGGGTCATTGCCCTGGCGCAGCTCAATCCGGTAATGGGCGATCTCGCCCATAATGTCGGCGATATATTGGCGGCGCGTGCGCAAGCGCAGGAAGACGCCCAACGGGAGTACGGGCACGATTGCGATCTCCTTGTCACGCCTGAATTGTCGCTTAGCGGGTATCCCCCCGAGGACCTCGTCCGCCGCCCGGATTTTCTGGCGGCCTGCCGGCAGGCGCTGGGCGAGCTGATCTCCGCCAGTCATTCGCCTGGCCCCGCTCTGGTCGTGGGCCTGCCATGGCGCGAGGCGGATAAGGTCCATAATGCCATTTTCCTGGTGGCGGAGGGTCGGGTGGCGGCGCGCCGCTTCAAACATGTGCTGCCCAATTATGGCGTATTCGATGAAAAGCGTGTCTTCGATTCCGGCTCGATCGCGACGCCGGTCGATTTCCGGGGTATGAGGCTCGGCCTGATGGTCTGCGAGGATTTGTGGATGCCAGAGGTCGCCGCGGCGCTGGCCCGCGCGGGGGCCGAGCTTCTCATCGTGCCCAATGGCTCGCCCTATGATCTCGATAAAGCGCGCCAGCGGGGCGAAATTGCCCGCGCCCGCCACGCCGAGACCGGCCTGCCGATCCTTTATGTCAATCAGGTGGGCGGCCAGGATGAACTGGTGTTCGATGGGGCGAGCTTTGTGCTGGACGGAGACTCTCCTGCCGCGAGAATGGCACACTTTACCCGCCAGGTTTTCCCGACATGCTGGGAGCGCGGGGAAAAAGGATGGGCGTGTCTCTCGCGGCTCGACCAGCCGGCGCGCGCGCCGGAGCGCGATCTTTGGGACGCGATGACGCTCGGGCTGCGTGATTATGTCGAGAAGAACAAATTTCCCGCGGTGGTGCTGGGCCTGTCGGGCGGCATCGATTCTGCCCTCACGGCGGCGGTGGCGGTCGACGCCCTGGGCCTAGACAAGGTGCGCACGGTGATGATGCCCTCGCCTTATACTTCTGCGGAGAGTATCGCGGATGCCGCCGCGTGCGCGCGCCTGCTCGGGACAGTGCATGATACCATCCCGATCGCGCCCCTGATGGGGGCGGCCGATGCGGCGCTGGCGGCAAGCTTTACCGGCCGCGCGCCCGACACGACCGAAGAAAATATCCAGGCGCGGCTGCGCGGCATGATCCTGATGGCGCTCTCCAATAAGTTCGGCGCACTGGTGCTGACCACGGGCAACAAGTCGGAGCTCGCGGTGGGCTATGCCACGCTCTATGGCGATATGTGCGGAGGCTATTCCGTGCTCAAGGATCTCTATAAGACCCAGGTATTCGCCCTGGCGCGGTGGCGGAACCGACTTTCGCCCGTGATGCCCGTCTCGGTGATCGAGAAGCCGCCCAGCGCCGAACTTCGCCCAAACCAAAAGGATGAGGATACCCTGCCGCCTTATGCGCTGCTCGACGAGATTCTTGCCCTGCTCATCGAGGGCGAGAAGGGAATTGAGGAAGTCGCGTCCTTGGGCTACGACAGCGCCATGGTGAAAAAAATCGCCGAGATGATGCGCAGGGCCGAATACAAGCGGCGACAGGCACCCCCAGGGGTCAAGCTGAGCGTGCGCGCCTTCGGCCGCGACTGGCGATATCCCTTGACCAACAGGTTCGGCGTTCCCTCATGATTCGCGTGCGCTTCGCGCCGAGCCCGACCGGTCATCTGCATGTCGGCAATATTTTCATTGCCCTGCAGAACTGGCTGTTTGCCCGCGCCCATGATGGCGAGTTCATTCTGCGCCTCGACGATACCGATGTTGCACGTTCGACTGAAACATTGGCTCAGGCGATCATCGAGGATCTGCGCTGGCTGACCCTCGACTGGCAGCGGTTCGAGCGCCAGACATTGCGGACCTCGCGTTATGTCGACGTGGCGGAGCTTCTCAAGCGGGAGGGACGGCTCTATCCCTGTTACGAAAGCGCCGAGGAGCTGGCGCTCAAGCGCAAGAGTCAGCTCGCCCGCGGCGAGCCACCGGTCTATGACCGTGCTGCCCTGCGGCTTACGCCGGCGGAACGCCACGCACTGGAGGTCAAGGGATTGCGCCCGCACTGGCGCTTCAAGCTCGAGGGCCAGGCAATCCACTGGAATGACCTCGTGCGTGGCCATCAGCATATCGACGAACGGTCGCAGAGCGATCCGGTCCTGATCCGCGAGGATGGAACGTTCCTCTATACGCTGCCCTCGGTGATCGATGACAGCGATTTTGGCGTCACCCATGTCATCCGCGGCAACGATCATGTCACCAATACCGCGACCCAGATTCAGATCTTTGCCGCGCTGGGCGCTTCCATTCCGAAGTTCGGACATCTGCCCTTAGTCGTGGATGCAAGCGGAGAGGGCCTGTCGAAGCGCTTGGGCTCGCTCTCGATCGGCGATCTGCGCGCCGAAGGGTGGGAGCCGCTCGCGATTGCGGCTTATCTCGCCCAACTCGGCAGTGGTCGGGCGCCTGAACCGGTTGCCGCGCTGGCCGCGCTCGGGCCCGTCCAGGATTTGACCCGCTTCGGCAAGGGATCGCCGCGCTTCGATGCCCGCGAGCTGGCCCAGCTTAACGCGGCCGTCCTGCACCGGATGGATTTTTCGGCCTTTGCGGCGCGTCTCTCCGCCTTGGGTCTGGCCCCGGTCTCCGAGGCGTTATGGCATGCCGCGCGGCCTAATCTGGTCAAAATCATCGACATCCAGGAATGGCAGCGGATTTGCGAACAGGTCATCGCGCCCTGCGTCACCGACGATGCCTATCTGAAGACGGCGCAGCAATTATTGCCGCCGCCGCCCTGGACCACCGAAACCTGGCCGGTTTGGACGGCGCGGCTCAAGGAGCGGACCGGCCGCAAAGGTAAGGATCTGTTCTTGCCGCTGCGTCTCGCTCTGACCGGCCAAGATCACGGTCCGGAGATGAAGCACCTTCTCCCGCTGCTTTCAGCGGAAAAGGTGGCGCGGCGACTGGAGGGGCAGCCGGCATGATTCCCCTGCGTCTCTATGACAGCTTGACGCGCGAAAAGTCGGCCTTCGTGCCGCTCGATCCCGGCAATGTGCGCCTCTACGTGTGT
Organism: Dongiaceae bacterium; assembly: GCA_036263455.1. Taxonomy (GTDB): domain Bacteria; phylum Pseudomonadota; class Alphaproteobacteria; order Dongiales; family Dongiaceae; genus DATAGZ01. The sequence goes on from DATAGZ010000021.1 coordinate 77,645, forward strand.
GGCCCCACCGTCTACGACTATGCCCATATCGGCAATGCCCGCCCGGTCGTGGTGTTCGACGTCCTGTTTCGTCTTTTACGTGCCCGCTACGGCGCCGCTCACGTCACCTATGTGAGCAATTTCACCGATATCGACGACAAGATCATTGCCGCCGCCGCCGCTAATGGCGAGGAGATCGGCGCGTTAACCGAGCGAACGGCCGCCGCCTATCGGGAGGATATGGCCGCCCTGGGCGCGCTTGAGCCCACCCATCGTCCCTTGGCCACGCACCATGTCGGGGCCATGATCGGCATGATCGAACGCCTGATCGAAACCGGCCACGCCTATGCGGCCGAGAATCACGTCTTGTTCCAGATCGATTCGTTCGCGCGCTATGGCGCTTTGTCGCGCCGTTCGCTCGAGGACATGATCGCCGGCGCCCGCGTCGAGGTGGCGCCGTACAAAAAGAACCCCGCCGATTTCGTTCTGTGGAAACCGAGTGATCCGAGCCAGCCTGGCTGGGACTCGCCCTGGGGGCGTGGCCGCCCCGGCTGGCATATCGAATGTTCCGCCATGGCCGAACACCTGCTGGGCCAAACCTTCGACATTCATGGCGGAGGCATCGACCTGCTTTTTCCCCATCACGAGAATGAGATCGCACAATCCTGCGCGGCGCATGAGGGTGCGCCACTCGCCCGCTACTGGATGCATAATGGCCATGTCCAGGTGAACGGCACCAAGATGGCGAAGTCGCTGGGTAATTTTCTCACCGTCCACGGGCTGCTCGCCGAGGGGTGCCGCGGCGAAGCCATCCGGCTCGCTTTGCTCTCCGCCCATTATCGCCAGCCGCTCGACATCGGCCGCGATCTTATTCAGGAATGCAAGGCCCAGCTCGACCGGTTTTATCAGGCGCTCGACCGCGCACCGCCTGCCGCACCCATTCCCGCGCCCGATGTCGAGGCGGCGCTTGCCGACGACCTCAATACGCCACAGGCGCTGGCCGCCTTACATACATATCTAGGCCGTTTGAACCGGGCCGAAAATCCACAGGAACAAATCGCCGCCAAGGGTCTTCTCCTGGGTGGAGCTTCTCTCCTAGGCCTGCTGGATGCCGATCCCTCCGATTGGTTGCGGTCCGGTCAGGGTGGAGTGAGCGAGGCGGATATTTGTGAGGCTATCGAAGCCAGGGTTGCCGCGCGCCAAGCGAAGAATTTTACGGAAGCGGATGCCATTCGTGCGGCATTGCTTGCACAGGGAATCATGCTGGAAGACGGGCCGCTCGGCACAACCTGGAAACGTGTCTGAAGCTGGTCGCCCGCGTGGGAATAGAGTAATATCGACACCCCTCCCCGAGGGCATCTATTGAGGAGAAGATATGAAGAAAATACATTTCGCCGCGATCGGTCTTGGCCTTTTGATGACGGCGTGCGCATCGACCTACGAGCCATCGGTCGACCTGCAGGGTCGTGACCAGGTGCGTTACGAGCACGATCTGGCGGCGTGCCGGCAGATCGCCCAGAATAAAGACGTTGGTACCGAAGCGGGGCTCGGCGCGCTGGGCGGTGGTGTGATTGGTGGCGCCGGCGGCGCGGTAGGCGGTGCCATCGCGGGAGATGCAGGAACGGGTGCTGCAATTGGCGCCGGTTCGGGTGCCGTGATCGGCGCGGGTGCGGGCGCATTCGATGCCGGCGAGCGTCAAAAGCAGATCGTGGACGATTGCCTGCGCCATCGCGGCTATAGGGTGTACTAAGGCACCCCGTCGGTTGCGCCTTCGGCGTATCGGATAAAACCCCCGCGAAAGACCGCGGGGGTTTTTATTTAGGAACGGCCCTCAAGGGCTATGCTTATTCGCGCTTCGTGTCAGCGCATTCCCCGTATGGGAAATGTCCTGGCCGGCGCCCGCCATGGTGTGGCAGCCGCCGAGAAGAAGGGCTCCGCCCGACAGCACGACAAAGATGAGGGCAATGCGTAATAATCCAGACAGCATCAGCGCTTACCTCCGGAGTTTCATTTCCTATTGCAAACAGCACAGGAGGCGCGCCGTTCCGCCAGCTCCGATCCTCGGCCGTTAGTACCCGCCGACAATCGGAAGAATCTCCCCGGTGATGTAGCTCGAACAATGCGGGGACGCGAAAAAGACGTAGGCGGGGGCGATTTCTTCAGGCTGGGCGGCGCGCTTCATCGTGGCGCTCTCGCCGAAATGAGCGATCTTGCCTTGCTCCTTGTCGGAAGGGTTGAGCGGTGTCCAGACCGGCCCCGGCGCAACCGCGTTCACTCTTATGCCGCGCGGGACAAGCTGCGAGGAAAGCGCCCGGGTGAAGGCGTGGATGCCGCCCTTGGTCATCGAATAGTCGAGCAGTTCCTTGCTGCCTTCGAGTCCGGTGACCGATCCGGTATTGATGATGGCGCAGCCAGGTTTCATGAAGGGGATGGCGGCCTGTGCCATGAAGAAGTAGCCGTAGAGATTGGTCTTGAGGGTGAGATCGAAGTGCTCCTCGCTCAGATCCTCGATCCGCGCGCTGTGGAGCTGGAAAGCGGCATTGTTGACCAGGATGTCGAGCCCACCGAGCTCATCCACCGTTTTCTGCACCGCATCCTTGCAGAAGTCGCGTCCGGTGACATCGCCTGGAATCAGAAGGCAATGCCGGCCTTCGGCTTCGACGCCGCGCTTGGTTTCCTCGGCGTCCTCATGCTCGGAGAGATAAACGATCGCGACATCCGCGCCCTCCCGGGCAAACAGGATCGCCACGGACCGGCCGATGCCGGAATCGCCGCCGGTGATCAGGGCGACCTTGTCCTTAAGCTTTTCCGAACCCTTGTAATAAGGGGCGTCATACATCGGGGCCAGGGAAAGCTCTGCCTCGCTGCCCGGTTTGTCGAGATGCTGGTCGGGCATGGGCGGCTCGGGATAGCGCCGCGCGCCGGCCTGCGTGGCGTGATCTGGTTTTTCCTCGGGATGGATTCGGTCGGCGTTGGCGGCTTCCTCCTGAAGGTGCCGTTGCTCCGCGACGTTGCGCTGCGTGTTGCTGGATTCGCTTTTCCTCGGTTGCATGGTTCCTCGCTAATTGTGAATAACCGCGCAAGACGAAAGAAATTCCAGGCCGTTGAATCACCAGGCGCGGGCGCCGCCGGGGCTGAGCCTGGGAACAGATGCCTGGTTGGCGGCGCTCTGGTACCGCAAGGCCGCCAACCAGGGCCATAAAGAGGCGGCCTATAATTGGCCCGGCTTTATCGCGATGAATCGGGGCCGACAAGACAACCGAAGCGCTCAAGCTCTTCAGGCAAGCCGCAGCGGCGGGCTGTGCTCCTGCGCAATATGCTTATGGGCGAATGATGTTCCTCCAAAAACGTCCAGATGACGTCACAAAAGATGCCATAGAAAAAGTGCACAGGATTATCGAAACGGCACGGAATGGATTCGTAGGTCTGCTAACCAAGGCTATGTAGGCAGAACTTCTCATAGGACTGCTCCATTCAAACGGCTCAAATCGGCCCGGCCTTCCGGCACCTGCTATGGATATGGGGATCAGCGGCGCCTAGGGCTGCTCGGCCCGATGGTGCCGATCTTAATCCCTGGCGGATTTGCAACGGTATGATAAATATTTTAACTAGAAAATAGAGGAAGCTTTGCGCGGACCTTATTGGAATCGTCGGGGTAGGCGCGGGTGAAAGGGTCCGTAAAGGCTCGCTCCAGGACAGCCAATCGGCTTCCCAAGTGACCCTTTCACCGAAACCCTTCGCGGGCTTCCGTACGAAGGCCCTGGTTCTCGCCCGTGTAATGGAAGAGAGTAAGTGCTGCGCCCGTATATTTAACTTTGGAGTGCCCATATATAACTTGCGCGTAGCGCACCACTTGGACGCCACGTCCGTGAGGGCTCCGGCTGCGTGGTGAAGGGTATCACACAGCCTAGGCGTACGCGGTTAATTGCTCGAGAATATATAAAAATTATTAATATGGTGAGCATGCAATCGTTGTTTTTAAGGTGCCGCTACCAAAGCGAGCACCGGTTCTCGACGGGACGATTTTAATGCTAGGGATGAGTCCTTCGATTCAGTGCAGGCGCGGGTAAGGGCTGGATTCGCGGTCTCCATCACCGTGGAGGTCCTGCTCGATGGCGGCGATGGCGAACTGGATGAGCATTACCAGCCGGGGCCGATGCTCTTCCATCAGCTCGTCCCGGATATATTTGAGGAGCCGCACGGTACTCTTCCGGTCGAGCCGGCTATTCGCCCATTTTCTCAGGATATCATCTTTGTCGTCCATGCATCCCTCCTGTTTGTCGCCAAAGATACCGCCAAGGTCGCTATTGCGCAAGTGGTTTGAGGGGTGCCATCGATCCTCCACTTTCCAGCATTGCCTTTAAGCGGCGATGCCGAGGCTCTTTAGCCGAACCGTTCCTCCCAAAATACCGCTAGAAGGCGCAAACTGACGGTTGTAGGAAAGTCGTGATTCACAACTGAAAGGAATAAGTTGACGGGTATTTTACAGAAAGGCTAAAGGCTAACAATGTGGCCCATAAATACTTGGCGGTTATCTGTTCTGATGATGGAAACATATACGGCTTGATCAATCGGCACTGTATAGAGATCAAAGGATAAATAAAATCTTATACCGATATGCAAAGATTATTTCTGTGTTGGCTTTGCTGTTTTTGTATTTTTTGCTATTGCTCCCTTCGTTTATAATGGAGATTAGCATGAGGGAGGGAGCGCTCGGGGTACCTTATTCTTAAAGTTCACTCATACCTATCTCTAATAGAATCTAGCAGCTCAGATGCCAGTTCATTTATTATCAAACATGCTTGTAGTTTAAGTAGTTCTCAATAACTATGGTGGCCTTGATGCTGTTGAGAAGGCTCTTTCAGAAGTAGCGGAAATGTGGCTAAGCTGGGTTAGTCTCCAGTGGGACATATGTTGAGCGGACAATCGTAGTTTTTAAGATGCTATCAAATAAAGCGCGGCCCACGGGTCTAGGATGTTATTATCGTTGCTAGGAAAGAGTCTTCAATTCAGTGCATGCGCGGGTAAGGGTTGGATTCGCGGTCTCCGTCACCGTGGAGGTCTTGCTCGATGGCGGCGATGGCGAACTGGATCAGCATCACCAGCCGGGGCCGGTGCTCCTCCATCAGCTCGTCCCGGATATATTTGAGCAGCCGCACGGTACTCTTCCGATCGAGCCGGCTGTTCGCCCATTTTCTCAGGATATCGTCCTTGTCGTCCATGCGCCCCTCCGTTTGTCGTCAAAGATACTGCCAAGGTCGCTATTGCGCAAGTGATTGAAAAACACCAGTTCATGGGCCGCCGCGTACAAACTCGCCCGCCTTACATACAAGAAACTCAGGACCGATATTCCACCGTAAGTTTTATACTGAACTGCCACGAATCCGGCGCACCCACTGACACACCGCCACCGAAAAAGCAAGCAACTGCCGGTTGAAGTCGAAAATATTTTTGCCAACGACGAAAGTGGATTGACGAGCATTTGAAGCAGTGGTATTCATCTGCCAGGAAAAAATAATGATATGAACTTCCACGTTCATCTCGATTCTTGGGCCAATGTAGGGGCTGCATATATAACATTTCTAATTGAAGGCAAAGGTTAATGAGAAGGGTTTCTCTATTAGTTTTTATTACCGCCTCCCTTGCCATAGTAGGTATTGTAGCTTATTTTTATATCGCTACGTATCAATACTGTATACGCCCTCAGGTTGATCCAACGCCCCTAACGGAATGTGATAAAATAGCCAACGCATCGTCAGATTCAACGCTCCAACGTAAATTTTATAGCGACGCTGAACGGAGAAACGTAGAAAATACTTGTAAAGCGGCGCTAAGACAAAACCCACAATCTCCCCGCCTACAATATATCGTCTGGGCCGTAGGAGGTTTAGGGGAGGACATATCGCCGTTAATTGCACTTGCTAGGAGTTGCTATTCTCCCGCCATAGGTCGTGTGGGGGAAAATCGTATAATAGCAACGTTTAACAAGAGATCGGTTAACAGGTTTGTCAGTGCTTTGATTGGTCGGTCGATCCTTAATAAAGGGGCGAAACTCGGTGATTCTGGGTCCTTATATACATTAGGTGAATTAACTTATACAGGCTTCACGGGCTTTTCTAAAAATGAGAAGAAGGGCTTTGATTTGATAAAAACTGCAGCTGATAAAGGGAATCTCCTGGCTATGGCAGATGTTGGAAGGCGTTTTTTATTTCAACAGCCCTCTGATCCGGCAAGCGCTTTGTATTATTTTAGCCTCCTGGCAAAGAGAGGTGATCTAATCGGAGGGTTTATTGCCTACACTATCCATAAAGCCAACCCAGCCTTGCCTGTTTCCGATGCCGAGCTATCTCAATGGAAAGAGATGGCCGCCCAGCTTGTAAAGCAACACCCTGACATGAATCGTATAATAAAGGAATATCATGGGCTCGACATATTCTCCCAACCATAAAACCTTAAATGACATTGCGCGAGAAGCAGTAAGGTCTTTTAAGGATAAAATAACGGAAACCGGTGTAAAGGCGGTAGTGGTGGGCGGCTTCAATCAAGCTGGCGAGCCGACCTCTCCTGAGCAGCGTGCTGCTAAAATGATATATGATTTACTCAACAAAACGCCTGATTTAAATACACAATTAAGCAATGTGAATAGAAGCGGCCTTAATGAATTAAATAATAGGCTCAAGCAGCTTGGTTTGCCGGAAGTTACGCAGCAAGAGTTTGAGCAGGGTGATATCAATGGCTATATAACTAGGACATTGCCAGAGTCTGACTATGGTCAACAGTTGCAGCATAAGAAAGAGATAAGCGATTTACTAAAACAAAAGATGTTAGACGAAGAGCAGGTGCGAAAAGAGGCGCAGCGGCTTTTAGATGCGCGTGAACTTGGCGAAGAATCCGCCAAGTTGCATCAGACTTTGATAGACAATGGCGCCATGGAAGATCTGCAGCATGAAAACTACCGCCTGACGCATTCCAACTTGGCCCAGACGGCGAAGCAGACCTACGATAATCAAAATGGCACGAATTTAGGGGCAGCCAACCACAGCGGTAGCGCCCATGGGTATGGCGGCAACAACCACCAGCAGGCTGGGAATGGCGGGGATGGGGGTGTAACCAACGCACCGGGCACGTCCGGGGCACGCAACAGCTGTTTTGGGGCGGGGACGCCGATCCTGATGGCGGATGGGAGCCGCAAGCCGATCGAAGCGATCCGCGCCGGCGATCTGGTCATGTCCTATGGCCGCGACGGGGCGCTGCGGCCTGGCCGTGTGGCGCAGCTTTTCGTGCATGAGGATTCCGAATTCTACGATCTCGACGGGATGAAGGTCACGGGCAACCATCCCTTCTTGCTCGCCGAGGGCCGGTTCCAGGAACTGGACCGGATTGCGCCGGGATCGAAGGTGATCCGCGCCGATGGCACGGTCGCGCCGCTACCGACGCTGGCCCGTCTGCCGGGCCGCCACACCAGCTACAATTTCGGAGTGGAGGAGACGCACACCTATGTGGCGGGTTCCTACCGCGTCCATAACAAGTTTGTGGCCCCCATTGCTCTGGACCTGAACGGGGATGGAAAGATCGATTTGACGAGTGCGGATAAGAGCACGTCTTTTTATGATATCGCCAACAGCGGTTACCGTCACCACGGCGGGTCGGTCGGGGCGGCGGACGGCTATCTGGCCATCGACCGCAACAATGACGGCAAGATCGACGTCTCCGAGATCGCGTTTGCCAATCAGGCGATTGCGGCGGGACTAGGCGGGTCTTCCCCGGACACGCTGACCGACCTGCAGGCCTTCGCGCTTCTCTACGATTCCAACCATGACGGGAAGTTCGACAATAAGGATAATGCCTATGCCCAGGCCTATGTCTGGCAGGATGCGAATGGCGACGGGGTAGTCGATCCCGGCGAGGTGACCAAGCTCGGCGCGCGCGGCATCGCTTCCGTTGGCTTGTCTTCGGATGGGAAGAGCCAGGCAGTCGATGGGAACTATATCTCCGGTACCGGGACCTTCACCTGGAATGACGGGCATACCGGCACGCTCCAGGATATCGGGCTGCAAGTGTCGGATGTCGGGTTCAAGGTGACCCATACCGGCTCGGGCGATCTCTATGTGTTCGCGAGCGAGGATGTGGCGCTGGGACCCGATCCGGCCGCGCCGCAGGTGCTGCACGACAAATTCTTCCAGGTGGCCGATTCCGGCCCGAACTGGGCCACGGATATCGGCGGCTTCTATGTGGATGCGGTGGCCGCGGGCTATGACATCGTCCAGGGCGGGGTGGGGAACGACTATATCAGCGCGCAGACGGCAGCCCTCGATCAAACGGCCACCGATGCCTACAAGACCGCGCTCAATAGGCAGATCGCCATCGACCGGGTGAATTTGGCCTCGGCGCAAGCGGCCAACGACAGTGCGACCGTCACCGCGTTGAATGCGGAGATCGCCAGCCTGACCGCGAGCTATACGGCAGCCGCGATCTATACCGGTTATGTGCTGGCGGGTGGTACCGGTAATGATTGGCTGTTCGGGGGCGCAGGCGACGATTACCTTGAGGGTGGGCCGGGTAAGAACGAGCTGCATGGCGGGCAGGGCAATGACGTGCTATTCGTGAGCGCGCTCGATACTTTCCATGGCGGTCAGGGCAACGATACCGCGATTATTACCGATATCGGCGGGTTTACGGCGAGCCATCCGTTCGATCTGGGTGCGACCGGGATCGAGACGGTCCAAGGCGGCACGGGCAACGATTATATCCAGGCGGGGATCGCGCTGAATGTCACGCTGGCGGGCGAGGCTGGGGACGATACGCTGATCGGCGGCACGGGCAACGACACGCTCGCGGGCGGAGAGGGGATCAACCACCTGACCGGCGGCGCGGGGGACGACACGCTGATCGCCAATGAAAAGGATATCATCGACGGCGGGGCGGGGATCGATACTCTGGTATATCAAACCAATGAACGGGTGCGAGTGAATATCGCCACGCTCAAAGTCGAGATCGTGGTGGGCAGCAATAATGACGATACTATCTCAACCGATTGGGACAAGCCAGCCGTCCTGTTCGGGAGCGCAGGCGACGACACGCTCTTTACCTCCAATGGCAACGACGTGCTAGCGGGGAATGACGGCGACGACGTGCTGCGGGGCAAGGCGGGCGACGATACCTATCGCTTCGACCGGGGCGACGGGCATGACGATATTTTCGATGCCCAGTATGGTTCGATAACACCGGAGACAAGTAAAGTTATCGCGTCAACCACCCCATACGTCAATGAATATGGTGTAATTGATTACGCATATGCTCAGGTCACCACGTCTTACACAATTCGCTCTACGGGCGGGCATAGTAGTGGCGGAAATGACACGTTGGAGTTTGGGGCCGGCATTACCCAAGCCGATTTGGTCTTCACTTTCCGAGGTAACGATCTTTATGTTGGGGTTAAAAGCACAAACACCGCTAACCTGAGCGCCTGGCAATATGACGATAGCATAAAACTGACCAATTGGCTCGATCCGATGGACCGGGTCGAGAATTTCAAATTTGCCGATGGGACGAGCGCGAACGTGGCGAGCCTGGTCATGGCGGCCAATCATCTGACGGCTGTGCCGAGCTGGAGCCAGACCCCTTACTATGCCGGCACTCCCTACCAGGATGGTTTTACCAATACAAACAGGGATGAGAACTTCTCCGGCGGAGCGGGAGATGATCTTTATTCCTTCGGCCGCGGCAGCGGCTGGGATACGATCTATGACGAGGTGACCACGGGAACGACCACCGTTACGAAATACATTCCTTATGACGAAACATTCACACTCCCGGTTAAGACTTTGTCGGCGCCGGTACTGGTGTTTCTCTATCCCTATGGTCTTACTTGGGTTACATATTTGGTAGATGGTACAGTTACCTTCCATGATACCGGCGTTCGAACGGAATATACCGAGAATATAGTTACCGGCAATGGCGGCACGGATAGTTTGGTGATCGATGCAGGTTTGGGGATAGATAACCTTGCCCTGCGCATCGTAGGTGATAATCTGGTCATCGGCATCCGCGATGGGGCAAATGCCGCGCACGATGATACGGCATTCAATAGTCTGGCGGATCATATTCGGCTTTTGAATTGGTACGACTCGAACCAGCGTGTCGAATGGCTGACGTTCCGGGATGGGTATGGGATTGACATCTCGAAGCTGCAATTCGCCTATGCTGGGGACAAGGATGACGACATCATCGGCGGTGGGGACGGAATGGATTGGCTGTCAGGCGGCGGAGGCAACGACATCATTTCCGGCGGGACGGGCAATGATATTCTCGTCGGTAATAGCGGCGACGATCTGGTCTCCGGCGGGGCAGGTAATGACGTCATCACCGGCGGCGACGGCAATGATATCCTCGATTATTCCGATGCGCTCCAGGCCGTGACCGTTACTCTCACCGATGGCGAAAGCAGCGCCACCGGGGCCGAGATCGGCACCGATCGGATCTGGGCGGTGGAGGGTGCAATCGGCGGGGTGGGCAACGACGTGCTCACCGGCAACAGCGCCGACAATTTCCTCCTGGGCGGCAAGGGCGTCGACCGGATCGATGGCGGGGGCGGGGTGAACACCATCTCCTACCAGGGATCGGCGGCCGCAGTGTGGGTCGACCTCAAATGGAACGTAACGCATGGCGGCGACGCCGAGGGCGACGTGCTGAGCCGGGTGCAGAACATCGTCGGGTCCGACCATGACGACGCGTTGGGCGGGGACGACGGCGACAATGTGTTCGAAGGCGGGCTGGGCGCCGACCATCTCGAAGGTTATGGCGGCAGCAACACCGCTTCCTACCTGCACGCGCTGGGCGGGGTTCTGGTCGATCTCGGCCAGGGCAAGGGCCTGGGTGGCGAGGCGCTGGGCGATACCTTCGCCCACATCCAGAACGTGACCGGCTCGGCTTTCGGCGATTCGATCACCGGCGATGGCGGCGCCAATGTCCTCAAGGGCGGCGAAGGCGACGACATCATCGAAGGCGGCGCGGGTGCCGATACCATCGATGGCGGGGGCGGCTCGGACACGGTGTCCTACGAACATTCTGCTTATGCAGTGTCGGTGACGCTCACGCCGGGGGCCGGAGCCACCGGTAATAGCGATGCGGCGGGCGACACGCTCACAGGCATCGAGAATATTATCGGCTCGGCCGGGAACGATTTCCTGTGGGGCTCCGCGGGCGACAACATCTTCCAGGGCGGTGCGGGGGCGGATTATATCAACGGCATGGGCGGCAATGACTGGGCGGTCTATACTAGTGCCGTGACGATCGATCTGGCTGGGATCGATTGGGTGGCCGGCGCCTATATGCCTTCGGGGGCGACCGTCTGGATCAATGCCGTCGCCCATTCGGTGAGTGATGGCGACACGCTGCTGGGCATCAGTAATATCCGCGGCGGCGACGGCGACGACCGGATCCTGGGCGATGAGGGCAATAACCGGATCATCGGCGGGGCAGGCAATGACGTCATCGGCGGCTATCTGGGCGATGATTGGGTCGAGGGCGGCAGGGGCGACGATTCCCTCGCCGGTGGGACCGGAAACGATACGGTGTCCTACGAGGGGGCCGCGGGCGGGGTCACCGTCAACCTCGCCCTCGGAACGGCGAGCGGGGCGGACGGCAACGATTCGCTGCGTCTGTTCGAGAATGCCGAGGGTTCCTTCTACGGCGACACGCTGGTGGGCGATGGCGGGGCGAATATCCTTACCGGCGGGTTCGGCAATGACGATCTGCGCGGCGGCGCGGGCAATGACACGCTGGTGGGCGGCTTTGGCCGCGACGTCTATCGGTTCGGCCTGGGCGACGGGCAGGATCTGCTCCAGGCCAATGACCTGCTTACCAACCAGGACGAGCTCAAGTTCGACGCGGGCATCGCCAAGGAGAACCTGTTCTTCTCCAAGAGCGGCGACAATCTGATCATCGGGATCGTCGGAGTGGGGACGGGCGAGAAGGTCACAATTCAGGACTGGTTCAAGGATAGCCACAGCCAGCTTTCTCAAGTGACCCTTTCCGACGGAACCTTCACGACCTTTACGGATATCGGCCACATGGTGACGGCGATGGCGGCCCTGGCGCCGGGCGCGGCCCCGTCTTCCATCGCTAATTTCGCGCTAGACTGGCACCAGCCCTTGCCGGCATAGCCGCCGCAAGGCTCCGTTCCGACTGGTAATGAAACGGAGCCTTGCCAAATCGGTTGTCATGGAAATAATACCGCCATGAGTTACTGGACGATCGATTCCTTACCCTGGGACCAGTTCGACGCCGCCAAGGTGACGCCGGAACTGCTGGCGCTCGCCAAGGCGGCGAGCCTGGTCGAATATAATGGCGGCGATTACGCGATCTATCTCAAGCGCGTCTTTCACAACGATCCCGAGTTCCAGCACGCCACCGATGTCTGGGCGGCCGAGGAGGTCCAGCACGGCGCGGCGCTCGCGCGCTGGGCGGAGCGCGCCGATCCCTCCTTCGATTTCCAGACCGCATTCCGCCGCTTCACCGATTTCTACCGCCTGCCGCTCGAGGCCGAGGAATCCGTGCGCGGCTCGCGCGCGGGCGAGTTGGTGGCACGCTGCATCGTCGAGACCGGCACGTCCTCCTATTACACAGCGCTCATGGAAGCGTGCGAGGAACCGGTCCTGCGGGCGATCTTCCGGAACATCGCCGCCGATGAATTGCGCCATTACAAGCTGTTTTATACCCACCTGAAACGGTACCTCAACCGCGACCGGCTGGGCCGGTTCCGTCGCGCCCTCGTGGCGCTTCGCCGGCTGGCGGAGAGCGAAGACGACGAGCTTCCCTACTCCTACTACGCGGCGAATTGTCCCGCGAGCGAAGTCTATCGCCGGCGATACCATGCATCCCGTTATGCGGGGCTCGCCTATCGGTACTATCGGCCTCACCATATCGAACGCGGTGTGGCCATGATCCTCAAGGCGGTAGGCCTCACGCCCAATGGACGATTGCACCGCTGGCTCAGCCGGGTGGCCGTCTATTTCGTCACGCGCCGTTTCTCTTCGCTTCCATCGACCTGATCAGCCGGCCCTAGCCACGACACGACCGCGTTTTACGGAAGCGATACAATAATACGAGAAGGCCCGTCGCTGTTCCCTATTCGCTTTCCTTCATATAGGCCCGCACCACGGCGAGTGAGCGCGACGCGCGCTGCCGGCGCAATAGGGTCAGGATCATCCACGCGCCGATGCCGAAGAAGATGAGCGGGTGAAGAAACCAGCCGAGCCAGGCAAGCGCTGCGTAATATCCGCGCAGACCCCGATTGAAATTGGTGATGGCCAGCGACAGCATGGTCGCGGCGTGCGCGGCATAGCGCCGGCGGTCATCCTCGGCTAGCGGCGCGGGCGGCGCGGCGCCGATCAGCGCGCAGCAGTAATTGTACTGGCGCAGCGCCCAGGTGAACTTGAAAAAGGCGTAGACGAAGATCGCGACCAGACCGAGCAGCTTGAGTTCGAAGAGCTTGAGCGAAGTGGTGGCGCTCAACCCCAAGCCAGTGGCAAGCTGGTAGACGTGATCGGCGCTGCCCATCAGCCCGATCAGTCCAGCTAGGACGATCATGGTGGTCGAGGCGAAGAAGGAAATGGACTGGATGGTATGGCCGAGCAGATTGACGTCGATGATCCGGCTCGAAAGGTCGCGCTCGAGCATCCGGCTCATCCAGTTGCTCCGGACATACCACATGAGCGCATTGAGGCTCGGCGCGCGCTCGGGCGAACGCGGCGCGCGGTCGGCATAGACAGCATAGGACAGCCACAAAAGCCCGAAGGCGATCAGCGCCGCCCAATCCATCCAGGTCAGACCCGCCATCAAGATGGCGACCATGCGGTCAATACCGATCATCGAGAACCTTTCCTCCGGTCTCGCCGATGGCGCTCGCCGGCCAGATCGCTATCCACCGGTCACGCGCCACGCCACGATAATAGGGCAAGGCCGGCAGGCGAATGGGCGAGCCGGTGAAATAGGTGAGGAACGCACCGTCGGGGTGGGCGATCGACCATTGCACCGCGGCCAGGGGCGTAGGCAGGATATCCGGGGCGATATCGAGATGGCCCCAATAATCGAATTCGCCGCGATAGGTACCGTAAATCGCGAGCGGCCGTCCCGCCTGCTGCAATACCGCCAGGCGTGCCCCCACCGGTGCGAGATCGAAAAACGGCGCGAGATTGCTCGGAAATTCCAGGTTGATGCAGGTGATGAGGACGACCGGCAAGCAGGCAACCTGCAATGTGCGGGTCAATTGATGATTGGGCGAAAATTGCGCCAGCAGATATCCGGTCACGAGCAGGATGATTCCCGAGACAAGGCCGATTCCTCCCATCCAGATCGGCAAGGAAACGCCGAAATATTGTCGCCATAAGGCATCGAGATGGGCGGTGGGCACGATATTGATGAGAAAAAAGATCATGCCAAAAAGCAGCGCGAGCAGACCAGGGGCGGCTGCGTGGAAATCCCGTGGGGTCACCCGCACCCGGCTGAGCAGGCGCGCTCCCACCAGCGTCAAGGGAATGACCAGCGGCAGCATGCCCTGCAGCTGCGTTCCAGTGGCGAGGCACGCGAAAAAAAGCACGACCAGCATCGCCACGCCGAAGGCGAAGGAGGCGCCCCAGCGCCGCTTGAGGTGGCCGGTGAGGGCGCGCCACAGGGTAGGCCAGGTGATCCAAGGATAGAGCATTACCGGCAGGAGCAGCAGGGTCCAGGGCTCGCGGCGCATCGCCTCGGTCGAGGGATCTTGCCAGAAATCGCCATAGCTTGCGAAGACATGAAAATGGCTGGCCCATAGCGCGGCGGGCGCCAATCCGAGCAGGCCGGCCGTCGTGACCCACCCATACCATGAGCCGAGCGCGAGCGCGCTCTTGCTTTCGTGCCCGATCATCGGGGCGGCGAAGGCGAGAACCAGAAGGGAAAGGGACAGAGGCCAGCCAGCCTCGAGGGCGAGCACCGCGAGCACCACGCCAAAAAGCAGCCAGGCCAGGGAGGAACGGTTGCGCATCTGCCACTGCCTGATGATTACGATCAGAGCCATGCAGAGAAACGGCAGGGAGATAATCTCGGGCTGGATGAGCGTGGCCGAGACCACAAAACCGCCCAGCCCACACAGCAGCAGGCGCGCGAATTGCGGCGCGAGCGGCCAGCTCGGCCACAATAAGGCGGCGAGCCGTCCCGTCAGGAAAATTGTGGAGAGGGAAGCGAAAGCCGAAAGGATACGCGGCCACCACAGAACCGGCCCGAACAATTTCCACCCTGCAAGAATCAGCCAGAGATGAAACGGCGGCAGAAAGGGTATCTCCTGATTATTGCGCAGCGGGACCCAACGGTCGAGCACATACATGTGCCACGCGCTTGCCAGTGTCTCGAGTTCGATAGGCGCGGTCGGTGGCCGCAGCAGGAGAGCCCCGAGCGCGACCACCGCCCAGAGCAGATAGGGCGCGGCCATGATGGCCATGGGCGGGGTCGCCTGGCGCTGGAAAACCCGTTCGCTCCGAAGGGTATCGCTCTCCATCACGCCGGGGCGAGAGCGAAATCCCGGGTTTCTAATTTGGCCGCTTGTTCCCACTCCAGGAACGGAGGCAAAGCGAGGATTCCGGCCATGTAGCGCGCCACGTTTCCGTTCGTCTGAATACCATAGGTACGAAAACGGGTAACGACGGGGGCGAACATTGCGTCTGCCACGGAGAACGCGCCGAACAGGAACGGTCCGCCAGAACCGTCCAAGGCACGCTCCCATAGCGCCTGGACGCGAGCGATGTCCTGGCTCGCGTCGCCAAAGGGTGCGTGACGTCCATGGATATCCATCGGCAAGAACGTCCGCAGCGAGGTAAATCCACTATGCATTTCCGCCGCGGCGGCGCGGGCCTGGGCGCGCACCGACCGCGGCGCCGGCCACAGGGAAGGGGCCAGCTCCGCGGCATATTCGCAGATGGCCAGACTGTCCCAAATGCAGAGGTCGTCCTTGACAAGAACGGGGACCTTACCGGTCGGGGAAATTTTTGCCAGAGCTGGCCCGGTCGTATCGCGGCGAAGCGGGATCATCTTCTCCTGAAAATCCACATTCGCCATGCGCAAGGCGAGGAACGGGCGCAGCGACCAGGAGGAGTAATTCTTGTTTCCGATATACAGGATGCGCGTCATCGTCTATTTTTCTCCAGCTATGAGATCGAGAATTGCGAGGATGTCATGCTAGCGTGTTTCGCTGCCGAGCGCATCACTGCCGATCACACGGCGATCATACCACTGACCGAGGCCGATCTTGGCTATTGGTGCAGCGATCAAAACCCGGCGCTGGCCCGCTGGGTGGAGCGCACTCGTTTCAGCGCGAAAAGCGGCGAAGTGCTCGCGCTTAACGTCGACGATCGTTTGACCTACCTGGCGGGACTGGGAAATGGAATGGACATCCTCGCCTTCGGGGCCGTGCCAGGCAAGCTGCCGGAAGGGCGATATTTCCTGGGCGAACAAGTGCCCGCCCATTTGCGTCCCAGCCTCATCATGGCGTGGGGCATGGGTTCCTACGTCTTCGACCGCTACAAGTCCCAACGCAAGCCCGGTCCGGTCCTGCTGCTGGAACGGGGCGAGGCCGAACTCGCGCAGATGGCCGTGCTCGAAGGCCTCTCGCTGACCCGTGATCTGGTCAATATGCCCGCGGGCGATCTCGGTCCCTCCGAACTCGCCCAGGCGGTAAGCGATATCGCAGACCGTTTCGGGGCCCGCTGCACCGTGGTTCGGGGCCAGGAGCTGCTCGCGGCCAATTATCCGTCGGTGCATGCGGTCGGTCGGGCCAGCAGCCGTCCTCCGGCTATGATCGAAATGAGCTGGGGCAAGAGCGGCCCGCTCATCGCGCTGGTCGGCAAAGGGGTCTGTTTCGATTCGGGCGGCCTCGATCTCAAGCCGGCGAGCGGCATGCAGCTCATGAAGAAGGACATGGGCGGCGCGGCCCTGCTGCTCGGCCTGGCGCAGGCGATCATGCGGCGCAAGCTGGCGGTGCGTCTGCTGCTGCTCATTCCGGCGGTCGAGAATGCCGTTTCCGGCAATGCCTATCGTCCGCTGGACGTTATCAAGACGCGCGCCGGCACCACGGTCGAGATCGGCAATACCGACGCCGAGGGCCGCGTCATTCTCTGCGATGCCTTGACACGCGCGGTTGAAGCCGAACCCGCTCTGATCGTCGATGCCGCCACCTTGACGGGTGCAGCGCGCATCGCGCTCGGGACCGATCTGCCGGCGCTATTTTCCAATGACGACGACATGGCGCAACATCTGCTGGCGCATGGGTTGCGGGAGCAGGATCCGCTGTGGCGCATGCCGCTCCATAGGCCCTACCGCGCCATGATGGATGGCAAGGTCGCCGACATGACCAATGCGAGCGATTCTCCCTATGCGGGGGCGATCACCGCGGCGCTGTATTTGCAGGAATTCGTGCCAGCCCGAATCCCTTGGCTGCATATCGATACGATGGCGTGGAATCTGACGGGCAAGCCTGGCCGGCCGCAGGGCGGCGAGGGACAGGCTATGAGGGCGCTCTTCGCTTTCGTCAACGAACTCGCCCAGCCGCGCGCCATCAAGACCAAAAAACCGGCGCCGCGCAAGAATCCGCCCCGCCGGCGATAACGGCGCCAAGGAACGGGCAGACATGTTCAGATCGGTCGTCACCATCGGCGGTTTGACTTTCGTCAGTCGCCTTCTCGGCTTCCTGCGCGAGATGATGTTCGCCGGTTTTTTAGGAACCGGCCCAGTCGCTGAGGCTTTCTTCGTGGCGCTCCGCCTCCCCAACCTTTTCCGCCAATTATTTGCCGAGGGGGCATTCAATACCGCCTTCGTTCCACTCTATGCAGGCAAGCTCGAGGAAGAGGGGAGCAATCAAGCCAACTTGTTTGCCGCGCGCACGCTGGGGGCTCTTGTGACCGCGCTGCTTATCCTGGCGGTGCTGGCCGAACTCTTCATGCCCGCAATCCTGCGGATCTTCGCGCCAGGTTTCCACGCCCAGCCGGAAAAATATTTCCTGGCCGTGCAATTGTGCCGCATCTCTTTTCCCTATCTGATCTTCATTTCCTTGACGGCCCTGCAGACCGGCATTCTCAATTCTCACCGCTACTTTGCCCAAGGCGCGCTGGCACCTGTCCTGCTCAATATCGTGCTGATCCTGGCCCTCTTGCTCTTTGCCGGCTCTTATCATGATCGGATCGGAACGGTGCTCGCCTGGGCCGTCACGGTCTCGGGCATTCTGCAAATGGGCTGGATGGCGCTTGCGTTGCATCGACGTGGCCTCACCCTCCCCCTCTCGCTGCGGCCTTGGGTTGCCGAGGTGCGCCTCCTGATGCGCCGCATGGTGCCCGGACTGATCACCGGGGGAGTGAACCAGATCAATCTGACCATTGCGACGGTTCTTGCCTCGCTGCAGAACGAGGCGGTGTCCTACCTCTATTATTCCGACCGGCTCTATCAGCTCCCGCTTGCGCTGATCGGGTCGGCGATCGGGGTCGCGCTCTTGCCCAATCTGACCCGCGATCTGCGCGCCAACCGCCATGAAGAAGCGCAGGTCCTTTTCAATCGGGCGCTGGGTTGGGGCGCAGTTTTCTCTTTGCCGGCCTGCTGCGGCCTGATCGGCGGCGCGCTGCCCCTCGTCACGCTCCTCTATCAGCACGGGAAATTCCTTCCCGAGGCCAGCCTGCATACGGCCTATTCCTTGACCGCGCTCGCGCTCGGTCTGCCAGCCTACGTGGCGAACAAGACGCTCTCGGCAGGCTTCCTGGCGCGGCAGGATACGCGCACGCCCTTCCACGCGGCGATGATCGCGGTCGCGACCGATCTCGGGGTGAGCCTGTCGCTCTTTCCCTTTTTCGGCTATGTTGGCGTGGCGCTGGGCACGGCCGCGGCGGCCTGGGTCAATACTGCCTTGCTGTGGATATGGCTGCGCCGGCGCGGGCATTTCGTGCCTGAAGCGGCCCTCTACCGGCGCGTCGGACTATCGTTCCTGTCCGCGCTGGTCATGGGGGGTACGATCTTCGCCTGTGCGCATCTGCCGATCAATTATCTGGCTTCGGTATCATGGCGGATCGCCGGATTGGGATTTTTCCTCGGCGTGGGGGCGATTGTCTATTTCGGCCTGCTCGTGGCGCTGGGCGGCGTGCGGCGGGACGAGATCGGCGCGCTACGCTTTCGCTGAAACGCGCTTAACCCGGAAGGCCTGCGAGGCCTTGGATTGCGGGGTCCGCCCGAGTGCGTCGCAGATGAACCAGCCTGCCTCCAGCGCGGCCTCGAAATCGATATCCGTCGCGATATCCAGGCCGCGCAGGAGGAGCAAAACATCCTCGGTGGCGACATTGCCGCTTGCGCCCGGCGCGTAGGGACAGCCACCCAGACCGCCGATCGAGGAGTCGATGGTGGTGATACCCATCGCGAGGCCGGCGTGGAGATTGACCAGTGCCTGACCGTACGTATCGTGGAGATGCAGGGCAAGCGATTCCAGCGGCACCGTGCGCGTGACTTCTTCCACGAGCCGCCGCGTCTTGAGCGGCGTGCCGGTTCCGATCGTATCGCCCAGCGAAATTTCGGTACATCCGAGGTCCTGGAGTGCGGTCGCCACGCGCGCGACCGCGGCGGGTGCGATCTCACCCTCATAGGGACAGCCCATCACGCAGGACACGTAGCCGCGCAGGGCGACGCCGTGCGCACTGGCCAGTTCAGCCACCGGCGCGAAGCGCGCGATGCTCTCCTCGATCGAGCAATTGATGTTGCGTCGGGAAAAGCTCTCGCTCGCCGCGGCAAAGACCGCGATATCGCGCGCGCCCGCGGCAAGAGCTTCCTCCATGCCGCGGAGATTAGGGACTAGGACGGGATACCGCACGCCCGCGCGGCGTTCGATACCCGCGAGCACCGCCGCGCTATCGGCCATCTGCGGCACCCAGCGCGGCGAGACGAAGGCTCCCGCCTCGATCACCGGAAAGCCTGCAGCACTCAGCCTGTCGATCAGGGAGATCTTGATGTCGGTCTGAACAGAACGGGGCTCGTTTTGCAGGCCGTCGCGCGCACCCACCTCGACGATACGCACCCGTTGGGGAAAGTCAGCCATCGGCTTCAATATGCAATAAAAGGGTGCCGTGGGCCACCTGGTCCCCTTCCTGCACGGTCAAGGCGCCAATTTTTCCAGCGCGGGTAGCCGTGACACGGTGTTCCATTTTCATGGCTTCGAGGATCAGGAGTGTCTCTCCCTCATCTATTTTTTTGCCGTTTTCCACCAGGAGCTGGACGATACGGCCCGGCATGGGCGCCAGGACCTCTCCTCCCGCGACGCTGCCCGTCCGGCCGGACCGGGTGAGCGGCGGAAAGGGGCCGCGATAGCGGAGCATGGTGATCTCGCCATCCAGCGCCACCCACCACAGATCCTCCCGATGGGCGATGGTGGCGCGTGCTGGCGCGCCATCGATCCTGAGCCCGCCGGGTTCCTCGAAGGCGAGGCGATAGGCACGCCCGGCAACGGCGCCACGCACAGGGTCACTGCCCAGCCCATCGAGCGTGACCGTGACCGCCTCGCCGTCAGGCCGGGCGAAGATCGCGGACAGCGGCTGGGCGCCACTCAAGCGCCAGCCGTCGCCGCGTGCCCATGGCCCCCCCTCTTGCACCGGGGCAATCGCCCAGGCGAGTGCGAGCAGCGCCCGGTCGGAAGGCGGGCGGTGCGGCATCGGGTGGGCGGCGATGAAAGAAGTCTCGACCGCGCCCCGAGCAAAATCTTCCGCATCGAGCAGGTGGGTGAGCAGCGCGCGGTTGGTCGTGACCCCCAGCACCACCATCTCGGCGAGGGCCGCGCTGGCCACCTCAATAGCCTGGGATCGCGACGGTGCCCAGGCGACAAGTTTGGCGAGGAGGGAATCGTAATGCGTTCCCACCCGGTCGCCCTGGCGGTAGCCGCTGTCGACGCGGACTGTCCCGGGCTCGCGCAGGACGAGAAGATCGCCGCTCGAAGGCAGGAACGTGGTCGGATCCTCGGCGCAAAGCCGCATTTCGATGGCATGGCCACGCGCGACAATCTCCTCCTGCCGCAAGGGGAGCTCCTCGCCCGTGGCGACCCGTAACTGCCATTCGACCAGATCGAGCCCAGTGATTGCCTCGGTCACGGGATGCTCGACTTGCAGGCGCGTGTTCATTTCCATGAAATAGGGCCGATCGAGATCGCCGGAATCGAAGATGAACTCGACCGTCCCGGCATTCTCATAATGCACCGCGCGTGCCGCTTCGATGGCCGCCTGGGTAAGCCGGGCGCGCTGGGCATCGTTCAGCCCCGGCGCGGGCGATTCCTCGACTACCTTCTGATGACGGCGCTGAAGCGAACAGTCGCGCTCGAAGAGGTGGACCAAGTGGCCCTGGCGGTCGCCAAAAATCTGCACCTCGATATGGCGCGGGCGCGGCAGATATTTTTCCAGGAGCAGCCGGGCGTTTCCGAAGGCGGCCTGGGCCTCGCGCGCCGCGGCCGCCAAGCCTTCGGCCAGCTCCTCCGGACTGGCGACGATCCGCATGCCGCGTCCGCCACCGCCGAAGGCGGCCTTGATCAGGACCGGATAACCGATGTGCTCGGCCGCCTGTGCGAAGGCGGCGTAATCCTGGGCCGCGCCGTGATAGCCGGGCAGGATCGGCACGCCCGCTTTCTGCATGAGATCTTTGGCGGCGGATTTTGATCCCATCAGGCGGATCGTCTCCGCGCCCGGCCCAATGAAAGCCAGGCCTGCATTGGCGACCGCGGCGGCGAAATCCGCGTTTTCGGAGAGAAAGCCGTAGCCAGGATGAATCGCCTCGGCGCCGGTTGCGCGCGCGGCCTCGAGAATGCGGTCGATAACCAGATAGGACTGGCGCGGGTCGGAAGGGCCGAGCAGGACAGATTCGTCGAGCATCCGGACATGCAACGCGTGTCGGTCGGCCTCGGAATAGACCGCCACGGTGCGAATGCCCATGCGATGGGCGGTGCGGTGGATGCGGCAGGCAATCTCCCCGCGATTGGCGATGAGCAGCTTAGCGAACATCGCGCCTCCAATGGGGCGGGCGCTTCTCCAGGAAAGCGGCGAGCCCCTCCTGTCCCTCCCGGCTCGCGCGCTGTGCAGCGATGCGCTCGACCGTCATTGCGCGCTCGCGCTCATCGATGGGGTCGAGTTCCGCGAGGAGTTTTTTAGCGGCGCGCATCGCCTCTGGGCCGTTGGCTAGCAGCTGTTCCGCTAGGGTGCTCGCGGCCACCTCGAGTTCGGCTTTAGGGTGAATCGCCTGGATGAGTTGCCAGGCCAGGGCCTGCTCGGCGGAAAAGATCTCGGCGCTGAGGGCGAGCCGCTGGGCTAGTCTTGGCCCGAGCGCGCGCAGGAGATAGGGTGCAATCACCGAGGGAATGAGGCCGATGCGCACCTCGCTCAGGCAGAAGCGCGCCTCGGGCGCCGCCAAGGCGAAATCGCAGCACGCGACCAGGCCCAGCCCGCCGCCATAGGCTGGCCCTTGCACCAGGGCGATGCTTGGCATCGGCAGGGTGAAAAGCAGGTGCATGAGGCGAGCAAGCCGTCCCGCGTCGCGACGGTTCTCCTCCATCGAGAAGCGCGCCATCCGTTGCATCCAGGCGATATCACCGCCTGCGCAGAAGGATGCGCCGGTTGCGCGGAGCAGCAGGACACGCAGGGTGGGATCGACAGCGACATCTTCGAGATGGCCGATCAGGGACTCGATGGTCTCCTCGTCGAAGGCATTATGCTTTTCGGGTCGGTCGAGAGTGAGGCGGGCGATCGGCCCACTTTTTTCCAGATGGATCATGCTAGGTCCGAAACAATCCAAAGTGCGTGCGCGGAATGGGCGCATTCATGGTGGCGGCGAGAGAAAGGCCCAGAACCCGGCGCGACTGGCCGGGCGGGATGATTCCGTCGTCCCACAGGCGCGCCGTGGCATAATAGGGATTCCCCTGGCGCTCATACTGCGCGCGGATCGGCGCCTTGATGCGTTCCTCCTCCTCCGCGTCCCAGCTTTCGCCACGTGCCTGGGCGGTATCGGCGCGGATCCGGGCCAGGACACTTGCGGCCTGCTCACCCCCCATGACCGAGATGCGGGCATTCGGCCAGCTCCACAGGAAGCGCGGCGAATAGGCGCGACCACACATGCCGTAATTACCGGCACCGAAAGATCCGCCTATGATCAGGGTGAGCTTGGGCACGGCGACGGTCGCGACCGCGCTGACCATCTTGGCCCCATCCTTGGCGATACCCTGGGCTTCGTATTTGGCGCCGACCATGAAGCCACTAATGTTTTGAAGGAAGAGAAGGGGAATGCGGCGCTGGCCGCAGAGCTGGATGAAATGCGTGGCCTTGAGCGCTGATTCCGAAAACAGGATGCCGTTATTGGCAATAATGCCCAAGGGAAAACCGTAGAGATGGGCGAAGCCGCAGACCACGCTCTCGCCATAATAATGCTTGAACTCCTCGAAGACGCTGCCATCCACCAGCCGCGCGATGATCTCTCGCACTTCCATCGGTGTTCGCAAATCCGGCGGCACGATTCCGGCAATTTCCTCGGGATCGTAGAGCGGCTCCGTGAAGGATTGCGGCGCGATCGCCGGGCGGGACGGTCCTAACCCCGCGACGATCGCGCGACAACGCGCAAGGGCGTCGGCATCGTCCTCGGCCAGGTGATCGACGACGCCCGAGCGGCGGGCATGCAGATCGCCCCCGCCCAGATCCTCGGCGCTGACGATCTCGCCGGTCGCCGCCTGGACAAGCGGCGGACCGCCGAGAAAAATCGTACCCTGTTCGCGCACGATGATGCTCTCGTCGGCCATGGCGGGCACATAGGCGCCGCCCGCGGTGCACGAACCCATCACCACGGCAATCTGCGGGATGGCCTGCGCCGACATGCGTGCCTGGTTGTAGAAGATGCGCCCGAAATGATCCCGATCGGGGAAGACCTCGTCCTGGTTGGGCAGATTGGCCCCGCCGCTATCGACCAGATAGATGCAGGGTAGCCGGTTCTGCGCGGCGATTTCCTGGGCGCGCAGGTGCTTTTTGACGGTCAAGGGATAGTAGGTTCCGCCTTTCACCGTCGCGTCATTGGCGACGATCACGCATTCGCACCCCGAAACCCGGCCGATGCCGGTGATGATGCCGGCGGCGGGGACATCCTCCTCATAAACGCCCATGGCGGCAAAAGGCGACAATTCGAGGAACGGCGCGCCCGGATCGAGGAGGCGCTCGATCCGCTCGCGCGGCAGCAGCTTGCCCCGGTCGACATGCCGCGCGCGCGCGGCCTCGCCGCCTCCCGTCATAACCTGCGCATAACGGGTACGCCATTCGTCGAGCAGGCGCTGCATTGCCGCGCGATTGGCCGCAAATTGCGGGCTTTCGGTGCGCACCGCGGATTTCAAGACCGGCATTTTCCCCCCAACATCACCATACATTAATCGAATCCGGATTAACCTTCAATTTACGGTCTCAGCTACCCTTTAACGTCAGTTTAGAGTTTTTGAGAGACCGTCGTCGAATCGTCAGTTTGGGAAGTTTCGCATGCGTAGTCTTACGGAAATGACCTTGATGGATCAGATGCGCATTACATCGCTCGAGATCGAACGTCGCAAGGAACTCTTCGATATCCGCGCCGAAGACGGCCAACGGCTGCAATATATGCAGGCGGGCATGGAAATGCACATGGACGAGATAATCGATGATTTCTACGCGCGCCAAACAGGCATGCCGGAAATATCGCTGATCATCGGCGACAACGAAACCCTGCGGCGGCTCAAGGTTTCGATGCGGTCTTACCTGCGCGATCTGTTTTCCGGAGTCTATGACGAGAATTATGTCGAAGGGCGGCTGCGCGTCGGCAAAGTCCATAAACGCATCGGGGTCACGCCTAAATTATACATGAGTGCGATGTGCATGCTTCAGGGCATCCTGGAAATATATATCGACAGGCTCCGCCCAGGCGATGGCCAGGCGGAAAAAAACGCGCTGCATAAGATGCTGCTCTTCGATTCGCAGCTCGTGTTCGAGACCTATATTTCGAGCCTGATGGCGGAGATCGAAGCCGGCAAGCAGCAGGTTGAGCGCTACGCCCAGGGCCTGGAAGAGCGGGTGCTGGAGCGGACCCAGCAGCTCGAGACGCTCTCCAAGACCGATTCCATCACCGGCCTGCTGAACCAGCGCGCGATGTGGGACATTTTGCGGCGCGACATCGCGCTCGCCAAGCGGAGCCATTCGACCTTCTCGGTCCTGTATTTCGATCTCAACGATTTCAAGCGTGCCAATGACTGGTTCGGACACCAGATCGGTGACCGCATTCTGGCTCAGGTCGGCAGCGCCATTCGCGCCTCGATTCGCGAGGTGGATGCGGCGTGCCGCTATGGTGGCGACGAATTTTGCATCGTCATGCCGGGGCTGATTCTGGAAGATATCGAAAAAATTGCGCTGCGCCTCATTCGCGCGGTGGGTAGTTACGAGCAATTCATTATTTATTTCAGCATGGGTGCCGCGCAATGGACCGAACAGCTCGACGCACAGACCATCATCGAACAGGCCGATAGTTCCATGTATGCCGCCAAGGCGGCGAGCCGCGATCATCCCGGTCACTGGCTGTCGAGCGGCGACATGCCGCGGCGCCTCATGCCGCCGCCGCGCCCCGTGACGCAGCAGACCGAGGCGCCGGTCGCTCGCCGGGACAAAAATCAGCCGGCCGTCTCCTCCTCCGATCCCGCCCGAAGCGTACCCCGCCGGCAATCGCCCTAGCACCGCCAATACCGGTCCGATGCGAGGCATGATAAGATAGGTCATGATTCGCATCGGCAAGTGGACGATCCCCGCTCAGGACATTACCGAGCGCTTTATGCGCGCAAGCGGTCCAGGCGGACAGAACGTCAATAAGGTCTCCACGGCGGTCGAGCTCCGCTGTCGTACCGGGTTCCTGCCCGAACTCGTCCGCGCGCGCCTTTCCTCTTTGAGGCGCCTCACCGCCGAAGGCGATCTTCTTATTGTCGCGCAGCGGTTCCGGTCGCAGGAGCGAAACCGGCGCGATGCCTACGAACGTTTGGAACAGCTGCTCGACATGGCGGCACGCATCCCCAAGGCGCGGCGCGCCACGCGGCCGACGCGCGCCTCCCGGGAACGCCGGCTGCTCGGCAAGGCTCATGCCAGCGCACGCAAGCAAAAACGCGCGCGGGTCACGGGCGAGGAATAGGAAAGGATGAAATGACATGACACGCTATGCGCATACGATGCTTCGGATCGCCGATCCGGAGGCGACTATTCGTTTTTTTTACTTGATCGGCCTGAGGGAAACGCGCCGTATCGAAAATGAAAAGGGCAGATTTACGCTTATTTTTCTCGCCGGCGATGAAGACTACGCCGCGGCTATGGATCGCCGTGCGCCCGAGGTGGAGCTCACCTGGAATTGGGATCCTGAGCCCTATACCGGCGGCCGCAACTTCGGCCATCTGGCCTTTCGGGTTTCCGATATTTACGCGACCTGCGCGCGGCTGATGGCGGCAGGCGTCACCATTAATCGGCCGCCCCGCGATGGCCACATGGCTTTTGTGCGCACGCCGGACGGTATCTCCATCGAGCTCCTGCAGGAGGGGATGCATCTCGCGCCCGCCGAACCCTGGCAATCCATGCCGAATAGTGGGAGCTGGTAGGGTCTCCCACCGCGGTGCTCTAGGGTTGGGGTGCGCGCCTCGCCATGAGGCGTGCGATATCCTCGCTCAGCGCGCCGGTACCATCGCCAATTAGCGGGCGCAGCCGCTCGTCGATTTCGGTCAGACGCTTAAGGATAAAGGCGATATGCATCGCCTTCAGGGGCTGACCGTTCGCTTGAAGCAGGGCGGCCGCAACCTTGTCCGCCGAGATTGCCTCGCCGTCGGCAATCACCGCATCCCGGACGCCTTTCGAAAAACGACCGAGCGGCGAATCTGGCGCGGCCGCTTGCAGGGAACGGCGAGAAGCGCGAAGGAATTCTCCGACGGCGGGCGGTAAATCGGAGGCGACGGTCATCCAGCTCAGATCGCGCCGCCCGTCACGATGGCCAATCTCGGCGTTCTTGTTATTTCCATCCATCGCCTGTGCGGCGGTGAACGCCAGGAAGATCCATGAAAAAATATGAACTGCCCGGATCAGGCGATGCCTGGTCTTCATGGTCATGGCGCGAATTCATTCGGGTAGAGGCCCCACATTTCACCCCGCTTCAGCCAGCCCGTTATCCGGCCTGGCGCTTTCAACTGGCACCATTCGCCCTTGCACTGGTTGATGGATACGATAATGCCTGGATCGATATATGCGGCGGGGCTGGCGGTATCCTCGGGGTTTTCCCGCAGGATGCGGCGCTGCGCCGTGATCAACGCGGTGCGCTTGGGCGACAGCATGGTCTGCTGCACCCAGCCGGTGGTGCCTTCGGCATCCCTAATCTTGCGCCACGTATCGAACTCCGCGATGATTTCGACAGGCAATGCCTTGCGTCGATAAACCCAGCTGATTTCATAATTCGTGCCCGGCCCCACGCGCAGATTGACCTCGTTGGCGCGCAGCGAGGCGAAGCGCGGCAACGGCCTGGAACTCTCGGCAAAAGCCGTTGCGGTGATGAACAGGAACGCCAGTAGAACCGCGAGATTACTTCGCATCATTGGCCGTCTCATTATTGGCGAAAAAGAGAGCGATGCGATTGCGGACCTGTTCGGTCAGTTGGTTGACCGCGCGCAGATGCGCGTCGCGCCGGGTGATGAGATCGTTATAAGGGTCCTGGAAAACATTGTAGCTAACCTGGGATTGCGCGGAAGAGGCAAGCAGGCTCTTGTCCTTGATGTCTTTCAGCACGAAAGTGGCCGTGAGAATGAGGTCCTCGCGCGTGCTTTCCAGGTTTATCAGCGCCGAAGTCGCGCGCCGGATCTCGCTCAGCGCTATGCTGAGATGGTAGAGCGGCTGTCCGGGCTGGCCATAAGGATTGAAGGCATCGCGCAGGCGGTTATGGAATTCCTGGCCCAGCCGGTCGTCGATGGGGTCGATCTTGACCTGTTGCAGACGGTCCGAAGCCGCCACGCCGGCGGCATCCACGGTATGGCCGCCATAAAGCGGGTGCAATCCGCACCCCGACAGAAACACCAGGAAAACGAGAGAAAAATATTTGTTAGAGCACCACATTGACGATCCGATTGGGAACGACGATGACTTTGCGCGGGCGGCCCCCGGCTAGGGCACGCTGGACGGAATCCAAGGAAAGTGCCGCGGCCTCCGCTTCGTCTTGGGGTGCATCCTTGGGTAATTCCAACGTACCCCGCAGCTTGCCATTGACCTGAACGGCGATGGTGGCGCTCGTCTCGGCGATTAGGGCGGGATCATAGCTCGGCCAGGGGGCGAGCGAGGCCAGTCCGGACTGACCGATCGCGCGCCAAATCTCCTCGCCGAGATGGGGCATGAAGGGCAGGACAAGCAGGGCCAGACTGGACAATGCTTCGCGTCGGCTGGCGGTCGTGCGGACGGGGCATTCCTCCAGACGGTTGGCAAGCTCGTAGAGCCGGGCGATCGCCCGATTGAAGCGGAAATGTTCGATCTCCTCGCCGATTTGAGCTATCGCCTGGTGGGTGAGGCGGCGCAGCGGGTCCGTGCCTTCAGGAGGTGCCGCGTGCGCAATGGCGGGATCGGCAGCAATCCACTCCTGGGCGAGGCGCCAGAGGCGCTGTACAAAGCGCCAGGCGCCTTCGATGCCGGCGCCCGACCATTCGACGTCCCGCTCCGGCGGAGAATCCGACAGAACCGCCCAACGGGTCGCATCGACCCCGAAGGTCTGGATGGCATAGGTAAGATCGACGACGTTCTTCCGGGATTTCGACATTTTCTCGGAACGTCCGACCTCGACCTTCTGGCCGGTCTCGCGGGCAATCCACTCGCCCGCATCGTTCTTTACGACTTGTTCGGGCAACAGCCATTCGCCGCCGGGCAGGCGATAGGTTTCGTGACACACCATGCCCTGAGTGAAAAGCCGCGCAAAAGGCTCCTCGATGGCGAGGTGCCCTTGACCCTTCATGGCTCGGGTAAAGAAACGCGCGTAGAGGAGATGCAGGACCGCATGCTCGACCCCGCCGATATATTGATCGACGGGTAACCAGTAATCGGCCTGGTCTTTCTCGACAGGCACGCTGGCGCGCGGCGAGCAGAAGCGCGCGAAATACCATGAGGATTCGACGAACGTGTCGAATGTATCTGTCTCCCGTTCGGCTGGCTTGCCGCAGGTGGGACAGGTCGTATGTTTCCAGTGTGGATGGTGGGCCAGCGGATTGCCGGGCCGGTCGAAGCGGGCATCCTCGGGCAAGGTGACGGGCAGATCGGTATCGGGAACCGGTACCGCGCCGCAATCCGGACAATGGATGATGGGAATGGGGCAGCCCCAATAGCGCTGCCGGGAGACGCCCCAATCGCGCAGACGGTAGGTGATCATCGCCTTGCCCGCGCCGCGCTTCTCCAATTCGGCGATGGCGGCTTTCTTGGCCGTGGCGACGGCGAGGCCATCGAGGAATCCGGAATGAACGAGGATTCCGTCTTCCAGGAAGGGCGCATCGACCGGGGTATCTTCCTCACCGGGGCGAGCCACCACGCGGCGGATGGGCAAATCGTATTTGACGGCGAAATCGAAATCGCGCTGGTCATGAGCCGGGCAGCCGAACAGCGCGCCCGTCCCGTATTCCATCAGGACAAAATTGGCTGCATAGACGGGAAGCTCTCGGCGTGAATCGAAAGGATGCAGGGCCGTGAAGGGCAGGCGATAGCCTTTCTTCTCCGCTGTTTCGAGTTCGACCTCGCTTGTCCCCAGGCTGCGGCATTCTGCGACGAAAGCGGAAAGGCTCGTATCGTGGCGGGCTAACTCCTGGACCAACGGATGGTCGGCGGCGAGCGCGAGAAAAGATGCGCCGAACAAAGTGTCCGGCCGGGTCGAAAAGACCTCGACGGTGCGCGGATCGTCCTTGAGCGCGAACCGGAATTGCGCCCCCTCGGACCGCCCGATCCAGTTTTCCTGCATGAGCCGGACCTTCTCCGGCCATTCGGGCAGCTTGGAGAGATGGTCGAGCAAGTCATCGGCGAAGGCGGTAATCCGGAAAAACCATTGCGACAGCTTGCGCCGCTCGACGACCGCGCCCGAACGCCAGCCGCGCCCTTCGACCACCTGTTCGTTGGCCAGCACGGTTTGATCGACGGGGTCCCAATTCACCCAGCTTTCCTTGCGATAGACCAAGCCCGCGCGCAGGAATTCCAGGAACATCCTCTGCTCGTGGCGATAATAGTCCGGGTGGCAGGTGGCGATCTCGCGCGACCAATCGATCGACAGGCCAAGACTCTGGAGCTGTTCGCGCATGACGCGGATATTTTCGTAAGTCCAGGTCATGGGGTGAGCGCCCAGCGACATGGCGGCATTTTCGGCAGGCAAGCCGAACGCGTCCCAACCCATCGGATGCAAAACATTGAAGCCGCGTGCCCGCTTATAGCGCGCGACGACATCCCCCATCGCATAGTTGCGCACGTGGCCGACATGGATGCGCCCCGACGGATAAGGAAACATCTCCAGGACGTAATATTTAGGACGTGTCGCGTCTTCCCGAGCCGTGAAGATATCGGCTTCGCGCCACGCGCGTTGCCAATTTTTTTCGGCTTCCTGGAAATTATAGCGCATGGAACGGACTTACCCGGCTACGGCCGAAACCGCAATCGATTTATCGGTTATTGGCCGTTGCTGGCAATGCGTAACTGGCGCGCACGGGTCAGGATGGCATTCTCCAGCCCGGTATTGGTATTGAGCGCGACGGGTGCGTCGATCCACTGGCCATTCTGGTTTTGCTGGCGGAACACGGTCGCGCGAATGCCGTCGGCGCGCAAGGCGCGTCCAAGGATGTAGATATTGATCTTGAACCGTTCGTCGGGTGTTTGAGGCGGAGAATACCAGTCGGTGATGACGACGCCGCCGAAGGGATCGGCCGAGATCAGCGGCATGAAGGAAACGGTGTCCAGCGACGCGCGCCAGAGGAGGTCGTTGACGCCAATGCCGCCGCCGGTCGACGCGGCCGAGGACGCGTCGGCTTTCGAACCGAACAGTCCCCCTTCGCCAAAGACGCTGTCATTGCTGCTGGTCGCCTGAAGCTGGCGGTATTTCGCGCTCGATGGACGCTGGGCATTGTCATATTTCTGCTTGCCGCCGAAATCGGGATTGCACGCGGTCAGAGCGACAGCCGCCAGAAATACCATGGAGAGCATAGGGGCTTTCATGGCCGGATGAAGCCGCAAAAAAAAGGCCAGGTCAAGAAAAATCGCCAGGTCAGCCGCGCTTTATTTCGGCGATCGGCTGGACATATTGCGGCTCGATATCCCAGGGAAACAGAATCCATGTGTCTTGGGAAACCTCGGTCACGAAGGTATCGACGAGCGGCCGCCCGGCCGGCTTTGCATAGACGGTGGCGAAATGCGCCTTGGGCAGCATCTCCCGCACGATCTTGGCGGTACTCCCGGTATCGACCAAATCGTCCACGATCAACCAATCCTCACCGTCGCCGGCTTCGCTCTTCTTGAGGACGCGCAATTCCCCCGGCTTGTTCTGCGCGGTGTAGCTCGTGATGCATAGCGTATCGATCATGCGGACATCGAGCTCGCGGGCAATGACGGCGGCGGGTACTAACCCGCCCCTTGTGACCGCGATGATGCCCCGCCACGTTTTCATGCCGATCAGCCGCCAGGCGAGGGCCTTGGCGGTACGGTGCAGTTCTTCCCAAGAAACGGGAAAGGTCTTGGCTTGTGCGGACATGGAAACCTCTCGCGGCGTTCCATAGCCAAGCCCTGCCCCCGTGGCAAGGGTTACCAGTGCAGGGTGAGGGCCGCGCCGATCGTGTGGCTCAGGGCGCGAGCCGAATATTCGCCGTCATAAGAGAGGGCGAAACTCGGCTCCGCACCCCACAGAGACACCGCCGGCGGCGAAATGGTCAGGGTGGCCCCGATTAAGCCCCGATGTCGCGGAAGCTCGGGACCGAGCTGTCGAAAACTGCCGCTCCCCGCCGCGGCGAGGCGGGCGCTGACCGTCTCCGTGCTGGTGAGGGCATCGTAGCCATAGCCGAGGCTCAGCGAGGAGTCGATATTCCACGAGTCCGCCGGAATATGTGTCGCAATGGCTAGGCTTGGATTGAAGCGGAGATAATCGGCATCACCGGCTTCCCGAATGAGATCGAGGCTACCGGCACCATGCTCGCTGCTCTGAGGGCGGAACTGGTGAAGATAAGCGAGGTCCAGCGCGGGCGTGAGGGTGATGGTCGTGCTTGTGGCACGGGTTTCTTCTGGCGCGCCGGAGAGCGAGAGGGGCAGCCCGAGCGTGACGCCAGCCAGGGCCGAATAATCCCGCGCAGTGCCATGCGCGATGCGGTCGACGCTGCCGAAAGCGATGTGGCGACGCGTCTCGCTATCGTGCAAGCCATAACCGGCATAGCCCCAGAGCACGACGCCGAACGGTGCCTCGATCTGGCTGTAAAGCGCTGCGGTATAGGACGTAATGGCGGCGCGTTGGCTCCGGTCGCGTGTGGTGCTATGGGTATCGGCGTAGCCCAGGCTTGCCCCGAGCAGCACCCTCTCGCTGATATGGCGGTCCAGACCCACCGCGAAACCTGCCGTTTGGGCGGCGCTCGCCGGCTCGTCTTGGCGGGCGGATATCGACGAAAGTTCGCCAAAGCCGCGTGTCCATGCATGACCGCCGGGACCCGCCTTTGTATCCGGCGCGCTGGAGGGAAAGGCACTCAGGGCGGGAACGGGATGCTCGGGCGCCAGAAACGCGCGCGCCTGGGCATCGGCTTGCGGGCGAACTGCCGCATGTACCACATTCGTAAAGCTCTGGACGCCCGCGACGGTCAGCCCCGCGGTCCGGGCGCCCCAATTCTCGCCGATTTGAGCGAGAGCCTTGCGCGCCTCTTCACCATTCATGTCGAGGAGCTGGTTGATCGTATCCCTGGTATCGGAATCATGGCCTGAAAATAAAGCGAGATCGTCAATGATCCGCGCAATCTCTGCCTGGTTTGGCGTACGCGCGACGGACAGGAAATTCTGACTGAGCGGCACGAGCACAGGCGCGGAGGGAAGTGTTGCGCCGGATATGTGCGGTGTCCCCTCGGCTATCGGCGGCGGCGCATTGGGGGGCGATGGCGGAGGTGGCGGAACCGGAAGATCCATCCCCAGGAGCGAGTCGAGGAGCAGATGGAGTTGGTCGCCGCCACCGGACTGCTGGCTAAGTACGGGCGAGAAGTGGACGAAAGGCGATGCGGTGGTGACCGCGTGGAATTGTCCGGCGATACGCGCCTGAGGATTTGCCGGGATAAGGATTGGGTAGAAATTGCCCAGCCGGTAATCGGCAAGTCCGCCCGCCGTGACGATCGCAAGCGTTCCATCGAGCTGTGCTTGGCGATAGAGCAGTCCGCTCGCATGGCCGTTTTCGTGCGACACCGTCACCGCGAGGCGCGAGGCGGGTGCGAGGGTGAGTGTGCTGACCGCGACGCTTTGCCCCTGGGCGATGACAAGCTCCGCATGGTCGGAGACGGTGACACTGCCACCCGCGAGCGCATTGGTCCCGTCGGCGATCAAGGTGCCGGCGGTGACCGTGGAGCCACCGCGATAGGTGTTGTCGCCAGTCAGGGTCAATCGACCCGTGCCGGTTTTGATGAGATCCCCGTCGCCGCTGATGGTCTGGGCAAAAGTACCATCGTCCGTACTGTCGATCACCAAGGTGCCTTTATTGGTGATGGCGCCTGTGCCGAAAGAGGAATCGCTGCCTGAAACGGAGCCAGCCAAGGTTCCCTGCGCGATCTCGGTTCCGCCTGTGTAAAAATTGCGCGCGGCGAGCCGCACGCGCCCCGCTCCGGTTTTTTTCAAGATGCCGGCCCCGGAGATGGTCGGCGCCAGTGCGCCGTCCTCTTGCGCGTGCAAAATGAGCGCGCCATCATTTTGAATGGCGCCGATTCCCGCCGAAGTGTCCCTGGAATAGATTTCGGCGCTGACCATGCCATCTTGGATATGCAGGCCGCCTCCAAAATCGTTATGGCCCGTTAGCGAAAGAAGTCCGCTTCCGGTCTTTTCGAGGACGGCATGGTTCCCGTCGAGATCCGCGCCGATCATGCCCGCGCTGGCAGTATAATGGGCCGCAAAAAGCGTGCCGTTGCGCAGCTCGCCGTCGGTGAGCAGGAAATGATCCGCCCTCATCCGCTTGCCGCCGAGGTCGAGTGTGCCGCTTTGCAGTGTCAGATCGAAACCGTCTTCCAAAGAACCCTCCGTCCCAAGCTGTACGGTCCCACCCAGGATCGCCGTCGCGCCGTGATAGGTCTGCGGAGCGTCCACGAGCAGCGTCCCCGCACCCATTTTGATGAAGGAAGCAGGGCTGTTGGCGTCGAGACCGGCGACTTTGGCAAGACCGGTGGGTTCGTCGCGGTCGAGGAGTGTCATATCCAGCCGCAGCGTCTGGCCCTCGTCGACGACAAACCCTCCGCCCTGAAATACCAGGGTATGACTGGCGGCGTGATCCGTCATGAAGATCTGCAGCGAGGACGCCGCGCCCAGATCGAGCGCGCCGCCGGCGAGCAGGAGCAGGCCGGACTTGGGCGCGTCCAGGCCGCCTGCTTGATCGAAAGCCAGCACGCCGCCGTTGACGGCCACCTCGATCAGGGGCAGCCGCGTTTTTATGGTTGCTATGCCGCCACCGGACGAGCCGTCACTGGCCTTGAGGAGCGCGTGAGAGGAAAAGATATCCTGGCTATTCCCGCCAAACCGGGCGGCGAGCGTCTCGTCGATCCCGCCCCCTGTGACGCCGATCTTGCCATAGGTAAGCCGCCAGCCATTGTCGATCGATCCATTCCAGCTCGTGCCGTCTTCGAGAAAAAGCGTTTGGATGTACGTGGCATTATTTCCGGCATCCAGATGGGCATTGGCACCCGAAAGGGCGACAAGGGACGTGCGTCCATCGAAACTGGTGCCGGGCAGAAGGCGAAGATTTCCTCGAAGATCGAGACGGGAAATACCTGTGGCAGTCAGCTCGGCCGATGCACCCGCGCCGATATCGATGATTTGCCAATTCCGATAGCTGGCGCCATCGGCGACGCCTTCTTCCAGCGTCAAGCTATTTCGGCCCGCGCCGCCATCGAGCCGTGGCGAGCCCGACTGGGCCAGGACATGTGAGCTCCGCCGCAGGATCAGCTGATCGTCTCCGTTGCCCAGCAGGACGTTGCCGGTTAATTGTCCATAATTGTCGACGACAATCTGCCGCGTTCCCGCGCCGAATGCCTCGATCGCCCAACCTGGTCCGGAAGATGTTCGCGCCGAGATCGTCCCGCGGTTGACCAGGGACGTTTCCTCGGCGCCCTGATAGAGAAGCAATCCGTAGGCAGATCCGCTCAGGGCGCGGGCACTGATGGTGCCACCTGCCGCATTGTCGATGGTCCCGCCGGAAGCGAGCATGCCATAGGCATTAGCGCTGCCCCCGCTGATGCCGGTAATAGTTCCGGTATTGCGAATAGTATTGTGATCGAGTGCGGCCACGCCCGCGCCGACCCCCGATCCTCCGAAGCCGATGCCGGAAATGAGCCCGTTATTGGCAAGCGTGCTGCCGTTGCGCATGAGTGTCCCTATGCTCAGTCCCAGACCCTGGGCGCTGATAGTGGCGTTGTTGGTGATGGTGCTGCCGCCGCTCGAAACGCCAGCGGCGAGACCGTAGCGTCCCGCGGTGCTGGCCTGAACCGTCCCGGCATTGTTGGCGAAGCTGCTGCGATCGGAAACGAAGGCGCCGACAGCCGTGCCGTAGGTACCCTCGCTTGCGACAGCCACGCTTCCGCTATTGGCGATCGTACCGGTGTGAAGCGACACCATGCCGTATCCGATGCCCATGCTGTGGGACGCGATCACCGACACGGTTCCCGCGTTCCATAACGAGGCGGCGCGATAGCCGAAAAGGCCGAAGCCCGCGCCCGTACCCTGGGTGGCCGCGATGACCGCGCCGCCAGGGGCGTTGGCGATAATCCCTTGATCATAAAGAACGACGGCACCGACATAATTTGCGTTGTGGGCCGAACCTCGCGCGCTAATGAACCCCTGATTAATCACCGTGCCGGAATGCAGGGCTATGGCTCCCGAAACGCCCTTGCCGAACAAGGTGCCGAAACCGGTGCCGTCGCTCACATCCAAGACGCCGTTGCGCAGAACGGTCACGGTGAGATCATCCATGTCCGCTCCTTTGATACCGATCAGTTCGTCGGTGTCGCTCCCACCGTCGGAGGTGCCGCACACCACCGTTGCCCCGTTGGCCTCCACGGTTCCGGCGAGGCTTAGCCCGGAAATGCGGCAATCCGCATAGGCGGAAAATGGCATCGTCAGGCCAATGAAAACGAGTGTACCCGGCAGCCAAGACCCGCTGGCGAGGAGGTGGTTTCTCCGCATCGACCGTCTCCCTTCCCGGTGATGGTATCGGAGCGGTCGTGAGGGGCGGCTTAAGGGTCAGAGTAAAAAATATATGATAAAAACGCTTCAAATCGGCCCTGCTTACGGGCTTTTCGGACAATGCGCGGCTTTGGAGACGGTGCGGAGGAACCTTAAAGCGCCATGGGCGTTTCCCTTTCAAAAGGAGACTGCCCGTGAAACGCAACTTACTTATCGCCGCTACCGCACTGAGCTTTGCGCTCGCGCCGCTGAGCTATGGCCAATCGAATTCCAATAACCAGCCTACAGGCCAGCCTGGCGCGACGGACGAGATTAACCAGCCCACCAATCCGGAAGGGTCGAATTCCAATAACCAGCCCACGCAGCCGCCTAGCAATCCGCAGACCCCGGCCGACATTCAACCTAATCCGGGTCCGAAGCCCGCTGGTTCGAACGCTAATCAGCAGCAGCATATTCTAGGCCAGGAAGATGCCGATTTTGAAGACAAGACGGCCGCCTCCAATCAGTTCGAAATCCAGAGCAGCCAGGCTGCCCTTCAGCAGAGTCAAAATCCGGCCGTGAAGCGGTTCGCGCAGGAGATGATTCGCGACCATACGCGCATGGGCGATGAATTCACCCGCATCGCCAAGCGCACTGGCCGCGATGTCAGCACCGATCTTGGCGCAGATATGCAGAGCAGGTTGAGCGCGCTTCAAAATGGCGGGCAGGGGTTCGAAAAGGCTTATGTCGATGCCCAGGTCCAGGCACATGAGGAAGCCATCGCCCTCTTCGAAAAAGAGGCCAAGGGGGGCCGGAGCACGGCCCTGCGCCGCTTCGCGCAATCCCATCTGGCCACGCTCCGTCACCATCTGAAAATGGCGCAGGACCTGCAAAAATCGATGCCGTGACGATAGCTCGCTTCCTCCTTACTGTCTCTTCCTGAGCGCAGCCGCTATGGCTTCCGGTAACGCGCAAAGCAATTCGGCGGCTCAGGGGAGCAAGGGCGGCCCCAGCGCCAACGAGGCGGGAACCGCTCGCATTCAGGACTGGAGCTAGGAGAAAATCGCGTCGATGTACAATTCCTGAGTAGGGTGCGCACCTATTGCGACATCGCGGCGGAGGCGAGCGGCATCGCCCTGGGGCGGAGTCGGTCGGAGGGGCCGTACGCGCCTATGCTGCGCAGGTACAAAAGCAAGATACCGCCTTGCGCCAGGAATTCGGCGCGCTGTCGATGAACTGGGCAAGCCCAATCCTCGCAGAATGGGTTGGAAGCAGAAAGCATGAGCGCCATGCTTGCCCATGAGCCGGACAAGCAATTCGATCAAGTCTATCTGGATGTCATGGACAGAAACGCACGCGATCTCATCGGGCTCTTTGCCCGGGAGATGATGCGGGCCAATAGTCAGGCCATGACCGATTTTTCGGCCCGACACATCGCCACGGTGCATGCGTTGCTGGTTGGGGCGCGGCAGGCGCGCCAGGCGTTAACTCGCGTCGGATAGTGTCGATCTGCCGGGTCTCAGGCGCGGTAGAATATGAACGGTCGTGAGCGAGGCCAGGATCAGGCTCAGCGAGCCGATTTCGGGCCAGCCTATTGGCTCTCCCACCAGCCAGAGACTGGTGATAACCCCAACTACGGGAACGGCCAGGGTGGAAATGCTCGCCACCACGGCAGAATAAATCCGGATCACGCGCAGCCAGGCCCAGTTTCCATAAATGGCGGAGACAATGGCCGAATATAAAAGGGCGAGGCTTGCCTGCCAGGTAATGTTCGGCCGGGAGAGCGGCGGATCGAAGAGCAGCGCCACCGCTAAAATGGGAAGAACGCCGAGCGATTGTTGCCAGGCCGTGAGGCTGAGTGTCGGCAAGGTGAAGCGGTAGCGCTTGACGATCACCGTTCCGGCCGCCCAGGCGACGGCTCCCAAAGTCAAATCGATCGGCCCCCACGGATCGCGCAGCATCGTCTGCCAGTCGGGACCGATCATGCAAAAGAGTCCCGCAAGACCGAGAAGCAGTCCGGCGATCTCCCAAGAGCCGATCTTCTGCTTGCCCGAGATGAACTCGATCACCATAACCCAAAGCGGCATGGTGAAGGCGATGATCGCCGCGCGCGCCGCCCCCATGTGGGCGACGCCCAAGGCGGAAAACGAATACCAAAGGGTTACATTGCCCAGGCTCGCCGCGATCAGTGGCCAAAATTCGGCTCGCGTGAAGCGAAGGCGCTGGCCCTGGACGGCCGCCAAAAGGAAGAGCCCTGCACCGGCAATGGTTACGGCGCCGGCCCGCATGGTCATGACCGGGAAGACCGAGAGGGCAATCTTGACGATAGGCCAGTTCGCGCCCCAGGCGAGCGCAATAGAGCCGATCAGAAGCGGCCCCGCCGCCGGATGCTCCCGGCTCACCTCGGCCGTCGCGCTTGGATGCGGACCAGAATGGCTTCTTTTTCCGCCGGGGTAGCGATAAGCCAGTGGCGGATTTCCTCAATGGTGCGGGCGCATCCCTCGCACAGGCCGGTTTCGCCGTCGATTCGGCATACCGAGATACACGGCGAGGGCGGGCCCCCGGCCAGTTCAGCGCGGATCCGTCTGCGGCGTTCGTCGCGTGTCAATTTTCTTTCCAGGAGAGGAGAATCGGCCATTCCTCCCTTTACCCGATTTTGGCGGCGGTTTCCATTTTGACTTGTGACAGCATTTCAACGCGTTATGCGCCGAGATGGCCTTAGACAAAGGACGCAGGAGTGCGCTAAGCTCCACACCTGGTGAATAATGAAACAATTAGAAGAATGGCTTAACGAACAGCGCATCGACGAGGTCGAATGCCTGCTCCCCGATATGAATGGCATAGCGCGCGGCAAGATTCTGCCCAAGAGCAAATTCGTCAAGGGATTAAAGGATTACTCTCTGCGCATGCCGGAATCGATCTTCCTGCAGACGGTCACGGGGGAATATCCCGATCCCGAGATCGATGACGTCTCGACCGACCAGGACCCCGACGTCTATCTGAAGCCGGACGCCGATACGGCGCGGCTCGTTCCTTGGTACGATAATCCGACTGCCCAGGTGATCCACGACGCCTTTGACGGCGAGGGGAAGCCGATCGAAACCTATTCGCGCTACATTCTGCAAAAGATCGTCGATCTTTATGACGCCAAGGGGTGGCGGCCGATCGTTGCGCCGGAACTGGAGTTTTTCCTGGTCCAGATCAATACCGACCCCGATCTCCCGCTCTTGCCCCCCATCGGACGGTCGGGGCGTCCCGAGACGGGCCGGCAATCCTATGGCATCGACGCCGCCAACGAATTCGATTCGATTTTCGAGGACGTCTATAAATACTGCGAAAAATCGGAAATCGATATCGACACGCTGACCCATGAAGCGGGATCCGCCCAGATGGAGATCAACTTCAACCACGGCGCACCGCTCTATCTGGCCGACGAGGCGTTTCTCTTCAAGCGCACGCTGCGCCAGGCTTCTCTCAAACACAATGTCTATGCGACATTCATGGCCAAGCCGCTTGCCGGCCAACCGGGCAGCGCCATGCACATCCATCAATCGGTGGTCGACAAGAAAACGGGGCGCAATCTTTTCGCCGATCGCAAGACCGGCGTGGATACCCCGCTGTTCCGTTCGCACGTCGCGGGTCTCCAGAAGTATCTGCCGCTGGTCATGCCGATGTATGCCCCCAATGTCAATTCGTTCCGCCGGCTGCGGCCTTATTCCTCGGCGCCCATTAATGTGCATTGGGGGATCGACAACCGCTCCTGCGGCTTGCGGGTGCCCATATCTCCGCCCAACGCCCGGCGCATCGAGAACCGCCTGGCGGGCGCCGACGCGAACCCGTACCTGGCCATCGCCGCCTCCCTGCTGTGCGGCTATCTGGGTATGATCGAGCGGCTTAAGCCCACCGAGCAGATCGAGGGCAGTGCATACAAATTTGCCTATACCCTGCCGCGCACACCTCAGGATGCGCTGCACAAGTTTCAAAATTGCCGGCCTATCCGCAACCTGCTGGGGGAACGCTTCGTGCGCGCCCTCGCCATCGTCAAGCAGACGGAGATCGAAAATTACCAGAACGTCATTTCCTCATGGGAACGCGAACATCTGCTCTTGAACGTCTGAAGGTTATGTCGCTACTATGACATGCGAGAAAAATAGGGGAGGATCGCATGGATAGAATCGTACCGAGGCGCCGGTGGGGGATCGGCCTTCTTCTTGGCGTGGGTGTGCTGATCAATTATATCGACCGGGTCAATCTTTCCGCGGCCGGGCCGCAGCTTACCCAGGAATTCGGCTTAAGCCCGGTGCAGTTCGGCTATCTGGCGGCGGCCTTCTCCTGGTCTTATGCGCTGCTGCAGATTCCGACCGGGGTCATTCTGGATAAGTTCGGCGTGACTTTGGTGGGACGAATTGGCGCCTTCCTGTGGGGCGTCGCCTCGGCACTGGTGATGATCGTGAGCGGCTATTATGGCATCATTCTAGCGCGGATCCTGCTCGGTGTGGCCGAGGCCCCGGCCTTCCCGGCCAGCTCCAAGGCAACCGGCTATTGGTTCCCGCGCCGGGAACGCGCCCGCGCCACCGCTATTTTCGACGCGGCCGCCAAGTTTTCCAATGTGATCGGTTTGCCGCTGGTTGCCTATTTCGTCGTGAATTGGGGCTGGCGGTGGGGTTTCGGCATCACCGCGCTCCTGAGTTTTGCGTATTTTATCGCCTTCGTGGTTTTCTACCGGGACCCGAGCCGCGATCCCAAACTCAGCGATGCCGAGCGCACCTATATCAAGGAGGGCGGCGCGACGGCCGAAGGCACATCCAGCGCGGGCACATGGGCAATGCTCGGCAATCAACTCCAGAATACCAAGGTGTGGGGCCTCACCATCGGCTTTGCGGCCTACGGCTATAGTTTTGCGCTTTTCATCAACTGGCTTCCCTCGTATCTGGCCCAGACCTTTCAATTCAACCTGATGAAATCGGCGGGCTATGCGGCGATTGCCTGGGGATGTGCGACCCTGGCCGACCTGATCGTCGGTGGTTGGCTGGTCGATCATTTGATCGCCCGTGGCCATGACGAAAGCAAAGTGCGCAAGACGGTCCTGGTGCTCGGCATGCTGTTTGGCCTGGCGGTTTTTGGAGCGGCCTTCACCACGGACCCGAACTGGGCGATTTTCTGGATTGCAATCGCCTTGAGCGGCCTTGCTTCCGCTGCTCCGATCGGTTGGTCGATTCCCTCCTTGATCGCTCCTAAAGGCGGTACGGCAACTATCGGTGGAATCATGAATTGCCTCAACAATCTCATGGGCATCGCCGCGCCGATCGCGACCGGTTATATTGTCGCCGCCACCCGTTCTTTCTCTGCGGCCTTCCTGGTGGCCGCCGCAGTGCTTGTGATCGGCATTTTTTCCTATATCTTCGTCTTGGGCCGGATTGAGCCCATCCCGGAGCCGGGGGCCAAAGGGTTGCGGCCCGGCATGGCCGCCTAAGGTGCAGCGATGGCGCCCACGCGGATATTTATCGTCATGGGCGTCTCGGGCTGCGGCAAATCGACCATTGCCACGCTGCTCGCGCAACGGCTGGGGTGGCAGTTTCAGGAAGGTGATCACCTGCACCCCGCCGAGAATATCGCAAAAATGCGCAGTGGCGTTCCGCTCAAGGACAGCGACCGGCTTCCCTGGCTTGCCTTGATCGGGGAAAAGATCGACCGCTGGCGCGCGGCAGGCCAGCCTGGCATCATCACCTGTTCCGCGCTCAAGCGCCGCTATAGGGACTTGCTGCGCGCGGGCCGGCCGGAAGTGACGTTCCTTTACCTGCGCGGCAGCAAGCCCACCATCGCGGCGCGCATGGCCGCCCGCCCCGGCCACTTTTTCCCGGCAAGCCTGCTGGACAGCCAGTTCGCCGCGCTCGAGGAGCCGCAGTCCGACGAGCCGGCCCTGGCGATCGACATCGATACCGAGCCCGAGCGCTTGATCGAGGATACGCTGACCGCCTTCTCTCTCAATAAGGTCTCTTCGTGACAACCACCCTGACCCTTCAGGCGAGCGATCGCCACCATGTCCATCCCTTCAGCAACCATGAGGAACTCGCCCGGCTTGGCGCGCGGGTCATTGTCAAGGCCGACGGGACCCACGTCTGGGACAGCGAGGGGCGCAGGCTTCTCGATGCGTTTGCCGGCCTGTGGTGCGTTAATATTGGCTATGGCCGTTCCCGCGTGGCGGAGGTTGCGCGCGCGCAGATGCTGGAGCTGCCGTACTATAATACCTTCTTCAAGACCACCACGCGGCCCGCCGCGATGCTCGCCGAGAAGCTTATCGCGCTTACGCCACCGCAGTTCGAGCACGTCTTTTTTGGCCTATCCGGTTCGGACGCCAACGATACGATTGCCCGCATGGTCCGCCATTTCTGGGCCCTCAAGGACCAACCGGAGCGACAGTTCATCATCAGCCGGTGGAATGCCTATCACGGCTCGACCATGGTCGCGGCCAGCATGGGCGGGATGAGCTACATGCATCGCTTGGCTGGCCTACCGTTGCCTGGGTTTGCGCATATTCGCCAGCCATACTGGTTCGGCGAAGGCGGTAAAAGCGACCCCGATAGTTTCGGTCTCCTTGCCGCGCGCGCGCTCGAGGAAAAGATCCTCGCCCTTGGCGTCGACAAGGTTGCGGCTTTCATCGCGGAGCCCATCCAGGGCGCGGGCGGCGTAATCATACCGCCGCGCACCTATTGGCCGGAGATTCAGCGCATCTGCGCGAAATACGATATTCTCCTGATTATCGACGAGGTAATCTGCGGTTTCGGCAGAACTGGACATTGGTTCGCCTCCGAGCATTTCGCCATAGAGCAGGCGGATTTCATGACGCTCGCTAAAGGCCTGACCTCGGGCTATCTGCCGCTCTCGGCGGTGGTGATGTCGCGCCGTGTTGCCGGTATACTCAATCGCGCGGGCGATTTTAACCACGGCTATACCTATTCGGGCCATCCGGTGTCCTGCGCGGTGGCGCTGGAAAATATCGCAATCATCGAGGAAGAAAGCCTGGTGGAGAAAGTGCGGACGGAAACCGGCCCCTATCTTGCGCGGCGGCTCCAGGAACTCAGCGATCACCCGCTGGTGGGCGAGGTTCGCAATATTGGCCTGATGGGTGCGATCGAGCTGGTCCGCGACAAACGCTCCCGGGCCCGGTTCGAGCCGGCAGGTCGCGCGGGAACGCTGTGCCGCGATCATTGCTTCGAGATTGGCCTGATTATGCGGGCGACAGGCGATACCATGCTTATTTCGCCGCCCCTGACCTGGACGATGGAAGATGTGGACGAATTCATGGTTCTGGCCCGCCGCGCACTGGATCTGACCGAAGCCGACCTGCTTCCGTAAGATCCAAGCGTGTCCGCGATACCCGAACAATCCGTACTCATCGTTCCGCGTCGGACATCCCTCGTGGCGGAAGGGCAGGGTATTTCCGCTCCGAAAGCGGTCATCCCCTGCCTGACGTCGCTGCGGTTCTTCGCCGCGGCCTTGATCGTCATCAACCATTCGCGGCAATTGCTGCCCCACGGGCATATTTCCAAAGCCTTCGTGCTGACACAGGGCGTGTCCTTTTTTTTCGTCCTTTCCGGCTTCATTCTTTCCTATACCTATCCACGTCTCGCGGGCGGCGGCGAGACCATGGAATTCTTCCGCGCGCGGTTTGCACGGCTATGGCCCTGTCACGCCGCCACCGCCATGCTTGCCCTGGCGCTTGGCGGCTGGGCGATTTTCGCGCAGTTCTCCTGGCAGAAGGCGACGGCGATCCTCGCGGCCAATCTCCTGATGCTGCATGGGCTCATCCCTCTCCCGGATTTCTATTTTTCC
Source organism: Dongiaceae bacterium (assembly GCA_036263455.1). Taxonomy (GTDB): domain Bacteria; phylum Pseudomonadota; class Alphaproteobacteria; order Dongiales; family Dongiaceae; genus DATAGZ01. The sequence continues at coordinate 121,888 of DATAGZ010000021.1, forward strand.
CTCAATTCGGTTTCCTGGACTATTTCCACGGAATTTTTTTTCTATCTTATGTTTCCGATCCTGCTTGTCGCCGCACAGAGGAGCATCGCCGTTCCTCTTGCGGTCTCCGCGCTGATCGCCGCGCTGGGGGTCGGATTGTACGCGTACGGCGCTCCGCGCGGCCTTACGACGCTTTCGGTCGACGAGGCAATTTATTTCAATCCGCTTGTGCGTCTCTTCGAATTCGTTCTCGGCATGGCGGCCTGCAGCCTGTTTTGGCGCCTGCGGGGCGTGGTTTTCTGGAAGCCTCACTTTGGGACGGCGCTGGAAGCGGCCGTACTCGTGCTGGTGCTATTCGTGATGGTGGGCACGCGCTGGATAAGGACCTGGTCGGGCCTTCATATAGAAGCCGTCATTTACTACATCCAGGGCAGCGGCGCGGGACCGGTTTTCGCCCTGATGATGGCGATCTTTGCCCTGCAGAGGGGATGGATATCCGCGCTGCTCGGTTCGCCCGCCCTCGTCGCCCTCGGGAGTATCAGCTATGCTCTCTATCTCACCCACCCCTTTATCGTTCGATGTTTCTCCGACAATTCGGGAACAGGGTGGTTTAATACAGATCCCGCCTGGCTCGCTTATCTGGTGCTCTGGACCGGCTGCGCGGCCATCGCCTCCATTCTGTATGTTTTTCTGGAGCGGCCGGCGCAGGCGCTGCTGCGGGGTCGCACCGACCGGCTGTTCTCGCTTTTGCATTCTAGCGCGCCGGCGCGCATTATGGTGACCGTCCTGCCGCTTGCATTCCTGGCTCTGTCGGCGCTGCTGTGGCGCGTGGGGACGCCAGCCGCCCTGCCTTTGCATATATCCCATATCTCCTTTGGCGAAGGCGGGTTCGTACGCGGAATCCTGGACTATCCTTCGCCGATTGACGTCGCGCCGGGCACCGGTGGCGCGCCGACGACTTTTCTCTTCGATTGCGAGACGTCCTGCTCTTCTATCGCGGTCTCGGCCGCGCTCGCCCCGCGCTCCGGCCCAGCCAGCGGCGGGATTATCCTTTCCATCGAACGCGAGAATGGCAGTATGCTCTTCAGTCGGAAGATCGACGAGACCCACCCCCTCGAGGAAATGCCGCTGGGCTCCCTCGCGGATCGTAAGCTGGTTTTTCGCGTGGCGGGAGAGGGAAGCGGTCGGGGGGTCTCGCTGATCATGCGCATGTCGCGGAAGCCTTCGTCGTGAAGGCGTGCCGCAGATGCGGTAAGAACAAGCAAAAGGAGTGAGGAACATGCCCAAGACGATGAAGCGAAAAAAAGTCACCCCCATGCCCAAGGGCTATCCTGGAATCATCCCCTACTTGGTGGTGGAGAATGCCAAGGCGGCCGTGGCCTTTTACAAGAAGGCTTTCGGTGCCAAGATGCGCGGCAAGGCGATGACCATGGGCGATAAGATCGGCCATGCCGAGATGGAGATCGACGGGAAGCTGTTCATGCTCGCCGACACTTTTCCCGAGCGCGGCGTCGATGCACGCGCCGCTTCGCTCTTCATGTATGTGCCAAACGTGGACGCCTTCTATAAGAAGGCGGCCAAGAGCGGCGCCACCTCTCGCGAGGAACCGACCGACAAGTTCTACGGTGACCGCACCTGCCGGCTTGTCGATCCCTTCGGCATCGAATGGACGTTCGGCACCCATGTCGAAGACGTCTCGCCCGAGGAGATGCGCAAGCGCATGAAAAACATGCGGGGGTGATCGGCGCGGCCTGCCGCGGTTAGCGGCGAAAGGCAGCAATGGGTTCATCTGCAAAGGTGCGTGGGACGCTGATCAGGGTGCGTAAGGGCGAGTCCCGATAGTCAGGCGAAAGCCGTGTTTGCCGCTTTCGTTTCCACCTACAGCTGTCCCGGTCGCCTTGAGCGGAAATTGCAGGGGTTCCGTGGTGACCCAATTGATGCGCAGGGTAAAGCCGTCGGGGAGCGTGCAGCGCGCTCGTCCACCCACGCTCGCCCATTCTTCTATTTCGATTTTGCAGACATCCTGGTTCCCTGCGCGGAAGCGCGTGTCGAAAACGAATTCGAGGAGCGGCGCCGGATCACGGCAGACCACATATCCATTAGCGAAGGGGCGCTGATCGAGTTTAAGCACACCCACACATTCTTTTGGCGGAAACCATGTCTGCCCATGAGTAGGCGATGCGGCGGTGATCACAGTGAGAAAAATCGCGCCGAGAAAGAGCGCCGCTATGCCGAAAGACCGATGCATGTCAGATTCCTATAGCAGAAGAATCGATCTCAACGCAGATTTAAAGGGCGCTGTCGGGATGGTGGGCACGACAGGGATTGAACCTGTGACCCCTACCATGTCAAGGTAGTGCTCTCCCGCTGAGCTACGTGCCCCTCCCGTGGGAAACCGCAGATACCATTCCCGTTCCCGCTTGGCAAGTCTTTGCTCGAGGGGAATTTCTTGTTAGGAATAAGGAATGACGCCCTCCCTCGCGGAGTTGAGCCCGCAGATTGCCTTTCCCCAGCATCCCTATCTGTTGATGGGCGCGGACATGCCCGCACCGGTCATTCTGACGCTGGGACATAGCGGGCGCTTTTATCCCCCCCGATTTCTGGCGCAGTCCCGTCTCTCGCTCGCGCATCTGCGCCTTTCGGAGGACGCCTATCTCGATAAGCTGTGCGTCCCCGCCGCGCCGCCGCCCACCCTGGTTGCGCAGGTGGCGCGGCTCTATGTGGATGTGAACCGCCATCCCGGCGAGCTCGACCCGCGCTTGATCGAAGGCCCCCTCCCGGATTACGCGCTGGCGCAGTCCCAGCGCGTCCATGCCGGCCTGGGGGTGGTGCCGCGTACCGCGAGCGGTGGCGAGGACATCTATGCCGAGACCCTCTCCGTTGCCGATATCGAAGCTCGCCTTGACCGCTATCATAGGCCTTTTCATGAGGCGTTGGCCGGACTGATCAAGGATGCACGGCATCGCTGGGGAGCGGCTCTGATACTCGATTTCCACTCGATGCCCTCTAGTCTCGGCAATGGGACAGGAAGCGACGTTGTGCTGGGCGACTGCCACGGTCAGTCCTGCAGCGCCACCCTGATCGAATGCTGTGAACGGTACTTCCACAAGATGGGCGCGGTTGTACGCCGCAATGATCCCTATGCCGGAGGGTTCATCACCCACCATTACGGTCATCCCGACCAAGGCGTGCATGCCCTTCAGATCGAGATCAATCGCGGCCTTTATATGAATGAAGCGACGCTGCGCCCGGAGCGCGGGTTTGCCGCCTTACAGGAAAGGTTGCAGCACCTCTCGGTCTATATCTCCCAAAAATGGCAGGACCTCCTCCAGCGAGAAAGTTAAGCTGTGCCGTTAACCATTTCTTAAGGAATAGACCATAAAAAATGGGCTGCGCTGGAAGGCGCAGCCCAAGTTCTGGGAGGAAACGCCCTAAAAAAGGGCGGTGCGACAAGTTTCGTCAGGGGAGATGAAGTTGTCGCATTGCAAAAAATAATGCTGCGATTGCGAGAAGTCAAGAGAATATAACGCCTTGGCCGCTTTTCTTGGCGTCTGTTGCATTTATGTCACTACGCTTCTCGCTCAATTCGTCTTCGCTCAATTCCCTTGGGGAGCTGGCCTAGACAACAAAGCCATAAACCTGACAGATAACAGGACCGCGAGAATTGCCGCGGCCATGCCCAGGCCTAATACCCAATGCGTGGCTCGCGCCACATCCAGGGGTGTCAACTGGTCGGTCAGGCCAGAGGCATTGGCGACGATTCCGGCCAGGGCCGAGCCGAAGGCGATGCCCAAATTGCGGATCGTCGGCATGGAAGAGGCCGTAAGGCCAATCTCCGCCTGGGGAGTCGCGCGCATTACCTCCTCAGTCAGGTGCAGATTGGAACAGCCGAGCCCGAAACCGACCAGGCCGGAGAGGAACGGCAAAAATTCCCATGGAATATGGATGGCGCCAATGGTGAGGCATAAAGACCCCAGCACACAAAGACTAAGCCCAATCGGAATGAGCCGGCGCGCCAAAGTGCCGTGAATGCCCGAAGTACCCACCGAGGCCAGCGTCCAGAACAGAGCGAGGGTCGCCGCGACATAGCCCGAAATCAGGGCGCTTTGGCCGTATACCTTTTGCATGGCGAGCGGCAGGAATATCCCAATCACCGTATGAATGATCGAAGAGAGGAACATAACGCCGTAGGCCGCGCCCCGCATCGTCGCCAGCGAGAAAGCGCCGGCGGGAAAGAGGCGGCGTGTCGCGCGATCGTCGAGACGCATCATCGCGACCAGGCAGAAGATCGCAGATCCCACGAGGAATGCGCGCAGCAGCACCGGATTGTCCTGGTCGGCCGAGCCGAGCAGAAGCACGCCGAAGCTGAGAAAACCGAGCCTGACCCAGGGAACCTCGACAATATTCTGACTGCGATTTTCCTGTGGCAACAAGCGAAAAGCGAGTAGGAGCATCACGCCCAGGATCGGAACATTGATCCAGAACGCGCCGCGCCAGGAAAGCGTGTCGGCAAAAAACCCGCCGATGGCAGGACCGAGCAGAGCGGCGAGCCCCCAGCTGGCGGATATCGAGGCCAATACGCGCTTCTTCAGATATTCGGGGAAATATTCGCCAATGAGTCCGATCGAGAGAGCAATAATAACGCCGCCGCCGAAACCTTGCACGAAACGCATCACCAGCAATACCGCCATGATCGGCGCCACCGCGCATCCGACCGAGCCTGTCAGGAAGGCCAGCGTGCCGATGACATAGCACCGCCGCAACCCGAGAAAATGCCGGAAAAACCCGACGCTCGTCGCCCCGACGATGGAGGACACCATATAAAGCATGGTCGACCAAGTGTAATAATGGGCGCCGCCAATATCGCGGACCATGCTCGGAAGAATCGTGGTCAAGATCAAGACGTCGATGGCGTGGATGACAATGCCTAGATTGAGGAGAATGGTAAGCCAGCCATATTCTCCGGCCAAGACGTCGCTCCAGCGTGCTTTTTGTTCCATGAGTTTTCCCGTTTAGGGCAGGCATGCTACAGAGGAGGCGAAAGAAAGGCCAGGGGAAGATGAATCTTATCCGTATCGATCCGTCGAGTGCCATCGGCGCGCTGGAGATGCCGCGCATAATAGTGGAAGGGACGCCGCGCACCGGCGCTGCCAACGCCTATTCGGATCCCAGCGGCCAGTTCCATTGCGGAATCTGGCAATCGAGTCCCGGCAAATGGAAGATCACTTATATCGAACACGAATTCTGCGTGATCCTGTCGGGCCGCGCCGTGCTCACCAACGAGGCCGGCGCCCGGATCGAGGTCGCGGCGGGCGACGCCTTTGTCATTCCCGCAGGGTTCAAGGGCACGTGGGAAACCCTGAGCGACATCCGCAAATATTACGCGATCTTCGAGCAGAGCGGCACGTGATTTTCAACGTGGCTGCGGCGTTTCGCGCGGCGTTACCCGGCCGGGGACGATTGTTGGGTCTTGATCTCGGCGAAAAGACTATCGGTATCGCGATCAGCGACCCGGCCTGGCAGGTCGCCTCGCCACTATCCACCATCCGGCGCAGCAAATGGAGCAAGGATAGCGCGCAATTGACAAGCCTGGTCAGCGAGCGTGCCATCGCGGGCTTCGTGCTGGGCTGGCCGCGCAATATGGATGGCAGCGAGGGGCCGCGCTGCCAGTCGGTGCGCCAGTTCGCCCAGAACTGGGAAAAACTGCATCCATTTCCGATATTGCTGTGGGACGAGCGGCTCTCCACCCGCGCTATCGAGCGGGCGATGATCGAGGCCGATATGCGGCGTGCCCACCGCGCCCGGGTCATCGACCAGGCGGCCGCGTCCTATATCCTCCAGGGCGCGCTCGACGCGCTCGTGCGCCCGTAAGCGTGCTCGAATGAAAACGCCGTGCCCTATATATTCATATTCATCGTGGGTTATTGAAGAATTGGTGGACCCAAGCGGGATCGAACCGCTGACCTCTACAATGCCATTGTAGCGCTCTCCCAGCTGAGCTATGGGCCCTGGTTGGCTACCACCTAAAGAATTGGGCCATGAAATTCAAGAAAAAAGTCTCACCCTGCGGTTATTTCTCGGCCACCATCAGCAATCCGCTCCAGGCCGGCGGCGGCGGGCTCTTCTTGAAAGCCTGGGCGCGCTCGATCATTACGCTCGAAGGCTTGTCCATGCCGCGCTCGAGGATCACCTGGGTGAAGTGGGCGATGGCCTCGTCCCAGCGCCGCGCCCGGTAAGCCGCGATGCCTTCTACAAAACGGTCCACCCAATCATATTGCCCCGCTGCGGCCTCGCTTTTCAGGGCGAGCAGTTCGTAGACCTCTATGCCTAGCTCCTTGCCATAGACCGCCACCCGGTCCAAGGGACGGGCGATGATATGCGCGCTGGCCGCCTTATAGGTGTCCTCGCCGATCAGGATCTGCGTGCCGTAGAGTTTATTGAGCGGTTCCAGCCGCGCCGCGACATTGACCGGGTCCCCGATGACCGTGTAGTTGAGCCGGTCCTCTGCGCCGATATTGCCGACCAGGACCCGCCCAGTATTGATGCCGATCCGCGCGCGGAGCGAAATATCGTGAGCATGGGCGCGCTGGCTGCGCAGGCGAGCCAGCCGCGCCTGGCAGGCCAGCGCGGTCCGGCACGCATACAGCGCGTGCTCCGGATTGCTGCGCGGCGCGCCCCAGAAGGCCATCACCGCATCGCCGATATATTTATCGATCGTGCCCTGGCCGTGCCGCACCTCGTCGGATATTTCGCTCAGATACAGAGAAAGAAAAGGGATGAGTTCGTCGCCAAGGCTTTCCGAAAGCGCGGTGAAGCCGACCAGATCCATGAAGAAGATACTGAGCTCACGCTTCTCTCCCCCGAGCTCGGCCTCGATCCCTTCGGCGAAGAGTTGGCGGACGACCTCGGTCGGCACGTATTTTTTGAAAGAGGAAAGGCTGGCGCCCATCTGGCTGATCGCTGCGGAGAGGGTACGAATTTCCGAGAGAAAAGACGGAATCGGACGAATCCCCTCGAAGCGAAAATCGCCGAGCTGGCGCGCATTCTCCGTGACCTGCACAAGGGGTCGCCCCAGCGTCCAGCGGCCCATGAGCACGACTATCACGGCGAGCACGGCGATGAAACCCACCAGCGCATAAGCAAGGAAACGGGCATTGCGGTCGATCTCGCCTAGGAGGTCGCTTTCCGGCACCACCAGCGCCACGATCAAGTCCATCTGAGAGAGCGGGGCGGCGGTGACGTAATAATTCTGATGGCGCTCCGCGACGTAATAGGAGAGCTGGCGCGTATTCATCAGATCCTTGAGCGAGAGGTTGTTCGCCGCGATGGCGCGGGCGGCGATCTGGACCAGCGGGGCAGGCGATTCGCCCAGCTTGCGGGTGATGCCGACCGGGTGGGCGGCATTATCCTCTTGGGCTGCGACCAGTTCGCCATAGATGTTCGTGAGAATGACCGTGCCGTGGGGGCTGACGAAGACATTTTTGAGGAAGGCGGAGACGTCGGCGAGTTCCAGCGAGACCGCCAGCACACCCCGCGCGCCATTGGGCGTCCGCACGGTGCTGACCGTGGTGAAGCCCAGATGATTGCTGCCATACATCGGATAGATATTGCTCCAGCTTGGACCGTCCTCGGCGAAGGCCTGGCTGTACCAGAATTGCTGGGTCGGAGCGTATTGGCTCGCCGCGGTGACGGCGCTCGTGGGGGTGAGATCGGCCCCGGTGCTGGCATAGCGTTCCATCTTCTGCCGCGGAATGCCCTGCTCGGGCTCGGTCAGGGCCGTTTCCAGAGTCGAGGAATTCACGCGTCGCACCGCGAAAGACCGATCATCGGGCCAGGCGAATTCTATGGTGGACAGGGTGGGCTGCGCCTTGAGCAGCGAGAGGAAGAATACCCGGCGCTCGTTCTCGTTTTCGATGTCGATGCCGCCGCGGGCGATGATCGAGGCGGCGGCCTGCTGCGTGCCCGCGGCATTGGTGAGGACGGCGCCCACCTTGTCGCGCACGTCGGAAATGATCTGCGCATTGAGCCGGGTACGCAGGTCGGTCACCCCACGCTGGCTGGTGATGTACCAGGGGATATAGACGAGCGCGGCGGTGGCCAGCACGCAGCCGACAATGCCGACCAGCAGTGCGACGCGAATCGAAATGGTCAGATCAGGGCGCTTCACGATGTTCCTTGGCCGGCACTATGCCCAATTAATCGCCCAGGTACCATAGGGAAGTGCCGTGGCGGCATGGTCCTTCTTGTCGAAGGTGACCGCTGGTTCGATGGGAATCCAAGCACGGAGCGTGCCGGATTCCGAGCGTTCCAACGGCTCGAACGATGATTCCGGCGACGAATGACTATCTGGGCGCGACGATCATGATCATCTGCCGGCCTTCCAGTTTCGGCATGTATTCCACCTTGGCCTCGGCATCGAGATCGCTGCGCACGCGTTCCAGCAGCTTTCGTCCCAGTTCGTGGTGGGCCATTTCCCGCCCGCGGAAGCGCATGGTCACCTTGACCTTATCGCCCTCGGCGAGGAATTTTCGCGCGGCCTTCATCTTAATGTCATAATCGTGCGTATCGATGTTCGGGCGCATCTTGATCTCCTTGATCTCGATGACCTTCTGCTTTTTGCGCGCCTCGTTTTTCTTTTTCTGCTGCTCGTATTTATATTTCCCGTAATCCAGGATCTTGCAGACCGGAGGTGCGGCCTGGGGGGATATCTCGACCAGGTCGAGACCGGCACTATGTGCCATGCGCAGCGCTTCGCGGGTGGCGACTACGCCATGCATGTCGCCGTTTTCCAAGACCAGGCGAACCTGCGGGACGCTGATCTGTGCGTTGACCCGTGGTCCCGCATCGCGGGAGGATGGGGCATCTGAACCAAAACGTGTAAGTATGTGTCTCTCCTTTGACTGTTACGTGAGGGATGCATATTCCGCCGGCTGGCGGGACATATCCCGCTTCGCCTCGCGTTCGAGCGGACTCATGGCTTCTTCCGCGAGCAGGCCAACCGCCTCGGCAAGAGGCATGGTCCGCTGCCCTTCCTCGCCCAGGCGGCGCAGCGCAACCGTGCCGGCTTGCCGGTCGCGCGGCCCCACGGCGATGATCGCGGGGACCTTGGCGAGGGAATGTTCCCGCACCTTGTAGCCGATTTTCTCGTTGCGCGGATCGGTCTCGACCCGCAAGCCGGCCGCCCGCAGGCGGTCGGCGATGTCGTCCGCATAGGCATTGCTCTCGCTTACCACCGAACAGACGACCGCCTGCACAGGTGCCAGCCAGAGCGGGAATTTTCCGGCATAGTTTTCGATGAGGATGCCGAGGAAGCGTTCGAGCGAGCCCAGGATGGCGCGGTGCAGCATCACCGGTCGATGTTTGGCGCCGTCTTCGCCGATATAGCTCGCATCCAGCCGTTCCGGCAAGATATAGTCGAGCTGGAGGGTGCCGCACTGCCAGGAGCGCCCGATCGTATCCTTGAGGCAGAATTCGAGCTTGGGCCCATAGAAGGTTCCTTCGCCCGCATTGAGCTTGTAGGCGAATCCGGCCGCTTCCATGGCGCGGCGCAGAGTGCTTTCCGCGCGGTCCCAGACCTCCGCGGTTCCCGCGCTGATGGTCGGACGGCTGGCGAACAGCACTTCGATATGGGTGAAACCGAAATCCCGATAGATTTCCTCGAGCAGGCGGCAGAATTTGAGGCTCTCCTCGGCAATCTGGTCTTCGCGGCAGAAAATGTGCGCATCATCCTGGGTGAAGGCGCGCACCCGCATGATTCCGTGCAGTGCGCCAGACGGTTCGTAGCGATGGCATGCCCCGAATTCGGCGAGCCGGATGGGCAGGTCGCGATAGGATTTTATGCCTTGCTTGAAGATCTGGACATGGCCCGGGCAGTTCATGGGTTTGAGCGCGAGGGTTTTCTTGTCCTCGGTATCCACGAGAAACATATTTTCGCGATATTTGTCCCAATGCCCAGATTGTTCCCAGAAGGCCCGGTCGAGCAATTGCGGCGTCTTGACTTCCTGATAGCCATTGCGCGCGATCTTGGCGCGGACGTAATTTTCGACAATGCGATAAAGTGTCCACCCCTTGGGATGCCAGAAGACCGCGCCCTGGGCCTCCTCCTGCTGGTGGAAGAGGTCCATCTCGCGCCCGATGCGGCGGTGGTCGCGTTTCTCCGCTTCCTCAAGTTGGTGGAGGTAGTCCTCGAGCTGCTTCTCGTTCGCCCAGCAGGTGCCGTAGATCCGCTGGAGCTGGGGGTTGTTTGGGTCGCCCCGCCAATAGGTGCCCGAAACCTTCAACAGCTTGAACGCCTTGCCGAGCTTGCCGGTCGAGGGCAGATGCGGCCCGGTGCACATGTCGAGCCAGTTGCCCTGGCGATAGACGCTGATCTCCTCGCTGGCCGGGATCTCCCGGACCCATTCGGCCTTGAAGCGCTCGCCGTGATCGCGGAAATAGGCTTCGATCTGGTCGCGGCTCCAGATTTCCCGCGTGATCTTCTCGTTGCGGGCCACGATTTCGCGCATCTTATTCTCGATCTCGGGAAAATCCTCGGTCGAAAAGGGCGCATTGCGGTGAAAATCGTAGTAGAAGCCGTTCTCGGTGGCGGGTCCGAAGGTGATCTGCGTGCCAGGATAAAGCTCCTGGACCGCTTCGGCCAGCACATGCGCGCAATCATGGCGCAGCAGTTCGAGCGCGTCCGCGTGGCTCGCCGTCACGATTTCGACCGAGCAATCCTTGTCCACCAGCGTATCGAGATCGCGCAATTTTCCGTCGATTTTCAGTGCCAGTGCCGCCTTGGCAAGACCGCTTCCGATGGAAGCGGCGATGTCGTATCCGCTCAGGGCAGAGGGGAATGTGCGCCGGCTTCCGTCCGGCAGAGTAATCGTGGGCATTGCGCTCCGCTATCGTGGAAGGGTGCCATAGCGGTTTACCGCCGCAATGTCAAGATTTTGCCGTAATTGCGCTATTGCGGCTCGCAGTTTCATCCGCGATCAATCGAATATAGCCCTCCCCGAGCGTGGCGAAGAGCGGATGGGCGGCATAATGACGGTCACGCCATTGCCCGATCGCCCGCAAGCCGAACAAGGAATTGGTCAAGAACGGCTGGTCGCATTCGCCCAGCGCCGCGGGCGGGAGCGTTTGTTCGTGGCAGGGAATGCCCGTGCGCCGGGCAAGCTCCAACACCTTGCCGCGGGTAATGCCGGGCAGCGCGCCACTAGAGATCGGCGGGGTGAAAAGCTGGCCCTCGTGGATCAGGAAAAGATTGGCGCGCGCGCCGCCGGTTAGCGTCCCGTGTTCATTGAGGAATAAGGCCTCGTCGGCGCCCGCCTCCCAGGCTTCGCGGTGGGCGAGTATATTGCTCAGATAATTCACCGACTTGATGCGCGAGAGCAGGCTCGCCGACAAGCGGCGCTCGCTGACGATAAGGACGCGCGCCGGGGTGGTCGGAAAGAAGCCGGCTTCTCCGTGGAGATAGAGGCGCGTTTGGGCCCCTTCCACTGGCCAAAGACCGCGCCTGGCTTCGCCCCGGCCGAGCGTGATGCGCAGGGCGCCCTGGGTGAGGCCGGTCGAGGCGACATACGCTTCGACCGTGGCTTCCAGGCCTTCAGGAACAGCCATAGCCATGGCCGCCGCACTCTCCCGCAGGCGCCGGCAATGGTCTTCAAGGAACACGATTTTTCCACCCGTCACCAGGAGGGTTTCGAAGATTCCGTCACCGAGCAGCAGGGCGCGGTCTTGTGGGGCGGTTTCCTCATTCATTGCAGGGCCAGCAGCAGGCCCCTGGCCTTGTCCATGGTTTCGCGATATTCCGCCGCCGGCTCGGAATCGGCCACGATCCCGCCGCCGACGCGAAAGCGCAACAACCCGTCCTGGGCGGAGATCGTGCGTATGAGAATGCTGCTGTCCATGGCGCCGTCGAAACCCAGCCATCCCAGCGACCCGCAATATGGCCCGCGTTCCGCGCATTCCAGTTCATGGATGATCTCCATGGCGCGGATCTTGGGCGCACCCGTAATGGATCCGCCGGGAAAGCTGGCCGCCAAGAGATCGAGCGCATCGCATTCGGGGCGAAGCTCGCCCTGGACCGACGAGACGAGGTGATGGACGTGGGCAAAGCTCTCGATGGAAAAGAGCTCCGGCACCACGACCGACCCGGTGCGGGCGACGCGGGACAGGTCATTGCGCAACAGATCGACGATCATCAGATTTTCCGCCCGATCCTTGGGACTCTCCCGCAATCGCGCCCGCTCCGCCTGGTCCCGGCCCGGATCGCCATCGCGCGGCCGCGTCCCCTTGATGGGGCGGGTCTCGATCCGCTGGCCCGCAAGGCGCAGGAAACGCTCCGGCGAGGCGGAAAGCAGATGCAGAGGTCCCCAATGCAAATAGGCGGAAAAGGGCGCGGCATTGACGCGGCGCAGGCGCTCATAGAGGCGGAGGAAGTCATAGTCTCGCGGATAGACCGCGCGAAATTCCTGGGACAAATTGACCTGGTAGATATCGCCGGCGAAGATGAAATCGCGCGCGCGCGCGACCATGCGTTCATATTCCGCCTGGGTCACCGTCGGTTCTGGCCGGAGCGGTGGCGCCGCACCCCAGGCGGGGGGAGAAGCCTGCACGTGCCGAAGGATATGCTGGGCGCGCTCCCAGGCACGCGCACGCCGCGCAGCCCCGCGCTCCGGCTGGCCGGTTGAGAGAAGGGCCGCCGACCCGCGCAGGTGATCCAGAGCGATGACCACGTCGTAGAAGGCGCATTGCAGATCGGGCGTCTCGTGGCTCCGGGCGGGCGGTAACCGCTCGAGCCTCCTCGATAAACCGTAGGAGAGTAGGAACACGCCTCCGCCCTGGAAGGGAGCGAAATCAGGCAGAGATGTCCCTCGCCAGGGGGCCATCGCCGTCCGGATGGCATCGAGCCCGGCCGCGTCGCCCTCGACATGGAAGGGGTCGGCACAGAGATAGGAATAGCGCCCGCGCTCGCCGTGAAAAGCGGCGGAGTCGAGGAAGACCGGAAAAGGCAAAGCGGAAAGCGCGCGCATCCAGTCCAGCGCATGGCCCGGCATCTCAAGCGGAATGGCGATCGGGGCGGTCTCCATGGCGGGGCTTTTAGCATGGTTGCGATCCGGCGTGACAGCGCCTAGTCTGCGCGGAGAGGAGAATCACATGCGTTTGAAACTTATCGCCTTGACCCTGATGGCGCTCTGCATCGCCGCAACGGCCGAAGCGGCGCCGCGTTTCCTGAGCGTTGCGCAAATGCAAAAAGCGATCATCGGCAATTCGCTGGTAGGGAAATCGCCGGGCGGCGACCCTTATGCCGAATATTACGATCCCAACGGCACCATCGTGGGGTGGAGCAAGAAGGACGGTAAGTATATGGGACAGTGGAGTTTCCGCGAAAACGACAATCTGATGTGCTTCAAATATGGCGAAGGTCCCACCGATGGCGGCTGCGTCCATTTGACGAAAAAGGGAAAGACCGTGGGTTTCGTGCGTATGGATGCCACCACCGAACCGAGCGCCACCTGGATCAAAGGCAAAGCCAGGGAAGTGCAATAATATGAAAAAGGCATTCGTGCTGGGCGGCGTGCTCTGCGCACTTTGCGCCGGAGCCATGGCGCAAACCGTAGATACCGAACTCAAGCCTGCCACCTTCACGGTCACGGTGGAGAACGTCTCGGGCGACCAAACGCTCGTGGTTCCGGGCCATCCCGGCGTCAAGGCCGTCATTTCCCCGGGCGTCTATGCCGTGGGCCGCCCCCTCATTCTCTTCCGGCCCGGAAAGACTGCCAGCAAGGAGAGCGGCATCCGCGACCTTTGCGAGGATGGCAATCTCGACCGCCTGCTGGCCTATGCCAAGGCGCAATCCAATGCCGTCGCGGACATGTTCGTGCCAGGCCAGAGCTTCACGATCACCGCCAAGCCGGGCGACCGGCTGGCGATTGCCACCATGTTCGTTCAGTCCAACGATAAATGCTATGGCTTCCGGGGCGGCGCGTTGCGGCTTTTCGATAAAAAAGGCCAGCCGATCTCGGGCGATATCACCAAATCCATCATCCTTTACGATATCGGGACTGAGCGCGACGAACAGCCCGGCCTCGGCCCGAATCAGGCGCCGCGGCAGAAGGCCGCCCATACCGGCATGCCGGAAAACGAATATATTGCCCCCGCTCATGACGGTTTCACGTATCCATCCGTTAAGAATGTTCTCAAGGTGACGGTCATCCCGACGCCTTGAGGCGCATTGCTTTGTCCCCCGAGCTCTCTTAAAAGAGGATATAGCAGTCGGGGGGCAAGATGAAGTCGCAGGCGCGGGTCGTCATTATCGGCGGTGGGATCGTAGGTGTTTCCATCGCCTATCACCTCACCAAGTTCGGCTGGCGGGACGTCGTGCTGCTGGAAAAGACCGAGCTGACGGCGGGTTCGACCTGGCATGCCGCGGGGCTGCTGCCGCTCTTCAACATGAGCTACACGGTCGGTCAGATCCATAAATATTCCGTGGATCTCTATAAATCGCTCGAGGCGGAGACGGGCCAGCCGGTTTCCTTCCATCCCACCGGCAATCTGCGGCTTGCGACCAATCGCGACCGCATGGATGAATATTTCAAATATTGCGGCACCGCCAACACCATTGGCGTGCCTTTCGAGATCGTGACGCCTCAGCGTGTCAAGGAATTATGGCCGCTCTGCAATACCGACGGCATCATCGGCGCGCTCTATCATCCCGATGACGGCCACGTCGCGCCTGCCGATGTGACCATGGCGCTGGCCAAGGCGGCGCGCGAGCGGGGCGCCGAAATCATTCGCCAGACCGAGGTGACGGCGATCGCCCCGACGCAGAGCGGCGAATGGCGGATCGCTACCAACAAAGGCGAGATACAATGCGAGCATGTCGTTACCGCGACCGGCTCGTGGGCGCGCCAGGTGGCGGCCATGGTCGGGCTCGACATTCCCGTCATCCCCGTGGAGCATCAATTCATCGTCACCGAGCCGGTCCCCGAGCTCGTCGCGCGGCACAAGCAAGGATTGCCGGAAATGGCCGTGCTCCGGGAAAGCGACGAGAGCTATTACCTGCGCGAGGAGCGCCAGGGCCTGATCATCGGCCCCTATGAAAAAGGCGCGCCGGCCTGGGCGATAGACGGCGTGTCGCCAAATTTCGGCCAGGAATTGCTCCCGCCGGATCTCGACCGGCTGCTGCCCCATTATGAGGCGGCAATGCGCCGCGTGCCGATGCTCGAGAAGGCCGGCATCAAGAATATCGTGAATGGGCCGATCCCCTATACGCCGGATGGTTCGCCGCTGGTGGGGCCGGCCTGGGGGCTCAGGAACTACTGGCTCGCCGAAGGGTTCAGCTTCGGCATCACCGCGGCCGGCGGAGCGGGCAAGGTGCTCGCCGAATGGATCATCAACGGCGAACAGCCGATCGATCTGTGGGATATCGACCCGCGCCGGTTCGGGGCCTACGCCAACAAGAATTACACCAAAATCAAGAACGAAGAATGCTACGAGCACGTCTTTGTTCATCATTATCCGCTCGAGGAGCGCCCGGCGGCCCGCCCGGCCAAGACCGCACCCTGCTACGACCGGCTGAAAGCGCATGGCGCGGTGTTCGGTCAGCGTTTCGGCTGGGAGCGCGCCAACTGGTTCGCGGCACCCGGCCAGAACGCCCAGGATGAATATTCCTTCCGGCGCACCAATTTTTTCGAGCCGGTGCGTATCGAGGCGATGGCGGTGCGGGAAAAAGCGGGGCTCATCGATCTTACCGGCTTTTCCAAGTTCGAAATATCCGGCCCCGGCGCCGAGAGGTTTCTCGACCGCTTGGTGGCCAACAAGCTGCCGCAGAAGATTGGGCGGATCGCCTTGGCCCATGTTCTGACCAAGAAGGGCGGCATCCTGTCCGAATTGACCATCACCCGCCTGGCGTCCGACCGCTTCTATGTGATCAGCGCCGCCGCGGCCGAGCGCCACGATTTCGACCTGTTATGGCGTCACGCGCCCAGCGACGGATCGGTGCGGATCGAGGATGTGACGCTGCATCACGGCGTCCTGGTTCTGACCGGCCCTCGGGCGCGCGACATCCTGCGCCGCGTCACCGATGCGCCGCTCGACAATAAAAGCTTTCCCTGGCTCTCCGGTCGCGACATCCTGGTGGGCGTGGCGCCCGTTCGCGCGCTTCGTGTGAATTTCGTGGGAGAATTGGGCTGGGAACTCCACCATCCACTCGTCTACCAGAACCATATTTTCGATGCCCTGATGGCGGCGGGTGCCGAATTCGGCCTGCGCCCGTATGGAATACGTGCGATGGATTCGCTGCGCCTGGAAAAAGGCTATCGCTATTGGCGGGTCGATCTCACGCCCGACTACACCATGTGGGAAGCGGGGTTCGACCGTTTCGTGGCTCTGGATAAAGGCGATTTCATCGGGCGCGATGGTCTCCTTGCCCAGAAAGACAGGGGCGTGGCCCGCCGTTATGCCCTTCTCGAAGTGGCCGCGCGCGATTCTGACCCCTGGGGCAACGAGCCGCTATTTGCCGATGGAACCATGGTGGGCCGGACCACCTCGGGCGGCTTCGGCTATGCCGTGAACAAGTCCCTGGCCATGGCGTATGTCGATAGCAAGCATGCCGGACACGGAACCAGGCTTGAAATAGAGATGCTGGGGGACCGCTACCCGGCCACGGTCATTGCCGACTCGCCGTGGGATCC
>DATAGZ010000022.1:0-266531 GCA_036263455.1 Dongiaceae bacterium
CCGTGCTCGGCCTCGATCAACAGGTCGACGGCAACCAGCGCGGCATCGGCGGTCTCATCGGCCACCACCAACGCTTCGGTCGGCCCAGCCGGAATACCGGGATCTATGCGGTCGGCGAGCAGCTTCTTGGCCGCCATGAAATACGGAGAACCCGGGCCGACGATCTTGGCGAAGCGCGGCACGGTTTCGGTGCCGTGGGCCGCCGCCGCCACCGCGAGCGCGCCGCCGCAAAGATAGACATTTTCTATTCCGAGCAGTGCCGCCACCGCCAGCGTCGCCTGGTCGGCCTTTCCGTCGGAGCCGGGCGGCGTGAAGAGCCCGATGCGCGCCACGCCCGCGACCACGGCTGGGATCAGCGCCATCATCGCAACCGAAGGAAAAGACCCCTTGCCGCGCGGCACGTAGCAGGCGACGTCGTCGATGGGCACCCACCGCTCGCCCGCCCACAATCCGGGGCGTGTTTCCATCCACCATTCCGCTTCCGGCTTCTGCCGTTCATGGAAGGTGCGAATATTGGCGATACCGTATTCCAGCGCCGCGACCATCTCGCGGGAAAGCGCGGCTGGCGCCTTCGCGATCTCTTCGGGCGCGACCTTTATCGCCAACAACGCCGCCTGATCGAATTGCCGGGCATAGCGGCGGAGCGCGTCGTCTCCCTCGCTTGCAACCGCCGCAATCACTGGCCGCACGGCTTCGAGGAACGGGGTCAGATCGTCTTCGGCGCGCCGCAATAACCGCGCGCGCTCTTTCTCGCTCAGGGTAGCCCATTCATGGATGTGGATTGGATTTGGCATGCCCCAGCTATAGAGCAAGCCCTGGATGACGGGAACAGCCTATCGCAAAGCATGTTCTAGAGAAATGGAGAAAACGGCAGGCGGGTGGCGGAGCCTCCACGAGACAAGAGACGCGGCTTTGGCATGCCGGCGCTGTCCTCTCTGGAAGCCGGCTACCCAGACCGTGTTCGGGATGGGGCCAGCCCCCGCCTCCATTATGTTCGTGGGCGAGCAACCGGGCGATAAGGAAGATGTGGCGGGCGCGCCCTTCGTCGGTCCCGCAGGCGCGGTTCTCGACCGCGCCATACGCGAGGCGGGACTGGACCGGGAAAAGATTTACGTTACCAATGCGGTCAAGCATTTCAAATTCCAGATGCGCGGGAAAAGGCGCATGCACAAGAAACCGCTCGGCGGAGAAATCGATGCCTGCCGATGGTGGCTGGATTGGGAGGTTCATTTCGTGGAGCCCCGGGTCATCGTGGCGCTGGGCGCAACCGCGGCGCGCGCCGTCTTTCGGCGCAGCATGCCGGTCGAGGCGTCACGCGGCCGGCCGTTTCTCATGGATCGGCGTGAAATCTGGGTAACGGTCCACCCTTCTTACCTCCTCCGCCTTCCCGCGCCGGATGATCGCCACCGCGAATATGAGCGCTTCGTTGAGGATTTGCGGAGGGTGGCGGGGAATTGGGGCGAGTGACCGGCCTCGAACCGGCAACCTCCAGAATCACAATCTGGCGCTCTAACCAATTGAGCTACACCCGCCATCGACTCCGCTGCTTTTATATGCCGACCAAGTAAGCGTCAAGCAGTCCAGGCTTTCCGTAGGACATTGATGCGCCGCCCAAGCTGAGCAAAATTTGTGCATCCGTGTCTGAATTAGAGGCAGAAAATGCCTTTACCGAGGAAAATCCCAAAGGTTTCTCCTGAGATTAACTTGGCACGTAAATTGCATAAGCTTTTCAAGTTATTGAAAGAAAAGGCTT
The DNA here is from genome assembly GCA_036263455.1 of Dongiaceae bacterium. GTDB lineage: Bacteria > Pseudomonadota > Alphaproteobacteria > Dongiales > Dongiaceae > DATAGZ01. Next base: position 1,754 of record DATAGZ010000022.1, read on the forward strand.
ATGAAAAAAATCGAAGCGATTGTGAAGCCCTTCAAGTTGGACGACGTAAAGGACGCGCTCCAGGAAATCGGTATTCAGGGCATGAATGTCACCGAATGCAAGGGTTTTGGCCGGCAAAAGGGCCATACCGAGCTTTACCGGGGCGCCGAATATGTCGTCGATTTCTTGCCCAAGATCAAGATCGACATGGTCGTCGATGATTCGCTCGTCGAGCGCGCCATCGAAGCCATCTGCCATGCGGCGGCGACGGGCCGCATCGGCGATGGTAAAATCTTCGTCCTGCCCGTCGAGCAGGCGATCCGCATCCGGACAGGCGAACGCGGCCCGGATGCTTTGTCATAAACCCAGGAAGGTAAACAAAAATGTCAGACGTCAAGAAATTCATCGAAACTCTAAAGAGCGAAGAAGTCCGTTATGTGGATTTTCGTTTCACCGATCCCTTGGGTCAATGGCATCACCTCGCCCACGCCGTTGAAACTGTCGACGAAGACCTGTTGACGGATGGCGTGATGTTCGACGGCTCCTCCATCTCCGGCTGGAAAGCCATCAACGAATCCGATATGACCCTCATGCCCGACTGCGCGACGGCGGTGCTCGATCCGTTCGCGGCGCAGAAATCCATGGTGGTGTTCTGCGACGTGCTGGAGCCCCTCACCGGCCAGACTTATGGCCGGGATCCCCGCTCGATCGCCAAGCGCGCGGAAGCCTACGTCAAGAGCACCGGCATCGGCGACACCGTCTATGTCGGGCCCGAGGCGGAATTCTTCGTCTTCGATTCGATCCGTTACGATGTCCAGATGAACAAGACCTTTGTCGAGTTCGAAAGCGAGGAAGGTCCCTATATGTCGGGTAGGCGCTTTCCGGAGGGTAATCACGGCTATCGCATGGCGGCCAAGGGCGGCTATTTTCCGGTGGGGCCCCTTGACGCCAACGCCGATCTGCGCGCAGAGATGCTAACGACGCTGGCGAACATGAAGGTTGCTGTCGAGAAGCACCACCATGAAGTGGCGCCGGGCCAGCAGGAACTGGGCATCAAGTTCTCCACCCTGGTCGATTGCGCAGACGCCATGCAGAAGTACAAATACGTCGTCAAGAATGTCGCCATGGCCTATGGCAAGACCGCGACCTTCATGCCCAAGCCGGTCAAGGGTGACAATGGCTCGGGCATGCATGTCCATCAATCGATCTGGAAATCGGGACAACCCCTCTTCGCCGGTTCGCTCTATGCCGATCTGTCGGAAACGGCGCTTTATTATATCGGCGGCATTATCAAGCACGCCAAGGCGCTGAATGCCTTCACCAATCCGACCACGAATTCCTACAAGCGCCTGGTCCCGGGTTTCGAGGCACCCGTATTGCTGGCCTATTCGTCGCGGAACCGTTCCGCCTCATGCCGCATCCCTTATACGGCGAGCCCGAAAGGCAAACGCGTCGAGGTGCGCTTCCCCGACCCGCTCGCCAATCCTTATCTTGCCTTTTCCGCAATGGTGATGGCGGGCCTCGATGGGATCCAGAATCGGATGCATCCGGGCGATGCCATGGACAAGAATCTCTACGACCTGCCGCCGGCGGAGCTTGCCAATGTTCCCACGGTCTGCGGTTCGCTACGCGAGGCGTTGCAGTCTCTCGAAGAGGATATGGGCTTTCTGCTCAAAGGTGACGTCTTCAGCAGGGACTTCATCTCGTCCTACCTGGAACTGAAATGGGAGGATGTCTTCGCGTTGGAGCACACGCCCCATCCGATCGAATTCAAGATGTATTACGCATCCTGACGTAGATCGGGCGCGTCGCAGCGACCTGAAGGCGCTTCCATCTGGCCTGCGCCTTCAGGGTCGCCAGTTTCAAGGAGGAATAGTTATGCATATCGATGCGGGTGATACGGCCTGGATGCTGACCTGTTCGGCGCTGGTCCTCCTCATGACCTTGCCGGGCCTGGCGCTTTTTTATGGCGGCATGGTGCGCAAGATGAATGTCTTGGCGATTCTGATGCAGAGTTTCACCATCGCCTGCCTCGTCGCCGTCCTCTGGGTCGTAGTCGGCTACAGCCTGAGTTTTGGCGACGGCTCGCCCTTTCTGGGCGGGCTTAGCAGAGCCTTTCTGGCGGACGTGAAACCCGACAGTATCCACCCCCTGGCGCCAACTATTCCGGAGAGCGTGTTCATCCTGTTCCAGATGACTTTCGCCATCATTACCCCTGCCCTGATTACCGGCGCCATCGCCGATCGGATGAAATTCAACGCCCTGCTGGTATTTGCCACACTCTGGTCACTTTTCGTCTATGCCCCGATTGCCCATTGCATATGGCATCCCGCCGGCTTTCTGTACCGCGCCGGCATCTTGGATTTCGCGGGTGGCACGGTGGTCCATATCAATGCGGGGACGGCCGGCCTGGTCGCGGCCCTGATGCTGGGCAAGAGGCGCGGCTATCCGCAGGAGCACTTCCCTCCTCATAACCTCGTCCTGAGCATGACCGGCGCGGCGCTCCTCTGGGTGGGATGGTTTGGATTCAACGCAGGCTCGGCCGCCGCCGCCAATGGCCGGGCGGGTCTGGCGGCATTGACCACCATGGTCGCCGCGGCGGTGGCTGGCCTTGCGTGGATGACCGCCGAATGGTCGACCCGCGGCAAGCCAAGCCTGCTCGGAATTCTATCGGGCGCCGTCGCGGGACTGGTCGCGATCACGCCGGCTTCCGGGTTCACCGGTGTCGCAGGCGCACTCGCCATCGGGCTGGTAGCGGGATTGGTATGCTTCTGGAGTGCCACCTCCCTCAAGCACAGATTTGGATATGACGATTCGCTGGATTGCTTCGGTGTTCATGGCATTGGCGGTATCGTCGGCGCGCTTCTCACTGGCGTGTTCGCCAACCAGGCCGTGGGCGGAACGCCTGGCCTGCTGGAAGGCAATCCCTATCAAATGCTGGTTCAGCTCTATGGAGTCGCAGCGACTATCATCTATAGCGGCGCAGGTTCCTTCGTGGCTCTCACGGTCGCCAAATATTGCGTCGGATTGCGGGTCAACCGGGACATCGAGCGAGAGGGTCTCGATGTCGCCCTGCATGGCGAAGCCATGCCCTGACGGTTTTATAATGTCGCGTCACGTGGCGTTAAGCGGCGCGGCAGTACCGTCCGCCGGTCAACGGGCGCGGCGCACCGGTGGTCTCGGGGAAGGACAGCGGCAGGCCGCGAAGGGAGCGCATCGCCAGAAAGGCGAAGGCCTGAGCTTCCAGGAAATCGCCTCGCCAGCCCACGGCTTCGACAGGGGCCACCGGCACGGGGATGAACTGGCGAAGCAGGTCCATCAAGGCGCGGTTATGTCGTCCTCCCCCGCAGATCAACCAGCGCCGGGCAGGCTCGGGAAAATGATCGGCGGCGGCGGCGATGGCATACGCCGTGAAGGCTGTGAGCGTCGCGGCGCCATCTTCGAGCGAAAGGCCCTGTGGACTCTGCCACTGATTGCGGTCGAGGGACTTGGGGGCAGGCCGCGCGAAGAAATCATGGGCAAGCCATCGCGTAAGCAATGTCCGGTCCACAGTGCCGCGCCGGGCGCAAGCTCCATCTTCGTCGCAGGGTTGGCCGGTATGACGCAGCATCCAATCGTCGAGCAGAGCATTGCCGGGACCGGTATCGAAGGCACGCAACGTGCCATCCGTGCCGATCCAGGTCACATTGGCGACCCCGCCGATATTGACGATCGCAAGCGGTTTCTCGACGCGAGAAGCAAGGGCCGCGTGATAAGCCGGAACCAGCGGTGCCCCCTGCCCGCCCGCCGTGACATCGGCCGTCCGAAAGTCATACACGACATCGAGGCCGGTCAGGCGGGCGAGAAGCGATCCGTCGCCGAGCTGATGCGTATGGCGCCTTTCTGGCGCATGCAGGACGGTCTGGCCATGAAATCCGATCAGGGTCGCCTCATGATCAGGCGCTGCTTCACGAAGCCGCGCGACAACCACCGCATGGCGCTCGGTCAAGTTTCGCTCCAATACAGAGAAGTCTTCACGTGTATCGAGTGCCGCGCGTAGGCGGGCACGAAAAGCGGGATCGTAGCGTTCCGTGATCGCAGGTCCGACGTCTAAGATGTTTTCACCATCCGTCTTGAGAAGGGCCGCATCGATACCGTCGAGCGAGGTGCCGCTCATTAGGCCAATAACCCAGCGTGATTGCTCCATTCCCGTACTATATGCTAGAGAGGCACCGAGGGCAAAATGGCGCGTTCCGAGCTCATCCACGAACTGACTTGGCGAGGCTTCCTGCATCAGTGCACCGCACTTGATGAGCTGGATATACTCGCCAAGAGCAAGCGCCTTACCGGCTATATCGGCTTCGACGCCACCGCATCCAGCCTGCATGTCGGTTCGATGGTGCAAATCATGCTGCTGCGGCGTTTCCAGCAGGCCGGCCATCGGCCCGTCGTGCTTATGGGCGGCGGCACGACTAAGGTGGGCGACCCGTCGGGCCGGGATGAGTCGCGCAAGCTGCTGACCGGCGCGGATATCGCGCAAAACATTACGGGTATCCGTCAGATCTTCACGCGCTTCGTTGATTTCTCGAGCGAGGCCGCGATCATGGCCAATAATGCCGAATGGCTGGATAGTCTGAATTATATAGAATTCCTGCGCGATTACGGGCGCCATTTCTCAGTCAATCGCATGCTTTCCTTCGATTCGGTGAAATTGCGGCTGGAGCGAGAACAAAATTTGAGCTTCCTCGAGTTCAACTATATGGTGCTCCAGGCCTATGATTTCGTTGAATTGGCGCGCCGCCACGACTGTCAGGTGCAGATGGGCGGCTCCGACCAATGGGGCAATATCGTCAACGGCGTGGAGCTAGGAAGACGCGTCGCCGATCTCACGCTCTTCGGTTTGACCACGCCGCTGATTACGACGGCGAGCGGAGCCAAGATGGGCAAGACGGCCCAGGGGGCGGTGTGGCTCAATGAGGATCGTTTGTCGCCCTATGAATATTGGCAGTATTGGCGCAATACCGAGGATGCCGATGTAGGCCGCTTTCTGCGGCTGTTCACTGACTTGCCGCAGGAAGAGATTGTCCGCCTCGAGGCTTTACGCGATGCGGAGATCAACGAGGCCAAGATCGTGCTGGCGACCGAAGCGACGCGGCTTGCGCACGGCGATGCCGCCGCCGAGCGCGCGCGGGCCACGGCGCGGGCCACATTCGAAGAAGGCGCGCTGGGAGAAGATCTGCCACGAATCGCTATCGCTTCAGAGGAACTGGCCGCCGGTATTCCCGCCTACGATCTCATCCGGCGTGCCCACTTGGTTTCGAGCAATTCAGAAGGGCGAAAGCTTATCGCCAATCGCGGCGCACGGCTCAATGACGAGGTCATCGAAGACCCGAACTACAAAATAAACCTCGGCGATTGCCGCGACGGCAACATCAAGCTCTCCTTCGGGCGTAAGCGCCACGTTCTGATTACAGCGGGTTAAACGCCTCAAGCATGGGTGCTGCACGGTGATCCGTGCAGCTCATTTGTTGTTCCTGTCAGGCGCCGGGGCATGCGGGGCGGGTTTCTTGTTCGCGGGCTTGCTCTTCCCGTCGTTGCCGCAGCCGGCATCGTCGTCCGAAAAAAGGTTACGCAAAAAGCCAGGGGTAAGAAGCGACAAGGGATTGACGTCGATCTGGGGCTCGCTCAAGGATCCTTCGAGGTTGAAGGTGAAAGCGAAGGTCCCCTTGCCCTTGCCGCCCTGCAGCCAAGGGCCGATCACCGGGACATAATCCAAAATTCCATTGACCAGGTAGGCGGGCGCCAGCGTGCCGTTCATGTCGATATGGTTGTTATCCGTGTCGATCCGTCCGCAGGCCGTTCCGCCCAGCGACGGGCCGGTGCTATGCGAGCTGTGCACGTCGAGCACGCCACCGGTTCGCGTGAAGGTCGCTTCGGTGTCATCCATGAGGAATCCCTCTCCCGTCAACGCATCGATGAATCCAGTGAGCGAGGCCACCGAAAAGAAACGCACCAGGAATGGCTGATTGAGCAATCGATAGGATCCCATGCGGAAGGTGCCCCGCAGGGGACGGCCAGGCTCATCATCTTTCGCCACGCCGCCGATGGTCAGATCGCCGCCTTTGATCGAATCGGTAATATCGAGAACCTTCATCGCGGCACCGCCATCCTTGGTATGGACGGCCAGCAAATGGCGGCCCACCGCGTCCGGCGCATAGAGAAATTCCAGCCGCGATCCGCCCACCTGCGCGCTGAGCTTGATGATATTCCACCAATGGGCGTCGTGCTCGAGCTCTATCGTCGCATCGGAAAGCGCGCGGTCTTCACCCAAGCGGACGCTATTGAGATGCTGCGCCTGGACCTTGAAGGGCGTCTCGGGGGCATTGGGATCCTTTGGCGTACGATGCTTGCGTTCCTTGAAAAGCGGTTCTGCATCAAGCGTGCCGCTCCCCAGGCTAAAAATATAGCCATCGTTGTCGCGTCGGTATCCTGCGTTGGCGAGGTTGGTACCGGCCAAATGGATACGCTCGAACTGCGCATCGCGGATCGTACTCCCGTCATCGGTGAAGCTCGCTTTCCCGATGATATCGAGATCGGCACTTGCCAAAGAAAAATGCGAAATAGACCGCGGGCGATCGGCGTCCAGAAGGAGGATGATGTTCGCCTGGGCCGGCACTCCAACAGGCTTTTGCCAGTGCATGAGCGGCACCGACAAGGTCATGCGGTCGAGGGTGAGCGAGCCGGTAAGTGTCCCTCTTTTGTGAGAGTCCACTTCATAGGTAATATCACCATGCGCCATGCCTGTAAGAAAGGTGCGGTAATCGAAGCCAAGTTCAGCAGCTTGATCTGCCGTCACATCGGCTCGAGCACGAACGTGCCGCACCATATCCGCGCGCGGCGTGAAATTTTCCTGCCATTCCATCGTGATTGGAACGCTACCGAGATGGAGCTCGCCTGCGGCAAGCATGTCGGTATTGGTGACCTTCAACTTGAGCGCTCCCTGGCTTGCATCCTTGCCGAAAAGCGCATTCTTCAGGCCGGCGTTCGCGAGATCGGCTTCGGCCTCGATCGTTACCTTGTCGAAACCCAAATCCTTAAGAGCGGGAAAGCGAATGTGCAGGCCGACATGGGCATCGCCTTCGGCAAGTTCCGGCTTGAGGCCAAGCTTGCTTGCATAACCCAGCCGGGGATTATCCAGGAGCTGCAGCGCCTCCTTGACGGTCGCGTTCATCTGCCCCCGCACGTCGATCCATTGATCCGGCTGGTCCAATGCTTCGAAGGAAATCTGGCCCGATTGAATGACGATGCCGCCGGCATGCCCGGCCAGGATCTGCCCCGTCAGGGCATGCTGGTCGAAATGGGCGCGGACCGCGCCGCCTTCGATAGGGGGCATGGGGCGAAGATAATGGACGGTCAAGTCGCTTCCGCTGAAGGTGCCTTCCAACCCGTCCAGGGTCAGGGCCTCTCCCCGGGGCAAGGACAGGCGGGCGGCGGCGGTCACCTCGTCGATTCGGCCGGCACTGATATTCTCCGCGATCCATTGCCGCGCATTGTCCGCCGCGCCTCTGGGCCAGGCGCTGACAAGAGAAGCCACCGTCCAGTTCTTGCCGGCGAGGGCAAACTCAGCCGCGATCGGACGTGCACCGAGAATGCCATCGATGGAACCGGATATTCGCAATGCGTGATCTCCAAGATCGAGGTTGAGTTCGTCCAGCCGCACATGGTCCTTGTTGAGGTCGAATTCCATGCCCAGATGGATACCCTTGAGTAAGAGGGGCGCGGCGAACAGGCTGGAATCCACGATTTCGCCGGAGCCGCCGCGAATATCGATCTGCACTGGATCGATCATGCCGTTGAAGTCGATGGCGGTACGGATTCTGGCGGCCAGGGTCAGGTGCGAGTTCGCAAGCGGGGTCATTTCAGGCACCAGCAGACCCAGCGTGCCGATCTCCAATCCCTTAGTCGTCCATGTTGTGTAGACGCGCTGGTCATTATAATGGAATTCACCGAGCAGCCGCGCCGGTGAGCCAAATTGGCGCGATTCGACGCTCATGATTCCCCCGACATCGGCGCCCTGGCGCGTGACCTGCATATCGAGCGGCGCGAATTGCCACGTGACCCCGCTGAATTGATCGATCAGCCGCACCCTACCCCCGCGAATGCCGAACTGGCTGAGCGAGCTGATGGCTTCCGGTTGATCCGTCGAGGTCACGAATTTCCGAGCCAATTCACCCAGATTGACGTCTCCCGCCTGGCTCGAAACCGTTCCGTCGGTAGCAACCGCCCAGCTTCCGTCGACACGGCGTGTCAAGGTTAAGCTGGGCTCAATAAGTTCGATACGGGTCGGCGCCACCGTTCCCTTCAGCAACGCCGTCTTACTCAGGGCTATGGATAATTGCGGGATTACGGCGAGCTCGCGCTGGGCATCGCGCAGATGCAGGTCAAAAGCGCGCAGCTCCATGGTGCGCTGCCAGCCTCCCCAGGCGAGCACGGTGCGGCCCAGCACCACGTGAATGCCGCCGATCTCGCGGTTCAAGTTCCGCTCGAGCAGCGGCTTTATGAAAGACAGCTCGATGGGACCAGCCTGGATCAGCCATATGGTCAGGACCGCGAAAGTAAGAAAGGCGAAGCCAAGAAGGGTTGCCACTGCTTCGAGAAACAGCACGGCTGGACGCCGCCAGTAACCTTGACGCTGGTGACGCAATCCCCCACCCTGCGGCATGCCCTTCTTCAATCGGCCCATGGTTCCGTGCTGGCGTACATTTCCACCCAACGAGGAAGGGAGAAGGCTCCGCGACGCGGTGATTGAAGAAGGGGGCGCGCATATGCGCGATTGGCTATCGTTCTTCTCGGCGCTTTCCCGTTCTTCTCCATTTCTCACCCATTGCCTATCGGCCGAACGTGCCTATGCCCGAACCGTTGTAAATCAGGAGCCGGCGCTTGTCTTTGACAATCTCCTCCAGGAAATTTCGGCTTTTTCTTCCCGCGGTGGCGAAGATTATGCCCGATTCCTTCGCATAAGAAAGCGGCGCGTAGCGCTATTGACCGGCCTGGCCGATCTTTCTAACAGCTGGAGCACGCTCGATGTTGCCGCCAACCTCAGCCGCTTCGCCACGACAGCCGTCGCGCATGCCGTGCAGTTTCTCGAGCGTCAGGCTATTGCGGCCGGCGAATTGGAAGCGCCAGGCGGGCTGTTCGTGCTTGGCCTGGGCAAATGGGGCGGCGCGGAACTCAATTATTCCAGCGATATCGATTTCATGGTGCTCTTCGATCCGGCCAGACTGCGTTATGTTGGGCGAAAGTCCCCCCAGCAATTCTGCGTGCAGCTGGTGCGCACCCTCATACGGCTTCTCGAAGAACGTGGCGAGGACGGCTATGTCTTTCGCACCGATTTGCGGCTGAGACCCGACCCGGCCTCAACCCCTCTCGCTCTGACGGTTCAGGCCGCGGAAACCTACTACGAGAGCGTTGGGCAAAATTGGGAACGCGCGGCGCTAATCAAGGCACGCGTCATGGCGGGCGATTCCGAAGCAGGGCGCGCGTTCCTCGACCGGCTACGTCCGTTCATTTGGCGCAAGCATCTGGATTTCGCCGCGCTTGCCGATATTCATTCGATCAAGCGCCAGATCCATGCGGTCAAGGGCCATGGCGGGATCGCCATCCCAGGCCACAATATCAAGCTTGGACGCGGCGGAATCCGCGAGATCGAGTTTTTCGTGCAAACCCAGCAGCTCATCTGGGGTGGGCGGCTTCCCGGCTTAAGACTGGCAGGAACCACCGAGGCCTTGCGTGCGCTTGTCGCGCACGGGCTGGTGACGGAGGAACGCGGGAGACTTTTGGAAGAAAGTTATTGGTATCTGCGCCATGTCGAGCATCGCCTTCAGATGCGCGAGGATCAGCAGAGCCATACGTTGCCGATCCAGGCGGAGGCGCTGGCCGAGCTCGCATTTTTCTGCGGCCACGATACGTTTCAGGAGTTTGCCACGCGCCTTACGGACACGATGCGCATGGTCGAGGAGTATTACGTCCAGCTCTTCGAGGAACAGCCCAGTCTCGGGCGCAAGGGGAATCTCGTCTTCACCGGCACCGAGGACGATCCTGAAACGATCGCCACCCTGTCCGAACTTGGCTACGAACAACCCTCCGCCGTTGCGTCCGCCATTCGCGACTGGCATCGCGGACGATACCGGGCGATGCGCTCGGCGCGCGCACGTGAACTTATGACCGAGTTGGTCCCTTCCCTCGTCGAAGCGTTTTCCCGCACCAGCGATCCCGGTCTCGCTTTTCGGAATTTCGACGCGTTTCTGAGCGGTCTTCCTTCCGGCGTGCAAGTCCTGTCGCTGCTAAAGGCCAATGCCGCTTTTCTGGAGGAACTGGGACACGTGCTGGGCGATGCACCCTTGCTCGCCGAACGGCTCAGCCATCATCCCGCCCTGCTGGAAGCAATGATCGGCCTCGGGCGCCATGCGCAGACGGCCGAGAGGCTTGCGAGTGACCTCGCGATTCAAATCGCGCACGCAGCCCACTACGAGGAGAAACTTCTTACCCTCGCGCGTTGGACGCGCGAGATGCAATTCGGCTGCGGTCTAGCCTTGCTCGATGGTTCGTGCAGTGCGGTGCAGGCCGGACAGAACCTTGCCGATATCGCCGACGTTGCGCTCGGCCAGCTGCTCGAGCTCGTTACCGAACAGTTCAGCCGACATCACGGCCGCGTTCCCGGCGAAGGCATGGCAATCGTGGCGCTCGGCCGGCTGGGCGAGCGCGCCATGACGCTTACCTCCGACTTCGACCTGATCTTTCTTTATGATTTCATGGAAGGCGCACGCGCATCGTCCGGCCCCAAGCCCCTCCCGACGAGCCAGTATTATGGAAGACTAGCCCAACGCATCATCGGCGCGCTCGATGCGCTCGCCTTATATCCGGTGGATATGCGGCTGCGCCCGTCGGGGGCCAACGGCCCAATCGCGACCAGCCTTCCTGCCTTCCTGCATTATCAAACTATAGAGGCATGGACCTGGGAACACATGGCCTTGACCAAGGCACGGGCGGTAGCCGGCAGTCCTCCGCTCCGGCAGCGGGTCGATGCGATGCTGGCGGATATCCACGCCCTAGCCAGGGATACCGAGAAGACGCGCCGGGACATCGTGGAGATGCGCCGGCGCGTGGCTCATGAATTTCCCCCCGAACGGACATCGGATATCAAGCACCGCCGTGGCGGAGAAATGGATGCGCAGTTCCTTCTTCAATATTGCGCGCTCACCCATCTCCCCGCCCCGGAAGAAGGCCGCGCCGCCGCGCAATTCTGGCAGGATTTGCAACAATATCAGCGCCTCTTCGCCCCCGAGATCGCCTCTCAGACCGAGCCGCACCGCCAGGAGTTGCTGGCGCGGCGCATGGAGGAACCGAATGCCGCCCTGCTGGTCCAGCGTATGGATCATGTCGCCGAGATCACCTATAAGCTCTTTTCATCCATTCTCGAACCCTATGAGGAGAATCATGACGCTAGCACCCGGCGATAAGGCACCGGATTTTTCCCTGCCTGGCGATGACGGCTCGACCCTCACGCTTGGGCAATTCAAAGGAAAAAACCTCGTCCTCTATTTTTATCCCAAGGACGATACGAGCGGCTGCACCAAGCAAGCCTGCGCATTTCGCGATACGATGGCCAGCTTGAAAAGAAAGGGCACGGCAATCATTGGCGTTTCGCGGGATTCGCTCGGATCGCATAAAAAATTCCGTGCGAAATACGATCTGAACTTCCCACTCGGCGCGGACGAGGATGGACGGGTCACGTCGACTTATGGCGTCTGGGTGGAAAAAAGCATGTACGGGCGCAAGTATATGGGCATCGAACGCTCGACTTTCCTGATCGACGGCAAGGGTATCGTTCGCGCCGTCTGGCGCAAGGTCAAGGTCCACGGCCATGTCGATGAGGTCATGGCGGCGCTGGCCGAGCTAGGATGATCGGCCTCCTTCGGGAAGCTTGCCAGATCCTGCGCTGCCCCTCGCCTATCGGCAAGGTAGAACTGACGCTGGCGGTAGCGCAGCAATGGCGGGAAGGAACCCTGGGGCTCGGTACGGTGGCGCTTCCGCCGGAACGGCCCGCACGGCCCGACCTTCCGCAAGTCCTGCCGCCGCGCGAGATGCCAAGGCGCAAGGCCACGGGCAATATGGAGAAGCGCGTGGCGCTGATCCATGCGCTGGCCCATATCGAACTCAACGCGATCGATCTGGCGTGGGACATGATCGCCCGCTTCGCCACGCCGTCTCTGCCGCGGACCTTCTGCGACGATTGGGTGAAGGTCGCGAAGGAAGAAGCAGTCCACTTTTCACTGCTCGATGAGCGCCTGCGAGCGCTAGGTTGTTGCTACGGCGATCTTCCCGCCCACGATGGTTTGTGGGAAGCAGCGGCGCTCACGGCGGGCGATGTGCTTGCACGGCTCGCGATCGTTCCGCTGGCGCTCGAGGCGCGCGGGCTGGACGTCACGCCGGCAACGATTGAGGATTTGAGGCAGGCGGGCGACAATCAGAGCGCCAGTATCCTTAAGGTCATTTATCTCGACGAGATCGGTCACGTCGCTGTCGGCCAGCGCTGGTTCCATTTTTTTTGCGAACGTGAAAAGGCCGAGCCGGTACGGCGCTGGCACGAGCTGATGGCGCGCTATTTCCGTGGCACGCCCAAGGGGCCCTTCAACGGCCCGGCACGAGAACAAGCCGGGTTCGGCGTTGAATATTGGGGCAAGTATGCCTGATTTTCTCTATTTGAAGGCCCTCCTGCTGGGCTTTGGCATCGTCATGCCAGTGGGGCCGATCACTGTTCTCCTGGTCCGCCGCACCCTGACCGCGGAGCATCGCGTCGCGGTCTGCAGCGCCGCCGGCATCATCGCCGCCGACAGCCTATATGCGTTCTTGGCTGCCTATGCTTTTTCGAGCGTAGTGGATATCCTTCATGCCGGCGAGAGACCGATCCGGTTGGTGGGTGGGGCCATCCTGCTCTGGATGGCCGTGACCATCTGGCGTTCCGTCGTCCATGAACTCTCTTCTGTGCCATCCTCGCGCGGGGCGGCAGCGGATTTCGCATCGATCTTCGCGCTCACCCTCTCCAACCCTCTCACCATCCTCGGCTTCGCGGGGGTCTTCGCCACAATCGGCACCAGCGCGGGGACGCGCTCTGGAGCGAGCCTCTCCTTCGCGCTCGGCATTTCCTCCGCTTCCTTAATCTGGACGTTCGCAATCGTCGCCGCCGCTTTAGCGATGCGCCATATGATATCGCCGCGCGCCATGCGGCGCCTCAATCGCGCTTCAGCGATCGTTCTGGCGCTATTTGGCCTGCGCAGCCTCATTGTGGCTTTTACGGGCTGAAAGCGTCGGCCTGACCTGCTGATCGATAGCGCCAAAGATCGTGCGTCCGGCTGGGTCATGCATTTCGATCCGGATGTGATCGCCATACTTCAAGAAGGGCGTGACGGGCTTGCCCTGTTCCAGGGTCTCAATCATGCGTCGCTCAGCTAGGCAGGAAGAACCCACGTCGTGATAATTGCGATTGGCAACCGTGCCCGAGCCGATGATCGTGCCGGCAGACAGCGTGCGCGTCTTGGCGGCGTGCGCGATCAAGGTAGGGAAATCGAATGTCATGTCCGTACCTGCATCCGGATGACCGAGGGAGGTCTCATTGATAAAGGAAAGCAGTGGGAGATGGACCTTGCCGTCGCGCCAGGCAGGCCCCAACTCATCGGGCGTCACCGCGACGGGAGAAAATGCACTCGCCGGCTTTGAATGGACGAAGCCGAAACCCTTTGCCAATTCATCGGGAATGAGGGCCCGGAGGCTCACATCATTGACCAGCAGCAGCAAAAGGATATGTGCGCCCGCCTCGTCGGGGCTTATCCCCATTGGCACATCGTCGGTGATGACGGCCACTTCCGCCTCGAGATCGATCCCATAGGATTCGCTAGCCACGAGAATGGGGTCGGTGGGGCCGAGCAGGTTATCGGACGCGCCTTGGTACATGAGGGGATCGGTCCAGAAGCGCTCCGGCATTTCCGCGCCGCGGGCGCGACGCACCAGCTCGACATGGGTGACATATGCGGATCCATCCAGCCATTGCGGCGCCTGGGGCAGCGGCGCCATGGCCTGGGCAGGATCGAACGGCCGGGCCTCGTCCCAATCTTCCGCGGCCTTCCTGAGCAGCGGCGCTACCCGAGACCAGTCGCGCAAGGCAGCGAGCATGGTGGGAGCAACCGCCGAGGCATCCTTTGCGTGCTGAAGATCGCGCGAGACCAGGGCCAGCCGCCCGTCGCGACTGCCATCCTTGAGACTTGCCAGCTTCATGAATTTTTCCAGCTGTTCACGTAATCGGGGTTTTCGACCGCAGTCGCCGCTTCCCCAACGTCGAGCCCATCGCGGGCATCGATCATCACGGCATATTCGTCTGTGCCAGGTTTACTCTGCGTCAGGATATTCTTGAGCGCCTTGGGGTGGGGGCCATGCGTATGGCCGCAAGGATGGAGTGTCATCATGCCTGGCTTGATGTGATCACGGCTGAAAAAATCGCCGGCGTGATAGAAAATCACCTCGTCGAAATCATCGTTGCTGTGAAAAAAGGGCACCTTGATGGCGCCCGGATCGGTTTCGAACGGCCGCGGCACGAAAGTGCAGACCACGAAACGATCGGCCACGAACGTGGTATGCGCCGATGGCGGCAGATGGTATCGGTGCGACATTAAGGGGCGGATATCCTTGACATTCAGGCGCACGGGGTGCAGATCGCCGTGCCACCCGACCGCATCGAGCGGGTTAAATGGATAGGTTATGGTCGAGAGCTCACCGCGGCGCTTGACCACGACCTGCCACGTACGGTTATCGCCCTGCTGACGTTGGAAGACTTCATCGACCGCCGGCACGTCGAGAATAGCCGGATCGAAAATGGCATGCGGCCCCACCAGGCCACGGTCAGGCAGACGATAGGAACCACTAGTGGCCTCGACCATCAGCAGCGAAGTGGGGATTTCCGGCTCGATGCGCCACATGGTCGCACGCGGCATGACGATGTAATCGCCCTGGCGATAAGACATATGGCCGTAATCGCAATAGAACTCGCCTGCCCCTTCATGGACGAACAGAAGCTCGTCCCCATCCGCGTTGCGCATCAGGGAGTCCATGGCCTCACTACACCGCCAGAAGCGCAGGCGCATGTGGGCGTTATGCAGAATGTCCCGCGCAGCGGAAGGATGGCTTCCGGCGGACGCGAGGCGGGTCAGTTCGAACGCACGCGGGCGAAGCGGGCCTTGCCATTCGCTCCACCCGGTCGGTGGATGCTTATGGTACATGTGAGTCGCCGGCCCGAAGAATCCTTCTTTGCCTAGCTCGCGCTCGTAGGTATCCGGTGGAAGATCGGCATGGGCCTGGCGCGAGGCCTGCCCTTCGATATGCGGTATTTTAATCCATTGTTTCATGTCAAGCTGCCTTGCGATTCTTATGCTGTTGCGTTCCACGGTTCAAGATCCCGTCGCCAGGCAGGAGCGTATCCGGGGCAATCAGCCCGCCGTCGCCAATTTCGGCATAGAGCGGCCGAAAATCGCGCTGGGTCGCCTGGAAGAGATCCTCGAAGGATCGCAAGACGAAATAAGTCTGCTGGTAATCGTCGATGCGGTATTGGGTGCGCATCACCCGCGCGCAATTGAACCAAATCCGATGTGGACTCTCGTTTTCAACAGAAAAGACAGTCTCTCCGCCAGAGGAGAGGATACCCGCCCCGTAGGCGCGCAATCCCTCTCCGGTTGCGATCAATCCGAACTCGACCATGTACCAGTAGAGGCGCGCCAGGATCGGGGTCGTGCCCAGTCGCTGGGCCTCCGCGCCTTTGAAGCCATAGGCCTGCATGTAATCCGCGAAGACCGGGTCAAAAAGTAGCGGGACATGGCCGAAGAAATCGTGAAAAATATCGGGCTCAACCAGATAATCGAATTCCTCGGGTTTGCGTAGCCAGTTAGTGACCGGGAAGCGCCGCTCGGCTAAATGATTGAAGAAAATTTCTTCGGGAATCAAGCCGGGCACGGCGATCAGGTGCCAGCCGGTTGCCTTGCGTAACGCCACTGAGACCGTCTCCAGATTGGGAATCTCCTGGCTGACATCGAGCCCGGCGATCGCCTGACGGAATTCTGGCGCCGCATACCGGGGAAGTAATGCCGCCTGGCGTGCATAAAGGCGCCGCCAGAGCGCGTGATCCTCGGGCCGGTAGCCCGACCAATTCTGCGCAATGCTCCAGTCGGCGGCCTTGGCCGAGTAATCGCCGCGCAAGCTGTGCTCCGAAGGGATATTCCACTCTGTCATGACTTCGTCTCCTGCAACACGCCACGGCGCAACTGATCGCGTTCTATGGATTCGAAAAGCGCGCGGAAGTTGCCTTCGCCGAATCCCTCATCCCCCTTGCGCTGAATGATTTCAAAGAAGATGGGGCCGATGAGCGTCTGAGTGAAAATCTGAAGAAGCAACCCGCCGGAAGGCGAGCCATCCAGGAGAATACCGAGCTGGCGCAGCCTGTCGACGTCTTCGCCATGGCCAGGCAGGCGCTCTTCGAGCATATCGTAATACGTGCGCGGCGGCGGTTCCATGACGGAGAGGCCATTCCGCCGCAGCCTCTCGACGGTCGTGTAAATGTCGTCCGTTGTCAGGGCGATGTGCTGAATGCCTTCCCCCTTATAGGCGTGCAGATATTCCTCGATCTGTGACTTGTCGTCGGCGGATTCGTTGATAGGGATGCGGATATTGCCATCCGGGCTGGTCATGGCGCGCGACTTCAAGCCGGTCAACTTACCCTCGATGTCGAAATAACGGATTTCCCGGAAGTTGAAGAGGCGCTCGTAAAAGCCCGCCCAGTGATCCATGCGACCGCGATAGACATTGTTGGTCAGATGGTCGATGGCGGCTAGGCCGAAACCCTTCGGGTGGCGTTCGGCGCCCGGCAGCATGACGAAGTCGATGTCATAAATCGAACCGTGTTCATCCCAACGGTCGATCAAAAAAATATGCGCGCCGCCAATGCCCTCGATCGCCGGAAGCGCTAGTTCCATGGGTCCGGGCTGGTTCATGACAACCGTAGCGCCGAGCGAGCGAGCCCGCGCGGCCGCGGCCGCGGCGTCGTCCACCCGTATCGCCATGGCGCAGGCGCTCGGCCCATGCTGGCGCGCGAACTCGGCGGAAAAACCACCGGGTTCCTGATTCAGGAGGAGGTTGATATTGCCCTGCCGCCACAGGGTTACGGCCTTGGAGCGATGGCGGGCGATGGCTGAAAAGCCGAGATCGCGAAAAGCTTTTTCGAGGATTTGGGGATCGGGGCTAGTAAACTCGACAAATTCGAAACCGCGCGTCCCCATAGGGTTGATCTGATCCATGACAATTCCTCCTCGTTAAGCATAGCGGCTTTTGCATGGCGTTTTTTTGCGATTTTCCCGGGTCCGGTGAGGCTTCTTGCAATAAAGAACCGGAAAACCGACAATGGACGCATGAATAATGCATTGGACGCCTTCGATCTCCGTCTCCTCACCCTCCTGCAGGAAGACGCCCGGCTGACCCATGCAGAGCTCGGAGAGCGGATTCATCTCTCGGCCTCCCAGGTCTCGCGGCGTTTGCAGCGTCTGATTGACCACGGGATCATCCGGCATATTCGCGCTGAACTCGATGCAGGACGGCTGGGAATGGGTTTGAAGGCCTACTGCCTGGTAACCTTGAAAGCGCATGGCGCGGGGCGCATGCGCGATTTTTACCGCCGCGTCATGGCGCTCCCGCAAATCATCGAATGCCAATCTCTAACGGGTGAAGCGGATTACCTCTTGAAAGTCGTCACGCCCGACCTCAAGGCTTTCTCCGATTTTATCAGCAACGACCTGCTCAAGGCATCCGAAGTCGCCCATGTCCGCACCTCGATCGTTCTTGAGAGTATCAAGGAAAACGCACCCTATGCGCTGGATCATCTTAAGCCGCACGCAACGAAAGGGTAGCCGCGCTTCTCTCGAGGTTGAACCGCAGGTCAGATAGCGGATTCCGCGCCGCGTTTTTCCTTCTGTCTCAGCACGATATGACGCGGATTGCTGAGGCGTAGCCCCGGCACCACACAGGCAAGCAAAAGATCGTGAAGGCGCCGGCCTGCCTCTCCCTCGGGGAGTGGACCGCGCCTTATGTCTTGTGCCAACAAACGGCGCGCTTCGGCGAGCGTCGGCGCACCGCCGAGATACGCGCGATACGCGGCCAGTTCCTCGGTGCGCGGGTCGGCCGCATCGACGAGCCGCTCGAGATAGGCTAGGATCTTGAGTTTTTCCCCCTCCTCCTCGACCCCAGCCTTGCGCAGCCCGGCGATGAGATCGCGTGCGTTCGGATAATCAAGCATAATCCATCAACAAATCGTAGGCGGCTTCGAGCGCGCGCAGCGGCGTCATGGCCAGGCCCAATCTCCCGCCGGCTCCGTGGCGATATCTCTCGCCCTGTTGCAGGGCAATGATCGCCCAGCGCAGCAGCGCATATCTCTCCCAAAAGAGGAGGCGATCCATATCGATAACTATCCTGCTGATTGCGGCATAGCCATCTAGTAGAACCTGGCGCGGAGCAAGCCCTGCCGCTTCGAGCGTGGAATTGGAGCCACGCCAGCAGCGGGCGCAATACCAGCCGAGATCCTCATAAGGGTCCGCGATCCCGGCCATTTCCCAATCGAGCACGGCGACAAGCCGGGCCTTGTCGGGAGAAACAAGGCAGTTTCCGAAACGCAGATCGCGGTGGCACAGCGCCAGCCTGTCTTCGACCGGCGCCTCCGCGCGCAATTTCTGGATCGCCCATTCCAGGATCGGATAATGGCCGGGAAGCGCATCCAACGCACTATGGGCGCTTTCCCACCGAGCCGCGAGCGGGAAGCGGCGAAATGCAATTCCGCTCCGTTGCCAGGCAAGCCCGTGCAGGCGTGCCATGAATTCTCCGACGGCGCGGGTGATCTCGACCGCCTGGTCTTCGGTGAGGACAGGATCGCTCTCGCCTTCGATCCGGCGCATGGTGAATTCCGCCTCGTCGAGCGCGATAGGTTCGGCCACGGCAAGGCCCTCGGTGAAGAGGTATTTCTGGACGGCGAATTCCTCGGCAATCGTTCCGCAATCGCTGGGCGCGGCGCGGCCGCGCCGCTTGCGCACGACATCGCCCTGCCCGTGCAACTGGTTAACCCAGCCGCCTCGCACCATGGTCGCTGTCATTGCGGCGGAAGGGCGAAACGATCGATATTCTCGCGGCTGAGCTTCACTCTGACCGCGATACCGGTCTGTTCGTCGGACCGCTCGATGACCTCGCCATGGCGATAGAGCCACGCCAGTTCGCGTCCCTGTTCATGGGCGAGATGATAGGAAACCACCTGCTCTTCTTGTCCGAGCAGCATATCGATTGCCGCCATCAGCCGGTCAATGCCCTCGCCAGTCGTCGCCGAAACCGGATAGGCCTGGGCGGGGCCAAAGCCGTCGCGCTCTTGCAGCCGATCGATTTTATTCAAGACATCGATGACCGGTTTTTCCTCGTCGATATCGAGCTGTTCCAGCACCTTCTCGACATCCTCCTTCTGGGCCTGGCTATCCGGATGGGAAATATCCCGCACATGGAGGATGAGATCGGCGCCTTTCACCTCCTCAAGCGTCGCGCGAAAGGCCGCGACAAGCTCGTGCGGCAGATCGGAAACGAAGCCGACGGTATCGGAGAAGATCGCCTGGCGCCCGCTCGGCAGGGCCACGCGGCGCATGGCGGGATCAAGCGTCGCGAAAAGCAGATCGGCCGCCACCACGCCTGCCCCGCTCAGATGGTTGAACAAGGTCGATTTTCCCGCATTGGTGTATCCGACCAGGGCGACGACCGGAAGGGGAACGCGCTTGCGGGCGGCGCGGTGCAAACCGCGCGTCCTTTGCACATCGGCAAGGTCCCGCTTGAGGCGCTGGACCTTCTCGTCGATTAAGCGCCTATCGATTTCGAGCTGCGATTCACCCGGACCGCCGAGAAAACCTGCGCCGCCGCGCTGGCGCTCCAAATGGGTCCAGGAGCGGACGAGCCGGCTGCGCTGGTAGGTGAGCGCCGCCAAATCGACCTGAAGCTGGCCTTCGCGGGTGTGGGCGCGTTCTCCGAATATTTCGATGATCAAGCCGGTGCGGTCGATGACCTTGGTCTTCCACTCGCGCTCGAGGTTGCGCTGCTGGATCGGAGTGAGCGCGGCATCCACAACGACCAGGCCTATCTCCTGCTCGGCGATCAGAGCGGCAAGCCGTGCGGTCTGCCCCGCGCCCAGGTAGGTGGCAGGCTTGATCTCGCCCAGGCGGACGATTTCGGAATGGGCAATCGGCAGACCGATCGCGAGGGCGAGACCGACCGCCTCCTCAAGCTTGGCGGTAAGGGACCGCCCGTTGACACCTTGGTTCTTGAGCGCCGGATGAATAACGGCGGCGGGTGGTGAAGAAGCGTTACCGCGCAAGCGCTCTACCCATTCTCTGGCTCGCTTTCGTTTAAATTCAATGCTTGTCCCGGCATGATTGTGGAAATGGCATGCTTATAAACAAGTTGGACGAACTGATCGCGCCGCAACAGCAAGCTGAAATTATCGAACCAGGTGACAATACCCTGCAGTTTCACGCCATTGATGAGGAAAACCGTCACAGGCACTTTGCCCTTGCGAATGGTATTCAAGAAAACGTCTTGGACATTTTGGGATTTTTCGGCCGCCATTTTTTGTCCTTTCTTGGCCAAGCATTTTGCCGCTCGGCAATATTTTCCGAAAAAACATGATAATAGCACGAGTTTAGCATAAGCTTACCCGAGCGGCTAGTGTGGATACCGCGACCTCGGTATCAGGACCATAAGCGCGCCAAATCGGCGATGCTTTCGATATGGGTGATCCCCGCGACGCCAAATTCCTCGAGATGTGGTGGCGCCGGTCGACAGAGAACCGGGCGCGCTCCCAACGCTTGGGCACAAGCAATATCCACCGCCGTATCGCCAACAAACCAGACATCCACGCAATCTAAGGACCCGCTGGGAGCCAGGGCGCGCCATGCATGGTCGGGCGCTGGTTTGTCCCGCTCGGCCTCGCCCGCCCCGACGAGTGCGCCGAACATCCCTTCCCAGCCGAGATGGACGACTTCTTTTCGCAGGAAAACGCCCCGCTTGTTGCTCACGATTGCGGCATAGATGCCCTGGCGAGACACGGATTCCAACGCCGCTTCCGCGCCCGGCAAGGGGCGGAGGTGGTCGAGATGCAATGCTGCGAAGGTCGTGGAATAGATTTCACCGGCCTCCCGCCAACGCGCGCCGAAGATTTCGGGGAAAGAATCTCGCATGGAGCGCAAAGCCCGTTTTTCAGTGTCGCTCCGGTCCCACAGGGGAAGCGAAAAGCTGGCCAGGGCGGCGTTCATGGCCGCGGTGATCATGTCCCAGCTATCGACCAGCGTATTGTCCCAATCGAAGAGGATGGCGCGCGGTCTAGGCATGGCCCTGCGCAAGGATATGATCGCGAAAAAGCGCCCGGAGGCGCAGCGTGAAGGGGCCGGGCGCGCCCGTGCCGATGGGTTGTCCATCTATAGCGATGACGGGCAGGATAGTGGCACTTGCGCTGCTCAGAAATGCCTCCGCGGCATCGAGCGCCTCGGGAATGGAAAAGGAGGTAAAATGCAGCGACATTTGCGCCTGCTCGGCAAGAGCGCAGGCGATCTGCCGCGTGATGCCCGGCAAAATCGCGTGATCCAGCATATGCGTTTTGATCTCTCCCTTGCGCGTCACAATCCAGGCGTTGGTGCTAGTCCCTTCGGTGACATGGCCATGCCGATCGACAAGCCATGCCTCGTAGGCCCCCGCTTCATGCGCCTGCTGCTTGCCCAGAATGTTGGGCAGGAGATTGATGGATTTGATGTCGCAGCGGCCCCATCTCGTATCGGGGAGGGTGATGACCCGAACGCCGCTGGCATAGGCTTCAGCAGGCAGCCTCCCGATGCGCTTAACGGTCAGTACGAGGCTGGGCTCAGCGTCGAGCGGAAATTTATGATCGCGGACTGCCACCCCTCGCGTGACCTGGATGTAGCAAATACCGCGGCCGATGCGGTTACGCCGGATCAACTCGTGGATGATCATCATTAAAACCTGGCGCCTCACGGGCCACGGCAAACGGATCTCCGCGAGCGAACGGTCGAGTCGATCGAAGTGCGGCGCGGCGTCGATAGGCCGGCCTCCCTCGATCATGACCACCTCATAGACTCCATCGCCGAATTGGTAGCCCCTGTCCTCGATCCCCACGCACGCCGAGGCATGGGGCACATAGCGTCCGTTGACGTAGGCAATGCGCGCCATGATCAGAAAAATTCCAGCCGGACGGCAAAGATCTTCTGGACGCGCCGCACCATATCGCTGCGGGCAAACAGCACCACCTGATCGTGGGGTTCGATCACCGTATCGCCTTGGGGCATGATAACGGCCTGCGCGCGCACGATCGCCCCGATGATCACCCCATCGGGGAGATCCATGTCACGCAATGGCACCCCGGTCAACCGAGAGGTCTCCAGGGCCTCCATTTCCATCACTTCGCCGAAATCATCGCCAAGCGAATGGACCGAATGAATTTTCCCACGGCGAATATGCTGCAGCACCATCGACACCGTGGTCGCCCGCGGCGAAACCACCGCGTCGATCCCCAAGCCGCCGACCAGCGGCGCATAGGAAGCAGAATTCACCAGTGTAATGCTGCGCTGGCAGCCCGCCTTCTTGGCTAGCAGCGAGGCGAGAATGTTGACCTCGTCATTGTTGCTGACCGCGACGATGGTTTCCGCCCCGGCAACATTTGCCTCGGCTAGGATATCTTCCTTGAGCGCGTCGCCACGAATGACGGCAAAGCGCGGCAGTTGCTGGGCGGCATGTTCCGCCTGGGTCCTGTCGATCTCGATGATTTTTACCTCGGCATCAGGACTGGAATGCCCGATCTTCGCAGCAAGGTAGGTGCCGATATGGCCTCCTCCGACGATGACCAGGCGTCGCGCCGCCTGTTCCTCATGGCCAAACGCCGCCAGGGCCCGCTTGAGATGGGTTGTTTCGGCGATGAAATAGACCTGATCATCGGCGAGGATCACCTCGCTGGCATCGGGCACGATGTGGGTATCGCCGCGTGTGATGCCGATGACCGTCACGTGCAAGTCGGGGAAAAGCGTCGTCAAATGGCGCAGGGGTGTGTTGATCACCGGGCAGTTGGGTGTGCACCGCACGCCAATCAGCGTGACGAGATTGCCTACCAGCGGGATGGCATCGAAGGCGCCTGGAATTTCCAAGCGGCGGTAGATCGCTTCGGCCACCTCGACTTCAGGAAAAATGACCGTATCGATTCCCATATTTTCTGAGGTAAAGATGCTCGACCAACGCGAATCGAAATAGGATTGGTCGCGGACCCGCGCCACTTTAACGGGAATGCCGAACAACGAGTGGCCGATCAGGCACGCCACCATGTTGACTTCGTCGGAATAGGTGACGGCAATCAGCATGTCGGCGTCCTTGGCTCCGGCCGCTTCCAGCACGTTGGGATGGGAAGCAAAGCCGGTAACGCCGAGGATGTCCAACTCGTCCATCAACTGCCGAATCAATTGAGGGTCCTGGTCGATCACGGCAACGTCGTTATCCTCGTGGCACAGATACCGCGCAATCGTCCCGCCAACCTGGCCAGCCCCGCAAATCACAACTTTCATTTTCTATCCTGTCTAGGCTTCCTCGCCGGTGGTGATGCCCAGCGCCCGCAACTTCCGGTGGAGCGCCGAGCGTTCCATGCCGATGAAGTTCGCGGTCTTTGAAATGTTGCCGCCGAACCGACCGATCTGCGTTTCGAGATACTGACGTTCGAATATCTCGCGTGCTTCTCGAAGGGGCAAGGTCAGCACCTGCCCCGATCCGGAATTCGCGGGAGCCGTGACCGCTCCGATGTCGGGAGGTAGCATCTCGGCGGTGATCCGCTCATGGCCATCGCCATTGGCCATGATCAAGATCCGCTCGATGGCGTTGCGCAGCTGGCGGATATTGCCCGGCCATTCATAGGTCTGAAGCATCGCCACGGCGTCCTCGGCCAGCGTCCTCGGCGCCATTCCCGCCTGCTCGGCGGCGCGCGCCATCAAATGCGTGACGAGCAACGGGATATCCTCTCGCCGGTCCCGCAGAGACGGCAGCCGGATCGGTACGACATTCAGGCGGAAAAACAGGTCCTGGCGGAAATGGCCCTTCTCCATCTCTTGGGCGAGATCCTTGCTCGATGAAGCGACGATACGCACATCCACCTGAATGCGGGTTTGCCCCCCCACCCGGCTGAAGGTCTGCTCGTGCAGAACGCGGACGATCTTCCCCTGGGTTTCGAGCGGCATATCCGCAATCTCGTCGAGAAGCAGCGTGCCGCCATGCGCCATCTCGAGATACCCGGTCTTGCCCGGCGAAGCATCGACACCGAACAATTCCATCTCGAGCCGGTCGGGATGCATGATCGCGCAATTGACGATCACGAACGGGCCATGCGCGCGCTTGGATAAACGATGCAGTAACCGCGCGGCCACTTCCTTGCCGCTGCCCGGGGGGCCGGTGAAGATCACCCGGCTGGCGCTTGGCGCGGCCTTTTCAATAGCGGACCTGACCTGTTCGATTGCTGCGGAGACCCCCACCAATTCGGCGGTTCCCCCGCTACGCTGCTTCAGTTCTTCGTTTTCCCGCTTGAGGCGCGCCGCATCCAGAGCGCGTTCGACCACCATCAGCATGCGGGCCGCCGTGAACGGCTTTTCGATGAAATCATAGGCGCCCCGTTTGATGGCATTCACGGCGGTCTCGATATTGCCATGGCCGCTGATCATGATCACCGGGACGTCCGGCCATTCCTGCTTGATCCGATCGAGGACGTTGAGGCCGTCCATTTCGCTTTGTTTCAGCCAGATATCGAGAATAACCAGATTTGGCCGCCGGTCCTTGAGCGCTGCCAGGGCTTCCTGGCTATTCCCCGCCTCGCGGGTCGTATATTTTTCATCGGTCAGGATACCCGCGATTAGCATGCGAATATCCGCCTCGTCATCGACAATCAGGATGTCTCGCGCCACGCCTATTCCCCCGCCAGCGGAAACGTCAAAATGAGCCGTGCCCCACCTCCCGGGCGGTCGGTTAATGTCAGCTTGCCGCCATGGTCTTCCATGATCTTCTTCACGATGGCAAGCCCTAAACCTGTCCCCTTCGCGCGGGTCGTGACATAGGGTTCGGTCAACCGTTCGCGACCGTCGCTGGGCAGGCCCACGCCGTTATCATCGATGGTAATTTCCAGCATGCCATCTCCCCGCCGCATCTCGAGCGTGATATCTCCCGCCCTAGTATCGCCCAGTTCCTGCCTGCCCTCAATTGCCTCGGCGGCATTTTTGAGTAGATTCGTCAGCACGCGGTTGAATTGTCCTGCATCGCATTCGATGAAAATCTCACCCTCCGGTGGAACGAATCGATAGGTGAAGTTCCCGTTGGCATTCTGCTGCAGAAGCAGCACCTGCCGGGCGAGCTCCACGGGATTCTCCCGCTGCAACACCGGGGCTGGCATGCGGGCGAAAGCGGAGAATTCATCGACCAGCCGCCCGATGTCACCGACATGCCGGATAATCGTGTCGGTACAAATGGCGAATGTCTCGCGGTCCTCGGCAATTTGTCCGAGATATTTTCTTTTCAATCGCTCGGCAGAGAGGGAAATAGGGGTCAGCGGATTTTTGATTTCATGGGCGATGCGCCGGGCGATATCCGCCCAGGCAGCCTTGCGTTGCGCCGCAAGCAGCTCGGAAAGGTCATCAAAGGTCAAGACGGGTTTGTGCCCTCCCTCGAGATCGGCCAGGGCGCGGACGTGAAAAATACGTGGCCCGGCTCCGGTTTTGACGCTGATCTGATCCTCCATGATTCGTCCCGGCCGCGCCTTTGCCTCGTCGACGATCGTCGCAAATTCAGGGACAACCGCCGCGATATCTTGTCCCCGGCATGCGGAAAGATCGCGCCCAAGCAATTCGCTCGCCGACCGATTGGGCAGATCGACACAGCCCATTTCATCCATGCCGATCACGCCCGCCGACACACCTGCCAACACCAGTTCGCTGAATTGCCGCCGCTCGTCGATCTGGCGATTGGCATCGACCAGATCCTGGCGCTGCTGCTGCAATTGCTGGGCCATGTTGTTGAAGGCTCTGCTGAGATGGGCCAGCTCATCGATTGCGCCATCGGTTCGCACCCGCGCCCCGAAATCTCCCTGCCCGAGCTTGCGGGTTGCCCGGTCAAGCCTGGAAATCGGCTTGACGAGCCGGCTCGCCTGGCCGATGGCGAACCATACCGCGATGATCAGCAGGAGCACTGCAAGAACGGCGAATATTCCCGCCACGGTGATTTTCACCTGCGATCGCTGGCTGTCCAGGCGACGATAGAGCTTAACCAGGTCCTCGTTGTCGTGCACATTGCTCAAGACCTGCTCATCGAGAACCCGCGAAATATAGAGATAGAGCTCGGGCCCCAAAGCAGTGAGCGCGCGCACTTCCCTCCCGTCGGCGGCATTGATGATGACCGTCCGCCCTTGGCGGGCCCGCAAGAAGGCGTCCGCGGGAATATCCGGATCGGTGGTGATGCTGAACCCCCCATGCGCCAGGATTTGCCGGCCCGAATCGACGAGCGCCGCCGATGTCAGGTCACGGGCCGATATTTCCGCGGTCAAGAATTCTTCCGCCGCGCCGGAAGTGAGGATATCTCCTATGCCGGAATTGCGCAGGTCGCTCGCGATGCTGTTGGAATCGTTGGTGATGCGTTTTTCGTTCTCGGTGATATAGGCATGCGCGACATTGAGCGAGCTGCCGATGGTGGCGCGGATCCGGTCGCTGAACCAGCTGTTCAGGCCGTAATCGAAAAAAGCCGTGGAGACGGTCGTGACGATCATGGTGGGGATGAGGCTGATCAAGGCAAATTGCAGCGCCAAGCGCGAATGCAGCTTGGCGCCAGCCAGGCCGCGCTTGCGTTCGATCCAGACCTGGATGACCCGCCGTATGACGACGATGGCCAGACCGCAGGCCAGGCAGACGTCTGAAAGAAGCAGATAGGTAATGGCCTTGTCCTGGTCCTGCACCTGCCAGTAGCGGCGCATCACCATGTACGTGAGCGACCCACTCATGAAGGCAAGCAGCATCAGGACGGCAACGATATTGCGCTCCCAATTCACGCGCCGCAGCCACACGAGTTCAGATCTCATGAGGCGTCCCTCCGGGCTGCATTTCCCTGAGCTTCTTGCGCAGGGTGTTGCGATTGATACCCAGCATTTCAGCGGCCTTCACCTGATTGCCCCGCGTGGCCTCCAACACCAGCGTGAGCAGGGGCCCCTCGATCTCGGCCAGCACCGTCGCATAAAGATCCCGCGGAGGATGAGCCGCATCGTGATCGGCAAGATAGCGGCGCACGAGATTGGCAACCGTGCGGCTGAGAGAATCTTCAACCGGCAGCGCGCTCGCGCGAAGAAACGCGGCAACATGACTTTTCTCGATGGTGCTGCCGGGAACAAGCACCAGAAGGCGCTGGATGACATTCTCTAATTCCCGAACATTGCCCGGCCAGCTATGCGCTTGCAGAGCGGTAAGCGCCGAAGGCGAGAACGTTTTAGCGCCTAAGCCAGCCGACTGCGCCTTTGCAATGAAATGTGCCACAAGCGCCGGGATATCTTCGCTGCGCACCCGCAAGGGCGGCAGATCGACGAGCAGAACCGCGAGCCGGTAATAAAGATCCTCGCGGAATTTTCCTTCGCGAATCAAGGCGGAGAGGTTGCGGTGCGTGGCTGCGATAATACGGCAGCGCGCACGCTGAGTGCGGGTCGAGCCGACTGGGTTATATTCACCCGTCTGGAGTACGCGCAGGAGGCGAGTCTGCGCCTCGATAGGCATATCGCCGATCTCATCCAGGAAAAGAATACCATCCTCCGCCAGCGCGAACTGGCCGGGTTTGGTCTGGTGGGCGCCGGTGAAGGCTCCCCTTTCATGGCCGAACAGCTCACTCTCGATCAGATCGCGAGGCATGGAAGCCATGTTCAGGGCCACGAATGGTTTCTTATGCCGGTTGCCGTATTCATGAATAATGCGCGCGGCGAGTTCCTTGCCAGTACCGGATTCTCCCTGGATCAACACCGGGATGTCCACAGAGAGAAGCCGCGCCAAGGTACGATAGACAACCTGCATCGTCGGCGAATTGCCAATAAGCGGCAATGCCTGCTCTGATACCGGAACCGAACTTGCCGCCGGCGTGGCGCGCTGGATCGTCTCTCGTAGATGATCGAGATCGAACGGCTTGGGAAGATAGTCGTAAACCAGCCGATTGCCGGACCGCAGCGCCGTCAGGACATTGTTCTGGGCGCTGATCACGATAATCGGCAGATCCGGGCGGCGCTTCTTGATGGCAGGCACCATCTCCAGCCCGTCGCAATCGGGCAGCATGACGTCCACGATCGCGACGTCGCCACCTTCCTGCTCGAGCCTGCGCAGAAAATCGCCACCGTTCGCGAAGCTCTCGATGGCATAGTTCCAGTCCTGGCAGGCACGGTCGAGCACAGCGCGGATGGACGGATCGTCATCGGCGAGCAGGATGCAGGTCATGCCGCTTCCTCGCCTTGTTTGACAATGGCAATCGGCAGAAGCAGCCGAAAGATAGTCGGCGCGTGCCGATAATCGACTTTGCCGCCATGCTTGTGCGCGGCCCTCGCCACCACCGCTAGACCGAGACCCCGGCTGGCACGCTTGGTGGAGACGAAAGGCTCGAACATACGCGATATGACGGCCGGATCGACGCCTGGGCCATTATCCTCGATCTCGATGGCAAGAGCGAGGCGTGTCCTTCTTTGCCCAGGCTGCGCCACCAGTGGACCCCATCCATAAGCGGTGCGCACGCGCAGCATCGATCCCGCCTCCGCCCCATTCTTCAG
The DNA here is from genome assembly GCA_036263455.1 of Dongiaceae bacterium. Taxonomy (GTDB): domain Bacteria; phylum Pseudomonadota; class Alphaproteobacteria; order Dongiales; family Dongiaceae; genus DATAGZ01. Next base: position 30,690 of record DATAGZ010000022.1, read on the forward strand.
GAGGTTGAGCACCGCCTGGGTCAACAGACCGCGATAGCCGATAACCGGCGGCATCGACGGATCAAACTGGCTTTCGATCGTAGCCTGGGCCGCAAAGCCATGGCGGGCAATGGCGAGGCAGTGTTCGACCAGTTCGTTGATATTGATGACGGTCGGCTGGGCGTCCTCCTCCGCGCCGTAGGAATCGATTAGCGCCGCGATGCGGTCGACCTCCGTCACGATCAGATGGGCCAATTCCCGATCGGGTCCCTGACTGTGCGCCGCCAGGAGCTGGGCGGCGCCCCGCATACCGGAAAGGGGATTCTTTATCTCATGGCCAAGCAGCGAAGCGATTTCCTCGAGCGGCACCGTCTGATCGGTGGGACCGAGCCCGCGACGGATGGTGAGGAACAGTGCTCCGCCACTGGGGACTGGCGCGATATCGGCGATGATGGCGCTGTCGCGCCAACGGATCTCCTGCTGAAGGTGGCTCGGGGCGCGCCAGAAATCTTCGAGCAGGGAAGCGAGCAGCTCGCGGCCAGGAGAAGGTAAGGTCCCGCCGCACAGGACCGATCTGCTCGTGGCGAGCAAATCCTCCGCCGCCTCGTTCACATCGAGGATGATATTGCCCGGGGCGAACAGAATGAAGGCCGCAGGCATGGAGGCGAGCACCGCCGCGGCGTGCAGGGACTCCGACATGTGGATCATGCTACCAGGGGCTCCCGAAGAGAGCAGTAGAAGGCCTTGATCTCTCCTTCGACCCGTTTCGGATCATCGAGCCCATTGATGCGGGCACGAAATTCTGCCGATCCAGGCAGGCCCTTGCTGTACCAGCCAATATGCTTGCGTGCGATCTTCACGCCTGCAGGCGCGCCATAATGGTCGAGGATGGCGTGGTAATGATCCAGGAGAATGGCGTATTGCCGGGACAAGGGCGGGTCCGGCAGCATCGATCCGTCGCGCAGGAAATGAATGACCTGGTTGATAAACCACGGGCGGCCATAGGCGCCCCGGCCGATCATCACGCCGTCGGCGCCCGACTGGGCAAGCGCCGCGCGCGCCTCTTCGCGGGTGGTGATATCGCCGTTGACGATTACCGGTATCGTCACCGCGTCCTTGACGCGCCGGACGAAGGCCCAGTCGGCGACGCCGTTATACATCTGGTTGCGCGTCCGGCCATGCACCGTGATCATGCGAATCCCCATCTCCTCGGCGATCCGCGCGATGGTAGGCGCATTCAAGCTGCCGTGATCCCATCCCATGCGCATCTTCAGCGTGACCGGCAGCGCGACTGCCTTAACGGTCTCGGCCAGAATCTTCGCCGCGAGAGCCTCGTCGCGCATGAGGGCCGAGCCCGCCATGCCTTCCACTACCTTGCGGACCGGGCAGCCGAAATTGATATCGATAAGAGCGGCGCCGCGATCCTCGTTGAGCCGCGCGGCCTCGGCCATGATCTCGGGCACGCAGCCGGCGAGCTGGACCGCGACCGGCGCCTCCAGCGCCGAGTGGCGGCTCATGCGCAGCGTCTGCTGGCTCTGGCGTACCATGGCCTGGCTCGCGATCATCTCGGATACCACCAGCCCGGCGCCCAGGCTCTTGACGAGGCGACGGAAAGGCATGTCGCTGACGCCCGACATGGGCGCCAAGATCACGGGGTCCCGGATCTCGACCGGGCCAATGTGTATGGGATTCAGCATTGCCTAAATTTGAGGCACGAGCTTAGAGGCTTTTGCCAAAAAGGCAACATGGGCTAGATAGGGAGCATGACGAAAATAACCGCCTTGATCGTGGCTGCGGGACGGGGGAGCCGACTTGGCGGCACCCTGCCTAAGCAATATCTGTCCTTGCAGGGCAAAGCCATACTGGCCCATACGCTCGAAGCCTTTTCCGCCCTCACGGAAATCGGCGAGATTCGGGTCGTGATCGATCCTTCCCTCGCGCAGGAATATCTTGCCTGTGCCACGGGGATTTCGAAGCTCGGCCCCTGGATTCCCGGCGGCGCACGGCGTCAGGATTCGGTGCGCCTGGGGCTTGAAGCTCTGGTAGGCGATCGCCCCGATCTTGTCTTGATCCACGATGCGGCCCGGCCCTTCGTAACCCCGGCTCTGATTCGGAATGTCATCGCGGCCTTGGAAGAGTGCGAGGGCGCCCTGCCCTCCTTGCCGGTTTTCGACAGCGTAAAGCGCGGCGCGGCAGGACGCGTGCTTCGCCATGTTGACCGCCAGGGCCTCTTCCGCGCGCAGACACCCCAAGGTTTTCGCTTCGATAAGATCCTCGCCGCGCATCGCCACGCCGCGGGCGGCGTGGAGATGACCGACGATGCAGCGGTGGCCGAGGCCTTCGGCCTCTCGGTGGCCCTGGTCGCGGGAAGCGAGCGGAATTTCAAAATCACCACATCCGACGATTGGGAGAGGGCAACGGCAATGACGGGGCGCGAATATCGCAGCGGCAACGGATACGACGTACATCGGTTGGTCGAAGGCGATCATCTCTGGCTGTGCGGCGTTCGCCTGCCTCATGATCGCACGCTCGAAGGTCACTCGGACGCGGATGTCGCTTTGCATGCTTTAACGGACGCGCTGCTCGGCGCGATCGGAGCGGGCGATATCGGCCTGCATTTTCCGCCCAGCGACGTACGCTGGAAAGGGGCACCGTCCTGGCGGTTCCTCGCCCATGCGGCCGCGCTGATCGGCGAACGCGGCGGTGCGATTGTCCATGTCGACGTCACGCTGATCTGCGAACGACCCAAGATCGGCCCGCACCGCGCGGCGATGAAGCATCGGTTGGCAGAGATTTTGGGCCTTGCCGAAGACCGGATTAGCGTGAAGGCCACCACGACCGAACGGTTGGGCTTCACCGGGCGCGAGGAAGGCATCGCCGCCCAGGCAACCGCCACCGTGGCACTGCCCCTGCATGGATGATCTCGCGGCTATCCTCGCGCTCTATCGCACCCGCGGCTGGCGGATCGCGACGGCGGAGAGCTGCACCGGGGGATTGCTCGCGGCGGCCCTGACTGAAATTTCTGGCGCGTCAGACGTCTTCGACCGCGGCTTCATCACCTATTCCAACCAAGCCAAGCAGGAAATGCTCGGCATAGATCCCGCGCGGCTCGCCCGCCACGGCGCGGTGAGCGCCGAGGTGGCAGCCGACATGGCGGCGGGCGCCCTCCTGCGTTCGGCTGCCGATATCGCGCTCGCCATCACCGGCATCGCCGGGCCGGGTGGGGCCACGCCGGACAAGCCCGTAGGCCTGGTCTATTTCGGACTGGCCGGGCAAACCATTCTACCTCGAACGGAATACAGAATATTCGAGGGAGATCGCGGGGATATCCGGACTCGGGCGGTCGGCCACGCGCTCGATCTTCTTTTTCGTGAAGCCGCCCTTTAGATCTTCGAGCTCTAGGTCATCGAAGCGTTCATAAAAAAACCGGCGGCTTTTGCCGCCGGTTAAAGGTCATCACCGTTCCTTAAGGTTAAGGATGATTGGGGGCCGGTATATGATCGTAAAAGTAATTAGCATTACTGGTGGTACCACCGGCGGGATTTATGCCGACAATGTAAGGGTCGTACTGAGGGTTACCCGGGTGACCATTTATGATACCCGAAACCGCCTGGCTCTCGATCAGATGCGGGGCGAAGTTTATCTGCCCATTCTCCAGAAGCTGATCGAGCGTAAGCACATGGTTATTGTTTTCGGCACTATCCAGGATTGCAACATCCTGCCACCCTGCATCATTCGTCTTCGAAAGAAGGTGACCCAAAGCATCAAAATAATAATACGTTGCCCACCCCTTGCTGGGATCCACATTAATCTGAAGGTGATTGATGCCAGCATCATCCTGGATGATCCGCACAAAATTGCCGAGCGTGGCCCCGGTAGGATCAGTTGCGAAATCAAAATTTGTAATGTTTGTGTTGTTCGTGCTGCTATAGATACCACTATTAGGATCCACGCCCGTCGAATGATAAAACAGGTTTGTCAGGAGCGGTGCGAGATCGATGACATCGGCCTCCAGATCGGTCGTGATATTCCCGACATGGAAATCCTTGAGAGTCATTACTGCATCGCTCTTGTCGGGATTAGAAACGCTATCCGGAGAAGCGAGATGTAGTGTATCCAGGCGGAAGGTATCCTTACCCTGGCCGCCATAGAAAATATTCGATCCCGAGTAGGATTCGAGCGTGTCGTCACCTGTTCCGCCATAGAGAATGTCGTCACCGGCAATTCCACCATTGAGGAAATCGTTACCTTTTCCGCCATAGACCTCATCATTATCGGCACCGGCAAATAAACGGTCGTCGCCTTCGCCGCCGTATATCTTATCGTCACCCAGGGAACCACGAATGAAATCATTTCCCGCACCCAGGCAGACATAGTCGTTGCTCTGACCAGCGAGGAAATAATCGTCATGCGAACTGCCTTCATACTTGGTGATATTGAAGAACCAGCCGACATAGGTGTTGGGTGTAGTGAGATCGCGCTCCGTTAAAGTGTCTTTACCATCTATGACTGTATGGACAAGGGTCCTATCCACGTCGAGGATGCTGCCGCCGGTCTGGTCGTTATAGGTATAGAATCCATCCCCGCCTTTACCCAAGAAGCCGTCCGGATAGCGGCTATCTGCGTCCGCATAGTATTTTCCATATAGCTCGGTGTCATAGGCGGTAAGAACGATGCGCACACCGATATCCATATTGGCGAAACTTAGGGTATTTTCTCCGTCCCCGCTGCCGCCGTCCAGCTTGTCATCACCTCTTCCGCCGAGGATTATATCGTCGCCGCCGCCGCCATTGATGGTATCGTTCCCATTACCGTCGCCGCCATATAGAGTGTCGTTGCCATTGCCACCCATGATAAAGTCATCGCCGCCCAGGCCGTTGAACGTATTGCCTGTATCGCCTCCCTTGAACGTATCGATATAATCGGTGCCGGTAAAATTCTGGATATTGAAGAAATCCACGCTGCCAGCGCCATTATTGGTCAGGATATGGCCCTGGGTTGGGTCAATGAGATTCAAGGTGATATCGACGCCATGGAGCGTACCGTCTTTGGCGACATAGGACCGGACATGCTCGAAAGATAGCGTATTTTCGCCGGCCTGGCCGTCGACGATATTGACTCCGTTGCCGACCGCGATCGTGTCATTGCCGGCACCGCCATAGAGCTTGTCATTGCCGCCGGCGCCATAGATATAATCGCCGAGATCGTCGCCGAAGATGATATCGGCCCGATTCGATCCCGTTACATTTTCGATATTATAGAAATGGCCGTTCAGGGTCGGATCGGCGCTGCCGAGGTGGACATTCACGCCCGATGACGCGGACAGAAAGCTCAGCGTGTCCTTTCCGCCATTTCCATCGATCGTGAGACGGTCATTCAGCACATTGAACTGGTCGTCGTAGGTCGACCCGATAAAGCCGAAGATATTCTGATACGTGACCTTGTCGCTCCCGTTGAGAATCGTGCCGGTGGTGTTCCCACTGACTGGATTGGTGAGGATTATGCCGGTTTGCGCATGGGCGAAGGACAGGGTATTGAACCCGCCGCCGCCATAAACCTGGTCATTGCCGCCGCCGCCTTCGAACACATCGTTGCCCGCACCACCCCAAATGATATCGTCGCCCTGGCCACCGTTGAAATAGGCGCTAAGATTGACGTTGGTAATGCTGCGCGCATCGAACGTGTCGTCGAACTGGGTACCCTGGAAGCCTTGGATATTGGCGTAATTCACCACTCCCGTGCCGGAAATAGTGCCTGATGTATTCCCGGTATAGACGATATCCAGTCCATGAGGACGACCGTTGACGATCCGGCTCGCCGCCCATTGCTCAAGCGACAACACATTAAAGCCGCCATGACCATCGACCGTCAGCGTTCCCGAGCCCGCGACGATGATATCATCGCCCGAGCCTGCATTGATCGTGTCACGTCCGCCACCTGCGAACAGGCGGTGGTTTTGCGAATCGTTAACCGTGATCGTATCATCGAGGCCCGTGCCGACAATGCTATAGAGATTGGTGTAGGAACCGGTCTTCGACTGGGTATCGCCGATCGTGATGGTGATACCTTTCGTGCCAGCAGCGCCCCCATTGGACCAGTGGGAAAAATCAAGCGTATCACTGCCGCCGCCGCCATCGATGCCGCAGTTCAGGCTGCCGAAGAACGTATCGTTCCCGGCCGTTCCCACGATGTTTTCCACACCCACATACTTAATCGTATGCCCACTATACGTCACGCTACCAGTAGGGCTGACATCGAAAATCGTGCCTTGCGTGAGATTAGAGAAGTTTATCGTGTCGTTGCCGGCGCCGCCGAAGATGTTTCCAGAGATAACCGTGTCCACGCCGATGATGAAAGTATCGTCATAGCCGGTGCCTTGGAAGTTTGCGATATCTGTAAAAGTGACCGTCCCATTGGCGTAGTTCACAACGCCATCGGCAGAGGCAATGCGGCTTAAATCGACGAAGAGGCCGCTGGTGGCATTGCTGAAGCTCAGCGTGTTTATGCCGCCCTTGCCACCATAGACGATATCGACACCGCCGCCGCCCTCGAAAGTATTGTTCCCGCTGCCGCCATAGATAAGATCGTTGCCGAGCGCACCATCGAAAAATTCGTTTTGTACGACTCCTTCGCCGTGGAATTCGTCATTGTAGCGCGTCCCCTGGTAGGCCTGAATATCCTTAAACTGGGTCGAGCCGGTCTCGTAGGAGACGAAGCCAGTATTGAGGTCAGTGATGTTGAAATTGACACCTATGCCGTCGGCAAAGATGAGGTCGGCAAAAGACAGGGTATTGAATCCACCGGGGATACCGTTAACATCGTCGGCTCCGCCATCGGCAGTGGTTGACCCGCCATTACCGACAAAGAGAAAATCATCTCCCAAAGCTCCGGTCAAAATATCGGTGCCGCCTCCGCCATGTAGATAATAGCTGTTGGAAGCCTCGGGCGATGTACGGTCGACGTATATCTGATCGTCCTGCTTGGACCCGATCACCACAGAAATGCCCGAAATATAAGGAACGTTATCGATTTCATGCGCAATATCGGCGAGGATGACCGTGACCCCTTGCGCCGCCTGCGAATAATCCAGCGTATCCTTGCCTCCGCCGCCGATGATGCTGATCGAAGAATCGGCGCCGGTATAATGGAAAGTATCGTCGTGGCTACTGCCCAGAATGGCCGTAACGCCCGTGAAGTTGGTCGTGCCTCCGGTGTTGCGCACCGTGACCGAACCCGTGCCGCCGCCGCCCGAGAAGTTCAGATAGATGTCAGCCCCATCGGGGAGCAAAGAATCATTGGCAAGCGACAGCGTATTGTTGCCCGACCCGCCGGAGAAATTATCGCCGGTACCGGAACCGACAACATATGTGTCATTTCCCGCACCGCCGTCGATGGTCATGCCCCCGGTTTTGCCACCAACGAACAGGTCATCGTATTTCGATCCATTGACCGCGCTGATGTCGCTGAAATTAATGGTATTGTTGCCATAGGTCGCGACACCATCCAAATTCACGGTGACACCATTAAAGGCACCGGTGCCTTTTGTGGCATGATCGAACACCAGCGTGTCCCTGCCGCCACCGCCGGTGACCGTGGAAGTGCCGCCGGTTATACCGCCGGCCTCCAGGATATCGTCACCCTGCCCGCCATTGATGACGTCGGAACCGCCATTGCCATAGAAATGGTCGTTGACGAGACTGCCGGTAAATTTGTCGTCGAGCCGTGTTCCGTCGATCTCCTGGAATCCGACATAATCGATTCTTCCATTCTTGGTCCAGTCGATCTTGCTGGGGTCGGGATTACCTGCATCCTGACCCCAGGCTACGGTGCCTCTCGTAGGATCCGTTGAATTGAGGGTAATGGTCACGCCATGCCGCAAGCCATCGGCCAGGACCTGCGAAGCTTCGTCGAGCGACAGGGTGTTTAGGCCATTTCCGCCATTGACCTTCGAATAGCCTGTGTTCCCGGCGAAGACAATATCGTTGCCTGCGCCGAGGTTAATCGTATCGTTACCGCCGTCGGCATGGATCATGTAGCTGTGACTGTCGCCCACATCAGCTGCGATGACATCGTCGTGGGAAGTGGCGAAAAGAATGCCGATATTCTTCGCATTGATCTGGGTTTTGTCCGGATTATTGTTACTATCCACAGCGATGGACAGGCCCGGCACATGGTTCGCGTCCAGCAAGTTGATCTTCATGCCCACGCCGGGGTCATACTGTTTATAGTCCAGGGTATTGATCCCCTTGCCGCCATCGATGGCGACGCCCCCAATACCGTAGAAGACATCGTCATAATTGGTGCCATAGAAAATCTGGATATTGTTATAGGCAACGGTCGCCGTACCATCGGCATACTTCACCACATGCCCAGAATTGGGGTCCTGCGAGGTGATGAGATAGGCCAGGACGCCGGCCTTGTAATATTCGGCATTGGATTCCCTGCGAATGCCATCCAGATGCAACGTGTTCGTCCCGACTCCGCCATCGATGCGATCATATCCGCCGCCAGTGTAAAAAATATCGTTTCCACCGAACCCATAGAGCGTGTCGTCGCCGCCGTCGCCAGAAAGGATGTTATCGGAATCGTTGCCTTGGATTGTATCGTTGAACGTCGATCCGACGATGTTTTCGACCCCGCTATCGGTGGTGTTCTTACCTCCCTGTATTATGTGGTTCGCCCCGGACCATCCCCCTACATAAAAATTCGCCGGATCCGTGATGCGGTTAATGGTCACGCCATGGGTAAAATAGTGAAAGGAGACCGTGTCATTTCCAGGTCCGCCTATGATGGTCAAAGTCGTGGTGTTTTCGCGATTGGGACCAGCATAAATATAATCATCGCCGCCTTCGCCCCAGACCTGGGTATATTTTGTATTGTTGGTGATGAGCGTTCCAATAGTATCATTCCCTGGTCCTGCATAGTAGATCGACGAGGAGTAACCTCCGCCGCCGCCACTGCCGCCGGCGTTTGCATAGCCGCCCCCTGTGGAGACGACTGACTGACTGTTTAAGCCAGTGGGCTGGGTCGGCGCCGCAAAATTCGAGAAACCCGAATTTTCGTCTGTAAGACCTAGACTCTTCTTGGAACCGCTCATGTCAACCTCCGATAGGCGATAGGAAACTCATCGATGGAAGCTTATAGCACAGCTTTAGTTCCTTGTTAAGCCAGAAAATCAATAATTTCTTCATTTTCGAGAAAACGACGTTTTTCGTCTTTTTATTTATTTACAGATGGTTAAGGTTAAGATCTCAGAGCGATCCGCGAATAGAGATGAGCCATTCGTGACGTTTTTCGAGGGTTCTAGGGAAAACTAACAAGTTTAATCGTTGATAATCAATAAGATACCAAAGATCTTTGATCTCACGTTTGCGTGATTCCTGATATTTCCAGACCCGCTCCTTCGGCACATTTCATCATGATGTTCATATTTTGGACCGCCTGTCCGGATGCCCCTTTTGTCAGGTTATCAACGACGGCGACAAGAATTATATGACCCTTCCGCCGATCGGCGAAGGCGGAAATCAGGCAGCGGTTGGTCCCCCGTACATCCCGAGTCTGCGGCGCCGAGTCGGAAACGTGTACAAACGGCTCGCTAAGATAACTTTCTGTAAGACATGCCCGCACATCCGCGAGAGTACAATCCTGGAGACGCGCATAGATCGTGGCGAGGATCCCCCGGAACATGGGCACGAGATGAGGGGTGAAGCTCACCGCGATAGGCCGTCCCGCGACAGCGCTCAATTCCTGCTCGATCTCGGGAGCATGCCGATGGGAAGCGATGCCATAGGCACTGAAATTTTCCGCGACCTCGCCGAAAAGGCTCGCGGTCTTGGGTTCGCGTCCCGCTCCGCTGACGCCCGATTTCGCGTCGATCACGATACTCTCGGGATCGATGAGATTGCTCTTGAGAAGCGGCAACAGGGCCAACTGCGCCGCGGTGGGATAACAGCCTGGATTGGCGATCAGGCGCGCGCGCGCGATGGCCGTACGGTGATGTTCGCTTAATCCATAGATGGCTTCTTCCTGCAAGGCCGGCGCCTGATGCGCCTGACCATAAACCCGCTCATAAAGCGCGATATCGCGCAGCCGGAAATCCGCCGACAGGTCGACAACCTTGAGGTGGGCCGGCAGTCGTCCGATCAGACCCTGCGCGGCGCCATGCGGCAGACAGGAGAACACGCCGTCGAGCCGGTCCCATGTAATATCGTCGAGGCGCTGCAAGCGCGGCAATGTCAGGCCGATAAATTCCGGAAAGATCTCCACTAGATCCTTCCCCGCCTGACGCTCCGCCGAAAGGGCTGCGATCCTCAGATATGGGTGACGGAGCGCAATACGCACCAGTTCCGCCCCGCTATATCCGCTCGCCCCCAGGATAGCTACCCGAAATTCATCTGGCTTTACCATTGCCACAACATAGACGAGTCGCGCCCGCGACGCTTACATATTTGCAAGGGCTAGGAGAGGGCGCGCGGGGGTGACCCCCTTTCGTTCAACACGGGCGTGACCCGGTGATCTCATGCAGGCGGATAAAGATGCCCGGCTCAAGGCTGGGCGTGACGGACAACAGGCCCGGCCAACCGATTCAGGCGTGGATCGGCTTTGCGTAAATGGCAAGTGCTGCTTCCTTAATGGCTTCATTGAGTGTCGGGTGACCATGGAAGGCGCGGGCGATATCCTCGGCGGAGCCGGCGAATTCCATGGCCATGACGCATTCGTGGATCAGCGTGCCGGCATCGGGGCCGATGATGTGTGCCCCGAGCAGGCGGTCGGTGGACGCATCGGCCAAGAGCTTGACGAAACCGTCCGTCTCGCCCGCCGCCTTGCCGCGCGAATTGGCGAGGAACGGAAACTTGCCGGTTTTATAGGCGATGCCCGCCTTCTGCAGCTCCTCCTCGGTCTTTCCGACGCTTGCTACCTCCGGCCAGGTATAGACGATGCCTGGTACGGTTTCGTAATTGACGTGCCCTGCATGGCCCGCAAGCATTTCCGCCAGCGCCACGCCCTCCTCCTCGGCCTTGTGGGCGAGCATCGGCCCGGGAATTGCGTCGCCGATTGCATAGATGCCTGGAATGTTGGTGCGAAAATGCCCATCGGTCGCGATGCGCCCCCGCTCGTCCAGGGCCACGCCTGCCTCGGCGAAACCCAGCCCTTCGGTATAAGGTCGCCGGCCGATCGCCAGCAGGACGATATCGGCGGCGATCTCCTCGCGCACGCCATCAACGGCGCGCTCGAGCGATACGGTCACCCCTTCTCCACTCGTTTGCGCCCCGAGCACCTTGGTGCCGAGGCGGAACTCCATGCCCTGGCGGGCGAGGATTTTTTGAAAGGCCGTGCTGATTTCCTTGTCCATGGCCGGCACGATGCGGTCGAGAAATTCCACTACCGTGACCTTGGCTCCCAGGCGCTGCCAGACCGAGCCCATTTCGAGACCGATATAGCCGCCCCCAATGACGACAAGATGCCGAGGCACCGCTTTCAGGGATAAGGCCCCCGTCGAAGAAACGATCCGGGTTTCATCCACCTCCACGCCGGGGAGCGGCATGGATTCCGAGCCCGTGGCAATCACGATATGCGGTGCGGAATAGACCTGCACCCCTTCTGTGCCGGTGACCTCCACGCGGCTCTCGCCGAGCAGCCGGCCCGTCCCCTTGAGATAGGCAACCCCATTCTTCTTGAAGAGGAATTCAATGCCCCGGGTGAGGTCGCTCACCACCTTGTCCTTGCGCGCCATCATGACCGGAAGGTCGAGTTCAAGTTGGGCGCGGATGCCATGGCCCGCGAAATGGTGAAGGGCGTCTGCATATTTTTCTGAAGATTGCAGCAGCGCCTTCGATGGGATGCAGCCGACATTGAGGCAGGTCCCGCCCAACGTGCCGCGCTTTTCGATGCAAGCAGTCTTAAGGCCAAGCTGCGCCGCCTTGATGGCGAGGACATAGCCGCCGGGTCCTCCGCCGATCACGATCACATCATAGGAATGTTCCATATCCTGGCCTCAGAGCTCCAGCAGGAGACGCTGGGGGTCTTCCAGGCATTCCTTGATGCGAACCAGGAAGGTGACTGCCTCGCGACCATCGACGATGCGATGATCATAAGAAAGCGCCAAATACATCATTGGGCGGATCTCGACCTTGCCATCGACTGCCATCGGCCGCTGCTGGATCTTGTGCATGCCCAGAATTCCCGATTGCGGCGGATTGAGGATCGGCGTCGACATCAGCGAGCCATAGACCCCTCCGTTCGAGATGGTAAAGGTACCGCCCTGCAGCTCGTCCAACGCGAGCTTTCCCTCGCGTGCGCGCTTGCCAAGCTCATTGATCTTGGCCTCGATTGCCGCGAACGACAGTGTATCGGCATCGCGCACGACCGGCACGACCAGACCGCTTTCGGTGCCCACCGCGACCCCGATATCGTAATAGTTCTTATAGATGATATCGGTGCCGTTGATCTCGGCATTGACCGCCGGCAATTCCTTGAGCGCCTGAAGAGCTGCGCGCACGAAGAACGACATGAAGCCCAGCTTGACCTTATGCTTTTTTTCGAAACCGTCCTTATAGCGGTCGCGCAGCGCCATCACCGCGCTCATATCCACTTCGTTGAAAGTAGTGAGGATCGCGGCGGTATTCTGCGCCTCCTTGAGCCGTTGAGCGATGCGTTGGCGCAAGCGCGACATCGAGACGCGCTCTTCCCGCTCCTTGAGCGCTCGCGGGGGAGCGGGTGGCGCAGCGGGCCGGGCCACCGGCTGTGGCGGCGCCGGTGGTTGTGCCATGGCCGGTTTCGACGCCGAGAGCATATCGGCCTTGGTGACGCGGCCGTCGCGTCCCGTTCCCGCAATCGTCGCGGGATCGATATTTTGTTCGGCGGCGATGCGGCGCACCGAGGGCGCCTGGCCCGTCGGCTGGCTTTCTGCCTGCGCCGGTGGCGAGGCTACGGCTGCCGGCGCAGGCTGCGCGGTGGGCGCGGCTGATGCCGGTCGAGGTTGAGGCGCGGATGCCATTCCCTGGGGATCGATTCTGCCCAATGTTGCGCCGACGCCTACCGTCGCGCCGGCTTGCGCCAGCACTTCATTGAGAACACCCGCCTGCGGGGCGAATACTTCGAGCGTCACCTTGTCGGTTTCCAGTTCGCACAAGGCCTCGTCGGCCTTGACGCCCTCACCCTGCTTTTTAAGCCAGCGCGCAACTGTCGCCTCGGTCACCGACTCGCCCAACGCGGGCACCTTGATATCGACTGCCATTTTCCCCTCTTCGGCTGGATCGTTACAAATGCGTGATTAGACCAGCGCCGCCTCGACCAGCGCTGCCTGCTCCTTGGCATGGCGCTTATAGAGACCGGTCGCCGGCGAGGCCGCCGATGGACGCCCGCAATAGACAAGCCGCGACTGCGCGCGGCCATGTGTGCCCATGAGTTCTTCAAGCAGCGGCGCGATGAAGCTCCAGCCCCCCATGTTCTTGGGTTCCTCCTGGCACCAGACCAGTTCCGCGTTCGGATATTTGGAGAATTCCTCGCGCAGCGATTTCTCCGGGAAAGGATAGAGCTGCTCCACCCGCACGAGGGCAACATCCTTGATGCCGCGCTTTTCCCGCTCCTCGAACAAATCGTAATAGACCTTCCCCGAACAGAGAACGAGGCGGCGCACCGCAGGCGATGGCGCAAGCTGGTGGTCGCTCAAGACGCGGTGGAAGGACGTGCCTGGCCCGAATTCCTCGAGACGGGAGACGCACAGCTTGTGCCGCAGAAGGGATTTCGGCGTCATCATGATCAGCGGCTTGCGAAAATTGCGCTTCACCTGGCGGCGCAGCGAATGAAAATAATTAGCGGGCGTGGTGCAATTGCAGACCTGCATATTGTCTTCGGCGCAGAGCTGCAAATAACGCTCGAGCCGGGCGGAAGAATGTTCCGGCCCCTGCCCTTCATAACCGTGGGGCAGCAGCATCACCAGGCCCGACATGCGCAGCCACTTCGATTCGCCCGAGGAAATAAACTGATCGATAATCACCTGGGCGCCGTTGGCAAAATCACCGAACTGCGCCTCCCACAGAACCAGCGCCTTAGGCTCGGCGAGCGAATACCCATATTCGAAACCCAGCACACCTGCCTCCGAAAGCGGCGAGTTGATGATTTCGATTTCCGCCTGGCCGGATTCTATGTTGTTGAGCGGGATATACGCATCCTCATTCTCCTGGTCGATGAACACCGCATGGCGCTGAGAGAACGTCCCGCGCCGGCTATCCTGACCCGACAAGCGCACGAAATATCCTTCGATCTGGAGCGCGCCGAAGGCAAGCGCTTCGGCCGTCGCCCAATCGAGACCCGCCTCCCCCTTGAACATCCCCTGCTTGTGCGCGAGCTGGCGAGCTATCTTGCGGTTGAGATGGAAAGTACCGGGCACGCTCGTGAGCGCCGCGCCGATCTTGCGCAAGGTTTCCATTGATACCGCACTCTCTCCGCGCCGGTCATCGCCAGAGGCCGCGCCCAGCCCACTCCATTTCCCTTCCAGCCAGTCCGCCTTGTTGGGCTTGTAGGAATTGGCGGCGGCAAAATCACGCTCCAGCCGCTCCTGGAACTCTTGGACCATGGCGGCGCTTTCCTCGGCGGTGATGACGCCCTCGCGCTGCAATTGCTCGGTATAGATCTGCCGCACGCCTGGATGGCCGGCGATCTTCTTATACATGAGTGGCTGCGTGAATGCCGGCTCGTCGCCTTCATTATGGCCGTAGCGGCGATAGCAGAACATGTCGATGACCACATCGCGCTTGAATTCTTGGCGGAATTCCATGGCCATGCGCGCCGCATGCAGCACCGCCTCCGGATCGTCGCCGTTGACGTGGAAAATTGGCGCCTGCACCATCTTGGCCACATCCGAGCAATAGGGACCGGAACGGGATGCGACCGGATTGGTCGTAAAGCCTATCTGGTTATTGATGATGAAATGAATCGTGCCACCGGTCTTATAGCCGTCGAGTTCAGATAATTCGAGCGTCTCAGGGACAAGGCCTTGCCCGGCGAAAGCCGCATCGCCATGGAGCAGCAGCGCCATGACCTGTTCCTGGTTCTGGTCCTGACGCTGGCGCTGCTTGGCGCGCACCTTGCCGAGCACCACCGTGTTCACGCATTCGAGGTGCGAAGGATTGGCAGTCAATGAAAGGTGGACCGTACGGCCGTCGAACTCGCGGTCCGCCGAAGTGCCGAGGTGGTACTTGACATCGCCCGAACCCTGCACATCCTCGGGGTTCGCGGCATTGCCGTGGAATTCCGAAAATATGGCAGTGAACGGCTTGCTCATGAAATTTGCAAGGATATTGAGGCGGCCACGATGAGCCATGCCGATCACGACTTCCTTGATGCCGAGCTGCGAGCCACGCTTGATGATCTGTTCGAGCGCGGGGATGGTCGTTTCGCCGCCATCCAGGCCGAAGCGCTTGGTTCCGGTATATTTCTTGTCGAGAAAATTTTCGAACGCCTCCGCGGCGATCAGGGATTGCAGAATGGCCTTCTTGCCCCGCTCGGTAAAGTCGCGCTGGTTGCGAGAGCCCTCGATCCGCAGCTGAAGCCAGTTCTTCTGGTCCGGGTCCTGAATATGCATGTATTCGACACCGATCGAACCGCAATAGGTTTCGCGGAGCGCATGCACGATCTGGCGCACCGTCGCGGTGTCGAAGCCCAGCACGCCATCGATGAAAACCGGATGGTCGTAATCGGCCTCGGTGAAGCCGTAAGAGCGTGGGTCGAGCTCGGGGTGCCGCTGCACCGGCTTCTGCTGGAGGGGATCTAGTTGGGCCTCGAGATGACCTCGCACGCGATAGGCGCGAATCAACATGAGCGCGCGTAGGGAGTCGCGCGTGCTCTTCCTGAGTTCGGCCCCGCTCGGAAGGCCCGTCGCGCGTTCGGCTGGCGCCTCGCCCAGCGTCACGGACGCGTCTATGGGCGCATGGCCATTGCCGGACAGCGCTCGCGGCGCCCAGCTCGCTCCCCGCATATCCTTAAGCACGAGCGCCGTGTCCTCATCGAGCTCATCGAAGAAGCGGCGCCAGGATGGATCCACGGTGGCGGGATTATCCAGGTAGCGACGATACAGGTCTTCGATAAAGGGTGCGTTCGGCCCGGAAAGAAAGCTATTGCTTGGCGTACTCATGAAGCCTCGTTAGGTTTGCGAAAGTATCAGAGCGTGCCCTTTCAAGCAAGCTGCGCTCCTCCCCGACGCTCTATGCCGAAACCGGATTTTTCATGGCTTGCAGCATCGTCTCGCCGAGGGCGGCGGGCGAGTTGGATACCATGATGCCGGCCGATTTCATTGCCTCGATCTTGTCGTTAGCGCCGCCCTTTCCGCCGGAAATGATCGCGCCGGCATGACCCATGCGGCGGCCTGGCGGTGCGGTCACCCCGGCAATGAATCCGGTTACCGGCTTTTTGCGCCGGGCGCGCTTGAGAAAGTCGGCAGCGTCTTCTTCCGCTGTCCCGCCGATTTCTCCGATCATGACAATTCCCTGGGTCTCGTCATCGGCCAGGAACAATTCCAGGCAATCGATGAAATTCGTGCCGTTCACCGGGTCGCCGCCGATGCCGATGCAGGTAGTCTGGCCGAGTCCGACAGCGGTGGTCTGCGCCACTGCTTCATAAGTTAGCGTGCCGGAGCGCGACACGATGCCGATCTTGCCACGCTTGTGGATATGGCCAGGCATGATGCCGATCTTGCATTCGCCCGGTGTAATGACGCCAGGGCAATTAGGCCCGATGAGGCGCGAGGAAGATCCGGTAAGCGCGCGCTTGACCCGCACCATGTCGAGCACGGGAATGCCCTCGGTGATGCAGACGATGAGCGGGACGGATGCATCCACGGCTTCCAGAATCGCATCGCCGGCATAGGCTGGCGGTACGTAGATGACGCTCGCCGTGGCACCGGTTCGGACGACGGCCTCGGCCACGGTATCGAAGACCGGCAAGTCCAGATGGGTGGTGCCACCCTTGCCGGGAGTCACGCCGCCAACCATCGCCGTGCCATAGGCAATGGCCTGCTCGGAATGAAACGTCCCCTGCGCGCCGGTGAAACCCTGGCAGATGACTTTGGTGTTCTTATTGACGAGAACGGCCATTTCTATTTCCCTTTTTTGACGGCGGAGACGATCTTTTTCGCGGCATCGTCGAGATTGTCCCCAGACAGAATGGGCAGGCCCGACTCTTTGAGGATCTTCTTGCCAAGATCGACATTGGTGCCTTCGAGCCTGACCACGAGCGGTACGCCCAGCGACACCTCGCGCGCGGCGGCCACGATGCCTTCGGCGATGATGTCGCAGCGCATGATGCCACCGAAAATATTGACGAGGATGCCCTTGACGTTGGGGTCGGACAGAATGAGCTTGAAGGCAACCGTCACCCGTTCCTTGGTCGCGCCGCCGCCCACGTCGAGAAAATTAGCGGGCAGCCCGCCATAGAGCTTGATGATATCCATGGTGGCCATCGCCAGCCCGGCGCCATTGACCATGCAGCCGATATTACCATCGAGCTTGATATAGTTGAGCTCGTGTCGGCTCGCCTCCCGCTCGGCGGGGTCTTCCTCGTCCTCGTCGCGCATCTGCGCGACCTCCTTGTGACGAAACAGCGCATTGTCGTCGAAATTTATCTTGGCATCTAGCGCCAGCACCTTGCCTGCGCCCGTGACGACCAGCGGATTGATTTCCACCACCGAGGCGTCGAGCTCGACGAAGGCGCGGTACATGGCCTGGATGAATTGCGTGGCCGAAGCGATCTCCCCACCGCTCAATCCCAGCCCGAAGGCGAGCTTCCGGGCATGAAAAGGCATGAGGCCCGTGGCGGGGTCGATCGTGACACGCAGAATTTTCTCAGGATTGTGCGCAGCTACCTCTTCAATTTCCGTACCGCCCTCGGTCGAAGCCATGACGGTAATCCGCCCGGTGGCCCGGTCGACCAGCAGACCGAGATAGAGTTCGCGCTTGATGTCGCACCCTTCTTCAATATAGAGGCGCTTGACGAGGCGGCCTTGCGGTCCGGTCTGCTTGGTCACGAGGGTCATGCCGAGGATCTGGCGCGCGAGCTCGATGACTTCGGTGCGGTTGCGCGCCAACTTGACCCCACCGCCCTTGCCTCGCCCTCCTGCATGAATCTGTGCCTTCACGACCCAGACCGGACCACCGAGCCGGTCGGCCGCCTGCTCCGCTTCGGCTAGCGAGAATGCCGCATAGCCCCGTGGCACGGCAACGCCGTATTTGCCTAGCAATTCCTTGGCTTGATATTCATGGATGTTCATCGCCAATCCCCTTTCCCGCTACATATCTTAGTTCTTCTCAAGAAGAAATAGCCTCCATTGACTCACCCTACCCAATTGTTTATGGCCATTTCATGCCCAGTTTCGACATCGTTTCCAAAACAGAACTGCCGGAAATAGACAACGCCCTCCAAGGCGTCCAGCGCGAGATCGCGACCCGCTTCGACTTCAAGGGCGCACACTGCACCATCGAACGTAAAGAAAATGTGATCACCATCAATGCCGATGATGATTTGAAGCTCAAGCAGGTGCAGGAATTATTGAGGGGATACGTCGCGCGCCGCAAGCTCGACCCCACCTGTCTCGATTTCAAGGAGCCAGACAAGGCCAGTGGCAATAGCCGGCGCCAGGAGGTCCACGTCAAGCAGGGTATCGAACAGAAGGTGGCGAAAGAGATCATCAAGGCCATCAAGGACGCCAAGCTCAAGGTCCAGGCATCGATCCAGGGGGACGAGTTGCGCGTCACGGGCAAGAAGCGCGACGATTTGCAGGAAGCCATCGCACTGGTGCGCGGCCTCAAGATCGAACAGCCGCTCCAATACCTCAATTTCAGGGACTGACATGACCGCCAAGAAAAACCCCGCCAATCTCAATCCGCTGCAATTGCGCACCCTCACGCTCTTCCAGGCAATCGCCAAATCCCAAAGCAATGCGCCGGACGCGAATGGAAATACGCGGATCGAGGCGCTCCCCCATGCCCATGGCGATCACTTCCACCTGGGTCCCTATCTCGTCAAGGGGAGCGATGCGACAGGCATGAGCAATCCCGCCGTCTGGGCGGCACTGCAACGCAAGGGCATGATCGAGGGGCAATTCGGCATCGCCCTCGCGCTCACCCCTGCCGGGCTGGAATACGAAACAGGCCTCGCCGAAACTATCCTGCACCAGGGCGAGCATTGACCGCCGAAAAAATAAGCGGTCCGCGGACCGGCGGACAGATCCTCGTCGATGCGCTCGCCGTCCACGGCGTCGATACCGCTTTCGGCGTCCCCGGCGAGTCCTATCTCGCCGTACTCGACGCGTTCCACGATTCGCCGATCCGTTTCATCACCTGCAGACAGGAAGGCGGTGCGGCCTATATGGCGGAGGCCTATGGAAAGATGACGGGCCGCCCCGGTATCTGCTTCGTGACGCGCGGCCCCGGCGCCACCAATGCGTCCGTGGGCATCCATACCGCTTTTCAGGATTCGACGCCGCTCATTCTGTTCGTGGGCCAGGTCGCCCGCGACCAGATCGAACGGGAGGCCTTTCAGGAGATCGATTATCGCCGCATGTACGGGCCACTCACCAAATGGGTGGCCCAGATCGATGATACCCGCCGGATTCCGGAATATGTCAGTCAGGCCTTTCATCGCACCGTCAATGGACGGCCCGGCCCCGTGCTGCTCGCCTTGCCCGAGGACATGCTGACCGAGCGCGCGGATGTAGCAACCGGCGGACCCTATACCGTGACCAGGCCTGCACCTTCTCCGGCACAGATGAAGCACTACACCGCCTTGCTCGCCGAAGCCAAGCGTCCTTTCCTTATCCTGGGTGGCGGCGGCTGGACCAGCGAAGCCGCCCAGGCGGCCCATGAATATGCGCGCACTCTCGCGTTCCCGGTAGGGTGCTCCTTTCGCAGGCAGGACCTCTTCGACAATTCTTCCTCTTGCTACGCGGGAGATGTCGGTATCGGTATCAATCCCAAGCTCGCCGAGCGCATCAAGGAAAGCGATCTGCTGATCCTGCTTGGCGGACGTCTGGGGGAAATGGCAAGCCAGGGCTACACGCTGCTGGACATACCGACGCCATCCCAAAGGCTCGTGCATATCCATTTGGATCCTGAGGAGCTTGGCCGGGTCTATCAGGCGACCCTGCCCATCAATGCGGGGATGGAAGAATTTCTAAGCGCGGCGCGGCAGGGCATTCCGGCGAGTCTGGCGTGGCAATCGACGGATTGGACCGCCCGTGCGCGCGCCGATTACCTGGCCTGGAGCGAGCAGATTCCCCAGACGCCGGGCACGCTGCAAATGGCGGAGGTCATAGCCTGGCTGCGCGACAATCTCGAAGCGGATGCGATCCTCACCAACGGCGCCGGTAATTACGCCACATGGTTTCACCGCTTCTATCGCTATCGCGGCTTCAAGACCCAGCTTGCGCCTACCAACGGCTCGATGGGTTACGGTGTGCCAGCGGCCATCGCCGCCAAGCTTCTCGCGCCCCATCGCACGGTGGTTTCTCTCAGCGGAGACGGCTGTTTCCTGATGAACGGTCAGGAAATCGCGACTGCCATGCAGTATGACGCACGCGTGATCTTCATCGTCGTGGATAACGGCATGTACGGGACAATCCGCATGCACCAGGAGCGTACCTATCCCGGCCGCGTCTCCGGTACGGCGCTGCGCAATCCCGATTTCGCGGCGCTTGCCCGTGCCTATGGCCTGCATGCCGAGCGGGTCGAAAGCGGCGCGGAGTTCGGGCCGGCCTTCCTGCGCGCGAAACAGGCGGGGCGTCCCGCTCTGCTCCATCTCCTCCTCGATCCGGAGGCGCTGACGCCGCGCCAGTCGCTGAGCCAGATCCGGGCCAGCGCCATCAAGGCGTGAGCGCCCGCCTTCCCACCGAGATGACCGTCAAGGCCCGGCTGCGCATGCTTGCCGCGCGCGGCATCGTCGCGACCATCCTTCAGCATGGCGACGATTGGGGTGGTGCGCTCATGCTGCAGCTCAACCTGCTGGATGGCCGAAACCGGCTCTATACGCAGGTGCGCGACCTCGACGGAAATATCGCGTGGCTGGCGCTCGAGAAAGGCCGTGACTTTACCGAGACCGAGGCGAAGGACCGAATCGAAAAAGCCGCCGCGCGAGACCGGGATCTATGGGTGATCGAGATCGAGGACCGCCAGGGCGAGATTCCCTTCGAGGGAAAAATTCTCTAATTCTCTCGCTTGCTAGCGGGAGCCGTCCTGAGGTTCGCATGCTCCGCGAAGACCTCCTTCGCGGCGGCGAGGCCGTTGAGCGCCGCCGGAAAGCCGGCATAGACCGACATCTGAATGATGGCTTCGACGATCTCGGTCCGGGTGCAGCCGACATTCAGGGCGGCGTGCAGGTGCACCTTGAGCTGAGGCGCCGCGTACCCATCGCGGTAAGCGCGGCCACCACCAGCAATTCCCTCGTCTTCAAATCGAGTCCAGGCCGGGAATAGATATCCCCGAAGGGGAATTCGACCAGGTATTTGGCAAAATCGGGCGCGATATCCTCCAGGGATTTAACGATTTTCTCGCCGATCGCGCCATCGATCTCCTTAAGATTTTTCCACCCTCTTTCGTATCTTTCGCTCACGTGCTCTCCTCATTCGTTCGCGCACTATGTCACACCGGGATATCGATCGAAAGAGAAGCTCTCGCCTGGGACGACGAACGCCGCGTCGCCTGCCCTATTTCTTTCCGAAATCGCTCAGGGCAACCGAACCGCTCTCCAGCAGCGATTTGAGATTAGAGAGAATTTTTGGCCAACCGCCGGATACCGCCCCGATCAGCTTCGAAGGTTCGTGCTCGATCGTATGGAGGATCGAAAGCTTAACCGCGGGTCCGCTGGGTTCAAGCTCCATCGTGCACAGAGACTCGCCTTCATCCCTGAGTTCCGAAATTTTCTCGTGGCGCCAGCGGATCACCAAGCGCTTCGGCGGGTCGGATTCGACAATTTGGCCGGCATCGGTGACGCTGCCGTCTTCGGACACCATCTTCCATGAAGATCCGGCGGTCCACTTGCTGTCGCAATGCATCCCGAACCAGTACTGTTTCATGAATTCCGTGTCCGTGGTCAGCGCCGACCACAGTCTTTCCGGTGTAGTGCGGATATAGGTCACGTATTGGAATATCGTTCTAGTCATTGGCTTTCTCCAGTTTATGTTTAAGGTTTGAGAGCGCCTTGAGGCGCGGTTTTTCGAACTTGGCAATCCAGCGCTCGTAGATTTCCTGCAGCGGTACCGGATTGAGGAAATGCAGCTTCTCGCGGCCGCGCCGCATCGTGGCGACCAGGTTCGCCGCTTCGAGGACGTCGAGATGCTGCGTGACGCCCTGCCGCGTCATGTCCAGATGCTCGCACAGTTCATTCAGGGTGCGACCATCATGCTTATGCAGGATATCGAGCAGCTTGCGCCGGCTAGGGTCGGCCAGGGCCTTGAACAGATCGGTATCGGTGCGGCGTTGGGTCATGAGCGTATATGCAAGTAATCACTTGCCTGAAGTATATGCAAGTATATTATTGCATGTCAAGTGCCGATTATCCCTTTGGGTCACTACCCAGGCCATATGAGGCATCCTCTCCCGTAATGTGAGAGGGCTTAGTTGCGGTGATCTTTATACTTCTGCGAAAGATGACCTATTCAGGGCCGGGCGCGACGGCGATGAACGAGGCTCTCACTCCCATTCGATCGTCCCGGGCGGTTTGGACGTGACGTCGTAGACGACGCGGTTGACGCCTTTAACCTCGTTCACGATGCGAGTGGCGATACGCCCCAGCACCTCGTAGGGGAAAGGAAAGAAATCGGCGGTCATGCCGTCGGTCGACGTCACAGCGCGGAGCGCTACCACCTGATCATAGGTACGGCCATCGCCCATGACGCCCACCGACCGCACCGGCAGGAGCACCGCAAAGGCCTGCCAGATATGATCATAGAGACCGGCTTTTTCGATTTCTTCCAGATAGATGCGGTCCGCCCTCCGTAGGATAGCCAACCCCTCGCGATTCACCCCGCCCGGCATGCGAATGGCCAGCCCCGGGCCGGGAAAGGGATGGCGCGTCACCATGCGCGCGGGCAAGCCAAGCTCGCGGCCCAGCGCGCGCACTTCGTCCTTGAACAGATCGCGCAGCGGCTCGAGCAGCTTGAGGCGCATCTCTCCGGGAAGACCGCCGACATTATGGTGGCTCTTGATCGTGGCGCTCGGTCCGCCAGTGGCGGAGACGGATTCGATCACGTCGGGATAGAGCGTCCCCTGGGCCAGAAACTCGGCGCCGCCGATCTTGGCGCTCTCTTCCTCGAAGACTTCGATGAATAGCCGCCCGATGATCTTGCGTTTTTCCTCGGGTTCCGCCACGCCGGCGAGTGCGTCCAGGAACAGCTCCGCCGCGTCGCGGTGAACGAGCGGGATATTGTAGTGATCGCGAAACAGAGCGATGACGGCTTCCGCCTCGCCCTCGCGCAACAGGCCGTGATCGACGAAGATGCAGGTGAGCTGATCGCCGATCGCTTCGTGAATAAGAATAGCGGCCACCGAAGAATCGACCCCGCCCGACAGGCCACAGATCACCTTGGATTTGCCGACCCGTGCACGGATCGACGGCAGCGCCTCTTCTTTATACGTGCGCATCGTCCAGTCGGGTATTACCCCGCAGATCGCCACCGCGAAGTTGCGCAAAATCACCGCGCCGCGCGGCGTATGCACGACTTCTGGATGGAACTGGACCCCATAGAAGCGTCGGCGCTCATCGGCAATAGCGGCGAAGGGCGCGGCCTCGCTCTCGCCGATCACGGCGAAGCCCTCGGGGAGACGCTCGACCCGGTCGCCATGGCTCATCCAGACCGGCTCGCTTACCCCAACTTCCCAGCCCGCAAAAAGCTGCGATGCTTTGGAGACGCGAAAGGCCGCTCGACCAAATTCGCGCACCTGGTCCGCCATGACGTTACCGCCGAGCTGGTGGCACAGCGCCTGCTGACCGTAGCATATCCCGAGGATGGGCACGCCGCTTGCCAAGAGGAAATCGGGAATGCGTGGCGCTTCGCGATCGAGGATCGAGGCCGGACCTCCCGACAAGATGATGCCCTTGGGATGCAGTGCAGCAAACCGGTCTTCCGCGACAGTATAGGGCACGATCAAGCTATAAATATTCGCCTCGCGCAGACGCCGCGCGATGAGCTGAGTCACCTGCGAACCGAAATCGACGATGAGGATCGTATCATGCGACATGGATCTGCCCTACATCATGCCATCCGTAGGCGATATCCGGCACGCCATATTCATTACCCCGCCCGATGATCTCTCCTCCGGCTTTTTCATAGAATCGTCGATAGGCATTATCGCGGAAGGCCCACAAAAACAAAGCCTTATGACCAGTCCGCGCAAAGGTCCGCGCGGCATGAACGAAGAGCTGGCGGCCCAGGCCTTGCCCATGCAGGTCGCGGCGGCAATGGAGAGCATAAATCTCGCAATCGAAACCCGCGAGGTTCCCTTCCAATATTTGTTCATGCGGCTTGGGCGTGCCGCCATGAAGAAAGCCCACGGTCTCCCCGCCGCGTTCGGCTACCAGGATCACGTCTTTGCCTTTGGCGATTCTTTCTTGCCACACCGGTATGCGGCGATCAGGCGCCATGCTCTCGATCTCCGCCTCCGGCACGATCCCTTGATAGGCATGCCGCCAACCCGCCTCATGGAGCGTGGCGATGGCAGCGGAATCGCGCGCCTGGGCCTTGCGTACCGTGAAAGGCGAGCGGCGAAACGCCATAAGGAAAAATCCATCGCATCCCGAGCGATACGGCGTCAAATGAAGGGAGCCGTTCCCATCGTCCCGCCCGGTGACTTTCTTCCATGCAGTGGCAAGCGCCTCCGCCCAGAAGTCGGGAGCATCGCGCAGGAAATTTGTGCCTTGCTGGTCATTCTCCTCAGGCAGCACGGAACACGTCGCATAGAAGAGCAGACCGCCAGGCCGCACGAGCCGCGCGGCACTCCCCAGGATGTCACGTTGCAGCTTGGCCAGCCGGTCGAGATCGGCCGCGCGCAGCCGCCATCTCTGATCGGGATTGCGCCGCCATGTTCCTGTACCTGAGCAGGGCGCGTCGACGAGGACGCGGTCGAACGAGAGGGCGTGGCGCTTCACCCAGGGGTCGCGCTCGCTCGATAACGCGCGCCGTTCGACATTATGCACCCCGGCACGCTTGAGCCGGACCGCCGAGCGTTCGACCCGTCCCGCCAAGGTGTCGGCCGCGACGATATGACCCTTGTTGCGCATCTGCGCGGCCATGGCGAGGGTCTTGCCGCCCGCGCCGGCGCAAAAATCGACGATCCGTTCGCCGGGCTGCGCGTCAACCAGCAGCGCGATGAGCTGCGACCCTTCGTCCTGCACTTCGCACTTGCCCTCGTTGAAGAGATCGAGCCGCGCCAGATCGAGACGGTGCGGCAGGCGCAGCCCAATGGGCGAGAACGGGGTCGGCATGGCGGGATGGCCTTGCGCCGCAAGGGCCGCTTCGACTTCGTCGCGGGACGCGCTGAGCAGGTTGACGCGCAGATCCAGCGCCGCCTCCTCCATCAGCGCCTGCATCTCCGCTTGCCAATCTTGGCCAAGCGCGCGCTTGAGCCGGAGCAGAAGCCATTCGGGACATTCGAATCGGACCCAGTCGGGCGCGCCTGGCATTTCATCCAGCGTGCGGCCTTCCAAAGGCGCCAGCATGGCGCGCTCCCCGGCGGTTAGGGGATCGGGGCGGTAGCGCCCGCCGTCGCACGAACCCGCGATGCGGTCGAGAGACCAGCCGTCCATCAGCATCAACTTCGCCAAAAGCAAGTGGCGCGGACTGGCCTGCTCGAGGTCGATGCCCAGATGCCAGCTCAGCCGCGCCCGGGCGCGCAGCATCGCATAGACATGGCCCAAAATGTCGCGCCGGTCCTTCGATCCGATATACCGGCGCGCCCGTGCATAGGCGGCGACCACGCGATCGGCCGGCGCGCTCGCCGCACCAATTTCCGCCATGACCTCCATGGCAGCCAGGAGTCGCGCTCCGCCCAGCACGGATCAGTAACCCGGCCGGTAGTTTGGCGCTTCCTTGGTGATCTGCACGTCATGGACATGGCTTTCGCGCAGGCCCGCGGCCGAGATGCGCAGGAAGCGGCAATTGTGCTGCATATCTGTAATCGTGGCATTGCCGGTATAGCCCATCGCCGCGCGCAGCCCCCCCACCAGCTGATGCAGGACGTCGCCTGCCGGCCCCTTATAGGGTACCTGGCCCTCGATCCCTTCGGGAACCAATTTCATATGGTCGGCGATCTCGGCCTGGAAATAACGATCCGCCGAACCGCGCGCCATGGCGCCCAGCGACCCCATGCCGCGATAGGCTTTATAAGAACGGCCATTATAGAGATAGACCTCACCAGGGCTTTCCTCGGTGCCGGCGAGCAACGAGCCGATCATCACGCAATCGGCTCCGGCGGCGATGGCCTTGGCGACATCTCCCGAATATTTGATTCCGCCATCGGCGATCACCGGTACGCCGGCCGCGCGTGCCGCCTCCGCCGCATCCACGATCGCGGTCAGTTGTGGCACGCCCACGCCCGCCACCATGCGCGTGGTGCAGATGGAGCCCGGCCCGATTCCCACCTTCACGGCATCCGCGCCGGCCTCGATCAGGGCCTGGGCGCCCTCGCGTGTCGCGATGTTGCCGCCGATAATCTGACAATCATTGGAAAGCCCTCGGACCGCGCGCGTCGCTGCCAGCACGCCTTCCGAATGGCCGTGCGCCGTATCGACCACGATGACGTCGCATCCCGCCTCGATGAGCAGTTCGGCCCGCTCGATACCGCTCCGGCCGGTGCCGACCGCCGCTGCGACCAGCAATCGTCCCTTTTCATCTTTGCTTGCCAGCGGATGGGCCTGTGCCTTTTCCATATCCTTGACCGTGATCAGGCCGACACAGCGGTAATCTTCGTCGACGACGAGAAGTTTTTCGATACGGTGCCGATGCAGCAAATGCTGCGCCTCCTCATGGCCAACCCCCGGCCGAACGGTGACCAGATTTTCCCTGGTCATGAAATTGCGCACAGGCTCGTCCAGTTTCTCGGCAAACCGCACATCGCGATGGGTCAGAATGCCCATCAACTTGCCACTGCCCGGCTCGGTCACCGGAATACCCGAGATGGCATGCTGGCGCATGAGCGCGAGAGCGGCGGCAAGCGTCTCATCGGGATGGATCGTCACGGGATTGACCACCATCCCGGATTCATACCTTTTGACCTTGCGCACTTCCTCAGCCTGACGCTGCGGATCGAAATTCTTGTGGATGACGCCGATTCCTCCCGCCTGGGCAAGCGCTATCGCCATGCGGGCTTCGGTGACCGTATCCATGGCAGCCGCCACGAGCGGAATATTCAACCGAAGCCGCCTCGTCAGACGGGTCGTCGTTCGCGCCTCCCCAGGCAGAATCGCCGAGCGCGCCGGTTCGAGCAGCACGTCGTCAAAAGTCAAAGCGTCGCGGATATTCATGCCAGCCTCTGGGTTGGCGCCGCATCATAGCGTTCCTTCTTCAAAGCACAAGGAAAACCGCGCGGCCAAGCCGGCGCACCGCGCTTTGACAGAACCTTCGCCACGTACTATGCACACCCGATGAGCACCCCCCAGAATCCCCTGGCGGCAAGGGACGCGCGACATCATCTGCACGCTTATACCAACGCCGCCCGCAACGAAGCCGAAGGGGCACATATCATCGTCAGCGGACACGGCATTTTCGTGACCGACGAGGATGGCCGCGATTATCTGGACGGTATGGCGGGCCTGTGGTGCGCATCGCTGGGTTTTAATGAAAAGCGCCTGGTCAGTGCCGCTTCGCGCCAGATGGAGTCTCTCCCCTTTTACCATACGTTTTCGGGAAAGGCGCCGGCGGTGACGGGGGAATTGGCCGAGCGTCTCATCGCCATGGCGCCGGTTCCGATGTCGAAGGTGTTTTTCGTAAATTCGGGTTCGGAGGCGAACGATACCGCGGTCAAAATGGTATGGTACTATAATAACGCCCGGGGGCGGCCGCGGAAGAAGAAGATTATCTCGCGCGAGCGCGGCTATCATGGCGTCACTATAGCCGCGGCCTCGCTGACTGGCCGCAGCGGCAACCATGCGGATTTTGACCTACCGCTGCCTGGGTTTTTGCATACGGACTGTCCCCATTATTATCGCTCGAGCGCCGTAGGAGAAAGCGAGGAGGAATTTACGACGCGCCTGGCGACGTCCCTGGATACATTGATTCGCCAGGAAGGTCCGGAGACGGTCGCCGCCTTCATCGCCGAGCCTATCCAGGGGTCGGGCGGGGTCATCGTGCCCCCCGCCACCTATTTCGCGAAGATCCAGGATGTATTGCGTCGCCATGATGTGCTTTTCATCGCGGATGAAGTCATCACTGGCTTCGGTCGGACCGGTGCCAACTGGGGCTCGACCAGCATGAGCATGCGGCCCGACATCATCACAATGGCCAAGCAATTGTCAGCGGGATATCTTCCCATCGGCGCTGTTATGATTTCGGAGGACATCTTCGTCATGTTACGAAACAACAGCGCACGCTTGGGAAATTTCGGCCATGGCTATACCTATGGCGGACACCCGGTGAGCTGCGCAGTTGCGATAGAGACATTAAACATCTATCGCGACGACCGCCTGCTTGACCGAGTTCGAGAGAACGCGCCGGTTTTTGCCCATGGTCTCGATCGCTTTGCCGCGCATCCTCATGTCGGCGAGGTGCGCCATATCGGGCTAATGGGTGCGGTGGAGTTCGTCGCGGATAAAGCCACCAAGCGCGGCTTTGATGGCAAGTTCGGGCCGCACCTCGTCGCGCATGCCCGCGCGCAAGGTCTGATTATCCGCAATGCCGGAGATTCGATCTGTTTTTCCCCTCCGCTCATTATCAGCAAGGCGGAGATCGAAGACATGTTCGGCCGCTTCGCGGCGGCGGTGGAATCGTCCATGACATCCTGGGAGATCGAGCATGGATTTTGACTCCCTGTGCGCCGAGCATATCGCGCGGCTGAAACGCGAAGGCCGCTACCGGTTCTTCGCCAATCTCGAGCGACGCACCGAGCTTTTTCCCCGAGCGCTCTGGCGGCCTAATCCCGAGGCCTCGCCGCGAGAAGTGACAGTTTGGTGCGCCAATGATTATCTAGGCCAAGGGTGCAACCCGCAGGTCCTCGGCAAGATTCAAGAAGTGCTGGCCATGAACGGCGCCGGGGCTGGCGGCACACGAAATATTTCCGGCACCAGCAACGAACATGTCCTGCTCGAACAGGAACTCGCGCGCTGGCACGGCAAGGAGGCCGCCCTGCTCTTCACGTCAGGGTACCAGGCTAACGAGACAACCATCGCCACGTTGGCGACGCTGTTTCCCGGCGCGATATTTTTCTCGGACGCGCAAAACCACGCCTCGATCATCCAGGGCATTCGCCTCGCGCGCGCCGATTACCGGATCTTCCGCCACAATGACGCCGGGCACCTGACCGAGCTCCTCTCCGCCAGCCCGGACGGGCAGCCGCGCATCGTGATATTTGAATCCGTCTATTCCATGGACGGGGATATCGCGCCCGTGGCCGATCTCTGCGCCGTGGCGGAGGCGCACGGCGCTTTTGTTTATCTCGATGAGGTGCACGCAGTCGGTCTCTATGGCGAGAATGGCGCGGGCATTGCCGCGCGCGATGGGCAGGCGCATCGCTGCCACATCATTCAAGGCACGCTGGGCAAGGCGATCGGCACCATGGGCGGCTATGTCGTGGGATCTCGCCTGCTCATCGATGCGCTGCGCTCCTTGGCGCCGGGCTTCATTTTCACGACAGCCCTGCCGCCGGCCCTGCTCGCTGGATCCCGCCTCTCCGTGCAAATCCTGGAGAAAGCCGCCGATCTTCGGGCTACGCACCGGGAGCGGGTGCGGCTTTTGCGCAACTTGCTCGCGGCGGCGGGCTTTCCCATGTTGACCGCTTCCAGCCATATTGTCCCCGTCATGGTCGGCGATGCCGAGAAGTGCCGCCAGCTGTGCGATATTCTTTTGTGCGAACACAGCCATTACGTGCAGCCCATCAACTACCCGACCGTGCCGCGCGGCACCGAAAGGCTGCGCCTGACGCCGACGCCCTTCCATGACCCAAATGCCATCCAGCACTTCATATCGGCGTTGTCCGCTTCGTGGCGAGCGCTGGATCTAAGCTGGGCCGCCTAATGCGAGAATTCATTCCCATAGTCGAGGCAGCGGGGCGCGCGATCCTCGCCATTTACGAAACTGCTTTTGCGGTGCGCCACAAGGACGACTGCTCGCCCGTCACCGAAGCCGATCATGCCGCCGAGGCCATCATTGTCCAGGCGCTCGGAGAAATGGCGCCCGATATCCCGACAATTGCCGAGGAAGCCACACAACTAACCGGGCTTCCCACCCAGGCGCCGGACCGTTTCTGGCTCGTCGATCCGCTCGACGGCACCAAGGAATTCCTGAAACGCAACGGAGAATTCACCGTTAATATTGGCTTGGTGGAGGATTGCAGAGCGACCGCGGGCATCATTCATATTCCCGTGTCTCAGGAAACCTTCTGGACCGAGGGAGGCCAGGCATGGCGTGCTCGGCCAAACGAGCGTCCCTTGCCGGTCGAGGCCCGCCAGCTTCCCCAAGCGGGGGCAACGCTTCTCGGCAGTCGCTCCCATGGCGGGGATGAAATCGCTGCGTTGTTTGGGCCCCTCAAGATCGCCGAAAGGAAGGCGGCAGGGTCTTCGCTGAAATTCTGCCGCCTCGCCGAAGGCGCTGCGGATCTTTATCCCCGTCTCAAGCCCACGATGGAATGGGACAGCGCGGCGGGCCAAGCGATTCTCGAAGCGGCGAAGGGATCCGTTCGCCTGCTGGACGGATCACCTCTGCGCTATGGAAAGCCCGGCTTTCTCAATCCTAATTTCATTGCACGCGGGCGTGAGCCATGATGGCGCGGCGGCTTTTTCCGTCATGATCCTCCCTAACTCCGCCGGCGCGATCGTCCGGTGCGCAGAACTGCTCCGGAAGGGCGAGCTGGTGGCCTTTCCCACCGAGACGGTCTACGGCCTGGGCGGCGACGCGACGAACGATCTCGCGATAGCGAAGGTCTTCGCGATGAAAGACAGGCCCGACTTCAATCCGCTTATTGTCCACATCCCAGGTGTCGCCGAAGCTATGACCTACGCTCATTTTTCGGAGATGGCCCTGAGGCTCGCGGAAAAATTCTGGCCCGGCCCCCTCACCCTGGTGCTTCCCTGCGCGGCCCCCTCGCCTCTTTCGCTTCTTGCCCTCGCGGGATTGGATACAGTGGCCCTGCGGGCCCCCTCACACCCGCTCGCCCAAGCTTTGATCAAGGAAACCGATCGGCCTATCGCCGCGCCGAGCGCCAATCCATCCGGGAGGCTCTCCGCGACCCACGCCCAACATGTCGCCGAATATTTTCCTGAGCTTGCCGTTCTCAATGGCGGCCAGAGCGAGCGAGGCATTGAATCGACCATCCTTCACGTCACGGCGGATGAAGCCGTTCTGCTTCGCGAAGGCCCCCTTACCCGGGAGGATATCGAGAAAGCTGTGACCTTGCGTACCCAAACCGGGCACGCCATACGGTCCCCCGGCCAGCTCTTGCGCCATTACGCGCCCCGGCACCGTCTACGGCTTGACGTCCAAGAGGTCGAGCCGGACGAAAAACTCCTCGCCTTCGGACCCGGCCCCTACCCTGGCGAACCGGCCTGCAATTTGTCTCCCGCTGGAGATCTCACCGAGGCGGCAGCGAATCTTTTCTCGATGTTGCACCGGCTCGACCGGGAAGCGGCGGCGGGTATCGCGGTCATGCCGATACCCAACGATGGAATCGGGCGAGCGATCAATGACCGCCTGCGCCGCGGAGCTTACGTCGCGTCGGGCTGGCACGAATAGCTTGCCTGTCCCGCTCAGCGACCGCTACATTTCGCTCCATGGAATCTTCTTTACCCTTACCGGCACCCTTCATTCGCCCGCGTCGCAACCGGCGCTACGCTTGGTTGAGGAATCTGGTGGCCGAGCATCGGCTGGAGAGCAGCGACCTCGTCTATCCGCTTTTTGTCACCGAACTGAAGGGCCGGCACGATGTCGCCTCCCTGCCTGGCGTGGCTCGACTGGACGTCGAGGAATTGCTGCGGGAGATAGAAAAGGCGGCGATGGCAGGCATCGGCGCCATCGCCTTGTTTCCGGTCATCCCCATGGAAAGGAAAAACGCCACTGCCGAGGAGGCCTGGCGGGACGATAATCTGCTGCATCGCGCGATCCGCGCCGTCAAGCGGCGCTTTCCCGAGATAGGAATTATCACCGACGTGGCTCTCGATCCCTACACGGATCATGGCCATGACGGTTTGCTTATCGGGGACGATATAGATAACGATCGGACCCTGGTCGCGCTGGCCCGTCAAGCAGTAGCCCAGGCCGAAGCCGGTACCGATATCGTAGCACCTTCGGACATGATGGATGGACGCATCCGGGCCGTCCGGCACGCCCTCGATGCGGCGCACTTTACCCAGACGGGCATTCTCTCCTATGCAGCGAAATATGCGTCCGGATTCTATGGGCCATTTCGCGAAGCGGTCGGTTCGGCGCGCTCGATCGGCAAGGCCAGCAAGCGGACCTATCAAATGGATTTTCGCAATGGAACCGAGGCCATTCGCGAAAGCCTGCTCGATATCGAAGAAGGCGCCGATATTCTTCTGGTCAAGCCGGGTCTTCCCTATCTCGATATCATTTATCGCGTGAAGCAGGCCTGTCACTTGCCGATCTTCACTTATCAAGTGAGCGGCGAGTATGCCATGCTCAAGGCCGCCGCCTCTCAGCAATTCATCGAATATGATGCGTGCCTGCTTGAATCGCTGCTGGCTTTTCGTCGGGCGGGGGCTGACGCTGTTTTTACCTACGCCGCGCTCGAGGCCGCGCTTCTCTTAAAAGCGTAAAAAATCCACTTCGTAGATATCGCTGCGTGATCTAACCATTTTAAGCAAGATAGTTTGCGGCGCTGTCCGTCCTTAGTTCTTGCTGATTTCTTAATAATTCGTTAAGAATTACGCAAGAGGGCTAATTCGTTAAGAATTACGCAAGAGGGCGACGTGATAGAGGAAAAATATGCCGTCCCTAGAGCATGTATCTTTGATGCTTATGGGACATTGCTGGATATCCAACGTCTCCAGAAATCTGCGGAAAAGGCCTTCGGCGAAACGGCTTCGCTCTTCATCGCGTTATGGAGGCAGAAACAACTCGAATATTCCTGGGTCGAAACCATCTACTGCAAGTATCGCGATTTCGCCGCTCTGGCCTATGACGCTCTGAACTATACTCTCGATGCTTTCGGCATCCGCAACACTGCCCTGCGCGACGAACTGTTCAGCAATTATTTCCGCCTCGATCCTTTTCCCGACGCGGTCCCTATTTTATCCGTGTTGCGTCAGCAGCGCATTCCTCTGGGCGTGCTTACCAACGGGTCATACGGGATGCTCGAGGAAGGTCTGCGTTACGCCAAGATCCACGGTCTTTTCGATATAATCCTGTCAGTAGATGAAGTGCGGGCATATAAGCCCCATCCTAGTGTATATCGCCTCGCCAGCGAGCGCTTCAGGTTGGCGCCTCATGAGATCGTCTTCGTATCCGCCAATGGCTGGGATTGCGCAGGCGCCGACGCGGCAGGACTTTCCGTCCTGCACCTGAAGCGGCACAAAAGCCCGATTATCGAATATCAGCTTGCCCATGTGCCGATCATCGAATCGCTCGAGCGGCTCCCTGCGTTATTAGCCGCCCCGATCTCACCGTCTCGGCAATCTATCTCTTAAAAGGGTCTTTCCCACCGCAGAATGCCGAGTTTCGCGAGCCAGGCGAGCGCGCGATATCCTGCGGCTTGCTGCTCTACGCGCAACTGATCCACGAGCATTTGCGCCGCGGCCGGGCCCCGCGCCAAGCGCTCGAGCAAAAGATTTATTATCCCGCGGTCCGGCTGCGCCCTGCCCCCATAGGAAACCAGCGCGCTTGCTGTCATCTTGTCGAGATCAGGAGAGTCGCTTTCGAGGGCAAAAATGGTGTCAGGGAGAACCAGCTGGGTGGGGTAGTGGCCGAACATATGAAACGGATCGGGCCGCGACGGCTGAATCGGTCGATAGGTATTGGGCCGCTCCGCTATTACTGCCGCACCACGCCGAGCCGCGAGCTCGGCCCATAATTCCTGATAGGCCGGAATAATCACCGACCAATCGTAGGCGCTTGCGCGAATGCAGCCGGCTTCTCCCATCGCACGACGCAATTCGGGTTTTTCGATCAGAGTGACGAGTGCATCCCGCGTGGCGGGGATATCGACCGCGACGAACTGGCATGAATAGCCAATGTAATGATCGTAGGAAATGGAATCCGCTGCGTAGGCTGCGGCCAGATCCTCGCCGTAGGGGGCGGGCGGCATGAGAGTCGGGACCAGGAAACCCTGCTCGCCATGCGTGATGCTTTCCCTATAGCCGTCCCAATCGGTGGCGATGATGGGTAAACTTGCGGCCATGGCTTCGATCGGGGTCAGACCGAACGTCTCCTGGATATTGTCGGATAAAGACATGAAAATATCGGCAGCGGACCATATTTCTTGGCGGATCTGCGGATCGGTGCCATCCACGAAATGAGCCGAGATAGAGGGACAAAACTCCTGCAATCCGTCACGGAAGGCTTTTTCGATCGCCTGGTTCCCGAACCAGCCCGCCTGGATGAGATGCAGGCGCGCGCCGGTCTTCGCCTGGGCGAGCTCGGCCGCGCGATACATGGGAAGCGGATGCGCCTTGCCATGAAAACTGAGCCGGCCCACGAAAAGCAGGACGATGTCCTCAGGCGCGATGCCGAGCTTTTGACGCCAGGTGCGCCGGGCATCTTCGCGGAATTGCGTGGCGCGACAATCCACCCCGAGCGGGATGACCGGCAATTGCGGCAGAGGCGGTCGATGCCCGCCCATTCGACTCTGCAGGAATTCGAGCCTCGCTTCGATCAGAAGCTCGGCGCTCTTGCGCACCGACTGCGAGGGGCAGATGATCGCGTCCCATTCATGCACCGGCAAAATGGGCAGATCGGCAAAAGCCGACATGACCGCATGACTGGCCGTGGTATGGGTCACCCCGCAAAACGAATAAGAATGCTCGCCACTTGGCCGTCTCCGCCATGCGTCGGGCTCCATGACCGGCATCGGGAAAAAGAGACAGCCGGCCTCACGCAGGGCCGGCGGATGGCTCATCGGCAGGAAATGGATCGGCTCGCTCCTGCCCCATTTGCGGACACGCTCTTTAAAAACGCGCGCCTGATCCTTATCGCGGGTAAAGCAGAAAAAACGATCGACGACGGCATGCTCGACAAAACCTTTGAAGAAACCCTCGGTCGCGGCATGCCGGCCTTTTAGGTCCTTGCGGGCGGTATCATATTCCGGCGCAACGAAATAAAGAGCGGCGTTGGTCATTAGAATACGCGCCCGCCATTAGGGACCGGCTTGTCGGGTTGAATCAGCACCACCTCGCCTTCGGTGTCGGGAAGGCCTAGAACCAGGACTTCCGATAGGAAACGGCCAATCTGCTTGGGAGGAAAATTGACGACCGCCACGACCTGGCGACCGGGCAGGTCCTCCGGCCGATAGTGACGGGTTATCTGGGCCGAGCTTTGGCGCTGGCCGATCTCGGCACCGAAATCGATGCGCAGGGTCAGGGCCGGATGCCGGGCATTGGCCAACTGCTCCGCCGCAACGATTGTGCCTACTCTGATATCGGCACGGGTAAAATCTTCATAAGAGATCATATGCCGCGCCCTTCTTGTATCGCCGCGCGCATACGCTGGATGCTCTTTTCTAGACCGATAAAGATCGCTTCGCTAATCAGGAAGTGCCCGATATTCAACTCGACGATGGTGGGGATCGCTGCCACCGGCCGGACATTGACATAATTTAAACCGTGACCGGCATGGCACTCCAGACCAAGCGCATCGGCATAGGACGCCGCGGCGTGCAGCCTCTGCAATTCCTGGGGCGCCTCGTCCTGATCGGCCTCGGCATAGGTGCCGGTATGCAGCTCGACCACCGGCGCGCCCAGCTCGTGCGCGGCGTCGAGCTGGCGCAGATCGGGCGCTACGAAGAGAGAGACGCGAATGCCAGATTCGCCGAGCTGCGCTATATAGGGTTTGAGTTGAGCGCGAAGGCCATGGGCATCGAGACCTCCTTCGGTCGTGCGCTCTTCGCGCCGCTCTGGCACGAGACATACCGCATGCGGACGATGGCGCAAGGCAATCGCCAGCATTTCCGGCACTGCCGCCATTTCAAGATTGAGAGGCAGGCTGATCTCGCTCATCAACCGCGCGATATCTTCATCCCGAATATGCCGCCGGTCCTCTCTGAGGTGCGCGGTTATCCCCTCGGCCCCGGCATGGGCGGCAAGCTTGGCAGCGTCGACAGGATCGGGATGGCCGCCGCCGCGCGCATTGCGCACCGTCGCGACATGATCGACATTCACGCCCAGCCGCAATCCCCGCGCCATCAACCGTGTGCCCGTTCCGCCGAAGTTATGGTTGGAGTGGCCCGCAGAGCCGCGACAATGTTGGAGAGATGCTTCACGTCCTGAACTTCGACGTCGATAAGGATTTCAAAGAAATCCGCCGAGCGATTGACGATCTTGAGATTGAGGATATTGCCTGCGCTCTTGCCGATGACGGTCGTGAGGTTGCCGAGTGCTCCCAGTCGGTTATTGATCACCACTTCGAGCCGCCCGACATGCAGATGGTCGGCGGAAGAATCGACATCCCAGGCGAGATCGAGCCACCGCTCCGGCGTCTCCGCAAAACTTTCCAGCGTGTCACAGTCGATCGTGTGGATCGTGACTCCCTTGCCGGTAGTGACGATGCCGACAATCCGGTCGCCAGGCAAGGGGTGGCAGCAGCCAGCGAAATTGATCGCCATGCCAGGAATCAGGCCGCGGATGGGTATCGCGAACTTGCTCTTCTGGCTCTTGCGGCGACGGCGGTCGAGGGGCAGCACCTTGCCTTCCTCGATGGCGCGCACGGTCGGAAAAATCGCATGGATGACCTCGCGTACGCCCAACAGGCCCTCGCCAACCTGAGCTGCAATATCCTCGGCGCTTTCCGCCTTGAATTTCTTGAGAACGGTATCGAAGGCCTTCTCGCTATACTCAAAGCCGTGCGCTTGAAAATCCTTCTCGAGCATGGCCCGGCCGAGCTGGACGTATTGCTGGCGCTGCTGGACGCGTACGAAGCGACGGATACAGGCTCGCGCCTTGCCGGTAACCACGAAGCGTTCCCAGGTGGGGCTGGGCGTCTGGGCGCGCGAAGTAACGATATCGACCTGATCGCCGTTCTGGAGCTGGGTACGCAGCGGCATGATCCGGCCGTTGATCTTGGCCCCCACGCATTTGTCGCCCACCGCCGTATGGACGGCATAGGCAAAATCGACAGGCGTCGCCCCTCGCGGCAGGGCAATGAGGTCGCCCTTAGGGGTAAAGCAGAACACCTGGTCTTGGAACATTTCCAGCTTGGTATGTTCCAGGAATTCCTCGGGGCTCGAGGCGTGATCGAGAATATCGAGAAGCTCGCGCAACCAACGATATTGCCGCCCATCGACCTTGCCCAGACTTTGCTTGTATTGCCAGTGCGCCGCCACGCCGCGCTCGGCGATTTCATGCATGTCGTGGGTACGGATCTGTACCTCAATGCGCGTCTGCATAGGACCGATCAAGCCGGTATGGATGGAGCGATATCCGTTCGGCTTCGGCGTGCTGATGTAATCCTTGAAGCGACCAGGAATGGTTTGAAATTTCGAGTGAAGCAGGCCCAGCGCCTGATAGCATTGCGGGACCGTATCGACGATGATCCGAAACGCCATGATATCGGCGAGCTGTTCGAATTCCATGCGCTTCTTCTGCATCTTGCGCCAGATGGAGAAGATGGTTTTTTCCCGGCCGGAAACTTCGGCGTCCACGCCACCCTCGTGCATGGCCTTGTGGAGTTGCGTCACGACTTCCTGACACATGCTGCTGCCCTGTTCGCGCAGGTGCAGCAACCGCTGCTGGATCGATATATGCGCATCCGAATAGAGTTCGGCGAAAGCCAGATTCTCGAGCTCGTCCTTGATCTCGTGGATGCCCATCCGCTCGGCGAGCGGCGCGTAGATTTCCATCGTCTCGGCGGCGATACGGCGGCGCTTCTCGGGATCCTTGATGAAATGCAGGGTCTGCATATTGTGCAGCCGGTCGCCGAGCTTCACCAATAGCACCCTGATGTCGTTGGACATCGCCAGGACCAGCTTGCGGAAATTTTCGGCATGCTTGGTATTGTCGGACTGGAGCTCGATGCGCGATAATTTCGTCACGCCGTCTACCAGGGAGGCGATTTCCTCTCCAAAGGTCTTACGGATTTCCTCCAAGGTTACATCGGTATCTTCGACCGTATCATGGAGCAAGCCGGTTACAATCGACGCGGAATCGAGCTTGAGGCGAGTGAGCAGTTCCGCCACGCATAGGGGATGCAGAAAGTAAGGGTCACCGGACGCGCGAGACTGCGCGCCGTGCGCCTTCATGGAAAACACATAGGCCCGATTAAGAAGATCCTCGTCCGCAGCCGGATCGTAGGCTTTGATGCGCTCGATGAGTTCAACTTGCCGGATCATTCCTGGACCATCGAGCGCGCATCATCAGGGCGTCTCATCCTCGGGCGCGATATCGTCGAAAGAGCCATCCATGTCTTCCATGGCGTCGGGGGCGGCCTCGCCCTCCTCTTCCGCGCCTTCCTCAGTGACCATGCTGGCGCGCTGCTGGGCAGCCGTCATCTCCGCCAGAAGATCGCCGCCCGCCGCGCCGAATCCCTCGCCTTCTTCCTCGGGCTCGTCGCTCACGACATGGCGCTGCAAGCCCGTGATAAGGTTGTTCGTCAGGCGATCGAGGTCAAGCTTCTCCGCTGCGATTTCCCGAAGCGCGATGACTGGATTCTTATCGTTATCCTTCTCGATCGTCAGCTGCGCTCCTGCCGAAAGCTCGCGGGCGCGCTGGGCAGCAACCATCACCAAATCGAAACGGTTCGGGATCTTATCGACACAATCTTCAACGGTTACGCGCGCCATGGTTTTCCTCGCTT
Organism: Dongiaceae bacterium; assembly: GCA_036263455.1. Lineage (GTDB taxonomy): Bacteria > Pseudomonadota > Alphaproteobacteria > Dongiales > Dongiaceae > DATAGZ01. Next base: position 69,817 of record DATAGZ010000022.1, read on the forward strand.
GCTGCTATCGCCATATCTATTCTTATACTATACCCACGCATTATGTATATTCAAGGGCTTAGCGATAATTACTGGCGGGAACCCAGCCCGAAATAGCGGAAACCTGCGGCCTGGACGTCGTGCGGACGGTAAATATTCCGAAAATCAAAGATATCTGCGCCCCGCATGCGGTTCTTCAGCCGTGAAAAATCCAGGGCGCGGAAGACATTCCATTCGGTCAAGACAATGAGCGCATCGGCGCCGGTCACCGCCTCCTCGCTCGAGCGGCAGAAGGTGACGCCGGGGAGAAGCTTCTTTGCCTCCGCCATGCCGGCGGGATCGAAGGCCACGATTTCGGCGCCGGCCTTCTGCAAGGCGGGGATGACGGTCAGACTTGGCGCTTCGCGCATGTCGTCGGTGTTAGGCTTATAGGTTAAGCCCAGGACGGCAAGCCTCTTGCCGGCGAGAGTACCCAGCGCAGCCATGACGCGGTCGGCTATGCTCTTCTTGCGGGATTCATTGGCGGAGATCGTAGCCGCGACAAGATCGAGACGGACCTGATAATGTTCGGCGATGGCGTCAAGCGCCCGGATATCCTTGGGAAAACAGGAACCACCAAAACCGGGGCCTGGCTGAAGGAATCGAGGGCCGATGCGTTTATCCAGCCCGAGCCCCTTGGCGATATCGCCAATATCAGCGCCGGTCTTTTCACACAGATCGGCCATCTGGTTGATGAAGGTGACCTTCATGGCCAGAAAGGCATTGGTGGCGTATTTTACCAGTTCGGCGCTTTCCAGGCTGGTAAAAAGGAACGACATCGAAGATAGGACCAAGGGCCGATATAGCCGACGCATGAACTTGGCGGCCTTGTCATTCTCCGTCCCGATTACTACTCGGTCCGGCTGCATGAAATCCTCGATGGCGGAACCTTCGCGGAGGAATTCCGGGTTGGAAACGATATGGATCTCCTTCGCGGTTCGGCTAAGCGCCTGCTTCACTTGGCGCGCCGTGCCGACCGGAACCGTCGATTTCAAGATCACCATGGTCCCCTGGCGCAACTCGGGCGCCATTTCCTCGGCTGCGGCCATGACGAAGGAAGTATCGGCTATTCCATTACCGCGCCGGGTGGGCGTGCCCACGGCGATGAAGACTGCCGCCGAATCGCGCACGGGGCCGGCCATGCCGGTTGTAAATTTCAGGCGGCCGGCCTTGGCATTCTGCTTTACGAGCTGATCGAGGCCCGGCTCATAGATCGGAATGACGCCATTCTGGAGCTTGTCGATGCGTTCCGCATCCCTGTCGACGCAGCTGACGTCATAGCCGAACTCCGAGAAGCAGGCAGCCGAGACGAGCCCGACATATCCTGCGCCGATCATGGTGATCCTCATGCGCTAGGCGCCCAACGCCGCTTTTCGAATGACACCGCGCGCTTGATCTCCGAGGCGCGGGTGTTTCGCGGCGAGCGCCAGGGTCGCCTCCAGGAAGCCGATTTTATCGCCACAATCATAACGTGTCCCTGTGAAACGGTAGCCATGGAACTGCCCCGCGCCCGTCATCGGGATCATCGCGTCGGTAATCTGGATTTCTCCGCCCGCGCCCGGCTGCTGCTTATCCAGGTGGCGAAATATCTCGGGCTGAAGAATGTAGCGTCCGATAATACTCAGAGTCGACGGCGCTTCTTCCGGGCGCGGCTTCTCGATTAACCCATCGACCTCGACGAGAGGCCCATTCTCGCGTCCCGTCTTCAGGATTCCATAGCGGCTGGTCTGTTCACGCGGTACATCCTGGACGGCGACGATCGAGCCCCCTTTTTCTTCGTAAACATCCATCATCTGCTTGAGACAGGGTATCCGGGCATCGACCAGGTCATCGGGCAGCAGGATCGCAAAAGGCTCATCCCCCACCAATTCCCGCGCGCACCAGATCGCATGCCCGAGGCCCTTGGGCTCCGGCTGGCGAACGGTGGCGAGCTGGCCGGGGCGCAGCGTCGTTGCCTTGGCTATTTCGATCTCGGCCTGCTTATTCCGGGCAGCCAGCGTCTGCATCAATTCCGGCGACAGGTCGAAATGGTCTTCAAGCAGCGACTTGCCCTTGCTGATGACAAAGATGAACTGCTCGATTCCGGCCGAGCGCGCTTCTTCCACAGCATATTGGATGAGTGGCTTGTCCACGACGGGCAGCATCTCCTTGGGCATGACCTTGGTGGCGGGCAGAAACCGCGTGCCTAATCCAGCCACCGGAAAAACCGCCTTGCGTACCTGCTTCATGCCTTCCCCGCTGTTTCGATCCAAACCGACGTATCGTGAAATACCGCACCGCCGCCGGGCAAGCCCGGCTCCGCGCTCGTCAAGGCATTTACCCCTACCCCATCCAAAAAACAATGGTTGGGCCAGACGCTTTCTATGACCACTACGCCGCGCTGGAGGCCGGAGAAGTATCGGCAATGGAGGCGAATGGAAGCGCGGTCGTTGCCCACTCGCGCCACGTCGCCATCCTCGATATCCAGCTCGGCGGCATCCTGGGAGTGTATAAGCAGTTCCGGCCTTCCCTCCTTTTGTCGCGAGGTCGGCGTCTCGGTGAAAGTCGAGTTGAGAAAGTTGCGCGCTGGCGCCGTCACTAAGCGAAAAGGCCGCGCCGGATTCGCCGCATCCATGACGGGGCAGAAATCCGGCAGTGCCGGAAGGTATCCGTCACCGTGGCCCAATGCGTGCCAGTCTGGCCGAAAGCGGAACTTACCATCCGGCTGAGGGAAACCTTTCAGAAAATGCGCCGTCTCGAAATCCGGCGCGACATCGTACCCGCCTCGTTGAAAAACCGTCTCGGCATCCGGCAAGCCCGAGCGAGCCAGCATGTCTTCGATCAGGGCCCATTCGCTCATGGCGAAACCCGGATGCGAACAGCCGAGGCGGCGCGCGAGCTCGCAAATGACGTGATGATTGGGGCGCGCCTGCGCGTAGGGATCGATGACCCGCCTGCTGATCTGTATGGTGGAATGAGACCCGGCCTTATAGACATCGTCATGTTCGAGGAAGGTGGTCGCCGGCAGAACGATATCGGCAAAGCGTGCGGTTTCCGTCAAGAACTGCTCGTGAACGGCGAGGAAAAGATCTTCCCGCGCCAGGCCGGCTAATACCTTGGTGGTTTCCGGTGCCACCGCGGCGGGATTCGTATTCTGAATCAGCATGGCCGTGACCGGCGGACCCTTGCGAACCTCCGCATCTTCGTTGAGAAGGACCGGCCCGATCCGTGACATATCCAGGCTGCGCACCGAACCGTCGAGAAGATCGCTTCCATCGATCATGCTTCGGTCGAGGACGAACATATCCGACTGAACATAGAGCGCGCCTCCACCACGATGTTTCCAGGCGCCGGTGATGGCCGGAAGACAACTGACCGCATGAACGTTGGCCGCACCATTGCGTGAACGGCTCATCCCATAGCCGATCCGGATAAAGGAACGCGGATGGGATCCGTAGAGTCGCGCGAAAGTCCTTATATCGATGGCGGGAATGCCCGTAATTGTTTCGGCCCATTCCGGAGTCCGGGTCTGGACGTGCTCGGCAAGCGCGTCGGGACAATCAGTATAGCGGCGCAGATATTCCCAATCGGCGAAGCCTTCGGCAAACAAGACATGCATGGTCGCAGCTACCAGAGCGGCGTCGCAGCCAGGACGGACCATCAAATGCATGTCGGCCTGGGCGGCCGTGGCATTCCGATAAGGATCGACCACGATCAGGCGAGCGCCTCGCGACTTGCGGGCATGCGCAATATGCGTCATGAGGTTGACTTGGGTGGCCACCGCATTGGTACCCCAGACGACAATCACATCGGCATCGGCTATTTCCTTACTATCGGTTCCCCGGATCGCCCCTACGCCCGCGCGCCATCCCGCATCGGCGAGCGCACTGCAGATCGTACTCTTTTGCCGGGAGTATTTTTTTTCATGGCGCAGACGGTTGATCCCGTCGCGTTGAACCAGGCCCATCGTTCCGGCATAGTAGTAGGGCCAGATGCTCGCGGGACCGTGCGTTTTTTCTGCGGCCTCAAAAGCAGTGGCTATTTCATCGAGCGCTTCTTCCCAGCTTATCGGCGCAAAGCGGCCATCGCCTTTTTTGCCAAGGCGGCGCAAGGGTTGGCTAAGCCTGGAAGGATGATGCTGCCGCTCGGCATAGCGTGCCACCTTAGCGCAGATGACCCCCGCCGTATACGGGTTTCGGGAGGAGCCATGGACCCGGCCGATATGCCCCGACGGCAGGACTTCCACCTCGAGGGCGCATGCGCTGGGGCAATCATGGGGACATGTGGCAGGGTGTATCGACGAGGCCATGTCTCTCTTATTACAATCAATCCAAGCAAAATCCAGTGATATGGATATTAGCAAGCGCACGTATAATCCCTGCCGCGCCGGCCACCGCCGGGCCTTGTTCCTGCCGAGCCGGTTAATGCCGGCACAAGCCTATCTTGCCCCGTCGCGGATTGTCGCTATGATGCGGCGGAGATAGCGCGGCAACCATGTTCATCCTGATCGATAATTACGACAGTTTCACGTATAACCTCTATCACTATTTCTGCGAGCTCGGCGCCGAAATGGAAGTCCATCGCAATGACCGAATCACGGTGGATGAGGTTTTGCGTAAGAAGCCGCGCGGCATCGTTCTGTCGCCGGGTCCCTGCGATCCCAGTCGAGCCGGCATTTGCCTCGATCTCATTCGGAAGGCAGCCGGCAATGTCCCGGTGTTCGGCGTGTGTCTCGGCTTGCAGGCCATTGGCCAGGCCTTCGGCGGCAAGATCGTCCGCGCCCATCCGATGCACGGCAAGACCTCACCGATCCATCATAATCAGCGCGGTATTTTCGCCGATATCCCGCAAGGCTTTACCGCGACACGATATCACTCCCTGGTGGTGGAACCTGATTCGCTCCCGTCAGAACTTTCGGTGACCGCCCGGACCGAGGACGGCCATATCATGGGCATGGCGCATGCGCGTCATGCGATCTACGGCGTGCAATTCCACCCCGAGAGCATTGCAACCGAACATGGCCATCGCCTGCTCGGCAATTTCCTTGCCCTGACCGGACATAATGTCGTCGCTTAAACCAATCATCGCTCGTCTGGCGCGCGGCGACACCCTTTCCGAGCAGGAGAGTGAGGCCGCATTCACGGCCATGATGGAAGGCGGCGCCACCCAGGCGCAGGTTGGAGCGATCCTCATGGCGCTGCGCCTCAGGGGGGAGACGATCGAAGAAGTGACCGGTGCCGTTCGCGCCATGCGCGCAAAAATGCGCGTGATTGATGCGCCGGATAACGCTATCGATGTATGCGGCACCGGCGGCGATGGTATGGGGTCACTTAATGTCTCTACCGCGGTTGCCTTCATTTGTGCCGCGTGCGGAGTGCCGGTGGCCAAGCACGGCAATAAGGCCGCCTCCTCGAAAAGCGGCGCCGCGGATGTGCTGACCGCGCTGGGCGTCAATATCGAGGCAGACTACCCCATCATGGAACGAGCCTTGGCCGAAATCGGCACGGCATTTCTGTGGGCGCAGCGGCACCATAGCGCAATGCGCCATGTTGGGACCAGCCGGGCGGAGCTGGGAACGCGAACGATCTTCAATGTCATGGGTCCGCTGTCCAACCCCGCCCAGGTGAAACGCCAGCTCATTGGCGTGTTCGACCGGCAATGGCTGGAACCCCTCGCCAAGACGCTCGCCCAGCTAGGTGCGGAACGCGCCTGGCTGGTCCATGGCGAGGACGGGCTGGATGAGATCACGGTCACCGGAACCAGCGAAATTATCGAGCTCGACCATGGCCGTCTCCGCCGCTTCACGGTTTCCCCCAAGGATTTCGGCTTGTCGCCTGCCCCGCTCGCGGCGATCAAGGGAGACGGGCCGGACCATAATGCCGATGCGCTGCGCCGCCTGCTCGCTGGAGAGAAATCCCCCTATCGCGATATTGTGTTGATGAACGCCGCCGCGGCACTGGCCATCGCGGGGCACGCATCCTCGCTGGAAGGCGGTGCGTCGCTTGCCGCCCAGGCCATCGATTCGGGCGCCGCGCGCGCGCGGCTCGACGCGCTCGTCAAGATCACCAATGGTTGACACGCTCGCGCGCATCCTGGCCGAGAAGCGCACCCATATCGAGGCGCGCAAGACCATAGCACCGCCCGCCGAAATCAAAAGGCAGGCGCAAGCGCGCGCAGATGCACCGCGCGGGTTCGCCGCTGCACTGCGAGGACACCATGGCGTGGCGCTGATCGCCGAGATCAAGAAGGCAAGTCCTTCCCGCGGCCTGATCCGGGCCGATTTCGACCCTGCCCGGCTCGCGGCGCTCTATGCCGAGAGCGGAGCCGCTTGCCTGTCCATCCTTACCGACGAGCCATTTTTCCAGGGCCGCGACGAATATCTGCGCCAGGCCCGCGCGGCGACGACCCTTCCGGTACTGCGCAAGGATTTCATGATCGATCCCTATCAGGTCTATGAGTCGCGCGCGCTGGGTGCCGATTGCATCCTGCTCATTCTCGCGGCCCTTTCCCAGGAAGAGGCGCATGAATTGGAGGAGCGCGCACAGGATCTCGGCATGGATGTGCTGATCGAGACCCATGACGAAGCGGAGCTGGAGCGCGCCCTGGCGATGCGCAGCCCCCTCATCGGCGTAAATAACCGCAATCTCAAGACGCTGGAAGTCGATCTTTCCACTTCCGAGCGCCTACTCGGACGGCTGCCCGCCGACCGGATCGGCATAGCGGAGAGCGGCTTCTCCACCCATGAAGAGATTCTCGCCTTGAAACGCAAGGGCGCGCGCGCGTTCCTGGTGGGTGAGAGCCTCATGAAGGCGCAGGATGTCGGGCTGGCGACACGGCGGCTCCTGGGCGCGTCCGCATGAAAAAGCTGAGCCATCTCGACGAGAGTGGACAGGCGCGCATGGTCGATGTCGGTGCCAAGCCAGAGACGGCGCGATGCGCGCGCGCGCGCGGACGGATCACCATGCAGGAAGATACCGCGGCCATGATCGCAAGTGGGGCGCACCGCAAAGGAGACGTGCTCGCGGCGGCGCGTATCGCCGGCATCATGGGAGCGAAAAAGACGGGAGACCTCATCCCTCTCTGCCACCCCCTGGCGCTCGATGCGGTGACGGTCGATTTCACCGTGGGGAAAACATACGTCGATATCGAAGCGCAATGCTCGGTCACCGCGCGAACTGGCATAGAGATGGAAGCGCTGACCGCGGTAACGGTTGCCGCCCTTACGCTCTATGACATGGTCAAGTCGGTAGACAAGACCATGCGTATCGAGGCAGTCCGCCTCACCTATAAAAGCGGCGGCAAGTCGGGCCTGTTCGAGGCCGAATAATGTTGCCGGTTGCCGAAGCCAAGCGGCGTGTCCTCGAAAGCGCCGCGCCAGTCGGCCGCGAATATGTGCCGCTCGACCAGGCCGCTGGCCGCGTTCTCGGCGCCCCGCTTTCCGCCACGAGCGACCAACCGCCCCGATCCGTATCGGCCATGGATGGTTATGCGGTGCGGACCGCCGATATCGGCACGCTACCCGTAAGGCTGCGAGTAGCTGTTAGTGTCGCCGCGGGGCAGCTTGCCACCGAAATCCTCGCGCCCGGAGAAGCCGCTCGGATTTTTACCGGGGCGCCAGTGCCGGAGGGGTCCGATTGCGTCGTGATTCAAGAAAATTGCCGGCGCGACGGCGATTATGTCGTGGTTGAAAAAGGCAGAGCGGTATCGGGCCAATTCATCCGCCCGCGGGGGTTGGATTTCGCCAACGGCGATACGCTTCTCTCAGTGGGTCGCATCCTAACCGCGCGCGATATCGGGCTCGCCGCGGCGATGAACCGAAGCAAGATTCCCGTGCGGCGACGGCCGCGCATTCTTATTCTCGCGACCGGCGATGAGCTGGTGCAGCCCGGCCAGATTCCAGGTCCTAGCCAGATTGTCAACAGCAACAGCTTCGCGCTTGGGGCGCTGCTCGAACGGCTGGGTGCCGATCCGATCTGCCTCGGCATTGCGCGTGATAACGCGGCGGCTCTCGTTGAGAAGTTCGCCGCGGTGGGCCAGGCGGATCTGCTGGTTACTATCGGCGGCGCGTCGGTGGGCGAACATGACCTGATCCAATCCGTCCTTACCTCCCTCGGCATGTCGCTCGATTTCTGGAAAATAGCCATGCGTCCGGGCAAGCCGCTGCTCTTCGGACGGTGGAAGCACATCCCCGTGATGGGATTGCCCGGCAATCCGGTCTCGGTCATCGTGCTCGCCTTGGTCCTAATCGCTCCGATGATCGACCAGATGCTCGGTCTTCCCGAACGTATCGCGCCGCGCCGCGCACGCCTGGGCATCGATCTAGCCGGCAATGACGAACGACAAGACTATCTTCGTGCCAGAATCGATCATGACGCCGACGGAGAATGGGTCATGCCTTCGCCAAAACAGGACAGTTCCATTCTCTCTCTCCTCGCCCAAGCCGACTGCCTGGCGATTCGCCCGCCCCACGCACCACCGGCGCGGCGCGGAGAACCCTTGGAGATCCTTGCTTTTCCGCCAGGAGTTTGAGGAGCTGCGTACACCACTTGATTTTTTTCCGGAACAAACATAAAACAATTGAGGTGTTTTGGCTTTGTTCCAGTAAAGCAATCTCGGGGAGGATCAGGATGTTAACACGTAAGCAACGGCATTTATTGCAATTTATTCACGACCGACTATTGGCCGACGGCGTAGCGCCTTCTTTCGATGAGATGAAGGAAGCTCTGGGGCTCAAGTCCAAATCGGGAGTCCATCGCCTCATCATCGGTCTGGAAGAGCGCGGTTTCATCCGTCGCCTACCGCACCGTGCCCGCGCACTCGAGATCGCCCGTCTAAGCGATGATCGCGCCCAGGAATCCATCGTCGATTCCTTGCCGAGCGGCATAACCCGTCACATGCCATCGGCCGAGGTTCGCCGGGGTCCCTTTGTCCCCCATGTCATCAAAGGCGATTTCGCGCCGAGCATTCCCGGCGCCCAGGTGGCGGACCGTGTTCAGGCGGTGCAGCTTCCGCTTTACGGCAAGATCGCCGCAGGCGTGCCGATCGAGGCTTTGCGCGACCATTCTTCGAGCATCGATGTTCCGGCGAGCCTGCTAGGCCGGGGCGAGCATTATGCTTTGACGGTGGACGGCGACTCCATGATCGAGGCGGGGATTCAGGACGGCGATATGATCGTCATTGAACGCTGCGAGGATGCCGATTCCGGCACCATCGTCGTGGCGCTGATCGATGACAATGAAGTGACATTGAAGCGTTTACGCAAGAAAGGCGCTTCGATTGCGCTGGAGCCGGCCAATCCGGCTTATAAAACTCGCATTTTCGGGCCGGACCGAGTCAAGATCCAGGGAAGGCTTCGGGCACTCTTGCGCCACTACTGACATCCCATTACGAGCCAGCCAATTACGAATTAATGGTGTCGAGCTGGTTTCAACCTAACAAGGATCGGCCCGAGGACGGCACCTGATCTCTGTGCATAGGACACGCTTGCTAGTCGTTGGTGGAGCTTGCGACATTTCGAAGCCAATCTTGACCGTGCCATATTTATTGTTAGCTTGTGGCACCTCCGTTTCCTATGACCCATTTTCAGTTACCTCTTTACTCCTCATCTAGCGCCTCACACCTGCCTTATCGCCCCGATATCGACGGGTTGCGGGCGATTGCTGTCTTCTCAGTCGTCGCTTTTCATGCTTTTCCGAGCCTCCTGCCGGGAGGATTCATTGGGGTCGATATCTTCTTTGTTATTTCCGGCTTCTTGATTTCCACCTTGATTTTGCAAGCCCTCGCTAATGGGGATTTCACTTTCCGCCATTTTTTACATTCGGCGCGTTAAACGGCTTTTTCCTGTTCTCATTATAGTGCTAGCCGCCTGCTATCTGTTCGGCTGGTTTACCATGCTCACCGACGATTACGGCCAGCTTGGCCGGAATATTGCGGCAGGAGCCGGTTTCGTTTCAAATATCGTTCTGCTCTTGGATAGGGTGAGCTATTTCGACCTCACCACTACGGCCAAGCCATTGCTGCACCTTTGGAGCTTGGGTATCGAAGAACAATTTTATTTGTTTTGGCCCTTCTTGCTTTGGGTGGGACATAAGAGGAGCTTGCCGCCCCTCCTCATGATTCTTCTTATCGGGATACTCTCTTTTGCATGGAACCTGATGAGCATAGGGACAAATCCCCACGTTACCTATTACTCGCCTTTGACCCGATTCTGGGAATTGATGTGCGGGAGCCTGCTCGCCTGGGTCATGGTGAAAGGCGTCACGCCCTGGGCATCCATTAGGAGCATGCTGGGCGAGCGTCTCGCTGGAGATACAGCGTGGATACCGGGGTTTGCCGCCGTTGCTGGCCTGCTCCTTGTGGGATATGGGTTCTTTTATATCTCGGAGAAGGGTTTTCCTGGCATGGCGGCGGTTGTTCCGGTGCTGGGCACTATGTTGGTGATCGCCGCCGGCGCAACGGCTTGGCCCAATCGGATCCTTTCTCATCGTCTGCTGATGACGCACATCTGACGGATGCCGCGTCCGAGTATGTTGTTTCGCACTTTCCCGAGCTCTGACAAACGATAAGCGTTTCGCTACGACAATGGATGTTCAGGCATTGGCAAGGATCGGCAGGAACCCTTCGAGTGTCAGGCTCGCGCCTCCCACCAGGACGCCATTGACGCCCGGACATTGAAAAATTTCCTTGGCATTGCCAGCATTGACGGAGCCGCCATAGAGAACCGGGAGGTCGCGGCCGATCTCTTGGCGTAGCTGGCTGTGGATGAGGGTGTGCGTCTCGACAATCTGCGCGGATGTCGCCGTCCGGCCCGTACCGATCGCCCACAAGGGTTCGTAGGCGACGATGAACTCGCCCTCGCGCGGGAGGCAGGCCGCAACCTGGTCCGAAATTACCGATACCGTCCGGGCCGCCTCCCTGTCGGCGAGGCTCTCGCCGACACAAATCACAGGAATAAGACCGTGGCGCAGGGCTTGGAGCGATTTCCTGTGGATCAACGCATCACTTTCTCCGTGGTACGCGCGCCGCTCCGAATGACCGAGGATCACATAGCGACACCCCAATTCGCTGAGCATGCTCGCACCAACATCACCCGTGAAGGCGCCTTTTTCTTCCGCGGCACAATCCTGGGCGCCGCAGGCAATGGCGGGAATGGCCTCTCGAAGCGGGGCGATATAAGGAAAAGGCGGGCAGATCACGACCCGCGCGGAAAGGGATGCTCCCGGCAAGGCCTGGGCAAAGGCCTGTATGAGCGCGCGCGACCCGTTCATCTTCCAATTAGCGATGATAATTTTTTCCATGCCTTTTTATTGCATCCGGCCTTGCCCGCGGCAAGAGGCGTGCCTATGATGCGCGACCTCGAGGGAATCATGCTACGCGCCATCCGCACCAAGACCGCATCCTGGCTGACCAAGGCCCTGTTTCTCGTCCTGATCGGCGCTTTCGCCGCCTGGGGCATTGGCGATATCTTCCGCAGTGGCAGTCGCCAAACACCGATCCTGAAAGTGGGCTCCAGCTTTGTCTATCAGCCGGCCGCTTTTCAGCGCGACCTGCGTCAGCGCGTCGAATATATCAATCAAGTCACCCACGCCCAGTTCACGACGCAGCAATATATTGCGCTCGGCGGTCTGGATCAGCTCCTCCAGGAAACGCTGACAAAGGGCCTGCTCACGGTCTATGCCGGGATGCTGGGCATTACCATCCCCGATGAGACGGTCGCGAAGGAAATCCGGGCCGATCCCGCCTTCCGTAACGAACAAGGGCAGTTCGACAGTGCGCACTATGCCGCCGTCCTGCAGAACAGCCATATCGATGAGGCAAGCTATATTGAAACGCGCCGCGCGGATACGCGCGTGCGCACGGTGCTCACCGCCTATCTGGCCCCGGTCGCGGCGCCACGCAAAATGGTCGACGATGCCTATCATTATGGCCACGACCAGCGTAGTGCGATGCTCCTGAAGATACCGGCCAGCGCCATGGCTTCGGTCCCCGCGCCGAGCGACGCCGATCTCAAGACCTATTACGAGGCTCACCAAGCGGCTTATCGAACGCCGGCGCTGCGGGCAGCGCAAGTGGCGGTTTTCCGGCCGGCGGACTTTACCAAGGATATTTCCGTTTCGGAGAGCGAGATTGCCCAGGAATACGAAAGTAGGCGCACGGAACTGACGAATGAGGAAAGGCGCGATCTGGAGCAGATCATTCTTCCCGACGAGGCAAGCGCGACGGCATTGGCCGGCATGATCGCCGCGGGAAAGAGCTTCACCGACGCGGTACGTGAAAAACTCTCTACCAAGCCGATCACGCTCAACAAGGCCACTAAGAACGCCCTGCCCCAGGAGATCGCCGATAAGGTCTTCGCCCTTAAATCTGGCGAGGTATCGCCGCCGCTGAAAAGTTCGCTGGGCTATCACCTCGTACATGTGATCGCGGTAGAGCCCGCGCACACTAAAAGCCTGGCAGAGGTCAAGGAGAGCCTGCGCAATGAGCTCGTTCTTTCCAAGGCTGGGGATGCGCTTAACAGCGTTATCACCCGTGTCGAGGACGATCTTGCCGGTGGAATCTCGGTCGCGGACGCCGCCAAGAAAGCCGGCGTCGCGGTCACGACCTATGCGGGGATCGATGCAAGCGGCAAGGATGCCAAGGGACAAGATGTCGGCCTATCTCCTGAAATTGTTGGGCTGATCGCACAGGCGAACGCAGGAGATGCGCCCCAGATTCAGCAGCTCAGCGATGGATCTTCCGTTCTCATCGGCATCACTGGCGTCACACCCGCCCAAGCTCAACCCTTGGATAAGGTCAGGGAGAAGGTTCGCGAGGATTGGCGACTCGATCAGCAAAAAAAGGCAGCGATTGAAGAGGCGCGCAAAGTCGCGATGACGATCACGAACTCCGAGCAACTTGCGGGACTTGCTGCAAAGTACCGCGGCAATGTTGTCTCTATCGACGCGGTGACCGAGAGCGAAGGCGCCCCCGAACAGGGCGTGTCACCCACCCTCGCGCATGCGCTGTTCGCCGCACCGGTGGGACAAGCGGTAAGTAGCGAAGAGAATGACGGCGCCGTGATCGCTATTGCCACCAAGAGCCTGAGCGCAGCGCCTACGGCCGAAGACCAGAAGGCACTGGCTTCTCAGCTTCAGCAGTCTCTCAGGGTCGATCTCAGTCAGGCATTCTCGGCGGCTCTCGGCAAGCAGATCCCGGTGACGATGCATCGGGACATCGCCGAGCAATTGACGACCACACAATAATGGCGTGCGAACCCGCGTTCGCGCTTTTCGCCGAACGTTATCGGAATGGACAGGCGCAACTGGTCTGGTCGCGTCAGGTGGCCGATCTGGAAACGCCCGTTTCGGCGCTTTTGAAGCTCGCCCAACAGGATCAGCCCTATTTCCTCCTGGAATCGATCGAGGGGGGTAGGTCGCGCGGTCGCTATTCCGCGATAGGGATCGCGCCCGATCTCATTTGGCAATGCGTTGACGGTCAAGCTCGGATGAAGATCGGTCAGGGCGCGTTCGTACCGATCCCAGAATCTCCGCTCTACCATCTAGCCCGCATGTTGAAAGAACTACACGTGGATATTCCCGCCGGGCTTCCGCCGCTCTGCGTGGGATTGTTCGGCTATCTCGGATATGAAAATGTCCGGCTGATGGAGAAGCTCGACCACGCCAAGCCAGACCGTATCGGCATACCCGATGGCATTTTAATTCGCCCGACCGTCATGGTCATATTCGATCATGTCGAAGACTCGCTGATTATCGCAACCAGCGTTCGTCCAGAAGGCGCAAATACGGCACAGGCCGCCTACGACGCGGCCTTGCGGCGGATCGGCGCCACGATTGACCGGCTGAACCGGCCTTCGCCCGCAGCCGCGCCGGCGACACATGTACCGCAGGCCGAGCCACTAGCCTGGCAAAGCAATAGCCTCGACTATGCGGCAATGGTGGCACAAGCGAAGGAATATATCGCCGCGGGAGACATATTCCAGGTCGTGCTGTCGCAACGCTTCTCTTTCCCCTTTTCTCTGCCGCCGCTTGCCCTTTACCGCGCGTTGCGCCGCGTGAATCCGTCGCCCTTTCTTTTTTACTTCGATTTCGGCGATTTCGCCGTGACCGGATCGAGTCCAGAGATTCTGGTACGCCTGCGCGAGAATGTTGTGACCATTCGCCCCATTGCCGGAACACGTCCGCGGGGAGCAGATAGCGCGGCCGACCGCGCCCACGCCACTGCTCTCCTCAATGACGAAAAGGAGTTGGCGGAGCATCTCATGCTCCTCGATCTCGGCCGCAATGATGTTGGCCGCGTGGCCGCGGTGGGATCGGTGAAGGTCACCGAGCGCAATGCGATCGAATACTATTCCCACGTTATGCACATCGTTTCGAATATCGACGGAAAGCTTCGGCCCGGACTGGCCGCCCTCGATGCGCTGGTCGCCGGCTTTCCCGCCGGCACGGTATCGGGCGCGCCTAAGATCCGCGCCATGGAAATTATCGATGAGCTGGAACGGGATCGCCGGGGACTTTATGGCGGAGCGGTCGGTTACTTTTCGGCGGATGGCTCGATGGATACTTGCATCGCCCTGCGCACGGCGGTGATTAAGGACGGTCAGGTCCATGTTCAGGCGGGCGCGGGAATTGTCGCCGATTCCGATCCCCTGCAAGAGGACCGCGAGTGTCAGCATAAGGCACGCGCTATCCTACGCGCGGCCGAGGAAGCAATACGCCTCGCTCAACGCCAGGCGTGAATCACGCCGCGATCGTCGCGGCAAGGCCCTCCAAAACGGCATCCAGAAGATGGGGATCGTCGCTCTCGGCCATCAGTCGGATCAACGGTTCGGTCCCTGATTTGCGCACGATCAGCCGGCCTCGTCCCCCGAGCTTCGCCTCCGCGCTCGCGATGGCCTCCCGCACCCGCTCCGTTTCGAGCGGAGATTCCTCGCTATAGCGAACGTTGCGGATCTTCTGCGGCAACGGCGTAAATGCACGAAGCGCCCGGCTGGCCGGAGCCTGGCTCTCGAGAAGAATGGCGAGGCCTTGGAGCGCTGCCATGAGCCCGTCGCCCGTCGTTGCATATTCACCCAAGATGATATGGCCGGACTGCTCTCCACCCAGGCAGGCGCCGAGCCGGCGCATCGCCTCGACGACATAACGGTCGCCCACAGGCGTGCGATGAAAAGGAATACCGGCATCCTGCATGAAACGCTCCAGGCCAAGATTGCTCATCACGGTTGCGACGATTCCCGGCGCAGCGAGACGGCCTTGGCCCGCCCAATGGCGCGCGATCACGCCCAGGATTTGGTCGCCATCGATCAACGCTCCTTTTTCATCGATGAGCTGTACCCGGTCGGCATCTCCGTCGAGGGCAATGCCGAGCTGTGCGCCATGTTCCAACACGGAAGCGGCGAGAGCGGCGGGTTCCAGGGCGCCGCACCCTTCATTGATATTGATGCCATTTGGCGTCGTTCCGATGGTCACGACCTCCGCGCCCAGCTCGGTTAAGACCGTGGGCGCAACCTTGTAAGCCGCGCCATGGGCGCAGTCGACAACGACACGTATGCCGTCGAGCCGGCCGCCGCCAAAGGTGGATTTTACGGCTTCGATATAGCGACCGGCCGCGTCGTCGATCCGCTTGGCTCGCCCCATCGATCCGGGCTGAGCGCCCTCTCCCATCGCGCCGTTGGCGATATCGCGCATCCGCTGCTCGATCTCCACCTCGAGCGCATCGGAGAGTTTGTATCCATCTGGGCCAAAAAGTTTGATGCCATTGTCGAAAAACGGATTGTGGGACGCCGAGATCATAACTCCCAGATCGGCGCGCATCGAACGCGTCAGCATGGCGATCGCGGGCGTGGGCAGCGGTCCGACCAACAGGACGTCCATGCCCATCGCGAGCAGGCCCGCGCTCAAGGCGTTTTCCACCATGTAGCCGGACAGGCGGGTATCCTTGCCGATAATGGCGCGGTGACGGTGGTTGCCCCGATGAAATTGCTGGGCCGTCGCCAGCGCCAGATGCAGGAGGGAGGTCGGGTCCATCGGCTTTTGGTTGATGCGTCCGCGCACGCCATCCGTGCCGAATATTTTTCTCATGTGGCGAATTTAACGGATTGAGCGCCAGAGCGTAAGAGCCTGGCGCGTGGCCGCCACGTCATGAACGCGGAGTATGGCGACTCCAGCTTCGGCGCCGTGCAGCGCTGCCGCGATCGAACCGCCTATCCGTTCGCTGGCAGGCCCGGGCCGGTCCAGGTGTGCGAGAAAGCTCTTGCGCGAGGCGCCGAGCAGCACAGGAAACCCCAGGGCGGCGAAATCGCCGAGATGGCGCAGCAAGGCAAGGTTATGGGTAAGCGATTTTCCAAAACCGATGCCAGGATCGAGGCAAATATTCTCGGCGCGGATACCGGCCTCGCGGCAGGCCGCGATCCTTTCCCCGAAGAAACCGATGATGTCACCCACAACATCGTCGTAGGTGGGATTGTCCTGCATGGTGGCGGGTTCGCCGCGCATATGCATGACGACGACGGGGACGTTCCGCGCCGCAACCAGTGCCAGGGCACCTTCGCCACGCAAGCCCGACACATCGTTAACGATCCGGGCGCCGGCATCAAGAGCACGCGCCATGGTGGCTGCATGACGCGTATCGACCGAAAGGCATGCACCCCGTTTTGCCAGGGCTTCTATAGCCGGTAAAATGCGGCGCGCTTCCTCTTCCTCGCTAACCGGGGGCGCGCCGGGCCGAGTGGATTCTCCGCCGATATCGAGAATATCAGCCCCCTCCGCGAGGAGACGCTCGCCCTGGGTAATTGCCGCTTCCTGAGAAAAAAATAAGCCGCCGTCGGAAAAGGAATCGGGCGTAATGTTCACGATCCCCATGATCAGGGGCGCGGTGCGGTCCGCAAGACCGGCAAAAGACGGCACGCGTTATCCGCCGGCTTGCGGCTTGGGCTCGAACGTGGGTTTGGGTGCGGTCGAGGGGATGGGCGAGCGTGGCTTGATCCGGTCGGGGCGGTCCGCCAGGCGCTGGCGGATCGGCTGGCCGGCCAGCAGGGCCGAGACCTCGTCCGCGCTCAACGTCTCATATTCCATCAGACTCTTGGCGAGAACATGCAGATCGTCCATATGCTCGGAAAGGATACGCCGCGCATTGGATTCCCCCTTTTCGATCAAAAGCCGGACTTCCTCGTCGATGATTGCCGCGGTCGCTTCGGACAGATGCCGCCGTTGCGAGATCGAATGGCCGAGGAACACCTCTTCCTCGTTTTCGCTGTAGCGCAGCGGCCCGAGCCGATCGCTCATGCCATATTCCGTGACCATGGAGCGTGCCATCTGCGTGGCCTGCTTTATATCGTTGGCCGCGCCGGTATTGAGATGCTCCTGGCCATAGATCAATTGTTCGGCCACGCGTCCGCCGAAGCACATGGCAATCTTGGCCTCGAGATATTCCTTGGTGATGCTGAGCCGGTCGCGCTCAGGCAGGGCCCAGGTGACGCCGAGCGCACGCCCGCGCGGAATTATGGTGATCTTGTGAAGTGGATCGCCGCCCGGCATGAAGAGGTTGACCAGCGCATGCCCGGATTCATGATAGGCGGTCGCAAGTTTTTCTTCCTCGGTCATGACCAGCGAGCGCCGTTCTGCGCCCATCATGACCTTGTCCTTGGCTGCCTCGAAATCCAGCATGGTGACGAAGCGCTTACCCAGCCGGGCCGCCATAAGGGCACCCTCGTTGACCAGGTTGGCGAGGTCCGCGCCGGAGAAACCGGGCGTGCCCCGCGCGATCACGCGCGCGTCGACGTCGGGAGCCAGCGGCACCTTGCGCATATGCACCTTGAGGATCTGCTCGCGCCCATTTATGTCGGGGTTAGGCACGATGATCTGCCGATCGAAACGGCCTGGACGGAGCAAAGCCGGGTCCAGCACGTCAGGCCGGTTGGTGGCGGCAATGATGATCACGCCGTCGTTAGCCTCGAACCCATCCATTTCGACAAGCAATTGGTTGAGTGTCTGTTCACGTTCATCGTTGCCGCCGCCCAAGCCGGCGCCGCGGTGGCGCCCAACCGCGTCGATTTCATCGATAAAGATGATGCAGGGCGCGTTCTTCTTGCCCTGCTCGAACATATCGCGCACGCGGCTCGCGCCCACGCCTACGAACATTTCCACGAAATCCGAACCGGAGATCGTGAAGAAGGGTACGTTCGCCTCTCCGGCTATGGCCCGGGCCAGCAGGGTTTTTCCGGTACCTGGAGGACCAACGAGCAGACAGCCCTTCGGGATCTTGCCTCCCAGACGTTGAAACTTTTGGGGATCGCGCAGAAAATCGACAATTTCCTCGAGCTCGTTCTTGGCTTCCTCGATACCTGCCACATCCTCAAAGGTGACCCGTCCAGTTTTTTCCGTGAGAAGGCGCGCCCGTGACTTGCCAAAACCCATGGCCTTTCCGCCATTGGCCTGCATCTGCCGGAAAAAGAAGATCCAGATTCCCACCATCACCAGGAAAGGTGCCCAAGAGAGCAGCACCGAGAAAATCGGATTGTCCTCGAGGGGCGCCGCCGTGATGCTCACGCCTTTGCCGGATAGCGTCTCCACGAGCTTGGGATCTTCCGGCGCATAGGTGGAGAAGTTCCGCCCGTCGCTCAGGTGCCCAGATATCTCGTGACCTCGAATCGTGACATCGCTCACACGGCCGCCATTAACCGCGCCGAGAAATTCGGAATAGGCCATCTGGCTCTGCGGTCCTCGCAGGCTATTCCCTTGAAAGACATTGAAAAGAAGCAGCAGCAGACCAAAAATTGCCGCCCAGATCAAAAAATTCTTCCCAAAATTCACTTTTCCATCCTGGCTAAGATCACACGATCATACTCTTTTTCCCGGCAAATTCCCAGGATTACCCAATTACATAGTATGCTTCGGCCCTAAAGCAAGGGTGAAAGCGCACTCAATTATTGGCCTAGGTGGCTGAAAGCTGACGCGCACACCCTCGCAAGGCGCTAGGTGTGGTACCGCAAGCAAGACGCCGTCTCGCCACAGGGCGGGTAAGACCCTTCGGCAGATATAGGGAACGTGCGCCGACCGCGGCACCGACATATACGGGCCCAGCCCTCGCACTACCATTCCTGGTAGGGGTGCGTCGATCTCAAGCGAGAAGAGCTTGTTCCATTGCAGTAGCGGTCCCGATACCGACCGTTCCTCGGCGTGCTCCGATGCCACCAGCCAGCCTTCCTTGGTCCGCTGCCACAGGCATCCTGCCAAGCTTATCCGCTGTCCAGGCGACAAAGCCAGCACACCCCGAAAGACTTCGGGTGGCCGAGCATATTCTCGTCCGTTGAGAAAGCGCGCGCCCCTGGAAAAAAGGGCGAGCGCAATCGATGGTGCTACGGCTGCAGCCACAGAAATGGTGGCATAGCCGAGGGGAGATATTTTTACCGCCTGAACCATCGCAATGCTGATCGCTTCCTCTCTCTCCCGCCGGAACAGCCCTGCAGCATGCAGAGATGCTTCGTCCGGGAGGCTGTTTTCGGCCGCATGGCGTAACCGCGCCCTTTCGAAACGCGGGTCGGCGTTGCTTGGATCCTCGATAGTGGGCCAGCCCGCTCTTGTGAGGGTGGCTTCGAGGCGCGAACGCGGCTGGGCGAGGAGAGGTCGGAGGAGCCGCACGCCATCGCGGCACACCCGCGCGCTCATTCCAGCCAAACCGATAGGTGTGCTGCCGCGCAGTCGCCGCATGGCCACCGTCTCCGTCTGGTCTTGGGCGTGATGCGCCATACAGAGATGGAGAATCCCTCGCTCGGTACAAAAATCGCTCAGGATGCGATAGCGTGCGCGGCGCGCTTGTTCCTGAAGCCGCGTCCGGGGCTTCGGCCCGACCCAATTCAGGACATGGTAGTCGCAGACGTTTCGGAAGAATTCTCCCAACGCGTTGGCTTCCTGCGTGGATTCCGGGCGCAATCCATGGTCGACATGGAGCAGGACCAATCGCCCGCCCCGGGCGTCGACCCATCTCTTGAGTAAAAAAGCCAGCGCCATGGAATCTCGTCCACCTGAGACTCCGCAGGCTACGAGAGGTCTTTCCTCGAAAGGCCCAAGCGGCGCGAGAAGCGCCGCGAATTCCGCTGCTTCGATGGGGGAACTACCCTTGGCTAGGCAGCACATCCATATTGTTTCTTGGCGCGCTGAGCCCGATCTTTGATGGTCGCGCCCGCTTGCGGAAATTGCTTGTCCAATTGATGGAGGGCGGTGCAGGCATTTTCCTTCTGCCCCGCCTGACCTAGCGACAGCCCGAGCTTGAGTAGGTTATCGGGCGCCTTAGGACTCCTGGGATATTTTTGATAGGCCTGAGCGAAAGCGATCGAGGCATTGCGGAAATCCCCGCGCTGGTAATATGTCTCACCCAGCCAATATTGCGCAGGGCCGGCCAAGGCGTCCTTAGGATGCGCCTGGACGAAGGTCCGAAAACCCTGCTCCGCCTCGCTCCATGCGCTTCGTTTGTAGGCGGCTTGAGCGGCGGCAAATTCCTGCTGCGGCGTTTGGGGCGCAGGTTCGCTCGGCTGGGCGGCGACGGCGGCGGCAGGTTGCGAGGGAGGAACCGCATTTCCCCGATTGGCTTGATCTTGGGCGGCCTTTGCCGCCGCAAGATCGGCGGCGTTCGCTGGCGCCGCAGGAAGATTGGCGAGGTCCTGGGGCGACAATGTGCCCAGGACACGTGGTTGTCCACCCGCAGGCGAGACAGGCTGCGCGGGCACCGCAGGCGGGCTTCCCGGTGGGGTTAGCACAACTGGCGCGGGGCCAGCGGGAGCAGAAGGAGCCGCCGGCAATGGCGGAAGGGGAACGGCACCGTTTGCCTGTGGTTGCGGTGCCTGAGCCGAGCCCGCGCCGACTGCCGGAGCGGCGGTCTGCCCCGGTTGCGTTGGATGGCCCTCGAGGGCATTGAGGCGATATTCGGTGTCCTTCTGAAAACGGTCGAGCTTGTTGGCGAGATCGTCGAGCCGCAGCCCTGCCTGTTCGATCTGACCGGTGATCTGGCCGAGCTCGGTCTCGAGCTGCTGAAGGCGAATCTCCTGCTGTGCCGTGGAGGACCCTTCCCCGCTTCCGAGTTGGGATTGAAGATTCTGTACCTGTGCACGTAATGCATTCAGATCGTTGCGCAGGTCATCGATATCATCGGCGCGCGCCGAGGCGACTATCGAAAGAAAACCGCACAACGCAACCAGAAGGAAACCGTATTTTATTTTCATGTCGATCGTCTCATGACTCGCTATCAATGCGGCGAAATTATGACCATGCGCCTCGCTTGACAAGACTCTCGGTCGCAAGTGCGAAGTCGTTTCGTATGCCGTTACCCGAGCGAAGCCTAGATAAAAAAAGCGGGGCAAATAGGCCCCGCTTTCTCGATCTCTCTCGCGATCCTTTATTGCGAAAGAACCGTCACACCGCGACGGTTTTGCGCCCAGGCCGTTTCGTCATGGCCTTCGACGGCCGGACGTTCCTTGCCATAGGAGATAGTGTTGATGCGCGACTTGTCCACGCCCAGCGCCGCCAGATAATTCGTGACGGAATTGGCGCGGCGCTCACCCAACGCAAGGTTGTATTCGCGTGTGCCACGTTCGTCGCAATGACCTTCGATCGTAACCTTGTACTGAGGGTATTTTACGAGCCAGGCCGCTTGTTTCTGCAAAGTGGCTTGTGCCTCGGGCTTCAGATTGAATTTGTCCAGATCGAAGAAGACACGGTCGCCAACATTCTGAGTGAATTCAGCGACACTGCCGGCGGTCGGACCCGTGACCGCGGCCGTCTCACCTGCACCCGCGTTTGTGGCGGCCTGCTTGTTCGAGCTGGCGCAAGCTGCGACGAGAAGGGCTGCAGCCAAAGCCGAAAGAATTTTTAAACGCATAATAACCTCTATACCTCTTTGTTATACCAGATTGTCATCTGGCTGATTATATTCTTCCGTGCCGAGTCGGACCTGACTCAGCCGTCAAGGCCGCGCCCGGAATCGGGGCCGAACATACTGTATTACTGTGCGCTTAGCAAGGGCGACCACGCCGGATCTGAAGCTTCTAACGGGGTTTTCAACACTCTTTCGTTAAAACCGGTCAAATCGATAGAATGGAGCTCGACGCGACCGCCTCGCTCCTGCTTGAAAAAGACCAGAACCCGGCCGTTGGGGGCCCAGCTCGGCCCCTCGACCAGCCAGCCCGTCGCCAGTTCCCGTTCGCCACTGCCGTCGGGCCGCATGACGCCGATATAGAAATTCCCCTGGTAAATGCGGGTATAGGCGATTAAATCGCCCCGAGGGGACCAAACCGGAGTGCCGTATTTACCCGGGCCCCGGCTGATTCGCTGTACGTTCGACCCGTCGGCATCCATGACATAGAGCTCCTGCTCCCCTCCCCGGTCCGAGTTGAAGACGATCCGGCGCGCGTCAGGCGAGTAACAGGGCGAGGTGTCAATCGCCGGGCTGTCTGTGATTCGCACGGTTTGACGGGTCCGCACATCCAGGCTGTAGATATCGGTATTGCCTCGCTGGGCCAGGCTCATGATCACCCGGGTGCCATCGGGCGAAAACCGAGGCGCGAAGGTCATTCCGGGGAAATCGCCCAGCACTTCCTGCTGGCCGCTTGACAGGTTGAAGAGATAGACGCGCGGCTTATTGCCGAAATAGGACATATAGGTAATGTCCTGGGCGGCCGGCGAGAAGCGTGGGGTAAGGACGAGGTTACTACCATTGGTCAGAAAGCGATGGTTTTCGCCGTCCTGATCCATGATCGCGAGGCGCTTCTGCCGGCGGGTAGCCGAACCGGTCTCGGAGACATAAACAATTCGGGTATCGAAATAGCCCTCTTCGCCGGTGATCCGCTTATAGATCTCGTCAGCGATCTTGTGGGCAATGCGCCGCCAGTTCTCCGAAGCCGCGTTATATTGGAATCCAGACATTTGCGTGCCGCCGAAAACGTCCCACAAACGGAATTGCACCAGCAATTGCCCGTTTCCTTGGTTCGCGACATTGCCTGAAACGAGTGCCTGCGCATTGATCAAGCGCCAATCCTGGAAACGCGGTCCCTGCTGAAGGGAGGCATTGTCCTGGATGAAGGCCTTGGGGTCGATGGGCGCGAACAGGCCTGACCTCTCGAGGTCGGCCGCCACAACCTGCGCGATATTTTGTCCAGCGCCCTGGTCGATCGAGTTGGATGCGAAGAAAGCCGGAACGGCGATGGGCAGCGGTTTGATATTGCCTTTACTGATGTCGATCACCGGCTCGGCTTGCGCGGCGAGCATGCTGACCGCGAGAACGCATCCGACATAGATGGCCCTTCGGACGATGGAATACATGAGTTTTCTCCTCTGCTTGATACCTGAGATCCAAAAAGAATTGTCAACCGCCATTGATCGCATCCTTGGGATAAAAGCGCAGAACGATCGTCGGCCAATATTTTCCGGGCGGCAATTGCAAGGGCGAGGCAATGAACACGGCCCGCTTGGCACCATCGGCGAGCGACTGAAAGCCGGGAAGCGCCTGATCGTTCAAGATTTCCACACGGGTCACCGTTCCATCCGGGTTGAGCGCTACCCTGAGCTCGATTGAGATCTGGTCGATGTTCTGGGCGCCGGGGTCGACATTCCAAACACGCTCGATCTGGGCGCGGATGCCGTCTTGTTCGGTCGCGGTCATCGGGACTTCGGAAATCTGTTCGGTCTGAGGACCGCCGCTCTCTTCCTGGGCAGGCTGAACCTTCTCGGACTTCGCCTTCGCGTCCGGAGCCGGCGGTTGCTTCAGCACGTCCTTGAGCAAGGAATTGAATTCGTTCTGCTGTTCCTTTTTCAGCACATTATTGAGCAGCTTATCGAAATCCTGCTGCTTGGGTTTGTCCTCGGCCGGCTTCTTTTCCGGGACCGGCGTGGGCTTGGTTTCGGGTTTTTTCTCGGGCTGTGCTGCAGGCGGCGGCGGCGCGGCCTTGGGAGGAGCTGCGGCCGGCTTAGGCGGCTCGGGCTTTGGCTGAGGCGGCGTCGGAGTTTGGTCGGGTTTGGGCTTCTTGTCCAAAGAATGGTCGGTCTTGGGGGCGGCGCTGATATCGCCGAGGACGGCCAGCTTTACCGCAACTGGCTCCTCGATAATCTCAGGCTTGAAGAAATGCGGCAGTCCGAAGATGGCGAGGAGCGCTATCGCGAGATGCAGCAGCACCGCCCCTATCAGGCCGAGGCGGAGCGTTTCGTCCCTCCGGTCATCCCCGAATCTCGTCATTTCTTGAGTGCACCCTCCGGGCTTTGAACAATCAGAGAAATTTGGGAAAATCCTGCGCCGGTCAGCTCACCCATAACGTTCATGACGGTCCCATAATCGATGCCTTTGTCGGCGCGAATGAAAATCTTCGTGTCCGGCTTGTTCTGGGTAATCGCCTGGATGCGAGCAGCGAGCTGAGCGGGATCGAGCTCGGTCTCCTGAAGGAAGACTTTGCCACTGCGGTTGATACTCACCACCAGAGGCTCCTGCGGATCGCTGATTTGCTGCGCATTGGTTTGAGGGAGATCGACCGGCACGCCTGCCGTAAGCAATGGCGCCGTCACCATGAAAATGATCAACAGCACGAGCATGACGTCAACCATCGGCGTCACGTTGATGTCGCTCATCGGCGTGGCGCCACGACGCCCGCGATGAGAGGCCTTCCTCGGCGCGGCGAGCTTGACGCCCATCAGCGCTTCTCCTCGAATTGACGGGAGAGGATAGTCCCGAATTCCGCGGCGAACCCATCCAGCCGATTGCCATAACGGCTGATGTCGCCGGAAAGTTTATTGTAGGCAAGCACCGCGGGGATGGCCGCCACCAGGCCGAGGGCGGTCGCAAAGAGCGCTTCGGCGATGCCCGGCGCCACCACCGCCAGGCTGGTATTCTTGGAACCCGCGATGGCCGCGAAGGAATTCATGATGCCCCATACTGTTCCGAACAATCCCACGAACGGGGCCGAGGACCCCACGGACGCCAGAAAAACCAAATGCCGCTCCAGCTGTTCCATTTCCCGGCCCAGGGTTATGTTCATAACGCGTTCGATTCTTTCCTGAAGCGACTCGCGCCATTCGCCGGTGGAGAGGAGACCCTTGGCCGCCGAGCGGCGCCACTCGCGCATGGCCGCGACGAAAATCGCCGACATGGGATCGACGGGGCGATTGCCGATCCGGTCATAGAGGTCTTCCAGCGACCCGCCCGACCAGAAAGCTTCCTCGAATTGTCGAGCCTGCCTGTCGAGCCGGCGGAGCCGCACGGTCTTGGCGATGATGATCGCCCAGCTCCATACCGAGGCCGCCAGCAACGCCAGGATCACGACCTTCACGATCCAATCGGCCTGCTCGAATAAAGCCCAGACCGAAATGCCGTGATTGGCAATTGCCGGAGCGGTGTTCGCCGCCGCGCTCCCCGCGATCTGCGCCGCACCGACGTCGGGAACCGGAACGGCCTGCGGCGCGACCGGCACGCCTTGAGAGACTGGAGGAACGGGAACGGGTTGTGCCATGGTTTTTCCTATGCAGTTACCAGAGTCAAAAGCGTGCTTTGGAGCGGCGCCGGCAGCGGATGCGGTTTCCCATCATCGCCGATGCAGGCGATCAGTAGCGTCAGGGAAGCAATCGCCTCGAACCCGCGCCGCATCTTTTGTTCAAACGCAATGCTGGCGCGGCGCACCGAAGCAATCGTCGTTTCGATTTCCAACCAATCATCGAGCCGCGCCGGCCGAAGGTAATCGACGGTGCACCGGCGGACGGCGAGAAAGAGACGTTCCTTCGCCATGATTGCGCCATGGGCGAAACCGGCGGCGCGCAGCATCTCGGTTCGTGCCCGCTCGGCATATTTCAGATAATTGGCGTAATAGACGATGCCACCCGCATCGGTATCCTCGATATAAACGCGCAAACCCCAGCGATACGGACTAGACATCCTGGTCCCCCACCAGTCTGAGCAAGTCCGGCTGCTGGACATGTAGCGGAGGTATGAGTTCGAGATAATCGTAGGCCATGCGCGTCAGAAGACGCCCGCGTGGCGAACGCTGCAGGAAACCCTGCTGGATCAGGAATGGCTCGATGGCATCCTCGATCGTATCGCGTTGCTCCGAGAGCGCCGCAGCGAGCGTCTCCACGCCGACCGGTCCTCCGCCATATTTTTCGCCGATGGCCCGCAAATAGCGACGGTCCATGGCATCCAGGCCGCGCCCATCCACGTCCAGGCGCGTCAACGCCCGGTCGGCCAGTTCGGCATCCACCACCGGCGCATCGGCGATGACCGCGAAATCGCGAACCCGGCGCAGCAGCCGCCCGGCCACCCTGGGCGTGCCCCGCGCGCGCTTGGCGATTTCCGCGGCCCCGCTCTCGGCCATGGCGCAGCCCAGTACCCGCGCGCCGCGCTGGACGACCGCTTCAAGTTCGCGGGCCGAATAGAAATCGAGCCGCAACGGGATGCCGAAACGCTCGCGCAACGGCGTGGTCAGGAGGCCGAGCCTCGTGGTCGCGCCCACCAGCGTGAATTTTGGCAGATCGATGCGAACCGAGCGGGCCGCCGGCCCTTCGCCAATAATCAGATCGAGTTGGAAATCCTCCATGGCGGGATAAAGGATCTCCTCGACCGCCGGATTGAGGCGGTGAATCTCATCGATGAACAGCACATCCCGCGGTTGCAGATTGGTGAGCAAGGCGGCCAGGTCGCCCGCCCGCGCGATCACCGGTCCTGACGTGGCGCGAAATCCGACGCCGAGTTCGCGCGCGACAATCTGGGCAAGCGTCGTTTTGCCGAGCCCGGGCGGTCCGTGGAGCAGCACGTGGTCCAGCGCCTCGTCCCGCGCCCGCGCCGCCGCGATGAAAATCGCGAGATTCTCGCGCAGCTTCTGCTGACCGATGAATTCACCCAGCGCCAGCGGCCGTAGGCTGTGTTCCGAGCCGTCTTCGCCCTGGATCTGAGGCTCTATCACCCGCTCGTCGCTCATCGCGCCAATTCCCTTAGGCCAGCCTTGACCAGCGCCTCGACCGTACCATCCGTCTCAGCGGAGACGCGCGCGAGCGCGCGTTCTGCCTCGGCGGGCTTGAAGCCGAGACCGATCATGGCGGCGAGCGCATCCCGATTGGCGGAAGGCACTTCCCGCACCGGAACCGCGACGGAGAAGTCGCCTGCCGGGATTTTATCCTTCAGCTCGGCCACGATCCGCGCGGCGAGCTTGGCCCCTACTCCATTCGCGCGGGCGACCATCCCTTTATCCTGCCCGGCAACCGCCTGGGCAAGCTCTTCGGGGGAGAGCGTACCCAATATGGCGAGCGCCACCTTGGCACCCACGCCCTGCACCGTCAGCAGACGCCGGAACCATCCTTGCTCGCCCGCCGTGCGAAAACCGATCAAGCGGATGTCGTTTTCACGAACCAAAGTCTCGACGAAGAATACCTGCTCGCTGCCGCGCATGGTGTCCTGCAGCGTCTTCGCTCCCACCGACAAAGCATACCCCACGCCATTGACGTCGAGGATGCAGCCCTCGTCAGAAATATCCTCGACGATGCCACGCAATCGCCCGATCATCGCCGCATCTCGCGAAAATCCTTGGCGCCCCAGCGCGAGAGTGACGCGGCGTGATGCGCATGGCAGATCGCCACGGCCAGGGCATCGGCGGCATCCGGACTCTCCGCCGCGCTCGCGGGAAGCAGACGCCGCACCATCATCTGGATTTGCTGCTTGTCGGCATGTCCCGCGCCCACGACGGATTTTTTCACGAGGTTGGCGGGATATTCCGCGACCTCGATACCGCTCAAGGCCGGAACGAGAAGCGCCACGCCGCGGGCGACGCCGAGCTTCAGTGTCGAAACCGGATTCTTGTTCACAAAAGTCTCCTCCACTGCCGCTTCCTCGGGCGCGAAAGCATCGATGACCTTTTGCAATCCATCGTGCAGTTCGACCAGCCGGCGAGCGAGCGGGAGCGCAGTCGTCGAATGGACCGTGCCTGCCGCGAGGAAATGCAGACGCGAGCCCTGGACATCGATCATTCCCCAGCCGGTATGCTGCAATCCCGGATCGAGACCCAAAATCCTCATCCCAGTTTCGCCATGAGGTCTTCGGGAATATCGAAATTGGCGAAGACGCGCTGTATGTCGTCGTTATCTTCGAGCGCATCGATGAGCTTGAGGACCGAGAGCGCCGCTTCGCCTTCCAGCGCCGTCTGGGTCAGGGGACGCCATTGCAGAACAGCCTCCTTGGCCGCGCCGAAGTCGCGTTCCAGTGCATCGCGGACCTGGGCGAAATCGGTTGGCGCCGCCACGATCTCATGATGCAGCGTCGTACTTTCGACGTTCTCCGCTCCGGCCAGCAAAGCGGCTTCGAACATCTTGTCGGCGCTTGCAATGTTTGCCGGGTAGACGATCACGCCCTTATGCGCGAAAAGATACGCGACGGAGTTCGTTTCGCCGAGATTACCACCCGCCTTGGCGAAGATCGATCGGATCTCGGACGCGGTCCGGTTGCGGTTGTCGGTCAGGGCCTCGATGATCACGGCAATGCCGTGGGGACCGAACCCCTCATACCGCACTTCCTCATATTGGGTATCGTCTTCACCCCCGCTGCCGCGCCGAATGGCGCGCTCCATCGTATCCTTGGGCATGTTCGCCTCGCGAGCGGCGATCATGGCCGCCCGCAGGCGCGGGTTGGCGTTGGGATCGGCGAGGCCCGTCTTGGCCGCGACGGTCAGTTCGCGAATGATCTTGGTGAATGCCTTGGCGCGTTTCGCATCCTGAGCACCCTTGCGATACATGATGTTTTTAAATTGTGAATGACCAGCCATCTCTTGCCTGCGCCGTGCCGCGTTTATTGAAGGAATGTGGCACGAATGCGGCAATGTAGCACGATTCGCCGGCCGTCAAAGAGCATCGACGGAACATAAGCCACCCTTCACACCTTATTTACGGGTACTTGCCATCATACTTCCAAGGAGACCGCCATGCGCCGTGACATTCACCCTCTCGAACAGCCGACGCTTGCAGACGCCTATCACGCGGAAATCGCCCGCTTAAGCGGCGAAGTCTACGGCGCCGCACAGAAAATGGCGCTGAGCGGCATCCAGGGTATGCTAGCGATGGCCCGGTGCGAATCCGGCAATGCGCGGGACGCGCAAAGGCTGGCTGACGCTACTGTCAGCCGCGCCGAGATGCTTCAGAAGGAAGTGGAGCGGTTTTTCTCCGATTGTCACGGCTGATCACTGCGCTAGGTCGGCGAGATCGCGGACGAGATCGCGTGCCCCCAAGGCGCGATTTTCGTCCTCCTGCCAGTCCGCCTGGCACGTGAGCCGCTGGTCGGGCCGGACCATCCATGCCCCCCGCTGGCGTGCGATCAGGGCGATCAACGCCTCGGGTCGCGGAAAGCGGTTGTTGCGGAAGGCGACAGTGGCGCCGCGCGGCCCGGCATCGATCTTCTCGATATTAGCCTTGCGACAAAGAATTTTAATCTCGACCACGGTAAGCAGATTACGGAAAGGCGCCGGCATGATTCCGAAGCGGTCGATCATCTCCGCCGCGAAATTATCCAGTTCTTCTCGCGCCGCAATCTCTCCCAGGCGGCGATAGAGGCCCAGCCGCAAGGTCGCATCGGGGACGTAATCATCGGGGATCATGACCGCCATCCCTAGATTGATCTGCGGCGACCATGATTGCACGATGGGACGATTCTGCGCGGTCGCGACGGCTTCTTGAAGCAGGTGCTGATAAAGTTCGACACCCACCTCGCGTACCTGGCCCGACTGTTCCTCGCCCAGAAGATTACCCGCGCCGCGTATGTCCATGTCCTGTGTTGCCAGCGTGAATCCGGCACCCAGCTGGTCCAGTGACTGCATGACCTCGAGTCGTTTGCGCGCGGTCTCGGTGAGAAGCTTGCCGTTGGGCACCGTTAGATAACAATGCGCGCGCAGCTTGGAGCGACCAATGCGCCCACGCAGTTGATAAAGCTGCGCCAAGCCCAAAATGTCGGCGCGGTGGATGATCATCGTGTTGGCGCGCGGAATATCGAGACCTGATTCCACGATATTGGTCGAGAGTAGAATATCGTACGCGCCATCGTAAAAAGCATTCATGGCCTTTTCGAGTTGAGTGGGCGCCATCTGTCCATGCGCAACCACCACTTTCAGGTCTGGCACGAGCGTGCGCAGCTGTTCGTGAACACGGTCGAGATCCTCGATGCGCGGACAGACATAGAAGATTTGCCCACCCCTGAAATGTTCACGCATCATCGCCTCGCGGAGGATTACCGGATCATAGGGCAAGGCAAAGGTGCGCACCGCCAGACGGTCGATCGGCGGGGTCGCGATCACGCTCATATCCCTAAGCCCCGTCAAGGCCATCTGCAACGTGCGCGGAATGGGTGTGGCGCTGAGGGTGAGGACGTGGACACCCTCGCGCAGCTCCTTGAGGCGCTCCTTCTGCGCCACGCCAAAATGCTGTTCCTCATCGATGATGACCAACCCCAGCCGGGAGAAGGCGATATCCTTGGCGAGCAGCGCGTGAGTGCCCACTACGATATCCAGGCGGCCTTCCGCCAGTTCCTGCTTGATGCGCTTGACTTCGGCAGACTTTGTCAGGCGCGACAGCACGCCGATCCGCACCGGGAAGGACCGGAATCGCTCGGCGAAAGTCGCGTGATGCTGGCGCGCGAGCAACGTGGTGGGAGCGATGAGCGCCACCTGCTTGCCCGAGAGGGCCGCCACGAAGGCGGCGCGTAGGGCAACCTCGGTCTTACCGAAGCCGACATCGCCGCATACCAGGCGATCCATCGGCCGGCCGCTGTGAAGATCATTAAGGACGTCCTCGATCGCCCGCTCCTGGTCCTCGGTCTCGGCATAGGGAAAGCCCGCGCAGAATTCGTCGTAGGCGCCGGGCGGAACGGCAAGCGGCTCGAACTGGGCGCGCACGCGCGCCGCTGCGGTGCGGATGAGCTGTTCGGCGATTTCACGGACCCGCTTGCGCACCCGCGCCTTGCGCGCCTGCCACGCCGTGCTGCCGAGCTTGTCGAGCTCGATCGCGGCCTCTTCCCCGCCATAGCGCGATAGGATGTCGATATTCTCGACCGGGACATAGAGTTTGTCCCCACCGTGATAGATGAGCTTGACGC
This sequence comes from Dongiaceae bacterium, assembly GCA_036263455.1. GTDB lineage: Bacteria > Pseudomonadota > Alphaproteobacteria > Dongiales > Dongiaceae > DATAGZ01. The sequence goes on from DATAGZ010000022.1 coordinate 100,900, forward strand.
AGCCGTGGGGCGCGCCGCCGACATCCAGCGTCTCCAGCCCCTCATAGCGGCCCACGCCATGTTCCTCATGCACGACGAAGTCGCCAAACTCGAACTGGGCGAGATCGGCTAGCAGCGCCGCGCCGGCGCGCCGTGGCCGGGCGCGGCCGCGATCCAGCCGGTCGCCGAGCAGATCCTGATCCGTCAACAGCCATAACCGGTTGCCCCGCACATCTCCGATAAAGCCACGTTGCAGCGGCAGCACGGCACGGCAGAATATGCCGGATGGAACGCGCCCCAGCTCCTCGCCATCCTCGATTATCTGCTGGGTGTCGAGCCCATGCTCCTTGAGAAGCTGGCCCAACCGTTCCACGGCGCCAAAAGACGAGGCGGTGAGCAGGACACGTATGCCTTCTCCTATCCGTGCGCGGATGCGCCTGACCGCTTCTTCATAGAGGTGGAGATCGGGGGTATGGCGCACGGGCGCGAAATCCTCGCCATAGGCCGCCCCCGCATCGATGACCGGCTCCGCTGCCACCGCGGCGGGATGGAAAGTGAAGCTTTGGCGTGCCTGTACCAGAGTTTGATATTCCTTATCGGTTAGATAAAGCCGCTCTGGCGGCAGTGGCCGATACGGGGGTGCATTGAGCTCCTTTGCCGAGACGCGCAGCTCCTCCCGCGCCCGATAGAAATCCTGAATGGTCTCGTGGCGATTTTTCATCGCCTGCTCGGCATGGTGACCGAATGCTAGGACGGCTTGCGGCAGATAGGCGCCCAGATGGGTCAGATCTGACCGAAAAAGCGGCAGCCAATGTTCCATCCCGGCAAAACGCCGCCCGGCGCTGATCGCTTCATAAAGTGGGTCGTCATCCACCGTTCCGAAAAGGGCGCGGTACTGCGTGCGGAACGAGGCTATGGTTTCCGCATTGAATTCGAGTTCGCTCGCCGGGAGAATGAGGACATCCTCCTGAGGATCCTGGCTGCGCTGGGTCGAAGGATCGAAGGCGCGCAGACTCTCGATATCATCACCGAAATAGTCGAGCCGGACCGGCAGGGTTTTTCCCGGCGCAAAGAAGTCGATGATCCCGCCACGCTGCGCGAAATCGCCGGGCTCGTTCACGACTGCTGTTTCGCGATAGCCTTGGGCAATCAAGGTCTGGCGCAACCGTTCCGGCGGCACCGTCATCCCAGGCCTGATGCTGAGCGCGGCCGTTCGGATCCACTCCGGCGGCGGCACACGCTGAAGCATTGCCGCAACGGTGGTGAGCAGGAGAAGGCCGCTCTGCGCCTCATGCCCGGCCAATTCATGCAGGACACCAAGACGCGCAGCCATGATATCGGAATGCGGCGACGCTCGGTCGTAAGGAAGGCAGTCCCATGCCGGAAAGGCAAGGACGGTCAGCGACGGCGCAAAGAACCGGCAGGCCGCTTCGAGGCGGCGCATCGCCTGGTCATCCTCGGCGATAAACAGCACGTTTCTATCGCGCGCGAGTTCGCCAAGCAGGACCGGCACGTAGCTGTCCGGTGCACGAGCGACGACGGCGGCACGTTGGGGGATCGCGTCAAACATTGCGGAGCTTATCGATCCAGGGCTGCAGAAGCGGCGGCGCTTCCTCGCCGCTCACGATCCAGGACAGAAGTTCCGGCTCGGGCATGTCGAGCAGCGCCCCGAAGGCGACAAGTTCCTTTTCGGTCATGCTTCCCACTTCCCGCCGAGCAAAACGGCCAATGATGACGTCGAGTTCCTTCATGCCGCGGTGCGTGGCTCTATAAAGGAGGCGTTTGCGGTTTCCATCCATGCTTTTGTCCGAATCCGGGCACCGTTATACTGTGCCACGGCAAATCATCCAGAATATTCATGCTGCGCCCGCCTAAACTTTTCCCCCTTTTTGCTGAAATCGTCTCCATCCCCGGGGTTGGGCCGCGTTTTGCGACGCTGTTTGCCAAGCTGAATATCAGCCGCATCGTGCATCTTCTTTGGCATCTCCCGATCAATTATGTAGATCGCCGCCCTGCTCCGCCGGTCGCCGAGGCCGAGCCAGGTAAGGTCGCGAGCTTCCTCCTCGATATCCACGCGCATCACCCCGCGCGGCGCGCGGGCCTGCCCTATCGCATTACCGCCGGCGACAAAAGCGGCAATATCGAACTCGTCTTTTTCAACGTGAAGGGAGATTATCTTCTCCGCCAGCTCCCGCCAGGCCAGCAACGCGCGGTAAGCGGCCGGGTGGAGCTGTTTCGCGGCGTTCCCTCCCTCGCCCACCCCGACATCGTGGCACCAGCCCAAGAGTTCGCCCAGATCCGCCGTATCGATCCCATTTATGGCGCGACCGCAGGATTGCCTCAGAAGGTAATCCGCAAGGCGGTGGCCGCCGCGCTCGACCGGTTGCCCGATCTCGCCGAATGGCTCGAGTCCGACGCGAAGGCGCGCCACAATTGGGATGAATGGCGCCACGCTCTTTTGTCGATTCATCGGCCGGAAAGTAGCGAGGATTGCGATCCCGTCTCGGCCGCCAGGAATCGCCTCGCCTATGATGAATTATTGGCGAGTCAAATGGCGCTGGCCTTGCTGCGGGAACAGCACCGCCACGTGCCTGGCCGCGCCGTGCGACCCACCCAGGAAATACAACGGAAGATCCGCGATACCCTCCCCTATCGCCTGACCCAGGCGCAGGAAAGCGCGCTCGCGGAAATCCTCGACGACCTTCAGGCGCCGCGCCGCATGGTGCGCCTCCTCCAAGGCGATGTGGGGAGCGGCAAGACCGTGGTCGCCGCTTTGGCGCTCGCCGCCGTCATCGAGGATAAAGGTCAGGGCGCTCTGCTTGCGCCGACCGACATACTGGCGCGCCAGCATTATGGGACGCTGGAACCGCTCATGGACAAGGCAAGCATAAGGACAATGCTCGTTACCGGACGCGAGCGCGGCACCAAGGCAGGCGAACAAACTCTTCATGCGTTGGCGAGCGGCACGGTCGATCTGATAGTCGGCACCCACGCCCTGCTGCAAGACGACGTCGCCTTCAAGGATCTGCGCCTCGCCATCATCGACGAGCAGCATCGTTTCGGGGTCGCCCAGCGTCTCGCTCTGGCCCGCAAGGGTGCTTCGGTCGACCTCCTGCTCATGACGGCGACCCCTATACCGCGCACCTTGTTGATGGCGGCTTACGGCGATATCGACGTGTCGCGGATAGCCGAAAAGCCGGCCGGCCGGCAACCGATAGATACGCGGCTTATCTCGCTTTCCCGTCTCGACAGTGTCATCGCAGGGCTTAAACGAGCCGTCCAAGCTGGGGCGCGTATTTATTGGGTATGCCCATTGGTCGAGGAATCCGACACGTTGGACCTTGCGGCGGCCAAGGACCGCTTCGAAACGTTGCGGCCGTATTTTCGGGCTGCCATCGTCCATGGCAAACAGAAGCCCGCCGAGCGGGACAGCGCCATCGCGGACTTCGCGGCGGGCCGAGTCGATCTCCTGGTCGCCACCACTGTCATCGAGGTTGGCGTCAATATCCCGGAAGCCACTGTCATGGTCGTGGAGCATGCCGAACGATTTGGCCTGGCGCAGCTTCACCAGCTACGCGGGCGGATCGGCAGGGGCAGCGATAAGTCCACCTGCCTGCTTCTCTATCAGGAGCCGTTGAATGCCGTGGCGTCGGCGCGGCTCTCGGTTCTGCGGGAAAGCGACGATGGGTTCCGCATCGCCGAGGAGGACCTCCGGTTGCGCGGCGGCGGCGAAGTGCTCGGGCACCGCCAGAGCGGCTTACCGGTTTTCCGCCTGGCGGACCTCGCGCTCCACGGCGACCTTCTTACTCAGGCGCAAAGCGAGGCGCATCTGCTGGCGAGGCAGAATCCGCGGCTGACCGGTATTCGCGGCGAGGCGCTGCGCCACCTTCTCTATCTATTTGAACGGGACGAGGCCATTCGCACGCTCCATGCAGGCTGAGGCCGACTGAGCCGCCCAGGCCGATCGTCACAGTAGTTGCTGCTCGACGTCCTGGATCGCGCCGCGCAGTTTATCGACGATCTCCTCCAACTCGGCCTCATTAGCGATATAGGGAGGAGCCAACAGCACATGGTCACCCGACACGCCATCGACATTGCCGCCATTGGCATAGCAGATGAGGCCGCGCGCCAAGGCCGCCTGGTGGAGACGCGCATGAAATTTTTGCTCCGGCGCGAACGGCCGTTTGCTGTCGCGATCCGCGACGAACTCCACGCCCCAGAAAAGACCGCGCCCACGAATATCGCCGACCGAAGGGAGATCCGCCAGGGCATCTAGGAGCATGGTGTGCAGGCGCTCCCCTTTCTCGCGCACGGCCGCTAGCAAATGGTCACGCTTGATAATGCGCTGCACGGCGAGGCCGGCAGCACACGCAAGCGTATGCGCGCTGAATGTATGGCCACTTTGCACGGTCTCGTAGCGCGACAGGATAGCCGCGCGCACCCGTTCGGTATAGAGGGCCGCACCCAGCGGAACATAGCCTGCAGCCAACCCTTTGGCCGTGCTCATCACGTCCGGCATCACCCCATCGGCTTCGAGCGCGCGCCAGGTGCCGGTGCGCCCCGCGCCGCACATAACTTCATCCGCGATCATGATGATCCCATATCGGTCGCATATCTCGCGGATGCGCCGGGCATAGCCAGGCGGAGCCGGTACGCAGCCGCCCGCCGCACCGACGATCGGCTCGAAAATGAATGCAGCAACACGTTCGGGCGATAGGGTCCTGATCGCTTCCTCCAACTCGTGCGCCGCATGCGCGGCAAGCGTTTCGGCCGGGACCTGCGACCGATAGGCATTCACCGCCGGAATGAAATGGACAGGCAGCAGCGCGCTTTCGAAAGGCATGCGGCGGGCGCTATGACCGGATACGGACAGGGCGCCCAACGTATTGCCGTGATAGGATCGATCACGCGCGATGAAGAGATGCCGTCCCGGCTGACCAATGGCGGACTGGTATTGCAGGGCGATCTTCAAGCAGGCTTCCACGGCTTCCGAACCACCCGAGACAAAGGTGACATGGGGCATTCCGGTGAGTTCCTGCAGCTGCTTGGCGAGTTCGATCCACGGATCGCTCAAAAACAGCAGGCGATAACCATGTGCGATCTGGTGAAGCTGTTCCCGGATGGCCATATTGATTTCCGGGTGGGCATGGCCCATGGCGAAGACCGCTGGCCCGCCCGACCCGTCGATATAGCGCTTGCCGTCTCGATCAAAAAGATAGCAGCCGCGGCCAAAAGCGATGTACGGCAGATCCGGTAGAGAAAGGGCCATGACCTTTGGTAAGAAGGGGAAAGGGGGGTGTCAATGTCGATTCTCTATGCCGGACCGGAGGAATGGGGTGCTTTGTGGCGCGAGCGCGTTTTGGCAATCGATCCCACATTATCTTTTCATCTTTGGCCGGAAAGCGGCGATGTTACTACCGTCAAACTGCTCGTCCTCGCACAGTTTTTTCCCATGGACGTCGCGCAGTTTCCCAATCTCCGCGCCATCCAATCGACATGGGCGGGAGTAGACAAGCTTTTGCCGCATATGCCGGCGCATCTTCCGCTCGCCCGGATGGTCGATGAGGGCCTCGCGCGCAATATGGGAGAATTCGTGCTCTATCACGCCTTGGATTGCCTTCGGCACGGGCCGCTGCTGCGCGAACAGCAGCACCATGGGATATGGAAGAAACCACCCTACCGCGAGGCGTCCGCGCTGACGGTGGGCCTGATGGGCTATGGCGCGATGGGGCAAGAAGCTGCGCGGCGGCTGCGGCAGGCAGGCTTCGCGCCGGTGGCATGGTCGCGCCGTCTCAAGGGCGAAGATGAGCTTGGCGTGCGCCATTATGCCGGCGATACAGGCCTAGCGGATTTTCTCGCCGCGGCCGATATCGTCGTGTGCCTGCTGCCCCTCACCCGGGCCACGCGCGGCATTCTGAACCAAAGACTCTTTGCCGGCATGAAACGCGGCGCTTGGCTCATCCATGCAGGACGAGGCGGCCATCTCGCCGAAGGGGATCTTCTCGCCGGGCTGCGGGAGGCGCGGCCCGGCTATGCCGTGCTCGATGTCTTCACCGAGGAGCCCCTGCCCCCTTCTCATCCTTTCTGGACGCACCCGCGGATTTTCATCTCTCCCCATGCCGCGGCAATTACCCCACCGGGCGCGGGCGCGGGCCTGATTGTCGAGAATTATTACCGCGCACTCGCGGGGCAAAAGCTGCTTTACGAGGTCGACCGGGCGCAAGAGTATTGAGCCGCCGCAATCGCGGACATGCTCCGCTTACGCGTCGCCGCCCTCGCGCAGCGTAGCCAGGGCGGCACGCTCTTCAGTCGCCCAACGGAGCGCTTCGGCAAGACGCGCCTCGTATAGCCTGCTCATTTCCTCATGCATCGGGCCGTATACTTCCATCCACATCCCTGTGCCAAGCAAAGTCATGATCCGCCCCATCTGCCAGGAGCTGGGCTCGGATGAGCCCTCGATCCAGGAGTCGATGGCACGCGCACCGACGCCAAGACCTGCCGCCAGCACTTCCTTGCGCATCGGACCGAGCGGCTCGATTCTTTTCCGCAGCGCGGCGGCCAGGCGGGCACGGTGAGCCTCCCGTCCGAGCTGGTCGTGAGCGAGACCAACCACTTCGCCGGTCTTCGGCGCATTTTCCGCGCGCGGCGCGGCGAAATGCGCAGGAAAAAGGCCCGCCAGAAACAACCGACATGTCGCCTTGGCCTGTTCGCGGCCGAAGGTTTTCGGATCGATCAGGCAATCGAACCATAATCCATCGATCAAAGCATTGAGACCGAGCGCGATCCTGCGCGCATCGAGGTTCTGATAGCCGCCTTCAACGATGAGCCGCTCCACCAGGGCGCAGGTTTCTTTCGTGTAGGCGTCTTCGAGCCGCGCCACGGCTTCCCGATAGCTCGGCTTATTGAGCGCCTCCGCCCAGAAGGCGTACCATACAGAGATCTTTTGCGGATTGCAGACTTTGGGCGCGAAGTCGAGTTCAATGATGGCGTCCAGTCCCGCCGCCGGAGAAATACGGCCCTTCGCCACAGCGGAGCGCCAGTCGAGTTCGTATTCGGCCACGATGTGCTCGAGTGTCGCAATCAGAAGCTGGTCCTTGGAGCGAAAGTAAAAATTGACAATGCTCGGCGAGAGACCCGCCTCCTGGGCCACCTGGGTCAAAGTGGCGCTGGCATAACCCACTTTTCCGATTGTCTGCAGCGTGGCTTCGATTAGCTGGCGACGCCTTAGATTCTTCGCAATTTCCTGCCTGCCTGAGGATTCTTTCATCTAAAATACTTCTAAGCTTTTGAATTAAAAAGAATTGCTGCGCCACATCATTGAATGACTATTCAATAATATAGACAGTTCACGAGCATCCGTCTATATATTCTGAAATGATCATTCAAAGATCAGGGAGGAAAAATGACATCGATCAAGACCCAACGCCGCACGCTTGATAAATCGCGGGCACATTACCGCCAGGCCCTGCAGCATCTGCCGCTCGGAGTCAGCTCTAATTTTCGTTATTGGGGGGATGACACCACGATATACGTCAAACGAGGAAAGGGTGCGCGGCTGTGGGACCTCGATGGTAATGAATATATCGACTACCGTCTCGGTTATGGCCCCGCGATCCTCGGCCATTGTCATGCGCAGGTCGATCAGGCCGCGCGCGAGGGCATGGAAATCGGCACGGTTTTCGCCCTGGGCACGGAAAAAGAAGTGACGGTCGCCCGGCTTATTAAGGAGATGATGGGCGCGGATCTGGTGCGCTTTTCCAATTCGGGTGCGGAAGCCGTGCAGGCCGCGCTGCGACTGGCGCGCGGTTTCACGGGCAAAGACAATTACGTGACGTTCGAAGGCTCCTATCACGGGCTTTTCGACGCGACGATGTGGACGGCCGACCCGGCTTCCATGAAGGACGATAAGACGGATCCAGTCCTCGTCTCTTACGGCAAGGGCATTCCTCAATTGATCCGCCAGCTTTTCTGGCAGGTTCCATACAACGACGCCAACCGCCTGGAAGAGGTCCTGAAGAAGAACCATGATTCCATCGCCGCGGTGCTGATCGAACCTATTCTGGGCAATTGCTGCGGTATTCCCTCCAAGCCTGAATTCATCCGCGCGGTGCGCGAGCTCTGCACCAAGTACAATGTGCTGATGATCATCGACGAGGTGAAAACCGGTTTCCGGGTTGGGCGCGGCGGCGCACAGGAGCTCTACGGCGTGAAGGGCGATATTTTCACGGTCGCGAAATCCATCGCCAACGGCTATCCGATATCGGCGATTGGCGGCAGAGAAGAAATCATGCGCCTTTATGGTAAGGGCGTAGCCCATGGCGGAACCTATACGGCCCAAGCGCTCAGCCTGGCCGCGGCAGAAAAGACCCTCACCCTGTTGCGAGACACCGACGCGCTTGAGCGCGTAGCGGCCTATGGCAAAGCCATGCAGGAAGGCATGCATAAAGTTCTAGCCAAGCGCGGCATTCCGCATTCCTTCACCGGGCATTACTCCATGTCGGGTCTGTTTTTCTCGGCGGAAGCGCCCACGACTTATCGCAACTGGAAGAATAGCGATTATACTTTCTACGATACGATGGCGGGCTATCTCATCGATATGGGCGTGATGTGCGAGCCAGATTCACGCGAGCCGTGGTTCATTTCATCGGCACATGACGAGATCTGCCTGGCCGAAACCCTGAAGAAATTCGAGGAAGCGGTCGATCTCACTCTGGCTGAACTGGCGCAGGGACGCTCTCAGCGCGAAGACGTCCTCATGCCCGGTATCAGCGGGTAGGCTTCGATACCATATCGATACCGACGGTACTATTTTTAAGCTATAAAGCGCCGATGCGGGTTTTCTTCCTCTTCGGCGCCTTTTTTTCATGTGCGATGCTTTGGTCTTTCTCCGTCCAGGCCGATGATATCACGGTCAATGAGGATTTCTCGTTCTCCGCGGTGGGCGAACCCGTTCATCTCTTCGGGGTGCAATTCCCCTCCGCCGACGATCCGCGAGCTGGCGAAGCGCGGGCGGCTCTTCAGGCCTTGCTGAATAGCGGTGCTCTATTCTGCCATGCCGTGTCCGGCAGTATTGAGGGGCGGGCATGCTCGGTCGGCGGCAGCGATGTAGCCGAACAGCTTATCCAGCTTAATCTCGTGGAACCGCGCGCCCAGGGAAGCCGTGGCAGCGACGCCGATCTGCTAACGCAGCACTATTTTTCCTTGGTAGGAAAAGAAAAGCCGCGCGGTTTCCTCGCTCTTCCGCCTGCGGCAAGCATTGGCCTAATTGGCGGTGGTTTGTTCCTACTCGCCCTGCTCTTCTGGTATTTGGCGCACCGCCAGCGTATCCGTCATGCGCGCGCCCAGACCATGGCCATCCTTATCCAGGCGCATGCGCTTAAAATCTTGGCACAGGAGCAGTCCCTGATATTTGCCGACGGGATGGAAGCACCCGCGCTCCCCGTCCGGCTCGCCTTGACCGGGATGAAAGGAGTAACAGCCCTGCCGCGGCGGAGCCGCTTCCTGCTCGCCCACAAGCGCACGGCGCGGGACATGCGTGTCTTGACCAGGCATGTCCAGGATCTGGGAGAATCGTGCTTGCGAGAGACCGGCATGAGCGTTCAACAATTTCAAGCGGAACTTGCCTATGTCGCCGAAGCCGCCGAACAGGTGATCGCCAATGCCGAGCCGTTCTTTTTGAGTGCCACGGAGAAATGGCGGGAACCTCATCTCTAGGCACGGTGCGTCCCAAAGATGCGGTCAAGCGGCCAGAAAAATGGTAGGGTCCGCCATGGCCTGGTTGCGTCCGTTATTCTTGGCGCGATAGAGGGCGGCATCCGCCATCTTCAAGAGAATTTCTCCGTCGATCTGGCCCCGGGTCGCCGCCACGCCTATGGAGATCGTCACGGGAACCGATTGGCCAGTTGCGTCATCGATGATCATCGGTTCATCGGCAATGCGATGACAAATCCGCTCTGCGATATGCATGGCATCGGTACCTTCGGTATCGGGCAGTAAAATGACGAACTCCTCGCCGCCGAAGCGGGCCACCATATCGATAGGGCGGACATTAGCAATCAGGCGCCGTGCCAGCTGCTGCAGTACCTTGTCTCCGGCCCAATGACCGTAACGATCGTTGATAGCCTTGAAATGGTCGAGATCGCATGCCAGAACGGCGAGCGGTTTATGATTTTCCTCGAGGCGATGGAGAAGATTCTCGAAATGCCGCAACCCATAGCGACGATTATATAAACCGGTGAGCGAATCAGTCAGCGCCATCGAGAGATTCTTCTGATGGTTCTGGCGCAGCCACTCCTGATAGCGATGGCGCCGGACCTGCAGACGCACCCGCGCCACCAACTCATTGGCTTCGACTGGCTTGATCACGTAGTCGCTGGCGCCGATATCCAGCCCCTTGATTAGCCGTTCGCTATCACTGCTGTCGGATATCAGCAGCACGGGAATTGCGCGTGTTTCCGGACGAGAGCGTAATGCCGGCACGAGCCGCAAACCATCTTCCTCGCCAAGGACCAGCTCAGTGATAACCACTTCGACCCGCGCATTCGATGCATGGTCTATCGCCTGCGCAAGAGTAGTAGCGACCTCAAGCGTATGGTCTTCCGCCGCAAGCGAGTCGGCAATCGACGCGGCAAGACGAGGATTTGTTTCGACCAGCAAAATATGCGCCTTGCGATGATCGATCGCAGCCGCGGCTTCGTCGTCGCCAAGCAGAAATGGCATCGCCGAATCCTGGCGCATACGCCACTCATCCATCGTGGTCTTGAAGCGAACCAGGGACCTTATCCTGGCAAACAGCGCCATGTCGCCGATGGGTTTCGTGAGAAAATCGTCGGCGCCTGCATCCAGACCGCGCATCTTGTCCGCGGGATCGCCCAGCGCAGTCACCATGACGATCGGAAGAAAACGGGTCTTAGGATCAGCGCGGAGACGACGGCATACCTCAAACCCATCCATGCCGGGCATCATGACATCGAGCAGGATGATATCTGGCGGGTTCTCGGCAATCAGCGTCAGCGCCCGCGATCCATTCTCGGCCGTGACCACGTCGTAATATTCGGCTTCGAGTTTTGCCTCGAGCAGCCGAAGGTTGGCCGGGGTATCGTCCACCACAAGAATGCGTGCAGGCATGACGGCCTACCTCAGGAATCGCTCTATTGTCTCTAGAAAATGCGCAACTGAGATAGGCTTGGCGATATAGGCCTCGCATCCCCCTTCGCGGATACGTTCCTCGTCGCCTCGCATGGCGAAGGCCGTTACGGCGATGATGGGAATCGACCGAAGGTTTTCGTCCTCCTTGATCCACTTGGACACTTCCAGACCGGAGATTTCCGGAAGCTGGATATCCATCAGAATCAAATCGGGGTGATGCGCGCGCGCCATCTTTAGGGCTTCGAGCCCATCGCGGGTCGCCAGGATTTTATGCCCTTGCGCTTCAATGAGGTCGTGAAACAGCTTCATGTTGAGGACGTTATCTTCAACGATCAAAATCGTTTTCGCCGGACGCGAATTTTCTGTCGCAGGCAACGGATCGTTCATGTCTTTTTCCCAGCGCATCTTCGCAGACCTCTCGGCCTATTCCAACCTGGAAATGCTAAATATTGGCAAATGGGCGGCAATTTGCTAAGCCGCAGCGTGGCCTTTAAAGGGGAGTTGACCGTGGCTGTTACCGATCAGTTACACTTTATTTCCGGCCTTCCTCGGTCGGGTTCCACTCTTTTTTCGGCCATTCTCCGCCAGAATCCTTCTTTCTACGCGGCCATGAGCACCCCACTCGGTGGACTTTATCTCAATATGCTGGACGCGATCTCCGAAAAGAATGAATTTGCCATGTTCATTCCGGAGAAGAAGAAACCGGAATTGCTGCTTAGTCTTTTCCACACATATTATCGGGAACGGCTTGAGCAGGGCCATACGATTTTCGACACTAATCGCCTGTGGTGTGCCAAAGCAAACGCCCTGGCCGTTTTATTTCCGAAATCTTATATCTTTTGCTGCGTCCGCAATCTTGCCTGGATCCTCGACTCGCTTGAGCGCGTCATCCGCGCCAATCCCTTCAATCTTTCGAAAATCTTCAATTTCGAGAGAGCGGATACCGTGTACAGCCGGACCGATACCCTTGTCGCGCCCGGCGGCTTGGTGGGCTTCGCCTGGAATGGACTTCGGGAGGCTTTTTTTGGGGAACAGTCCCGTCAACTCATCCTCGTCCAATATGAAAGCCTGACCCGCGATCCCCAAGCGGTATTCGATAAGCTCTATGATTTGATCGGACAAAAGCGCTTCACCCACGATTTCGACAATGTCGCATATGACGAGCCCGATTTCGACGCCCGGCTCGGCACGCCTGGCTTGCATAAAGTAAGATCTCAGGTGCGCTTCGAGCCGCGCAAGACGGTTCTGCCCCCGGATATTTTCGAGCGTTTTGAGAGTTGGGCTTTTTGGACAAACCCCAAGTTCAATCCGCACGGCGTGCCAGTCTGGTAGCAACCCGAACCGCCAATACGGGCAAGCCTGTTTGACGGAAGATTGAGGGAATATTATGTCGGCGAAGCGCCGAGATGCAGACGAGGCAGTCCCTTTTGGCGGGAAAGCGCCGAGCCCCGGCCGGACAGGCTTGGATTGGTCATGAAATATTCGTGCGCACTGAAACCTCCGGCCTTACCGGGCGTTATCCGGCGATAGACGCCATCCGCGCCGAGCGACCAGCTCTGCATATCGTCTTTGAGATTTGCAATCATGATCTGCTCGAGCACCTGCTGATGCACGGTCGCATTTTCAATGGGAACGAGGACTTCGAGCCGGCGGTCCATGTTGCGCGGCATCCAATCGGCGGAGGAAATGAACACCTTGGCGCGTGGTGAAGGCAGGCCGTGCCCCGCACCGAAGCACACGATACGCGCATGTTCTAGGAAGCGGCCGATAATACTTTTCACCCGTATATTATCTGACAGACCCGGCACACCCGGCCTCAGGCAGCAAATGCCGCGCACAATCAACTCGATCATCACGCCCTGCTGAGACGCACGATAGAGGGCCTCGATCAATTCAGGATCGACGATCGCATTGAGCTTGAGCCAGATCGCACCGGGCTTCCCCGCATTGACCGCGGCGATTTCGCCTTCGATCATCGCGAGCAGGGCCTCGCGCAGATTGACCGGCGCGAAGGCGACCTTTTCCGTGCGCGAAGGCGGCGCCGATCCCGTCATGAAATTGAACAGCCGCGCCGCATCATGGCACAGACCGGGATCGCAGGTGAAAAAGGACAGGTCGGTATAGATCCGCGCCGTGACCGGATGATAGTTACCCGTGCCATAATGCACATAGGAGCGCAGTTGGGCTCCTTCCCGCCGAACGACCAAGGAAAGTTTGGCATGGGTCTTGAGCGCGAGGAAACCGTAGACCACCTGCACTCCCGCGCGTTCCAAATCACGTGCCCAGCGAATATTCGCCGCTTCGTCGAAACGCGCCTTGAGCTCGACCAGGGCCGTAACCGACTTTCCTGCCTCGGCCGCCTCGATCAGCGCCTTGACCACCGGCGAGTTCTCGCTCGTCCTGTAGAGCGTCTGCTTGATCGCAACCACGGAGGGGTCGCGCGCGGCCTGCAGAACGAACTGCGCCACTACGTCGAAGGATTCATAAGGGTGGTGGACGATGATGTCCTTCTTGCGGATCGCGGCGAAACAATCCCCATTGAAATCGCGGATCCGTTCGGGAAAACGCGCATGAAACGGCTTGAAGAATAGATCGGGCCGGTCCTGCACGAGCAGGCAGTCGATCGTGGACAGGCCTATCAGCCCATCGATGCGGTAGACATCCTCGGGCGAGGCATCGAGTTCACCGATGATGAAGGAAAGAAGTTCGGCGGGCATATCAGCATTGACCTTGAGGCGGATGACTGTCCCGCGCCGCCGCTGTTTCAATGCGGATTCGAAAAGCCGCACCAGATCCTCGGCCTCTTCCATCACCTCGATCTCTGAATCGCGGATCAAACGAAAATAGCCACGAGCACCGGTTTCATAACCGGGAAAGAGATGGTCGAGATAGAGTCCGACTGCCTCTTCGAGTGCCACGAAACGATCTTGGCGCTTTTCCGTCTTCGGAAGGCGAATGAAGCGCGGCAGCTGGCCATTGAGAGGCACCAGTGCCCGTAGCGGCTTGCCCGTACGTCGATCCTTCAGTTCCAAGGCGATAGCGAAGCCCTGGTTCGGAATGAAGGGAAATGGATGAGCGGGATCGATAGCGAGCGGCGAAAGCACCGGAAAAATTTGATCGAGGAAATAGTTGTCGAGCCAGGCGCGTTCTGGTTGGATCAGCTCGGTGGGCTCGATCACCGCCAAGCCCGCTTCGCGCAATTCACGCCGCAAGTCGCGCCAAATCTTCTGCTGAAGGCCGATGAGCTCGTTCGAGGCTTGGTAAATGGCTTTAAGCTGTTGAGATGGCGTCAGCCCATCGGGAGAAACGACCGTCACGCCCGCCTTGACCTGCCCGCGCAATCCGGCGACGCGCACCATGAAAAACTCGTCGAGGTTATTAGCGGAAATGGACAAGAAGCGCAAACGTTCGAGAGCTGGATGCGCCTTATTCTCTGCTTCCTCTATGACGCGGCGGTTGAACTCCAGCCAGGAGAGTTCGCGGTTGAGAAAATGATCCTGCGCGGGCACCGTTGGGTCATCGGTTGCGAGCGACACAATCGGGAGGTTTTTACGTCCGCCATTCTTCAGACCGGTAACATTCTTGTGATTAGTGGATTGACTCATGGCTTCTTATGATCACAGATTAACTCAAGGGGAACTCGATGAACATTAATAAAAAACGTCTCATCATAGGTATTTTTGGCCTTACCGCGCTTATTGGCGTAGCCGTGGCCGAAGATGCGATCAAATTTCGCCAGGATCGATTTGACCAGATGAAGGACGCCGCCAAGGCGATCTCCGCTGTTACCAAAGGCAGCGGGGCACCCGCGGATGCGCTGGCGCCCGCCCAGAAAATTGCGGAAATCGCCAAGATGATCCCCGATATGTTCCCGCAAGGCAGTGATCAAGGCAAGACCGGTGCGCGGCCCGAGATATGGCAGAATCGGGAAGGCTTCGCCATGCGCGCCAACAATCTCGAGACCGCTGCCCAGAGCGTGGTTGCCGCGGCGCAGGCTAACGATCTCGATGGGGTCAAGAAATCCTTCCAGGCCGTGGGCGAAGCATGCGGCGCCTGCCACATGGATTTCAAGAAAAAGGAATAGTACCCGCGAGAGTCCGTCACCGCTGATCGAGGCGAAGCTCGATCCGTCTGTTCTTGCGATAGGCGGCCTCGGTGCCGGCAGGATCGAGCGGGACATATTCAGCAAAACCCGCCGCGGCGAGATGTTCAGGTGGCAGACCTCGGAAAACCAGATATTTCACAACCGCCACGGCGCGCGCCGTGGATAATTCCCAGTTCGAGGCAAAGAGGGGTGTAGCGATCGGTCGTGCATCGGTATGACCGTCGACGCGCAGCACCCAGTTTACGTCGCGGGGAATTTCATTGATGAGGAGGATGAGCGTCGTAGCCAGTTGGTCGAGCTGCTCCTTCCCGCGATTACCCAATTCCGCCGATCCTGAATCGAACAGAACCTCGGACTGGAAAACGAAACGGTCGCCGACGACCTGGATGTCCGGCCGATTCCCGAGAACTTCGCGGAGCCGGCCGAAAAATTCCGAACGATAGCGCGCCAGCTCGGCGACCTTATTCGCCAGCGCCGCATTGAGCTTCTTGCCAAGATCGGCGATCTGAACCTGGCTCGCCTGCTCCTTTTTCTGGGCGAGGTCGAGTTGGGCGGCAATGTCGCTCAGCTGTTGACGCAGCGCATTGATCTGCTGATTGAGAAGATCGACCTGATTCTTGGCCGCTTGGCTCAGCTCGGCCTTCCCCTTTTCCGCCTCGCTCAGCTTTTCCTGGACAGCGGAGAGCCGGTCATTCGCGGCATCGAGATCGGCCGCCGCCTTGTCGCGCGCCTCGCTCGTGCTCCTCAGTGTGGCGCGCAGGCGGGAGGTTTCCTCCCGCGCATTCGCCGCCGTGGTTTTTTCGAGGGCAAGCACGCGCGCGAGCTCCGCGACCTGCTGGTTGAGCGAAGAAATCGCCGCGTCGCGTCCGCTCAATGCCTGGGAAAGAAATAATTGCCCGATTACGAAGATCATCAAGACAAAGACGATCACCATAAGCAGCGTAGAGAGCACGTCGACATAGCCCGGCCAGGCCTCGAGCCCCCTGCCCCGCCGGGCGCGCGCCATCAGCGCTGCTCCATGCCCGCGGCTATGGCAATCGTCCGGGCCAGCAGCTTTATCTCAGCGCGGATGTCCTGCATGATCTGGGTACGGCCGCCACGCAGTTCCTCGCTCAACCGGTCGAGCTGGGCGTCGAGATTGCGGATATGGCCCCGGCTCACCGTGTCCAGGCCAAAGGACCCGCTCGCGGCTAGCTCGCCGAGCCGGGCGAGCACGAGGCGCATTTCATTTTGCGTATCGATCAACCGTTGCAGCGATTGGTTCTCGGCTTCCATGCCGTCCACCAGCGTCGCCAGACGGCCGTTCAGGGTCTGCAATGCGGTGTCGGTGCCGTGGCGCGTGCTTTCCCCCTGAGACAATAGCTGCTGGACTTGGTCGAGGCTTTCGGCCGTCCGTTCGAGCAGGACCTGAATATAGACCGGGACCGCCTGCTCCCCTTCGGCGAGACCGGAAGCCGCTCCCAGCCTGGTCTGCGAGGAGAGCCATTCCTCAAGTTCATTGAAGAAACGGTTTTGCGCCTGCCCCGCCTGCAAATCCAGATAGCCCAAAATCAATGAACCCGAAAGGCCCAGCAGCGAGGAGGAGAAGGCCGTGCCCATGCCGCCCAGAGGCTGCTCCAGGCTGGTCTTGAGGCTGCCGAACCAGGCGCTCGGGTCGGCGCCGCTCAGTTGAAGATTGCGGATGGCATCGGTAACTCCATTGATGGTGCCGAGCAATCCCCAGAATGTGCCGAGCAGACCTAAAAAAATGAGCAGCGAGGTGAAATACCGGGAAATGTCCCGGCTTTCCTCAAGCCGGGACTGAATGCCATCCAGAACCGAGCGTAAGGAAATCGCCGACAGGCTGAACCGCTGATCGCGCAGCATCGCCGACAGAGGCGCAAGCAGCCGCGGCTGCGCGTAGGACGGGGTAGCGCCACCCTGGCGAAAAGCATCGATCCAGGCGATATCCGTATTGAGCCGCGTGACCTGCCAAAAAATATAGGCCGCACCAATCGCGAAGACCACCAGGATAGCCGCGTTCAGGCCCGGATTGTGCTGGAATGCCGTCACCAATTGCGGCCAGAGCAGAACGGCCATGACCGCTACGGCGACAAGCCCGGCAATCATGGCGATGATCTGGCGGGCGGGCGGGCTCATGCGCAATCTTTCCTTCGGCTAGCTGGCCAGCGGCGCGACATCGACGCGATCGGCCGGTCCACCATCCGGAACCTTGCTCCCCAAGGCCCGTATCTCGATACGGGTCGAACGGATGCCAGCCTTGATGAGGTAAGCGCGAACATTCAACCCACGCGCGAGCGATTTTCGCCGGGCGTTGCTTTCGGCATCGGGTGCACCACTTGCATAGGCAAAAATCTGAACGCGGAGATTTTCATCGCCATTCAGTTTCTGGACAATCTCATCCAGCTGCTTCTGCGCGGTGTCCGCGAGTTCATCGACATCGGGAGCATAAAGCAAACGTACCTGCCCGGCTGCCGGCGCGCCGTCACCGTTCTGCGCGGCAGGCGCTGGGCTATCGCTATTCTTGGCGGCAGGCGCGACGGAAGCTTCCTGCTGAGGGGTATCCAACGGCACTTCTTTTGCAGCGCTGGTCGGTTGGGGCGGCTCCGCTGGGGGTGTCGCTGCTAATGCGGCGCTAGGCGCTTCCGGGGGCGCCGTCACTTGCGGGTTAGATGCCTGGGCCGTGGAATCCTGCGGCGCGGACGGGGTGGAAGCGGTACTCGGAACCGGCGCCGGGCTATCGGCGGGCGCAGCGGGTGGTGGCGCCTGAGGCTCGGGAGAGGCGGGCGCGGGCGCCTCACCTGTCTGGGGCAATGGTGTGGGTTGTGGCGGTGGCGCCACGTCAGGCTGTGCCGGTATCTGAGGCGCTTGTTCGGATGCAGGGGCGGGAGCGGGCGCCGCTAGGATCGATGGCGTACCCGCATCGGTAACCTGCGCCGTCGGTTTTTGCGTCCGCTTTATAAGCTTACGCTTTGCCTTGGCGGTGGGGGGCGTCAACTGCACCGCACCATTCGCGGCAGACGGATATGGCGCGGGCTGGCCGTAATAATAAGGCGGAGAGTAAGGACTTGGATACGGTGACGGGTATACTCCGGCAGATGGATAACGGTATGGGTAGCCGGGAGCGCCTGCCGGAGCGCCAAGCTGGTCGAGCACCCCATAATCGACGACGACCTGGTTGGCGCCTGTTTGGGTCTGCGCCAAGGCAGTGCCCGCCCCGCTCAGAAACAGGAGAATCGCCGCACAGCTCGTATATTTCATCGTCTCGCCCCGCTTCATGGATGCGGCACTATAGCGACCCCGATGGCGCGGCTCAAGGCGCGATCAATTTTCGAAAGGCAGGGGCCAGGGCGCCATTGCTTGCCAGAACGGCGCCGTTTGTTAACATATTATCGCCGCCGGCAAAATCGGTTACCACCCCGCCGGCCTCCCGAACCAGCAGGATACCCGCGGCGATATCCCAGGGGGATAAAAATTCCTCCCAATATCCTTCGACACGCCCAGCGGCCACGTAGGCCAAGTCGAGCGACGCGGCACCGAAGCGCCGCACACCGGCCGTCTCCTTGACCGCTTTGTCGAGCTGCTGCTGGAAGCGAACCGGATCGCCATGGCCGCGGAATGGAATACCCGTGGCAAAAAGTGCTTCATGCAAGTTCTTGCGCGCCGAGACGCGGAGGCGACGATCATTACAGAAGGCACCGAAGCCCTTCGCGGCATAAAACGCCTCATCCTTGATAGGATCGAAAATGAGTCCCGCAACGATTTCCTTATCCTTTTGCAAGGCAATAGAAATCGCAAAGTGAGGGATGCCGTGCAAGAAATTCGTCGTCCCATCGATCGGGTCTATGATCCAGGTGGGCTTGCCTTCCTGACCGGCAATCGCGCCGCCCTCTTCCATGAGGAAGCCATTGTCCGGCCGCGCCTTCTGCAATTCCTCCTGCAGGAGACGCTCCGTCCGCACATCGGCACTGGTCACGAAATCCGCCGGGCCCTTTTGCGTCACCTGCAGGTTTTCAACTTCGCCAAAATCACGTCGAAGACCGCGCGCGGCTTTCTGCGCCGCCTTCATCATGACGGTGAGGATGGGCGTGAGTGCGGGCATTATTTCGCACGCTCGACATAGCTGGCGTCGGCGGTATTGACGACGAGACGCATGCCGGTCTCGATATGTGGCGGCACCATCACCCTGACCCCATTTTCGAGCTTGGCGGGTTTATAGGAGGAGGCCGCGGTCTGGCCCCGGACCACGGGGTCGGCTTCGACGACAGTCATTACCACCGTCTCGGGAAGCTCGACCGATATCGGGCTGCCCTCATAGGATTCGATGGTGCAGGTCATGCCCTCCTGCAGAAAGACCACCGGCTCGCCAATCAGATCGGCATTGAGCGTCACCTGCTCGAAACTCTCATTGTCCATGAAGGTATATTCATCGCCGCTGGTATAAAGGAACTGATACTCGCGCTGCTCGAGCTGGACCCGCTCGACGGTCTCGGATGAACGGAAACGCTCGTTCATCTTTGTACCGGTGCGGATATCCTTGAGTTCGACTTGCAGATAGGCGCCGCCTTTGCCTGGCTGCGTGTGCTGGATCTTCACCGCGCGCCACAGGCGCCCCTGATGCTCGACGATATTTCCCGGCCGAATGGCGTTGCCGTTGATTTTCATTGCATGCTCCTCGAAGGGGCAGGAAACTAGAGCATTTCCGGGCGCAAGGGAAGCCCTGGCTCAGTGCGCCAGCGACTTGATCACGTCCTCGCAGACCTTCTTGGCGTCGCCGAAAAGCATCATGGTGTTCTGGCGAAAAAACAGTTCGTTCTCGACCCCGGCATAGCCGGAGGCCAGCGAACGCTTGATAAACAGCACGGTCTTGGCGTTTTCGACGTCCAGGATCGGCATGCCATAGATGGGACTCTGAGGATCGCTCTTGGCGGCCGGGTTCGTGACATCATTGGCGCCGATGACGAAGGCCACGTCGGCCTGCGAAAATTCGCGGTTGATGTCCTCGAGCTCGAAGACTTCATCATAGGGGACATTCGCCTCCGCCAACAACACGTTCATATGGCCGGGCATACGGCCCGCCACAGGATGGATCGCGTAGCTGACCTTGACCCCGTCTTTTTTCAGAAGGTCGCCCATTTCGCGCAGGGCGTGCTGGGCCTGGGCCACGGCCATGCCATAGCCGGGCACGATGATGACATTGGCTGCGTTTTGCATAATGAAGGCCGCGTCCTCGGCGCTCCCCGCCTTGACCGGACGATCGGTGGCCGGCCCGGAACGGCCCGAACCGGCGGCGTCCCCGCCGAAACCGCCGAGGATGACGTTGAAGATCGAGCGGTTCATGCCTTTGCACATGATATAGCTGAGGATTGCGCCGGAGGAACCGACCAGCGCGCCCGTAACGATAAGCAAATTGTTATTCAGCGTGAAACCGATGCCGCAAGCCGCCCAGCCGGAATAGGAATTCAGCATCGACACGACGACAGGCATGTCGGCTCCGCCGATGGGCAAGATCAGGGTAAAGCCTAATATCAGGGAGACTGCTATCAGTCCCCAGAAGATAAGCGCAGTTTGCGTGAAGACCAGGGCGACGATCAATGCAAGGATGCCGAGCCCCAGCAGGGCGTTTAAGGCGTGCTGGCCGGGAAATTGGAGCGGCGCACCGCTCAGCAAGGCTTGTAATTTGGCAAAAGCGATGAGCGAGCCGGTAAAGGTAATCGCGCCGATGGCTACGCCCAGACCCATCTCGACGAGCGAACTCGGATGAATGGCGCCGATTTCGCCGATCCCGAATTCCGCAGGAGCGTAGAAAGCCGCAGCGGCCACGCACACCGCGGCAAGGCCGACCAAGGAGTGAAAGGCCGCGACCAGTTGAGGCAAGGCCGTCATCTGGATGCGCTGGGCGATGGCGGCGCCCACCGCACCGCCCGCCACTAGCGCCCCGATGATCCAGCCGTAGGATTGCACGGCGGGAAGCGCGATGGTGGTCGCGAGCGCGATGGCCATTCCCGCCACGCCATAGACTAATCCCGCGCGGGAGGATTCCGGCGAAGAGAGCCCACGCAACGCCATGATGAAACACACCGAGGCGGCGAGGTAGCAGAAGGCAGCGCTGGTCATGTCCATAATGCGGCTACCTTTTTTTCTTGAACATCGACAACATGCGATGGGTCACGATAAAACCGCCGCAGATATTGACTGAAGCAAGCGCCACGGCAATTGCCCCGGCTACTTGGGAAAAACCGAAGTGGGCGGGACCAGCGGCGATGAGGGCGCCCACGATGATCACGCTCGAAATGGCG
Source organism: Dongiaceae bacterium (assembly GCA_036263455.1). Lineage (GTDB taxonomy): Bacteria > Pseudomonadota > Alphaproteobacteria > Dongiales > Dongiaceae > DATAGZ01. Next base: position 122,431 of record DATAGZ010000022.1, read on the forward strand.
TTGGTAACTGCCATGAGCGGCGAATGCAGCGCCGGCGTCACACGCCAGACGACGTAATAGCCGACGAAACAGGCGAGCACGAAAACGGTAAAGCCGAAAATAAACGGGTCATGCATGATTGCCTCCAAAAGCCGGATGTACGATCGCGCCTTCGCGGGTCAGGCCGGTTGCGGCAACGATTTCATCATTCCAGTCGATCTTCTTCGCCCCATCCTGCTTATCGATCAGCAATTGCACGAAAGCGAGAAGGTTGCGCGCATAGAGATGGCTCGCATCGTAGGGGATGCGGCTCGGCCAGTTGGCATAGCCGACGATGGAAACGTGATGGTGGTCGACGATCTTTCCCAATTCGGAAAGCGGACAATTGCCACCCTGCTCGACGGCGAGATCGACGATGACCGAGCCTGGCTTCATGTTGCGCACCATGTCCTCATCGACGAGGATCGGCGCGGGGCGCCCAGGAATAAGCGCGGTGGTAATGACAATGTCTTGCTTGCGGATCGTCTCGGCGATCAATGCAGCCTGCTTGCGCTGATATTCGGGGCTCATCTCCTTGGCGTAGCCGCCGGCGTTCTCGGCCTGTTTAAATTCCTCGTCTTCGACGGCAACGAAATTGGCTCCGAGGCTTTCGACCTGTTCCTTGGCCGCGGGCCGAACGTCGGTGGCGCTGACAATGGCTCCGAGCCTGCGCGCGGTCGCGATCGCCTGCAGACCGGCAACACCGGCACCCATCACCAGCACCCGCGCCGGCGCAACCGTTCCCGCCGCCGTCATCATCATCGGAAATGCCCGATGAAAAACGGCACAGGCATCGATGACGGCGCGATAGCCGGCGAGGTTGCTTTGCGAGGAGAGCACGTCCATGACCTGGGCGCGCGTGATGCGCGGCATCAATTCCATGGCGAAGGCATCCACGCCGCGCTGGGCATAGCGTATGACCGAGTCCCTCGCGCCGTGCGGATTGAGCATGCCGATGAGGGTCGCGCCGGGCTTCATTGCTATAAGTTCGTCCATGTCCTCTTCCCCGTTCAATAACGGGCGCTGGACCTTGAGGAGGAAATCCGACCGGGCGAGGATCGCGCCGTGCTCGCCCAGGACGGCGCCGGCCGCCTCGAAAGCGGCGTCGGGGATCGACGCGGCAATGCCTGCGCCTCGCTCGATATGCAGCTCGGCACCCAGGCCCCTGAGCTTTTTTACGGTATCCGGCGTCGCGGCGACCCGCTTTTCGAAGAGCCGCCTTTCGCGCACTATTCCGATGATCATGCTTCCCCCAACCCTCTTATACTAGTTTTGGCGGAGCTACTTGACAAGCCGCCGCCACCGTTCGATGTGCCGATCGATAATATCGAGATCGTAAGACGATATTTTGGCGACCGCGGCGCGCCAGCCGTGCGAGCTATAGGATTTTCCACCCTCGCCGCGAAGAATGAGTTCTCGCTTGATGAAGGGAAACCGATATTTCTCGAATAGAATCGGCCAATAATAGTGAACCGGGCTCTTGGTCATGTGAAAGGACTGCTTTTCGCTGGTATCGGCGAAGTAACCGGCCTCCCGGGCGTCCTGGAAGAGGTCGAAATACGGCACGTAACTGCCGATCCTGTAACCTTTGCGACCGATCACCCAGCTCAGCTTCAACTCGCCCTTGGCAATGACCTGCTTCTTGTCCAGGCGATAGCGGTATTTTTCGAAGAAGCGCTCGGCGATTCCATCGCTCAGCACACGCCCCGAGAAATGGAGGAAGTAGGACTGAACATGCCAATGGCGGTCGTAGGAATCCGAAACGCCCCAAAATTCCGTCCCGCGCGCCTTCATCTCGGCAAGAATGGGTTCGAGATCGGTCAGAGGACCATAAACGCTGTCATTGACGAGCAGGATGCTCTCGTAGCGATCGAGAGGCGCAAGCCGGCGAAGGCCAAGCTTGTAGCCAAAAAAATCATATCCAATATTCTTGCGCCGGACGATGCGGGCAACCAGGGGGCGCAATGTTTCCATCTCCTCCTCATCCCACGTTCCGCCGCAGGTCACGAACACGATTGCGAAGCCGAGTTCGGCGAGCGCCGCGACATAGAGGTGGACATAGGGATCGACCTTGCCTTCGGGGTCGAAATGCACGAATACGCACGCCTTGCCGCCCGCCTGGAACGGTCTCGCGCCAGCGATCTCACGCTCCACCAACCATTCGGCGTGCTTGCCACGCGACAGAAGAAAACGCAGGAAGGACATCACGGTCATCGTGCTCCACCCAGCCAGCGGCGGAGGGTTGCACCCAGGCTCTTGCGGCGTATTTTTTCCATGAGGAGGTGTTCTCTTTGCAAGATTACTTGGCCTACGAATTCATGCTGACGCAGCAGCGAGACGTGGGCTGTGAACAATGTCTTGTAAGATTCATCGCGCCTTTCGCGATAGAGCCGCTTGAAGAGGTCGGTCGCTTCATAGAGGTCATGGAGCGGAAACCCCGCTTTTCGGTTTTGCTGCTGCTCGCTATAGCGAAAAGGCAGAACGCGGAAGGAAGACTGACGCACAAAGAGCGTAAACAGGCGCTCCATCAGGAAGGGGATCGTCGGTGCCGCAGTCTCGTGCGCGGTCTCGGCCCATAATTTGGCCCGCAATTCAGGGCTCGCGCCGCTTTCGATGAAATCATGGACCGGCCGCGTGTAGGCCATATAGGCATGCCAAAATTCGGCCGTACCGGCCCAGAAATTGCAATAGCTCGCCTCCGCCTGAAGGTCGGGCTCGTTCCGAAGGTCGGCGGCGCGCCCCGCCCCGGCCAGGACTTGCTCGGCAAGAACCAGGAAGTCGGGGTGGACCTCATCGCCCTGTACCCAGGCGTTCCAGTAATGGGCAGTATCCTGCGGGAAAGGATTGATGACATAAGCATCATAACCGGGATTTGCCGCAATGAAATCTCGGAATTCGGCGCCGCTGATACCGGTCTTCTCGGAAAACCGCCAGGAAAAAAAGCCGGTCAGCGGCGCGCGCGCAGTGAGCCCTTGCGCGTAAGCTTGCAGAAAAACGAAATATTCCCGCCATTCGGGTCTCGGATTGGCCTGGTTATCATAAGGGAGAAAGGCCGGATCCAGGGCGGAACGCGACCGCGCGTCGAAATAGATCTGGTAGAGGGCAGCGTCGGCGCGCATCGGACTTCGCCGTTATATCGGCGGCACCCCGAAACTGCAAGCACGGGGCGGTACCGGGGCGGGTGCGGCTTGCCATGGAGAGCGCAATCGTCTAGCGTCGCCCCGCACGGATTTTCCCCTATGAACGACGACTTCACCGTAGATAATATTCCCGCATTCAGCGGCGACTTGATGTCGATGGTGCGGCGGGGCGAGTTCGACCGGACCCTGCGCCGTCTATGGCGATTCACGAACTGCATTCTGGAAGATAGTCGCGCGAACGGCTTCGTTCTCGCGCATCCGTTACTGGATGCAACCTGCATGGAAGCCGGTGCGGCGTTGGCAAGCAAACACGGTATTACCAAAAGCCAGCATCCTTCGGCGCGGCGCGATGTCTACCTTGTCACTGAATTGCTCAGTGCCGGCGGGCATAGCCGGGTGCTGGCGGATATTGTCGAGGCACGCGGGCGTCAGAAAGCCCTGGTCATCGCCACCAATGTGAACGGTAATCATGACCACAAGGCGGCCGAGATGCTCCTTGCGCCGCTTGACGCCGAGATTGAACTCCTCGCAGGCACGTCCTTCGAGGACAAGGCGATCCATCTTCTCGATCGCCTGGCGAGACTAGCTCCCGAGAATATTACGGTTCTGTCCAACCACGGCGATAGCGTCGCCATCCAAGCGTTACAGCCCAGCCTGCTCCGTAAAGCGGAATATTATCATCATTGCGATCACAATTTCGCTCTCGGCGTGACTCTTTCCCATCTGACCCATATCGACGTGTCGCAGCGACTCTTTTCTCAATGTCCTGCCCAACATCATTCCAATGGCAAGCATGTTTATTGGCCAATAACCGCAAACGTGACGCGCTTTCGCAATCCAGGAGATTTTTTAAAGCGCACCGGACCTATCACCACCGCCAGCAGCGGCAACGCCAACAAATACCTCACCAATGACCGGCGGCGTAACCCGCGCGCCCGTTCGGGCTACCTCTATTCCTACTTCGATCTCGTCGCCCCCCTCCTGCGTGCTACCGGAGGGCGGCATATCCATATCGGTCCGCTACCGCAAACGCTGCGCGAAGAAATCTATCAGATGCTAGCTAATCTGGATATCGGAATGGACCGATTCATCCATGTACCCTGGGTGCCGGCCTTGGCCGATTCATTGGTGGATTACGGCGTAGACCTTTATATCAGCTCATTCCCTATTGGCGGTGGTCGGGCAGTAATCGAGGCGGGTGGCGCCGGCATTCCGATCCTCCAGCACCGCAATTATCAAAATAGTTTGCTCAGCGGAGGCGCAACGCATCTAGGTGGTTTCTTCTGGGATCACCCAGAGGAAATGCTTGAATTCCTCCGGACTGTGGACGCCCAGACACTTGCCAGGCTTGCTGGACAAGTCCGGGAGAATTACGTGACCTATCATTCCCCTAATGTCTTGAAGCGGCTTGTCGATCAGCCGATAGGCGAAGAGGGTATGCCTCCCATCATCGAGAATACCGACGCCCTTCAAGATTTTATCGATCGCTTTGGTCCGGTCGAGGTCCGGATCCCAGCGGCGGAGATGCCCTCAAAGAAATCCAAAAAACCCCGCCTGTGGCGCTCGGCCAAGAAGGCGGCGCGCCGTTTTGCCGAAGCCTGGTTGTAGCGAGAGCTTGGGCAAAACAGCATCGCATGATAGCATGCGCCATCGATGGACAATATCGTGAAAAGCAAGGCTCAGACTTGGTCATTAATCGACCTCCCAGTCATCCCGGATCAAAGGGGAAATTTGACACCCATTGAAGGCGCCAAGCATATCCCCTTTCCTATTGCCCGTATCTATTACCTTTATGACGTGCCGGCAGGAACGTCGCGAGGTGGGCATGCGCATAAACAGCTTCAGCAATTGCTGATTGCACCGGCGGGCAGTTTCGCCGTGCGTGTCGATAACGGCTATCATCAGGAGACCCTGCTGATGAATAGTCCGCGCCGTGGCCTGCTGCTCGGTTCGATGACCTGGCGGGAAATCGACAATTTTTCCGCAGGCGCGGTGTGTCTGGTATTGGCGTCTCGGATATATGAAGAAGAAGATTATATCCGGGATTACGACCATTTTTTGGCCCAGGCGCGAGCCTGACCATGTCGGCGATTCCTTTTTACAATCTCAGCGCCCAGCACGCGCCAATTGAAGGCGAGATGCAGGCGGCTCTGCGTACCGTCATGGCCAGCAATTTTTTCGTGCTGGGTCCCGCGTTGGAACGCTTCGAGGCGAATTTCGCAGCCTATTGCGGCACAAGATTCGCAGTCGGGATGGGCAACGGGCTCGAGGCCATTTCCCTTGCCCTGCGTGCTTTCGATATTGGTCCGGGCGACGAAGTGCTGGTGCCCTCGCACACTTTCATCGCTAGTTGGCTGGGTGTGAGCCAGATCGGAGCATTGCCGATTCCCGTCGAGATTGACGAGCACACCTATACGATCGATTCCGCACGGCTTGAAGCGGCCTTGACGCCGCGGACACGGGCGATCGTTCCCGTCCATCTCTATGGGCAGCCAGCGGAGATGATCCCAATAATGAGCTTTGCCGCGCGCCACAACCTTGTGGTGATTGAAGATGCGGCCCAGGCGCACGGGGCCAAAATCAGTGGCCAGCCGGTCGGTAGTTTCGGCCATGCAGCGGCCTTCAGTTTTTATCCAACGAAGAATTTGGGCGCGTTGGGAGATGGCGGCGCCGTGGTTACATCGGATGCAGCGGTAGCAGCTAGGCTCCGGCTTCTGCGCAATTATGGTTCGGAGGTCAAATATCATCATCAGGTGGCTTCGGGAAACTCCCGTCTGGATGAAATGCAAGCGGCCATTCTCGATGTGAAACTACGCTATCTCGACCTATGGAATGCCGGGCGCCGAAAGATTGCCGCCCATTATCGGGGCGCCCTGGATAAATGTGGCGATATCGTCCTGCCGTTCGTCCCCGATTGGGCGGAGCCTGTTTGGCATCTTTTTGTGGTCCGCGTGCCTCGGCGTGACAATGTACAACGGAACTTGGCGGAGAAGAATCTGCACACCCAGATTCACTATCCGGTACCGCCGCACCTGCAGCCCGCCTATAAGACACTGTCCTACCGGCGCGGCGATTTTCCGATCGCCGAACGTGTGAGCGAGGAAGTGCTCAGCCTACCCTTTTGGCCGGGAATGACGGAAACGCAGACCGCAGAGGCGTCGAGACAACTCCTCGCGGCCACGGCTGACGCAGCCAACCGATGAGCATCCACCCCAGCGCAATCGTTTCCCCGGCCGCCCGGCTGCATCCATCCGCCCAAATCGGCCCCTTTACCATCATCCATGGCGACGTCGGGATCGAGGAAAATGTTATCATCGGGCCCTATTGCGAGATTGGTGTACCCGCGGCTCACGCGCCCACGACCTCATCGGGCCTGACGATCCGCGGCGGTTCACGGATTCGCTCGCACACAGTGCTCTATGCCGGCTCCAGCTTCGAGGGGGCGCTCACGACCGGCCACCATGTCACTATCCGCGAACGAACCCGCGCGGGACAGGATCTCAAGGTCGGCTCCTATGGCGACATCCAGGGCGATTGTCAGTTTGGCGATTACGTCCGCGTGCACAGTCAGGTATTCATTCCCCAACTGAGCCGAATTGGCAATTTTGTATGGATGTTTCCAGGTGTGACTCTCACTAACGATTCCCGTCCGCCTTGCGACGATTGGTCAGGTGTCGTGGTTGGGGATTACGCGATCATTGCCGCCCGCGCGCTCATTCTACCCGGCCGAGCCATCGGAAGAGAAGCGCTGGTGGCCGCAGGGGCGGTCATTACGAAAGATGTGCCTGATGGCACAGTCTGGGCCGGAAATCCCGCGCGTCAAACGGGAATGACGCACGATCTCCGAGTTTCCAACCATGATCAGGAGAAAGCCTATCCGTGGCGATACAGATTTTTTCGCTCCTACCCTCAGGACATCGTCGCGGCATGGCAAAGAGAAGCCGAGGGCGACGTGGGATTTACCGAGAAGCCGCCAACGCCGCGATAACGTCTGCGCCATTAACGGAGAAGTTGCTATGGATGCTTCGTTGGAGGCCTTCTTGTGGGCCGAGGACGAAATGGACCCGATTACCGGCGCTGGCCGCCAGGGCCTGCCAATAGCCGTAGATCATGTCAGGATGCTCGCCAGTCAAAACCACAACGCGGGCTCCCGGCTCGCAAAAAATAATATTGGCAAGCGCCGCGCCGCTGGACCCTACGATGACCTCGGCATTCGCAAAAAGCCGGGCTTGCTCCAGAAAACCAAGCTCCTCCGGTGCGATCGCCGCAAAGCCCTCGCGCACGAGCATGGCTTCGATCTCTTGTCCGTTGGTAACTTTCCGCACTTGGGAATTACGCCGTAGATAAATCTTCTTTGGTCCGGCTGGGCTTATTCCGGCGGTCGCCTTGGATACCATTCCCCTGAGCACGCGAATTGCCTCCGGATGAAAATATCCCAGCCTGGTAGAGATATCATCTGGGCGTGTCCGCCACTCAAAAGGCAGATAACCGGGCGGGGAGATGACGTAGCATCGATCCACCGCATATTCATCTGTCGCAGCCAACGGAATGATACGGCTCACCTTGCCCTCGGCGACCATGTGCAATGATTCAAGAATGTTCGGGTGGAGATTGCCGTCGATGAGCAGCGGTAAGTGCGCTGCCTCCGGTATTTGATCCAGCAAGGCGATCCGTGGCAGAACCTCGGTAAGCCAATGGGCATAATTCGAGGAAAGGCTATCGGTGCAGCAGATGGCCTCGGCCAGGCGGCCGCGAGGTTTCTCCATCAGCGTCCATGTCAGGCGGGAGGCGCGATGATCTAGCGTCGCGCGATGCGTCTTCTCTTCGTTCGTATAGTCAAAACGAAAATCATAGAGGTCATGGCAAATAGCTTCGCTATCCGTGAAAAGGAAATTTGTACGACCACGTACTATGGCGCGCGGAACCTCCGCAAGATAGACCGCTGGGACTTCCACCTCCGCGAGATGGACATTCCTCGCTGTTCCCTTGTAACCCGCCCCGGCGGGCCAAGTACACGGAATGGAGTGACGGACCTTCGCTATGGGAAGAATGATCCTTTCCCGGAAATTCTCCAGTCGCAGCAGCCGGTATTCCTGTCTCGGCGGAGGCATGGGAACGTTCCGTCGTCGGCCATGGCGAAGATAATGGGCCAGCGGGGATACCGAGCTGGCCTCGATCTCGGGACACTGGGCCACATACCAGGAATTGTAGAAATCGGGATGCGGATCATGGAGCTCAAGCCGCCAATATTGGTGATAGTGGAAGACAGGATTTTCTCCGGCGCGCCGTACTTCGGGCCGGAGTGAAAAGTACCAATCGACATCGAACAGGGGATTGGGATTGTGCCCCCGATGCACGCCATACCTCAGATAATAATGAGCAGGAGGTAAGTCGCTATCGCGCGCCTCGGGATAAGTCTCGAGATACCAGGTGCTATCGAATAAGCCCGTGTCGATAAGGCGCCGCGCTTCGCGTGCGCGAAGCCACCGGTTCCGCCATTTTCTTACGATTTTCAAGGTTAGACTTGACAGCGGATAATGATCGGGGACTCAGTGAGTCCAATTGCCTTTTCGGTCGGTGCGGAAGTTATCGGCATAGGCCTTGGGGCGGATTTGGGTCGTATGGAATTCCTCCACCTGATAGGGAATACCTTCTTTTTCCGCATAAGCAATCGCCTCCTCCTTGGTGGAGAAGCGGAGCACGAATTGCCGACGCGTATCGCTCGATCCCGTCCAGCCCATGATAGGATCGAGTTTTTTGCGCACCTCAGGAGCGTACTCCAAAACCCATTTCTGAGTATTGCCCCACCCCGATTGCATGGCGTTCTTAGCAGGACGATAGATACGAGCGGACATCGCTTTCCTTAAAATAGCGTGGTCGGGGCGACTGGATTCGAACCAGCGACATCCAGCTCCCAAAGCTGGCACTCTACCAGACTGAGCTACGCCCCGCAGTCACGCCCTTTTACCAAACCGACGCTTTCGCGGCAAGCTATCCCTGTTGCGGTGGAAGATGGGGAAGCGGATCGACCGCCATAGCGCCGCGGCGCACTTCGAAGTGCAGTTGCGGCGAATCGACCCCGCCTGTCTGCCCCACCTTGGCGATGACCTGCCCCTTCTTCACCATATCCCCTTTTTTGACCATGAGCGCATCATTGTGGGCATAGGCAGTGATCCAGCCATTAGCATGGCGGATCAATACCAAATTGCCAAAACCGCGTAACTCGTTGCCGGCATAAGCGACAACACCATCGGCGGCCGCCTTGACCGGCGCCCCGTCGGGAGCGGCGATGTTGATGCCGTCATTTTTGAGCCCGTCCGCGGCCGCACCGAACTTCCCGATAATTTTGCCACTGACCGGCCACAGGAAAGTCGCCGAGGAGGATGCTGGCAGTACAGGAGATACCGGCGTAGCCGCTGCGACCTTGGTCACGGGAGGCGTAGGGACCGATGACGGAGACGGTTGCTGTACTACCGCTTCAGATGCGCTGGCCGCTTGGACTTTATCGGCCGATAGCCCGGGATTTTCGGCCGGATTCTTGGCAATAGGAATTGCGGACGTCGTTTTTCCCGAAGCGGAGGCTTGCGTAGCCAGTGTCGATGCTCGCGCAGAGGCGAGAGGGGTGGCTTTGCCAACGGGTTGGGGCGTAATGGGGCGCGAACTCTGCTTATAAGAGGGCGGCGGCGCCAGCGGCGCCTGGCCTACCCCGCTTAGTTTCGTCACGCCGACGCTCGGTACCGGGGCCGTATCCGGTAAGCTTTCTCCTACGGTTTGAAGGACTTGACCGGGATGGATGATGAAGGGCGGCTCGAGGTGATTGAGCTCGATCAACGTCAAAGGCGAGACGTGAATTCTCCGGCCGATGCCGGTCACCGTGTCACCTGGCGCAACGATATAAGTCCCAGGCGCGGCCTTGGCCTGAAGCGATTCGTCGGCAGCGCGCGCATCATCCGTCGTATCGGGCCGCCCGGCGGCGTTGCAAGCCGCCAACGCACACGCACAAAGCAAGGACAGAATGAAAGGGCGCATGATTACCGATCGTGGTTGACTATCTGCCCGGATATTAACGGAACGAATCGGACATCGGCCAGCACTGTTTCGCGCCAGCCTCCTGCGCCCCGTTCGATTCTCACCAATTTCTGATGCCCATGCTCGGCGCCGAGCGGCATGACCGCTATGCCATTCTCGGCGAGCTGATCGAGGAGCGCCGGTGGTCTCCCCTCGGAGGCAGCGGTGACGATGATGCGGTCAAAGGGTGCCTGGGCAGGCCACCCTTTGGATCCATCTGACCAGAGCACTGTGATGTTGGAAAGGTGAAGCGCGGCGAAGCGCGCCTGCGCTTCTTCCAAGAGCGGCTTGTGCCGTTCGATTGAATAGACGCGCCGGCACAGGCGGGCGAGGACCGCGGCCTGATAGCCTGAACCGGTTCCGATCTCGAGGACTTTGTGCGTGCGCTGCAATTCGAGCGCCTGCGTCATCTGCGCCACGATCCGCGGCTGGCTGATCGTCTGGCCCGAGCCGATAGGCAGCGCCTGGTCCTCATAGGCCTGATCGTGAAATTGCGGCGGCAGGAACAGCTCGCGCGGAATCCGCTCTATCGCCTTCAGCACCTCATGGTCGTTGATGCCTGCCTTGCGCAGCGACAGGATCAAGCGGGCCTTTCGTTGCGCCAGATTCATGAATCTGCGTCGAACAAGGTTCGCATGTGGCCAAGAAGGGGCCGATGGGTCAAATCCACATGGAGGGGTGTCACCGCGATATAGCCCTGTTCGATAATAGCAAGATCGCTCGAAGCCCGCTCGGGCGCATCACTTGGGAAGTCACCGATCCACAATACTTTGCGGGCGAAAGGATCGTCCGCCTCTACGACCTGGACCATGGAAAGACGTCTGCCTTGGGCGCCCACACGGATCCCCCGCACCCTATCGGGTGGCAGCGCTGGATAATTGACATTCACGAGCGTACCGCGGCGCCATTCCATGCCCATGAGCTTGCGGATAATCCGAGCGCCGAATTCGCCGGCATTGTTCCAATGCAGCTTGTCGCCCTCGCGTACCTGGCTCATGGCAATGGCGGGCAGGCCCAGGAGCGCCGATTCCATCGCGGCCGCGACCGTACCGGAATACGTGATGTCCTCGCCGAGATTAGCGCCTCGGTTCACGCCCGAAAGCACTAGCGCCGGCACCTTATCCTTGAGAAGATGATTGACCGCAACCAACACGCAGTCGGTAGGGGTTCCCGAGACCGCGTAGCGGCGCCGGCCGAGCTTGTGCAAGCGCAAGGGTCGATGCAACGTCAAGGAATGCGCCATGCCGCTCTGCTCCGTCTCGGGCGCCACGACCCAGACATCGGAGGAAAGTTGGCGGGCGACCCTTTCGAGGACCCGCAGGCCCGGCGCGTGGATGCCATCGTCGTTGGTGACGAGGATGCGGGCGTTTTTAGCGAGCATGGATCTTGTCGATGCCTCCCATATACGGCCGGAGCGGCGCGGGAATGGCGATGGATCCATCCTCTTCCTGATAGTTTTCCATGATGGCAATGAGGCATCTGCCCACCGCGAGCGCGGATCCATTCAAGCTGTGCACGAAACGAGTCCCCTTTCCATTCTCGGGACGGTATCGCGCATTCATGCGACGCGCCTGGAAATCTCCGCAATTCGAACAAGAGGAAATTTCCCGATAGGCTTGCACCCCCGGCAGCCATACTTCGATGTCGTAGGTTTTGCGCGCGGAAAATCCCATATCGCCGGTGGATAGCGTTACGACACGATAAGCGAGGCCCAGCCGACGCAGGACTTCTTCGGCGCATTCGGTCATGCGCAGGTGTTCGCTTTCCGATTGTTCGGGCGCGGTGATGCTGACCAATTCGACTTTGTGAAACTGATGCTGGCGAATCATTCCGCGCGTATCCCGTCCGGCCGCACCCGCCTCGGAACGAAAGCAGGGCGTCAAGGCGGTAAAGCGTAATGGCAGCTCTTTTTCGGATAAAATACGTTCCGCCGCCAGGTTGGTGAGGGAAACCTCGGCAGTGGGAATGAGCCACAGGCCCTGCGTAGTTTGGAACAAATCCTCGGCAAATTTTGGCAGTTGGCCGGTCCCGAAGAGCGCTTCATGCCTAACGAGCAGCGGCGGCGCAACTTCCGTGTATCCGAACTCGCCAGTATGCAGATCGAGCATGAATTGTCCGAGCGCCCGTTCAAGTCGCGCCAATTGCCCGCGCAGGACAACAAAGCGCGCGCCTGAAAGAATGGCGGCCGCGGCAAAATCCATCTGGCCCAGCGTCTCCCCCAGTTCGAAATGCTGGCGCGGCATGAAGGAAAAGGCAGGCTTCGTCCCCACTTCACGCTCCACCCGATTGTCGCGTTCGTCCTTCCCGTCGGGCACGTCTTCGGCCGGCAAGTTCGGCTCGGACGCCAAGACGGCCTGCAAGCGCGCGGCCAGGCGCTCGGCTTGTTCCTGCGCCGCGGCCATCTTCTCCTTGAGCGTGGCGACCTCGGCCATCGGCGCCGCGGCCTCGCCGCCCGACTTCTTCAGGCGACCGATCTCCTGAGACAGCGCATTGCGCCGGCTCTGTGCTTCCTGCAAGGCGGTAAGCGCGGCGCGGTGCTGCTGGTCGATTTTAAGGATTTCATCCGCAAGCGGTGGCAGAGAACGCCGCGCGCGACCCGCATCGAATTGTGCCGGATTATCTCTGATCCACGTAATATCGAACATAAGCGCCCCGAATCGCAATCCGCATCATAGGCGGCGGGCTTTGCCCTTGCCAAGCTCTATGGCGTCGGTGGATCCGCCATGTATGCGGCGATATCCTTCTCGCGTTTCTTTTCCACCATCGCGGCGAGAAGGATGGAAATCTCATAGAGCGCCAGCATCGGAATGGCGAGGCTCAGCATGCTGAAGGCATCGGGTGGCGTGCAGACCGCAGCAACGACGAAAACCAGCACTATCGCATAGCGGCGCTTGCTGCGCAGCCCGGCAGCACTCACGATTCCAACGCGCGCGAGAAGGGTGAGCAGCACCGGCATTTCGAAGCAGAAGCCGAAGGCAAAGATCAATTTCATGATCAAGCCGACATATTCGGAGACCCGGGCTTCCAGTGTGATCGGCAATTGGCCCGCCCCGCCTTTCGTCTCGAAGCTGAGGAAGAAGCGCAGCGCTACGGGGAGCATGACGTAATACAAAAAGGCGGCACCTGTTATGAACAGCGCAGGCGTCGCGATGAGGAATGGGAGAAAGGCCTGCCTCTCGTTGCGGTAGAGGCCAGGTGCTACGAAAGCCCAGAGCTGAACGGCGATGACCGGGAAGGACAGGCAGAGCGCGGCGAAGGCGGCGACTTTGACCTGGGTGAAAAAGACTTCGGTCAAATCGGTATAGATGAACCGGTGACCCTCGCTCTGGACGATAACGGCCAGGGGATGGGCGAGGAAATCGAAGATTGGCTGCGCGAAATAGAAGCAGGCCGCAAAAGCCACGACGAAACCCGCCGCGGAATAAAGCAGCCGGCGCCGCAACTCGATGAGGTGATCGAGCAAGGGCATTTTTTCATCGGCCTCGGCGCCTTTCATGTCGGATCGGCTTTATCATCCTGCGGCGGGACGATCATAGCCTGCTTGATCTCGCCGGTTGGATCGAGGTGTTTTTCCAGCGTGTTCGCGATGCTGTGCGGCGACAGATCCCGCATCTTGGCCCGCGTCTCTTCCAGTTCGGCTTCCCGCACCAATTCGTTGAAGCCGCTCTGCAGATCGGAAGCCATCTTGCGCCCATACCGCATGACCTGCGCCAAGAGGCGGAGCGCATTCGGCAATTCTTTTGGGCCGAGGACGACCAGCGCCACCACCGCAATAATGGCGAGCTCCGACCAACCGATATCGAACATTACCCCTGCTTGTCTATAACGCTGGGCTGGGGACGCGTCTCCGCCTCGGACTTGCTCTCCGACGTTTCCTTGAGACCCTTTTTGAACGCATTGATTCCCTGGCCGAGATCTTTCATCAGCGTCGGAATTTTCCCGCGGGTGCCAAAAACCACCAGAAGAACGGCGATGAGAATCAGCCAATGAAAAAGACTAAAACTGCCCATAATGACTCCTTAATCCCCTACTATCGCAAAATACCATCCGCCAGGCAATTCTCCTGTAAATCGCGACGGCCCTGGCCGGGGCGACTTCTCGTACCTTAAGGAGATGTTAAAAAGTGACGCGATCGCCAGGCTGAATACCGAGCCGGTCGGTCGTGCCTGCATTCACTTCAAAAACGTATTGCACTGGGCCAAGCGACGGAATCGGCGTTTCATCCAGCGGGTGGGCGTTCTTGGCGATTTGGCGCACCTGTCCGTCCGCACCGATGAAAAGGAGATCTAGCGGCAGGTACGTATTCTTCATCCAGAAGGCCACGCTTTGTTCCGCCGGAAAAAGGAAAAGCATGCCCGCATCGGGTGCGAGGTTCCGCCGAAACATCAGCCCCTCCTCCCGCTCCTGGAAGGTGCGGGCAAGCTCGGCCTGGAAAGTATGCCGGCCTGAAGCACCCGAGACCGTGAGCGTAACCGTTTCGAGTGCCCAGACCGCGCTCATCTGGCTGAGCCACATCATCCCCACGAGATAGATCCATCGCCGCATGAGTCATGCTCCGCCATGCGCTTTACGCTGTCAAGCTACGCGGTAATCTTCGCCGGTCGCGCCGGCGCCAAACCGAGGATCGCACGCGCCTCGATGGGGGTGGCGGGATGGCGGTCATAGCGGTCCGAGAGATCGGCCACGCGTCGGACCAGTTCGGCATTGCTGCGCGCCAATCTGCCCTTCTCGTAAAAAATATTGTCCTCCAGCCCAGTGCGGACATGGCCTCCGCGCCGGAGTGCCCAATGGTTGGCTTCGAGTTGGTAGCGACCTATCGCGGCTGCGGTCCAGGTCGCGCCAGGCAGCAGGGCCTGGCTTTCCTCGATGAGAAAATCGAGGAGCTTTTCGCGCGCCGGCAGCGCGTTGGGGATGCCCATGACGAATTGCAGGTGGGGCGGCGGGATCACTAGGCCGCGCGCGACCAAATTCGTGACATTGTACAGCATGGCGAGGTCGAAGATCTCGCATTCCGGCTTGATCGCCAAGTTCTTCATGTTCTCGGCGAGCGCGTCGATCAAGGCGGGCGGATTTTCGTAAATGATCGTGGCGAAATTCACCGACCCGGTCGCCAGAGAAGCCATATCGGGCTTGAGCGCGAGACACGATCCGCGCTCTTCGCTCAGCCGTCCCCTGCCCCCGGTCGAGAATTGGATGATCATGCCGGGGCAGTGCCGGATTATTCCCGCCTGCACCTCGGCAAAGAGACGCGCCTCGGAGCTCGGATGACCGTTTTGGTCCCGGACATGAATATGGACCAAGGTGGCGCCCGCCTCGAAGGCCTCGTGGGTGCTTTCGATCTGCTCGGCCGGCGACAAGGGCACCGCCGGATTCTGCTCCTTGGTCGGTTGCGAACCGGTGATGGCAACCGAGATGATAACGGGACTCGTCATAAAAACAGCCTTGGGTACACCAGAGCGAGCCGCCAGATATCCCCGGCGGAGGAATAATCCCGCGCCGCGAATTTATGACGCTCAAGGCGTTGAAGATAAAGGCCCGCCCAATAAGGGTAAAGCAGTATATAGCGCGACGGTCCGCGATAGGCCCGGCGCTTGATTTCGTTCATGCGCGCACGCACCTGGGCTGTGAGCGATGGAATGACTGCTTCCCCCTCGTCGTGCGGCATCCAGTCGCGCCCGCGCGCACGCCAAAAAGGACGCGCGCGCAAAAGGCCGACGATCCCCCATATCTCGCCAATCGCATCGGCGAGGAGAGGTTCTTCTTCGCCCGCCAAGGCAAAAAACAATCGGATAAGGCTGCCAGAACTGCCGTGAAGGTAGCAATAGAGCGCAGCGCGATCTGGAAACGGCGCGGCTTCCAGATCGGCCTCGCGCGCCGTCAGCAGATTTAAGAAGGCGTCGCGCGGCAGCGCATGCGCCTCCATCACGGAGGCAAGCGTCTGCAAGACAAAATGGTCGCGCGGGACTCTTCCCGCATAAATTTCCTCGAGCCCGTCGCGCCACCAGGTGAGGCGGATCATACCCAGCAGGGGTTCGCGTACCGCCGCGCCGATATGGGCAATTTCAGCATTGAAAGCCAGCAGAGCCCATAATCCCCTTTGAAGCGCTCGGGGCGCGAACAAACTGACACGGTATCGGTCCGGATCGAGCCTTGCTGTCTCGGCGCGACATTCTTCAAAGGCAGGATACATACCTTGTATTACACCGGACTTTGGTGTAAAAACAGGATTCGTTAACTACAAGAGAGAAACATGGAAACGCTCGCGAAATTTTTCGGTAATCTTCACCGCGTCCTGGCGGCTGGATTTATACTCGCCATTCTGGTGATCATTGGGCAGATCACCGCGACCCATGCCGATTTCACCGCCTGGCTGTTTTCGGCTTTCCGTTGGGCGCATGTCTGGTTTGGTATCCTCTGGATCGGCTTGCTTTACTATTTCAATTTCGTCCAGATCCCCTCGATGCCGAAAATTCCCGACGAGCAAAAACCGGCGATCGGCAAGGTGATCGCGCCGACAGCCTTGTTCTTTTTCCGTTGGGGAGCGGCATTCACGGTTCTTTTTGGCCTCCTCACCGCGCAATTCGACAAGGGCTACCTGGTGGACGCCTTGACGTTCCAGCGCGAACATCTAATCGGCCTGGGCATGTGGCTGGCCTTGATCATGGCCTTCAATGTCTGGTTCATCATCTGGCCCAATCAAAAGAAAGCGCTCGGCCTTGTCGAGGCAGACGCCGAAGCCAAGAAAAACGCCGCGCGCACTGCAATGATTGCCTCGCGTCTTAACACTCTGCTCTCGATTCCCATGATCTATTGCATGGTCATGGCAAAGTTCGGCTGATCATCGGCCCAGCTGGCCTGCCTCGGTCCCTGGTTGACCCGGCAGGCCATGCTCGCTTTCACTTTCTTCGATTTCCTCGGGCGGCATGTAGGCGATAATCGGGTTGGCGCGCCCCCTCAGGCTGATTTCGCAGCTTCGCCATTCGGCATGAGCGATTTCGGCCTTCCTAACCAGCGTCGCGGAAAAGAGAATATCCGCCCCCACCTCCTTGGTGGCGCTTTCGAGCCGCGCGGCAATATTCACATTGTCTCCGATTGCCGTGAAGGCGCGGGTATTCTTGAAACCCATTTCCCCCACGATCACCGTACCGAAATGAACACCGATGCCGATGCGCAAGGGTTCATTCAGGGCATAAGACAATTCCTCGTTCAGCGAGGCAAGCCGGCGACGCATCGCATAGGCAGCCGCAATGCCATCGCGTGCCGCCCGCCCCGATCCGGTATCGAGGCCGAACAATGCCATGATGCCGTCACCGATGAATTTATCGACCCGGCCGCCTGACTGTTCGATCACTTCCCCCATTGCCCCGAAATACCGGTTCAACATAAACACGACGTCATAAGGCAGGCGATTCTCGGCAAATTTGGTGAAGCCGCGCAGATCGGCGAACAGAATGGCGATCTTGCGTTCCGTGCCGAATTCCTGGGCGTGGGACCGGTCGATGGCAAAGCGCGGGCCCACCGACGCGGGCAGGAGAAGATCGATCTGCGCCGGCCCGAAAATCCGCGCCTGGCAAGCAAGCCGCGTCGAAGGCGGCGCATGCAAGCGCGCGAGCAGCGCCTGTTCACGCTCGGTCATCGGCGTAAGATTCGCCTGACCGTTGAGAACCCGGACACGGCACGTCGAGCAGCGGCCCCTCCCGCCGCAAATCGCGGCATGAGGGACCCCGCCGGCGCGGCTGGCTTCCAACAGAGTCATTCCCGGCATGACGCGCAAAAGGCGGCCATTGGCATATCGAATCGGGACAAGCCGCCGATAGGCCAGCACGTAGCGGATAGCCCGGTAGAGGAAAACGGCGGCGATGCTCGCCGCATAGGCCCAGAGAAAGAGGGAAACCCAATCGTACCGGTGCGCGATACCAGGACCGCCTTTTCCCTGTGTAATCGAAGCGACCCAGCCTGGCACCTGGGCAAGGATGGCCACCTCCTGCGCCATTCGCGTGATCCCCAGCATGGAAAAGAGTGGAATAAGGGTCGCGAGAAGAACGACATACGGAGTCACGCGCTGGTAGCCGGGCTTGAGGCGCAGCCAATAATGTATTCCAATCATGCCATGTAGCCAAGCAATCAGGGTCACGCCGATCTGACGCGAGAAATTGACCCGGTCCGATTGCAGCGCGTGCATCACCACGGCATAGGTATCCTCAAACCCGTAGAGCTGATGCGCTAGCATGGTACCCGCGATATGCTGCGCCAGCAGGGGAGGAATAGCGAAACCGAGAACCATTTGCGCAGCCTCCCACACCGGCATCCGAAAGGAGCCGCGCGTGATCAATGCGCGGAAGGCGGAAATAAGGTGGAAGATCGCCGCAGCGACGAGGATGACCGAGACAGGGGGGAAGCGCCAGAAAGCCAGGAAATAATGCCGGCCAAGCTCGGCCATGCTCAAGGAGAAAACGCCGAGTGCATGGTTGAGCAAGTGGGTAATAACGTAGCACAGCAGGATAAGTCCGCTGCTGAGCCGGATCATGCTCCACGGGATGCGCAGAGAAAGCATATCGCCACCATGCCGACTGGGCGCCACCGATGCAAGACCCTAGATGGCGATCAAGGCCGCAGCGATTTTCCGTTCTTCGGCGAGGAGAACATTATAGGTGCGGCATGCGGCACCAGTATCCATGGGCTCGACAACGATGCCGGCTTCGCGCAGAACCGCTTTGATCGGCGAAGCTACCGGCGCCAGGGTTGCGCCCGTGCCGAGCAGCAGAAGCTCGACCTCGCCTGCCCTCCCCGCCGTCAGGACGGAAGCAAAGTCCTCGCCGGATAAATGGACGAACGTCAAGACTTTCCAGGGAAGCGTTCTCCCCGGAAAAACCAGCAAATTGCCTTCGTGGCGCTGACCGGAGACGCGAAAGCCGCCGTTCCCATAGGCCTCGATGATCATCCGCCCTGCGGGAATGAGCGGCGTGACATCCATCTAGGCCCTGACGATTTGCTTTTCGGTAGTCTTCTGACGCCGAAGATTCATATAGAGCAGCAAGGGCGTCGCCACGCAGATCGTCGAATAGGTGCCCACCACAATGCCCCACATCATCGCAATCGCGAAACTATGAATGACCTCTCCCCCGAAGAGCAGCAGCGCTAGCACGGAGAGCGCGGTCATGCCGCTCGTCACCGTGGTGCGCGACAGAGTCGTATTGAGGGACAAATTGATGAGATCACGCAGCGGCATGGTCTTATGGCGGCGCAGTTCGTAGCGGATGCGGTCATAGATCACCACCGTGTCATTCACCGAATAGCCGGCGATCGTCAACACGGCTGCGACGGTGGTCAGATTGAATTCAAGCCCGAGCAGCGAGAACAAACCAACCGTCGTCACGCAGTCATGGAAGAGCGCCAGCAGCACATTGACGCCGAATTGCCATTCGTAGCGGAACCAGACATAGGCCATGATCCCTGCCATCGCCAGTATGAAGGCAAGAAGCGCATTGCGAATCAGTTCGCTGCCGACCTTCGGCCCGACCGTTTCGGTACGGCGATATTGCCATTTGTCGCCCAGGGTTTGCTTGATGAGACTGACCGCCCGCTGCTGTTCCGCCTCTCCACCAGGTTGGCGCGGGAGGCGCACCAGCACGTCATTCGGCGCACCGAACTGCTGGAGCGATATCTCACCGAGATTGAGCCCGCCGAGCTGGGTGCGCAGCTGGCCGAGATCGGCCGGCCCTTCGCTTTGCACCTCGATCAGGATGCCTCCGGCGAAATCGATGCCGTAATTCAATCCCTTCGTGAAAAGGAGAAGTAGAGAGCCAATGACCATCACCACGGAAATGATGAAAGTGAGTTTATGGTGGCGCATGAAATCGATGCGCGTGTCGTGGGGAATGATGTGCAATGGAGTGAACATGACGTCCTAGAGCGTTTAAAGTGGCAAGAGCTTGGGCCGGGCACGCTTCAACCAGACCGATGTCATGAGCCGGGTCACGACGACGGCGGTGAAGACCGAGGTGAGGATGCCGATCGACAGGGTGACCGCGAACCCCTTCACAGGGCCTGTGCCGAGGAAAAATAGAAAAAGCGTCGATATGAGGGTTGTCACGTTGGCATCGACAATGGTTGCCTGCGCCTCGCGATAGCCGGTTTCCATGGCGGAAATCGGGGAGCGGCCATGGCGGATCTCCTCCTTCACGCGTTCAAGAATAAGAACGTTGGCGTCAACCGCCATGCCCAGCGTCAGAACGATGCCCGCGATTCCGGGCAGGGTAAGCGTGGCTTCGAGAAACGACAAGGCCGCAAACAGCAGGACCGCGTTGAGGACCAGTGCGATATTGGCGATGATGCCGAAGAAGCCGTAGAGCAGCACCATCGCCACTACGATCAGGAGCACGCCGATGATGCAGGCGCGCTTACCCGCCTCGATCGAATCCGCGCCGAGATCGGCGCCGACCGTCCGTTCCTCCAGAACCGTCAGAGGCGCGGGCAAGGCCCCGGCGCGCAACAGGAGCGCCAGATCGCGCGCCGTTTCAATGCTGAAACTCCCGCTGATAATTCCCGCCCCGCCCAGAATTGGCTCGTTAATCCTGGGGGCCGAAATCACCTTGCCATCGAGCACGATGGCGAAAGGCCGGCCGACATTCTTGCTGGTCGCCTCGCCGAAGCGGCGCGCGCCCACGCCGTCGAATCGAAAAGAAACCACGGGAATATTGTCCTGGAAAGCCTGCTGGGCGTCGATGAGATTTTCCCCCGATACCATGACGCGGTTCTGCACGACCAGCTTGACCTGGTCATTTTCCGCCATGGGTAGCGCCTCGGAACCTGCCGGCACCGGACCGGCCGCGGACGCCTCGCTATTCACCAGCCGGAAAGAAAGTTTGGCGGTCTTGCCGATGAGGTTCTTCACATGCTGGGGATCCTTCAGGCCGGGAAGCTGCACGAGAATACGGTCCTCGCCCTGCCGGATGATTGTCGGCTCGCGCGTGCCGGTCTCGTCGATGCGCCGCCGGATGATCTCGATCGATTGTTCGACCGCATGGGTCTTCATCTGTGTAATCGCAGCCTCGGTGAAGCGTGCGCTGGCATGACCGTCGGCACCGATTGCAAGCGTCATGTCCTGAAGAGCCGGGCCAAGTATGCTGCGCGCCTGTCCGGCCTGGGCGGGATCGCGCAGGGAAAAATTCACCTCGCCATTGCGAACGCCGAGATCGGTATAACCGACATTCCCGCCGCGCAGCTTGCCGCGCACGTCATCGACCGCATTAGCCAGCCGCTCCTTGACGAGAGCATCGACATCGACCTCGAAGAGAAGATGCGAACCGCCTTGCAGATCCAAACCGAGATTAACCCGGCGCTTGGGGAAAAAGTCTGGCAATTTCTCGATGGCGCTGCTGGGCAGAAAATTGGGCAGCGCCATCAGCGTGCCCAAGGCCAGCAGCACGGCAATGAGGATGACTTTCCACGGCGCGAAATACAGCATTATTTTTTGCCCACGGCTGGCGTCCCTGCGGGGGCCATAATCTGAGTAATTGCCGCACGCAGCACCCGCACCCGCACGCCGTCCGCAATCTCGACCATGACCTCGTCCGGTTCACTGGCCTTGGTAACCTTTCCAATCACGCCGTTTACGGCGACGATATCTTTTTCCTTGAGGGCCGCCACCGCCGAACGATGCTGTTGCACCTTCTTTTGCTGGGGTCGCAGCACCAAGAGATACATGACCGCGGCTATCAATATCAGCGGCACAAAGCTGGAGATGGAACCCAGTAACCCACCTGGCGCCGCACCGCCGGCAGCCTGCGCCCATGCTGACGAAATGATCATACTACCTCTCTTGTTAAAGCACCGGAATATAGGCTGCACCCTGACAAAAGCAAGCGGGGACAATCGGCCATTCCCTTGTGCTTTGCCCGATTGGCGCTATATTTGCTCCCCTCGATCATGTTTCAGCTCTCCAGCAGCAACGATGGTTCCGCCAGGGAGGCGGGGGAAAGCGCCTTCGACCTCCTGAAAAGCCTCACCTTGGGCGCGCCCGAGGATAAGCTGAGCATTCACATCATCAATGACACGATGGGCGACCGCGCCTTCGGGATCGTGCTGCTCCTTTTCACGCTGCCCAATTGCTTTCCCGTTCCCGGCCCCCCTCTGCTCTCCACAATTACCGGCTTGCCGGTCGTGTTTTTCTCGGCGCAGCTCGCCTGGGGTGCGTCTCACCCCTACCTTCCCAACTGGATTCAAAAATATTCCCTCACCCGAGGCGGATTGAGCCGAATGCTGAACGCGGCGGAACCGTACTGGCGGCGCATCGAACGCTTGATCCGGCCACGCTGGGGCGGGCTCGTGACCGGAAGACCCGAAAAAATAATCGGCATCACCGCTTTCGTTCTTTCCATTCTGCTGAGCTTGCCGATTGTGCTCGGCAATCTTCTTCCTTCCCTCGCTTTGGCGACGTTATCGCTTGGCCTGATCCAAAAGGACGGCAAGACCGTCGCATTCGGCTATGGGTTAGCTATTGTCGCGGTGGGATGGATCGTTTTGCTGCTCACCGTCGGCGTCAAGGCCCTGCTCTATCTCAAGAATTTGGTTTTTTAACTCGTCTGGCGCAGCCGGGCGAGCAGCGCCTTACTAGCCCACCCATCCTGGACCAGGCCATTCTGGGCTTGAAAAGCACGGATGGCACGACGAGTCATAAGACCGATCGCACCATCGGCGGGACCGGCGAAGAGGCCACGCGCGATGAGCGCTTGCTGCAATTCCTTCCGCTCGGTCAGCGACAGCGGCGCTTCATCGATAGGCCAGTGTCCTTTGACCCCCGGCCGCTGGGCCACGGCTTCCCCGAGCAGAGCAACGGCGAGCGCGTAAGAGGTAGAATAATTATAGCCAAGGATCGCCTTAAAATTCTCCGTCACCAGAAAAGCGGGGCCGCGCGCGCCGGTGGGCACCAGGATCGCGGCCGAGGCCGGTATCTTGGGTAATGGCGTCCCATCGCTCCGTCGCACACCGCGTGCTCGCCAGTGATCGAACGCGAACATTTTATCGAGCTCGGCTTCTTGATAAGGAAAGCCTTGCGGTAAAACCACCTCCATGCCCCAAGGCACGCCTGCTCGCCAGCCGTCCTCGCGCAGGTGGTTGGCGATCGAGGCAAAGACATCCGGCAAGGAGTGCCAGATATCCGGATGACCATTGCCGGTCCTATCCACGGCCAGATTCAGATAAGCGCTGGGGAGGAGCTGCGGCTGGCCCATGGCGCCGGCCCAGGAACCGGTCATCTGCTGAGGCGCGACGGTGCCCGTTGCAGCGATTTTCAGCGCCGCCAACAATTCGCGGCAAGAAAAAGCCGCGCGCGTTGTATCGGCATAGCCGAGATTGCTCAGCGCTTCGAAGATATTCACGTCGCCCGCGAAGCGTCCGTAATCGCTTTCGATCCCCCAGATGGCGACGATGACCTCCGCCGGTACGTCATATTCGCGGGTGATATTTTCCAGCACGGCACGATGCTGCTCGCGCAATGCGCGCCCCCGGGCGACCCGTGCTGCATTCACGGTACGGTCGAGATAGGTCCAGATGGGCGTCGTATATTCGGGCTGCGCGCTTGCCGCTTGGGCTATTCGCGGATTGACCCTGACATTTGCAAAGGCCTGTTGGACAATCGGTACGGACGCGCCGTTATGGATGGCATAGGCGCGAAAATGCGCGACCCACTCCGGGTAGCTTTCCGCCGCAGCCGGACAATTGGGTGTAGAATCGGCAGCGGAAGACGGGGCGGGAGAAGACGCGGTTCGGGGCAGCGCGCACGCCGCGAGCAGCATTATCGCCGCAATGGTGGAAAGGCGAATCATCAGAGGAAGCTATAAGGATCGATATCGATTTGCAAAGCAAGATCGCCGCCGAGGCGGGCGGTCGCAAGCCAGGGGCGGAGCAGCCTCTGCAAATTGACACTCCGCCGTGCCTTCACGAGCAAGCGCATGCGATGGCGGCCGCGCAGCAAGGCGAGCGGCGCGGGCGCCGGGCCGAAAACACGTATACCCTCCTCCTTGGGGGCGGTGCGGGCTAATCCGCGCGCGAGATGCTCGACCGCATCGGCATCCTTCCCCGACAGGATCACCGCGGCCAGCCGGCCGAACGGCGGCATGCCGGCGCTTTCGCGCTCTTCCGCCTCCGCGGCCAGGAAGCGGTCTCGGTCGGCCGCGCGAAGTGCCTGAACCACGGAGCTGTCCGGCCGATAGGTCTGGAGATAAACTTCGCCCGGCTTGTCGCCGCGCCCGGCTCGCCCCGCCACCTGGGTCAGCAATTGAAAGCATTTCTCTCCGCCCCGCAAATCTCCACCGGCCAGGCCAAGATCCGCATCGACGATCCCCACCAAGGTGAGATGAGGGAAGTGGTGTCCCTTGGCCACGATCTGGGTCCCGATGATAAGATCGACCTCGCGTCGCTCGATCTGTCCGATAAGCTCTGTGATCCGTCGCGGCGAAGAAAGAACGTCACTGGATAGGACAAGCCGGCGCGCGGCAGGGAAGAGCGTGGCCGCCTCTTCCGCGATCCTCTCGACACCTGGCCCGCAGGAAACGAACTCGCCGTGGGCGCCGCAATGGGGGCAGAGGACGGGTAGCGCGCTCTGGAAGCCACAATGATGGCATTGCAGGCGGTGGCGTGCGCGGTGCTGGACCAGCCATGCCGCGCAATGCGGGCATTCCAGCCGCTCCCCGCAGCCACGGCATAAGGTCAGGGGCGCATAGCCGCGGCGGTTGAGAAAAAGCAGGCACTGCTCTCCCTCTTCCAGGCGCCGTCCCATGGCCGCGACCAGCGGCGCCGATAAAAAACGGCCAGAGGCGAGCCGTTCCCGCTTGAGGTCGACGACCCGGATATCGGGCAGTTGCGCCCCGCCATGGCGGTTCGGCAGAGCCAGGCGCCGATAGCGGCCGCGCTCGACATTCTGGAGCGTTTCGAGCGACGGCGTCGCCGAAGCGAGAACCGCTGGAATATGCGCCAGATGGGCGCGGACGATCGCCATGTCCCGCGCGTGATAATGGACTTGATCTTCCTGTTTGAATGTCGCGTCGTGCTCTTCATCGACAATGATCAAGCCGAGATTCGGGAAGGGCAAGAACAAAGCGGAGCGGGCGCCTACCACGACGGCGGCCTGTCCTTTCAGTACCGCAAGCCATGTCTCGCGCCGCCGCGCCGCGCCGAGATCGGAATGCCATTGCGCCGGCAATACCCCGAAGCGCCGCTCGAAACGAGTCAGGAATTGTGCGGTCAGGGCAATTTCCGGCATCAGGACCAGTACCTGCTTGCCCGCCCGGAGCGTCGCCGCGATGGCTTCAAAATAAACCTCGGTCTTGCCCGATCCGGTGACGCCATCAAGCAGCGTCACTTGGCCTTCCGCGCAGGACACGAGGAGCTCGCCAGCGACTTCGGCCTGCTGCGGCGAAAGAGCGAGAGAAGGCCGCTCCGGGTTGGGGCGCGCAAGTACCGGAGCGGTATTGAAGGGTGCCGCAACCAGCAGACCCGCCTTGGCCATCGCGCGGATGAGAGCGACCCCCACCCGCGCCCCGCTGGCGAGTTGCGCGGTCGAACGCACTTCCCCGTCTCGTGCGCATGCGAGGACACGGCGGCGCGCGCTGGATAGATCGGATTGATCTTCTCCGCTCGGCGCGGCGATCCATCCGTGCCGCTCCTTTTCAGGGAGGAGTGCCTCGGGCGCGCTCAGCGCCATGCGCAGGATCGCGCCGGGCGCCACCATCACATAGGCGGCGACCCAATCGACGAAGCGGCGCGATATCGGCGGCAAGGGCGGCAGATCGCACTTGCCGAGGACGGGACGCAGGCGGTGAGCATCTATGGTGCCGGATGCACCTTCCCATACGACTCCGATTAAGCGGCGTTGCCTAAACGGAACCGAGACAAAATCGCCCGGCCGAAGCTCCATACCCTCTGGCTGCATATAGTCGAATGTAGCGCCCACCGGCAGCGGCAGAAGAATGCTGACACGCTTCATTACGCTTTTGCTTCGCTCCCGTATCGTCTACCATCATGCTATCGCGATTCGAGGTGGGGTATGAAATTCTTTATTGACACAGCCGACATTGCCGAGATCGGGGAATTTGCTTCGACGGGACTGCTCGATGGCGTCACCACCAACCCCTCGCTCGTGCAGAAGACCGGCCGGAAATTTCTCGAAATCGTGCAGGAAATCTGCGCACTGGTTGCAGGCCCAGTCAGCGCGGAAGTCACCGCGACCGATTATAAGACTATGCTCGCAGAGGGACGCAAACTCGCTAGCTTGGCCGATAATGTCGTGGTCAAGGTTCCTTTGACTCCCGACGGACTGCGCACCTGCAAGGCGCTGGCGGACGGAGGCATTCCGGTCAATGTCACCCTCTGCTTTTCCGCGGCCCAGGCGCTTCTCGCCGCCAAGGCCGGCGCGACCTACATTTCCCCCTTCGTGGGCAGGCTCGACGATGTGGGCGAGGACGGCATGGCATTGATCGCCGATATTGTCGCCATCTATTCCGCTTACCCGGAAATCACGACCGAGGTACTGGTCGCCTCGGTCCGCGGTCCGCGCCACGTCATCGAAGCCGCCAAAATAGGTGCCGATGTGGCGACCCTGCCGCCTGCCGTGCTGCGGCAGCTCTTTCATCATCCGCTGACCGACAAGGGTCTGGCCGCTTTCCTGTCGGACTGGGCCAAGACGGGACAGACGATCCTCTGATGACGCGCAAAGCCGGCAATCCTTCGCGCCGCTCCGCACCACGTCTGCGGGAACAGATGGTGCTCGATTACCTGCGCGATCATCCCCACTTTCTTGCCGACCATGCGGATGTTCTCGACCGGCAATCCGTGCCGGTACGCGATCACGGCGAGGGTGTCGTCGACTTGCAGAAGTTTATCGTTGAGAAGCTTCGCGCCGACAATGCGGCGCTGCGCAGCCGGCAGGAAGAAATCATTGCCAACGGACGCGATAATCTCGCCACCCAGGAGCGTGTACATGGCGCGGTCATGGAGCTGCTGGAAGCCGAAAGCTTCACCCAATTCGTCGAGATCATCGTTCAGGACCTTGCCCTTTATCTTGATGTCGATGCGGTGCGCCTGTGCATCGAGCAGTTCGACCTTGCCTTTCAGGCGCCCCGGCCGGAAGGGCTACGGCTCCTGAAACGCGGCACCATCGGCAACTACCTCGCCAAGGGTCAGCGTGTCCTGCTGCGCGAGGATGCCTCGCACGATCCCGAAATCTTTGGCGAAGTCGCCGACCTCATCCGTTCCGATGCGCTCGTGCGTCTGGCCATCAGCCCGGCCGCTCCTCCGGCCATGCTTGTATTCGGCACGCGCCACCCCGGCTATTTCCATGCCGGTCAGGGCACCGAACTTCTCAGTTTTCTCGCGCGGGTCATCTCTTTTGGCATACGCTCGTGGCTCAATCTTCCCTCCCCCTAGACGCCCCGCTCGCATATGCCCTGCCCCAATGGCTCACGCATCTTGCGGAACACCGAAACTATTCTCGCCACACGATCGATGCTTACCAGAGCGACGTCTCGGATTTTTTTTCCTTCCTCACTTTTCATCGCGGAGAAGATCCCACCATTGCGGCATGGAGCCAGCTCTCGCGCGGCGATTTTCGCGCTTGGCTTGCCGATAAAAGAACCCGTGGCCATCACCCTTCTTCGCTCGCGCGGGCGCTGAGCGCGCTCAAGAGCTTTAGCCGCCATTGCAAGAAAAGCGGTTTACCGGTGCCAGAGGATTTGGAAAGTATCCGGGGGCCGAAACTGCCCCGCGCTTTACCGCGCGCTTTACCGACCGATGAGATCGAAAACACCTTCTCCAACCTGGAGGGCGAACACGATCTACCCTGGATTATTGCGCGCGACCGCGCCTTGCTCCTGCTCCTCTATGGTGCCGGCCTGCGCATTTCCGAAGCGCTCGGCCTCAATTGCGGCGATTGCGGTCCGGATCCCGCCGCCTGCCGCCAGCTCGTCATTACCGGCAAGGGAAGGAAGCAGCGCCTGGTTCCGCTCTTGCCCGACGTCACCCAGGCCATCGCGGCTTATCTTAATCTGCGGCCGGGCCAGCCAGGGCCAGACGCACCGCTCTTCCTGGGCGAGCGCGGCAAGCGGCTCAGCCCGCGTCTCATCCAGCTGCTTCTGCAGAGGATGCGCGGCCGCCTAGGACTTTCCGAAAAAATGACGCCGCATGCATTCCGCCACTCTTTCGCCACGCATCTGCTCGGCGGCGGGGCCGACCTGCGCACCATTCAAGAATTGCTCGGCCATTCCTCGCTCTCGACCACCCAGCGTTATGCCGATATCGAGACGACCCAGCTCCTGGCTACATACCGCGCCGCGCATCCGCGCAAATAGCCACGATAGCTATTGGGGTTTCCTAGACCTTCGGCCCGTAGAGCTGGCCGGCGCGTATCTCGAAAGCCACGACCATGCGTCGTACGGCCTCGTGGAAGAGCGTCCCGATCAATTTCTGGAGAATCGGCGAGGAAAAGGCGAATTCGAGGTAGAATTCGACCCGGCAATGGTCCGGCCCGGCCGGAAGAAAGCGCCAGTAATTCTTGAGATGGCGGAACGGACCGTTGATATAAGTCACGTCGATTCTGTGATGGATACGATCGAGCACCACCCGACTGGTGAAGCGCTCTCGGATCATTTTGAATCCGATCAGCATCTCGGCAACCGCCTCGTTGGCGGTGCGGCTCTTGATCCGCACGCCCGTGCACCAGGGGAGAAATTCCGGGTAGCGCTCGATATCCGCGACCAGGTTGAAAACCTGGTCGGGCTGATAAGGCAGGATACGTTCTTCGCGATGGACCTTCATACCCGCTGCGCGCGCGCCTTGCGCAGGCGGGCAAAATCTTCGCCGGCATGATGCGAGGAACGGGTAAGCGGCGAGGCGGCCACCAGCAGGAATCCCTTGCCCTGCCCGATCTTGCGCAGTTGCTCGAACTCCTCGGGCGCGACGAACCGGTCTACCGCCGCATGTTTGGGCGTGGGCTGGAGATACTGGCCGATGGTGAGGAAATCCACCTCGGCCACGCGCAAATCCTCCATGACCTGGACAATCTCATCCTGGGTCTCGCCAAGCCCAACCATGAGGCCCGACTTGGTGAACAGCCGCGGGGAAATTTCCTTGGCCCACGCGAGCAGGCGCAGGGATTGGAAATAGCGGGCGCCTGGCCGGATCGAGCGATAAAGGCGCGGCACCGTTTCCAGGTTGTGGTTGAATACGTCCGGTTCCGCTTCCAGCACGATTGCCAACGCGCCCGGCTTCTTCAGGAAATCGGGCGTCAGGACCTCGATGGTCGTTTGCGGGGAGGCGGCGCGGATGGCCCGGATCGTCGCGGCGAAATGCCCGGCCCCACCATCCTCGAGATCGTCGCGATCGACCGAGGTGACAACAATGTGCTTGAGGCCGAGCGCGGCGCACGCCTCGGCGACGTGATCGGGTTCGTGCGGATCGAGCCTGTCGGGCAGGCCGGTGGCCACATTGCAGAAGGCGCAGGCCCGGGTGCAGACCGAACCTAGGATCATCACGGTAGCGTGCTTCTGGGTCCAGCATTCGCCGATATTCGGGCAAGCCGCCTCTTCGCACACGGTGTTGAGCCCGAGAGTGCGCATGAGCGCGCGGGTATCATGATATTCCCGGGATACCGGCGCGCGTACGCGGATCCAGTCCGGCTTGCGCAACTGTACCGGATTGTCGGGCTTATGCGCCTTTTCAGGATGGCGAAGCGGGTTCACGACCGTCTCGCGTTAGGCCAGTCCGCAAAGGCGAAGATCCAGAAAAAGATGATGTTGATCACGGGAATGAACGCTACCAGGATCCACCATTTCGAGAATCCCGCCTTGCCAATGATGACCGCCATCGGGATGAGAAGCGCAAGAAGCGATAGCAATCCCCAATGGTAACCCCAGTGATAATAGTACATCGCGACGTTCCTTAGATGTGAATGGCCCTGCCGTAAGCCGCCAGCACGGCCTCGTGCATCATCTCCGACAGGGTCGGATGCGGGAAGATCGTC
Organism: Dongiaceae bacterium; assembly: GCA_036263455.1. GTDB lineage: Bacteria > Pseudomonadota > Alphaproteobacteria > Dongiales > Dongiaceae > DATAGZ01. The sequence continues at coordinate 152,671 of DATAGZ010000022.1, forward strand.
TGCATCAGCTCGGCTTCGGTGGTTTCCAGTGTCTTGCCAACAACATAACCCTGGATCAATTCCGTAACCTCGGCTCCTACCATATGCGCGCCTAGCAACTCGCCTGTCTTAGCGTCGAAGACGGTTTTGACCATGCCTTCGGGTTCGCCGAGCGCGATGGCCTTGCCATTGCCAATGAAGGGAAATTTGCCCACCTTGATCTGATAGCCTTGCTCCTTGGCCTGGGCCTCGGTGAGGCCCACGGAAGCCACTTGCGGCATGCAATAGGTGCAGCCCGGAATATTGGTCTTTTTCATCGGATGGACATCGTTGCGTCCGGCAATTTTTTCCACGCAGATCACGCCCTCATGGCTGGCCTTGTGGGCGAGCCAGGGCGTGCCCGTGACGTCGCCGATCGCATAAAGGCCCGGCTCGCCAGTATAACCATACTCATCCGTCACGATATGAGTTTTTTCCACCTTGGCCTTGGTCCCTTCGAGACCGATATTTTCGACATTGCCGACAATACCCACGGCGAGGATGACGCGGTCGACCGTCACTTCTATAGGCTTACCCGCTTGTTCGATCGAGACCACGACATTGTTCTGATTCTTCTTAAGGCCCTTCACGCTGGCCTTCGTGAGGATTTTCATCCCCTGCCGCTCGAAGCTCTTCTGTGCAAAGGCTGAGATTTCCGCATCCTCGACCGGCAGAACGCGGTCCATGATCTCGACCACCGTCACCTCGACACCCAGGGTGCGGTAGAAGCTCGCGAATTCGATCCCGATCGCACCCGACCCCACGACCAGGAGCGACTTTGGCATCATGTCCGGGACCATCGCCTCTTTATAGGTCCAGACGAGCTTGCCATCCGGCTCCAGCCCCGGCATGGTGCGTGCCCGCGCGCCGGTCGCCAGCACGATGTTCTTGGCGGAGAGCTCGCCCACCTTCTTGCCGTCTTTTTCCACGACCAGCTTGCCCGGCCCCGCCAGCCGCGCGTGACCGTCCACGACCGTGACCTTGTTCTTCTTGAGAAGATGCTGCACGCCGGTGGAGAGCTGCTTCGCCACCTTGCGCGAACGGTTGACGATCTTCGGCAGATCGACGCGGTAGCCATCGACTGCCAGCCCGTAATCGCCGGCATGCTGGATGAGATGGGCAACCTCGGCGGAGCGCAACAGGGCCTTGGTCGGAATGCAGCCCCAATTGAGGCAGATCCCGCCGAGATGCTCGCGCTCGATAACGGCGGTCTTCATGCCCAGCTGGGCCGCGCGGATCGCCGCGACGTAGCCGCCCGGTCCACCCCCCACGACAATCAAATCGAATGCTGTCTCGGCCATGGAAACTCCCTCCCCTTGTCAAGGGATAATAGCTATTTCCTAGGATCACGCCAGACCGAAAGTCTGCGCCGCGCAGCGTGCTATCGCGGCAAGAAGAAAGGATTACGGTTTGCTCCGCCCCGCGCACTGCGTCAGCGTAGCTTGCAAGGTAGTAGCCCCTCCTCGCCACCCTTGCCATTCATGCTGTTTGCCATGATAATGTTCGAGCCCGTCTATTTCACAGCGGCAGAAGAGTTTCAAATTTTCTCCGCCTTTTTTGGATAGGGTGGTGGATTTGGTGCGCGTGAGCCACGACCTCTCGCATAGCAGGGCAAGATATTGGTCAGGCGTCATGTCCTTGGATATCACTTGCCCCGGCGCCCACGACTCTTCCGTAGTGGCGCAGCCCTAATCCCGAGCAGGGATAGGCAGAAAATGATGATGGCGCTTGGCGGTCTTCTCGACATATTTCCCCTCGAGATTCGAAATCGGCTAGGCGCCGCTACCTTTTACGGCGTCCACGGTACATTTTTCTGTAAATTTAAGAATTTTCTCTTGTGTTTCTGGCGAGAGCTGTGCCCCTGTGAGTTGGGCACGGCTTATATCGACAAGTTCGTCTCCGGAAAAACTCTTCTTCATCTCGGCGAGAAAGCAGCGGCAGGAGGAATGAATGATCCCCTTCATCTTTTCGCTTTGCTCGACATTGGCGGGCAGAGACGCCTGGGCGCTCGCTTCGCAGGATGCAACGAACGACGTGTCGAAATCGTTGGAAGGATCCTGAGCCTGGGCTGAGGCAATGGTGCAGCCGAGCGCAGCGAGGAGCAGGGCAACGCGGTGCATCAAATCACCAAGCTGAGCGGGTCCTCGATCAATCGCTTGAAGGCCCCGAGAAACTGCGCACCGATCGCCCCGTCGACGACGCGATGGTCCACCGAAAGCGTGACGGTCATTATCGTGGCGATCTCTATCTTGCCCTCGCGTACGACCGGCTTCTGCTCGCCGGCGCCAACCGCCAAAATGCAGCCCTGCGGCGGGTTGATGATCGCGCTGAAGGTGCTGATGCCGAACATGCCGAGATTGGAAAGTGAGAATGTCCCGCCGGTAAATTCCTCGGGCTTGAGCTTGCCGGCCTTGGCGCGCTCGGCCAGGTCCTTCATCTCCCGCGAAATGACGGGCAGCCTTTTTTCTTCGGCCGCGCGGATAATCGGGGTGATCAGCCCGTTGGGAATGGCGACCGCCACGGAAATATCCGCGGTCCGATAGAGGCGTACGCCCTCCTCGCTCCACGAGGCATTGGCCGCGGGGACTTGCTTGAGGGCCAGAGCCGAGGCGCGAATGATGAAATCATTGACCGAGAGCTTGTACCCGTCCGCCCCTTCAGGGGCACGCGCGTTCAACTCCGACCGCAAGGCGAGCAAGCGGTCGAGCGCGCAATCCAGGCTGAGATAAAAATGCGGCACCTGCTGCTTGGATTCGGTGAGGCGACGCGCAATGACCTTACGCATGGTGCTGTGCGGTTGCAGCGTGTATTCGGCCTCGCCGAAACCGCCCGACATGGCAGGCTGGGCGGGCTTGACGGCTGCGCCGCCCGCAGGCGCCTTGAGAATATCGGCGCGCACGATTCGGCCGTGGGGACCGCTACCCTTGATGGAAGTGAGGTCGATCCCCGCTTGTGCCGCCATACGCCGCGCCAGCGGCGAGGCGAATATCCGCGCGCTCCCGCCCGACACGCTTATCGCGGGAGCGCTGGGTATTTTCTTGTCCTGGTGGCTCGGCGCTGGCTGTGCGTTCGGCGCGGCGGCGCGTGGCGACGGCGCCTCGGCGGGCTTCCCGTTCGCCTTGGCGAGGTCCGAAGGGGATTCGCCCTCTTCGAGCAGCAAGGCGATGACGTCATTGACTTTGACCCCCTGGGCGCCCTCATCGACCATGATCTTGCCGAGGCGGCCTTCATCGACGGCCTCGACCTCCATGGTCGCCTTGTCGGTCTCGATCTCCGCGATCACATCGCCGGGGCGAACCTCGTCGCCCTCCTTTTTGAGCCAGCGGGCGAGATTCCCCTCGGTCATGGTCGGCGACAGGGCCGGCATGAGAATTTTAATCGGCATATTTCCCCCTATGCGCGATAGGCAACGCGTTTGGCCGCCGCGACGATATCCGCCGCTTGTGGCAAAGCCAGCTTCTCCAGATTAGCCGCATACGGCATCGGGACATCGGCTCCCGCCACCCGCGCAATCGGCGCATCGAGATAGTCGAACGCCGCATCCATGATCTGCACCGCCACCTCAGCGCCAATGCCGGCAAAAGGCCAGCCTTCTTCCACCGTCACCAGACGGTTGGTTTTCTTGACCGATGCCGCGATGGTTTCAGTATCCAGGGGCCGCAAGGACCGCAGATCGATCACCTCGGCTTCGATCCCCTCTTTGGCCAAGACCTCGGCCGCTTCGAGCGCGACACTGACCATGCGGGAGAAAGCGGTGATCGTCACGGCATCTCCCGCTCGCACCACCTTGGCCTTGCCGATAGGCACCACCCATTCGGCATCCGTGGGGACGTCGAAACTCTGACCGTAGAGAATTTCGTTTTCCAGAAAAACCACGGGGTTAGGATCGCGAATTGCCGCCTTGAGCAGGCCCTTGGCGTCGGCCGCCGACCAGGGCGCCACAACTTTCAACCCGGGACAATGGGCATACCAGCTCGCATAGCATTGCGAATGCTGGGCCGCGACTCGCGCGGCGGCGCCATTGGGACCCCGGAAGACGATGGGGCATCCCATCTGCCCGCCGGACATATAAAGAGTCTTTGCTGCAGAATTTATAATATGATCAATAGCTTGCATCGCGAAATTAAAGGTCATGAACTCGACGATCGGTCGCAATCCTCCAAAACCTGCCCCAACTCCTAAACCAGTGAAGCCATATTCCGTGATGGGCGTATCGATGACGCGTCTCGCCCCGAATTCCTCGAGCAGTCCCTGGCTTACTTTATAGGCGCCCTGATATTCGGCCACCTCTTCGCCCATCAGAAACACCGTAGGGTCGCGCCGCATCTCCTCAGCCATCGCATCCCTGAGCGCTTCGCGCACCGTCTGGCGAACGGTCTCGCCAGTGTACGCAGGTTCGGCAGCAATCGCCGCTGGCCGGGAAGGCAGCCCAGGACTGGGCTGGGCCGGCATAGGCGCGGGCACGGCCGGAGGATGGCCGGCCCCATTCGTGCGGGCGATTTTTTCGCCGGGATCTTCCTCGTCGCCGCGCAGCACCGCGATCGGGGTATTGACCGCGACATTTTCCGTGCCTTCGGCAATCAGGATATTATCCAGCACCCCTTCATCGACCGCTTCCACCTCCATGGTGGCCTTATCGGTCTCGATTTCCGCGATCACGTCGCCTGCCTTGACGTTATCTCCCTTGTGTTTGAGCCACCGGGCAAGCTTCCCCTCGGTCATGGTGGGCGATAAAGCGGGCATAAGAATTTCAATCGGCATGTCAGGCCTCGATCAGGACGTCGGTATAGAGTTCAGCGGGATCGGGTTCAGGCGAAGTCTGCGCGAAGTCGGCGGCAGCCGCCACGATATCCTTGACTTCCTTGTCCAGAACTTTGAGCGCCTGCTCATCGATCAGCCCCTCGCTGAGCAGCAGGGCCTTCAACCCTTCGATTGGGTCATGTTGCTCCCGCATTTTCGCGACTTCTTCCTTGCTGCGATATTTAGCCGGATCCGACATGGAATGGCCCCGATAGCGATAGGTCATCAGCTCCAGAATGGCCGGGCCTTCGCCGCCGCGCACGCGCGCCAGCGTCTTCTTGGCCGTCTCGTAGACGGTGACAACGTTCATACCATCCACTTGCTCGCCGGGAATGCCATAGGCCTTTCCGCGCGCGCATAAATCGGTTCCCGCCGAGGAGCGCTGCTGCGAGGTTCCCATGGCATATTTATTATTTTCAATGACGTAGAGAACGGGGAGCTTCCAGAGGGCAGCCATATTGAAGCTTTCATATACTTGGCCCTGGTTGATGGCGCCGTCGCCCAGATAGGTGAAGCACACCCCGCCATCTTGCTTATACCTGTGCGCGAACGCCAAGCCAGTTCCGAGCGGCACCTGGGCGCCGACAATGCCATGGCCGCCGAAAAAGCCCTTTTCCCGGCTGAACATGTGCATCGAACCGCCCTTGCCGTGGGAATAGCCACCCGAGCGCCCAGTGAGTTCAGCCATGACCCCCTTGGGATCCATGCCGCAGGCCAGCATATGCCCGTGATCGCGGTAGGCCGTGATGACCGTGTCCTGCGGCGCGGCGGCGGCTTGCATCCCCACCACTACGGCTTCCTGGCCGATGTATAAGTGGCAAAAACCGCCGATGAGTCCCATGCCATAGAGCTGGCCCGCTTTTTCCTCAAAACGACGAATCACCAGCATATCGCGATAAAAATCTTTTAATTGCCGTGCGTCATAGCGCGGCTTCGGCGACGACGCCTTCGTGCCTTTATTGGCCATGCTTACCCCTGACTGATCTTTGGATTATTCCGACAGCGTTCGATAAAAGCAAGGGATATCTCCCGAGATGCAATCTCCGCGCTAACATGCGGAAGTTATTGTTTTATCGTGACGAGCGGCCGTGCCGCGGATAAATTCTCGGGATTGAGCAGAATCACGATCTCATTACTATTCGCATAACCGAGCATGCGGCGCGCCTGCTCGTCGAGCATATCCGGGTCGAGAGTATTCGGCGAGAGCAAGGCCGCCCGATGTTCCAGCCGTGAATATGTGTCGTTAAGCTTGGCCAATTGCTGCTGGGCCTCGGTGATATCCCGGTTCAGGCGAATCCAAGCCAGGAAACCGCGTTCTCCATTTATTCCGTGGTAGAGGAAGTAGCCGGCAATGCAGGCCCCTAAAAACGGCACCGCCATGTGACGGACTCTGCGTCCAATCTGCCACTGGCGAAACATCGACTCAGGGAATCACACGGTCCGTGACCGCGTCAAGGATTAACTCATCTGCACGAAACGCGACATTTCCAGGCGAACCGTTGCCCTGGAACGGAGGCGTGCATTAGTCGGCCGGCGTTCAACGCTACCGGTTGGTATCGCGCAGGAGGCGAGCCTTGTCGCGCTGCCAGTCCCGCTCCTTCACGCTGTCACGCTTATCGACCTTGCGCTTGCCCTTGGCCAGTCCAAGCTCAAGCTTGGCGATGCCGCGCGGCGTGAAATAGATGCTGAGGGGGATGAGCGTCATGCCCTGGCGCTCGAGCTGACCGAACAAGCGAGCCCGTTCGCGCTGCTTGAGCAGCAATTGGCGCGGGCGGCGCGGCTGATGGTTGAATTGATTGGCGCCGGAATATTCAGGAATGTGGGCATTGAACAGATAGAGCTCGCCATCCTTCTGGGCGGCGAAGGCTTCCGCAATCGAGGCTTGGCCGGCGCGAAGCGATTTCACCTCGGATCCCAGGAGAATCATGCCCGCCTCGAGCGTATCCTCGATGAAATAATCGTGGCGCGCCTTGCGATTGAGGGCAGCATATCGCTGCGTGGCGGGGTCACGTGCCATCAGCCGAGCAGGCCAAGCGTACGCAGGGTTTCGGCGAGGTTCTGGCGCAGTGTTTCGCTGATCGGCGCCAGCGGCAGGCGCGTTTCGGCAGCGCCAAAACCGAGCAAATGCGTGCAATACTTCACAGGGCCGGGGCTATTTTCCTGGAACAGCATCTTATGGAGCGGCATAAGTCGTCGATGAATCTCCTGGGCACGAGCGACATCGCCTTTCCGCCAAGCGCGCTGCATCTCCGCGCATAAGGCCGGCGCGACATTGGCGGTCACCGATATACAGCCATGTCCGCCTCCGGCCAGGAAAGGAAGAGCGGTGGCATCGTCTCCCGATAGCTGACGAAAATCCTCGCCGATCGTCCGCGCGGCAAGCGTCGGTCGGGCAAGGTCGCCGCTGGCATCCTTGACGCCCACGATATGCGGGAGTTCTGCCAGCCGCGCCATGAGCTCGACCGACATATCAACGATGGTTCGGGCAGGATTGTTATAGATGACGATCGGCAGGCCGACCTCGTCGTGAATGTGCTTGAAGTGAAGATAAAGCCCCTCGCCACCGGGCTTGTTGTAGTAAGGCACAATCACCAGAAGCGCATCCGCCCCCGCCCGCCGCGCTGCCAACCCCAGAATCACTGATTTGCGCGTGTCGTTGGTACCTGCCCCGGCGATCACCGGAATGCGTCCGCCGGCGAGTTCGCAAGCGACTGCAATTGCGCGAACCTGTTCTTCGGAATCGAGCGTCGGCGATTCGCCTGTCGTGCCGCACGGAACGAGGCCGTCTATGCCCTCGGCGATCTGCCATTCGATGAACCGGCGATAAGCCGATTCATCAATGACCGCACCGTCGAACGGCGTTACGAGTGCCGTCATGGCACCGCGAAAGCTTTCTTTGATCATGACTTCTCGTCTTAAGAATTAGCTGCAATCCTCCATCTCATCAAGCTACACTATGGCGATTCGTCTGCTTCCGGAGGAAGAGTGCGCAGGTTTTTGATTTTATTGTCCGCCTTTTGCTTCATCAGCCTCACTGCCCAAGCGGGTGCGCTATCGAAAGGCGATGCGGATCGCTTGCGCCGATGCTTCGTGCTGGTCGACAAGGATCAATGGACTGAGGCGCTGAAGCTTGCCAAAGGTATTCGCAGTCCCGCCGCCCAGAAGCTTCTGCGCTGGCTCGATCTCTTACGCCCCGGACATTCCTGGGCGGAGATCACAGAATTCCTGGCCGCCAATCCGACATGGCCACGCCGCGATGGGCTACTTGCTCAGGCCGAGCGCGTCTTGCCTGATAACATGGCCGCGCCTGCCATCATCGCCTGGTTTCATGGCCGTGATCCTCTGACGGCGGTGGGCGGTCAACGCCTGGCCGCCGCTCTCGAGGAATCCGGTATCGATCCCGCCCCCCTGCTGCGCCGCTTATGGGTCACGAAGAATTTCGATCTGGCCGCCCAGAACGAATTCCTGAGCCGCTGGGCGGGCCGGCTGCGCCACGAGGACCACGCTCGCCGCGTCGAGCGCCTGATGTGGGACCATGATGACGAGCAGAGCGCGCAACAAATCGCGCAGATGCATGATGTGCTCGGTCCTGCCCAGAGCGAAGCTGTGCTGGTTCGCCATAAATTGCAGATCGGCGATATCGATGGGCCGGGGCTTTATGGCACCTTGCCCGACGAAGCCAAGCATGATTCCGGCATACTCTACGATCTCGCGCGTTTTTACCGCCGGCATGACGATCTGGATGCGGCCTATCGCACGCTGGCGGCAGCCACCATCGCGCCTGAACGCGAGGATGAATATTGGGGAGAGATCGATCTCGTCGCGCGGGCGCTCTATGACCGCCACGACGCGCAACGAGCTTACACCTTAGTACGGAAATTGGATCACGCTCAAGGGGTGACCTATGTCGATTCGGAGTTTCTGGCCGGTTGGCTTGCCTTGCGCGGGCTCGGCGATCCTCACACCGCGGCCATCCATTTCATGAATATCGTCAGCCGCGCCACCCTGTCCCTGAGCCGCGCGCGCGGCGCCTACTGGACCGCGCTGGCGCTCGAAGAAAGCGGCGCGGCACAACAGGCGGAACAATATTGGCAGATGGCGGCGTCCGACCCGCTCGCCTTCTACGGCCAGCTCGCCCAGCAACGCCAAGCGCAGGGCCACATCGCGCTGGCCATCACGCCGGCCAAAGCCGAGAGTGGCATCGCCAATTCAGAACTTACGACAATTGTCCGTATACTCAATCAAATCGATCGGCCCGATCTGGCTAAGACCTTCCTGGCCAGGATGATGCAGAACATCCACGATGTGGCGGAAGCGGCCACCGTGGCGAAGCTTGCCCAGGAAGCGGGCGGCGAGCAGCTCGGCCTTTATGCGGCCAAGGAAGCCCGCAAACAGGGATTCGATCTGCCGGGGCCGCTTTTTCCGCTGCGCACTCTTCCCTCTCCCCGCGAAATCGAGCCTGCCTTGGCGCTCGGTATTATCCGGCAGGAAAGCGCTTTCAACCCCGAGGCGCGATCGGTCTCGGGCGCACTCGGCATGATGCAACTGCTGCCCAGTACGGCCAAAGGCGTGGCGCGCGAACTTCGTGTCAGTTTCCAGCAGCCGCGCCTGACCAGCGACCCTAATTACAATATGCGTCTCGGCCAGCATTATCTCGGCTCGCTTATTCAGAATTTCCAAGGATCGTATGTGCTCGCGATTGCTGCCTATAATGCCGGTCCCAGCCGGGTGAAGGAATGGATTGCCGCCCATGGCGATCCTCGCAGGTCGGAGATCGATGTCATCGACTGGATCGAAACGATCCCCGTCGAGCAGACCCGCAATTATGTCGAGCGGGTTCTGGAGAACACGCAGGTCTACCGCGCCCGCCTGAACAGCAACCGTGCACCCTTGATGTTGCAAAAGGATCTGCGCCGGACGCTTCAGGCCGATGTGAATGAATAACCCCGATATCGCCGCACTTTCCGAGCAGATTTCTAAAGCAGAATGCCGCCTTCGCGGCCATGTACGGGAAACGCCGCTGCTGTCCTCGCCGTTACTGGATAAAAAACTGCGATGCCGTCTGTTCCTGAAGGCGGAGGCCCTGCAGATGTCGGGGTCCTTCAAGCTGCGCGGGGCCTTGAACAAATTGCTAAGCCTGTCGGCCGAGGACGCACATCGACCCGTCCTGGCCTATTCCTCGGGCAATCATGCGCAGGCCGTCGCGCTGGCTTGCCGCCTGCTCAAGAAAAAAGCCACGATCCTCATGCCCCACGATGCGCCGCGCATAAAGATCGCGCGCACCCGGGCGCTGGGCGCCGATATCCATTTCTACGACCGCCGCAATGATTCGCGAGAAGAGATCGCCGCACAGATGAGCGCGCGCGAACAAGCGGTGCTGGTGCCGCCTTTCGATGATTACGCCGTCATTGCCGGCCAGGGCACGATCGGTCTGGAATGTATCGCGCAGATGCCAGCGCCGCCGACCCATGTTCTAGCTCCTGCGAGCGGCGGCGGGCTGATCGCGGGGCTCGCGCTGGCGCTTAATAAAGCGTGGCCAGGATGCACGCTACTGGCGGCGGAACCCGCGACATACAACGATCACGAATTATCGCTGGCTGCCGGCGAGCGGCGATCTTCCACGCAAGACGGTTCGGCACTGTGCGATGCGTTGCTCTCTCCCCTGCCCGGCGCGCTCACTTTTCCTATCAATCGTCTATTGCTCGGTGGCGCCCTCGCCGTGGAGGACCAAAACATCTTTCAGGCGATGCGAGTCGCCTTCGAGGAGTTCAAGCTGGTATTGGAGCCGGGCGGCGCCGCGGCGCTGGCGGCCGTGCTCGCTTATGAAGAACGCTTCGCCGGAGGAACGGTGCTGGTTATCGGTTCAGGCGGGAACGTCGATCCCGAAACCTTCACGCGCTCGCTCGCCGGCTAGACTAGGGCGAAGGACAAGGCCAGAAGGCGGGCGATGCCCGAGACGAGATTTTCAAATCCCCGGGCGGCGAATCCATAATGCCGGCGCGCCCTGAGACAGCCATGCACGACTCCTTTTTCGATATGCAATTCGCAGGGGACACGGGCCGCCGCCAAGCGCGCGGCGAAGGCGCGCGCTTCGTCGGCGAGCGGATCGCACTCGGCCGCCCACAGGAAAGCGGGAGGCAGATCCTCCAGGCTATCGGCGAGAAGCGGGGAGGCATAGCACTTCATATAGTCGCGCTGGCCGTTCAAATAATGGTGCGTATAGTGGTTCATCTCCACTTGCGCGTCTTGGGGATATTCTGTTGCTTCCCAAAACGCCCAGCGATGGAGATCGAAAATGGGATTGATCGGTACTTGACCGAACAATTTCGGACCATTCCGGTCGCGCGACAAGAGCGCCACGGCAGCGGCGAAATTGCCGCCACAACTCTCGCCCGCGAACAGGATGCGCCGCGGATCGATCCTATACAGCGCATCTCCGCGTTCGGCGATCCATTCCAGTGTGGAATAACAATCTTCCAGCGCCGCCGGATGCCGGTATTCGGGTGCAAGCCGGTAATGCAGGGTGATGACCGTAAGCCTGAGCCGGTCCGCGAGATCGGCGGCAATGCTATCGGATGCTTCCAGGTTGCCATTGATGAAGCCGCCTCCATGGGCATAGATGATGCAGGGCGTCAGCGCGTCCCCTGCATCGTGGCGGCGGAAAATCCGCAAGGGAATCTGATGATCGGCCAGTACTAACGCGTCATCCCTGACATGAACGCTCCGCGGGCGCGGAATGGGAAAGGCACGAAAAAGATCGAGGTAAAACGACCTCTGGTTAAAATAGCTGTGCCGATAAAAATCGGGAGGATCGATTTCCGCGCAGATCCGCTTGTAGTCCTCGATTCCCGGCGCGTACGCAGGAGCATTCATCATGAGTTCCTCGTGGGTTGCATATTGGAGCCGATGGGAATTTTCGTGGCAAGCGCGCGGGCCCGTGCCAGGGCCGCGCCGGAAGTCAGCAAGGCATAGAGAACGATGCAGGCGAGGGTATAGAGGGAAAATGTCAGTCGCGTATCGGTGAGCTGAGGGAGGAACACCATGATCGGTCCAAGGGCTGTAATCGCCTCGGCGGTGATCGGCGCGCTGCGTTGCAGGCCCGCCTGAAAAAAATAGATGGGTAAGACAATGAGAAACAAGGCGGCAAGGCCGATCCGCAGGATCGCCATGTCCCGCAGACCATGCACGAAAATCGGATCTCCCCATGCGAACGGGAGGGAAACCAGCACCAATCCGAAAAATCGTACGCCGACGATCGTGGCCGCATCGACCCCTTTCTCATTGAGGCGTTTGGAAAGGAGCACGCTCGCCACGATTGCCGTGGCGCTGAGGGCGGTGGCCGCGAGGCCGAGCAGGGACTCGCCGCTGCTGCGGCCGGGCAAGCCCGACCTACCGCTCATGATGACCCAAACCAAGGCCATCAGGGAAACCAGGATGCCCAGATGAAAGGCGCGCTCGCTTTGCCCGATGGGTTCGGACCCCGCGGTTTTCCATCCCATGGCGCTTATCCCGCTTACGAGGATCGGTCCTAGACCCGACCATATCGTGTTGACGGCCGAGGGTTCCAGCCATTTGATAGCGAAAAAATAACAGAGCCAAGCAAGCGCTGTCGCGATATTGAGCCAGAGCAGGATGTCCAGTTGTCGAAAGGCGATGCGGATCTGATCGGATCGCCACCATAGGGCAGGAAGCAGAAACACGGCGATGGCAAGCGAAAAGCTGAGCGTCACGATCGCGAAGAAATTCAATCCCTGCAGAAGGTTGCCGAAATAGACGTCTCGCAACCCCGTCGATAAAACGAAAACCAAGATCAGCGCCGGACCAACATATTTCTGCATGTCCCCCCCCCCGAATTACCCCAATTTATATTACGCCTCCCTGAAATCTATCCGATTATTGCGTAGGGCAGCGTCATAAACCTGGCCTCTAACCCAGCAGGGGAGACTTGAATTACCCTTCACAAAAAAGGCGCTCTAGTTCTGCGTTCTCTGCCCGCCCCAGCGTGCCCGCCGATAGAGAAGCATCGGGTCGGGGAGGCGTAACCGCGCTTCCCGCCACTTCTTACGCCAACGCGGAATGCGCTGAAGGGCGAACATCTGCCTCTCGATGAAAAGCCAGGTCTGCTCATGCCCTACGCTGCGGTCGGCAAGCCAGTAGAAGGTCGCGGCACTGAGCAGGGCCGCAAGCGTGGCCCGTTTGGTATAAAAACTGAAATCTGCGGAATAATCCCCCACCTGACGCCATATCAGGTCCACGGTGGCGTTGAGAAGCCGCAAGCCCGTGCTCATGTTGCCCGGCAGGGCCAGCAGACCGATGGCGGAACGCTGCGCCTCTTTATATGGCGCCACCGCCTCGAAGCGGAGGCGCATGAGCAGGGCGATGGAATCCGAGATCCGCTCCGGCCTTTGCCGAGCCGTGAAGGCGTCCACCATGGCTTCGTCAGCCATCTCATTGAAAAGAATGACCATTTCCACGCCGCCTCCCGGGAAGGCGTTGCGCGCCTCGGCGGCGGTTACCCCTATATCCTGGGCTGCGGCCAGCAGGGATTTCTCGCCCCATCCGTCAAAGGGGATGTGCGCGAGGCTTTTATTTACAAGTTTTCTCTGCAGTTCTAAAAGCGCGGTCATGGCGGTCTCTTCACTTTTAACACCGCACGCCTGCCCTTGTCTCGACCTCCGACACTCTTTTCTTACGAAGCGGACTATGCTAGCAAGCGGTCTGGATTCGCCGCCGCCTATTTTGGGGCGGGCGGCACTTTATTGCGAAAGGAAGAAACAGCGTGCAGGTTTTGGTTCGCGACAACAATGTCGATCAAGCTCTTCGTGCTTTGAAGAAAAAGATGCAGCGCGAAGGTATTTTTCGGGAAATGAAAATGCGCCGCAATTACGAGAAACCATCGGAGCGCAAGGCCCGGGAAAAAGCCGAAGCCGTTCGCCGGTATCGCAAATTGATGCGCAAGCGCCTTGAGCGCGAAGGCTATTAACCCTTAGCCGCACGCATCCCTTCCGTGGCGCGACCCAACCTGACTCGCCACACCCATATTTTCCGAGCAATTATTTTTGAGGCGGGCGTTCCTGACTGATCCGCTGAGCGGCAGCCGTTCGCAGGATGGAGAGATCGGCGCCGCTTAAAACCAGCTGATAGCCGTGTTCGAAGAGATGGCGGGCCGAACGGCTCGGCGTGGGTATGGTCCCCATGACTTTTTGATGACGCCGCGCTGTTTCCTCGATTTTAGCGTAGGCTGCGTGCATATCCGGGTGATCTACGTTACCGAAATGACCAAGCGCCGCGGACAGATCGTTCGGACCAATGAAAAGCGCCTGGATATGTTCGAGAGCGGCGATTTCATCGACCTGCTGCAGAGCCTCCGCCGTTTCTATCTGCATGATCACCATCAGGTGAGATTCGAAATCCCGCAGGTATTCCTGCGTCGACTTGCCATATTGCGTGGCGCGCGCCGAGCCGGCGGCGAGTCCCCTTGACCCGCGCGGAGGATAAAGGCACGCCTGCACCATGGCTGCCGCCTCGCCGGCGCTGCGAACGCCAGGGAACATCAGCGTATCGATGCCTAAATCCAGCAGGCGCTTGATAGGATCCCCATCCAGCGCCGGAACACGCACCATCGGCAGGACCCGATACCGCTCAATCGCCATCAATACGCTATAAAGCTGAGCGTAATCGATGGCGCCATGCTCTTGATCGATCAGGAGACAATCGTATCCCGCCAGCGCCATGGCCTCGGCGCATTTCATGGAGCCGCTGTTCAGCCAAGCCCCCAGCAATCGTTCGCCATTCTCCAGGCGCTGTCGAAATGTCAATTCAAGGTACTCCTGCAAAAGAGGTCGCCGTCCTGCTTGCGCAGGAGCGCGCATAGATGATCTGCATCCTGGCGCTGCTTGAAGTTTCCGGCAAATATTCGAAAAACCGCGCCCTGCTCTCCAAGATCATATCCGCGAATGTCAATATAAAGGGTCGCCAGAACGTCCGCATATTTACCGCTCAACTGAAGCCAGACGGCTTGCGCCTCGTCGCGATTGCGGTGCTCGCCCAACCACAGGTGATACCTGTCTTGGGCAGGCCGCTTGAGCACCGCCATTCCATCCTTGAGGTCAGGAGAATCCGCAGCGCCTGGACCTAGCGGAGCGTTCGCCAGATCCGGTTTACCGGGCTTTTTCTCTTCCTTCGGCGTTTTCACCTGGATCGCCAAAGCCGGCAGCTGGCCTGGCACGGGGCGAACCGCGGCGTTTTCCGCGAGGTCAGCGAGCCTCTGCCGCCCGAGCTCGCTGCCGTTGCTGATCGCGAGCTGATACCAGAGGGCCGCCTGCTGGAGATTCTCCTCGACGCCCTTTCCCTGGCGATAGAGTTCTCCCATCATATATTGAGATTCGGGGAGACCGGCATTCGCGCCATAAAGAAAATATTTGAGCGCAAGCTCCGCCGCCGCATCATCGTCGCGATGATAATAATAAAGCCCGAGATTATAGCTCGCCGGTCCATTGCCGGCCTCGGCCGCCGAACGCCAGTAGGCGACCGCGCGTTCCTCGTCTTTCTTGGTTCCCAATCCCTGAAAAAGCCGATAACCGAAATTGAATTCCGCCCAAGGCGATCCCGCATCGGCGGCGGCCTGCCATAGGGCAAGCGCCCGGGCCTCGTCCTTGGTGAGCCCGCGCCCATCGGCATAGAGCAGAGCAAGATTGTTCTCCGCCGGTGGGTAATGCTGCTCGGCGCCTTTCTGATACCATTGCGCGGCCAGGGTATAATCCTGCGGCACGCCCCTGCCCGCCTCGAAGAGCAGGCCGAGGGCGTGCTGGGCCTTGGGGTCGCCCTTCTCCGCCAGCGGCCGCCATTCCCGATAAGCAAGATCGTATTTTCCAGCCTCGAAAGCTTCTAGCCCCGTCTGGTAGTCGGCAAAGGCGGGAAGATGCGCCAGGATAAGGAACCCTACAAAGGCAAAACCACGCATCATGGCTTCACTATGCCTCTCCTGTCATGCCCTTACAAGTAGCACAAATCTCATAATCGTTATATCTTGGGAAGGTGATTGGAAAGTTAAACCATGTCGCTATTGCCGTACCGGACCTTGCCGCCGCGGCGAATGTGTATCGGACTCAGCTCGGCGCGGACGTTTCCGAGCCGCTGGCACTGCCTGCGCATGGGGTTACGACAGTGTTCGTCACGCTTCCCAATGCCAAGATCGAACTTATCCACCCGCTGGGCGAGACATCGCCGGTGGCAATATTCCTGGAGCGCAATCCAGGCGGCGGGATTCATCATCTCTGCTTCGAAGTGGACGATATCATCGCGGCACGTGACCACCTTATGACTCAGGGTGCTCGCGTACTCGGCACTGCCGAGCCGGCAACCGGCGCGCATGGCAAGCCCGTCCTCTTCCTGCACCCCAAGGATTTCTGCGGCACGCTCATCGAGCTGGAGCAACGGTGATGGTCGCCATCATCGCCGCCATCGCCGCGCAGATTTTCACCTATGTCATGATCTGGTGGGTGATCTTCTTCGCCATCCTGCCGTGGGGCATCCAGCAGCCGGCTCAACCCGAACGGGGCCATGATCGCGGCGCGCCGCTGCGCCACGACCTCAAGCGCAAATTCTGGATCACCAGCGGGATCAGCCTGTTCGTTTGGGGTGGCTACTTCATTGCCACGCACATCCTGCATTATTCGCTTCTCGATCTGCCTATATAGAGAAATGTACGCCGGGCGGCGATGCTCATTCGCCGCGTTTCGACCCAACCTGCTGCGCGAGGGATGCCGCGAGAAAGCGGTCGATATCTCCATTCAGTACGCCCTGGGTGTCGCTGGTCTCGACATCCGTGCGCAAATCCTTGACGAGCTGGTAGGGCTGCAAGACGTAGGAGCGAATCTGGTGGCCCCAGCCGATGTCGCTTTTATCGGCCTCGGTGGCCTGGGCAGCCGCCTCTCGCCTTTGCAGCTCCGCCTCATAAAGGCGCGCCTTCAGCATCTGCATCGCCATCGCGCGGTTGCGGTGCTGAGACCGGTCGATCTGGCAGCTCACCACGATGCCGGTTGGCATATGGGTGATCCGGACCGCGCTATCGGTCTTGTTGATATGCTGGCCTCCCGCACCGGAAGCGCGATAAGTATCGACGCGCAGGTCCTTGTCGAGAATTTCGATAGCGATCGCGTCATCGACAATGGGATAAACCCATACCGAGGCGAAGGACGTATGCCGGCGCGCGTTGGAATCGTAAGGCGAAATGCGCACGAGGCGGTGCACCCCCGATTCGGTTTTGAGCCAGCCATAGGCATTCAGTCCTTTGACCGAAACCGTTGCCGATTTGAGTCCCGCCTGCTCACCGGGACTTTCTTCCAGCCAGTCGATCGCAAAGCCGTGCGCCTCGGCCCAGCGGGCATACATGCGCAAGAGCATCTCCGCCCAATCCTGCGCTTCGGTCCCGCCTGCGCCAGCGTGGATTTCCAAATAGCAGTCACGGAAATCCGCCTCGCCCGAAAGGAGGGATTCGAGCTCGCGCTGCGCCGCAACTTGCTTGAGCGTCCGCAGATTCTGCTCGGCTTCGGCGAGCGCCGTGTCGTCCCGCTCCTCCTCCCCAAGCTCGGCAAGGGTTACCGCGTCCTCGAGACCGCGGCTCAGGGCCTCGTAATGGCCAAGCGCGTGACCGAGCTGGGTCCGCTCTCGCAGAATTTTCTGCGCCGCGGCTGGCGTGTCCCACAGAGCAGGGTCGATGGCGAGCGAGTCGAGCTCTTCCAGGCGGCGCTTGGCGTTATCGTAGTCAAAGATGCCTCCGTAATAATGACAACGAGGCGCGAATGTCTTCGACCAAATTCTCGATTTCCGCTTTCATACTATCCCCTTAATAAATACCGCCGTCGGGCGGCGCCCCCGAGACCGGACCGGGAGAAACAGATGACGGTACAGGCGAAGGTGCCGGTGCCGGGCTCTCATCGCCGCCGCCGCTCCCTGGCTGCTCGTCCTGTCCCGCGCCCGTATCGTCCACAGGCACGCTCGTCCCATAGCCGGCATCCTTGCCGTAATTGCTTGTCCCTTCGATCACCTTGGTGTTGGCTTCATCGCCCGGCTCGGTTCCCGGCTTGAAGGCCTCCCAGATGACCGGGTCGTCGCCCGGCTGCGCCCGCGTCCCGGTCTTATAAGCGATGCGGATCAAGCGCAACCCACTCGGCAGGCGAAACGGCGTCGCAGGCCGATCCGCCAAGGCTTCCTTCATGAAATCTCGGAAAATTGGCGCGGATAATGCTCCGCCCGTCGCGTTCTTCCCCAATGTGCGCGGCGTGTCATAGCCGAGATAGACCGCCGCTACGAGGTCGGGCGAAAATCCCACAAACCACACTTCCTTGCTCTCATTGGTCGTACCGGTTTTTCCCGCAAGAGGCTTGCCTACCGCCTTGACGGCGGTACCGGTCCCTCGTTGAACCACGCCTTCGAGCATGGAAACGATCTGGTATGCATTGACCGGATCGATGAGCTGAGCCCGGTTATCTGAAATAAGCGGTGGCGGCTGGCCGTCATATGAGATGCCTTGGCATTTTTCGCACATCCGGGCATCGGAGCGATATATCGTCCAACCGTGATTATCCTGGGCACGGTCGATGAGGGATGCCTGAATTTTCTTGCCGCCATTGACGATCATGCCATAAGCGGTCGCCATGCGCAGCACGGTTGTCTCTCCCGCGCCGAGCGACATGGCAAGGGTCGGCTGCATATGGTCGATGACACCCAGGCGCTGCGCCATTTCGGAGATATGATCCATGCCGATCGTTTCCGCAAAACGCACGGTCATAAGATTGCGCGATTTTTCCAAACCCTCACGCATTGTGGCGACGCCCAGATATTCCTGCTTGTAGTTTTCCGGCCGCCACAGGGGCAGCCCCGGCCCCTGATCGATCGCAATGGGAGCGTCGAGCGCAAGCGTATTGGGCGCCAGCCCGCGTTCGAGCCCGGTCAAATAGACAATCGGCTTAAAGGATGAGCCGGGCTGACGATAGGCCTGGGTCGCCCGGTTAAATTCGCTGAGCCTGAATGACCACCCGCCCGTCATGGCCAGCACGCGCCCGGTATGCGGATCGAGAACGGCCATCGCGCCGCTGACCTCCGGCACCTGACGGAGCGTATAGGTACGCGGCGGGTAAGGCTTGCCCTTGGCATCGAGGGTGCGCGGCTCCACGGCAACGACATCGCCAGGAACGAGAACATCCGCGGGCGTCTTGACCTGCGGGCCAAGCGGTCCGCCATTGGGCGCTGCCCGGCGCCCCCAGGTCAGCTCGGCCAGTGGGATCTGCCCGGTCTGCCCATCGGCGAGGCCAATCCGTGCAATATGGGCATCCGTTTCCAGGACCTCCGCCCTCTGCCAGCCATAGAGCCATGGCATGGCGGGAAGATCATGCAAATGCTTGACGAAATTACCATCCGGCGCGATATGGGTCAGCGGCCCTCGATATCCGCGCGTCCGATCGTACTTCACCAAATGCTCGCGAAATACGCGGTCGGCGATTTCCTGAAAGTGCGGATTGAGACTCGAACGGATCGTCAGCCCCTTCTGATAGAGGCCTTGCTCGCCAAAGCGCGCGATTATTTCGCGGCGCACCTCCTCGGCGAAATAATCGGCATCGACCTTTTCCTCTGGGCCGCGCTTTTTCAGGACGAGCGGCATGGCTTTGGCGTCCTCGGCCGCCTGGGCGCTGATATATCCTTCCTCTCGCATCCGCTCGATAACCCAGTCACGGCGTGCCTTGGCTGCATTGGGAAAGCGCTCGGCGTTGTAATTATTGGGTGCCTTGGGAAGCGCTGCGAGATAAGCAGCTTCCGCGACAGAAAGCTCGTCCAGGGATTTGTCAAAATAATTGAGCGCCGCGGTGGCAACCCCGTAATTGCCCGCGCCGAGATAGATCTGGTTCAGATAGAGTTCCAGGATACGGTCCTTGGTGAAGACTTTTTCGATGCGCAGGGCCAGGATCGCTTCCTTGACCTTGCGCTCCAGCGAAACCTCGTTGGTAAGCAGAAAATTCTTGGTGACCTGCTGCGTGATGGTCGAGGCCCCTATCGGACGACGGTCCGAGCCGAAGTGCGCGATATCGGTCGCGATGGCGCGCATGATGCTCGCCACATCAATGCCCGGGTGGGTATAGAAACTTTTATCCTCGGCGGAGATGAAGGCGTTGATCACGCGCTTTGGAATGGCGGAGATCGGAATGAATACCCGGTTTTCCGTGGCAAATTCCGCTAACAGCCGCCCATCTTCCGCCAGCACGCGGGTTGTGACCGGCGGGTCGTAATTGGCGAGCTGATAATAATCCGGCAGGTCGTGGGAATAATGGACATAAACGAGGCCCGCAGCGATGCCGCCCACGACGAGCACCAACGTCACGATACCAGTGACGAAGGAAAAGACACGAAGGAACTTCCGGAGCATGGCCTCTCCTACTATGACGGCTTGGCGGGGTTTTTCCAGTTAAAATAAAGGTCGAAGGCGCGCAGAATAGCCTTGGCGATTTTTTTTTGCTGCTTTTTGTCGCGCAACAGCTTGCCGTCGATAGTATTGGATAGATACCCGTTTTCCAGGAGGGCAGAAGGAATATCGGGAGCCTTGAGAACGGCAAAAGAAGCCGAGCGTTGCG
Source organism: Dongiaceae bacterium (assembly GCA_036263455.1). Taxonomy (GTDB): domain Bacteria; phylum Pseudomonadota; class Alphaproteobacteria; order Dongiales; family Dongiaceae; genus DATAGZ01. Next base: position 173,115 of record DATAGZ010000022.1, read on the forward strand.
GTTTTTCAAGGAGAAGTTCCTCCTTACTCAGCTCACCCACCAACAGGCTCGCAAATCGGGTGGCTTGATTGTTATTGTCCCGCTGGGCGAGATCGATGAGGATATTCGTCACCAGCGGCGTCTCTCCGGACAGATCCAGGCCCGCGATGACATCGGCTTTATTCTCCTTGACTGCCAACGCCTCCGCCTCGGCATCCGATCCTTTGTCGGAAAGCGTATAGACCGACGCCCCGCGGGTGCGCGGATTCGGATTGGCGTCGGCATGTAACGATAGAAAGAGATCGGCCTTGGCCTTGCGGGCCAGTCGAAAGCGATCCCTGAGGGGGATGAATGTATCGCTGTCCCGGGTGAGACGCACCTGATATCGCCCGCTCGCCTGTATCTCGGCACGGACCGCGCGGGCAATGGCGAGCACGATATCTTTCTCGTAAACGCCGTCGCCACTGATCGTGCCGGGATCCACGCCGCCATGGCCCGGGTCGATGACAATCAATGGGCGGCGACGCTTGGGCTTCTTCGCGGCGGCTATTGGCGCAGCATCGGCTGCTGCCTGCTGGGTAGGTGGCGGACGCAGCCGGTTGGTATCGGAAACGCTCTTACGGAAACGGGCGTCGCTATCGGGCGCCAAATCGATGAGCAGGCGCGTCTCTTTCGGCCGGGCGCCAGGCAGGAAGACCGCCTGAGCCACACGGACAGGCCCGGAAAGATCGATAACGATGCGCGATGTTCCAGGCTTGAACCGGCCGTAGCGCATGGCCGTGACCGCGCCCTGCCCAAGTAATTTTTCCCCTTGGGGGAGGCGCCAATTCACTTCCTCCATGTCGATGACAATCCGATAGGGGTCGGCAAGCGTGAAGATTTTATATTCGATCTTCCCACTTAATGTGAAAAGCACCCGGGTCAGATCCGGCTGCAGGCCCAGCTTTGCGTCCAGCACGTCGGGTTTGGCGCAAGCATCATGCGACACGACGCCGACCAGCCATCCGAGGACCATCAGGAAAAGGAAAGAAACGCGTCGCATGACAGATTGTGAGTCGCCCCGCGATACTATAGAGACGGCACACCGCCACCACAACCGCCCTGGGCCAAAGAAGTCGGAATTTTTACGATTGTACTTGTCCGCCGTTATGTCTATGCTCGCCCCATCGACAGAGACGATTCGTATACGGATCGTTTCGTCCGTCGGCCGTGCGCCTCTGGTGCCGCCGGCATAACTCCCGGTCGCGAAGGGCCGGCTTACTCAAGGTCGTATGAAGTTACTTACCGCCTTCTTTTCCAACTTTTTCGGCGCCGCATTTCGCCAGCCGCACGGTTTACGCTGCGCGCGCCATGGAGCACATTCCTTATGTCCAAACACATGCTTATCGATGCCACCCACCCCGAGGAGACCCGCGTCGCGGTGGTGGAAGGCAAAAAACTGGAAGAATTCGATGTCGAGATCGCCAGCCGCCGCCCACTAAAAGGCAATATCTATTTGGCGCGGGTGATCCGCGTCGAACCGTCCCTGCAGGCGGCTTTTGTCGAATATGGCGGCAACCGTCATGGCTTTCTGGCCTTGGGCGAAATCCACCCGGACTATTACCGTATTCCTATCGCGGATCGCGAGGCCTTGAAGCGTGAGACGGCGGAGGTCTTCGAGGATCAGGACGAAGCCCGCGAACGGAACGAAAATGCCGCGGAACCACAAGCCAGCGCGACCGATCAAAACGCGGCTTCCAATATCCAGGACGACTCTATAGAGGTTCCTGACTTCGCCGAGGAGGCGAGCACATCATTACCTTTGCTTGCCGAACACGGCGATCAGATTGCCGCGCCATCCGCCGAGCCGAGTTCCGGCGAGGAAGTTGCGGGCGAGCCGCCAGCCGCTCCCCGGGAGCACCGCGATGCGCCGATGGCTTTCGATCCCGAAGCGGACGAGGAACGCGCGCGCCGGCGACGCATGCGCGCACTCAGGCGCTATAAGATCCAGGAAGTCATTAAGCGCCGCCAGGTCATGTTGGTCCAGGTCACCAAGGAAGAACGCGGCACCAAGGGCGCGGCTCTGACCACGTATTTGTCGCTGGCCGGACGCTATTGCGTCCTCATGCCCAATACCGATCGCGGCGGCGGAATCAGCCGGCGCATCACCAGCGTCAACGACCGCAAACGGCTCAAGAGTATCATGGACGAGCTCGAGACTCCGCCAGGCATGGCGGTTATCCTGCGCACCGCTGGCAGCGAGCGCAGCAAGCTCGAGGTCAAGCGTGATTACGAATATTTGTTGCGCCTGTGGGATGACATCCGCGAGCAAACCCTGCAATCGACGGCGCCATGCCTGATTCACGAGGAAGCAAACCTCATCAAGAGATCGATCCGCGATCTCTATAGCAAGGATATCGAAGACATCATCGTCGCGGGAGACGACGCGCACAGGCTGGCCAAGGATTTCATGAAGACGCTGATTCCGAGCCATGCCAAGCGGGTCAGGCTGTACCGCGACGCTCAGATGCCGCTTTTTCAGCGCTACCAGATCGAAAGCCAGATCGCGGCTATCCACACCGCCAATGTCCAATTGAAATCGGGTGGCTATCTGGTCATCAACCAGACGGAGGCGTTGGTCGCCATCGATGTCAATTCCGGCCGCGCCACACGCGAGCGCGACATCGAGGAGACGGCGCTGCGCACCAATCTGGAAGCGGCCGACGAGATCGCGCGCCAGTTGCGCCTGCGCGACCTAGCCGGACTGATCGTGATCGATTTCATCGACATGGAGGAACAGCGCCACAACAACGCTGTCGAGCGTCGGCTCAAGGACGCACTGCGCAACGACCGCGCGCGCATCCAGGTGGGGCGTATCTCCAGCTTCGGCCTCTTGGAAATGTCGCGCCAGCGCCTCAATCCGAGCCTGGCCGAGGCAAGCACCTCGCTTTGTCCGCACTGCAACGGCACCGGCCGCGTTCGCTCGGTCGATTCGACCGCGCTACATGTCTTGCGCGTGATCGAGGAAGATCTCATCAAGAACCGGGCGCCGGGCATCAATGTCTACGTGCCAACGCAGGTGGCGCTCTATATCCTCAACCAGAAGCGCCCGACCGTCTCGGCTCTCGAGCAACGGAGCGGCGTGCGCATCTATCTCCTGGCCGACGACACGCTCGTACCGCCCGCCTATCGGGTCGAGGCTCTGCGGGACCTGCCGCCGGGTGAGGCGGTCATCGCCGTGGCAGCGCGTAGTGAACGCGAAGAAGCCGGAAAAGAAATCGAGGAAGAGCTTTCTGAACCAATTGAAGAGGAGACGGAGGCCGAAGCTGAACCCATAGCGGCCAGCAGGCGGCCTGGCCGAGCGGATGCAAGCGCCGAGGAAGAAAGCAGCGATGAAGAGAACGCCGACGATAAGCGGAGACGCCGCCGACGGGGACGTCGTGGTGGACGACGGCGCGGGCGGGGAGGCAGGCGAGACGAGGGCGATATGCCCGTATCGGCCCACCGGGACAATGGTGGCGCCATGCCGGAGGATTCCGGGACAGAGGGCGGAGAAAGCCCGCAGAACACCGCTGCGGTTTCGATCAATGTCCAGGAAGAATCCTTTGTGCCCGCGATGGCCCCTCATATCTCCTCGCAGGCAACCGAAAACGAAACGGAAGAATCGCCCAGCAATGAGGACGGCAGCGATGAGGATAAGGGCACACGCCGTCGCGGGTGGTGGCGCCGTCTGGTGGAATAGCTATTCCGACCGGCCCAGGAGCAGCTCGAGCCTTTGCCCTGCGGCGAAGCGCCGGACTTCTCCTGGAATTTCCGTAGAGGGCGCGAGCCGCGGGTCGGGTGCTACGGCCCCTACCTTCTCTTCTATGGCGATGGTTCCGGCCCAGCACGCGAGACCATAATCCTCCTCATCGTCAATCGGCGGGCCGGTTCTGATCTTGGCGCTCGCTTCCTGGATCTCCATGACGATGACCGACGTGGCTTTGAATTCCTTGGCGTTCATCGGCCGGAGCGAAGAGAGGCGACCCGGGTAGATCCGCTCGACGAAAGCGTCCAGTTCGCGCGTTTTCTCCTCGTCATTTTCCACGAGGCGCGTGCGGCCAAAGGCCATGACCGAACGGTAATTGGCCGAGTGATGAAAGGCCGAGCGCGCCAGCACAAGACCATCCAAGTGCGTGACCGTCACGCAGACATCGCTTCCCTGCGCGTGCGCACGGATCATGCGGCTTGCGCTGGAACCGTGCCAATAGAGGCTATCGCCGCGCCGCCAGTAAAAAGTCGGCGTGACGAAATTCTGCCCGGCGATGACAGTGCCGATATGGGCAAGCATCGCGCTATCCAGCACGGCATAAACTGTCTCGCGGTCAAAATGGCCGCGCTGATGGGCACGTTTGAGGCGGGACCGCTCGGTTATTGGAAAGTCTGTCATATGCCTCCGTATTGCCGCTATGGCGAAGTTTGGCCATAATACTCCAATGAAGATCCATACCGCATGTAAAGTTGGAATGACGGCAATGCTGGCCTTTCTCTTTGGCTGCACGTCCCTATCTCGACCCCCGGCGTCTGTTTCCAACGATATTTCTTACACCCAGGCGGATAATGCTGAGGCAAGCGGCGCGGTCGCCGCGCCCGTCCATTGGAAAGCCGTTCTGCTGGCGGGCGATGACCGGATCCAGAATTTTGATCGCGCCACGGCGAGCCTCAATGATGTGCTGGCGGCGCGTCATGTCACCGATCGCGTTATGCTCACGAGTGACCCCCGCCTCGCCGCTGCAGCGCATCGCGGCACCGCCACCCGCCAGAATATCGCACGGGCGCTGGCCACGTTGCGGCCCGGCGCCGGGGATGGCTGCCTGCTTTTCTTGACTTCTCACGGCAGCCGCCAGGGCTTCGTGCTAGCGCGCGACCGGTATGATTTGCAGCCTGGCGAATTGGCGGCCATCCTGGACAGCCAATGCGCCTCCCTTCCAACGGTCGTGATCGTTTCCGCCTGTTTTTCTGGCGTCTTTGCCGATACGCCCATGGCGGCGCCGAACCGTATCATCCTGACCGCCGCCCGCGCCGACCGAACGTCCTTCGGCTGCAGCGCCGAAGAAAAATATACGTATTACGATGATTGCCTCCTGCGCAGTTGGGCAAAGAGCACCAATTGGCAGGGATTGTATTTTAACGTCCGCCGATGCATTGCGGACAAAGAACGCGGCGCCGACTTCACGCCATCGGAGCCCCAGGGCTTTTTCGGCGCATCCGTGGCCGGCCTGCCCTTGCCACGGTAGATACACGAGGAAAATATGAAAAAAACTACCCGTACCGAGACCGATTCCTTCGGCCCGATTGCCGTGCCTGCCGATAAATTGTGGGGCGCGCAGACACAACGGTCCGTCGAAAACTTCCGCATCGGCGGTCAGCGCATGCCGCGCGAGGTCATTCATGCGTACGGCCTGCTCAAGCAATCCGCGGCGGAAGCGAACATCACTCTGGGCGCGCTCGACCGCAAGCTTGGCGCTGCCATCATCCGCGCCGCCGGGGAAGTGGCCGCGGGCGATTTGGACGAGCATTTTCCTCTGGTGGTGTGGCAGACCGGCTCGGGCACGCAGACCAACATGAACGTGAATGAGGTGATCGCCAACCGCGCCAACGAAATTCTCGGCGGCAAGCGCGGCGACAAGAAACCGATCCATCCTAACGACCAGGTGAATTACGGCCAGTCCTCCAACGATTCCTTTCCGACCGCTATGCATATCGCCGCAGTTCGGCAGATCCACGAATCCGTGATACCGGCGCTGACCCATCTTCACAAGATGCTCGAGCGCAAGACCCGCGAGTTTTCCAAGATCATCAAGATCGGCCGGACCCACCTGCAGGATGCGACCCCCATCACCCTGGGGCAGGAATTTTCCGCCTATGCAGCGCAGATCGCCAATGGCCTGGCGCGCGTGCGCGCGGCACTCCCCCGCCTTTATGCCCTGGCCCAAGGCGGAACTGCGGTCGGAACCGGGCTCAATGCCATCAAGGGCTTCGACAAGGCGTTCGTGCGCCATCTCAAGAAGATCACCGCGCTGCCCTTCACCGTCGCCGCCAACAAGTTCGAGGGCATGGCGGCCCACGACGCAATGGTGGAAATCTCGGGCGTCTACAACACCCTAGCCTGTTCCCTCATGAAGATCGGCAACGATATCCGCCTGCTCGGCTCGGGTCCGCGCTCGGGCCTGGGCGAATTGGCCTTGCCCGAGAACGAGCCCGGCTCGTCGATCATGCCCGGCAAGGTGAACCCGACGCAGGCGGAGGCGCTGACCATGGTGGCCGCTCAGGTGATGGGAAACCATGTCGCCGTCACGGTCGGCGGTTCGAATGGCCATCTCGAGCTCAACGTGTTCAAGCCGGTGATCATTTTCAACGTTCTGATGTCGGGGCGGTTGATCGCAGATGCCTGCCGCTCGTTTGCGGATAATTGCATCTCCGGCATAGGAGCCAACCGCCAGCGCATCCAGATGCTGCTTGACCAGTCTCTGATGCTGGTGACCGCGCTCAATCCTCACATCGGTTACGACAATGCCGCCAAGGTCGCCAAGAAGGCCCATAAGGATGGGACCTCGCTCAAGGAAGCGGCGCTAGCGCTTGGTCTGCTTACCGAAAAGCAATTCGAGACCTGGGTGCGTCCACAGGACATGATCGGTCCAAAATAGTGCGCAAGCGTTCGGTGACCATCGCGGGCCATCGCACGTCCATCTCGCTCGAAGAGGAATTTTGGGTCGGACTCGCGCGCATGGCGGCCGAACGCGGCGTGAGTCTCGCCGCCTTGATCGCCGCCATCGATGGCACCCGCCGGACCGGCAATCTGGCCAGTGCGCTGCGCATTGCCGTGCTCCAGGCATCGAGCGGCGCTGAACCGCCAGATGGCGGTGATGGAAGCCGGGATTAGCTCTGGCGCCGCACGAAGGGATTGCCGGCATAGAGCGCCTGGCCTCCCAATTCCTCCTCGATGCGGAGAAGCTGATTATATTTGGCAATACGGTCCGAGCGCGACAGCGAGCCGGTCTTGATCTGCCCGCAATTGGTGGCGACCGCGAGATCGGCGATGGTCGAATCCTCGGTTTCGCCCGAACGATGGGACATGACGGCGCGATAGCCGGCGCGATGGGCCATCGCGACGGTCTCGAGCGTCTCGGTCAGCGAGCCGATCTGGTTGACCTTGACGAGAATGGCATTGGCTACGCCTCGTTCGATGCCTTCCCCGAGGCGGTCGACATTGGTGACGAAAAGGTCATCGCCGACGAGTTGGACCCGCCCCCCGAGCTTCTCGGTCACCATCTTCCATCCGTCCCAATCATCCTCGGCCATGCCGTCTTCGATGGAGCAAATCGGATAAGCCGAGGCCAGCTCGGCATAGTATTCGGCCAGCGCCGACGAGGATAACGTGCGGCCCTCGCCTTCGAGCACATAACGGCCTTCCTTGAAAAATTCGCTCGCGGCGCAGTCCAGGGCAAGCACGATATCGCTGCCGAGCCGAAAGCCCGCCTGCCCCACCGCCTCGGCGATAAAGTCGAGCGCCTGCCGGGCGCTCTTGAGGCCGGGAGCGAAGCCGCCTTCATCGCCAACATTGGTGTTATGGCCGGCTTTCTTGAGCGCGGCCTTGAGCGCATGGAAGATTTCCGCACCCCAACGCAACCCATCGGAAAATTTCGATGCACCCACAGGCATAATCATGAATTCCTGAAAATCGATGGGATTGTCGGCATGCGCCCCGCCATTGACGATATTCATCATTGGCACGGGCAGGATATGCGCTAGCGATCCTCCGATATACCGATAGAGGGGCAAACCCACCTCCTCGGCACCCGCCTTGGCAAGCGCCAGGGAAACCCCCAGGATCGCATTAGCACCCAGGCGGCTCTTGTTGGGAGTCCCGTCCAGCTCCTGCAGCGCCCGGTCTGCCGCCATCTGGTCGAGCCCGTCGCGGCCACTAAGAACATCAAGAATTTCGCCATTCACATGCTCCACGGCGCGCAGCACGCCCTTGCCGCCATACCGCGCCTTCACCCCATCGCGCAGTTCGATGGCTTCATGCGCCCCGGTCGAAGCGCCAGAGGGCACCGCGGCGCGACCGCTCGCGCCGCTTTCCAAGTGCACCTCGACCTCGATGGTCGGATTACCGCGGCTGTCGAGAATCTCCCGCCCGCGAATATCGACGATTGCTGACATATGTTCCCCCGATACGATATGAATTATGGCGCAATGCTCTCCACCGGGTAGCGCTTGGCGAGTTCATCGAAGCTCTTCAAGACCCGGAGAAGTTTTTCCATATGTTTGAGCGGGACCATATTCGGTCCATCGGATGGCGCCCGGTCTGGATCCCGGTGGGTTTCCATGAACACGGCGGCAACACCGACCGCCATGGCCGCGCGGGCAAGAACCGGCACGAATTCCCGCTGCCCTCCGCTCGAGCTTCCCTGCCCGCCGGGCTGCTGCACTGAGTGAGTCGCATCGAAAACGACGGGATAAGAGGTCGCCGCGAGCTCCGGCAAGGCGCGCATGTCGGAGATGAGCGTATTGTAGCCGAAGCTCACGCCCCGTTCGGTGAGCAGAACCCGATCATTGCCGGCCTGGCTGCATTTAGCGGCGACGTTTTTCATGTCCCACGGCGCCAGAAATTGACCCTTTTTGATATTTACGGCGCGACCGGTCTTGGCCGCCGCCACGACCAGATCGGTCTGGCGGCATAAGAAAGCCGGGATTTGCAGAACGTCGGCAACTTCGGCGATGGGCCCGCACTGCGCCTCGGTGTGCACATCGGTCAGCACCGGCACGCCGAACTTCTCTCGTATGTCGGCAAAGATCGGCAGGCTGTCCCGCAGGCCGAGGCCACGTGCCGCCGCAACGCTGGTGCGGTTCGCCTTGTCGAAGCTTGTCTTATAGATGAGACCGATTCCCAGCCGGTCGGTGATCTCCTTCAAAGCCCCGCACATCTCGAAGGCATGCGCGCGGGATTCGAGCTGGCAGGGACCGGCGATCAAGGTGAAAGGCAGGTCATTGCCGACCCGCACGGAACCGATATCGATGTGACGAGGAACCATGGCTAGACCAATCGAGATTGATGCAGTGCCGCTTCGATGAAAGACACGAAAAGCGGATGCGGATCGAAGAGCCGGGATTTAAGCTCGGGATGATACTGCACGCCGATGAACCAAGGATGATCGGGATATTCCACGATCTCGGGCAGTATCCCGTCGGGTGACATGCCGGAGAAGCGCAGCCCGGCCTTCTCCAGCGCGTCGCGGTAATGGATGTTGACCTCGTAGCGGTGGCGGTGGCGTTCGTTGATGAGATCCCGCCCATAGATGGCGCGGACCTGCGACCCTTTGGCGAGATAGCACGGATAGGCACCAAGCCGCATGGTCCCACCCAAATCGCCCTCGGCATGACGTTTTTCCGTCTCGTTGCCGCGCACCCATTCCGTCATGAGCCCGACCACCGGCTCCTCGGCCGGCCCGAATTCCGTGGATCCCGCGCTTGTCAGGCCGGCCAGGGTACGGGCGGCTTCGATCACCGCCATTTGCATGCCAAAGCAGATACCGAAATAGGGAATACCGTGCTCGCGCGCATGGCGCGCGGCGCGGATTTTCCCCTCTGCCCCACGCTCGCCAAAACCTCCGGGGACCAGAACTGCATGGACGTCTTCCAAATGGCTCGCGACTTCACCCTGCTCGAAAATTTCCGAATCGATCCATTTCAGATCGACATTGCAGCGATTGGCGATGCCGCCATGGCGCAACGCTTCGGCCAGCGATTTATAAGCATCCTGGAGAGCCACATACTTGCCGACGATGGCGATCTTGACGTCGCCCTCGGGATGGCGCACACGTTCGACGATTTCCCTCCAGGCGGAAAGCTCGGGCGGCGGCGCGTTCAGGCCGAAATGCCGGCAGACCTCGTCATCAAAACCCTCGGCGTGATAGGCAAGCGGGACGGCGTATATCGTGTCGACATCCAGGGCCTGGATCACCGCGCTCGGGCGGACGTTGCAGAACTGGCCGATCTTACGCCGCGATTCGGCGGGTATCGGCCGGTCGCAACGGCAAAGCAGCACATCGGGCTGGATGCCCACCGATTGCAGCTCCTTGACCGAATGCTGCGTGGGTTTGGTCTTGAGTTCGCCCGCCGCGGGAATATAGGGGACAAGCGTAAGATGGACGAACATCGACCGTTCCGGACCCAGTTCGTTGCCCAACTGCCGAATCGCTTCGAGATAAGGCAGGCTCTCGATATCGCCCACGGTTCCGCCGATCTCACACAGGACGAAATCCTCGCCATCGAGGTCCGCACCGATCCATTCCTTGATGGCGTCGGTGACGTGAGGAATGACCTGAATGGTCGCCCCTAGATAATCGCCCCGCCGCTCGCGGCCGATCACTTCGGAATAGATTTTTCCGGTCGTGCAGGAATCCGACCTGCGGCAGGAGATCGAAGTAAAACGCTCGTAATGGCCGAGATCGAGGTCCGTCTCCGCGCCATCGTCCGTCACATAGACTTCGCCATGCTGATACGGAGACATCGTCCCGGGATCGACGTTGAGATAAGGATCCAGCTTGCGCAGGCGAACTTTGAAGCCGCGCGCCTGGAGAAGCGCGCCGAGTGCTGCCGAGGACAAACCCTTACCGAGGGAAGACACGACACCGCCCGTGATAAAGATGAAGCGAGTCATGGACGAACTTTATGAAGGAAGTCCGTCCTGGCTGGCAAGGATAAAATCACTGCCCGGTCGGGGCCGCGGGAATACTGGGTTTTGTCGGTGCCGGGCTCGAGGATGTCGGTGCCACCGGAGCGGTCGGGCTCGCCGGTGCACTCGACTCGGGGACGATGAGGCGCTTTTGCGTGTGGTTGGTCCCCAGATAGGCCAAGGCCAAGGACGTCGCGAAGAAAAGCGCAACGATGACGGCAGTGGTGCGGGTAAGGATCGTCGCCTGGGACCGGCCGCTCAGGAAGCCCGCCATGCCGCCGGCGCCTGCACCGCCGCCGCCGCCCAGGCCGCCGAGGCCACCTTCGTTGCGCTGAACGAGAACCGAGGCGACCAGCGCCACCGCGAGCATCAGATGTATCGTCAGTAGAAAGAGTTCCATGGAGCGCTTTCTAGCGGCTTCCGGGCGCGATATCCAGTCCTATATCCCGTGCGCGAAAGATGCTTGACATCATAGGATTCGGTAATACCGCCATTCGTCGAGACCGGCCCTGCCCGCCTCGATTTCCTCGAGCCTGATGGCCTGATCGAGCCTCTCGAGCCCTAGCGCCTGGAGGGCCGGCATTGAATCCCCCCCCATCAGCTTGGGCGCCTGAAACCACAGGAGCCTATCGGCGAGTCCGGCAGCACACAAAGCCGTCACCAGGCGGGGACCCGCTTCCACCATGATCCGCGTATAGCCGGCTTCTCCCAGCTTTCGCGCCATGTCGTCGAGATCGATGCGTCCGTTCTCCGCTTCTCCGCAGAAAATAACTTCGACGCCCCGGTCGCGCATCGCCGCGACTTTTTTTGCCTCGGCGCTCGGTGAGGCAAGAAGGATCAGCGGCACAGCGGGGCAATCTTGCAATAGCGCGGCGGTCAGCGAAATGCCAAGCCTCGCATCCAAGACAAGCCGTCGCGGCGAAGAAAGACCCGGGAGACGACAGGTCAGTCGCGGATCATCCATGACGACCGTACGGCCGGTAGTCAGGATGCCGTCCATTTCCGCGCGCCAGCGATGGACGAGGCGGCGCGAATCCTCGTTCGTGATCCATTGGCTGCTTCCATTGGCAAGCGCGATTCGGCCATCTGCCGTCGCGGCGATCTTGACGAGAAACTGGGGGCGGCCCTTCTCCACACGAGTGAGAAATCCGGCATTCACCTCGGAGGCATGCGCGTGGGGAAAATGATCGACCGCCACTCCCGCCGCGCGCAGCGCCGCCGCGCCCGCGCCCTGCGTACGTGGATCCGGATCGACATCGCAAAATACCACGCGGCTCAGCCCTGCTCCGATCAGCGCCTCGGTGCAAGGTGGCGTCTGGCCATGGTGGTTACAGGGTTCGAGCGTCACATAAGCGGTACCGCCGCGCGCGGCGGCACCCGCCTGGGCCAAGGCCACCTGCTCGGCATGCGGTCGCCCGCCCTGTTGTGTATGGCCGCGTCCCAAGACGCGACCATCGGCATCACAGATGACGCAGCCGACCGGAGGATTGGGCCAAGCCAGGCCTTGCGCGCGCCGCGCCAGTCCGATCGCTGCCTCGATGAAGGCCTTATCCCTATTCGTCGAGCTTGCCGACAAAGGTTTCGAAATCCTTGGCCTCGCGGAAGTTGCGATAAACCGAGGCAAAGCGCACATACGCCACCTCATCGAGGCTGGCGAGCGCATCCATTACTACCTCACCGATGGCCTTGCTGGTGATCTCGGTCTCGCCGGAGCTTTCCAGGCGGCGCACGATGCCGTTCACTACCCGCTCGAGCCGCTCGGTATCGACCGGGCGCTTGCGCAGCGAAATCTGCATCGAGCGGAGCAATTTCTCCCGGTCGAAGGGCTCGCGCTGCCCGTCGCCCTTGATCACCATCAGCTCGCGGAGCTGGACCCGTTCGAAGGTCGTGAACCGCGCGCCACAACTGGTGCATTGCCGCCGGCGCCGGATCACGGCATTGTCGTCGCTGGGGCGGGAATCTTTTACCTGGGTATCGTCATTGCCGCAGAATGGACAGCGCATCTTCCCCTCCCCCTAGCCATAAATGGGAAACTGGCGGCAGAGCGCCACGACACGCTCGCGCACCTGGGTTTCCGTTGCCTTATTATTTTCTGGATTGCGCGTGAGGCCGTCGAGCACGTCAGCGATCAGGTCGCCCACCGTGCGGAATTCCCCTTCGCCGAAGCCGCGCGTGGTACCGGCAGGGGTTCCCAACCGGACGCCGGACGTCACGGCCGGTTTCTCGGGATCGAAGGGGATACCGTTCTTGTTGCAGGTGATACCGGCGCGCTCGAGGGCGTGTTCGCTGAGCTTGCCCGTCAGCCGCTTCGCGCGCAGATCCACCAGCATCAGATGGTTGTCGGTACCTCCAGAAACCAGGGAGAACCCTCTTTCGGACAAGGCCGAGGCCAGCGCCTTCGCGTTGGCCACCACGGCCGAGGCGTAGGTGCGAAAGGAGGGCTGCTGCGCTTCGCCAAAAGCGACCGCCTTGGCGGCGATGACATGCATGAGCGGACCGCCTTGCAGGCCTGGAAACACCGCCATGTTGATTTTCTTGCCGATCTCCTCGTCATTGGTGAGGATCAGGCCGCCACGTGGGCCGCGCAACGTCTTATGGGTCGTGGTGGTGACGATATGGGCATGCGGCAGTGGCGAGGGGTGCACGCCTCCCGCAACCAGCCCGGCGAAATGGGCCATATCCACCATGAAATATGCCCCGATCCGGTCGGCGATCGCGCGCATCCGCGCAAAGTCCCAGAAGCGGGAATAGGCCGAAGCGCCCGCCAGCAGCAGCTTGGGGCGGTGTTGTTCGGCCAAAGCTTCAATGGCATCGTAATCGAGCAGCTGGTCTTCTTCCCGCACCGTATAGGGGACCGGCTTGAACCACTTGCCCGACTGATTGACCGGCGACCCATGGGTCAGATGTCCGCCCGCAGCGAGATTAAGCCCCATGAAGCTGTCCCCGGGCTGGAGCAGCGCAAAAAACACTGCCTGGTTGGCCTGGGCGCCCGAATGCGGCTGTACATTGGCATATCGGCAATTGAACAAGGCGCGGGCGCGTTCGATCGCCAGTTGCTCGATGATATCGACATATTCGCATCCGCCGTAATAGCGGCGCCCTGGATAGCCTTCGGCATATTTGTTGGTCAGAACGGAGCCTTGCGCTTCGAGTACGGCCTTCGAAACGATGTTCTCGGATGCAATCAACTCGATCTGATCCTGCTGGCGGTGCAGCTCCTTTGTGATCGCGCCGAAAATTTCTGGATCGTGCTGTTCCAAGTTTTCGTTGAAAAAGCCCTTCAAGCTACTGTCGAACATATCATTCCATCTTTGCGAGTTTTGCGACCCGGGTCGCGTGCCGACCGCCTTCGAAAGCGGTCTTCAAAAAAACGCGCACGCAATCCCTGGCGACTTCGCCGCCAGTCATGCGCGCACCTAGACAGAGGATATTGGCGTCGTTGTGCGCGCGTGCCAGGCGTGCGCCGGTCGCGTCCCACACCAGTGCCGCGCGGATATACGCATAGCGGTTGGCGGCAATCGCCGCGCCGATGCCCGAACCGCACAGCAAAATGCCGCGGGCGACCTTGCCATCGCGCACCGCATGCGCGATCTTTACCGCATAGTCGGAATAATCGACCGGCGTCTGATCCTGCGTCCCCAGATCGAGCGGCGTAAAGCCCTCTTCCTCGAGAAGCCGGATCAGATCCTGCTTGAGTGCGACTGCCGCATGGTCGCTGGCAATGGCGATGATCTCCCTGGGCATTCCTGGTGGCCTTGCTGTCCGGCTTCACAATATATGGGAAAATCCGCCGGGCCAATAGATTTCGCAGTACATAATCGCCGTGGCTAGTCCTCCCCGGCTTTACTCCGATGGCTCATAGGAATAAACGCCCTGATGCCAAACGTACCAAGCGTAATGATTCTGCTGGATATCACCTTTGGCATCCCAGCTGACCTCGCCTATGGCGGTGTTCACGCTATGGCTCCGCAGCCACGCCGCCATCTTCTCCGCGTCGACAGAATTCGTGCCCTGGACAGCTGCCGCGAAGGCCTCGACCACGCTATAGGAAACGACAGTATAGCCTGTGTCCGAATATCCATGCTGTTGCAATTTCCCGATCACTATCTTTCCCGACGATACAGAACTAGGCGGAGTGGCATCCAAAAAACGGACGTTTTCAACGTTATGCTCGCCGGCAATCGTGGCGTACTCCGCAGAATTGACCGCGTCATCAGTAATCCATTCAGCTTGTATTCCCGCTTCGCGTGCCTGACGCAACAATCTCGCGCCGTCATCATGGTAGGATCCGACCACGACGACGTCGACCGCTTTGGCCTTCATTTTTTCGATCAGGGGATGGAAATCGTTCTCCGTATAGGAAAAACTTTCCACCAGAACGGGAATGATTCCACCTGCCCGTAATGTTTGTTCCGCTTTTCGGGCGATTCCACGACCATAGGGCTTTCCATCCTCCAGCACGGCGACATTCTTGCCGGGATAATGTTTGAGGATCCAGCGTGCCGCGACCTCGCCTTCCTGATCCTCGTGGTTGCATATCCGAAAGATCGTTTTCCAGCCCTTCCTTGCGGCTTGTTCGGTCAATTCGGCATTGGTTGCGGAAGGCGTCATCATCAGGGTTCCCGTCGCGCCATAAACCGCGGAGGCAGGAATCGAAACCGCCGATTGGAAATGTCCTACCACAAGGCTTACACCTTGCTTGACGAATATCTCCGCTACTGAGACTCCCCGCTCGGGCTTGCCCTGGTCATCCACTACGGCGAGCGCGAGCTTGTGGCCGAGAAGGCCTCCCCGGGCGTTGATCTCTTCGACCGCTAGGAGCGCGCCGTCGCGCAATTGGTAGCCGTACGGCTGGAGTTCGCCCGACATGGGGCCTGCCACGCCTATGAGGATGGTTTGCCTCGCGCCCGCGGATTGAGGCTCATGCCGTTCCTGGGCGCAGGCAGCCAGCAGGATAAGCAGCGCGGCGCATGACACCGGAACGCGAAGATGATTCATTATTTTCCCCCAAAAGAAGTCGGAATTTTCCCCAAGAAAAAGCCCGGACCGCAAGGTCCGGGCTCATCTTATACCAGATAGTCTGGATCGGTATTCTTAATTGGTCGGTTCGGGTTCGAACTTGCCATCCTTGAAGATGAACCAGGAATACGGCGAATGAACGCGGTCGCCCTTCTTGTCCCAGCTGATCTTGCCGACCACCGTATCCACGGGGTGGCCTCGCAGCCAGGCCGCGACCTTCGCGCCATCGGTCGATTTCGCGCCATTGGCGCCAGCTGCAAAGGACTGCACCGACGCATAGGACAACAGGGTGTAGCCTTCCGGTTCATACCCGTCCTTGCGGAACTGCGCCACGACGCTCTTGGCCGAAGCGAGGTTCAAGGCCGAAGAGGCATCCGAGAAGCGCACACCGTCCGAAACAAACTTGCCCGAGGCATCCTTGCCGGCGATCGTGGCAAATTCCTGGGTGTTGAGCGCGTCGCCAGAGATCAGCGCACCTTTCCAGCCGGCTTCGCGCGCCTGCTTGAGGATAAGCGCCTCTTCGGGGTGATAGCCGCCGATATAGAGCACGTTGATCTTCTTCTGCTTCAGCTTGTTCACCATGGCCGTGAAGTCCTTGTCGCCAGAGGCGAAACGGCCTTCATCGGCGACCTTGCCGCCAGCCTTGAGCAGGTTCTTCTTGGTCTCGGAAGCGAGACCCGCACCATAGGGCGATCCATCGTCATAGATGGCGATCTTCTTGCCCTTGTAGGTCTTGGCGATCCAGGGGCCCGCGAAGGCGCCTTGTCCATCGTCGCGACCGCAGACGCGCATGATCGTCTGCCAACCCTTTTGAGCGGCTTCATCGGTCAAGCGCACGTTGGTGGCCGAGGGCGTGATCATCAGGATGCCCGATTCCGAATAGGTGGCCGAAGATGGGATGGCCACACCAGACTGAAAGGGTCCGTCGACAAAAACGACGCCCTGCTTGATCAGCTGCTGCGCGGCGAGCGGACCCTTGTCCGGCTTGCCTTCGTCATCGGCGGCAACGATTTTCAATTGCTTGCCCATCACACCGCCCTTGGCGTTGATGTCACGCACGGCAGCTTCCGCGCCGCGGCGCAGCTGCTCGCCATAGGCCGCCAGCTCACCGGTCAGGGGACCCTGCATACCGATGGTAATGGTATCGTCGGCATGGGCTGGCGCGCGAAACGCGGCACCGGCAGCGATGGCTGCAACGAGAGCCGTGGTCGTCACGAGTTTCTTCAACATACTATTCTCCCTAATTCTGCTTACAGAATTGCTATGGTTATACCCTGTTTTTTCCGGGCATTCGGCAGTCCCTTATACCCCCCTCGGCCGCCGGGTCAACCAATTTCAAGCGGCAGAATATCTAATTTTTCGCGGCAAGCTCCCGTTTAGGGCTGTTTTTCCTTCCAGGAAAACAGCCCAGCCGGATCGTAAAGCCACGGATATTGCCGAACCATCTTGCGCGCCATTGTCACTTGAAAGGCGAAGAGCGACACGGCAAGGATCACAATCAAATCGAGCCCATAATGGCCGGCATCGAGCCAATCGTCTTCAAACAGCGCGCAGTCGATAAAGTGATTGGCGGCGGCCAGCATGATTCCATAAGGAACAAGCCACAGGGCGCCGCGCCAGGTTTCGGCGAGCGCTTGGCCCATCAGGAAGGCAGCGCCCCCGAATAGGACGGTCGTCAGGCCGATAAATTCCCATAAATCGAATGTTTCCATGTTAGCCGTGCCCGCCTTCGAGATAGGCCGCCCTAATCTCGCTGTTGTTGAGGAGTTCCTTCCCCGTGCCGGAAATGGTGATCCGACCATTGACCATGACATAGCCACGATGTGCGAGGCGCAGCGCATGATTGGCGTTCTGCTCGACGAGAAAGACGGTCATGCCTTGGTCGCGGTTGATGTCGCGAATGATCTCGAAAATCTGCTTCACGATCAGCGGCGCCAGGCCGAGCGAAGGTTCGTCAAGCAGCAGCAGCCGCGGGCGGCCCATGAGAGCCCTGCCGATCGCCAGCATCTGCTGTTCGCCGCCCGACAACGTGCCGCCGCGCTGGTTCTGCCGCTTTTCCAAGATAGGGAATAAAGCAAATACCTTTTCGACATCGCCGCCAAAATGACGCTGGTCGACGGTGAGCGCGCCCATCTTGAGGTTTTCCATCACCGTCATACGCGGAAAAATCCGCCGCCCCTCGGGAGATTGCGCGATCCCGAGGCGCATGATCTCATAGGTCGGTTTCTTGCTGATATCCTGTCCTTCGAAACGGATCGATCCGCTGCGTGGACGCGGATTGCCGCAGATGCTCATGAGCAGCGTCGATTTGCCCGCGCCGTTGGCGCCGATCAGCGTGACGATCTCGCCTTGGCCGATTTCCAGCGAGACGCCTTTCAGCGCCTCGATATGTCCATAGGACGTGCGAAGTTGATGAATCGACAACATCACGCAGCCTCGTCTTCGCCCAGATACGCGCGAATGACCGCAGGGTCCTTGCGAATCGCATCGGGCCCACCGTCGGCGATCTTCCGCCCGTAATCGAGCACCACGATATGATCGCAGATTTTCATCACCACGCTCATATCATGCTCGATGAGCAGGATACCGATCTTATATTCATCCCGAATACCGAGCAGCAATTCATTCAGCTCCGCCGATTCACGCGGATTGAGGCCGGCGGCCGGTTCGTCGAGACATAGCAATACCGGATCGGTGCACATCGCCCGGGCGATTTCCAACCGCCGCTGGCCGCCATAAGGCAGGGATCCCGCAGGCTGATCTGCAAGATCGATGAGTTGAACCCGGCGCAGCCAATCCAGCGCGAGCTCCTTGGCCCGCACCTCGGCATGGCGGTAGATTGGCAGGCCCAGCAAGCCGAGAACGGTAAAGCCCGAGGCGCGCATCAGCTTGTTATGCTGGGCGACGATGAGATTCTCGAGTAGCGACATGCCGGGGAACAGCCGGATATTCTGGAACGTACGGGCGACGCGGGCCGTCTTGGCGATGATATGACCATCGAGCCGCTCGAGAAGGTGCGTCTCACCCGCGGCGGTCAGAGCGACCCTGCCGACGGTCGGCTTATAAAAGCCGGTGATGCAATTGAACAGCGTCGTCTTGCCCGCGCCGTTGGGGCCGATAATGCCGGTTATCTGCCCGCTCTGCGCCGCGAAGGAGACGTCGTCGATCGCCACCAGCCCGCCGAAGCGCATGGTCAAATGCTCGACATTGAGAAGAGGGACGCCGGCGGTCATTTCCACAACCCGAAGAAGCGCGATTTCGCCGGCATGGCATAGATCGTCGGTTCACGATGCGACAATAAGCCGCGTGGACGCCAGAGCATGATCAGCACCATCGCGCATCCATAGATCAGCGCCCGATACAATTGCAATTCGCGCGTGACTTCGGGCAGGCCGACGAGGATGATCGCGGCCAGCGCCACGCCCACCTGGCTGCCCATCCCGCCCAGCACGACGAAGGCCAAGATCCCCGCTGAAACATCGAAGGTGAAAGAGAAAGGCGCGATGAAGCCGAGGCGGGTCGCATAGAAGGCGCCAGCAAAGCCCGCGAACATCGCGCCGATGCCGAAGGCGGTCAGCTTGGTATTGCGGGGATTGACCCCCAGCGCGCGGCAGGCGATTTCATCCTCGCGCAGCGCCTCCCACGCCCGCCCTATGGGGAGCTTGCGCAATCGAATAGTCACGAAATTGGTGATGAGCGCCAGGCAGAGGATGACGTAATAGGTGAAATAGATGCGATGATCGAGTGAATATTCGACGCCGAAAAGCTTGGCGAAGCTCTGCTGGCCTTCTTGGGGTTCGCGGATAAAAGGAATCCCGAAAAAATCCATATAGGGGATGCCCGAGATACCTTGAGCCCCGCTCGTGAAGTCGGTCCAGTTGAGCAGAACAATACGGATCATCTCGCCAAAGCCAAGCGTCACGATGGCGAGATAATCGCCGCGCAGGCGCAAGACAGGAAAGCCAAGCGCCACGCCGAACATGGCGGCAAACAGGCCCGCGAAGGGGAGCGTCTGCCAGAAATCCCACCCGAAGCCGATCGACATTTTCGCATAGGTATAGGCGCCGACCGCATAGAAGGCCACATAACCGAGATCGAGCAGACCCGCGAGGCCGACCACGATGTTCAATCCCCAGCCGAGCATCACCGACGTCAGGATCACCACCAGCGTATCTACCCGCCCCCGGTCTCCCCAGGGGGTGATGGGCATGAAGATGGCAAGCAGGACCATGATGGGGCCAACCGTCTGCGAAAATTTGCGGTTGAGCCGGTTGCGCCGCGTTTCATAGGCTTCCCGCTGCTCGACGCTCATCATCGTCGCGCGGCGCGTTACCATGTTGCTGGCCGCGCGCACCGCGAGGATGGCAGCTCCAGCACCGAAGATTCCGTTCACCATCGGTTGGGCGAATGGCAGCGGAAGCATCGCATACCAAGTCACCTCCGCCAGGCCGGCCACGGCCGAGCCGATCAGATAGATGGCCGCCACGCCGCAAACGACCAAGGTAATACGATGAGCGCCTTCGCGATCAACCAGCAGACCGTAACGGCCAAGCACCACCAGGACCACCGACCAAGCGACATCGCCGAGATGGTTGATATAGCTGAGTTGCTGTCCTTGAAGCGCAAGTGTCTGAAATCCCACCAGCAGAAAGCTGAGGGAGAAGGCAATGAATGTCGTCACGGCCAGATCCTTGGCCATCATTGCGTTCATGAAGGTGGGACCGCTTTTTGTCTGCATCATCTGCATCCCCGGCCTCTACACTTTTTCCACTTCGGGACGACCCAGAAGGCCCGTCGGCCGGAAAATGAGAACCAAAACGAGAATGGCGAAAGCAGCGACATCCTTATATTCCACCGCAAAATACGCCGACCAAATCGCCTCGACCAATCCGATCAGCATGCCACCCAGCATGGCACCAGGCAGCGAGCCGATGCCGCCGAGCACGGCCGCCGAGAAGGCCTTGATGCCGGCAACAAAGCCCATATAGAAATCATTGGAACCATAATAAAGCGTCACCATGTAGCCCGCGACCCCCGCCAACGCCGCCCCCATCACGAAGGTCAGCGAAATCGTACGATCGACATTGACGCCGAGAAGGGCGGCCATCTTCATGTCCTGTTCGCAGGAGCGCTGCTGGCGGCCAAGCGATGTCGCGGTGATGAGCTTCCAAAAGCCATACATGAGCACGATCGTCGTCGCGAACACAATAATCTGCATGTAGCCGAGCTGGACGACGAAATCCTCGGTCTGCATGAGCTGGATGCCGCCCGGCAGAAGCGACTGGAGCGGCTTGGGTTTAGCGCCTTGCAACAGGAAAACGTAATTCTGCAACACAATCGACATACCGATCGCAGATATCAGGGGCGCGAGCTTATGCGATCCGCGTAACGGCCGGTAGGCGACCCGCTCGACGGTCCAGCCATAGACGGAAGTAAAAATAACCGCGAGGACGAGCACGACCAGCAATTGCAGCGGAACCCAGGTGATCCCGAGACTGCCCATCACCAGAAATAAAATCATGCTGTTGAAGGCGCCTATCATGAAGACATCGCCATGGGCGAAATTGACCATGCCGATAATGCCATAGACCATCGTATAGCCAATCGCGATCAGCCCATAGACCGAACCCAGCGTGAGGCCATTGATCACTTGTTGCAGCAGGTATTCCATAATCCCCCAGCCTCCCGGTTTCCCCTCCGATAAGGAAGCGGCGGGAACTTAGGCCTAATTCTCTTCCGCTTACAAGTGTAATTTAACGAGGGGATCGATATTTCCGGCGTAGCGTATAAGCCAGCTTCGCCGCAGCAAGCTGTCGCAATGTCGTCTCGCTCGTACCTAACGGGGCCTGAAACGAGACCTCGCGCAGCGTCTCCGGATCGAGCGCGTGGACCTGCACGAGATTGCCAAAGCGCCGAATTTCGACGATATAGCGCATGGTTATGAGGTATCATCCTCACGTTAGCAAGCTGTAAAGGGACGCCATGGCCGCACTTTTTCACTGGGAAGACCCGCTTCTGCTAGAGGATTGCTTGACGGAAGAGGAGCGGCTGGTGCGCGACAGCGCCCACACCTATGCGCAAGACCGCCTGATGCCACGAATCACGGAGGCGCATCGTCACGAACATTTTGACCGAGCGATCATGACGGAAATGGGCGAACTAGGCTTGCTTGGCCCAACTATCGAGGGCTATGGCTGCGCGGGAACCAATTACGTCGCTTACGGCCTTATCGCGCGCGAGATCGAGCGCGTCGATTCCGGTTATCGCTCGGCGATGTCGGTGCAATCCTCCTTGGTCATGCACCCTATTCACGCCTATGGCAGCGCGGCACAGCGCCAGAAATATCTGCCGCGCCTCGCGCGCGGCGAGATCATCGGCTGTTTTGGCCTGACCGAGCCCGATCAGGGCTCCGACCCCGGGGGCATGAAGAGCCGCGCCAGACCGGCCGACGGGGGGTTTGTGCTGCGCGGCACCAAGACCTGGATCACCAACGCGCCTATCGCCGACGTGATGATCGTCTGGGCCAAGGATGACGCTGATGTCATCCGCGGCTTCATCCTGGAGCGCGGAATGAAGGGGCTTTCCGCGCCCAAGATCGAGGGTAAATTTTCATTGCGCGCCTCGATCACAGGAGAGATCGTCATGGAGGACGTTTTCGTGCCCGCCGAGAACGTTCTGGACGTGACCGGATTGAAGGGGCCGTTCGGCTGCCTCAACAATGCGCGCTACGGCATCGCCTGGGGCGCGCTTGGCGCAGCCGAATTCTGCTGGCATCGCGCCCGCTCTTATACGCTCGAGCGCAGGCAGTTCGGCCGTCCGCTCGCCGCCAACCAGCTCATCCAAAAGAAGCTCGCCGACATGCAAACCGAAATCACCCTCGGGCTGCACGCCTGCGTGCGGCTGGGGCGGCTGAAAGACGAGAAGCGCGCCGCACCCGAGGCCATCTCAATGCTCAAGCGAAATTCCTGCGGCAAGGCGCTGGATATCGCACGAATGGCACGCGACATGCACGGCGGCAATGGCATTGCCGATGAGTTTCACGTGATTCGCCACGTGCTCAACCTTGAAGCGGTGAATACGTACGAGGGCACGCACGACATTCACGCGCTGATCCTCGGGCGCGCCCAAACGGGGATCCAGGCCTTCTCCTAGAGGGGGGTTCCTCGTCCTTATACGTTTTTACACCGGGCAGGCGTGATTTTTTCTAACAGACCCTGCGCCTGCCGTTTCAGGAATGGCGTGGGCTCAGCACTCACCTCGCCCTCACCGAAGTGGCGCGAAAAAGCCTCCGTCAGCAGCGACCTCTCCACATCGGGATCATAGCCATAGTCCTTCAATGCTTGGTGGAATTCCTCATCGTTCATGTCCCCGTTCTTACCGGGCTCCGGCCAGATACCCAGGCCCCAAGACGCAAAGCGCTTCCAGGGAAACTTCTCGCCCGGATCCTTCTTGCGCGCCGGCGCAATGTCGGAATGGCCGACGATGTTTTCCAGAGGAATCTGATAGAGGCCGACCAGCCGCTCGAGAAGGCGGCGCAGCTCCATCAATTGTATTTCCGGAAAACCGACATAGCCATTGCTATGGCCGAGATTGGCGAGTTCGATTCCGACCGACCGGCTGTTGATATCTCTGCTGCCGCGCCAATAAGAGAGGCCGGCATGCCAAGCGCGATTCTCCTCATCGACAAGCGAATAGACCCTTCCCGCCTCGTCTATCAGATAGTGCGCCGAGACCTTAGCCTGGGGGTCGCACAGTCGCGTGAGCGCCTGCGCAGTATCCGCCATGTCCGTATAATGAAGCACGATCATGGTAATCGCCGCAGCCCGGGCATCAAAATTATTAGAGGGAAAATGAATCACAATGTTATCATAATTCGCCGTCACTATTTAGGCTAGGATCGGCTGATCGAGGATAATATGAAAAAACTTGCCTGGCTCTTGGGCGCCATTGTCGTGGTCTTTTTGATCGCAGCGGTATTGGTTCCCCTTCTGGTCGATGTCAATTCCTACAAAGGTTTAATTATCAGCAAGGTCAAGGACGCGACCGGCCGCGATCTGACACTGGGTAATTTACACCTATCCCTATGGACCGGACCGGAAGTGCGGGCTGAACACGCCGCGCTCTCCAATCCACCGGGGGCGTCGCTGCCCAAGATGATCGCCATGGACGAGATCGAAATCCGTCTCGCCTGGGCGCCACTTCTCACCGGTCGGGTCCGCATTGCCGAACTGCGCATGATCAAGCCGGTCGTCACGTTGGAAACCCTCGCCAGCGGCGGAACGAATTGGAGTTTCACCCCCGCGGCGACGGCGACTCCAGCCGACACGTCCACTAATGGAAGAACCGATATCGGCATCGATTCCATTGTCATTGAAGATGGCACTTTCAGCTACCGCGACAGCACAAAAAAAACCGAACAGGAAGTGACTCACATCGATCTGCGCGCCTCGCTCGATTCGCTCGCGGGGCCGTTCAACGGCAAGGGTAGTCTTGTTATCGGCGAACAGAAGATCGCCTTCGAGATTCAATCCGGGCGCATCGAACCCAACATGCCGTTCGCCCTCTCCGCCGTGCTGCGCTCAGGGGACAGCTCCGTCTCTTACAAGGGAACCGCGACGGCCAGCCCATTCGCGCTCGACGGTCAGTCGGTGATAGAGGCAATTCATCTCGGCGACCTCACCGGCGCGCCTGCGCCGACCGGATTGTTGGCCCAGCCGTTCCATGCCGCCTTCAAAGTCAAGGCAGCCAATGGACAGGCGCAGCTTTCCGACGGCACCTTCTCATCGCCGTTGGGTAATGGCCAGGTGGCCGCCACGGTCAATTACCAGACGAGCCCGCTGGGCGTCGGGGCCCGGATCGATATCGCCGCACTGGATCTCGATGACCTGCTTTCCTCTTCGTCCGGTGGGGGGAAATCATCCTTCGTCCTGCCCGCTGGCGTGGCCGCGAACCTGCAAGTCTCGGTCGCGCGCCTGAAGATTGCCAAGCAGCTGATCGAGAAGCTGACCGTGCAGGCGAGCTTGGCCAATGGCGTGTTGCGCTTGACCAGCGCGACCGCCAGCCTGCCTTACCAATCTCTCTTGAGCGCCAAAGGTGAGTTGCGCGCCGTGCAAGGCGCGCCGCGTTTTTCGGGATCTTTTCAATTTTCCTCCGCCAATCTGCGTGGCCTGCTCGGCACGGCGGGCATCGCGCTTGACGCCGTACCCGCGAACCGTCTGCGCCAGTTTAAAGCCGCTGGCGCGGTTTCCTATGACGGGCAAAAAGTCGCATGGCAAAATGTCCAGGGAACCCTGGACATTAGTCAATTCTCCACGTCTGGCGCGGTGCCGCTTGATGGCAAGTCGGGCCCAGCGCTTAGCCTTTCCATCGATGCGATTACCCTCGACGATTATCTGAGCGCCCGCAAGGAAACCGCAAAGAAAGGCGATCCCCTCGCCGGGTTGACCGCCCTCGCCGACCGCACGCACGACGCGCAATTCGTGCTGGCGGTGGGGGCGCTCGGCTATCAGGGCCAGACCATGCGCAATGTGCGTGTTCAAGGCGTGCTCGATGCCGACCGTCTCACCCTGACCCGCGCCAGCGTCGAGGAAGCCTTCGGCATGAGCGGCGAATTGAGCGGGACGATCAGCATGCTGCGGACCACTCCCACCCTCGCCTTCGAAATTGCGGCGCAGGGCCGAGATGCCGGCGCTATCTTCGCCCATGCCGGGATGAAGGACAGCGATCTCGCGCGCAATCTCGGTGCCCTTGCCATAAAAGGCCACCTCGCCGGAACCGGCGAGCGGCTTACCTACACTTCCACCGTCTCCGCGGCGGGCATCGGCGCGAGCGGAACCATTGCGGGAGACGTGACGGAACTCACGGCCTCGCCCATGACGACCGCCTCTCTCGACATTACGATCAACAATCCGTCCGCCGCTCTCGCGCAACTTCACGTAACCACCGGCGCGGGGAATACCGGCCCGCTGCGCGTTCAGGGCACGGCAAAATATGGCGGCGATGGCCTTACCGTGGATCTCACCATCGCGGGCCTGGGCGGACAAGCCCGGGTGAGCGGCGGCGCTTCCGCGCGGCAATACGATCTCACCATGGATGCGAGCTTCCCGCAATTCTCGGCGCTGCTCACGAGCCTCAACCTCCCCGTAAACGCGACGACGGCCACAGGGCCGTTTGCCGCCAAGGCAAAATTCTCAGGTACCAACGCCCAGGGCGATCTCAGCAAGCTCGACATCACTTGGGGAAAATCGCAGCTCGCGGGCCACGCGTCCTATACAACGCAGGGCAATCGCCGCCAGATCACTGCGGTGCTGAACGGAAGCATTGTCGACTTGACGCCCTTCATCGCAAAATCCGAGGGAAAGAGTGGTCACGCCTGGTCTAAGGAAAAATTTAATTTCGGCTTGGCGCGGAATAATGATATGCGCCTCGATATGCAAATCGGCGCCCTGCTCCTACCTGAACAGCGGATCGATGCGCTGACGGTGAGCGGCGAGCTCCGCAATGGGATTCTCTCCCTGTCTCGTCTGACTGGAAAAATGTATGGAGGTGATTTCGATCTCTCGAAAAGCGAGATCAAGTTCGGCGAAAACCTGGATGTCACTGGGCGCGGCGAATTCACCAATATGCAGCTTGAACAATTCCTGAAAGGCGGTGTGGCTGGCGCACAGGTCAAGGGACCGATCAGCCTCTCTCTCGACAATATCCAAGGCCGTGGAGAAAGCCAAGACAGTCTGGTCCGTTCGCTCTCTGGCAAGGGCGCGTTCAAAGGAACGGTGACCATCCTGGGCAAGATCGAGACCACGCTGAGCGCGACCCTGCTCGAAGTGCTCGGGCAGCAAATAAAACCGCTGCAGAATCTGACTGGAACGCTGAACACTGCCTTGGTGAGCTACACCGGCACACCTAACGCCCTGAGCGGCAGCTTCACCATGGCGGACGGTGTCCTTGATACCAAGGACACTAAATTCACAAATCCGCGCGCGAGCGGCACCGCCACCGGTAAGATCGATCTAGGCAACTGGCTCATGCATATGATTGTCGACCTGTCGACCGCGAGCAACCAGACCACGCAGGCACAGGGTGGCCACTTCTTGACCCTCGCTCTCGACGGGCCGCTTAATGGGCCTCATGTCGGAGTCCGTAACGCCTCCACGCCATCCGAGGCGCCTTCCGGCAATCTGCTCCAGCAGCTCATTCCGGGCCTTGCGCCGCCCGCTCCGAGCGCCACGCAGCCCTCTCAGCCACAGACCGGAACCAAGAAAAAGAAACCGCTCATCCCCGGCCTCAATATTCCTTTGCCTTTCTGATTACCGGCCAGGAGCGAGCGCTACCGCAATGTCGGCGGCGAGCGCCGCATTGTTAAGGACCAGGGAGCGATTTGCCTGCTCGCTTCGATCGTCGCTCCTTTCCTTGAGGCGGCGCAGCAGATAGGGCGTTAAAGCCTTGCCGCGTGGAACATCGTCGCCCTTTAAGATCTCCGCGATCCATTGCTCGACCTCCGGCGCGGGAATTTCCATATCTTCCGATATGGGGTTGGCGATCAAGAGGCCCCCGCCATCCAGATGCCAGTGGTTCTCGGCGATGCGCGCGGCCTCGGCGGCGCTCTCGACGCGACAATCCAGCGCCAGCCCGGAGGTCCGGGAATAGAAAGCAGGAAACTCCCCCGTGCGGTATCCCACCACTGGCACGCATGCGGTTTCGAGATATTCGAGCGTGCGCTGCAGGTCCAGGATCGCCTTGGCACCGGCCGAGACGATCACCAACGGTACTTTGGCCAATATGCCGAGGTCGGCGGAAATGTCGCCGCTTTCGGCCGCGCCTCGGTGGACTCCGCCGATTCCACCGGTGGCAAAGACCCTTATCCCACCGAGGTGGGCGAGGTGAGCGGTCGCCGCGACCGTAGTGGCACCCGACTTTCCTGCCGCAGCCAGGGCGGCGAGGTCGCGCATGCTTGCCTTGGGCATGGCTTTTTCCGTGGCGATTTCCCCAAGCTGCTCTGACGTGCAGCCGATCGTGACGGTACCCGCCAGAATCGCGATGGTCGCGGGGACAGCGTCGCGATCGCGAATGCACTGCTCGAGCGCATAGGCGAGCTCGAGATTGGCCGGATAAGAAAACCCATGTGCGATGATGGTCGATTCCAGCGCGACGATCGGACGGCGCTGATCGAGCGCCGCTTTCACCTCGGGGCTAAAATGCAGCATGACGCAATTCTCCTATGTTTTCGGCAACACTTGCTCGGCTCGCGCAGGTCACGGCAGCCGCCGCCTGAGCCAACTCGGCTGCGCGACGAAACGGCCAACCAGCCATGAGACCGTGCATGAGCGCCGCGACCGCGGCGTCACCGCATCCCGTCACATCGACGCAGGAGGAGACCTGGCTAGGCAGGAAAAACCCTTCGCCATTCCGCGCGGAAAAGTACGCGCCCTCGGCCCCGCATCCCACCATGACGTGGTAGACGTTTCGGTCATGAAGGGCACGGCAGGCTTGCGCAATATCCGCTTCCGTCCTCACCGGCACGCCGAATAGGGCCGCGAGTTCGCCGCGATTGGGGCTGAGCGCTGTTATCGGCCTGTCGAGAACCGCATGGAGTTTTTCCACCTTGCTGATCGAGACGGGATCGATGAACAAAGCGCTGCCGGGCCGGGCGGCGAGAAAGGCCAAGCTGTCCACGCGCAGATTGCAGTCCGCGAATATCGTGGAGGCATCGATGTCCTGCAGTCGAGCGGGAGTCAGGTCTTCCAGTCCTTCCATTGCCGAAGCCGCCTGGAGAAGCTCTCCTTCAGGCGAAATATAGGCGCAGTAGAATCCACTCGGATGCGATGCGCTCCGCTGGGACAGCGAAAAGTCGATACCAGGTGAACGCGTACGAATTTCCTCGGCGGCAAAATCGCTGCCAAGGATCGTCACGAGCTTGGGTGCATGACCGAGCGCCGCCAGATTGGCGGCGACATTCCGGGCGACGCCGCCAGGAGAAAAGGACGCGCGCGCCGGGTTGGACGTACCTTGATGCGGTGCGCTCATGAAGTGGAATTTGAGGTCGAGATTTGCGCCGCCGATGCAGACAAGGGCGCTCATCCCGTGCCTATTTCTTGAACAAGGCACCCAGATCGGCCAAGCCCGCGGGGAGACTAGGCTCCGCCGGCTTTTCCTCGCTCGCTTCAAGTGAATCAAGCGTGGCCGATTTGCCCGCTGCTTTGCGCGCCTTCAGGATCGCGGCATTCAAATCCGTCTGGGAGCATAAGCCCAGAGTCACTGGATCGCGTGGCCGTAGGTTCGATTGATTCCAGTGCGTGCGTTCGCGTATGGACGTGATAGTAGCCTTGGTTGTTCCGATAAGCCGGGAAATCTGCGCATCGCTCAGTTCGGGATGATGACGCAGGATCCAGGCTACGCCGTCGGGCTTGTCTTGCCGCTTGGAGACTGGCGTATAGCGCGGCCCCTTGGTGCGCCGCAAGGGCTGGGGCGCATCGGTCTTGGTTGGCTGCAATCGAAGGGAATGATCCGCCTCGCACCTGGCGATCTCTTCCTTGGTCAATTGTCCGTTCTGGGTCGGATCGAGGCCGACGATTCCCACCGCCACCTCGCCATCGGCGATGCCCTGAATCTCGAGCGCGTGAAGGCCGCAGAAGGCAGCAATCTGCTCGAATGTCAGGGCCGTATTCTCCACCAACCACACCGCGGTTGCCCTGGGCATCAATACCTGAGCCATCTTTTCCTCTTCTCTTTTCTCATCGGCGCGCGCCGCGCAATTTGGCGGTCCTTCTAGCATTGCGGGGCAGGCAAAGCCAGCGCTTTCCGACAACCGCATCATATCCTATAGTGAGCCGGAAGGAACAGATCCGATGAACGAAGAAGACGCGACTCTTTTTGGAAAAATCAAGGATAAGTTGATTGCCAGCAAGGAAAAGTGGGCCCGCGAAGGCCGCTCGTTGACCGGGCGTCACGGACGAAAGGACGAGGAACGGCTTCCTCCGGGGCAGCGTCTGGTCACCAACTGGCCGGTCCTGGATTTAGGCGTCCAGCCGCACGTCCCGCTCGAGCGCTGGCAGCTGCAGATCGACGGGCTCGTCGACCACCCGGTCACGCTGGGGTGGGAGGAATTCAACAAGCTTCGCCAATCGGAAAGCCTGAGCGATATTCACTGCGTGACTACCTGGTCGCGCTATGACAATCATTGGCGCGGCGTTTCCGCCTTTGATCTCATTCAATTGGTCAAGCCCCAGCCGGCCGCGCGATATGTGATCTTCCACTCTTACGACAATTACACCACTAATCTGCCGCTGCACGAGTTTGCCGACGAGGATGTTCTGCTCGCCACGCATTGGGAGGGCAAGCCCATCACCCGCGAACATGGCGGTCCGGTCCGCGTGGTCGTGCCCAAGCTCTATTTCTGGAAAAGCGCCAAGTGGGTGAAGCGCATCGAATTTTCAGACCGGGACCGCCCCGGCTTTTGGGAAGTGCGAGGTTATCATAACCATGGCGATCCCTGGGATGAAGAACGATACGGCTGAACCTTCGCATCTCACAGTTCTTTTAAAAAACACTCACGGTAGCTTCCATGACGTCCAGCGCTTCTTCCGCCTCTTCTTATGCCATCTATCCTTCCCTAGCGGGAAAGAGAGTGGTCATCACCGGCGGCGCGTCGGGGATCGGTGCCGCGCTCGTTGAGCATTTCGTCGCGCAAAAGTCGCGAGTTCTATTCTTCGACCTGGCTCGCGCCGAAGGTGAAAAGCTCGCCCAGGCTACCGGCGCCACGTTTTATTGCCTGGACCTGCGCAATCTGACCGAGTTCCAGACGGCGCTCGCTAAACATGGTGAAAGCTGGGGCGGCATCGACGTTCTCGTCAATAACGCGGCGCGCGATGACCGTCATGACTGGCGGGAGACCACGCCGGATTATTTTGACCAGTGCATGGCCGTAAACCTCAAGCATCAATATTTCGCCATCCAATCTTGCGCCAAGCAGATGTCGGCGGGAGGCTCTATAATCAATATGGGCTCGACCTCCTGGATCGTCGGCGCGCGCGATCTGACCATCTACGGCATGGCGAAGTCGGCGGTAATCGGTCTGACCCGTTTGATGGCGCGCGAACTCGGCGAAGCCGGTATCCGCGTCAATTGCGTCCAGCCAGGCTGGACCATGACCGAGCGCCAGATAAAGCTTTGGCTGACCCCAGAGGGCGAAGAGCAAATCATGCGGAGCCAGTGCCTCAAGCGCAAGCTCTACGCACCCGACGTAGCGCGCATGGTTCTGTGGCTGGCCGCCGAGGATAGCAGCATGGTCACCCAGCAGGTTTTCACCGTCGATGGCGGCTGGGTCTGATGGCTACGGATGAATGGCTGCTGCCACAGGGATTTGTCGATCTCCTGCCGCCTTTTGCCGAGCACGAAGCCGCCACCATTGCGCGTTTCATGGCCTTCGTGCGCACCTGGGGCTATGACCGGATCGAGCCACCGCTCATTGAGTTCGAGGAAACACTGCTGAGCGGACCTGGCGCGGCCATGCGCACCCACACCTTTCGCGTGATGGATCCGGTCTCCCACCGCATGATGGGTGTGCGTGCCGACATCACGCCGCAGATCGGGCGAATGGCGGCGAGCCGATTGCGCCATAAGTCACGGCCGTTGCGCCTCAGTTATGCGGGACCGGTCCTGCGCACGCGGGCCGAACAGCTGCGCTCGGCGCGCCAGCTCGCCCAGATCGGCGCCGAACTGATCGGTTCCTCCGCCGACGCCGCCGATGCGGAGATCATCACACTGGCCTGCGAGGCCTTGTCAGTGCTGGGGATCGCCGACGTCACGATCGATATCAACTTGCCGCGGCTGGTGCCGATCGCGCTAGGCGAGCGCCTGGACCCATCGTTGGCGGCCGCTCTTGACCGGAAGGATCGCGCAGCCATCGCCGCCACGCAGGATACGCTTCTCGGGGCCTTGATCGCCACGCCGGCAGCCATCGCCGAAGGAACGGCCCACCTGCGCGCCCTATCCTTGGGTGAAGTGGCCGAGGGGGATATCGCTCGCCTGGAAACTGTTGCGGCAATGGTCCAGGACGCGCGGCCCGAGGCGCGCCTGACGCTCGACGCCACCGACCGTCGGGGTTTCGAGTATCACAGCGGCCTGGGGTTCGCCCTTTTCGCCAGAGGCGTTGTGGGCGAACTCGGGCGGGGCGGACGGTACGAAACCCAGGCAGGAGAAACGGCGACCGGCTTTTCCCTTTATCTCGACAGGCTCGTCGAGGTCCTTCCCGCGCCCGCGTCCGAGCGACGGCTCTTCACGCCCGCTGGCATGCCGCCGCGCTTTGCGCCCGCCCTGCGCGAAGAAGGCTGGATAACGGTGCGCGGTCTCGAGCCGATCGCGGACCCCGAACAGGAGGCCAAACGCCTCGGCTGTTCGCATTATTGGCTCGCAGGCAGTATTGCGGCGGTCAGCAGCTAATGGCGAATGTCGCGGTGATTGGCGCCCAGTGGGGCGACGAAGGCAAGGGAAAGATCGTCGATTGGCTCTCCGAGCGCGCCGACATTGTCGTGCGTTTCCAAGGTGGGCACAATGCCGGCCACACGCTGGTGATCGACGGCGTCACTTATAAGCTGAGCCTGCTCCCCTCTGGCATCGTCCGCCCCGGCAAGCGCGCGGTGATCGGCAATGGCGTGGTCGTCGACCCTTGGGCGTTGCTCGAGGAAATGTCCCGCCTACGCGGCCAGGGTGTCCAAATCTCCCCGGACAATCTTGTGATTGCCGATAATGCGGTTCTTATTCTGCCGCTTCATGCCGCGCTCGATCAGGCGCGCGAACAGGCCAGTGGACACAATAGGATCGGCACGACCGGTCGGGGCATCGGACCGGCTTACGAGGATAAGATCGGGAGGCGCGCTATCCGGGCCTGCGACCTCGCCCACCCCGACTTCTTGCGCACGCGATTGGAACAATTGCTGCAGCATCATAACGCCCTGCGTAAAGGATTAGGCCAACCGACCTTTGACGGCGCCGAACTCCACGCCGAGCTCATGGCGGTCGCCCCGGTTCTCAATCCTTTCATTAAGCCAGTATGGCGAATATTGGAAGAAGAGGGCGATGCGCGGATTCTCTTTGAGGGGGCCCAGGGTATTCTGCTCGATGTTGATCATGGCACTTATCCCTTCGTCACGTCCTCGAACGCCGTGGCTGGCCAGGCTGCAACCGGCAGCGGAATCGGACCGCGCTCGGTGCATTATGTCCTGGGAATCGCGAAGACCTACACGACCCGCGTCGGCAGCGGCCCTTTTCCGTCCGAACTTTTCGGTGAAATCGCGGAGCGGATCGGGACGCGCGGCCGCGAATTCGGCACGGTCACGGGACGCAAGAGGCGCTGCGGCTGGTTCGACGCGGTTCTTGTCCGCCAGGCCGCAATCGTGGGCGGCATCACCGGCATGGCGCTGACCAAGCTCGACATTCTGGATGGATTCTCCGAGATCAAAATTTGCATAGGATACGAATGCCGTGGCGAACGGCTCGATCACCTTCCCGCCTCCCCCGCCCTCCAGGCAGAGGTCAAGCCGGTCTATGAAAGCATGGCGGGATGGCAGGAGACAACCGCCCGCGCCCGCTCCTGGGCAGAACTCCCCGCGCCGGCCATCAAATATATCCGCCGGATCGAGGAGCTGATCCGTACCCCGGTGGCGCTTCTCTCGACCAGCCCCGAACGCGAGGACACAATCCTCGTTCACGACCCTTTCCGAGGCTAAGGACGCATCCTTGCCGTCTTTGTGGGCCTTTTGGGCTTTCCCGTCTTTTTCGGCTTTTTTGCCTTCGCGCGCAGACTGGCCTGCTTGGCGGCTTCGATCCAGGCCGTGAACTCTTCCGGCTCCGCGCCCACGGCCTTGGGAACGGTCCAATACGGCATAGTGCTCGGCCTTCCATCGGAATGGATGTATACGAACGGCTTGGCTTTGGCCCGTTCGTAGGCGGGTTGGGTTTGCTCGTCGACGCGCAAGTAAAGCGTATCGCCGACGATGATAGCAAAAATCACATCGTCGAGATAGAGCCCGAAGCCGCCGAACATCGCGCGGGCTCGAAATATCCCTAACGGAGCGGCATGCCGCTCGACACGCTCAATAACGGCGTGCGCTTTTGCCATGGCCATTTTCTCCCAATGTTTCATCGTAACCGCAAGCGGCAAAACTGTCGATCAAATGAGGAGGGACCGGTGCCGTGACCGATACGGGCGGCTTCTCGGAATAGATCGGGAGAACGATCGACCGCGCGTGCAAATGCAGCGGCCGAGAATCACCGGGCTGGCCATACTGGCGATCACCCGCGACCGGACAGCCAAGAGCCGCAAGATGGACGCGGATCTGGTGCGTGCGGCCCGTAAGCGGCGTGAGCGCAAGCCAGGCGCGACCGGTCGCGGGGTCTTGGCCCATCACGACATAATCGGTAATGGCTCTCTGACCATCGGGGGTCACGATCATGCGCCAGCCGCCCGCCTTGGTGCTGACCTTCTTGAGTGCATATTCAAGCCGCCCGCGCGGCTCATGGGGAACGCTATCGGTAAGGGCCCAGTAGGTCTTCTCCACGCTGCCGCTGGCAAAGACTTCTCCAAGCTTACGCAGGGCCTGCTTGTGGCGGCCCAGCACAAGACAGCCGCTCGTATCCCGGTCCAGACGGTGGGCGAGAAACGGCGGCCGCGGCAAGCCAAAGCGCAACGCATCGAAATAACTCTCGAGACTTTCTCCGCCCCCCGGGCCGGCGTGAACCGGCACCCCCGCGGGCTTATCGAGCACTAGGATCCAGCCATCGCGATAGAGCACCCGCTCGGCGATCTTCATGCCCGCGCGCGCCAGCCGATGTCGCGGCGATAATATCCGTCCGCCCAGTCGATCCGGTCGAGGACTGCCTGCGCCTTGAGGCGCGCCGCTACAATATCGCGGCCTCGGGCGCATACTGTCAGAACCCTCCCACCGGCGGCGATGATATCGCCATTGGCGGCGCGTTGCGTGCCACCGTGAAAGATCACGGCATCGACGTGCGGCTCTTTGTCCAATCCACGGATCACGCCACCCTTCGTGTAGCTATCGGGATAGCCGCGCGCAGCCATGACCACTGCGATGGCGGTATCGTCATACCAGGTGAGGCTGATATGCCGGAGCGTTCCGTCAGTCACCGCCATGAGCGCGGGAACGATATCCGAACGCAAGCGCAGGCACATGACCTCGCATTCGGGATCGCCGAACCGTACATTGAATTCCAGCAGCTTCGGTCCCTGGGCGGTTATCATCAAACCCGCGAAAAGAACCCCTCGGAACGGATGACCCGCCTGTTTCATGGTTTTGAGCGCCGGGGCGATAATCTCCTCCTGGACGCGCTTTTCCAGTGCGGCATCCAGGATCGACACGGGCGCATAGGCACCCATCCCGCCGGTATTGGGGCCTGTTTCGCCTTCCCCCGCGCGCTTGTGGTCCTGGACGGCGCCCAGCGGGATGTAATCCTCGCCGTCGCACAGGGCAAAATAGCTGATTTCCTCGCCTTCGAGAAATTCCTCGATGAGGATCTCTTCACCTGCATGGCCAAATTTACGCTTGATCAGGATGTCCTCTATCGCCTGATCGAAGGCGCGCATATCCTGGGCGATAATCACTCCCTTGCCGCCCGCCAATCCGTCCGCCTTGATGACGATTGGGAAGCTCGTCTGGCGGGAGAAGCTCTCGGCATCGGTTACCGAGCGGCACACCCGATAAGCAGCAGTGGGAATGCCTGCGCTCAGCGCAACCTTCTTCATGAAGATCTTCGATCCTTCGAGACGGGCCGCTCCCGCCGTCGGGCCGCAACAGGGAATACCGCGCGCCGCCAAGAGATCCGTGAGGCCCGCCACCAGCGGTGCCTCGGGGCCTACCACCACCAGATCGATACGCGTACTCTCGGCGAAGGCCGCCAGCGCGTCGATGTCGGTTTCCGCGATGGCGATGCAATCGGCAAGCGCGGCGATGCCGGCATTGCCTGGGGCGCAATAGATCCTTTCCACCAAAGGCGAAGCCGCGATTTTCCAGCACAAAGCATGCTCGCGCGCGCCACCGCCCACCACCAAAATTCGCATTCCGCTTCTATATCCTATCCGCCTGCCGCATGGTAGGCTGCTTCGATGACCGAAACACAGATTTTATCCAATATTGCCGAATTTTCAGTGAGCGAACTCGCGCAAGCGGTAAAACGCCAGCTCGAGGGGGAATTTCCCCGGATTCGAGTGCGCGGAGAGATATCCAAGGTCACCAATCACGCCTCTGGCCATATTTATTTCGATCTCAAGGATACCGAGGCGGTGATCAAGTGCTGCTGCTGGAAAAGCCGGGTTTTCCTCCTGACAGTACGACCAGAACAAGGGAGCGAGGTCGTCGTTACCGCCAGGCTCAGTACGTATGGTCCCACTTCTTCCTATCAGCTCATCGTGGAGCGTATCGAACTCGCCGGCGTCGGCGCCCTGCTGAAAACGATCGAGGACCGGCGCAAGAGGCTCGAGCAGGAAGGACTCTTCGTCCTCGAACGCAAGCGGCCCCTGCCCACCCTGCCCGGCAGGATCGGTGTCGTCACTTCCCCCCAGGGTGCGGTGATCCGCGATATTCTTCACCGGTTGCGCGAGCGTTTTCCCTGCCATGTTGTCGTTTGGCCAGTTCCGGTGCAAGGCCCGGCGGCGGCGGGTGCGATTGTCGCGGCGATCGAAGGATTTAATCGCCTGCCCGCCGAGAAGCGGCCCGAACTACTGATCATCGCGCGCGGTGGAGGTTCGCTCGAGGATCTCATGTCCTTTAACGATGAGGCGCTGGTCCGGGCCGTCTGTGCGAGTGCTATCCCGGTCATTTCGGCCATCGGACACGAGACGGATACAACCCTGATCGATTACGCCGCCGATCTGCGCGCGCCCACGCCCACCGCCGCAGCGGAGAAGGCCGTTCCAGTGCGGCGCGATCTCGATCACCGCCTGCAGCACTGCGCCCACCGCCACCATCACGCTATGACACGCCTCTTGCGCCGCGCCGAGGAGCAGATTGCCCGCGAGACACGCGCCTTAGCCGATCCGCGCCGCCTTCTCGATTGGCCCCGACAGCGCCTGGACGACATGGTCGAGCGCTGGCACCATTCATTTCAGCGGTTCCTCGACATCCGCCGGGAGCGATTGCGCCGTATTGCACCGCGCACGCCGCGAGAACAGATCCGGATCGCACACCGACATCTTTTAGGGGTCGCGCGGGCATTCCAGCCCGCCTACCAGCGAACCGTCACCACTAAAATCCACCGGCTGGAGCGCGCGGGCGCCCTTTTGGAATCATTTTCCTATCAGAATGTTCTCCAGAGAGGTTTTGCCCTGGTACGCGATCGAGAGGGACATCCCGTCTTCCGCGCGGCTTCAGTGCAAAACGGGCAGAATTTGAAGATAGAAATGCAAGACGGGTCGATTTCCGTGCAGGTTGAAGGCGCGTCGGCTCGCCACTGATATAGGAAGCATCTCATGAGAAACATATACCTTGCTGTCATAATGGGAATCATATCGATGCCCGCACTGGCTTTCGATATTGCCGGGCACTTCGTGCAAGGCGGCTTCGCCATCGGTCACACCGTGCCCGGCGGAAAAATCTATCTGGAGAATCAATTAGTCCCTGTAGGACCCGATGGCCTATTCGTGATCGGTTTCGGCCGAGATAATGCTACTCAGGTTACGGTGAACGAGATTCTGGGCGAGGACAATACCCAGACCCACGTCCTTGCCGTTCAGCAGCGCCTTTATCAGGTGCAGCGCTATGACAATGTGCCACCGGTCTATGCCAGTCCGGCGGCGGATATCACGGGCAGTGTCCAGGCTCAAAGCCAGGCCCTGATGCAAGCTCGCAATGCCTTCACGGATATCCGGGACTTTCAGGGGGGCTTCCGCTGGCCCGTGACAGGTCCCGTTGTTGCCACCTATGGAACACAGCTTGTCCTGAACGGCCAGCCGCAGCAGCCGGACTATGGCGTGGAGCTGGCTGTCCCGGTCGGGACGCCCGTGGTTGCCCCGGCGGGAGGCGTCGTGCGGTATGTGGGAAGCGACCGCTACTTGTCCGGAGGTACCCTTCTCATCGACCATGGCTATGGTCTGACCTCGACGATCTTCCATCTCGGCGATATCGGCGTCCGGGTGGGCGACCGGGTCAGTCCAGGCACGATGATCGGTCATGTCGGTGCCAATCCGCTCACGGCGAATCCTACTTTGCATTGGGGCATGAGCTGGCTATCGGTTCCCCTCGATCCAGCGCTCGCTACCCAGCCTGGGGTACCGCCAGCGGTCGGAACGGTTACACTCCCGACCAGCCCGTGATCTAGGACCAGTCCAGATTCCAGAGGCGGTAATAGGCTTGCCTATCCTGCCATTGCGGGTCTGACTGAACATGGAGAAACAAATGCACCGGCCGGCCGAGCAAGCCGTGCAATTCTCGTTGCGCCGCTTCCCGGATCCGCTTGATCGTCTTGCCTTGTGCCCCCAGAACGATCCCGCGCTGGCTATCGCGCGCCACAACGATCCGCACCTGGATCTTGACGCTGCCGTTCTGAAAATTTTCCCAGGTCTCGGGTTCCACCGCGAGCTCGTAGGGAACTTCTTGGTGAAGATTACGGAATAGATGTTCGCGAACGATCTCGGCGCTAAGCAGGCGTTCCGGCATATCGGTAAGCTGGTCCTCGGGATAATG
Organism: Dongiaceae bacterium; assembly: GCA_036263455.1. GTDB lineage: Bacteria > Pseudomonadota > Alphaproteobacteria > Dongiales > Dongiaceae > DATAGZ01. The sequence continues at coordinate 211,500 of DATAGZ010000022.1, forward strand.
AAACGGGCCGGCAGGCAGGCGTTCACGCAGCGCGGCCAGCAGATCGGCCGTTCCATCTCCGGTTACGGCAGAGATCATGAAAATTTCCTCGGCGATCCCAGTGGCCTCGATATCGGCGGCAAGCGCGAGCAGGTGCGGCTTGGGGGCGACGTCCACCTTGTTGAGAACGATGATCGCGGTTTGGCCGCGCTTCTTGAGCTCCTCGATAATCGGCAGGCTCATCGAGAGATCCTTGCGGCTCGCATCGATGAGAAGCACGATCACATCTGCGTCGCCCGCCCCGGACCAGGCCGCCGCGACCATCGCACGATCCAACCTGCGCCGTGGCGCGAAAATTCCGGGCGTATCGACGAAGATGAACTGCGCGTCGTCCTTGACCAAGATGCCCAAAATGCGGTTCCGGGTCGTTTGCGGCTTGGGCGAAACGATCGTCACCTTGGAACCGGTCAGCCGGTTGATCAGCGTGGACTTCCCCGCATTTGGCGCACCCAAAACAGCGATGAACCCGCATCGGCTCATGAATTGGTCACGCTTGACAGCAATTTCTTGGCCGCTTCCTGTTCGGCAATGCGCTTGGACTTTCCCTGAGCCGTCGCAGGCCCGTAGCCGGGCAGGCTCACCTCGATGGTGAAGGTCAGATCGTGCGCCGGTCCTGCCGTGCCTAGCAAGCGGTAATTCGGCAAGGGAAGACCCCGCCCCTGCGCCCATTCCTGCAGGCCGGTCTTGGCATCCTGCGGGGGCCGCGCGTCGCTCTCCAGGAGCGGACGCCAATAGCGCTCGATAAAACGGCGCGCCTCCGCAAACCCCCCGTCGCGATAAATGGCTCCGATGAGCGCCTCGCACGCATCGCCGAGAATGACGTTATTTTTCCGCCCGCCCGCCTCGGCCTCGCCATGCGACAGGATGAGGTAATCTCCAAGCCGGATTGTTCGTGCGATTTCCGCGCAGCTTTCCATGCGCACGAGCGCCGCGAGCCGCCGCGCCATTGCCCCCTCGTTTTCCTGCGGATAGTGCTCATAAAGCAGGTCGGCGATCACGAGGCCGAGGACCCGGTCTCCGAGAAATTCCAGGCGTTGATAATCTCCCTGGGAGCGGCCGACGCTGGCATGGGTGAGGGCGAGGCGCAACAGATCCTGGTTGCGGAAGACATAGCCAATGTCCTCCCCGAGCCGCTGAGGATCATCGCTCGTCATCGGACGAGGAGCAGAAGGCGCCGCCATCGCACTGCCGAGATCCAGCTCGCCGGATTGATCCAGCGTGCCTCTGGCCCGTAGGACCAGAAAAGGATCTGGGCCGGACCGATCAGATTCTCGCGGGGGACGAATCCTACCGGCGAGAGTAGGCCGTTATCGCGCAGGATCGTATGGTCGAAATCCAACGTGCCGTAGCTGAACCCCCCAGGCGCGCGTGAATCGCTGGAATTGTCGCGATTGTCGCCCATCATGAAATAATGATCGGCAGGCACCTCGAATATCGGTGTATTGTCGAGCGGGCCTTCATCACCCTGGGATTCGAGAACCCGATGGCGCACACCGTTAGGCAGGGTCTCGATATACTGGGGAACTCCCGGAGCGGCGGAATTGTCGGGATCGACATAATCGGCGATACGCTCGCGCATAACCGGCTGGTCGTTGATATAGAGCACGCCGCTTTTCATCTGGATACGGTCGCCAGGCAGGCCGATGACGCGCTTGATATAGTCGGTATCCGGTTGGCCGGGAGGCCGAAAAACCACTACGTCGCCCCGGACCGGCGCGCCAAAGCCGATCCGGCCAGAAAATGGAATAGCCGCAAAGGGAAAGGAAAAGCGGCTGTAGCCATAGGAGAATTTGGTCACGAACAGATAATCCCCCACCAAAAGCGAGGGGATCATCGAGCCCGATGGGATATTGAATGGTTCCACCAGTAAAGAACGAATGACGATTGCGATGATTCCCGCCCAGATAAGCGTCTTCATCATTTCCCAGATATCGCGGAAATCGCCCTTTTTCTGGCGCATGGACTTCCCTTACGTTCGCAATAGCGGCGGATGAAGCCAGCCTGGACGGCGCTTGTCAACCGCCTAATCCACCCTTGCCCTTTGCGGATGCGAAAGCTACTACTGAGGCCATTTACAGCAACGCGTGGATCGTATGGACGGAACGCAGTTACCGGTTTTGGCTTTGGCGCACGGATTGGCTTTCGAGGACCTCTATCAACCGGAGGGATTACAGAAACTTGACAGGATTTTCCTGGATGAGTTGGATTCCGATTTGGCCCGGAAGCTCGAGGAAGCGCGCGCCCAACCGCCCCATGGGAAAGCGGAATCCGAGCTCATTCTCGCGCTTGCACCCCATCTAGAGGATTTCCTCGCGCATCTCTTCGGCATCGGCCCGGAGATGCGCGCGTTACAGGGCGAGCATCACACACTCGCCCCGCTTTACGAATGCAAACGGCTCTTCGTCCAGCGCCACGCCCTGAAGAGTCACAAGCCTGAAGAGGCCGCGGCGTTCGATGGCGAGGCACTGCGCGCCGGCCTGCAGAAGCATCTCGGCGAGAATTTCGACGAGCTCGGCTTCGCCCGCCAGATCCTGCAATGGAATACGGAACCCACGCGCCATGCGCAAGAGCTGGCCTTGGCGGCGCAATATGCCGCCTGGGCGGTCTTTTCCCCGGCGGGAAAAGACCGGCACGGCAAAGGTATTCTTTTCAAGGCGCCGCGCAAGCTCGACCCTCTGCATCTCGTGGCGACGGAACTCACCGTCGAGAATGGCGTCGCCAGCCACCGTCTCGCCCCTTCGCACTGGCGCAGGCGCGAAGGCTTTGCGCTGACCGATCCGGGAACCGATCTGAAGGGTGCGCTCGATCAGGCAAATTACTGCATCTGGTGCCATCACCAAGGCAAGGATTCCTGCTCGAAAGGCTTCAAGGAAAAAGATGGCACTTTCAAGAAAAGCACCTTCGGCGTGACACTTGCAGGCTGTCCGCTCGAAGAAAAAATTTCCGAGATGCATTCCCTCAAGGCTCAGGGTATTCCCTTAGGCGCATTGGCCGTCGCGATCGTCGATAACCCGATGGTCGCGGCCACGGGACATCGGATCTGCAACGATTGCATGAAAGCCTGCATCTACCAAAAGCAGGAGCCGGTCGATATTCCGCAGGCCGAGACGCGGACCCTCAAGGACATTCTCTCCCTGCCCTGGGGTTTTGAGATCTATTCCCTGCTCACCCGCTGGAATCCCCTGAACTTCCGCACGCCTTATGCCAAGAGTGCGAGCGGAAAGAAGGTCCTGGTCGTCGGACTCGGCCCGGCCGGCTATACACTTGCCCACTATCTTCTCAACGATGGCCACCATGTGGTCGCGGTGGACGGGTTGAAAATCGAGCCTCTGCCGGAATCGCTGAGCGGCGTTCGCGCCGACGGCGGGCGGGCGCAGATGAAGCCGATCCATAATGTATCCGAGTTGCGCGAGAATCTCGATAAAAGGGTGCAGGCCGGTTTCGGCGGCGTCGCTGAATATGGCATCACCGTACGTTGGGACAAAAATTTCCTGAAACTGATCCGCCTGCTGCTGGAGCGGCGGTCGTCCTTCGCGATGATAGGCGGCGTCCGCTTCGGTGGCACGCTGACCGCCGAACAGGCCTTCGCCATGGGTTTCGACCATATCGCCTTGTGCTTGGGCGCGGGCAAGCCGACGCTGCTGTCCCTGCCGGGTGGCCTGTCCCGCGGCGTGCGCATGGCCTCGGACTTCTTGATGGCGCTGCAGCTGACGGGTGCTGCGCGCGATGAATCGATTGCGAGCCTGCAGCTGCGTCTCCCCGCCGTCGTCATCGGCGGCGGATTGACCGCCATCGATACCGCCACCGAAGCCATGGCCTATTACCCGGTCCAGGTGGAGAAATTCCTGCGCCGCTATGAGGCACTGACCCTAGACAAGGGCGAGAGAGACGTTCTGGCGAGCGACGATCTGGAAGAGCGCGCCATCGCCCAGGAATATGTAGCCCACGCCCGCGCTCTGCGCGCCGAGCGTGCACGCGCCGAAGCGGCCGGAGAAAAGCCGGACTTCGCGCGCCTGATCAATGAATGGGGCGGCGTGACCGTTGCCTATCGGCGGCGCCTGATCGACGCGCCGTCTTACACGCTCAACCACGAGGAAATAGAAAAGGCACTCGAAGAGGGCATTCGATTCGCCGAAAATATTACGCCGAGCCGGATCGACACCGATTCTTATGGCCACGCGGAAAAGCTTCATTGCGTTGACAGCGAGGGGGCAACCCATATCCTGCCGGCGCGGGCGATTCTCGTGGCGGCCGGCACGCGGCCCAACACCGTGCTTGCGCGCGAGGAACCCGATGATTTCCCGCTCGATGGCAACTATTTCCGCGCTATCGATCTCGAGGGGCATCTCACCACCCCCGAGCGGGTATCCAAGCCCGGGACGGTCCATGTGCTGCATGCGATCCGACCGGATGGACGCGCCATCAGTTTCTTCGGCGATCTGCATCCCTCCTTTGCCGGCAACGTGGTCAAGGCGATGGGCAGCGCTAAGCAGGGCTGGCCGGTCCTTGCGCGCGCGCTGGCTCGCATCCAGCCGGCGAGTGCCGAACCCGGCAACGCCTTTTTGACGCGCGTGAACCAGGGCTTGCGGCCTCGGGTGAAGATGGTGCACCGCTTGACCCCGACGATCGCCGAAATCGTGATCGAGGCACCGTACGCGGCGCGCAATTTCAAGCCGGGAGAATTCTACCGCTTGCAGAACTTCGAGAGCCTCGCTTCCCGCACGCCGGAGACGATCCTCGCCATGGAAGGCCTGGCCTTGACCGGTGCCTGGACCGATCCCGACAAGGGCTTGGTGGGCTTGATCGTGCTGGAGATGGGCGGCTCTTCCGATCTATGCATGCAGCTCAAGCCCGGCGAACCCGTCATCCTGATGGGGCCGACCGGCGCCCCCACTCATATTCCCCAGGGAGAAACCGTGCTACTCGCCGGAGGCGGCCTCGGCAACGCCGTGCTCTTTTCGATTGGCAAGGCGTTGCGCGCAGCGGGCTGCCGGGTGTTGTATTTCGCCGGATATAAAAAGCTCGAGGATCGCTACAAAGTCGCGGATATCGAAGCCGCTGCCGATTGTGTGGTCTGGGCCTCCGACCAAGAGCCAGGTTTCGCGCCCGACCGCAAGCAGGACCTCTCTTTTACCGGAAACATCGTGGCGGCCATGGTTGCCTATGCCAAGGGCGAGCTCGGACCGGTCTCCATTCCGCTGCAGGAGGCAGACCGCATCATCGCCATCGGTTCGGATGGCATGATGGCGGCGGTGGCGCGCGCGCGTCACGAGGTGCTCAAGCCGTTTCTCAAGCCCAGCCATTGCGCGATCGGCTCGATCAATTCACCGATGCAATGCATGATGAAGGAGATTTGCGCGCAATGCCTGCAAACCCATCGTGATCCGGTATCTGGCCAGGAAACGGTGGTCTTTTCCTGTTTCAACCAGGACCAGCCCCTCGATCAGGTTGATTGGCCCAGCCTGCGCCAGCGGTTGAAACAGAATTCGGTGCAGGAGAAACTAACGGCGCAATGGCTGCGCCGAGAGATGGAACGTCTCGCCTTGGGATCTCGCCCCTAGGCAGATTCGGTTTTAGCGAAAGCCGGGACCGGCGTTAGGCCGGTACTTGCGCGATGGCCTGCTCGATTGCCGCGAGTGCCTGGGGTGCCGCCGCCCCCTCGCTGCCTCCACCCTGGGCCATGTCTGGTCTGCCGCCGCCGCCCTGCCCACCCAGGGCGTGGCTCGCCAGCCGCGCCAGCTCGACTGCGTTGAAGCGCGAGGTGAGATCCTTGGTGACACCGACCACGACCGAGGCGCGCTTACCCTCCCTGCCGATCAGCGCGACGATGCCCGAACCGACCTGATCCTTGAGCCGGTCCGCCATCGCTTTCAATTCACGCGCCGGCACATCCGCCACTTCCTGGGCGAGAAACTTGATACCCGCGACGTCCTTGACGGCGGCGCCCGACGCACCGCTGGTCAGTCGCCGGCGCAATTCGGCGATATCGTGTTCAAGCCGCTTGCGTTCCTCGAGCAGAATCTCGAGACGCTGGGGCAGCTCGGCCGGCACCACCTTGATCTGCTGGGCCGCCTGACGCAGCAGCGCCTGCTGCTCGGCCACGTATCGTTCGGCAGCCGCGCCCGCGACGGCCTCGATGCGCCGGAGGCCCGCCCCGACCGCGCCTTCGCTGACGATCTTGAACAGACCAATATCTCCGGTGCGCGCGACATGGGTACCGCCGCACAACTCGGTTGAGAAAACCTTGTCTTCGGAGGCCCGCCGCCCACCCATCGAGACGACGCGCACTTCCTCGCCATATTTCTCGCCAAAGAGGGCCATGGCGCCCGCGGCGATCGCGTCCTGCGGGCTCATCAGGCGGGTTTCCACCGGCTCGTTGGCCCGAATGCGCCGATTGACATCCTGCTCGATTCCCGCGAGCTCTGCCGCGGCGATGGGGCGCGGCTGGGCGATATCGAAACGAAGGCGGTCGGGTGCCACCAGCGAGCCCTTCTGAACGACATGGGGCCCCAACGTGCGGCGCAGGGCCTCATGCAGAAGATGGGTCGCGGAATGGTGGGCGCGCAGGCCGGCACGGCGCTCGCCATCCACCGACAAATGCACCGCGTCGCCGACCTTGATCGATCCCTCGCGGACGCGGCCATGGTGCACGAACAGATCGCCTGCCTTGCGCTGGACATCGCTGACCTCGATGAGCCCGCCCGCTGCCGTGGATATGGTGCCACGGTCCCCCTGCTGGCCGCCCGCCTCGCCATAGAAGGGAGTCTGGTTGACCACAACCATGACCTCGTCGCCGGCCGCGACAGAGCGAACTTCCGCGCCGTCGCGCAGCAAGGCAAGAACCTGGCCCTCCGCTGTCTCCGTGCTATAGCCAAGAAATTCCGTGGCGGACAAACGCTGGCGCAGGTCGAGCCAGATCGTCTCGACCGCCGTGTCGCCGGACCCCACCCAGGCCTTACGCGCAAGCGCGCGCTGGTTTTCCATCGCCCGCGCGAACCCCGCCTCATCGACCGAGCGACCTTCGCCCCGCAGGATGTCCTGAGTCAAATCGAGCGGAAACCCGAACGTATCGTACAATTTGAAGGCGATTTCGCCGGAAAGCTTCTGCCCCGCGCCGAGGCGGCTAGTTTCTTCGGTGAGCAGGCGCAGGCCGCGATCGAGCGTCTGCTGGAAGCGGCTTTCCTCGAGCTTGAGGCTTTCCTCGATCAGGGCCTGGGCGCGCATGAGTTCGGGATAGGCCGTGCCCATCTGCGCAAGCAATGCGGGGACCAAACGCCACATGAGCGGATCGTGAGAGCCGAGCCGGTGCGCATGCCGCATAGCACGGCGCATGATCCGGCGTAGCACGTAGCCCCTGCCCTCGTTGCTGGGGAGAACGCCGTCGGCAATTAAAAAAGCGCTGGCGCGCAAATGATCGGCGATGATCCGATGCGAGACGCGGTGCGGACCGTCAGGATCGGTATGCGTGAGCTGCGCCGAGGCTTCGATCAGGGCGCGCATCAGATCGATATCGTAATTGTCTTGCTTGCCTTGCAGCACAGCGGCGATACGCTCGAGCCCCATGCCGGTATCGATCGAAGGCTTGGGCAGGCCGACCCGCCTGCCATCCGCCTGCTGTTCGAACTGCATGAACACCAGGTTCCAGATCTCGGTATAGCGGTCGCCGTCCTGATCGGGGGACCCCGGCTTGCCGCCCTTGACCCCCGGACCGTGATCGAAAAAGATCTCCGAACAGGGACCGCATGGCCCGGTATCGCCCATCGACCAGAAATTATCGGAGGTATCGATACGGATCAATGAATCGCTCCCCAGGCCAGCGATTTTCTTCCACAGCACCGTCGCCTCTTCGTCCTCGCTGAACACCGTCACAAGCAGCCGTTCCTTGGGAAGGCCAAAAGTGTCGGTCACCAGCTTCCAGGCAAGCTCGATCGCGCGTTCCTTGAAATAATCGCCGAAGGAGAAGTTGCCGAGCATTTCAAAAAACGTGTGGTGGCGCGCGGTATAGCCGACATTCTCGAGATCGTTGTGCTTGCCGCCGGCGCGCACGCATTTCTGCGCCGTGGTGGCGCGGGGCGGATGAGGAGCGGGCTCGCGACCGGTGAAGATATCCTTGAACTGCACCATGCCCGAATTGGTGAACATCAAGGTCGGGTCATTGCGGGGAACGAGCGGAGAAGACGGGATAATGGCATGGCCCGCATCGCGGAAATAATGCAAAAAGCTCTGCCTTATGTCACTGACACCTGCCATATTTCGCTTCTCCTCATACGCATGATCTATATTCCGGCTTTTACTGTGCGGCGCAACAAAAAAGGGGAGCCGAAGCTCCCCTCAAGCAATGGCAACGCTTGAAAAAACTAGGCTTCCGCGGCTTCCCGCTCCTCGCCGTTATCCATGAGGGCTCCGGCGAGCAGGCCGGCATTCTGGCGGATGGCCTTCTCGATATCCGCCGCTACCGCGGTATGCTCCTTGAGAAAGGCCTTTGTGTTCTCGCGTCCTTGGCCGATACGCTGGCCTTTATAGGAAAACCAGGTCCCGGATTTTTCGACGACATTCGCCGCCACGCCAAGATCGATCAGTTCGCCCATCTTGGAAACGCCCTCGCCATACATGATATCGAAATTGACCATCCGGAAAGGCGGAGCGAGCTTGTTCTTGACCACTTTGACGCGGGTCTCGCTGCCCACAACCACGTCCTTGTCCTTGATGCTTTTCACGCGACGGATGTCGAGCCGCACGGAGGCATAGAATTTCAGGGCATTTCCGCCCGTCGTCGTCTCGGGATTTCCGAACATGACGCCGATTTTCATGCGGATCTGATTGATGAAGATCACCATGCAGCGCGACCGGGCAATCGATCCGGTCAATTTGCGCAGGGCCTGGCTCATCAGCCGGGCCTGGAGACCCATGTGCGAATCGCCCATCTCGCCTTCGAGCTCGGCCTTGGGGACGAGGGCCGCTACCGAATCGACGACCAGGACATCGATAGCGCCCGAACGGACCAGCGTGTCGGCAATCTCCAGCGCCTGTTCCCCTGCGTCCGGCTGGGAAATGAGCAGATCATCGATATTGACCCCGAGCTTCTGGGCGTAAGAGGGATCGAGGGCATGTTCGGCATCGACGAAGGCGCACGTCCCCCCCAATTTCTGCGCCTCGGCAAGCACATGCAGCGCCAACGTGGTCTTGCCAGAACTTTCCGGCCCATAAATCTCGATGATGCGCCCGCGCGGCAGGCCGCCGATTCCAAGCGCGATATCGAGGCCCAGCGAGCCGGTCGATATCACCTCGGTCTCCACCGCCTGGTCACGCTGGCCGAGCCGCATGACGGATCCCTTGCCGAACGCTTTTTCAATCTGGCCCAGGGCCGCTTCCAATGCTTTGCTCTTTTCCATATCGCCTCTGTCGAGCCGCACAATATTCTCGCTCATCTCGTTCTCTCTCCCTTAGACTAATCCCCTCCCTGTCGCAATCGCTAGGGAGCAAAAATTAATGTACACGTTTTGTTCCGACCTGCAAGAAAAAAGTTCAAAAAGCGAACATAAAAATTGTTCCCCAATATAATCAAATACTTACAAAAAGAATTGCTGGCAAACGTTTTGCTCAGATCGCTTCTTTGACCTTCTGGGCCAATTGCGCGAGCGTGAAGGGCTTGAGCAGGAACCAGGTTTCCTCGCCCTGATCGATCTTCCGGCGAAAATCCTCTTCGGCATAGCCCGACATGAAGACCACCGGTAGCGAGGGACGCCGCTTGCGCAGCTCGCGGATGAGCGTGGGTCCATCGATTCGGGGCATCACCACGTCGCTTAAGACGAGGTTGATCTCGTCGAGCTGATGCTCGGCAACTTCGAGCGCGGCCTCGCCGCCGCGCGCTTCCAGAACACGATAGCCTTTATTGCGCAGCGCGCGCGCCGCGAACAACCGGACAGCATCCTCGTCCTCGACCAGCAGGATCGTTCCCATGCCCGACAGGTCGCGCGCGAACTCCTCGGCGGGCGCCATGAGCTGAGGGCCCTGCTCGCGGGCGCGATGGGCCGGCAGATAGAGGCGGAAGATCGTTCCCTTGCCGACTTCGCTCTGCACCGCGACATAGCCGCCGGTCTGGCGCATGATGCCGTAGACCGTCGAAAGACCCAAACCGGTTCCTGCCCCGGGACTCTTGGTGGAAAAGAACGGCTCGAAGATCCGTCCTACCGTATCGGGGGGAATGCCGGTGCCGGTATCTTCGATCTCCACCAGCACATAATCGCCTGGCGGCATGACATCGTCTCCGCATCGCTGGGGCAGCTTGATCGCGACATTCGCGGTACGAATGGTCAATTCCCCCCCGTCCGGCATGGCATCGCGACCGTTAACCACCAGATTGACGATCACTTGCTCCAATTGGCTTTGATCCGCCCATACCGGAAACACGTCCCGGCCGTGAACGATGGAAAGCTCGATGGTTTCTCCCATCAACCGGCGCAGCAGATGGACAAGGTCGGCGAGAATCTCGGTGAGCGAAAGGACGCGCGGCTGCAGGGTCTGCTGGCGCGAGAAGGCCAGAAGCTGGCGCACCAGATTGGCGGCACGGTTCGCGCTCTGCTTGATCTGCATGATATCGGCGAAGGATTGATCGCCCGCCTTGTGCCGGAGCAGGAGTAAATCGCAGAAGCCGATCATCGCGGTGAGCAGATTATTGAAGTCATGCGCGATGCCACCGGCGAGGAGGCCTACCGCCTGCATTTTCTGCGATTGCGCAAATTGGGTTTCCAGCCGAGTGAGTTCGGTCGTGTCGATGAAGTGAACGACCCAACTGTCATGCATGCCTCCCTCCCCGTGGGCGGCGATATAAGCCACCACGGTATGTTCCGTCGCGCCGACCAGGCGCAGGCGCAGGCTGATTGCGGGCTGCTCGCCAGAGGTCTGCTTCAGGGAAGCGGCAAGCTGAGCCCGATCCTCGGAATGGACGTAGCCGGTCAAGGGCTTACCCAGGCAATTGGCCGTGCCAATCAACGCTTGAAAGGCAGCATTGGTGTTTTCGATATTTCCCTGGCGGTCGAGCAGGACGATCCCGGTCGGCGCCATTGCGAAAAAGCGGCGCAGGTATTTCGGCGCTTCCCGGCTGATCTGCAATAACCGATACGAGAATACAGACACGGCCAGGACCACGACGGCAATCATGACGGGGAGCGCGAGCCAGATTTCATTCATAAGCATGAGTGTACCGTGGGTGTCTTCATTTACAATTGTCGATTTTTCAAGCGAAACACGTAAGCAATGATCTCGGCAATCGCTTTATAGAATTCAGCGGGTATTTCCGCGCCGATTTCGACGCGGGCATAGAGGCCGCGCGCCAGCGGGGGGTTTTCGATGATCGGAATGCGATGCTCTTCCGCGAGCGCGCGGATTTTCTGCGCGAGGTGATCGACCCCTTTGGCAATCAGTCTCGGCGCATTCATTTTATCGGCCTGGTAAGATAGCGCGACCGCGTAATGGCTCGGATTAACCAGAATGACATCCGCGCCAGGAACGGCGTTCATCATGCGTCGGCGCGCCCGTTCTTGCCTGAGCTGGCGCAGGCGCGCCTTGATCAAGGGATTGCCTTCGGTCTCCTTGAGTTCTTCACGCAGCTCGTGGCGCGACAGGCGCAAGGTGCGCAGGTAATCGAAGCGTTGATAAAGATAATCCGTGACGGCGATCCCCGCGACCACCGCGCCCGAGGCCAAAACCATTTTTCCCATGAAGAAATGCAGCCGGGACAATAGCGCGAGCGGGGTCAGGAGCATCGCCTCATTGAGCCTGGCGCGGTCGATGGCAATCGCCCAGTAGGCTGCCCACCCCGCCAGACCAATTTTTCCGAGGCCCTTTCCGAACTCGACCAGGGAACGGCGCGAAAAGATCCGCCCCAGTCCGGCGAGCGGAGAGAGCCGGCTGAGATCGGGCGCGACATGCTTGCCGGACCAGAGAAAACCGAACTGCGCATATCCGGCGCCGATCGCGCCCAGAACTAGGAGGACCAAGGGAATCGCTGCGATGCGCAGCAGGCTGCGCAGGATGTTCCATCCTAACCGCTCGAGCGCACCGATATCGAGATGGAACCGATCGGCCTGCGCGAGAAATTGCGCGAGCATCCGGCCGAGCTCGCGCAACTCGTCCGGGACGAACATGAACACGATCAAGGCGAGCAGCGCCAGGATGACAAGGGAATTGACTTCGCGCGACTGCGCGACATTTCCCTCGCGGCGTGCGTCATCCAGCCGCTTTCCCGTCGGCTCTTCGGTTTTTTCGCTGTCGTCCTGGGATTCTTCGGCCATCACCAGAATCCGGCCAGGAACCGGCCATATGTGCCGAGGAAAATCCGAAAGAAAAAACCGACCGTCACGAGAAGCAGCGCCGTTCCTGCCAGCAATTGCAACGGCACCGCGATGAAAAAGACCTGAAGCTGCGGCATGAGGCGGGACAGGATGCCCAAGGTCGCGAAAAACAGCGTCCCATAGAGCGCGAACGGCGCGGAGAGTTGCAGAGCGAGGCCCATCGCCTGCCGCAATACGCGCAGGAAGAGCTGCATCGCATCACTGTCCGGCCGGAACGTCCCGGTGGGGATAAGCGTGTAGCTGCCCACAAAAGCTTCCAGGAATTCACGGTCCAGCCCGGCGGCAAAAATCAGCGCCACGGCCGCGAGGCCAAGAAGGTTGGTCAGGGCCGCGCTCTGCTGGGCGGTAATCGGGTCGTTGACCAAGGCGTTGGAGAGACCCATCTGCGTCGCCATGAAGGAACCCACCATGTCCAGCGCGAGGAGATAAATCCTGGTCAGCGCGCCTAGGAACAATCCAGCCGTCAATTCCGCAATGATGAAACGGATCAGCATGCCATGCTCCGGTACCGCTCCTGCGGCGAGCACGAGCGGCTGGATGGAGATGCTGGCGATTAAGGCAAAGACCAGGCGCAAGCGGGCCGGTATGGTTGCCTCGCCCAGTCCAGGGGTCAGCATCAAGGCGGCGCCCAGGCGGCAGAAGACCAGCGCCACCGCGACAAGCGGGGCGAGCAGAAGCTCGTCAATCGGATTCACGGCACCGCGGCGATCCGGGCAAACAGGCCCGCGGTGAAATCGCGCAGCGTATGCAGCATGAAAGGCGCGAGGATGACCAGGGCCATGAAGACCAGAATCATCTTGGGGACGAAGGTCAAAGTAACTTCCTGGATTTGCGTCAGGGCTTGGGCGAAAGAGATGATCAGGCCTACCGCAAGCGACAGGATCAGGATAGGCGCGCCTACTTTCAGCATGACCCACAGGGCCTGACGCACGACATCGATGACGGCCGCCTCGCTCACCGGATCAGATCGGCATGCGCAGGATGTCTTGGTAGGCGGAAATGACCTTGTCGCGCACGGCGACGATGCCTTGCAGAGTGACATCCGCGTTGGCGACAGCGTTGACGATCTGCGTCAAATCGGCCTTGCCTTCCACCGCTAACAGGCTCTGGCGGTCCGCCTCCCGCCCGATATCCAGGGCATTCTTGAGCGTATCGGAGAATGTCTGGGAGAAGCTGTCTTGCCCGCCGACGGTACCTTCCGTGGAAGGTGTCGTGACCATGGCGCGCGGTAGGGCGGCTATGTCCATGCTTCCTCCTATTGCAGCAGGCTGAGGGTCCGCGCCACCATGGCGTGCGTGACTTCGATTACCTTGAGATTGGCGTCGTAGGAGCGTTGCGCTTCCCGCATATCGGTCATTTCGATCAATGTGTTGACGTTGGGCAGATGCACATAACCCTGGGAATCCGCATCCGGATGGCCGGGTTCGTATTTCAGCCGCAGCGGCGAGGTATCGGGGCGAACCCGGTCGACGGCGACTTTGCCCACGCCCGTTTCATGGTCCAGCACGTCCTTGAACGTCACGATCTGGCGCCGATAGGGTTGGCCGTTCGGGCCGATCGACACCGAATCCGCGTTGGCGATATTCTCGGCCACGACGCGGAGCCTTTCACCCTGTGCGCGCAGGCCAGCGGCGGCCACCGCCAATGTCTGGGCGAGATCCATCAGCCACCCCGGCCGAAGGCGGTACGCATCATTTCGAGCTGCTTGCGGTAGATGCCGATCAGCAGATCATAACGCGACTGCGTGGTGGAAAGCTTCGTCATCTGCTCCTCGAGGATAACCGAATTGCCCGATGGCGCGACCTCGTAGGTTTGATCCTTGCGCGAAGTGATCCCGCCATCGGCGTGAATACCGCCCAGGTGTCCCGCCGCGGTGCGGGCGGGGTCAAGTACCCGGTCGAGCAGCGCGGAGAAATCGATTTCCTTCACGTCGCGCGCCGCATAGTGCGGCGTATCCGCATTGGCAATATTCTGGCTTAGGACATTCTCACGCGCGACCAGCCAGTTCAATCTCTGCCGCAACGCGGCGATCAGCGGGATTTGATCCATATTCATGCCAATCACTATGCGTGGCGATCATTGCGAAAAGTTTAACCCTAGCCTTTACGCGGCCTTAACCTTAGTGGGATCAGCATGAGCCATGCCCGATTTTCTAAGCGCCGCCCTGCATGCGGGCGCCGTGCTGGTTCTGGTTCTCGGTCTCGTCCTGCTTCTCGCCTATGGCATGCGGCGCGCCAAACTAGGCACGTCCTCTTCCCGTGGCGATTTCGCCATCCTCGCGCGCCACCGCATCGATGCGCAGCAAGCAGTCGTCAAGATCCGGATCGATGGCGAGACCTTCACCCTACTCACCGGAAACCAAACATGCATCATCCTTCATCGCGAAAGAAACTGATACGCCTGCTACTCATGGCGGGGACGACGGTCGTGACGCCTGCCATCGCCCACGCCCAGAATGCGAGCATCGATCTGCACGATCTGCAGCAGGCTGGGCTGACCGGTCACCTTATCCAAATCATCCTGCTCATTACGGTTCTGTCGCTCGCGCCCGGAATATTGGTCACCGTGACCTCCTTCACGCGCATCATCGTGGTCATGTCCCTCTTGCGCTCCGCGTTGGGCGGACAGCAGACCCCGCCCAATGTCGTGCTCATCTCCCTTTCGCTCTTCCTCTCCTTTTATGTGATGGCTCCTGTCATGCAGCATTCCTATGACGAGGGGGTGGCCCCGCTGCTCGCGCAACGCATTACCGAAGAGCAGGCCATCGTGCGCATCGGCCAACCCTTTCACGATTTCATGCGCCGTCAGGCGAGCGAACGGGACATCGCCCTGTTCATGGATCTAGCCAAGATCGACAAGGTGGCCGGGCCTGAGGCTTTGCCCTATCGCGTGCTTATCCCCGCTTTCATGGTGGGTGAACTCCGGCGCGCTTTCGAGATGGGCTTCTTGATCTTCCTGCCCTTTGTGATCATCGATATGGTGGTGGCGTCGGTCCTCATGTCGATGGGTATGATGTTCCTGCCACCGGTCATGATCGCGCTTCCCTTCAAGCTCATTTTCTTCGTGCTGGTCGACGGCTGGTACCTCGTCGCGGGCTCGCTCGTCAGGTCATTCGGGAGCTAAGGAGATCATGGCGCCAGGGCCAGTTCCTTGTGCAACGCGACAAAGTCGAGAAGCTCCTGCGCGCTGCGCATCTTGGCCGCGATACCTATTTCCGAAGCGGGCGAGGTAAACAGCACGAAGGCCTTGCCATAGCTATCGGCCAGGAAATCGGCCGTGTATTTTTTTCGCAATGCCGCCAGCCCGTCACTATCCCCTGCCAGATTGAGCGCGATGGCATCGCGCAGCAGGAGGAGACGGAACGATTTATCGGAAGTTCTTCGCTGTTCATCCCGTGCAATCATGCCGGCTAGAATGGCCGTAGCATCCGACCAGGACCGCATGCGCCATGCAGCCGCCACCCTAATCTCATCGGCGGCCGGGGAATGATCCGAGACAAGGGCACGTACTGCTTCGGCAGGCTGCCCGCCTTCGATATAAGCCTGCGCGGCCAGCCGCGAGCGCGCCGCCTGAAGATCGGCGTTGAGATCGGCCACGTTCGTCTCGGCCAGAGCGGCCAAGGCGGCGGGCCAGTGGTGCTGCCTCAGGCGTATCGTGGCAATTTTGGCCCCGAGACGGCCACGAGCGGAACCCGCGCTCGTGTCGGCCAGGGCATTCTTGAGGATGTCCTCGGCATCATCGAGCAGGTCCGCCCGAACAAGCATATCCGCGAGCTGGTCGGCGATATCCGGATCGTCCGCAGGAAGCAGGTCCCGGTTATCTTGATAAAGCGCCAGAAGCGCCACCGGGCCAGCGGCGGATTTTTGGGGTGCGGCAATGAGGCCGCGCAGCGCTCCGCTCATCATCTCGGCGAGGCGGACCTGATCGGCCTCGTGGGGAAAGCGTTTCACG
Source organism: Dongiaceae bacterium (assembly GCA_036263455.1). Classification (GTDB taxonomy): domain Bacteria; phylum Pseudomonadota; class Alphaproteobacteria; order Dongiales; family Dongiaceae; genus DATAGZ01. Next base: position 227,843 of record DATAGZ010000022.1, read on the forward strand.
GCGGCGCGGCCCGCCGCAATACCTTCCTTGATGCGATCGCTGGAAAAGCACAGGCTGGCTAGCCGGACCAGCAGCCGATATTCGAGTTGGTCGCCATGCCATTGCATCGCGAGCATCTCGAGGCGGTCGATGGCTTCTCCAGCCGATATGCGGTGCGACGTGAGCTTGTCCTCGATAAGATCGAAGCGCACACGGGTCCGGAGTTCAGGATCCAGCGTCTCGCCGAGCGACGCCCGCAAGGTTTCCGCCTTGGCATGATCGCTCTTCTGCTCTGCCCGTTGCGCATCGAGATAGGTAACCCAATCGCGCAGCAGGGAATTGCTGGTCGGGCGCGCGACATCGATAAAATCCTTGGCGGAATCCGGGTCGTGAACGGCGAGGAAGGCTTGTGCCACTTGAATGGCGATCTTTTCCCGCCACGGCGAGGGATAATCCGCAATGACCGGCAGGGCGCCCGACAAATAGCGAACGGCTGTCTTTGCCTGTTCGCGCCGGGCGGCAGCCAGACCATGCAGGAGGCGTATTTCCAGAATGTTTTGCAAAGGCGGCAAGGCCAGCAGGGCCTCCGCCTGCGCGGTATCATTCGCGAAGAACGCGGCCGCGGCTCGCAGTGAAAGTACATCTCGTGCCTTCTCCGCTCCGCCGCCATGCATCTGTTTCAAGGCACCCATGGACTCGGCAGCAAGGCCCTGGGCGAAATAGAAGCGTGCCAGCCCAAGCCAGGATATGTCCTGGCTTGCGGGCGGCGCATGAGTCACCTCGGCGAGCAGCTTCCGCCGCGTTCCGCTGAAATCGCCTTGGCCGCGCCAGGCGGGCAGATCGAAGGCTGACTCCATGACCGCTTCGGGCGGCGTGGTGAGCATTTTGCTCAGCAAGGGCAAGCCGGGGTCTGCCGCGCTGGCGACAGAAGGGTAGACCAGAAAAAGAAGCTTAATCGAGTTCCGAAAAAAGCGCATCAATATGAGCCTGATTATGCGCATCGTCGGGAAGTTGTGGACCATTGAGAAGCGCCTGCTCCGACGATTGGGTTTGGTCCGCCGTTGGTATTTCGGGTTCCGGCGCCACCATAACTCCCTGCCCGGCATGTTGTGGACTGAGCGCGCTGATCAGGTTTTCGACCTTGGCCTCGATATGTTTGAGCGCCTTGACCACCTTGGTGATGCGCTGGCCGGTAATGTCCTGGAAATTGCACGCCTCATAGACCTTGGTCACCGCATCGGTAATCCGTTGCGCGGTCTCCTGCGGCAATTCCTGCGCCACGCTCTCCACGGCCTCCATGGCATTCAGGATGTCATTAGTCGCCTGTTCGGTGGCGCCGACAATGGCATCGAGTTCATCGGTCGCGGTGGGAAGATGATGGGCGGTGATTTCATCGGGCCGGAGATTGGCGATTTCCTGGCGTGCCGCCAAAATAAATTTATAGAGCGTTTCCAGCTCCGCATACACTTTGAGATTGCCTGCACCCAGATCGCCCTCGAGGCTTCGCATCGCCTCGGCCACGATCTGCTGCATCTCGGCCTGGCGATCCAGCGCGCCCTTGGTGGTGAGCGCCGCGAGACGCTCCTGCAATTCGCGGGGTATGGCGCGGCCCATCGTGTTCCCTCAGAACTGACCGAGGACGGCTTGCAGCTTCGTCCGCAAGGTCTCGGCATTGAATGGCTTGACGATATACCCGCTCACGCCGGCTTCCTTGGCCGCCACGACGTTCTCCGTCTTCGATTCTGCGGTGATCATGATGAACGGCATCGATTTGAGACGGGCGTCGGTCCGAACCTCTTTCAAGAGTTGAAGGCCGGTGATCGGTTCCATATTCCAATCCGAGATGACCAGGCCATAATTGCGCTCGCGCAGCATCTGCAAGGCCTGACTTCCATCGGTCGCTTCGTCGACATGGTCGAAACCGAGTTGCTTGAGCAGATTGCGAATAATACGCAGCATGGTGCGGTAATCATCCACGATCAAAATATTGAGATCCATATTGACGGCCATGATGCCTCTTTCCTCATTAGATGTAGTCCGCGCAGGTTAAACTGCGGTTAAGTGGTTTCGTCGGTCATTAGGGAGCGATCGGCAGCTTCCGCCGGTCGGCGAGCTCGACGGTAATCTCCTTGGCGCGGGCGGGAGATACCAGGCCGAGAATAGGCGCCGCCTTACGCTCGCTCATTCGGCTGATCACATCGAGAAGGACATCCATGTCGAGCTCCTCGAAAATATGCGCCGCGTCCTTGGGCTTCATGGTTTCATAAAGCGCGACGAGACTACGTATCTGCTTCTCCTGCTCTTCATCATGCTGTTTGAGGGCGCTGTCGATTTGCGCCTTGAGCATTTTGAGCTCGCCGCTCTTCTGCTCCAGCCTCTTCTCAGAGGCGGCGATCATCGTTTCGCGCTGATTGAGCTCCTGGCTCCGCTGCTCCAGCTCGATGCGGCGCTGATTGAGTTTCTGGAGAATAGCGAGCTCGCTATCGGTCAAGGAAAGAGGATCGAATTTTGCCGGCGGTGTTGCTTGCGGCGCCTGCTGCGATGATTGCGGCGGCGTGGCGGAAGTGGAGAGTGCCGCACTGGCTGGCGGCGGCGGCTGGGCCGCATTCTGCGCGAAGGCCGGGAGCGCCGCTGCGACCAGCAGCACGGCGAGCCTCTTCATTTCATGATCCGTTCGGCTACCTTGACGGCGATATGGCCGCGGGCGCGGCCCATCTGGCCGCGAAACATGCGAACATCGCCGCAGCGGATTTCGATGCTGGATTGCGGTGTCGACGTCAACGGAATATGCGTTCCCGGCTTCCAGCGCAGGACATCGCCTAGCGTCATGGTGAATTCTTCCAGTACGGCATCGAGCACCAGTTCGGTCTGCCACAACTCTGCGGAAAGGTGGGCTTCCCAAATCGAATCGCGGCCGAATTTCTCGCCCATGAACATCTGCAGAAGCAGTTCACGGACCGGCTCGAGCGTTGCATAAGGAATGAGCAGTTCGAGCTTGCCGCCGCGGTCTTCCATGTCGATGCGCAGTCGCGCCAGGATGGCCGCGTTGGCGGGGCGCGCGATCGTGGCGAAACGCGGATTGGTCTCCAGCCGGTCGAAGCGAAAATGGACACGGGAGAGCGGCTCGAACGTCACGCTGAGATCGGCCAGGACGATGGTAATGAGACGTTCGACCAAATTTCGCTCGATGGTCGTATAGGGCCTCCCCTCGATCCGCATCGCCGCCGTGCCGCGTCGTCCGCCGAGCAGCACGTCGACAATCGAATAGGTTAGCGAGGAATCGACCATGAGCAGGCCGTAATTGTCCCACTCTTCCGCCTTGAACACGCCGAGCATGGCCGGAAGCGGGATGGAATTCAGATAATCGCCGAAGCGGATCGCCGTGATATTGTCGAGCGCCACCTCGACATTATCCGAGGTGAAGTTCCGAAGCGATGTCGAAAGCATGCGTACCAGGCGATCGAAGACGATTTCGAGCATCGGCAGGCGTTCATAGGAAACCAGGGCGGAATTGATGATCGCCTGGATACCCGAATCCACCCTGCTCTGTCCCCCGACCGAGGCGTCGACCCCTAGTAGCGAATCGATCTCTGACTGGTCGAGGGCGCGGTTGCTCGGAGGACGGATGGTGTTATCGCCCTCGCCCGCGAGCGCCTCTTCCCATTGCCGTGCCTGTTCCTCTTCGGACAATTCCTCGGGGCTCATGCCATGACCTATTGAATCAAAATCTGATTGAAAAGGACGTCGTGGACCGCCACGGGCTTCACGATGAGGTTGACCCGCAACAGGAGTTCCTCTCGCAGCCGCTGCATTCCGGCCGACCCCTGCAGATCTTCGGCGTGAAGGCCACGCAGATAGACCTGATATTGGTCGATGATCAGGGGAAGCTGCGTTTCCAATTTATGCTGGTCATCGGCACTGTCCACGGCAAGCTGCAACTTCAGCTTAAGAAAGGGTGCCTTCTTACCCGAATTCGCCAAGTTGATCAGCATCTCGGGCATTTCGTAATAGATGAAGGCGGCAGGCGGTTCTTCCTTGGCCGGCTCCGTGGCCTTCGTGAAGGGCGGCAGCCCGAGGGCAAACATGCTCCCCGCGCCACCCAAAACGAGCACAAGCGGAACGATGACGAACAGGACAATTCTTTTCCCGGTCCATTTCCTTTTTTTTGGTGGAGCGGCGGTGCTCTCGGCAGCGGGCGGCGCTTCCTCCTTCATCTGCTCTTTGTCGGCCATGGCGGTACGCTAGGCCAATATCGTTAATGCCGGCTTTATGCGGACTGGCACGCGGCCTGCATGGAAGGCCACATGGAAAATACCGTCTACATCGCCTTGTCGCGACAGATCGTGGTCGAACGTCAGCTCGACGTGATCGCCAACAACCTCGCCAACGCCACGACGACCGGATACAAGGCGCAAAACAATCTTTTCACTGAATTCCTCAACCGCGCCCAGCCGCGCCAGCCCCTTTCCTATGTACAGGACGCCGGCACCTTCCGCGACTATGCGCCCGGCCCTATCGAGAATACCGGCAACGACCTCGACGTCGCTATCGCTGGCGAGGGCTTTTTTGCCGTCCAGACGCCAAATGGCGTCCGCTATACGCGCGAAGGGAAATTCAGCCTCAACGCCCAGGGCCAGCTCGTCAGCGCGGCAGGCTATCCTGTCCTGGGCGGCGGTACGCCGATCAGCATCGATCCCGCTGAAGGCCAGATAAAAATCGCTGCCGATGGCACGGTCTCGACGGATAGCGCGCGCAACGGTCAGTTCCTGGCGGTAGTGGGGAAGATCGATGTCGTGCGATTTTCCGATCCCCAGAAATTGGAGAGCGCCGGCAACAATCTCTTGCTGGCACCGCCGAGCGCGAGCGCACAGCCTGTCCTCAAGCCGGGTCTCGCTCAGCGCGGGCTCGAACAATCAAATGTGAAACCCGTACTGGAACTGACGGCCCTGATCGATGCGTCCCGCTCCTATGAATCGGTGGGGCGTTTCATCCAGAATGAATATGACCGCCAGCAGAAAGCTATCCAGACGCTGGCCGGCACACCAACGAACAATTGAGGAAAAGATGCGCGCCTTGACCACCGCCGCCACCGGAATGCTGGCCCAGCAACTGAACGTCGAAACCATCGCAAACAACATCGCCAACGCGACCGCCACCGGATTCAAGCGCGAAAGAGCCGAATTTGCCGACCTGCTCTATCAAAGCCAGCAGCGGGTCGGCACCCAGAGCTCCGACACCGGAACGGTTTTTCCCGCCGGCATCCAAGTCGGGCTCGGCGTCAAACCGGTCGCGGTTTTTCGTATCCACGATCAGGGCAATCTCCAGCAGACTAATAATCCGCTCGATGTGGCAATCAAGGGACGCGGATATTTTCAGATAAATCTGCCCGATGGCACCACTGTCTATACTCGCGACGGCTCCTTCAAGCTCAGCTCGACCGGCGAGATCGTCAATGCCGCCGGCTATAGTGTGGCGCCTGGATTGACCATCCCGCAAAACGCGAGCGCCATATCGATAGATTCCACCGGTCAGGTCCAGGCTTCCGTGCCCGGCCAGACTGCGCCTCAGGTGGTCGGTCAATTGCAGCTTGCAGCCTTCGTCAACGATGCCGGGCTGGAAAATCTCGGCGACAATCTTCTCGGCCAGACCGAAGCATCCGGGCAAGCGGTGACGGGCAACGCAGGATCAACCGGTTTCGGCACCCTGCAGCAGAATTTTCTGGAAACCTCCAATGTCAATATCGTCCAGGAGATTACCTCGCTGATCACCGCCCAACGTGCCTATGAAATCAATTCCAAGATCATCCAGGCCGCGGACGACATGCTCTCCAACCTCAACCAGATCCGGTAACCATGCGCTCCTTCTTTCCCTTCCTGCTGCTTCTCCTCTGCATATCGCCAGGATGGGCGGATACAATCACCTTGCGGGAAGGTATTCGTGTGAACGGACCAGACATCCATCTCGGCGATCTGTTTTCGGGACCCCTCGGCGAGCTTTCCGAGCTTGCCGTGGCGCGATCGCCGGCGCCAGGACAGAGCACGGCTCTTTCCGGTCGCACCATCGCCACCATCGCACGAACCTACGGCCTCGACTGGCGCCCGGATTTCCGTCCTCAGCAGGTGACGGTGGCGCGCAATGGACGCGAGCTGACCCCGGACAAGTTTACCGCGGCGCTCATCGCCGCGATCCACGCCCAACCCGGCGCGCCGCAAAACTTCCTCCTCGACTGGAAAAACGCGAATTTCGACGTCTGGCTGCCGGTCGATCAAGTCGCAGACATTCTGGTGTCGCACCTTGTCATCGGCGCGCAGGGTAGCCGCGTCAGCGCGGACATTCTTGTCCCTGCCGTGGCACCATACGAGGTTCGCGCGCATGTCGAAGCGGGACTGACCCCGCTGCAGAATGTGCCGGTTCTCAAGCGCGGCGTAGCGCGCGGCGAGAAAATCACCGCGGATATACTCGACGGCACGGACTGGCCAAGCGCCCGCCTCCCGGCCAACGTCGTCACCGATCCGGCATTGGCTCTGGATCAGGTTGCCACCCACGATCTCCGTGAAGGACATTTCCTCATGCCATCGGACGTCACGCCCGAAACGCTCGTCCATCGCGGCGACTTCGTCATGGTCCATTATAGCAAAGGGGGGCTGGAACTCACGCTGCGCGGCAAGGCGCTCGAGGATGGCATGGCGCGCCACGTCATTCACCTCGTCAATATCGCGAGCAACCGGCCGATGGCCGGGACTGTCGTTGCTGCCGGTCTCGTGGAGATTACCAATGCCCAGTAAAGTGATGATTCTGTTTCTCTGCGTCGCCTGCGGAGGATGCGGCGTGTTCGAGCGTCTGTCGCGTATTGGCCAGCCGCCCAGTCTCTCCTCCATCGAGAACCCCACCGCTCAGCCCGGCTATGTCCCGGTCAGTCTTCCCATGCCCGCGCCAATCAAGGATATCCGTCAGCCTGCCTCGCTGTGGCGGCAAGGCAGTCGCGCCTTTTTCCGCGACCAGCGTGCCGGTCGGGTCGGCGATGTATTGACCGTCACCATCAACATCGATGATCAAGCCCAGCTGCAGAATGCCACCAATCGCGGCCGCAATGCCTCGGAAGATGCGTCGGTAAGTTCACTATTCGGCATCCAGGCCCAGCTCGCGCAGATTCTCTCCAAGGCAGGCGATCCCACCAGCCTCGCCAAAGCCAACAGCGATTCGCTCACCAAGAATTCAGGCGCGATCGGGCGCAAGGAACAAATTACGCTGCGCGTGGCAGCGCTGATTACCCAGGTCCTGCCCAATGGAAATTTTGTGCTTCAGGGGAGGCAGGAAGTCAGAGTCAATTCCGAACTGCGCGAGTTACAGGTGATGGGCGTGATCCGTCCCGAGGACATTTCCTCGCTCAACGACGTTCCCTATGACAAGATCGCCGAAGCCCGCATCGCCTATGGCGGTCGGGGAACGATCTCGGATGTCCAGCAGCCGCGCTACGGCCAGGAACTCTACGATATCCTGTTCCCGTTCTGAGCCGCCTCAATCCTCGCGGTGGGTTCGCTCCATCCGCTCATGGCGTTCCTGCGCTTCGATGCACAGGGTCGCGGTCGGTCGCGCCATCAGTCGCTTTAGCCCGATAGGCTCCCCGGTCTCCTCGCAGAAGCCATACGTCCCATCCTCGATGCGCATTAATGCCTCGTCGATCTTGGTGATCAGCTTCCGTTCCCGGTCGCGGGTCCTCAATTCGAGCGCATAGTCGGTTTCGAGCGTCGCCCGGTCTGAGATATCCGGCTCGGCGAGGCTCTCTTCCTGAAGATGGTGAAGCGTGCCGGAGGATTCCCTGAGCAACTCGAGCTTCCATCCCAGCAATTTCTGCCGAAAAAATTCAAGCTGGCGGGGGTTCATATAAGGTTCTTTATCGCCCGGAACATAGTCGGGCGACAGTAGCGGTCTTTGCGCTTCCAGTGATTCGTTCTTCTTCATGACGCCTCTTTGGGCGCCGGAGTATAAAAGGTTAACTTTTCCCTGCAAGCAGAATCGTTACCGGCCCCTCTTGGCCAGTTCCACGGCCGCGCGGGTGCGGATTTGTTCAATAACGAAGCGTATGGGGGCGGGCAACCCTTCCACCGCGGGCATGGACTTGGCCAGCGCGGCAAGGCGTCCCAGGGCTATCTCCGAGACATCTCCGGCAAGGATTTCCCGGCGAATCTGTTCGAGTTCATCCAGAATCGCCCTGCCGTGCGCGGCCGCCCGGCGCTGGCGCTTGCGCGCATGGGGGTCGATCGCCTCAGCCGCGAGCACCGTGGGAGACGCCACGGCGGGTGCAACCCGAAGAGGAGCCGCCATATGATCTTCCAGAGCCGCCCGGAATTGCCCGACCTGTCCGGGGCTTGCATGCCTTACCGTGCTCGCGACGGAAGGCAAGGAAGGAGAAATTTTCATCCTTCTTTCATGAGCCGTTCTGCCTAAGAAACGCTTAACGCCATGGGCATGAAAATCGCAGGAAGCCTGTCATGGCCAAGGCGACAATCGTTTTCGTGCTTCTCTGTCTGACACTGCCGGCGCAGGCAAGCTCCCGCATCAAGGACATCGCCGATTTCGCAGGCGTCCGGGATAATCAACTTGTCGGTTATGGGCTGGTTGTCGGCCTGAACGGCACCGGCGACAACCTGCGTCAGGGTGCCGTCTTCACGCGCGAAAGCCTAATCGGCATGCTGGAACGGCTGGGCGTCAACGCGCGCGCGCAAAACCTGTCGAGCCGCAATGTCGCTGCGGTCATGGTGACGGCGACACTGCCGCCATTCGCGCGCGAAGGGTCCAAGATCGACGTGCAAATCGCAGCGCTGGGCGACGCCTCGTCCCTCCAAGGCGGCACGCTGCTGGTGACACCGATGCTGGGCGCCGATGGCGAAGTCTATGCGGTCGGACAGGGTCAGGTGACGATCGGCGGCTTTCGCGCCCAGGGCCAGGCGGAGACGGTGACACGTGGGGTGCCGACCGCCGGACGGATCGCTAACGGGGCGATTGTCGAGCGGGAAGTGTCCTTTCAGTTCGCTCAGATGAATCCCCTCATCCTCATGCTCAAGAATCCAGATTTTACGACGGCGCAGAGAGTGGCCCAGACCATCGCCGCGCACATCATGGGCAGTGACGCGCGCGCCTTGGATTCCGCCACCGTGTCGATTGCGGTGCAGCCGGGCGCAAGCAATGCCGAACTGCTCGCGCGGATCGAACAGCTTGACGTCGATCCCGATCAACCTGCCCGCGTGGTCATAGATGAGACAACTGGCATCATCGTCATCGGCGCCGATGTGCGGATCGACAAGGTTGCCATCGCCCAGGGAAATCTGACCATACGGATCACCGAGACGCCGCGCGTGTCCCAGCCTAATCCCCTTTCCCGCACCGGAACCACCGTGGCGGTTCCCTCCACCAATATCGCGGTCAGCGACAACACCGATAACAAGCTCGCCGTGCTCGCGGGCGGCGTCTCTCTCGAAGAACTCGTGTCGGGGTTGAACGCGCTGGGGGTCGGGCCGCGCGACATGATTTCGATCCTTCAGGCAATAAAGTCGGCAGGCGCCTTGCGTGCCGAGCTGGTCGTGCAATGATCGGGCCAATTGCCGCGCTCGGTCCGCAAACCGCGAGTACGCCGCTCCGTATGGCGGCGCTTGATTTCGAGGCACAGTTTGCCAGTCTGGTCATCGATGAGCTGTTTGCGGGGATCAAGCCCGATGCGCTGCTCGGCGGCGGCGAGGGCGAAAACATCTTCCGTTCGCTACTCATCCAGGAATATGGCAAAGCCCTGGCGCGGCAGGACAGCCTGGGCATAGAAGCCGCCGTTCAACGCGAACTCATCGCCGCACAAGAGGAACATCGCTCATGACCACACTCGTCAATTTGCTCAGCGCCACGTCGCGTCTCATTTCCTGCATGGAGGAAGAGATTGCGCTGCTCCATGACGTCGATTTCGAGGGAGTGCGCCGCATTCAGAAACAAAAAGCCGCACTCGCCGATATGTGCCGCGCCTTCACTTCGGCACTCGCCCAGACGCGGGCGGGATCACCGCTGGACGCTGCCCTGGCCGAGAAGTTCAGCGAGGCGACCGAACGGTGCCAAGCGGCGGTGCAGCAGAATCTCCATGCCTTGAAGGCGATGCGCGACATTAGCGAAAAAATCCTCGCTACAATCGTCGGGACGATAGAACATAATCGTGCCCCGCTCGCAGCCTACGACGCACAGGGCGGAATCCACCGTCATAAATTAGGTAGCGGCACGACCCGCGCATAGTCGAACCCATCAGGCCGTGACCGCGGTAACGGTACTCCTGCCGGCATCGGCATGCCGTGTATAGAGCCGCAAGACGTGTTCCGGAGGCGATTGGGTGATCGTATCGCCCGTCGCCGGATTACGGCTGAGCACCACGATTCTACGAAACTCGGGACGATATACGAATTCCAGACTGTTATAGCGCGGGAGCGATTGATTCACGGACGGCGCATCGGCTCTCCTTGCCGGAACCAAGGCAGGAAAAGCGACCGTGGGAAATGTGCCAGGGTTGACTTCCATCACATCACCTGCGTCGATCCTAACAAGAATTGTCTCGAGCTCAAAGCGGCTTGGCACGACATTTGCATCAAATGTGAAAGGAATTTCAGACGAGGATACACATGGCACACAACATAGCGTTGAGCTCGAGCATCCGGAATAACTTATTGCTCCTTCAACAAATTTCCGCGCAACTCGGCAACACTCAGGAGCGCCTGGCAACCGGCAACCGGATCAACTCCCCGCTCGATGGGCCAGTGGCCTATTTCGCCGCGAGCGCGCTCACGCAGCGCGCCGATGATCTCAATCAGCTCAAGGATGTCATCGGACAGGCGATCAGCACGGTCAAAGCCGCAAATACCGGCGCCACCTCGATCGAAAAGCTCATCCAGCAGGCGCGCGGCTTGATCACGACCGCTCAGGGACAGCTCGGAACGGACGCCAATTCGGTGGCGGCCCGCAAATCGCTTGCCCAGCAATATGATACGCTGTTGCGTCAAATAGATAAGATCGCCCAGGACAGTGGCTACCAAGGCAAGAACCTTCTGCTTGGCAACGGGCTGCGCTTCGATGCAACGTCTCCTTCCCGGGCGGCGTTCAATGCCATCACCGGTATCCAGAACACCCAAGTCACCAATGTCACTGCGTCCGATGATTATGTCTTGGCCATCAGTGGCAATGGCGCAATTCGCGGCAGTGCCACTGATATCGCCAATGCCGAGCGGGATCGGGGCATCACTTCCCTCAGCATCAGCGGATTCTCCAGCAAGACGAACGGATCGTTTGCCGACCTCACGCTCAAAGTGGTCGGTGGCCCAGGCCAGGACAAGACCATAACCGTCACTGAGGGCACCACAAGCTTCTCACAAACTTTCACGCAGGCGCAGTGGAAAATCGCCAAGTCGCTCAACCAGACCTTGACCTTCGACCACCAGTTCGCGAGCGGCACCCATGTCACCTTCGATGCCGATCTCGATCATATCGAGGCAGTCCCCGATACCGCGGGAGTCGGCACGTCTTCGATCGAAAGATATGTCGCTCTCGCCGTGAGTGTTACGGGCGCCAACGGCATCGGACAATCGATCGATCGTTCAGCCGCGAGCCAGCTCGGCCAAGCCAAGCTCGCGAACGGCCAAAATGCATTCGCGTTCGACGATGGCACGGTCCGGATCGGTATCAATGCCCAGAATCTGGTTCAGTCGGCGACCTATCCAGCGACCATCGGTAATTCCTATGGTAGTGCCGCGGGCGCTATCGTCGGCGCCCCGGTCATCCCGGCCACCCAAGCCTCGGCAGGCATCGTCAATGATTATACCTACACGCTGACAGCGACTGCCTCGGCAGCCAATTTCGACTTCGTCAATGGACGGTTCACCACTTATCAAGCCACTGTCAACGGACCCGGCGGCGCCAATAACCAGACCGTGAACAGCGACGGCGCCGTCACCTTCACCGGCATTGCCGATAACAGCCAGAATGTGACCCTGTCGATTGCGCGGTCCGGCCTCAATGGCGTCACGGTCGCCGCCGCCTCGACCGTGGCCGATGTGAATGGCACCGAAAGGGTAATCGGCAACGCACTGACCGGGGGCCAGGTCGCGGTGACGGCCATCGGCGGATTCCGCAACAACACCGCGACGCTCGTCACCGTCAACGTACAGTCGAATGGCAGCACCGCCTCCTATACCTTGACCGACCAGTATGGAGGGACGGCAACCGCGACCGCCGTGGTCGGCAATGGCACGACCACGCTGGATTTCACGATCGGCAGCGGTCCCCAGCAGGGCGGTACTTTCCAGATTGTCCTGGCGACCATCGCGGGTAATGCGGCTGGGACACTCACCTATGGCGTGCTCGGTTCCTTCACCGGCACGCAGACGGCTCGTTTCGACGTGCGCGCGGCTCAGACGGGTCAAAGCGCGACGCTCACAACCGCTCAGGTCACCGATGCAGGAGATGGGAACAACCTCTCGGTTGCCCTCAATGAGAACAATACTTCGAACGTCACCATCATCAGCCAGAATCTCCAGACCGGCGGCGAGGGGCTGGCGCTCGATTTCGCGCAGAATGGCTGGCTCGACCGGGGCGACATCGAGGCGGCGCAAAATGCCCTCATCGCCGCGGAAGACAAGCTTCATTCCGCAAGTTCGGCACTCAACAACAATCTCGACATCATCACCGAGCGGCAGACTTACACCCAGCAATTCGTCAATGTCTTGTCGGAGGGCGCCACCAACCTGGTTCAAGCGGACCAGAATGAGGAAGGCGCCGCCTTGCTGCAATTGCAGACCCGCCAGCAGCTCGGAACGATCGGCCTCAGTCTCGCCAATCAGGCGCAGCAGGCGATATTGCGGCTCTTCTCCTAGAGCGTAGCGGGCGCGCACCGCGCTAGGCGCGATACATGGCGAACGTTTCCGCCGCCATCAGGGCCGGCGTGCGGTCGAAGTGGGTGTTAGCCGTCATGCCGAACAGCCCGTCGCGATCGGCGAGGATGGCGCGCAGCCTGCGCTCGAGATCGTCGCTGCTGCCGCGGGCGAAGGCGAAGCCATTCTTCCCCTCTTCCAGAAACTCCGTCATGCCCGCGACGTCGGAAATAAGTACTGGCGTATGGGTCGCCAAGGCATTCAAGAGAACCAGGGGGCTGTTTTCATACCAGCGCGAGGGAATGGCGAGCAGGTCGATTCCGCGCATGATGTCCGCGATCCGCTCGCTCGGGAAGGTGCCGCAGAACTCGACATCATGGCCGGCGGCGAGTGTCTTCAGGCTCTCTACATAGGATGGGTCCTGGTCGAAGGGACCATAAATCTTCAACTGCGCTGTCCCCTGGGAGATGCGGCGAAACGCCGTAATGAGGATATCGACGCCCTTGTGCGGCGCCATCTGGCCGATGAAGCCGATTACCGGGCGATGCGCGCGTGCGCGCGGCGGCTTGGGCGTGCGGGCGATATCGATGCCGAACCAGATGTCCCGCATCGGTTTCTGAAAACCGTTGCGACGGTAGGCGCCCGCCATGAAGCGGGTCGGGGCGGCGGCTTCCCTGTAAGAGGCGTATAGCGTTCCCAAGATGTCTGGGCGGCGCGCAAGATCTTCCATGATTCCGTCTACCGGTCCGCGATGCAGCGGCGGGACCTTGCGTGCCAAGTCTATCGCCCGAGCGGCAAGACCCAGGTGGGGAAAGCGCGAAGCATGTCGGATCAAAGCAGGTGTCGCCGGATTGGGACCGGCCGCCTTGATATAGCAGGCCATGCAATTGGTTCGCCGCGCATTCGGGCCGGCACAGAGGGATTCGTCCGATGCTTCAAGCTTGTTGTTGAAGCAGAAGCCATAGAAATCGGTGAACGTCGCATAGAGCGGAATATTCAAGCCGTCCGCCGCTTCGAGCAGTGCCGCGGTATGGTTGATGAGGTGCGTCACATGAATGAGGTCGGGCCGCATCTCACGCAGGATTTTTTCCAGGACCGGGCGAATCTCGGGCTGATAATACGTGTCCTTGATGCGGGTATTCGGGCGGTAATTCTTGTCAATGCAGGTGACCGGAATATCTTCATAGACATAGCGGGTGATTTCTTCCGATTCGCGCGGCTCGCCCGGGAAAATGGCGGTGATAACCTCGACATCCACCCCTTTGCGGCGATATTCCCGTGCGAGCTGGAGCGTGTAGGTCTCCGTGCCGTAAAAATGGCCCGGAAAAAAGCAATGGACGAACAAGGCGATTTTCATCGGCCTAGGAAACCAGCTCCGCATAGAGCGTGCGGTAGCGGTCGACCATCCGCTCGACCGAGAAATGCTCCTGAGCCCGCGCGCGATTGCGCTCGCCGATCCTCTGACACCGTTCGGGATCGTCGAGCAGGTCGCTGATAATATCCGCCAGAGCGTCGCTGTCACCCGGTGGCGCAAGCAGGCTCGGATCGTCAACGATCTCTTCCAGTCCGCCGACCGCATACCCGACAACCGGAATACCCATATTCATGGCAAAGGGGCCAACCTGACCGAAGCTCTCTTTCCAGACCGGAGCCACGAACAAGGTCATGCGCTCATAATAGGTGGGCAGCAGGGAGTAATCGACATAACCGGTGAATTCGAAATTTTCCGCCAGCTCCGCCTTTTGCACCGCGGCACGATACGGTTCGAGATACGTGCCGCCGCCCACGATCAGGACCTTGGTTTGCGGGCGCCTTCGCGCGACCTTGATAAAGACATCGATCGCGGCCTCGTTGAGCTTATCGCCTTCCAGGCGATACACCATGCCGATGCAATCCTGGGGCAGGATCCGATCTGCCCCTGCGGCGAACAGAGTAAAGTCGCTGCCAGGATGGATGGCGATATCCTGCCTCCCCGCCCCACCGAACTGCGTGCGCACGTAATTGCTGACATAGATGTAACGGTCGATAAAGGGTGCACGATAGGGAGCGACCGGTGTGTTGATGTTTTCCACCACACGGCAGTTCAAAGTCTGAACCGCGCGGAAAAAGATATCATACCACCAGGAATCGCAGTCGCCCCAGTAATGAAAATGCACCAATTCGGGTTCATACTCCCGAAGAAAAGCGAGTACTTCTTCGGGAGAACGCGGCTGGGAAAAAACCGTGGCTTCCACGCCGCGATAGGCGGGCGGATCCGGGACATAGCTCGTGACCACTCTATGCTGATAATCCGGCCCGAGATTCTCGACGAGATCCATGACTAGGCGAGATGATCCGCCCAGCATGAAATTGGCGAGCACATGCAAGACGCGCTTTTTTCCGTGCTCGCGTTTTAATGGAAGCGACGGAACGAAAGCTTTGCCTTCAGAAGCTTCACCGGGGTTGGCGGGCGGCGTCGATGTTTTCGCCGCCGCTGCACCGCCCTTCTTGGTCTTCTTCTTACGTCCCATGAGCTTCGCCAGGAGTCGTCGTGCCTTGTTTTTCCAAAGTTTAGAGACGTATTTGTTCAGGCGGCGCAGCTCGGCATGCTGACGGCGGACGATTTCCTCTTGCTGGGCGGCATACTCGCGCAGACGGGTAATCTCCGTCGAAAAATGTTCCGCCTGCAGCGCCATGGCCTGCTCCTTGGCGTAGATATATTCGTTGAGCCGGTCGATTTCCTTTTGCTGATCGGCGGCAAGACGTTCCTTGGCGGCAATGACTGTTTCGATCTGCGCGATGTGGTCAGCATGCTCCTCCGCTTGGCGGATGGCGGCCGCGTCCTTGGCGGCAATGGCTGTTTCGATCTGTGCGATCCGATCGGCGTGCTCTTTCGCCTGGCGGGCAATGGCTCCTTCCTTGGCTTTGACGGCTGAGACCATTTCCGCAATGGTTTCATCTTTGGCGTTGATGACCCCTTCCATCTCCGCGATGTGATCGGCATGCTCCCCAGCCTGGCGGGCGATGGCACCATCCTTGGCGCGCAAGACGGCTTCCAGATCGCCGATCCGTTCTTCATATTGGCCAGCCTGCTCCGTCAAAGCCTGGAGCTTTTCGTCCAGTTCTCGATTCAGCTGGGCGATTTCTTGGCCCAATGTCTGGCTCTGCTCGGCGAGCCTTCGGTGCAGGCTGGCAATTTCCTTAGCTTGGCCGGAAATTGCCTTGTCCTTCTCGGCAAGCGCCTTATGTACACGCGCGTCTTCGGCATAATAGAAGGCCCGATGGTTTTGATAAGCCTCGACCAGCCGAGCCTCGACCGTACTCATCGCGTCCCGAGCCGCGGGAAAGCGCGCGGCAAGCGCATCGAAATTTTTAACCGCCGCGGGCAGGCTCACGGCCTCCCTGAGGGCGGAATATAGATCGAGGCTCAGTCCTTCGATCGGTGCCGCGGATGTTGCGGCTGCGTCCTCGCTCCGGTGATGACGTTCATCCTGGCGCAGAAAATCATCCGTGGCTTTTTCCACCGCCGGCACCAAAGCAGGAAGGACCACACCCAGCGTTTTTTCCAGGCGGCGACGCTCGCCGCGCCAATTGCCGAGAAGGTCGGTATAGGGGACGAACACCCGCGGATAGGGACGTGCGTAATACTCCGCATCGAGCATATAGCGCGACCAAAGCAGGCGCGCATAATCGACGGGGATGCCGTCGCGGGTTTCCAGAGACCGGGCGACTTCGGTTGGATGGCGAAAGGGGATGACAATCTTGATATCGCAACCCAGCTTGGCCAGCGCGTCCCGCCACAATGGGAAGAGCCGGCAGATGCGCGGTTCCTTTATGACAAGAAGGCGAGAGCGGGAAAAGTCCCGCGACAGCAGCGCGTAAATCTCCTCGCGAGCCTGCTGAGACCTTTCAGAAGAAAAAGCCTCGGCAGGGATGTCTCCATAGCTGTGCCATGCGGAGCGATATTCCGCCAGCATCGCATCGTTGACGGTCAAAGCACCGGCCGATTCCCAGAAACCATGCGGATTATCCTGAGCGGGAGGAATTAGATCCGAGGCGATATCGCAGCCCCAAAGATTGAGCGCGCGCGTGATGGGAGACGTGCCGCTCCGGTGCATTCCCAGGATAATGATCGCGGTTCGCCTTGTCTTTGCCATCGTCCGTTTTCTAGCGGACGTCTTTACCGTGGTCAATCGCGAGGGGCAGGCCTATATCGACTATCCCGCTTGGATTTTCCGCCAACAAACTCTATCTTTTCTGGATGAGCGCTTATTGTGACGTGGCCAAAGGTCACCCCTATCATGGCCCCTATCATGACGGTGATTACGGCTTCCCGCTCGAGGACGAGGCCGCTCTTTTTGAGCGTTTTGTCATGGAAATCAATCAAGCGGGACTGAGCTGGCTGACTGTTCTCAAGAAGATGGAAGGCCTGCGGCGTGCCTATGACGCCTTCGCGGTGGATAAAGTTGCGGCTTATGGATCCCGTGACGTTGCCCGCCTGATGCAGGATCAATCCATTATCCGCAACCGGCTCAAGATCGAGGCTGCCATAAAAAACGCTCAAACCATACAGAAGCTGCGTGCCGAGCATGGATCTTTCGCCGCGTGGCTCGACAAGAATCACCCTTTGACACGCCCGGGCTGGACCATTTTGTTCAAGAAAACCTTCGTTTTCACCGGCGGGGAAATCGTCAACGAATTTCTGATGTCGATTGGCTATCTTCCCGGAGCGCATCGGCCTGACTGTCCCGCCTACAAGAAAATCGCCAGGGTGCGCCCGGCCTGGATGCGCGCCGAGAAAACCGGCTTTCGCTATTACGGCGCGGATTGACAGACCCCGGCAGTTTCTCTATAGAACTGCGCAACAAATTGGAGAAGTCCCGTGAAACGCACGTATCAGCCAAGCCGCTTGGTCCGCAAACGCCGCCACGGCTTCCGCGCCCGCATGGAAACCCCTGGCGGCCGGAAGGTGATCAATGCCCGCCGCGCGAAGGGCCGCAAGCGCCTCTCGGCCTAATCTTTTCCGATGATGGCAATTGGCCGGCTACGGCGCCGGTCAGAATTTCTACGTGTAGCCGCGGCGAAAAGGAAATGGGTGGCGCGACATGTTATTGTTCAGCACGCCCCCGCGCCCGAACATATGATCCGGTACGGACTCACGGCGAGCAAGAAAGTCGGCAATGCCCCCACCCGTAATCGCGCACGGCGGCGTCTGCGGGCGGCGGCACGCCTGATGTTCCCCGGCCGCGGCGTGCCTGCCGATATAGTCTTGATTGCGCGGCAGAGCATCGCCACGGCATCCTGGGGCGAGATTCTCGACGATATTCGTCACGCACTGGAAAAATTGGAGCGCGGAATAGCGATGAACAATGGCCAAGCATGACACTTTGCTGGTGATTCCGGCAATCGCCATGATCCGCCTCTACCAGCTGACGCTCTCGCCGTTTTGGCCAGGCGTTTGCCGCTATCGGCCGAGTTGCTCCGCCTATGCAATCGAGGCCATTTCCCGGCACGGCCTCGCCAAAGGCTGCTGGCTCGGCCTTTTACGCCTGCTCCGTTGCCACCCCTGGGGCGGGCACGGCCACGATCCCGTCCCTCCACTTTCGCAGTAGCACTATGGAACAACGCAATATCATCATCGCCGTCATTCTTTGCTTCGTGATCCTGTTCGGCTGGAATTATTTTCTAGCGCCCAAGACGTCCCAGCCGCCGGCGCAACACACGCAATCAACCGTGGCGCCGAGCGAACAGAGCACCCCTCCCGCTCCAGCCGCCTTGTCTCGCGAGGAAGCCCTGGCCCAGAGCCCCCGGCTTCCCATCGATACGCCACGTCTCAAAGGCTCAGTTTCTTTGAAAGGCGGCAAGGTCGATGATCTGATTCTTCGGGATTATAAGGCCACGGTCGCCGCCGATTCGCCGCCGGTGGCGCTTCTCTCTCCCGCCCAGGGACAAGACGGGTATTTTGCGGATTGGGGATGGCTTGGAGAAAACGACAAAATCGCGCTGCCAGGAAGCGAGACTCTCTGGAAAAGCCAAGATCGGGCCCTGACCTTCGACCACCCGGTGACGCTGAGCTGGGATAACGGCCAAGGGCTGGAATTCCGGCGCGTCATCAGCGTGGACGCCAACTACATGTTCACGGTGAGCGACAGCGTCGTCAACCATGCGGCGAGCGCCATATCACTCAGTCCATTCGGCCGCATCAAACGCATTGGCACGCCCCCGGTTGTCGGCACTTATGTGCTTCACGAAGGCCCGATCGGCGTTCTGGACGGATCGCTTCACGAGATCAAGTACAAATCCCTCAAGGGAGAGGACCCGCAGGAATACACCAGTAACGGTGGCTGGCTCGGTATCACCGATAAATATTGGCTGACAGCGCTGGTTGTTCCTCAAGGGGAAAATATCCACGCAACCTTCCATCATATCGCCAAGGACGATTCCTATCAGAGCGATTTCGTGGGCGCCAAGACCGTCCTCATGCCGGGAGCGGAGCGCACCTTCAATGGCAAGTTCTTTGCCGGCGCCAAGGAAGTAAAACTGCTCGACGCCTACCGCGACCAGCTCGGCATCCCCCTCTTCGATCGCGCCGTTGATTTCGGTTGGTATTATTTTCTCACCAAGCCGATGTTTTATCTGCTCGACTGGCTTTACTCCCTGTTTGGCAATTTCGGCCTGTCCATTCTCGCTTTGACGATTATTGTCAAGGCGGTGATGTTCCCGCTGGCAAACCGCTCGTACCGGTCCATGTCGCGCATGAAACTGCTTCAACCCAAGATGCAGGAAATCAAGGAACGCGTCGGCGACGATCGCCAGAAGCTCAATATGGAAATGATGGAGCTCTACAAGCGCGAAAAAATCAATCCGGCCGCCGGGTGTCTGCCGCTCCTCGTGCAGATCCCGGTTTTCTATTCGCTCTATAAAGTCTTCTATGTGACGATTGAAATGCGGCACGCCCCGTTCTTCGGCTGGATTAAGGATCTCTCTGCGCCGGATCCGACCTCGATCTTGAACGTCTTCGGCCTCGCGCCCTGGGCAACCCCCCATTTGGGGCCACTTCATTTCTTATCGATAGGCGCCTGGCCTCTCCTTATGGGCTTCACCATGTGGCTGCAACAGAAGCTCAATCCGACCCCGCCCGATCCGACTCAGGCGCGGCTGTTCCAGCTCATGCCGATTATCTTCACCTTCACGCTGGGGCAATTTGCCTCGGGGCTGGTCATCTATTGGGCCTGGAATAATACCCTGTCGATTCTCCAACAGAAATTCATCATGTGGCGGGTCGAGAGATCAAAGCCTCGCCTGGCTTAGCGTGACGATCGATACGACGCTGTTTGCCGCCACCTGCCGCTTCTTGGCGGGGGCGGCCGACACCGCCGCGCTGCCTCCCCCCTCTCTTCCCGAAATAGCCTTCGCCGGGCGCTCCAACGTTGGAAAGTCCAGTCTGCTCAATGCCTTGGTCGGCAGGCGGGCCCTGGCCTATGTTTCGGCCCAGCCTGGCCGGACCCAGCAGCTCAATTTCTACGAACTGGGCGAGGCGCTGCGGCTCGTGGATTTGCCTGGCCATGGATATGCCCGGATCAGCCGCCAAGAAAGCGCCAAATGGTTCGCCCTCATCACAGCCTATCTTCGCTACCGGGTCCCGCTCAAGCGGATCTATCTGCTTGCCGACCCTAAGGCGGGGTTCAAGGATTCCGACCGGGAACTCATGGATGTCTTGGACGGCGCAGGCCTTTCGTATCAAATCGTCCTCACCAAGATCGACCGGCTGAAAAGCGCGGAAATCGAAGCCGCCCAGGCGGGTATTCTCCGCGACATCGCCCGCCGCCCCGCCGCTCACCCCGAACTCCACTTGACCAGTGCGGCGACCGGAACGGGGATTGCCGAACTGCGCCAGCATATAGTGACCTTGATTAATGGCACTTGAGAACCGTAAGAAGGGATTATGAACGCAGAAACATCTCCGGCGCTTCACCGCGCAGAAATTCTCGCCGATGCCCTTCCCTATATGCAAAAATATGCGGGGCGACGCGTCGTCATCAAGTATGGCGGCCATGCAATGGGCGACCCGCGCCTGGGCGCCCTGTTCGCCCGCGATATCGTCTTGCTGCGCCAGACGGGCATTTTCCCCATCGTGGTCCATGGCGGCGGTCCGCAGATCGCGGCGATGCTCGCGCGTCTCAATATCCAGAGCCAATTCGTCGATGGTCTCCGCGTTACCGATGGCCCAACCATGGAAGTAGTGGAAATGGTCCTCTCCGGAACAATCAACAAGGCCCTGGTGGCTGTCCTCAACGAGGCGGGCGGACAGACGATTGGACTGTCAGGGAAAGATGGCAGCCTGGTTCGCGCGCGCAAGGCCCGCGCCACCAAGGATGGTAAAAAGGTCGATCTCGGGCTGGTGGGTGAGCCGGAAAAGATCGACCCCACCATTCTGTTCGCCCTGGAAAAAGCAGGCATCATCCCGGTCATCGCCCCGGTCGCCTCCGGGGCTGACGGCACGACATACAATATCAATGCCGACACAGTTGCGGGCGCTATCGCCGGAGCGGTGGATGCTCAGCGGCTCCTGCTCCTGACTGACGTACCTGGAGTACTCGACAAAAGTGGTACGCTCATCCCCCAGCTATCCGCCGGCGAGGTCCGCGCGCTCGCGGCAGATGGGACAATTTCGGGCGGGATGATCCCCAAGCTCGAGACTTGCCTTGCCGTGGTCGAGGCAGGTGTGGAGGCGGCGGTGATTCTCGACGGGCGGATCGCTCATTCCCTGCTTTTGGAGATGTTCACGCCGGAAGGATTCGGTACCCTGGTCATGCGCGGTTGATGTCATGAAGATACAGTCGTGGGTCTTCGACCTCGACAATACCCTCTATCCCGCATCGTGCCGGCTCTTCGATGCGGTAAGCCGGCGCATTGGCCTTTTCATAGAGGAAATGCTGGCCCTCGGACCCGAGGAAGCACGACGCCTGCAGAAGGTCTATTTCAAGGAGCATGGCACGACCCTGCGCGGATTGATGATCCATCACGCCGTCGATCCTCATGAATATCTCGAATTCGTCCACACCATCGATCTGACCGACCTCTGTGCCGACCGCGAGCTCGGACAGGCCCTGGAGAATCTTCCCGGTCGAAAATATATCTTCACCAATGCCTCGGTGAACCACGCTCGTTGGGTCCTGTCGCGGCTCGGCATTCACGACCATTTCGAAACGATCTTCGACATCCATGCCGCGGGCTATATCCCCAAACCGGAAATCGACACCTATGCCGCTTTTCTCGCAAAGACGGGAATCGATCCGCATACCGCCCTGTACGCGGACGACATGCCCATCAATCTCAAGCCCGCCGCCCAGCGCGGCATGACGACCTTGTGGGTGAAGACCGACCTAGACTGGGCGCAGAGCGATGGCGAGGAGGATCATATCCACCATCGCACTGAAAATCTGACCCAATGGCTAAGGAGCCTCCATGACAACTGACCTTAAGGAATCGGTGGAGCGGGCCTGGGAAAAGCGCGAGGACCTGGGACCGACTGTTTCGGGAGAGAGTCGGGAAGCGGTCATGGACGCGCTCGAAATGCTCGATCGCGGGCAGGCGCGGATCGCAGAGCCTGCCGAAAAGGGCTGGATCGTTCACCAATGGTTGAAAAAAGCCGTGCTGCTATCGTTCCGGATACGGCCGATGACGCGGCCGGAGACGCAGGCATGGGATAAGGTCCCGCTTAAATTCACGCATTGGACCGATGAGGATTTCGCGCGAAGCGGCATCCGCGTGGTGCCCGGCGCGCGAATCCGCCATAGCGCCTATATCGCTCCCGGCGCCATTGTCATGCCGAGTTTCATCAATGTCGGCGCCCATGTGGGTAAGGGGACCATGGTCGATACCTGGGCCACCGTGGGATCATGCGCCCAGATCGGCGCGGATTGCCATCTCTCCGGCGGCGTCGGAATTGGAGGCGTGCTCGAGCCGCTTCAGGCCGAACCGGTCATCATCGAGGACGGTTGTTTCATTGGTGCGCGTTCCGAGGTCGTCGAGGGCGTCATCGTCGAGCGTGGCTCGGTGCTCTCCATGGGCGTCTTCATCGGCGCTTCGACCCGCATCTATGACCGGGCGAGTGGGGAAACCTTCTATGGCCGTGTGCCTGCTTATTCAGTGGTGGTGCCAGGTGCCATGCCCGGCAAAAATGGCGGTCCCAGTCTCTATTGCGCCGTGATCGTCAAGCGTGTCGACGAAAAGACCCGCGCCAAGACCTCCATCAATGACCTGCTGCGCGATTAGCCATGGATGAGGTGGCAATCGGCCTCGCCCAGCGCCTGATCCGCTGTCCTTCGGTGACGCCGGAGGATAAGGGGGCGCTCGATGTACTCGAAGCCGAGCTCGATGGCCTGGGTTTCCACTGCCGGCGCCTACCCTTCGCCGCGCCCGGTACCGCACCGGTCGACAATCTCTTCGCCACATTCGGGGTGACGGGACGGCACCTCCTCTTCGCCGGGCACAGCGATGTCGTCCCCGTGGGCAACCGCCAGGAATGGACGACCGATCCCTTCGGTGGCGTAATCGAAGCCGGGCAGCTCTATGGCAGGGGTGCGGCCGACATGAAGGGCGCCATCGCCTGTTTCGTGGCCGCGGCCGGCGCCGTTCTCGGCGATCTCCAGAGCGGCCGCCTGTCTTTGCTCATCACCGGGGACGAGGAAGGTCCGGCCGTCAACGGCACCGCGCCCTGCATGGCGATGCTGGCCGCCGAAGGGATACGCTTCGACTTCTGTCTGGTCGGTGAACCGACCAACCCTATGCGCCTTGGCGAAATGATCAAGATCGGGCGCCGCGGTTCGGCCAACGCCCGGCTGACCATGCGCGGCATCCAGGGCCATTCGGCCTATCCGCACCTCGCCCGCAACGCCGCTCATGATTTGATAAATCTATGCAGTCGTCTGCTCGAATTGAAGTTGGACGAGGGTACGGACCATTTCGAACCCAGTAACCTGCAAATCACCGCGCTCGAGACCGCTTCGAATGCCACGAACATCATCCCTGGTGAAGCCAGCGCGCTGGCGAATATCCGTTTTAACGACCGCCATAAGGCGCATACTCTCGAAGAGCTGATCCGTCGGGAGATCGCCGCGCAGGGCGGCCACTGCACCTTGCAGTTTTCCGCCTCGGGCGAGGCGTTCCTCACGGCCCCGAATGCCGAGATCGACCTGTTGCGCGATGCGGTGGTGCGATGTACCGGCCTCACCCCTGTGTATTCGACCAGCGGCGGCACGTCCGACGCACGCTTCATCAAGAATTACTGTCCGGTCGCCGAATTCGGCCTGGTCGGCCAGACCATGCACAAGATCGATGAGCATGTAGCAATTGCCGATCTCGTGCAATTAACCGAGATCTACCGCGCGTTCCTCACCGATTTTTTTGAAAGGCCGTGACGGCCTCAACTGGGCTCATCCCTGTTCGCCTTTGCCGCGCCAGAGCTTTTCGATTTCCTCCTGCATCTGCTGCATTTGATTCTTAAGTTCATCGAGTGCGGGATCGCCTTGCTCGTTTTCCTTGGGTTTATCGGAGGATTGCGGCGTGAACGGATTGAACATGCGCATCGCCTGCTCCATGAAGGCGATGTTCTGTTTGCTCAGCTCGTTGAGATGCTCGAACGGAAAGACCGCGCCGAATTTGTCCTTCATGCCATCCAGATATTCGCGGAAGCGCTCTTGATTAGAGCCAAACATCGCCATGCTCTGCTCGAGATAGCGCGGCACGATGCTCTGTAGATTATCGCCATAGAGCGCAATCAATTGACGCAAGAAATTGATCGGAAGCATCTCCGCGCCCTTGGATTCTTCCTCGACAATAATCTGGGTCAGGACCGCGCGGGTAATATCCTCGCCGCTTTTGGCGTCCTCGACCGCAAAATCCACACCCTCGCGCACCATCTGGGCCAAGGAATCGAGCGTCACATAGGAAGAAGTCGACGTATTATAGAGCCGGCGATTGGCGTACTTCTTGATACGCACGGTCTGAGACGAAGGATTTGCCATAGGCAAAGTGTAATCTATTCGTCCCGGCTTGCCTAGGATATAGTAGCCTGCATGACCACGGAAAGCGCCGATGACATCGCCAAGATCGCGAAGGATCTGCTCGACCTTTGGCAGGAATATCTGGCGGGCCTGGCCAACCGTCCCGACCTTATGGCCGAGCAGGCGCGCTGGCTGTTGGCATTAAGTGGAGGAGCACTCGCCGATGCAGGCTTCCCGAATTTTAGGGCCACGCCCTCTCCTGCAGCACCTCAGCCTGGCTTGGGCGCTATGGGGGAACACGGCTCTGTTGTGGCCGCTCTGGAAAAACGCCTTGCCGCAGTGGAAGAGCAACTGGCCGAGCGGAATGGCGGCGCTTCTCGACCGAGTGCAGCAGGAGCACGAAAGCGCGCTCGTGGCGGCGCTGCAAAAAGAAGGACACCGAAGGCTCGTCCAGTTTCTTGACGGCGTGCGCGCCTATCGGCACCACCCATTTCAGCGCCCCCACACGGAATTCCCCGTCGTCTGGCAAGAAGGGACCAGCACGCTCCGCCGTTTCGGATCGGGCACACCCACGCTCTTTATCATTCCCTCGCTCGTTAATCGCGCCACGATCCTCGACCTCATCCCCTCGCGGAGCTTTCTCTCCTTCTTGGCCGATGAGGGGTTATCTGGCGTCTTCATGGATTGGGACAGGCCTGGTCCCATCGAAACCGCCTTCGGACTGGACGAATATGTCGAGCGGCTCGTGCGAGCCTATGACACAGTGAAGGGTGCGGGCAAACCGCTCTTCGTTCTGGGGTATTGCATGGGAGGAAACCTGGCGGTGGCATTGGCCTGTTTCCGGCGCCTGCGCGGCCTGCTCTGCCTCGCTACTCCCTGGGATTTCCATGCCGAGCAAAAGGAACAGGCGCTGCGCGTCGCCGCCAGCGGGTCCGCCCTGCAAGCGACCGTCGCGCGCGCGGGTGGCATGCCCGCCGACGTCCTCCAGAGTTTTTTCGTTGCCCCCCACCCTCTAGGCATTCTCAATAAGTTCCGACACTTCGCCACGCTGGATCCCGCCTCGCCCGAGGCCGAGCTTTTCGTCGCGCTGGAGGACTGGCTCAACGATGGAGTCACCCTCGTTCCGCGCGTCGCCGATCAGGTCTTCCGGCAATGGTATGGAGAGAACCGTCTTGCCGCCGGAACGTGGCGGATCGGTGGAAAATTCATCCGTCCCGAGCGGATCCGCTGTCCTAGCCTATGCGCCCTGCCGAGCGCCGATCGCATCGTGCCGCCCGAGAGCGCCGCGGCCCTGGCTCAGCGCCTGTCGCAATGCGAAAAGGTGGCGCCATCGGCTGGCCATATCGGGATGATGATCGGCACACGCGCCCTCAACCATTTATGGAGACCTCTGCGTGATTGGTTGCACCGCCACACGCTTTAAAGCTTGCGCCGGGTATGTTGCTGGCCTACCGTAATCGTCAGGGAGAAAAGCATGAAAAACGTCGTGATCGCCTCTGCGGCGCGCACCCCGGTCGGTTCTTTCAACGGTGCCCTGAGCAGCCTCGCCGCCCATGAGCTGGGCGCCATTGCCATCAAGGCCGCGCTGGAACGTGCGAAGACTTCTCCCGCCGAGGTGAGCGAGGTCGTGCTTGGCCAGGTCTTGACCGCGGGCGCGGGCCAGAACCCGGGCCGCCAGGCCGCCATGGCGGCGGGCTTGCCGGTCGAGCGTACTGCTTACCTCATCAACCAATTGTGCGGCTCAGGCCTGCGCTCGGTAGCCCTTGCTTATCAAGGGATTCGCAATGGCGATGCGGCGATCGTCGTTGCCGGCGGCCAAGAAAGCATGAGCCAGGCACCGCATTGCATCCACCTGCGCAATGGCGTGAAAATGGGCAACGCCGAAATGATCGACACGATGATCAAGGACGGTCTCTGGGACGCTTTCAATGGCTACCATATGGGTAGCACTGCCGAAAATATCGCCCGTCACTATCAGATCACGCGCGACGAGCAGGACCGTTTCGCACTGGACTCGCAAAATAAAGCGGAGGCTGCGCAAAAAAACGGCAAGTTTATCGAGGAGATCGTTTCCGTCACTGTGAAGGGCCGCAAGGGCGAGGTCACGGTCAAAGAAGATGAGTATCCCAAGCACGGCACCAGCCTCGACATTCTCCAAAAACTACGCCCCGCTTTTCAAAAAGACGGCACTGTTACGGCCGGGAATGCGTCAGGCATCAATGACGGTGCCGCGGCGCTGGTCCTGATGGAAGAAGGCGAAGCGGCACGGCGCGGCTTGGCGCCGCTCGCGCGCATTGTCTCCTGGGCCACCGAAGGCGTGGATCCGAGCATGATGGGGACAGGACCAATTCCAGCGAGCAGATCCGCGCTCAAGAAAGCCGGCTGGAAACCAGAGGATCTCGACCTCATCGAAGCCAATGAAGCCTTTGCCGCACAGGCCTGCGCCGTCAATCGCGAACTGGGCTGGGATCCGGCGCGGGTCAACGTCAATGGCGGGGCCATCGCGCTCGGCCATCCTATCGGCGCCTCGGGGGCGCGCGTGCTGACCACGCTGCTTTTCGAAATGCAGCGCCGCAAGGCCAAAAAAGGTCTGGCCACTCTATGCATCGGCGGTGGAATGGGTATCGCGATGTGCCTGGAGCGCTCTTAACACCAGCTAATAAATAAACAATTCGTCAGGGGGAAATTTATGAACAGAGTAGCGATCGTCACGGGCGGAACGCGCGGCATTGGGGAGGCCATCTCGCTCGCTCTGCATGAGCGCGGGTATAAAGTCGCCTCGGTCTATCATGCGAACGAGGCACAGGCCAAGGATTTCGCTACGCGCACCGGCATCGCGACCTATAAATTCGACGTCAGCAAATTCGCCGATTGCCAGCAGGGCGTGGCCAAGATCGTCGCCGACCTAGGGCCGATCGACGTCCTGATTAACAATGCCGGTATCACGCGGGATGCGACGCTGCACCGGATGAATATCGATCAATGGCAAGCCGTCATCGACACCAATCTCACTTCTTGTTTCAATATGTGCCGATCCGTCATCGATTCGATGCGCGAGCGAAATTTCGGCCGCATCGTCAACATCGGCTCGATCAATGGCCAGGCCGGCCAGTATGGCCAGGTGAATTACGCGGCCGCCAAATCCGGCATCCATGGTTTCACCAAGGCGCTCGCCCAGGAAGGTGCCGCCAAAGGTATTACCGTGAATGCGATAGCGCCCGGCTATATCGATACCGAGATGGTTCGAGCGGTCCCACCCGAGGTGCTCGCCAAGATCGTCGCCAAGGTCCCGGTTGGTCGGCTCGGCAGGGCCGATGAGATCGCTCGCGGCGTGCTTTTCCTGGTGGACGACCAAGCCGGGTTCATCACCGGCTCCACCCTGTCCATCAATGGCGGCCAACACATGTATTGATGTGGTGTCCGAGCTTCGGGCGCCGTTTCACTCCGCCGCTTGCTGGCGGACCACCGGCTGGCTCCGGCGGAGGTCGTTGGCGCGGCGTACCGCATCATAGATCGGCGGAAAGCAGGGACGGTCGATATAGCGCCCCGTGCCTGGTTCGACCGTGAGAGCGCCGTTGGCCCACACGATCTTGCCTTGCGCGATGGTATGGCTCGGAATGCCGCGTACCTGCATGCCCTCGAAGATATTGTAATCGACCTTCTGGTGATGGGTGCGAGCGGAAATAGTCCGGGTACCCTCCGGGTCCCAGACGACCAGATCGGCATCGGCGCCCACGGAAACCGAACCCTTGCGCGGATAGAGATTGAATATCTGCGCGGCATTTGTCGAAGTCACGCGCACGAATTCCATGGGCGTAAGCCGGCCAGTATTGACCCCGTGATGCCATAGCACCGCCATGCGATCCTCCACCCCGCCGGTTCCGTTGGGAATTTTGGTGAAGTCCGCCCGGCCCATGCCTTTTTGATCGGCACAAAAGCAGCAATGATCGGTGGCCGTCGTCTGCAACGTGCCGGATTGCAGCGCCCGCCACAGATAGGCCTGGTGCTCCTTCGAGCGGAAAGGCGGGCTCATGACATGGGCCGCCGCCACGTTCCAGTCGGGGTGGCGATAGACGGATTCATCCACCAGGAGGTGGCCGGCCAGGACTTCGCCATAGACACGCTGGCCTTCGCCACGTGCCCGCGCGATGGCTTCGACCGATTCCCGGCAGGAATTGTGCACGATGTAGAGCGGCGTGCCCATGACCTGGGCGATCCGGATCGCGCGGTTGGCCGCCTCCCCTTCCACTTCGGGAGGACGCGAAAGCGGGTGACCCTCGGGACCGGTGATTCCCTTGGCGATAAGCTCGCGCTGGAGGTGATAGACGAGCTCACCATTCTCGGCGTGCACCGTGGGGATGGCGCCGAGCTCAAGACACCGCGCGAAGCTTTTCACCAGATTCTCGTCAGGCACCATGATGGCGTTTTTATAGGCCATGAAATGCTTAAAGGAGTTCACGCCGTGATGGCGTGCAAGCTCGCCCATTTCGCGGGAGACCTGCTCGCTCCACCACGTCACCGCAACGTGGAAGCTGTAATCGGCGCAGGCCTTCTTCGCCCAGTCGCGCCACAGCGCATAGGCCTCGAGCAGGGATTGCTGCGGATTTGGAATCACGAAGTCGATGATCATGGTCGTGCCGCCGGCCAGTCCCGCCGCCGTGCCGGTAAAGAAATCCTCGCTCGCTACCGTGCCCATGAAGGGAAGCTGCATATGCGTGTGCGGATCGATGCCGCCCGGCATGACATATTGTCCACCCGCATCGATAACATCCGCGCCGTGGGGCGTCTCCAGCTCCTCGCCGATTGAGATGATTTTCCCCTGGTCGCAGTAGACATCGCCCCGGATCATGGAATCGCCGGTGACGATCATCCCCCCTCTGATAAGCAAGGCCATCGCTTCCTCCCTTACTCTTGGCAAAATCGATCCCGTAGTCTAGACCTTTCGCCCGAGGCGTGAAAGGGGGGAAAATGACCGAATTCGCGACGCTGCACGTGCTGCGTCATCCGCTCATCCAGCATAAGCTTTCGATGATGCGCGACCGGCAGACTCCCACCATCCTGTTCCGCCAGCTCCTTCGGGAAATATCCCTGCTGATGGGCTATGAGATCACCCGCGACCTGCCGATGACCACGACCGCGATCGAGACTCCCCTGACTCGCTTCGATGCACCTGTCATTGCCGGAAAGAAAGTGGCGATCGTACCTATTCTACGTGCTGGCTTGACCATGGCGGACGGGCTGATGGAGCTTATCCCTTCAGCACGTATGGGTCATGTTGGCATGTATCGCGACCACGACACTAAGCAGCCCGTCGAATATTTCGTCAAGCTGCCCGAGCCGGAAGGGCGCACCTTCATCGTTGTCGATCCCATGTTGGCCACGGGTCATTCGGCGTCGGCGGCCATCGATGCATTGAATCGGCGCGGCATTCGGGACGAGAACATCCGGCTCATGGTTTTGGTGGCAGCGCCGGAAGGGGTGCGAACCTTTTCCCGCCAGCACCCGGATATCCCGATCTATGCTGCGGCGCTCGATTCCCATCTCAACGAGAGTGCCTATATTGTGCCGGGGCTGGGCGATGCCGGCGACCGGCTTTTCGGCACCAAATAGCGGAGTACGCTGCTTAGCAGTTGGGCGCCAGCACACAATTCTGCTGCCCCTCGTGCTGCGCGTTGTGGTTCGGAAAGAGCCGCACGGTAAGATACCGCAGGAATTGCGCGAGCTTAGGATCGTTCACATCCGAAATATCGCTTACCGACGCGACCAGCGAAGAATAGAGCTTGCCGCCCCAGCACATACCCACCGCCACGTGAACTTCGCCGGTAAAACGGGCGGGAGGCGGCAGAGGCGCTCCAGGATGCGCATCGCAGAATTCCGTAAAAGGCACCGCCGATGTGCGATTGAACACGAAAATCATATGATACGGACTGTTCGGATCGGGGTCGATACCGGGAGCCTGAATGACATGGTTGACGTAATCTGCAAATGCCACCGGCGATGTGCCCGGGAAAGGATTGCCGCTTACGACCGCCCACAGCGAATGAGAGAAGGGAACATGGGATAGATAGGTCGGTTCATAGCTCGCATCGATATAGACATTGTCGATTCTGCCAGGGACACAGGAAGCGAGCCACAGGCCGAGCGATAAGACCATCAAACCGCGAGAAAGAATTTTCATTTCAAAGCCTCAACAAACGGATCCATACGCGCAATCGGGGAATAGCCGGATGACGATGTAGCGCATGTCCATAATAAACAGCGGATCATCCGGCCCCGTTGCCGTCTCGATCGACGCATTAATATATGTATAGAGCTTGCCACCATAGCACAATGCCGCAAGGACGGAAAATTTTCCCATGGATGAAGGCATAGCTTGCCCTTCCGCCGTGCAGATCGTGTCGAGCTGATTGCCGCGCCTGGGCAGAAAAGCCATGCGGATCCGAAACGGACTGCGCGGGTCGGGAGCGATGCCGGGTGCTTGGATCGCGGCGTTGACCTTTGTCGAGAAATCCTCCTGCGGCACGGCGAAGGGATTGCCGGAAACTTCGGCCCACAACGCATGGTTGTAAGGCACGTGATGCAGGAAGTCTGGCGTGTACGACGAATCGACATAGATATTGTCGATCCGCGAGGCTTGGCAGCCGGCCACGCAAAAAGCTAAAAGTATAACAAGAATTTTGGACATCTTTTTCCCAGGAGAACGCGTTTCGTTATGGCTAAGCCAAAGACTACTCCACTCCATTTAGTCAAGCTCTGCGTCGGGGTAAATCACCCGCGTCAATTGCTGCAATGGGAGGAGAAGCTTGCGAAACGCGGCGTGCGACGTGAAGATAGCCATTGGACGCGCCAGCACCCCAAGCGGGCGGAGCAGATCCTCGCGGGCGGCTCGCTCTACTGGGTCATTGATGGCGAGATACGTGTCCGCCACACCATCCTTCGGCTCGATGAGGTCAAGGATAAAGAGGGTCAACGTTTCTGCGCGATCGTCTATAATCCCACTGTCATCTTGGTCGAGCCCCGGCCGCGCCGCCCTTTCCAAGGCTGGCGGTACCTTCCCGACGAGGACGCGCCGGCCGACCTGCCACGGCAAGAGGCGGCGCGGCGACTGCTTCTTGAGGAAGAGAATCTGCCCCGCCGCCTGCGCAAGGATCTCAAGGATTTGGGGTTGGTGTGATCGAGGCCCGGGCCGGAATCGAACCGACGTACGAGGATTTGCAGTCCTCTGCATGGCCACTCTGCCACCGGGCCCAACCGGGCGCGACCATACTTCCCTGACGGGAGGGGGTCAAGTTGCCATTGTCGGTTTTCCCGCTTATAAGCAGTGCTGAACGAACCGACTATTCCATGGGAATAAACGCACGATGAAATACCGGAACGCCAGGATGGCGATGGTGGAAAGTCAAATTCGGACCAATAAGGTAACCGATGAGCGACTCATCGCCGCGTTCCAGGAAATCCCCCGGGAACTTTTCGCGCCCGCCCATCTGCGCGATTTGGCCTATCACGACGATGATTTGCCGCTTGGCAACGGGCGCTACCTCACCGAACCCATGATCCTCGCGCGTCTGATTCAGGCACTCCAGGTCACAGAAAACGACATTGTGATGATCTTGGGCGGAGGGACTGGCTACGCAGCGGCGATTCTTTCCCGACTGGCAGGCACGGTGATCGCGGCCGACGATGCAGCGTCGCTGCAAAGCAGCATCCCTGTCTGGCGCCAGCTTGGCATGGATACGATCGTTCCCGTGGAAGGATCCCTCGCCGAGGGATGCCCGCGCTATGCGCCCTATGACGCCATCCTTGTCGATGGCGCGTCCGAAATCGTCCTTCCCGTTTGGCGAGACCAGCTCAATGAAGCAGGGCGGCTTGCGCTTGTGCACCGCGAGGACACGGTCAGCCGCGGCGCGCTTTATACCAAGCATGGCAATCACTGGTCGCACCGCGCGTTGTTTGACGCCTGGGCGCCAGTGCTCCCTGGACTTTGCCATGAGAAAGGGTTCGTCTTTTCTTGATTTTGTCCCGCCTATTTCTTTGTGCGTTCCTTGCGGCATGCGTTGTGACCACGGCCCACGCGACCGAGCTTGAGGACGCGCTCGCCCAAGCCTATCTCAACAATCCGACCTTGCAAGCCGCGCGCGCCCAGCTGCGGCAAACTGACGAAAGCGTACCCCAAGCGCTGTCCGGCTGGCGTCCCACTGTCATTGGCTCGGTTCAGGGCGGTTACAACCGCATCACTCCCGACAACGCCTTGTCGCGGCAACTTCTCGAGCGGCAGAATGCCGTCGATTCGGCGCGTCAGAGCGGCTTTGGCGCGCGAGGCGGGTCGCTCACAACTACGCCCAACAGCTACGGTGTTACGGTCAGCCAGCCCATCTTCCAGGGCTTCAAGACAGTGGCGGGCACGCGAGCGGCTGAAAAAGCGGTATTGGCCGGCCGCGCACAGCTCGAAGCTACAGAGCAGACCGTCCTGCTCCAGGCCGTCACGGCGTATATGAATGTCGTGCGCGATCAGGAGGTCGTCGAGGTCGACCGCCGCAATGTCGAAGTGCTGCAACAGCAGCTCGACTATACGCGCGCGCGCTTCGATGCCGGCCTCGCAACCCGCACCGATGTGTCGGAAGCGGAATCCCGCCTGGCCCGCAGCGTGGGCGAGAAGATCGCGGCGGAAGGTCAACTCACCCTCTCGCGCGCCCAGTACCAGCAAGTCATCGGACAAATGCCCGATCAGGTTCATGCGCCGAAGCTCAGCCTGAGCTTGCCGCAGAATGAGAGCGCAGCAGCGGCTCTGGCCGACCAGCGGCCAGAGCTGGTCGCAGCCAGACACAGCGCCGAATCGGCGCAAGAAAATATCGACGTCGCCTTCGGCGACTTGCTTCCCTCGCTCTCCATCGAAGGAAGCTATAGTCGGGTCGCCGACCAGCGGACGCGCGGAACGGTCGAGGATGAAGCGACGGTCATGGGCGTCCTGAGCGTGCCTCTCTATCAAGCCGGCGCGCCCGATTCCCGCGTACGCCAGGCAAAGCAGCGTTATTCCGAATTGCTGGAGCGTATCGAGGAAACCCGACGCCAGTCGGTGCAGCAGGCCATCGACGCCTGGCGCCAGTATCGGGCTGCATCCGCCAGCGTGGAATCCGATCGCAAGCAGCTCGAATCGGCGCAGCTCGCACTCGAGGGCGTAATTGAAGAACAGAAGGTTGGCCAGCGAACCGTCCTCGATATTTTCGATGCCGAACAGGAAGTACGCAACGCACAGGTCGCCTTGGTCACCGATCAGGCGAATGTCGTGATCGCCGCCTATTATCTGCAGCAAACGGCGGGGCGTTTGACTGCCAAGCAGCTCGCGCTGAAAGTGCCTCTCTACGATCCGACGAAATATTACGATAAGGTCCGCAACAAGTTCTGGGGCTGGGATACGGAATGATTATAGGTGTGGGCAGTGATCTCATTGACATCCGCCGCATTGAACAATCCCTAGACCGATTCGGAGATCGATTTATCCAGCGGATATTCACCATCACCGAGCAGCGGAAATCCGAAACACGCACTGCACGCGCCGCTTCCTATGCCAAGCGTTTCGCAGCAAAGGAAGCCTGCGCCAAGGCGCTCGGCACCGGTCTGCACCAGGGCGTATTTTGGCGCGACATGGGTGTCGTCAACCTGCCGAGCGGGCAGCCGACATTGATCCTCTCCAATGGCGCGCGCCACCGGCTCGAGCGGCTCGTCCCTTCCGGCATGCAAGCGGTACTGCACCTTACCATGACGGATGAATATCCTTACGCCCACGCCCAAGTCATTATCAGCGCGGTTTCAAGTACCAC
This sequence comes from Dongiaceae bacterium, assembly GCA_036263455.1. Taxonomy (GTDB): domain Bacteria; phylum Pseudomonadota; class Alphaproteobacteria; order Dongiales; family Dongiaceae; genus DATAGZ01. Next base: position 262,517 of record DATAGZ010000022.1, read on the forward strand.
ACGTGCCGAGGCGGTTTAGCTTTATTTCTACGTCATGCCCGCTTCTGACCCAGGCATCTCTCACAGACAAAGATCAATCGGCACGTGCTCTGCACGCTTCTATTATGAGTCTGCGAAGACGGCGGCCCGGCGGTAGCGAAACCGTTAGACCAGCATCTTATCCTGCTTCGCCATCGCGCCGTAAGCGTGCCACAGCATCCGCGCCGCCAACGAACGATAGGGGCGCCATTTGCGCCCGAGTTGACGGAGCTTGGCCTCATCCGGTCGCGCCCGCATCCTCTTGAGCTTTTGCAAGGCCACCTGAATGGCAAGATCGCCGGCCGGCCAGATGTCGGGCCGGTTGAGGCCGAAAAGCAAGTACATCTCGGCACTCCACCGGCCGATCCCCGGCAGCACGATAAGGGCTTCGATCGCCGCTTCGTCGTCCATCGCCTCGATCTCGGCGAGGCTGAGGGCGCCGGTATCGATCGCCTCCGCTATCGTCCGGCAGCGCAGGATCTTGGGACCGCTGAGACCCGCTTGGCGCAGCTCCGCCTCGCTCGCCCGCAAGAAGCGCTGGGGCGTGACCTCATTGCCGAGCAGGGCTACGAGCCGGCCATGGATCGCGCGCGCCGCACTGGTCGAAATCTGCTGCCCCATGACAATCTGCATGAGGCCGGGGAAGCCCGTGGGCATGGTACGTTGGGGCGGCGGTCCGTGGCGCTGGTGGATATCCGCAAACAAAGAATCCAGGTGACAAATATCCTTTAAGCTTTTATTTTTCAATTAATTTCTTGCCTTATCTACCAGACGGTTCGCGGTGATCCGGGGCATCATGCCTCGCAATTTTGCCCCCACCTGCTCGATGGGATGCTCGCCCGCACGCCGCCGCATCGCCTTGAAGCTCGGTTGGCCCGTCTGGCATTCCGCAACCCAGTCGCGCACGAAGCGGCCCGATTGTATATCATCGAGGATGCGCTTCATTTCAGCCCTGGTTTCATCGGTGATAACACGGCTGCCGCGCGTGTAATCCCCGTATTCGGCGGTGTTGGAGATCGAGTAACGCATATTGGCGATGCCCCCCTCATAGATAAGATCGACGATCAGCTTCACTTCATGCAGACACTCGAAATAGGCCATTTCGGGAGCGTAACCCGCATCGACCAAAGTATCGAAACCGGCCTGGATCAGAGCCGTGAGGCCGCCGCACAGCACCGCCTGTTCGCCGAACAGGTCGGTCTCGCATTCCTCGCGGAAATTGGTTTCGATGATGCCCGAGCGGCCGCCGCCGATAGCGCTCGCGTAGGACAAAGCCAGCTCGAGCGCGGTCCCGCTGGCATTCTGCGCCACTGCAACCAGGCAGGGCACGCCACCGCCACGCTGATATTCCGACCGCACCGTATGTCCCGGCCCCTTGGGCGCGATCATGAAAACGTCAAGATCGGGGCGCGGCTCGATCAATTTGAAATGGATATTCAAGCCGTGCGCGAAAGCGAGCGCCGTGCCCTGCCTCATGTTGGGCGCAAGCTCGTTGCGGTAGAGATCGGCCTGCAGCTCATCAGGAGTGAGGATCATGAGAAGATCGGCCCAGCGCGCCGCTTCGGCGGGTGTGACCACTGACAAATTCGCGCCTTCCGCCTTTTTGGCGGTGACCGATCCAGCGCGCAGAGCGACCTTTAGGTCGCGGATCCCGCTATCCTTCAGGTTCAGGGCATGGGCATGGCCCTGGGAACCGTAGCCCACCACGGCAATTTTTTTCCCCTTGATCAGATTGAGATCGGCGTCGCGATCGTAATAGACACGCATTTCTTCCCCTTTGCGTTAAAAAGCCTGGGCGCCCCGGGCAATCGCCACGATGCCGGTGCGCGATATCTCGGTCAAGCCGAGTGGGCGCATGAGCGCGATGAAGGCATTCAGCTTTTCGCTGGCGCCGGTAATCTCGAAGATAAAGGATTCGATCGTGGCATCGACCACACGAGCGCGAAAGATGTCGGCGATCCGCATGGCTTCGACACGTTTATCGCCCTGCCCGACCACCTTGATAAGAAGCAGCTCGCGCTCGATCGACGGCGATTCGAGGGTGAGATCGTGGACCTTGTGGACGGGCACGAGCCGCCGCAGCTGGTTCTTGATCTGCTCGATCACCATCTCGGTCCCGCTCGTCACGATGGTGATGCGGGAAATCCCCCGCTCCGCCTCTATTTCGGCGACCGTCAGGCTTTCGATATTATAGCCGCGCCCGGAAAAAAGGCCGATCACGCGGGCGAGCACGCCTGATTCGTTATCGACCAGGATGCCGATCGTATGGCGGCGCACCGCGCTCGGCGGCAGGGTATTGATGGGATAGGCGCTGCTCATACCAGAACCATGCCCTCCTCTGAGATGGAACGGGCCTTGTCCTCGGGGCCCAGCAGCATTTCATTGTGGGCGGAGCCCGAGGGGATCATCGGGAAACAATTCTCTTTTTCATCGACGCAGCAATCTACGATTACCGGACCGGGCATTGTCAGCATCGCGGCGATGCCCGCATCGAGCTCGGCCGGCGTGGCGATCCGCAGGCCACTTGCGCCGAAGGCCTCGGCGAGCTTGACGAAATCGGGCAACGCCTCGCTATAGGATTGGGAATAGCGGCTGCCATGGAGCAGCTCCTGCCATTGGCGCACCATGCCCATCCAGCGGTTGTTCAGGATGAAGATCTTGACCGGGAGGCGATATTGCACCAGCGTCGCCATCTCCTGAATATTCATGAGGATCGAGGCTTCCCCCGCTACGTCGAGCACCAAGGCGTCGGGGTGGGCGATCTGCACGCCCATCGCCGCGGGCAGGCCATAGCCCATCGTGCCGAGCCCGCCCGAAGTCATCCAGCGATACGGCTTCTCAAATTTCAAGAACTGCGCCGCCCACATCTGGTGCTGGCCGACCTCGGTCGTGACGTAGAAATCCTTATCTTTGATGGCATGATACAGGCGTTCGAGCGCCTGCTGCGGTTTGATCGTATCGGTGCCGGGACGATAGCGCAGGCATTCGCGTTTACGCCACGTTTCGATCTGCGCCCACCAGGATTGGAGGGCCGGCCCGTCGGGCTTATAGGCGCGCGCTTTCCATTCTTCGATCATCGCGCGCAGCGTCGCGCCTGCATCCCCGACCAGGGAAAGGTCCACGGCCACGCTCTTGTTGATCGAAGAAGGATCGATATCCACATGGATCTTGCGGGAGTGCGGCGAAAAGCCCGCGAGCTTGCCCGTGACACGATCGTCGAACCGTGCGCCGATGGCGATCATCAGATCGCATCCATGCATGGCGAGGTTCGCCTCATAAGTGCCATGCATGCCCAACATGCCGAGGGATAGGGGATTACTGCCGGGGAACGCGCCCAGTCCCATTAGGGTCTGTGTGCAGGGATAGCCTGTGAGATGGATGAATTCCGTCAAGAGCCGGCAGGCTTCGCTGCCGGCATTGATCAAACCGCCACCGACGTAGAAGATCGGACGCTTGGCGCGTGCAATCCATTCGACCGCGCGCGCGACCGCGGCGGTTTCTGGCAAATGCGCGGGGTGATAGGTACGGTGTCGCGCATTGGCGAAATTTTCGTATAGCCCCTTTGCCTGCTGGATATCCTTGGGCAAGTCGACGACCACCGGACCAGGCCGGCCGGTGCGAGCGACATAGAAGGCTTCGTGCAGGACACGGGAGAGATCGTCGACAGATTTCACCAGGTAATTGTGCTTGGTGCAGGGCCGCGTGATGCCGGTCGTGTCCGCTTCCTGGAAGGCGTCATTGCCGATCAGATGCGTCGGCACCTGTCCGGTCAGGCAGACCACAGGAATTGAATCCATGAGGGCATCGGTCAGTCCCGTCACCGCATTGGTGGCGCCGGGACCCGAGGTCACCAGCACGACGCCGACCTTGCCGGTCGAGCGCGCATAGCCTTCCGCGGCATGGACCGCCGCCTGCTCATGGCGGACCAGGATATGCTTGATGCGGTTCTGCTTGAACAGCGCGTCGTAGAGCGGGAGGACGGCGCCGCCGGGATAGC